>CAKAGI010000001.1 GCA_916438965.1 uncultured Atopobium sp. | reverse complement strand
AAGAATGGCTCGTTGCCTACACCATCAGCAGCGCAAAGCACTGCGTGGCCAAGACCACGAGGGTTGTCCTGATAGGTAAAGGAAACAGGAAGTGCAGAAGCTGCATGGACCTTATCGGCAAGGTCTTGTTTGCCACGAGAAGCAAGATCACCCTCAAACTTCTGATCAGTTGCAAAGTACATTTCAATCTGTGGCTTCTCGCGAGAGTTGATGATAATTACCTCATCAACCTCTTCTGGCTCAAGAGCCTCCTCGACCACATACTGAATAACGGGCTTATCCAAAACAGGCAACAGCTCTTTAGGGGTTACCTTTGTTGCAGGTAGAAAACGTGTACCTAGACCTGCTGCTGGGATAATTGCCTTCATGTAAGTACCTTTTCAGTTACGAGCCCTAGTGGCTCTGCGCACCTAACATGCGCCTATAAAGTGGCGGTTTTACCGTCCGTAAGCTGTGAAAACAAACATCTACCCGGAACTACTTGCTTGGAATCTCAATACCACGCTTCTCAAGGAATGTAATGAGCTTTTTGAGCGTATCAGAGGAAAGTGAGTGCTCCATGAGACATGCCTCAGCGTCTGCAGTTTCTGTATCAACACCAAGATCTTGCTCAAGGAAGACACGGAGTGCGCGATGAGCACGCCAGGTGCTGCGAGCGTTTGCCTCGCCCTCTTTGGTCAGCGTAACGCGGCCGTAGCGACTCTGCTCGACCATATCCTGCTCTTTGAGCTGGGTCAACGCCTTGTTGACACTTGCTTTTGAGACGTCCAAGGACTCAGCAATATCAACGGAGCGGACGCTTTTATCGTCTTCTGGCTGCTCAAGGGCAATGCGATAGATTGCCTCAAGGTAATCCTCACCTGCTTTTGTCAGTGCGTGCTCGTTCTGTACGTTATCGTTGGCCATAAATCTCCTCCGATGGCTGCTCAGGCAGCCTTTTCCATGCAAAATTGGTTGCTTTATGCAACAAATGTATTTCTAATACTTGAATGATACCCAAAAGTGACACTTAGAATCTACTGACGAGAAGACCTGTTTGAAGATTCCGAGGACTCCTCAGAACTTTTCTCTGCTGCTTCAGCGTTTGCCTCGGCATCTGTCTGCTCGTTTAAGCTGGACGGATCTTCTCCTGCCTCGATGACCTTCATCATCTTGCAAGAGCGTCTTCATCTACGATGACGTATGACTGATCGCCGATTTCAGCACCTTCAGAAGGAACATACGCAGTATAGATGTCCTTTTCGGTGTTCATGCCAATCATCTGCGTGCCCAAAGACACGATTTCTGGAACAGAGAGGTCTGTGATGACCATGCTTGCCGTAGAGTTGACAATGTTGGCGATGGCCACAGGGTCACCTGTGTTCAAAATCTGTGCAATCATAGCCTTGATAAATGTTCTTTGGTGACGCATGCGGGTGTAATCGCTGTCCGCAAAGGCGTAGCGAACACGTGTGAAGAAGAGCGCTTGAGCGCCGTTGAGCTTCTGAACGCCAGGATAGAGCTCTACAACGTCGTCAAAGTTTTCTGTATCGCGCATATACTGCTCAACGTTAACGGTTACGCCGCCAAGCGCGTCCGTGATGCCTGCAAGGCCGTCAAAATTGACCTCAGCGTAATGCGCAATGCGCACGCCACAGAGCTCGTTTACCGCCTGTACCATGCCATTTGCACCGTCATAGTAGTGCACAGCGTTGATCTTCATGTACGAACCCTTCCACAAGACGCGCGTATCTCGTGGAATAGAAAGCATGGTCACGCGCTTATGGATAGGATCAACGCGCGCCAAAATAATGGAATCAGCACGGTACTCGGTTTCACCAGGGCGGCCATCAGTGCCTAAAAGCAGCACATAGTAAGGATCGCTTGGTGCCGTGGGCTCCTGAAGCGTCTGGCGAAGTTCCGCAGTAATGACCTGCGAGTTATTGAGTTGAGCCTGAACACTTGCATACCAAAAACCTACACTCACCAGCGCAGCCACAAAAACAGCAGCAAGGGTACATAAGAGCGTCCTTACAACAATCTGTTTTCTGAAAACGCGCTTACGGCGCTTTTGGTAGGCCTCTGCCTGAGAACGGCTAAACGGAGAAGCACTTGTAGCAACACTCTCCGAAGTGCCATCGGCAGATAATTTAGTGTTCTTTGACGTATTTGACACAAACTATCCTTCGATAAAGTCGTCGTCTGGAATGGTGGTGCGCTGAGCATCGGCTCCCAAAGCAACGAGTTTCTCGACAAATCCCTCGTAGCCACGATCGATGTGGTGTATAGCAGAAACGGTAGTTTCTCCCTCAGCCACAAGGCCAGCCATAACAAGAGCAGCACCGCCACGAAGATCAGGCGACTTAACCTGTGCGCCTTCAAGACCTGAGACACCGCGAACGATAGCATGATGGCCCTCGATGGTAATATCAGCTCCCATACGAGAGAGCTCAGAAGCCAGCATAAAGCGGTTCTCAAACACGTTTTCCGTGATGATGCACGTGCCCTGAGCCAGCGCGAGCAGCGTCATGGTCTGGGCCTGCATGTCTGTTGGAAATCCGGGGAATGGCAGCGTTTGGATGTCGATGGCCTTAAGATCTTCCTGGCGAGAAGCCCGTGCCCACCTATCCCCTGTCTCAATGGTAATGCCCATCTGCTCGTACTTCTTGAGCACCAGGCCAAGATGAGCAGGATCAAAGCCATGAACCGTAATAGGATCGCCGGTCAGCGCGCCAATAGCCAAGAAGGTGCCCGCCTCAATACGGTCGCCCACAACCGCATGCTCAACAGGATGCAGTTCAGATACACCATGAATCTCAATGACAGGTGATCCAGCACCCTGGATATTTGCTCCCATTTTGTTGAGCATGTTAGCAAGATCAACAATCTCTGGCTCACGGGCAGCATTATCGATGACGGTAACACCCTTCGCAAAGACTGATGCCATCATCAGGTTTTCTGTTGCACCAACAGAAGCAAAAGCTAGAGAAACTGTCTCTCCCTTGACACCATGAGGTGCGCTTGCATGGATGTTTCCGTGCTCAACCTTAAATTCAACACCCAAGGCCTCAAGACCCAAGATGTGCATGTCAATTTTACGTGCACCGATATTGCAGCCACCTGGCATGGCAACAACTGCCTTGCCAAAACGGGAAATCAGAGGGCCCAAAACAGCCGTTGATGCGCGCATTTGCGCAACAAGACTGTAAGGGGTCTCCCAACTTGTGATATCAGTAGTATCAATTTTAAGCTCGTGAAGACCAACGACCTCAATACGAGCACCCAACGTCTTGAGTACCTTACCCATGACGTGAACGTCTGCAATATTAGGAACGTTTGTAAGTGTGGTAACACCAGGGGCCATGATGGTTGCAGCCATCAACTTAAGGGCGGAGTTTTTTGCACCCTCAACAGTGACCTCTCCTGTTACAGAATGGCCACCTACTACTTTTATGACGTCCATAAACCTCCGAAAACGACAGTGCGAGGATTACTCCTCAACCACTTGCTTCAGAAGTAGATTACACCAGTCTATCTTTTTTTGCGTAGTAGGCACGACGATTATCGTCTTCTGGAAGAGAAAGCATCTGGTCAATGACGTCATCTCTTGTCTCGCGCACAACATCTGCATCAATGTCATCAACGCGACGAGCATGATCGGCCAAGATAATGACTCCTGTTGGATCGATTTCTGCGTATCCGCCAGAAATCACTATCTTGGTCGTAGATTCTTCTTCAGACTCTGGATGAGGCATATGCAGCCTTACAACACCATCGCCAAGTGCAATGATTTCTGGTGCGTGGCCTGGCCACACACCATACTCTCCATCTGGTGAAGCAAGAATCAGACTTTCTACGGTTCCTTCGTAAAGGAGCTTATCTGGTCTGACAAACTGACAAGTCAACTCAGCCATGAGAAATCCTAGTTCTGTGAGCTATCCGAAGCGGCCATCTTTGCAGCGCGCTCGCGAACGTCTTCGATGGTTCCTGCGAAGCGGAAGGCCTGCTCAGGAAGGTCATCGCACTTACCGTCAATAATCTCTGCGAAGGAGCGAACGGTTTCCTCAACGGTGCAGTACACGCCAGGGTTACCGGTGAATTTCTCGGCAACATGGAATGACTGAGAGAGGGAACTGCTGAATCTTACGAGCGCGAGCAACGGTCTGCTGCTGCTCCTCAGAAAGCTCGTCCATACCCAGAATTGCGATGATGTCCTGAAGGTCAGAGTACTCCTGCAGGGTCTCCTGAACTGCCATAGCAACGCGATAGTGCTCTGCGCCGACAATGGAAGGATCAAGAGCGGAGCTAGAGCTGGCCAGAGGATCAACTGCTGGATAAATACCAAGCTCGGTAATAGCACGAGAAAGAACGGTAGTTGCATCCAAGTGCGTAAAGGTTGTAGCAGGAGCAGGGTCGGTAAGGTCGTCTGCAGGGACGTAGACTGCCTGTACAGAAGTAATAGAGCCTTCCTTAGTGGAAGTAATACGCTCCTGAAGCTCACCCATCTCTGTAGCCAGGGTTGGCTGGTAACCAACTGCAGAAGGCATACGGCCGAGCAGTGCGGATACCTCAGAACCTGCCTGAGAGAAACGGAAGATGTTGTCGATAAACAACAGAACATCCTGGCCCTGATCACGGAAGTACTCTGCAGTGGTAAGACCTGCAAGAGCAACACGCATACGAGCTCCTGGTGGCTCGTTCATCTGACCGTAGACAAGACAGGTCTTGTTAATAACGCCAGACTCAGTCATCTCGAGGAAGAGGTCGGTACCCTCACGAGTACGCTCTCCAACGCCGGTGAATACAGAAGTACCACCATGCTGCTGAGCCAGGTTGTTAATAAGCTCCTGAATCAGAACGGTCTTACCAACGCCAGCGCCGCCGAAGAGGCCCGTCTTTCCGCCTCGAACATAAGGCTCGAGAAGGTCGATTGACTTGATGCCCGTCTCAAAGATCTCTGTCTCTGTGGTGAGCTCTTCGAATGGAGGTGCTGGGTGGTGAATAGGGTAGAAATCAACGTCTTCAGGAATCTCTCCACCGTCGACAGGCTGACCCATGACGTTCCAGACGCGGCCCAGTGTGGACTTGCCTACTGGCATCATCATTGGCTTGCCGGTGTCCTTGACGCGAAGATTGCGCTGAAGACCATCAGTTGACGACATAGCGACGGTACGAACAACTCCACCGTGAAGTTGGGATTCAACCTCAAGGACGGTGCTGACGTGACCAACAGGCGTGTCATCCTCTACCGTCAGTGCGGTATAGATGCTTGGAACAGGTCCGTCGAACTTAACGTCGACAACTGGTCCAACTACGCGAACGATTACGCCATCGTCAACGCGCTGATTGCGCTTGTTGAGAATAGCTTCCTCAAAGGAAGAAGTCTCTACTTGCATATCTGACATTACATATCCTCCAATGCTGCAGCACCACCGATAATCTCGTTGAGCTCGGTAGTAATTGCGCCCTGGCGTTCGCGATTGTACGTACGGCTGAGAGCGCCTAAGACGTTCTCAGCATTATCAGTTGCAGACTGCATTGCACGACGGCGCGCACCATGCTCAGCTGCAGCAGAATCAAGAAGTGCGTGGAAGATGACCGTTTTGATATAAGCGGGCATCAACGAATCAAGTACCTGAGAAGCAGATGGCGAGAAGTGGTAGTCACTCTTGTTATATGTCTTCACCTGTGAGAGGGCTTCTTCGGTACGTGGCTTATTAGGAATCGTGAGTTTCTCGCGAGAAACAGGAAGAAGCTGTTCTGTTACCTGCTCTTGATCAACGCGGTTCTTTGCGTGCCAGTACTTGATTACTACTCGGTCAATCTTGCCTTTGATATAGCCATCCATGATATAGGAAGCAATACGATCGGCCTGGTCAGCGGTAGGCTCAGAGGAAATGCCTACATACGACATAACCGGATTGATGTTTCTATACGAGAAGTACTCAGTTGGCTTACGTCCGCAAGTAATTACCTCGGAAGATATACCCTTTGTCTTGAGACGCGCCATCTCATGCTCAACCTCGCGCTGGGGCAGAATGTTAAATCCGCCCGCAAGACCGCGGTCAGATGCGATGACCAAGAACAACACGTTCTTCTCGACTTTGTGAGTTGAAAGAAGAGGCTGTTTCTTAGGATTAAAGCTAGCGCTTGCAACGTTTGCGAGCATAAGGGTAATAGCATCCTTATATGGCGAAGCAGCCTCGGCTCTATCAAGTGCCTTACGGACACGCGCTGTCGAAATCATCGACATAGTGCGCGTAATCTGCATGGTGCTCCTGATGGAGCTCATACGCCTCGATATTTCGTGAAGGTTCGCCATTGGTAATTACTCCTGCAATGAACCCTGGGTTACTGCGTCAAAAGAACCTGGTTTATCAGCATTAACCTCTGCGTCATCCACAACCTTGTTTGGATGCTCTTCCATAAACTTAGCCTTGAAGTGCTTGATGTGATCACTCAAGCGCTCTGCCTGCTCATCAGAAATCTTGCCTGAGCGCAGAGAATTGCGAAGCTGTGGGTGATACTCACTCATGTACTGAGCAAGGCCGTCACGGAAGAGAGCAACGTTCTCAAGGTCAACGTCATCGATAAAGTTCTCTTTTGCAGCGTAGATTGCGCAAATCTGGTCTACAACGTCCAGAGCTGAGTAACGAGGCTGCTTGAGCATCTCCATCATATGAGCACCGTGGTTAAGCTGGTACTGCGTAGTTGCATCCAGGTCGGATCCGAACTGCGAGAATGCCTGCTTCTCACGATAACTTGCAAGGTCCAAACGAAGAGTACCTGCAACCTGCTTCATAGCCTTGACCTGAGCGTCGCCACCAACGCGGGAAACGGAAATACCTACGTCGACTGCTGGGCGCTGGCCCTGGAAGAAGAGGTTAGACTGCAGATAAATCTGACCATCTGTAATGGAAATGACGTTTGTAGGAATGTATGCAGAAACGTCGCCTTCCTGCGTCTCAATGATTGGAAGTGCAGTAAGTGAACCTGCTCCGTTTGCATCGGAGAGCTTACATGCACGCTCCAACAAGCGTGAGTGCAGGTAGAAAATATCGCCAGGATATGCCTCACGTCCTGGTGGACGGTGAAGCGTCAGTGACATCTGACGGTATGCAACTGCCTGCTTGGACAGGTCATCGTAGACAACAAGAACGTGTCCGCCTGGATGATCCTTGTCTGCTGGGTTTCCGTCCTTATCGTTGTACATAAAGAACTCACCGATAGCAGCTCCTGCCATTGGAGCAATGTACTGCATTGGGGCGGAATCAGCTGCGGTAGCTGCAACAATAACGGTCTTATCAAGAACACCATGGCGGGAAGAGACTCGCGGATGTTTGCAACCGTAGATGCCTTCTGACCGATGGCGACATAGATACAAACCATGTCGGTGTTCTTCTGGTTTACGATAGCGTCAATTGCGATAGCGGTCTTGCCGGTCTTACGGTCACCAATGATCAACTCACGCTGACCACGGCCGACGGGAACCATAGCGTCAATTGCCAGAAGACCAGTCTGAACTGGCTCACAGACGGGCTGGCGCTGCATGATGCCAGGAGCCTTGAACTCAATAGGACGACGATGAGTTGCATGAATAGCACCAAGACCGTCGATAGGCTGACCTAGTGGGTTAACAACACGACCAAGCATGTCGTAACCAGCAGGGATATCCATAACGCGGCCGGTAGTGCGGCACTCGTCGCCTTCCTTAATCTCAGAAACTTCGCCAAACAAAACTGCACCGACAGAAGTCTCATCAAGGTTCTGAGCAAGACCGAATACGCTGTGGCCGGTGACAGAGCTGGTGAACTCAAGAAGTTCGCCTGCCATAGCGCTACGTAGACCAGCGACGCGAGCAATACCGTCTGCTACCTCAGTAACAGCAGATACCTCTTGCTGGGATACGGTTGAGTTGACCTTAGAAAGGCGCTCTCTAAGCTGTGCCATTACGGCATCAGAGCTTAGCGTTCCCTCCTGTATGGTGGTCTTATCAGTCATTACAATTCACTTTCAACGTGATCTGAAGAGAGCCTACTCTTAATGTGAGTGAGCTGTGTTTTTACCGATGCATCATAACGATGATCACGTGCCTCTACTACGATGCCACCCAAAATCTTGGGATTAACACGCTCAATGAGATACACCTGGTTGTTGAAGTTCTTCTCGAGCTTCTCGATAATCTTTCCACGCAATTCATCATCAAGAGGAATTGTGGTGGTTACCGTTACCGTGAGCGTCTTATCTTCTTCTTCAAGAAGCTCCTGGAACGTGGAGACGACATCGTCGATAAGGTTAACATCCTCACTCGCCTGCATAGCACCAAGAGTCTCAAGAACTTCTGGAGAGAACTTCTTTGCGTGCTGAACCTGCACAAGGTCTGCGGTTGCGCGTCCCTCTGCGCGGCCAGCCTCCAGGAGTGCCCTGGTATAGCCCTCTACTTTTCTGTCTTGATCGTCTTTATTAGTGCTCATTTGGAGTACCTACTTCCGCAAGGTACTTTTCGGCAAGAGCACGCTGCTGCTCAACTGACAGCTCGTTGCCAATAATCTTTCCGGCAATGTCAACGGCAAGATCAACAACGGAATCAGACAGCTCAGCCATAGCGTGACGACGCTCAGCTTCAACAACGCCCTTACCCTTAGTAACAATCTCGGCAGCCTCTACCTTTGCCTGCTCGATAATACGAGCACGCTCTTCTTCGCCCTCGCGCTTGGCAGCAGAGACAATCTCGTCTGCTTGCTGCTTTTGCTACATCGATACCAGCTGCTGCAATTTCACGGTCTTTGTTTGCTTCTTCACGAGACTTTGCTGCTGCATCAAGATCGCCTTGAATTTTCTCTTGGCGCTTATCAAGTGCAGTCAGAACTGAAGGCCAAACAAACTTTGCCACAACGGTAAAGATGACCAAAAAGCAATCAGAGCAGGAACGAACTCAGCAGGCTTTGGAAGAAGAATGTCGGCACCACTTGCACCCTCTTCGGCAAGTGCGACTGAGGGAGCCATTGCCACAAGTAGAGCTGCGGTTGCACCTACTGTGCCGGCTTTTTTAACTCCCTTACAAATCGTATTCATGCATTCCTCCAACGTAGCGTTTTCGCTGTTACAAATAGTAATTTACTTAACCATCAGGGTAACAACGAAGCCAATCAGGGTAAGTGCCTCGATAAATGCGCAGCCAAGAATAAAGACTGTGAAGAGACGGCCCTGAACTTCTGGCTGGCGAGCCATGTTGTTAGCGGCACTCATTGCTACGGCGCTAATACAACCTGCTGCTGCGACAACGCAAAGAGCATATCCGAAAATACCCACGATTCCTCCTTTTTCGCTCGCCCCTCTCAAGGCGACCAATATACATACCTATCATCAACTGAGCGTGGACTCAGTAGACGCCATGTTGTGCCCGTAGGCGCGGATGTGACAAATGTCACACACTAAGTAATTGGCTTAGTGCTCAGACTCTACTAGCTGGATATAGACAGTAGAGAGCAGGGTAAAAACGTATGCCTGAATGAAGGCAACAATGGTTTCTACCATATAAATGATAATCAGCAGCAGAACCCAGAAGAGCGAGAAGCCCGCTTGACCAGCTGTTGCTGCAGAGAAGTTCTCAAGTGCTGGCATAAAGTACATAGATGCGAGAATTGCAAAGGTACCCATAACAATGTGGCCTGCGTACATGTTGCAGAACAGACGAACGGCCAGAGTTACCAGACGAAGGAAAGTTGAGAAGACCTCAATAACCCAAATGACTGCTGCAATGACAGGATTAACTCCCTTTGGAGCAAGGCTCAGAATATAGCCCAAGACGCCCATCTTTTTTGCGCCAACATACATAAAGTAGCCAAGGGAGCAAAGACCAAGAGCAGCAGTAACACCAATAGTGCCGGTACCTGGGTGAGAGCCAGGGATAAGACCGATGATGTTGTTGATTAGGATAAACATAAATATCGTGATTAAGAAGGGGAAGTGTGTACGCCAGGTATCTCCAAGAGAAGCCTTGCAGACATCATCTCTGATGTACTCAATCAGATACTCAACGCCATTAACAAAGCGTCCCTGAGGAACAACACTCTCTGCCTGCTTTTTCTTAAATCTAAAGCAGACAATAAGGAAAATTACAGCAGCGATCAAGAAGTAGAAAATGTAGTTCGTAAAACCAACAGTGGTATTACCAACCAGTGCGTGTGGCAGAAAACTTTCGAGCAGCTCCTCCATCTCAGCTGGCAACTGCGCAAGAACATCCACTCTGTCTCAACCTCCCCATACAATCTGCAACCATTTCAGATTGCCCGTCACTGCTCAGCATACTTGAAACGCAACATAAGATGCCAAGAATATGCCACTAAGCGCGTATTACCTACCACTCGGCGTGCATATTTGCGACGAACGGCGATACTATCACTAAATGTATGCATAGTCACGATTACAAAATCAAATAATTGACGTATGTTCAAACTCTCACATTACTGACACATTTCGTGTTACTCGCCGTTATTGCTTGGTTCTTACTATAACACTTCTAAGCTGCTGTTATGTTGCTTTTTTCTTAATAGATATAGTTATGTCCAGACAAAAATAGTTGTATCAATTTCCGCAGGTAACCATGAAGATTTTTATCTTTTTCAGCCGAAAAAATATAATAAACCAAAGGATTTTCTAGATAGCAAAAGCCCAATACTAACCATCGGCAAGTATTGGGCTCGTTTAGAAACTTATGTGATTGCAACTCTATAGCTTGCAGAGAACACGCGTGTTTACTTACTTGGTGCCGTAAATACGGTCGCCTGCGTCGCCGAGTCCTGGAAGAATATAAGCATTTGGGCTCAGCTGACGGTCAACGGTGCAGGTGTACAGACGTACCTCTGGATCAAAGTCCAGCGTTGCCTTTAACGCCCTCAGGGCAAGAAACAATAGTCAAGCAACGGATATCCTTAACGCCCGCCTCGCGCAGGAACTGAATAGCGGCAGTAAGAGAACCACCAGTTGCCAGCATTGGATCAACAACCAGGCAAGTACGGTTCTCAATGTCTGCAGGAAACTTGCAGTAATACTGGTGTGGAAGGTGTGTCTCTGGATCGCGATACATGCCAACGTGCCCGACACGAGCAGATGGGACCAGCTCAAGAATGCCGTCAACCATACCAAGACCAGCACGAAGAATTGGAATAATGGCAACTTTTTGCCAGCAATACGCTTAGCGGTCATAGTCTCAAGAGGGGTCTCTACCTCGACATCCTCAAGTGGGAAGTCGCGCATAGCCTCGTAGCTCTCAAGAATTGCAAGCTCATTGACAAGCTCGCGGAACTGCTTAGTGGTGGTTGTCTTGTCACGAAGAATGTGAAGCTTGTGCTGAACCAATGGGTGGTCAACAACCGTAAGTCTGGACTCATCGTAATCTGCCATAATGCTCCCTCCAAGAGCTTTACCTGCAGTTTATTTATCGTGTCTAAACAGTTTTGCAGGTTTGCGTACGTATTACCTCAACAGCACTCTATCTGCTGTCCACTTACTCAGCGTCAACGCCCTTAAACGTAGGGTCATCCTCGCGCATGATCTTCTCGACACGTCCTGTATGGCGGCCGCCTGCAAACTCGGTGCTCAGGAAGGTATCTACAATAGCCTCGTTAACAGCAAGATCAGTGAATCGGCCCGAAAGACCAATGACGTTTGCATTGTTGTGCTCACGAGCAAGCTCTGCAAACTGAACAGTCTGAACAGGAGTTGCGCGAATACCAGGGACTTTATCAGCGGTCATAGCAATACCAATGCCGGTACCACAAATCAAAAACGCCGCGGTCAGCCTTGCCTGCCGCAACAGCACGAGCAACCTTATCTGCAAAATCAGGGTAATCAACACGGTCATCATTTGCGGGACCAAAGTCCAAAACCTCATGGCCAAGCGACTTAATGTGCTCAATGATAGGATCTTTCTGGATAAAGCCAGCGTGATCGGAACCAACTGCAATACGCATACGTATCCTCCTCAGAAAATTCACTCCTATAGAGAGTACCGCATGCAGGAAAAAGCTGCAGCCAAAACACATAAAAGGGATAGGATTTTTTATCTTCCTGCAAATCCTGCAGTGGCGAGAATGTCCTTGGTTGAGAGAGCACCTTCGCGCAAAATGCGCGGCTCATCACCTGTGCAGTCGACAATAGTCGACGCAATAGCAAGAGGCGCCGGACCTCCATCAAGCGTCAGGTCTGCCTGCTCAATAAGGCCTGCTTCAAGGCCACATCCATCAACTGCAGAAGGAGCCCCATGCGTGTTGGCGCTGGTAGTAGCCAAAGGGCATCCAAGCTGCTGTGCAATCTGACATACCAGAGGTGAGTTAGGCATACGAAGTGCAATGGTTCTGTTATCTGGCAAGACGTACTCATCAGGAACGTTTTTTGATGCATTAACCACGAGGGTAAGGGCTCCTGGCCAATAAGCATCTACCAGCTTATATGCCCAGTCATGTGTGATGTGAGCGTATTTCTGCAAGTCGGATTTACTGCCCACAAGCCATGGAAGCGTCTGCGTTGAAGGTCGCTGCTTAATTTCAAAAATACGCTTATGACCTGGGTTTTGAGGAGTTGCAGCTGCGCCAATGCCATAGACAGAATCGGTAGGCATGATAAGCACGCCACCCTGGCGAGCTACCTCAACCGCTAGAGAGACCGCAGATGCCTCTGGATTCATCTGATCAACTTTAATGTACTCTCTCATAAACCCTCGACTCATTGTTACGTGTTACACAGTGTTACGTGTTACACAGATTTTCTCGCCAGATGTTTGAAGTATTACTTTGCCAGGTGCGCTACAAGAATGCGCGGCCTGTGCGTCAAATCTTCTTTGATCTCAACAAACTCCCACACACCCTGTTCCTCGGCAAGGTGTGCCGCCTTGTCCAGGTGTCCTTCGTAGAGCTCAATGCAGAGCATTCCACCAGGTAAAAGCATGCGGGGAGCCGCATCTAGCAATCGCCTATAGATATCTAAACCATCTTCTCCCCCGTCAAGTGCCAGCTCAGGCTCAAAGCCCTTGACCTCAGCAGGAACTTCCTGCTCAAGCACGCTTGTAGGAATGTACGGCGGATTAGACACCAACACCGAGAAGGACTGTGCAAGTTCAACGGGCACACCTTCCACCAGGTCACACTCAATGACCTCCACGCGCTCCTGGAGGTCCAAAGCGTCTCTGTTGCGCCTTGCCAACGCAATCGCCTGAGGAGAAAGATCCGTAGCGTAAACGCGCGTCTGTGGGCGCTCAGTAGCAATAGAGAGCGAAATGCAACCCGTTCCTACGCCAACCTCAAGCACGCGCACTTCACCGTCAGCGTTTGGAGTTGCCTCGTCAACGCCTGCTAACGCAACGTCTACCAGCACCTCTGTCTCTGGTCGTGGGATAAGCACGCCCGGTTCGCAGGTAAGAACCAAGTGCCTGAAGGGCATCTCACCCGTTACATACTGAAGCGGCTCACCCTCTGCACGACGCTTAATTGCCTCACGCATACGAGTGCGTTCATCAGCGGAAAGTGGCTTGTCAAAGTTGGTGTAGAGCTGAACGCGAGAAAGGCCTGTCACTGCGGACAGGAGCCATTCTGCAGAAAGACGTGGATGCTCGTCACTCTTCTTTTCCAGGTGCTGAGTAGTCCACGTCAAAATTTCTGAATTGTCCAAACTTCATCTGTCATGAAGTTTGCGCCTTAAACAGCCTGAGCAAGTTTCTCGGCACGCTCCGCTGCAGCAAGAGCCTCAATAACGGATGGCAGGGTATCGCCCAGAAGAACGCCATTGTAGGTACCGTTGAAGCCAACGCGGTGATCGGTTACGCGGTCCTGTGGCTGGTTATACGTACGAATCTTCTCGGAACGTGCGCCATGACCAATCTGGGAAAGGCGCTCTGCACCCTGCTCAGCCTGCTGACGTTCAAGCTCCATCTCGTAGAGGCGCGCACGGAGCATCTGCATACAAACCTCGCGGTTCTGAATCTGAGAACGCTGGTCCTGAGACTGGACAACGGTATTTGTTGGCAGGTGAGTAATACGAACCGCGGAATACGTAGTGTTAACGCACTGACCACCAGGGCCGGATGCGCAGTAGGTATCAATGCGAAGGTCTTCCTGGTTGATCTGAATATCAATCTCGTCAGCCTCTGGGAGGACTGCAACAGTTGCAGTAGAGGTCTGAATACGACCCTGAGACTCAGTCTTCGGAACACGCTGAACACGATGAACGCCGGATTCATACTTCATGACTGAATAGACCTTCTCGCCAGCAATCTTAAACTCGATGGTCTTGAAACCGCCTGCCTCAGAAGGAGAGCTGGACAGAACCTCTGTCTTCCAGCCACGAGCCTCAGCAAAGCGCTCGTACATCTTGAAGAGGTCACCCGCAAAGATTGCTGCCTCATCACCGCCGACACCAGCGCGAATCTCAACGATAGTATCCTTCTCGTCATTTGGGTCGCCTGGAATCAACATGACCTTAATCTCATCTTCAAGCTGTGGGAGCATTTCCTCGTTAGCATTAATGTCTTCCTGCAGCATCTCTTTTTCTTCTGGATCAGAAGTGGCGTTGAGAAGCTCTTTTGCAGCCTCAATGTCATCAAGAGCTGTGATGTACTTATTAGCATGAGCAACAAGATCTGCCTGATTAGAGTGCTCTTTTGCTACGCGAGCATACTCTTTTGGATCAGAGACAACGGCTGGATCAGCAAGCTTCTGCTCAAGCTCAGCGTAGGCCTCAACAATTTTTTCTAACTTGTCGCGCATTCCTGCTCCTAAGATACATGCCTCGTGCGTGCTTGGCGCCCCTGCCAACTGGCAAAAAATGCACACAAGCTGCTTGCGAAGTGAGATTTCAACTAAAGAAGTGTACCACCTCTAGGCAGTTTTTATACCGATACCTCGCTATCTGCACAGGATGAGGGTACACAAGTCTTCTAATTGTGAGAAAATTACACCAGGTTTAGACGGTAATGAGGCGCCATGACTTCTAAGAACAAAACTTCACAACCAGATAACACGCCTGCTGCAGAGGACACTTCTTCTGATCAGAAGATCCTTGATGCTCAGGCTGTTGAGGCAGCCACCGCTGATGGCGAGAAAACCGACGAGCTTGAAGAGGTCACCGACCCTATTGCTGCTGACTTGGCTGCTGCTGACGAAGACTACATCATGGAAGTTGTCAGCCCTATCTTTCCTGGTCTAGACGAAGACGGCGAAGAGGACGGTTCGGCTTCAGATGAAGACTCTTCTGAAAACGATGCGGACAGCACAACTGACCTGGAGAAAATCGTAAACGATGCAGCTCTAACGCAAGATCTTTCTGCGGTAGAAGCTCGCCTCAAAGAGCTTGAAGAGAGTGCCCACGAACACTCAGAGTCCAAAACTGCCGAAGTTCCTTCCAAAAGCGCTACTAGCGTGAGTGATGCAGCGTTCGACGATGATGCAACCTCTATAAAAAGATGTTGCTGATACGTTCTCAAGCTATCTTCGTAGTAGGCGTCGTGCGCTTTTTAGGTTTGTACGCCGCTACAGCCTGCTTTCTGGCATTCTAGCGCTCTTAAGTCTTGCTCTTTTATCTGCGGTTATCGTCTTCTTTATTCGCGTGAGCAACGTTCCTTCAACAGAAACTGTTATCGCTGACGCTCGTACACGAGCCGAAGCTCCAACTTGGACTCCCGGTGAGTACGACGCTGATGAATCTTTGCTACTGACGGGTATTGAAGTTGTTTCTCGCACCAGAAGCACCACGGCAATCTCCAGCGATGCCGCTCAGTTTGGTGCCACCGGTTACGCCAATTCTGTCGTACGCCTTACCTACACGGGTAACGCAATTGCTGCCACAAAGATTTCCAAGTTAGGATACGCAAATACCCAGGGCTGGAACGCTATTGGTGACGAAGAGACCCAATCTGTCACCTACCAGGCAACTTCAGGTGTTTCCACAACAAAAGTTCTTGATGCCATTAGCGATGTACTGGCCAAGCTTGACGAGAAAAATCCAAACGAAGCTATTTCTTATAGTTCGCAGTTCTCTGGTGCAACCTTCACTGTTCTTGATGCGGGTTTTGATCGTGAACAGCAGACTTGCTGGGTAAGAATGTCAGGTGTTTCGCCAACCTTCTATGGCTCGCTCACCTGCGATATTACTGCCTCATTTACGTTTGATGCCTCTACGGGCACCTGGTCGCTAGACACAGTCACCCCCACGGCCGGACTTAAGTACGACTACAGCGGACTCGTTGGAACATGGAGAGGCACCTTTATCAGCTGTGAAGCAAGCAGTGGAAGTCCCTGCTATGCTGGCCGAACCAATCCTTTAACGTTGACAGTAACATCTGCTGGTTTTTCTCGTGATCAGCTGGTACTTACGGCTACTGCAGAGGGTGTTGTGCATGACCATGGAGCACTCAGCACCTCGTATCGTTGGTACCCTGGTGACACTGAGTTTAAAAATGCTTCTGTCTCTTTAGTAACTTCAGGAACTATTGGAGATGAAATCCAGGTTTCGGGAACAGTCGATTTGACCAATGCGAGCCTAGACGCTCATTCCACTTCTAGCGCAGCTCGCGCTACAACTCAAAAACCACAGTTAAAAGTCTTTTTTTGATATTGCTAACCGCAGCGTTGTGGCTCAGCTTGTTTCTACTCACACAGAAAACGGTCAGACAGTTACCTTTACTGATACCTATCAGCTCTCAAAGAGTAAAAATAATCCCGCCAGGCCAAGTCTTTCCTGACGGGATTTCTTTCATCAAACTTCGAGAAGTACAAATTTGCTACTAAGCCTCATCTTCGTTTGTATATGTAACTTCTTCGTTGCTCTTCTCGCCCTTGTTCATACGGCCACGAATAAGGCCAACAACTGTTGGAATAATTGAAACGCCAACAATTCCAATAATCAGCAGCTCAAAGTGCTCCTGAACTACAGGGATACCGCCAAAGAAATAGCCGAGAAGTACAAACATCGTGGACCACGTAAGGCCGCCCAGGATATTGTAGATACCAAAGTTTCTCCAGTGCATACCGCCCATACCCGCAATAAAAGGAACGAACGTGCGGATAAAGGGGAAGAAGCGCCCTAAGAAAATTGCCAGATGACCATGCTTGTCCAAAAACTTCTGAGTCTTCTCAAGATGCTCTGGAGTAAGTGCTTTGACCTTTCCAGAAGCAATGATCTTTTGACCAAAGAAGTGGCCAATCATAAAGTTCATCTGATCGCCAAGAATTGCGGCAGCCCACGTAATAACAAGCAGCAAAACAATATTAAAACCGCCATTGTGGGCAAAAAATCCTGCTGCAAAAAGCAGAGAATCACCTGGTAAAAACGGGAAAAAGACTACGCCGGTCTCAATAAAAACAATCAGAAAAACAAAACCGTACGCAGCAAGAGGGCCTGTGGCAATCATTGAAGCAATAAATGCACGAGGATCTCTAAGCAGCTCAATGATGTAGTTTACAAAACCCATCGAAGTCCAATCGTCGTGACAAATGTCGCGGCAAACACACGATACGCCTAAGAAAAGCGCATTGAGTGGGAACGGATGCCCGCGAGTGACCCCTTATGGCTGCTGTCTCCCGACCCTGACCAGGTTCGAGGTGTCACGTCATCCGCACCCGCTCAATGCGCTGTAGATACTCTACCCTATTAGAGAAATCTTTGCACAGATCGTATCGCTTCTATGCATTTTTTGACGAATTTTTTTCAATTGCTTTGATGATCTTCTCGACGTTCTTTTTTCCTCTTGAGATACCTACATGCAAAATTCCAGCTATAGGAACAGATATGACGAGAAGAACTATGCCGCCCACGAGCACAGCCGTTGCCATAGAACTTGTAGAGAGACTCCCGTACACGCTGAGATATATAAGCCATGCTCCAATTGCAATACCAGAATAAGCGGCTCTTCTATAAACGCTTAGTGTTCCAAGAGCTTTTGTCTGCATACGAGCCTCGACAACCAAAGGGTTATCCTCGTGTGAATGAGAAGCTGCTCCTACATAGTTTTTCTTGCTCATAAAAACTTCAATCAAAAGTGGCATCGCCGTATGACGATGCCACTTTATTACGTTTGTCTTTTCTGCGCCAGACAGGATTTTGCGCAAAAAATTAGTAAGACAGACCTGGGTTGAAGACGCCAATAACAACGCCAACAAGTGCTACAACAACAAGAATAAGCATAACAACCGTTGGGCTGAGCTTCTTCTTAGTCATCAACCACCAGCAAAGGTATACAAACAGAAGGTTCAATACCTTAGGGAAGATGCCATTAAGTGTTGTCTGAATGTCAACACCAGCAATATTCAGAGAAGTTGTGACGTTAATCCATGTAGCAGCAACAGAGCCAATGACCATAGTACCAATCATAACAATGGAGCTACGGAGAGCCTCGGACTCAGGACCAACAAGTGCCTCAACAGCAGAAGAGCCCAGGCTATAGCCCTGGTCGTAAGCAAACTTCATGCCGAAGTACATAATGAGGTTCCAGACCACAACATAGAACAGTGGGCCAAGAACGGAGCCGCCCTTAGAAAGGCCAAGTGCAATTCCAAGAAGAATTGGAATAAAAGTACCAACGATAATGGAGTCACCAAGACCAGCAAGAGGGCCCATAAGACCAGCGCGAAGACCATTGATGGTCTCGTCGTCGATTGCCTCGCCGTTTGCGCGAGCCTCTTCAAGAGAAGCGGTCAAGCCAACAACCATAGAACCAATCTGTGGCTCGGTATTAAAGAAGGTTGTATAGGTAGAAAGTGCCTCAACCTTTTGGTCATCAGTATCGTAAAGCTCGTCAACGATTGGAAGCATGGATGCAAGGTAACCAAATGTCTGCATGTGCTCCTGAGAGAAGCAGGTAAGATTGCCGTAAATCCAGCTCAAGAAAGACTTATTGCGTGCTTTCTGAGAAATGGTTTTCTTTTCAGCCATGATTAAATATCCTCCTCTTCTTCATCGTCTGCGCTTACATTGCCTGATGTTGCAGCAACCAAACGAACATTCTTTGCCTGCTGAAGCTGATAGTTAAGAACAGCAAAGAAGACTGCTACGACTGCAGAGACAATGAGGTTCAGGCCAAGTGCGCCAGCAAGGATAAAGCCAAAGGCAAAAGTTACCCAATCAAGAGGCTTAGTAATAACCTGCTTGCACAAAATTGCAACACCAACGGTAGGAAGAAGGGTACCAACGGTGAAGAGGGTCATCATTGGGATACCGTTCATAGGAAGGTATTCCTTCATGATGCCAACCATGCTCTCGCCAGCCATGCAAATGAAGAATGTTGGAATGAACGAGAAAAGAATGTGAGAAACCCAAGGGAATACAAAGTCAACCATTGGAATGGTCTTCTTAATACGACCCCACTCTTTGCTCTCCATTGCACGCCAGCCAATACCTGCCATACAAGGTTCATGGTAGCGGTGCCGTAGAACAAGACGGTACCAAGAGTACCAACAGCTGCGCCAATAGCAGCTGCCTGAGATGCAGCCTCAACAGAGCTTGGATCAAGACCATAAGCCTTGATTGCAAGAATTGCTAGAGGAATACCAATGTAGGAAACTGCACGAACGTCAGCGGAAACAGTTCCGCCAGGTGTTACGAGTGCAATGTAGACCAACTGGATTGCTGCACCAACAATAATGCCAGTCTGGACGTCACCAAGAATGACACCAACGACAAGACCTGCAACAAGTGGACGACCGAGGGTATAGTTACCTACGGTAGTACCACCCATGCCAGGTAGTGACGCAAGGCATGCAAACAAACCCAAAAGGGCAGCTTGAAACGCATTAATTGCCATAAAAATCGCCTTCCGAATACTACTTTACGTCAAACTTCTCGCGGAATTTAGGCCACTCACCAATTGCCTTTTCTTTAAGAAGAGCAAATTGAACGGTATAACCAGCTTTGGTTATATCCTCAAATGCCTGTCCCTCTTCTTGAGTAAAGGACTGGTTGTTGCCCAGCTTTACCGCACCAGGACGGTCATTACCAGGACCGATAATGACCGTGTTAATTCCTGGCTTAAACCAAAGTCAACAAGAATTTTCTTCATGTCAACTGGGTTTTTAGTAATAAGAAAATAACGAGAATCGCTGTCTAGAACCTTCTGAGCGCTCTCTTTGAAGTGATCAAATGTCCAAACAAATACTTTCTTGTCAGGTGCTGCTGACTTGTAAGCAGACTTAAGGACAGGATTTGATGCAGCCGCATCATTAACTGCAATGATTCCGTCACAAGGAACCTCAAGGGCCCAACGAGTGACTGTCTGACCATGAATCATGCGGTCATCAACACGAACAAATGAAATCATGTTTTCTCCTAACATATTTCTTACGCAAGCAGCTACGCGTACTTGCAGTAATTACTAAAGGTCTTCCTCGTCATCGTCTTCAAGGGCTAGGACGATCTGATTAACGCCATTTTTTTCCTTCATTCAGGACTGATGACACAAGAGCTTCACCACTTAGGCCATCATCGATTGCCATCAAAGCACCAATTGCCATGGGAAGATTGGTACCACTAAAAGCCACGGTATGAGAAAGCAGGCCTTTTTTGGCGAGAAGATCAAGCGCATTAGTAAGTGGAGATCCACCGATAATGTCACCAAGAACGACAACCTCGTCGTCAGCAGTAAGTGGCTCAAGAATTTTTGACAAATTCTCTCTATATTCAGCTGCGCCCACGCCATCTTCCATGCTGTAGCTCAAGATGTTTTCTCTGGGTCCCATCAGCATGTCCATTACGCTATGCAGACCTGGTGCAAACGTTCCATGACTTACGAGCAAAAGGTACTTCATTACCGCTCCATTCCAGACATCACCACTGTGGCTGTACTTCGCCTGTATTAACAGCCGTACTACGCCAATACAAAATTTCCAACCTGTTATGTAAATTGTTATGCATCAAAACTTACATTCCAAGCCACGTGTCACTTGCCTAGCCGTTATAACACAAAAGGTATACATGCGCTATTGGCATTCGCAAATTTTTTTAATATTCTTGATGTATTATTTTTAAATTTTATTTAAATAATTCAATTGATTCAGTTTCTTTTAGATGAACAGGCGTTCTACCAGCATAAATAAATATGCAGAAATTTTTTGCATATATTAGATAAAGAAATGTCCGCTCAACACTCCTCGAAATACACTTCTAAAGAAATAAGAAAGAAGGCCATACAAGATGACCTTCTTAACATGAGATAAAAAAATAATTTTATGTTACGTAACGTGTTATGTTCTGTTTCTGCGATAGAAATCAACAAGAGACTGAGTTGAAGCGTCTTGCTTTGCCAGCTCTTCGTCGTTATGAATTGCAGGGAAAATCTGCTTTGCAAGCTGTTTACCAAGCTCTACGCCCCACTGATCAAAGGAATCAATGCCCCACACAACACCTTCAACAAAGGTAATGTGCTCATAGAGTGCAATAAGTGTACCGATAGCACGAGGATTAAGCTCTTTACCAAAGATAGAAGTAGTTGGCCTATTTCCTTCAAAGACACGTGCAGAAACCATCCACTCTGGTGTTCCCTCAGCACGGACCTCATCAGCGGTCTTGCCAAAAGCAAGCGCTTTAGTCTGCGCAAAGAAATTGGAGAGGAAGAGTTCATGGACGTCTAGGTCTGCATCTTTGGTGGCAAAGGCAGTATTTACAAACGCAATAAAATCAGCAGGAATAATCTGGGTTCCCTGATGGATAAGCTGGTAGAACGCATGTTGACCATTAGTTCCAGCCTCTCCCCAGAAGATCTCGCCTGTCTTTGAAGTAACAGCACTGCCATCCCAGCGCGTAGACTTGCCGTTGGACTCCATGGTAAGCTGCTGGAGATACGCAGGGAATCTATGCAGGTACTGGCTGTATGGAAGTACCGCATGAGATGCCGCGCCAAAGAAATTAACGTACCAAACGTTTAAGAGACCCATAAGAGCAACAACATTTTGCCTCAGAGGGGTTGTCTTGAAGTATTCATCAACTGCGTTAAAGCCGCTAAGGAACTCTGCAAAACGCTGTGGACCAAAAACAATTGCCAGCACCAGACCAACCGCAGAATCAACCGAATAACGGCCGCCAACCCAGTTCCAAAAACCAAAGGCATTCTCTGGGTCAATACCAAAGTCTTCTACCAGATCAAGTGCAGTGGAGACAGCAACAAAATGCTTACGAATAGCTTCTGCGTTCTGAGCGTCTGAACCATCAATAACGCCCTGTTCAACCAGCTTTTCCAAAAGCCATGTGCGAGCACAACGAGCATTAGTAAGAGTCTCAAGCGTAGTAAAGGTCTTGGAAACAATAACGAAGAGTGTTGTTTCTGGATCAAGATCCTCGGTTTTCTCGCCAAGGTCAACAGGGTCAATGTTGGAGACAAAGCGAGCAGTAATACCTGCGTCTGCAAAAGGCTTCAAAGCCTCGTAAACCATAACAGGGCCAAGGTCAGAACCACCAATGCCAATGCTTACTACCGTTTTGATGGGCTTACCAGAAACACCCTTCCACTCTCCCGAGCGAACTCGATCGCAGAAGGCATACATCTTGTTCAGCGTCTGGTGAACGTCAGCGACAACGTCTTGTCCGTCAACAATAAGCGTGCCGGCCTCAGAAGCCGGGCGACGAAGTGCCGTGTGGAGAACCGCTCGATTCTCGGTAGTATTAATATGCTCGCCGGCATACATAGCGTCTCTACGCTCTTCAAGTTTGACCTCTTCTGCAAGGTCACACAGAAGGTTAAGCGTCTCTTGCGTGGCAAGGTTTTTGGAAAGATCAATCAGGAACTGATCAAGCTCAAACGTAAGATTCTTGGCGCGCTGTGGGTCTTCTGCAAACCAGTTCTTCAGCGTAGCTTTTGTATCTTTTAAGCTGGCGTAATGCTCTGTAAGTGCCTGCCAAGCCTTAGTCTGTGTTGCGTCAGTAGGCAAAATATGTGGTGCTGTAGGTGATGCCATACCAGTCTCCTTCTTTTGACTATTTCAAGGATAGTCTGAGCAACGCTCGTAAAACGCCACAATGTCGTTTTTTGTAAAAAATACGACAAATCATTACTAATAGGGTTCCCCCAAAGGTGGAACCTGTTTAATTGCAGCCCAGCGCATCTGCTTCTGATGAGGATCATCAAGCGCTAAAGCAAAATTATCAAGATTTACCATGCGCATTCCACATACATGAACAAGAACACGGGGCGAGAAGTTCTTCTCGGCGTCAGTTGTAAGCTGGTTAAGCTCGTCTGCGTATGCTTCACGCACCGATGCAACTGCTGCATCATTTACCATGAGCACCGTGTCAGGACTAAAGGCACTTATCGCCTGCCTAACGAGCTCTGGATTTATGGGATCGCCTGTTTTTGTTGTGGTAAGCAAGGTGGCCCATGCCTCAGGAGCATAGCCTAAATGCTCTAAAGAAGCTTTAAGTGCAGAAAGTTCTGCCTCTTCAAAGTCTTCTTGTCCCTTTACCAACAAAACTGATGCAAAAGCATTGCCTGCCATACACACCCCCTGAGCAGCAAAATCTCCAAACTCATGCGTTGTTTTTGCCATGTAGGCTTCTTTTCGCATAGATCTTTCGCTTGGCATGCACACCTCTTTCTTATATGCCAACTATGCACGTAATTCACAATTTGAGCAAGTCTACAAAGTTATGTGTATACACTTCTCTAATTTGGGGATAAGTTTGCTAGTGCTTGAAATTAATTGGCTTAAAAGCCGTATGTAACTGGAGGTTCACTATGGCACAGCAGCTTACTACTGCAGAGTTCGATTCTGTCCTTGCTAACGCAGACAAGCCTGTTCTTGTTGATTTCTGGGCATCTTGGTGCGGTCCTTGCCGTGCTCTTGGTCCAGTTGTCGAGGAGGTTGGCAACGAGATGGCAGACAAGCTTGACGTCTACAAGGTAAATGTTGACGACGAGGCAGATCTTGCAACTCGTTTCCGCATCGTTTCTATCCCAACTCTTATTCTTTTCAAGAACGGTGAGCCAGTTCACACCATGGTTGGTAATCTTCCTAAGGCTGACCTCGTTTCTGAGCTTAACGCTAACCTGTAAGTTCTTGTGTGCCACGCGCTTGCGCTGGCTTATCATTGAACTAAGCGGCGGTACGTCTATCGGCGTGCCGCCTTTTTGTTACAAGGAGAACTAATGGCCGATAAAAGCCTTGATGCTCAAAAGACAGGACTTTTAACAGGAGTTCGCAAGCGTCTCTTTCTACAGCGCCTGCGTGCTAGCCTTTCTACCATCATTCTGCTTGTCTCCTCAGCAATCTTTATTTTTTTCTGTTGATTGACGTTTCTGAAGGCGACGTCATTGGCATTGATCACTTTGCCTACAGGCTTTTTGTTGTCCACCTCAGAACTCCACTCCTTACTGAAGTAATGGAGGGGTTCTCCGGACTTGCAAGTCCTGTTACCGTTATTGTCATGCTTATTGTGGTTGCCGCTTTTGCGCCAGGACCAAGTGTTGGCAGGCTTGCCTCAATCAACCTAGTTGGTGTTGTTGCCGTTGATCTTATCTTTAAGGCTATTGTCCAGCGCCCTCGTCCGGATGGATTTAGACTGGTAGTTGAAACTGGTTACAGCTTCCCTTCGGGCCACTCGATGTTCTCGATGGCTTTTTATGGTCTGCTCATTTGGCTTGTTTGGCATTACGAGAAAGAAAAACTGCAGCGCTGGCTGTGGTGCGCTTTGTTCTCAGGTGTCATTGTTATGATTGGCATCAGCAGAATTTACCTGGGCGTTCACTACGCCACCGACGTTATTGGTGGCTTCTCTCTTGCCCTTGTGTGGCTGGTACTCTTTACCAAACTGATGGTACCTTCTCTTATTTACAAAAAGAAAGTACCTCAAACGAAGACAGGCTGATTATTTCTGCGCTTACTACCTGCGCAGTTTCATCATCAACAATAATACGACCCATGGTTGCTCCTTCTCGACCGCGTGGATACGTAGAGCTTCCTGGGTTCATAACAAGAGTGTTTGTCCATTCATCACGCTGGACAAATGGCCTATGCGTATGACCACAAATAGCAACATTACACTTAGTCAAATCAAGTCTCTCGCGATAATGGCAGACTTCCCACTTAAGGCCTGCGGAAAAGAAAATGATTTTCTTCTTTACCATAGTCCATAGTTGTAGCAGAAGTCATTATTGCCCAGACAAAGCTTAACGGGAGCAATCTTCTGCAGTGTCTGATAATCAGCGTTTGAGGTAATATCCCCTGCATGCACAATGTAGTTGGCGCCTTGCAGAGCTTCAAGCAACTCAGATGACAAATACCCATGCGTATCTGAAATTACATCAAACCTTACAAGTGCCATACCAAACTCCTACGCATGCCTTAAAGCTTCTGGCGAGAAACCCTTTGAGCTTCTACAATCCCAGCGCTCGCTTGAGTGCAACCACACGACGGCGAGATACCGAAATGTGACGCTCCTCAAATCCCTGAATAGTCAACTGTAGGATACCAGCAGAGATAACCTCAACATCATCAACATACTCAAGATTCACGATAAAGCTACGATGGATGCGGAAGAATCCGTGTGGAGCCAGGCGCTCCTCAAGTTTCTGTAGGGAAATAGTGGACAGGAAGCGATCGTCTTCTGTGTAGATGCAGGAGTAATCGTCTTTTGCCTCAATAAAGCGGATCTGGTCAATAGGAACAAGAACCTTGCTTCCGCTCTTAATGACAGGGATTCGCTCAATAGTTGCCATAGGAGACTGGGGGCGTAGGCGCTCTTCAACCTTATCAAGAGCCTGCTCAAGACGCTCGGTCTCAACGGGCTTCATCAGATAATCGACGGCGCTAACGCCAAAAGCGTCCAGTGCGTACTCGCTGTATGCGGTAACAAACACAATCTGTGGAGGATTCTTCAGCTTATGAAGAGCCTCTGCAAGCTGCATTCCGTTTGTCTTAGGCATAGAGATATCAAGGAACATGACCTCGACACGAGACTCCATGAGTTTCTCGACAGCATCCCTTGCACTTGTGGCCTCAATGATTTCCTCGAGACGGCCAGTCTCCTCAAGCAAAAATTTGAGCTCAGAACGGGCTGGAGCCTCGTCGTCAACAATCATGGCACGCATGTCATTCATCTCCCAACAGCCTAACGCAGCGTTAAGCAAAAACCGTGTACTACAATGCTGTTGCCTGCAGAGCCACGCCTGCAAGCTTGAGTGTCACGCACGTGCCTTGACCTGGTTTGGACAAGATTTCCATGCCAGATCCAGCAGCGTAGAAGCGCTCAACTCGCTCAGCTACGTTCTTAATGGCAATGCCCGTGCCCCCACTTCTCCCCGAAGAATCCTGCGGGATAGGACCTTGGCCATTAAGCAAGCGAGAAACAGTCTCTTCATCCATTCCAAGACCATCGTCAGCAACAGATATAAGGATATCATCTTCGTCGCGTGTGACGTGGATATCAATATGAAGTGCGCCTTCGTCTTTCATGGCATGCCTTACAGCATTCTCAACGATAGGCTGAATCAGAAAAGATGGGACCTGTATGTCTTCGCATCCCTCGTCGACATGCTCAGACTCTTGATACGCTCTTCTCCAAAACGAGCTTTCTCAATTGTTAAATACCTACGTGTTTGTGTCAATTCCTGAGAAAGCGGAATAAGCGCACCTTGAGAGCTCTCGAGCGTACGGCGATAAAACACAGAGAACTCGCGAAGCAAGTCTCGGGCCTTGTTGGGATTTGTGCGCGTAAGTGATGCAATAGTATTGAGCGTATTGAACAAGAAATGCGGGTTAATTTGAGCCTGCAGGGCTTTAACCTCGGCTCGAGCGGTCAACTCTGCTTGTCGATCAAGCTCATACGAAGAGAGCTGTGTGGAGAGAAGCTCACCCAAACCCTCAGCAATTGCCAACTGCGTACGGTCAATTTCAATACCGCGACGATAATAGAGCTTAATGGTTCCAACTGGGCGATCCTGAACAATCAGTGGAACAATGATGCCAAAGGAGCTACCACCGTTACCAAAGCCACCTCGCCTTTGCAGTACCTGCTGTCGGCTATCTACCGAGACAAACGTCTCCATGCGGCCGCTCTCTAGTACCTCTGTTGCAGGACCGACTACCCTTGAACCTGGTATATGAGTGGTTGCAATATCTCCCTCAAAGCCCAAGACATACTCGGTATCGGTGATGGAAATTGCAACAGCTGAAGTCTCTGGAAGCAACAACGTGCAGATTGTTGGCGCTGTCTCTTGCGTGAGGCCACCACGTAGTGTTTTGAGTGTCTTAGAGGCAACCTCAAGGGTACGCTCTGTTGCCTGAGACCTTGTGCTATCAGCGCCAGGCTGTGTAGTACCCCCAAAAATAATGACCGTAGCCAGTCCGCCTCCTGCGACCAAAGCGGCAAACAAGTTGTCTACCATGACGCTCCAGGAAAGTAAGCCCAGCAACAAACAGGCAAGAAGAATCAAAACAACCTTGGTTGACCTCTGTATGTACTGAGCCAATCTATGCATAGCGTCTTATTTTCCCGCTGATCCTGGGGCAACAACATCAGATGCAAGCTGCAGCGGCAAAGGAGAATTCTTCAGAGCGCGCGCCAATGGAGTACCAAGCAGGTAAAGAACAGCAGCTTCTCCCAATCCTGTGGTAATAAAGCCAAACAGGAACATAAATGGATACGAGCCGTCTAACTCAATGGTGGTAATGGAATTGTGTAGAATCCCAAGCCCTGAAGCAAAATTGGCAAATATGCAGAAACAATAATGGCATTTGCAACAACAGGACCGAGAAGAGCCAGTGGCACGTTATCTTTGTTCTTCCAGGTAAACCATGCTCCAAGTGCGGTTGCCAAAAGAACCAAAGACTACGTCTAAGAGACCCAACGCGCCGGTGCCTGAGATAACCATATTGGCAAGGTTGGCGATAATGCAACCAAGAGCGAGGCCCGGAATTGCATCAGCAGTAAACAGGGCAAGAACAACAACCGCCTCTGAAACGCGGAACTGTACAGGACCCCAGGCAAGACCACCTAAAAAGAGAAGAGTTACAAGTGTAAGTGCTGCATAAAGAGCAGCAATGATACCAATACGAGCAAGGCGCTGAGCGCGCTGCTTTGTTGCAAGTGCTGAAGAAATCTGTGGCAAAACAATCCCTTGTATAACGCAAAAAAACTAATTCATGATACGACGAAAACGATGTATGAGCAAATGAGCCACTCAAACATACCTTGGAACCACCATAAAATACGCCTTTGAACTGCGGCGTATGTGAACGGTAACCTCACAATACTTGTGCAAGGTCAAGCAAGCTTCGCGTTTAATAATGTAGGTGCATTCCTGGATAGACCATCTCACGAGCATGCTTTTGATATGCGGCAACAGCCTCTTCCTCAAAGGCAAGTGGAGTGTCTTCCTCGCCCGCCATATCCAAAATCCAACGCGTAAGATAAGGATTCAAAGGAAGTAGAGGTCCAATCAGCCAGGTGGCAATGGCATTCTTACGACGGAAGCCTTCAAGTTTGCTTTCTTTATTGATGCCAAAACCCACCTTATTCTTGAGGAAGTAACAATTGGCGTTATCCCCCTCAGTGAGCGTGAATTGCATCTTAAAGCCAACAACGGTAAAGGGCTCTTTACCGTTGCCGGGATCAAACTCACCCACCTGAACATCATGAAAACGCTGAGGCATATAACGAGTGGTCGTGAACTTAAATAAGCCAAGACCCTTAACCTCAGAACCATCAGGATTGACGATTTTTCTCGCCAAAAAGCTCTGAAGCATTACCGGCAAACAGCATAGGAATACCCTGATCTGCCAGCTCTGCAAGCCTATCCTTGTAAGGCATGAGGCGAGAAATAACAAGCTCTTGCTGGGCTTCTGTCATGCCGCCCATGATGATTGCCGACGGTGTGTTCTCGACAAAGTAAGGTTTTGCCGCATGAGAGGTATACACGAAGTTCTCTTTTGGAAGACAAGCCTCAAGGTAGAGGGCGTTTCCGTTGTCTCCACCCTGGTTGCCATACTCTGGATACAGAATCTCAATCTTAGTTGCTGGATTACTCATGGGAGGTCTCCATCTGTTTCAAGCGCTCAATGATGCGGTTTCTGCTGATGTCAGCAATTCCGCCGTTGTAGAGGCCATGTGCATAGAAAACGTGCTGGCAAGCATTAAGATCTACCAGGTCAGCAGTCTCTTCAGGAGAGTTTGCTACAAAGGTTTTAGCTGGATTAACGCCCGCAAGCCTCAGTCTGAGTTGTAGATCAAGTGATGTGTCACCGTAAATAATGACCTGTTTAACGCTTGGGTCTTGCAGGAACTCAAAATCGGTCTGGTAATACCAGCCAATATACTCAGTCTGATCTTTTGCTTTTGCCATATAGGCGTCAGCGATCATGATGATAATTGCCTTGTCGCCTGGCTGTTTGCGAAGGATATCAATGGTAACGGAGGTTGCCGTGTCATTCTCGCCCTTAGAAGCCATGCTGATAAGACGACGACCGTTGTAGTCAATCTCGTTATACCTGGAAGAAGCAATATTAACGCGCTGCAAAGAGGCTGCGATAGTAGCAGGTGCAAGACCCATCTCTCGAGCGGTCACAATAGCTACAAACAGGTTATAGAGGTTGACGATTGAGTAGCTGTTGAGCTTGTACTCGTATGTTGGTGCGCCTTCGTGGCAATGCTCTTTGACCACAAACTTGCCAGTCTCTGGCTCTACTGAGATGACCTCGTAATCAGGAGTTGGGTTGGTATAGCCGCACTCCTCGCAAGTTGCGTGACCAAGATGCCTTAAGTGAGCATAATCCCACTTGAGCTTGCCGCCACACTGAGGACACGCGGTGAGATCTGAAACAATACCCACTGGCTCAACAGTGTCATCAGCCAGCTTTGCGATGGAGTAATAGGTACGATGGGTGCATTGAGGTGCAAGCCTACAGCTAATCATGTCATCTGCGTTCAGAATCAGATGTGTAGAAGCAGGAATGCCCTTATCCATAACGTCAAACACGTAGTCTGGCGTTGCGCTACGAGAGAACGTATCGCGGAACAAATTGGTAACAGACAAAATATCAGGCTGCAGGTACGGGAAAATGCGAGGTCCAGAAAGCTCGTCAAACTCCATAACCGCAAGCTTGGTCTTTGAAGTTCCCTTCCACGTAGTGTTCTTTGCAAAAGAGCTTGCAAAGCCACTAGAGATGTTGCCGCCAACTCGATTAGTCACGGTCTGGTAGCCGTTATCCGCAAGAAGATCATTGAGCAGGTTGTTAGTGGTTGTTTTACCGTTAGTACCGGTGATAAAGACTACCTGTTCAGGCTTAGCGATATCCCCTAGGAATGCGGGATCAATGGTCTCAGCAATAAATCCTGGTAGGGTTCCGCCCTCGTGATTAGTCAACCTAAGTGCCGCAAGTGTTGCTTTAGCAGCGAGAAAAAGCTACAGGAAATAGTCTGCTCTTTTTTTGTGCCACAGTAACTCCCATCGTGAGCAAAGTCTCTCTAGTTTATCACCTCGCGAGAAGGGCTTGAAGAACACAGGGCTTCTCGCCAAAAAACGACGCATAAAAAACCGAGCCAGGAAATCCTGGCTCGGTTGAAGCTCCATGATAGTAAGTTACCTTACTCCTCAGGCTGCTCCTTCTTCTCTGCAGCGTAAAGCTCGGAGAGGCGTACAAGGTGATCGTAGCGAGCCATAGCAGCTGCCTCGTTCTCCTTGAAGAGTCTCTGTGCGTTCTCAGGGAACTCACGGGTGAGTCGGCTGTAACGAGCCTCGTTCATCAGGAACTCCTGATAGCCACCCTTTGGCTCCTTGGAATCAAGCGTGAACTTCTTGCCTGCAGGTGCAGCTGGGTTGAAGCGGTAAAGGTTCCAGTAGCCAGTCTCGACTGCCTTCTTCATCTCCTCCTGTGCGTGAGCCATGCCGCCCTTAATGGAGTGCATCTCACATGGGGAGTAACCGATGATGAGGGATGGTCCTGGATAAGCCTCTGCCTCAGCAATAGCCTTGAGAGTCTGCTGGAGGTTAGCGCCCATGGAGACCTGTGCAACATAGACGTAGCCGTAAGTCATAGCAATCTCTGCGAGGTTCTTCTGCTTGATGTCCTTACCAGCTGCTGCAAACTGTGCAACCTGGCCAAGGCGGGAAGCCTTGGAGGACTGACCACCGGTGTTGGAGTAAACCTCGGTATCGAAGACAAAGACATTGATATCCTCGCCAGAAGCAAGAACGTGGTCAAGGCCGCCAAAGCCAATGTCGTATGCCCAACCATCGCCACCGAAGATCCAGAAGGACTTCTTGGTGAGGAAGCTCTTGTTAGCAAGAATTTCCTTAGCTACCGCGAGATCAGACTTAGCAAGCTCAACAACAAAGGTCTTGGAAGCTTCCTTGGAGAGAGCTGCGTCGTTGACAGAGTCAATCCATGCCTTAGCAGCATCCTTGAGGTCCTGAGGTGCAGCCTCATCCTCAACAAGCTTCTCTGCAAGATCAATAAGACGCTTCTGCTGAGCCTGGTGACCAAGCATCAGACCCATACCGTGCTCTGCGTTGTCCTCGAAGAGGGAGTTGTTCCATGCTGGACCGTGACCATTTGCATCGGTAGTAAATGGTGAGCAGGAAGCTGGGTTACCCCAAATGGAAGAGCAACCAGTTGCGTTGGAGATGAACATACGATCGCCAAAGAGCTGAGTGACCAGGCGGCCGTAGCTGGTCTCAGCGCAGCCTGCGCAGGAACCGGAGAACTCAAGAAGAGGCTTCTTGAACTGAGATGCCTTGACGTTGTTAGCGACAAGCTCGGTCTTCTCGGAGACGTGGTTGACTGCGTAGTCAAAGATCTCCTGCTTGGACTCCTGCTCCTCGATTGGCTTCATGGTCAGAGCATCTGCAGGGCAGATGTAGACGCAGTTGGAGCAACCGGTGCAGTCGAGCTGAGAAATAGCAATCTCAAACTTGTAGCCCTTAGCCTTAGGACCAACGGCATCCTTGAACTGAGACTGTGCTGGTGCAGCAGCGACCTCTTCGTCAGTAAGGACGAATGGGCGAATGACTGCGTGTGGGCAGACATAAGCACACTGGTTACACTGGATGCACTTCTCGACGTTCCACTCAGGAACAACAACAGCAATGCCACGCTTCTCATAAGCAGCAGCGCCAAGCTCAAACTGACCATCAGCGTGGTTCTTGAATGCGGAAACAGGAAGTGCGTCACCCTCCATACGAGAGACTGGAGTCATGATGTCGCGGACCTGCTTGAGGAGAGCCTCACGACCCTCAAGGGTAATTGGGTTAGGAGCATCCTCTGCAGTAGCCCAATCAGCAGGAATCTCAATCTTAGTAAATGCAGTAGCACCAGCGTCGATTGCCTTGTGGTTCATATCGACGACGTTCTGGCCCTTCTTCAGGTAAGAATGAGTTGCAGCGTCCTTCATGTACTGAAGTGCGTCTGCCTCTGGGAGAACCTTTGCAAGAGCAAAGAATGCAGACTGAAGAATGGTGTTGGTGCGCTTGCCCATACCAATTTCCTTGGCAAGGTCAATTGCATTAATCAGATAAACGTTGATGTTGTTCTTAGCAATGTAGCGCTTTGCCTCTGCTGGCAGATGGTGTGCAAACTCCTCTGCATCCCACTGGCAGTTGACCAGGAAGGTACCGCCAGGCTTGACGTCGCGGACCATCTTGTAGCCCTTGATGATGTATGCAGGAACGTGGCATGCAACAAAGTCTGCCTTAGTGACATAGTAAGGAGAACGAATCTTGTGATCGCCGAAGCGCAGGTGGCTGATGGTGATACCACCGGTCTTCTTGGAGTCATACTGGAAGTATGCCTGAACATATTTATCGGTGTGGTCACCAATAATCTTGATGGAGTTCTTGTTAGCACCAACGGTACCGTCGCCGCCGATACCCCAGAACTTGCACTCAATAGTGCCCTCAGCTGCAGTGTTAGGAGCCTCAGGATCCTCTGCAAGAGAGAGGTTGGTAACGTCATCGACAATACCAACGGTGAACTCACGCTGAGGATTATCCTTCTTGAGCTCCTCGAAGACTGCAAATGCAGATGCTGGTGGGGTGTCCTTGGAACCAAGACCATAACGGCCACCAACAACCTTGATGCCAGTGCGACCAGCTTCGTAGAGAGCGGTGATGACGTCTTCGTAGAGAGGCTCGCCGACGGAACCTGGCTCCTTAGTACGATCAAGAACAGCAATCTTCTTGACAGACTCAGGAAGAACATCAACAAAGTGGTTAACAGAGAATGGACGATAGAGACGGACCTTAATCAGACCGACCTTTTCACCATGAGCGTTCAGATAATCAATAACCTCTTCGAGGGTATCGCAGAAGGAGCCCATGCAGATAACAACGCGGTCAGCGTCTTCTGCACCGTAGTAGTTGAACAGACCGTAGTCAGTACCAAGCTTAGCGTTAATCTTGTTCATGTAGTCTTCAACAACTGCTGGCAGCTGGTTATAAACCTCGTTGCATGCCTCGCGGTGCTGGAAGAAGATATCGCCGTTCTCGTGGGAACCACGGCTTGATGGATGCTCTGGATTCAGTGCGTGATCACGGAATGCCTGAACAGCGTCCATATCGCACATCTCAGCCAGGTCAGCATAATCCCAAACAGCAACCTTCTGAATCTCGTGAGAAGTACGGAAGCCGTCGAAGAAGTTAACAAATGGAACCTTACCCTTGATTGCTGCAAGGTGAGCAACAGGAGCCAGATCCATAACCTCCTGGACGTTGCCTTCTGCGAGAAGTGCAAAGCCAGTCTGGCGAGCAGACATAACGTCAGAGTGATCGCCAAAGATGTTCAGTGCATGAGTTGCAACGGTACGTGCGCTGACGTGGAAAACACCAGGGAGCTGCTCGCCGGCAATCTTGTACATGTTTGGAAGCATGAGCAAGAGGCCCTGAGAAGCGGTGTATGTAGTGGTCAGAGCGCCGGAACCAAGAGAACCGTGAACAGCACCAGCTGCACCAGCCTCAGACTGCATCTCGACAACCTTAACGGTTGAACCAAAAATGTTCTTTACTCCCTGTGCGGACCACTGGTCAACATAGTCTGCCATTGGACTTGATGGGGTAATTGGGTAAATGCCCGCTACCTCGGTAAACGCATACGACACGTAAGCCGCGGCGTTGTTACCGTCCATGGACTTAAACTTTCTTGCCATTTCCTCTCCTTGCCTAATCTGTGATTTCTCACAGTTTGCGTTTGTGCGATCCAAAATAATGCTGTAGACCCTGGGTGACTACAAAAGCAATATTCATAGTTCGGCCAGCAGCGGTCGCATAATGTTTTTATTATTGCGCAAAAGAACAATGAAACAAATCAGAAATATAAGCTGACAAATACCTATTTTCAGGTAGGAATTTCTACCTGCGGAATTACAAAATATACATAACACTAAAGTGCAAGTTTTTTGTAAATCGACAAAATATTCAAGTACACAAGCAGCCATCTGTCTGAAAAACAAACAGATTTTTACGTAGGCGCTCAACGTGCGACAACTTTATCGTGCGTTGCGTACGCTTTGCTGGACGAGCCTTAAATATCGTACTTATCTGATTACTAAGCAGCTTTGATTTCACAAAGTTTCTTGTAACCAAATAAGAAACGCCCTCCTATCTCGCCTTGAGCATCAGAAGCACATACGATTCCATGTTCATCTGAAGTAAGGAAAGCTTCATCAAATTCGGCGGTTCCATCAAATACCTGGGCAATAACGTCTGGATTAAACTCTGTTGGCTCATGAAGAGTCTGTGCCAGGTCTAACACTAAACTTGTGACTCCCGATCGAACGCTTTCTTCCGAGACACCCGCAATAAGCTTTCCGTCTTTTACCAGCCAAAGCACCTCTGGTGCACAATGAGTTTGCTGCTCTTCTCGCTGTGAAATCCTTGCGCGTCCCGCAAGAGACAGAACAGAACGCTCTTCCAAAGACTGGTAAGGTCCAACAGTCATAGCAGCCTGTCCATTGCTCTCAAGCAAAATCATAAGAACGCCATCTGGAAACTCTTGTGACCCTTCTTTAAGCGTTCCCTCAATATGCTGCTTAGCCCAAGCAATCAAGTGCGGAGAAACCTCTTTTTGCGCAACAACTCGCTTGCTCAACGCACGTAAGTGCCTGTTATCAAGAGGGAGGACACCTCCAGATAATCTCCAACGACAAACAAGTTCTGGATTATCAAGCTCAAACTTCTGAGCTGCTTCTAACTCTTCCTGGTCCACAGTGTCCTCCCCCAACTTTTTAAAATGAACTGCTAGTCCCGAATTAGCAGATTAGTGCCTAAAGTGACGCTTGCCTGTAAACACCATTGCAATGCCGTATTCATCACAAGCAGCAATAGATTCATCATCTCTGACCGATCCGCCAGGCTGAATGATAGCCGTTACGCCATGAGATGCTAGTGTGTCAACGTTATCTCGGAATGGGAAGAAGGCATCAGATGCTGCCACAAGATTCTTTGAATCAATTCCCATGCGCTCACAAGCTGCCTCTGCACGCTCACACGCGAGAAGAGCGGCGTCAACACGATTAGGCTGACCTGGTCCCATACCAATTCCGGCCTGATCTTTTGCAACCAAAATTGCATTTGACTTAACGGTCTTGCAAACTTTCCAAGCAAATACCAAATCGCTCAGCTCTTCTGGAGTTGGCTGGCGCTTAGTAACAACCTCAAAGCTATCTGCAGCCTCGTCTGCGTGGTCAAGGTCTTGTACTAAAAGACCTCCGTCAACAGTTCTCATCTCAAGCTCGCGGCTTCTATCGATTCCGCCCGTAGCCAATACGCGAAGATTTGTTCTCTTTGACAGGCGCTCAAGAGCTTCTTCTGTAAAGCTTGGTGCAATAAGAACCTCAACAAACTGCTTATTGATGTCTGCAAAGTGCTCAACAAACTCCAGCGGAACCTCTCTATTAACTGCAATAATTCCACCAAATGCAGAGATTGGATCGCAAGCAAATGCTCGATCGTATGCCTCAACAACATTTTCCGCCGTAGCAGATCCACAAGGATTCTGGTGCTTCAAAATGATGACTGATGGGTCATCAAACTCACGAACAGCAGCCCAAGCTGCATCAGTATCAAGCAAATTGTTGTAAGACAAGGGCTTACCCTGAAGTTGCTGAGCGTTTGCCAGAGAGTGTGCAGGAGCTCCAGGCATCTTATAAAACGCTGCGGACTGCTGAGGATTTTCTCCGTAACGAAGATCTTGTTCTTTTGTTGCCTTTACCAGCAAAGTCTCTGGGAATTTACTTTGCTCTGATTCAACAACACCAGAAAGGTATGCGGCAATAGCGCCATCGTATGCAGCTGTTGTCTTAAATACCTTCAAAGCCAGCTGCTGGCGAGAAGCCCTTTGTAGTTGCACCATCATGGACACGCATCTCATCGAGAACACGACTATAATCTGCCGGATCAACAACAACCGTAACAAAATCATTATTTTTTGCAGCAGAGCGGAGCATTGAAGGTCCACCGATATCGATATGCTCAATTGCATTTTCAAGAGTTACTGATGGATCAGCTACAGTCTTCTCAAACTCATAGAGATTAACGCAGACCAGGTCAATCATGCCAATACCATTATTCTCTGCGTCTGCGACATGACCGGAATTATCCCTACGGCATAAAAGACCACCATGAACACGAGGATGCAGCGTCTTAACGCGGCCATCCATCATCTCTGGAAATCCGGTATAAGACTCAATAGGAACTACAGGCACACCAGCCTCTTCGAGGATTTTTGCGGTTCCGCCTGTTGAAATTACCTCAACGCCAAACTCTTTAGTAAGCGTTTGTGCAAATTCAACAATACCTGTTTTGTCTGTTACCGAAATTAGCGCACGTTTGATAGGGGCCTCAGCCATTGCCGCTCCTTTGTGTTCGACACTTGCTATCAGAAACACTTACAGCCTATCAGCTGCGAAACACTACGTACTAGATGTAAACAAACTTGAAACTATTCTATAATCTTCCGCTGTAAAACACCTGAAAGGAACTATTTCATATGTCTGCCGATACTCCAATCATAGTCCCCTTCGAAGATACTGACTTATCAGAACTTATATCAATCGTTGAACGCGTCTGGTACTTGGATGGCGATGAATCAAAAGATGAAAGTCGCTCACTTGCAACTATTGATATCGCCCATTTTATTGGCGTTTCTACTCATCGCTTTGTAGCAAAGCAAGATGGTCAAATACTTGGTCTTATTTTCTGCTCAAACGGAGAAACTCCAGCAGATTTTGAAAAATGGCAGAAGTTAGAAAACGAAACAACAGCAAAAGCTAAAAAACTATTGAGTGAAGCTCGCTTTAAGGACTACGAGATTTTTGGCGATGTCGAATCTCATCTTGTTCATAGCTATTGGAACACAAACACTAACGATGCCAAATGGGAAATTACTCTGTTCTGCGTTAACCCCGCTATAAAGAGCCAAGGTATTGGAGGCACGCTCTTCTCCTACGTTCTGGACTTTATGAAAGAGCGGGGAGCTAAGCATTACTTCCTTGCAACTGATGACGATTGCGACTTTGGTTTCTATCAGCACAAAGGCCTCACCTGTAAAGATAAGGCAGCTATTAAGTCATCAACAAAAGACTATGGATTTGCCTATATCTATGCAGGAGATCTTTAAGGATGAACCCTTGCATCGGAAGATTTGCGCCAACTCCTTCTGGAAGGATGCACCTAGGCAACGTTTTCTCAGCGCTTATGGCTTGGGCCAGCGTTCGCTTCCAAAATGGCAGCTTCATTCTTCGCATTGAAGACTTAGATATTCGTGCTCATAATCCTCAATACACCTCTCTTCTCCTGGATGATTTACAGTGGCTGGGACTAACTTGGGACAGAGGGCCGTTTTTCCAAAGCAAGCGTACGGAACTCTATCAAGAAGCGCTATTAAAATTGAAGCAACAGGGACTCTTGTATCCTTGCTTTTGTTCCCGAGCAGACTTACACGCTGCACAAGCCCCTCATGCCAGCGATGGTGCATATGTCTATGCAGGAACCTGCCGCAACCTGAGCAAATCTGAGCGTGAAGAGCTTTCTAAACATAAAATCCCAGCAACTCGCATACGAGTTCCTAATAAGACCTACGCATTTGAAGACAAAGTCTATGGTCAAATATCTCAAAATCTTCTAAATCATGTGGAGACTTTATTGTCCAGCGTGCAGACGAAGTCTTTGCCTATCAACTTGCTGTAGTAGTGGACGATGCTGATATGGGTGTAACTGAAGTTGTTAGGGGATCAGACCTCCTTTCATCAACGCCAAGACAGCTCTATCTACAAGATGTACTAGATTTTTCGCATCCCACATATGCTCACCTCCCTTTACTGGTTGCACCTGATGGTAGGCGACTTTCCAAACGTGACCACGATCTAGATCTTGGCGTTCTAAGAGACCAAGGAAAAACACCAGAAGAGATTCTTGGCTTTTTGGCGTATTGCGTAGGACTCGCAGAAAAGAGAGAACCTCTTTCTGCAGGACAAGTCGCAGATCGCTTCTCATGGGATGTACTTCGCGCTCACCGAAAAAACGTGGTTGTTGAGCATTTTTCACATGTTTTGTAAAATGTCTTATTGTGAGTGACGCCAGTTCGGGGTATCATTCTCAAGCACCCATTTTGGAGAGCTGACCGAGAGGCCGAAGGTGCTCGCCTGCTAAGCGAGTATGGGCCCCAAGCCCATCTGGGGTTCGAATCCCCAGCTCTCCGCCAGAATTTTCTGCTCGTTGCATCTCTGCAACGAGCTTTTTTCTTACCAGGAAGAACTTTTTCTAAGATTAGTCTTGCATTTTCAACTGGAAAATGGCATTCTATCTACTTGCACGCGGCGTTACCTCAGCTGGATAGAGGACCTGACTACGAATCAGGGCGTCATAGGTTCGAATCCTATACGCCGCACCACTTGAACTTAGGAGCTCCTTCGGGAGCTCTTTTTATTATCTACCTGGTCTTAAAGCTACTTCACCGGAAGAGTTTGCATACAAATACTGATAAGAAATACCGGCTTCATCAAGCTCATCCATTACCTCAGCCATGCATGTTTCCGCCATGATGACCTCCAGATACTCTTGTGGACTTAAATCTTTTTAAACCCACTCTACCTTGGTCTGAAATCCACTTTCTTAAAGTTGCAAATTGCTCTGATGCAATATGGATCTCTGAATAAAACTCCTTATGACCAAAGCCAATTTCTGCCGCACCGCCCTGCACAAGCTGTCTTACTACGATATCTTTCTGTACCTCTACCAAACCTTTCATAGCCACCTCTTTCTTCCTTTACTGATCTCAGTATAGCTGATTTATAGAACATATGTTCTATAAATCTATAAAAGAAATGGTCTCCACAATTCTGTAGAAGACCATTTCAAAGATTGGATCAGTTTTGATTAAATAGAGCAACTATTCTGGTCGAATAACCTCGATGCCACCCATGTAAGGACGAAGCGCCTCAGGTACGGTAACGGAGCCATCTGCGTTCTGATAATTCTCCATAATTGCAGCCATGGTACGGCCAACTGCCAGACCGGAGCCGTTAAGCGTGTGAACCAGACGGGTGCCCTTGAACTCTGCTGGATCCTTATAGCGGATATTTGCACGGCGAGCCTGGAAATCCCAGCAATTAGAGCAGGAAGAAATCTCCTTGTATGCGTTATAACTTGGAAGCCAAACTTCAATGTCATAGCACTTGCATGCAGAGAATCCAATGTCACCGGTGCAAAGAGTAACTACGTGATAAGGAAGACCAAGGAGCTGAAGGATTTTCTCGGCTTCCTGAACCATGGACTCAAGCTGATTCATGGAATCCTCAGGTTTTGCAAATTTGACCATCTCTACCTTGTCAAACTGGTGGACACGGATGATACCACGTGTGTCTCGACCAGCTGATCCCGCCTCTTCACGGAAACATGGGGTAAATGCGGTGTAGAGCAGAGGAAGCTGAGATGCATCCAGAATCTCATCACGGTGGATGTTGGTCAGCTGGACCTCAGCAGTTGGAATCAGGTAGAGGTCAGGCTGGACGTGGTAGAGGTCCTCCTCAAACTTAGGAAGCTGGCCGGTGCCATACAGAGAATCCTGATTGGTAATGACTGGTGGCCACCACTCTTTAAATCCTGCCTGGTTGTGCGTATCAATCATGAAGTTGATTAGCGCGCGCTCCATACGAGCGCCCATGCCACCAAGAAGATAGAAACGAGTTCCTGCAAGCTTTACGCCACGGTCAAAGTCAATCATGCCAAGCTCAGGGCCAAGATCCCAGTGTGCCTTTGGTTCAAAGTCAAACTGAGTTGGCTCTCCCACTTACGAACCTCTGGGTTATCGGAGTCATCTTTACCGTAAGGAACAGATATATCCGGAATGTTTGGAATAGCTGTAACAAGGGCAGTAAGCTCTTCCTCAACCTCACCGCGTCGCTGGTCAAGCTCTGCGATGCGATCTTTGTTAGCTGCTACCTGCTCTTTAGCTGCCTCAGCCTCTTCCTTCTTGCCCTCACGCATAAGAAGGCCAATCTGCTTAGAAACAGCGTTACGCTCTGCCTGAAGCGTCTCAACCTCAGTAATTACGCTCCTGCGCTCCTCATCAAGCTCAAAGAATTTCTCGCGATCCCAATGGGCGTTTTGTCTGGACTCGCAAGCCTTATCTACGAGGTCAGGATTCTCGCGCACAAATTTGATATCAAGCATGCAGCTTCTCCTTGAATCAACACTTTTTAGCAGTGCATTTTTTCTTATAGCCTACCAAGTATATACTTGTATTAAGATTCTTAACCCTTCACATGTTCTGGAGCTGGATTATGGACGCAATTAACTCATTTGTCGGCTGGCTTTTTGGCGATAAAACCGGTGTGTTGTTCCTCGTACTTGGTGGAATTTTGCTCTTTTTGGTCATTTCTTTTGTGCTGGAGCGTAAAACTAAAAAGATGTATTTCAACCACAAAAAGACTGAGGATGACTGGGATCTCTTTGGAGAAGACCAAGAAGGCTGGTCTGACTTTGAGGCAGACAACAAATAGGCAACAAAAAAGCCCCGTGAAGGGGCTTTTTAAATGTAAATGGTGCGGGCGAAGGGACTTGAACCCCCATGAACTTGCGTTCATACGGACCTGAACCGTACGCGTCTGCCAATTCCGCCACACCCGCGTGCTAGGGAATAATACTACAACATTTTGTTTTCTTCTAATGGAAAAAAACAATAGATATATAAGAAATTTCTTTTTCAGCGGTAGAATATAAGTAGTCACGGCCGACAAACACACTTTAAACACAGGAGGTTGCCGTGAGTGACTCGCGGTCACAGACCACGCAGACTACATATCTACATTCGCCTTCTGCTCAGCAGGCATCTCCTGCGGCTGAGCCAGAGATTTTGCTGGACCGATATCGCGTCCTTGCCCGTAGAGGTAACGGAGGCTTTGGCACCGTTTGCACCTGCTGGGATACTCGTTTGCAAAGACGCGTAGCCATTAAACGCATGCCGCTGTTAGGCGCCTCTGAAACACCCGGAGTGTTTGCTTCTACCGTTGACGAGGCTCTCTCTGAGGCAAGAACTGCCTGTTTGTTGGCTCATCCCAACATTGTGACCGTTCATGACTTTGAGATTGAAGGCGATTACGCCTATCTGGTCATGGAGTTTGTTGATGGTCTTAATTTATCGGAGCTCTTGGCTCGCGTTGAAGGTGGCTACCTTACCTACGCCGAGGCTTCCCATATGGTGTCTTCGCTTGCGAAGGCACTGCAATATGCCCACGATAATGGCGTACTTCATCTGGATATCAAGCCAACAAACATCATGATTGACCGCCAGGGTACCGTAAAACTTGCCGATTTTGGTATGGCAACGCTTGCCTCGGCTGCTGGTTACGGCGGTGCCCGTGGCGGTACCGTAGGTTATATGCCTCCTGAACAGGTTGAAGGCATGCTTGTTGATGAGCGAGCCGATATTTTCTCGCTTGCTGTTGTTTTGAGACAGGCCTTGACGGGCGTTAATGTATTTGCTGGTAGAACAGCTAAAGAATCTCTTGACCGCATCTATAAAGGTCCAAAGATTTCTCTGCTCAAAGAAGATCCCGAGGTTCCCTTTGCTGTAGATGCCGCTCTAACGCAGGCGCTTTCCCCTGAGCCGTCAATGAGACAGGGAAGCGTCTTGGAGTTTGCGCAAGAAATTGTTGCTCCTCTTGGCAACGAAAAGCAGGGCGAGAAAAAGCCTCAGATCCCTGGTAGAACAGTCGGAAGAAGAGGAGACCGAGACCTGGGACGTCAAGCACCTCCCGCTTTCAATTCGCTTCCCCTGGCTGCCCTCGGCTGCTGTGCGCGGCGTATCAGCCCTGGTCACCGCAGCCCTTCTCGCGCAGTTGTTTATCCTTATTGCTCCGGAATCACTTACGTTCATTGTGGCAGGCACTCTTTTGGGCGCAGCAGCCACAGCTCTTTGGACACCTTTGGGATCTGCACTTGTCATTGCATGTGCGGTATATGCTCTGGCAAGTATTAGTCCTACCAGCACTTCATTTCCTTTTGCAACGCTTGTAACTTTAGTAAGCGTTATCTGGTGGGCATTTGCGGGAAGAGTTTCAAAATTCAGTAGCATCAACTGCCTTACGGGAGCGCTATTGCCTGCTCCTGTTTTTGCGCCTGCTCTTGCCTCGGCAACAATGAGACCTTTATCTGCAGTTTTAACAGGATCATTCAGCTATCTTTTTGCAATTCTTATGGTCAGGGGCCTATCGCTGGGTTTTGCCGCAACACCCCTTGCCTATGACTACACCTCGCTTGCTTCGGGACTTCCCTTCTGGGTTCGCTTTGGATCCTGTGCGCTTTCTGCCTTTTTAGGTTCACTTTTGAGCCAAAAAAGGCGTCGTGGCTGGATGATTTTTGGACAAATTGTCTGCGCTTCAGTACTTACAGGGGGCTTTATATGGGCAGCTTGGATGGAGAATCCTAATTTTTGGTTAGTTGAAAGTATAGTTTCAGTACTAATTACGGTATTCTTATGTGTACTTGTATGCATTGCAATTGTCCTGATAGGTCCACTTCATGCGGATCAGGAAGGCGAGGAATTAGATGAGCTTTCTTAGTGACTTTGAAAACCGTATTGGTTCGGTCTTTGGTGCCGCACCACAGGGATATGCAGAGCCCTTCTCTTTCAAGAAGCTTGCTAAACGCGCAGCTAGAGAGATGGAACGTGAAACGTATGAGATTGATGGTATAGATACGGCACCAGCTCTGTATACCGTTTTAGTTGCACCTCAAGACGATTCGCTGATGCGCCCTCTTTATGCTGATCTAACGGCAGAGATTTCAGACTTTGTAGCCACACAGGCTCAGCAAAAAGAGTATGTCTTTGTCGGTCAGCCTCTTGTCCGCTTCATGGTTGATCCAACCTTGAAGCCAGGCAGATTTGCGGTTTTTGCAGAAAACGTTGACGGCAGCACTCTTGACCAGCTACGCAATGAAGAACGTGCTTTCCTGGGTGGCAACTCAAGCGTTGGTGGAGCTGCAGCGCAAATGCCACAGCAGCACAATCCACACGCAGTCGCTCAGCCACAGCCAGATCCAGATCCTCTTTCTGTGGTTCGTCCTGTTTCCGCAGAAAATGCAACGCCAGAGGTGCTCGGAGATCTTGCTGGCACCGACGCGGGCCTTGCTGTTATGCCACCAGATTTTGTTGAGGCGCAGGGCGCTATTCCTGTTGTTTCCGCAGCAGAATCAACACCTATGCCCGTTCTTCCTGCTTCCAATGGGCTTCCTGATTTGCCTATGAACGGCGCTATTCCAACTGCGGCCCCCGTTCCCATGACTCAGCGTCGTGTGACACCTTCGCTTGATGCGCAGCTCAATGGCATGGGCGGACGTTCTTCTCGCGCTCTACAGGGAACTCCTCGTGCAAACATGGACGCTACCTGCATCTTAATTGACCGCCAGAGTGGTCGCTCATATCGCGTCGAAGCTCCTCGCGCCATTATTGGTCGCGAGCGCTCTCAGGCTGATGTTGTTTTGCGCGATCCTAACGTTTCAAGACGTCACGCCGAGATGACCTACGACGGTCATGATTGGCACATTGCTGATTTGCACTCCACTAACGGAACGCTTGTCAACGATATCGACGTAGATGAGGTTATTTTGCGAGACGGAGACCTCATTACTATTGGTCTTATGGACCTTCAGTTCCGGGAGAACTAATGATTGATTTGATTCTTTTTGCAGGACGCGTTCTTCTTGTCGTCCTGCTTTTATATTTTTCTGTTCTCAGTCATGCGCACGGGCATTGGCCTGGTTCGCGGACAGCGAAAAAGACGGTGCCATCTGGTCTGTTGATGTCGAGAAGGGCGTCAAGTCCTTACGTGGCCTTCACGTAGACATCTTAGGCCCCGTTGTCATTGGGCGCTCTCCCTCTTCTGACATCGTGATTGACGAACCTTACGTTTCTGCAACTCATGCTCGCTTTACTATCCAGGGTCCTGCCCTGGTGCTTGAAGACCTTGGTTCCACAAACGGAACTATGGTTAATGGTCACCTTATCGAACAGCCTGTTACCCTTCGTGATACTGACGAAGTTCAGGTCGGCGATGTGATTATGCGTGTTGGACGTCGATAAGAGGCTCATGGTTTCTTCTGATACAACACATATTTCTGATACACCTACACAAGAGCCTGTGAGTGCTCCTGGCCGCTGTGAGCTGCCGCTTGACGGTCGATGCGATGCCGAAGCAGTTTCTGGATCTAACACCTTTATTTCCTGGGGCGCCCGCTCTGACGTGGGATTAGTTCGTGAACACAACGAGGATTCATTCCTTTTGCGCACACCTCTCTTTGCTGTCTGCGATGGTATGGGTGGACACGCTGCCGGCGAGGTGGCTAGCTCTATTGCTGTGAAGGTCATTGCTGAGCAGGCACCAAGTACCGCAGACGATATCCGTCTTGGTGCGGCAATTGAGGCCGCTAACCAGGAAGTTATTGATGCTCCTGCAAAGGGTATTGGCAAGCCTGGCATGGGCTCGACGGCATCTGCTGTCCTTATCGAGAGCAACCAGATGGCTGTTGCTCACGTAGGTGACTCCCGCGTTTACCTACTTCATCACGGAACTTTGGTCCGCATTACCCATGACCATAGCTACGTTGAAGAGCTTATCGATTCCGGTCAGATTACTGCCGATGAAGCTCGATCACATCCTTCTCGCTCCGTAGTGACCCGTGCTTTGGGCTCTGATCCCGATATGTATGCAGATCACTTCTCGCTTGAAGTCTCTGATGGTGACCGCATCATCTTGTGCTCCGATGGCCTTTCGGGCATGGTCCCCGACGATGAGATTGAATCTATTGCTGTCTCAAATGTCACGCCGCAACAAGCTGCTGACAACCTTGTTTCTGCAGCTCTTACCTACGGTGGTTCGGACAACATTACCGTTGTTGTCATCGATGTTTTGGACGATGGCATTGCTGACCAAACGAGGCGCAACCTCACACGCGGCTTTATTGCAACGTTTATATCGTTCCTTGCGCTGTTTGCAGCTACCGTTGCGGTGTTCTTCCTATTTGTCAGCAGCGAGTGGTATCTGGGTATCAACGGAACTACCGTAGGCGTCTATCGAGGTATACCGACTACTATTGCCGGCTTCAACATGTCGTCTCTTGTTGAAACTACGTCGATTGAAGTAAAGGATTTACCCGACGCAGTTCAAGACTCACTGGCCGAAGGAATTCGTGTCAAAAACGAGGACGAAGCTCATAGCACTGTTGAGAATTACCGCAAGCAAATTGATGACGCCAACACTAAAGCAGTCAAAAAGAAGGAAGATGTTCAATCTGGCGGAACACCAACAACGGAAACAACAACTTCAACAACAAGTTCGGGAGGTGAGTAGGAATGGAAAAAACAGGTGGACTGAGGCGCAATACTGAGCTCTTTTTGCTGTTCGTAGGCGCAATTCCTGTATTTTTGCTGTACGCCATGTATATGGTTACTGCTCGCTCAACGCTCACCATTGAGACTATGGCCGTTCCTATTGGCCTCTTTGCAGCATTTACTATTGCTCACATTGCTATTAGATTCTTAGCTCCAGCAGCTGACCCTGCCATTCTTCCTATTGTCTTTGTACTTTCGGGAATTGGCATTACTATGGTCACCAGGCTTGCGCCAAACCTTGCGGTCAACCAGACCATTTGGCTCTTCATCTCTGTTGTAGTCATGGTTGTGGTGCTGGCCGTCATAAGAAATCTGGATGCACTCGCGCGCTACAAATACTCTATTGGTATTCTCGGTGTTGCACTGTTGCTTTTTACCAATTGTTATTGGTCAAGATCGATACGGCGCAAAGCTCTGGATTTCTTTTTGGTGCTTTTTACCTTCCAGCCTGGCGAGATTGCAAAAGATAGCTATCACGCTTTTTCTGGCGTTTTATCTGGCACTTAATCGAGAAGCCCTGTCGGTCTCCATGCGTTCTGTAGGACCTTTCCGCATTCCTCGTTTCAAGATGCTTTTGCCACTGTTTGTCATGTGGGGCATCAGTCTGATTGTTGTTATCTTCGAGCGTGATCTTGGTAGCGCTCTGCTCTTCTTTGTATTTTTTTGTCATCATGCTCTATGTCGCAACAGGTCGCGCAAGTTATGTTTTTTTGTCAGTGTTGCCCTGCTTGCTATTGGTGGTGTGGTGCTTTACCACTTCTTCACTCACGTTCAAACCCGAGTCAACATTTGGCTTGATCCGTTTAAAGATCCATCTGGCGATGGTTACCAGATTGTCCAATCTCTTTACTCCATTGCTGACGGTGGCTTGACCGGCACCGGTATTGACAAGGGCATGCCCACACTCATTCCTGTTGTTGAGTCTGACTTCATTTTCTCGGCCATTGCTGAGGAGCTGGGTCTTTTTGGTGGAGCTGCAATTATTACGCTGTTCCTGCTGCTCACGGTACGTGGCCTTGCAACAGCTGCTCGTGCAAAGTCCGATGCTTCTGCCTTTGCCGCAGCAGGTCTGACCAGTGTTCTGGCGTTTCAGACCTTCCTTATTGTTGCGGGTGTCACTAAGCTTATGCCTCTTACCGGCGTTACTCTGCCCTTCATGAGTCAGGGTGGTAGTTCCCTTCTTTCCAGCTTTATCATTGTTGCACTTCTACTCAGAGCAGGTGACGAGGGTACGGGTCGTGAGACTGAGCTTGAGCCAAGCAAGAAGGCACTTGATTCTCAGAGGCTTGCTGTTTCTTCTGGCGGCGCCCATGCCTCTTCTGTTCTGCACGGCAATCACATCCGCGGTGGTTTTGGCTTGCAGTCTGAGGAATCTGGCGTTCTGGGCCGTGTTGCTCTCGGAAAACGCCTCACCAATTTGGTTACCGTATTTACCCTCTTCTTCACGGTTCTTCTCGGCAACTTGACCTTCCTGATGGTTATTGATGCGTCGAGAATTCAAGCGCTTCCTACTAACAACCACACCATCGCTAAGAGCGCCTACGTTCAACGCGGCGCCATTATGACCTCCGATGGCGTAACGTTGGCAGAAAGCGTCAAGCAGGATGACGGCACCTACGTGCGCAACTATCCGCACGATGGTATGGCCGCTCACACCGTTGGCTACATTTCTACTCAGTACGGCACCTCAGGTATTGAGTCTTCCATGAACGAAACGCTCACTGGTCACGCAGATCACTCCGACTGGAGAAGTGCTCTCTACTCGATGGCCGGCATTAATACCGCTGGCTCAAGCGTTGTTTTGACTATCAACTCTCAGATGCAGGCTGTGGCAGAGGCTGCGCTTCAAGGCCACACAGGCTCTATTGTTGTTATGGATCCAACTACAGGCGCGATCCTTGCAAAGGCTTCGACCCCTTCGTACACCCATGCTGAACTGGGAACCGTTATTGAATCTGGTACCGGAAGCCAGCTGGTTGACAGAGCAACTCAAGCGCTTTACTCTCCTGGTTCCTCGTTCAAGACCGTGACTCTTGCAGCTGGAATTGATACACATACCACCACGCTGGACACCACCTACTCAGCTCCAGGCACTAGGGAGCTTGGTGGCGGTACTATTCACAACTACGCCAATGAGGACATGGGTACCATTCCTCTACGTGAGGCATTTGCTCGCTCTTCCAATACGGCTTTGGCGCAGCTTGGTGTTGCTCTTGGCGCTGACAATCTAGTCAGCTATGCCCGCGCCTTTGGTTACGGCACTGCACTTGGACAGGACTTCTCCACCACACCATCGCTGATGCCAAATCCTGCTGAAATGACCACTTGGGAGCTTGGTTGGGCATCCTGCGGCCTTCCTGTTGGTGAACACGCAAGTCCTGCAGGTCCTCAGACAACTGTCATGCAAAACGCTGTTGTTGCGGCAGCAATTGCAAACGGCGGAGTGGTCATGAATCCTTACATTGTTGATCGCGTTCTCTCGCCTGAGGGGGCTGTTGTTTCTACAACGTCGCCTAAGTCTCTTGGCCAGGCAGTTTCTGCAGATACTGCTGCCCAAGTCAGAGAGGCAATGCTTGGCGTTGTCGAGTCAGGCACCGGCATGGGGCACGCGTTCAGGGCGTAAAGATTGCAGGTAAAACGGGTACTGCTGATGTTGAGAACGGCAACTTCAATTCGTTCTTTATCGGCTTTGCGCCGTACGATCACCCAACGCTTGTTGTTTCCGTGGTCATCGAGGGTAACGGCGAGAACGTCCTGGGTTACGGCGCTCAGATTGGCGGACGAGTCCTTGCTCAATGCCTGAACATCCAGGCTTTGGGGGCTGCTTCGTAGCACTCAGACCAACACGCGGTCTTCTCGCCAAGAGATACTGTGTGTCCTAAGATAGTAAGTGACGTGGCGAGAAAATCGCACGCTTGATAGGAGTTTAACTATGCCAGGTAGAATGCTCGGTGGGCGTTACCAGGTACAAGACAAGATTGGTACCGGTGGAATGGCAACCGTATACCGCGGACAGGACCAGGTCCTCGGCCGCACTGTTGCTATCAAGACCATGCTCCCACAGTACGCAAATGATCCATCCTTTGCTGCTCGCTTCAAGCAGGAGGCTCAAGCTGCTGCGGCTCTTTCTAGTCCCTACATTGTCTCGGTCTACGACTGGGGTAAAGACGGAGAATCTTACTACATTGTCATGGAGTATCTCCGCGGCACAGACCTCAAGAGCGGCATCCGCAAGCATGGAGCCCTCGATTCCCGCAAGGTCGCCCAGATTGGCTCTCAGATTGCTCAGGCGCTCTCTGTAGCACACCGTCACGACATCATTCACCGTGACATCAAGCCTCAAAACATCATGGTTCAGCCTGATGGAAACATCAAGGTCATGGACTTTGGTATTGCACGTGCAAAGAACAGCAGTTTAACCACCGATAACTCTGTTCTTGGCACCGCTCACTACGTTTCTCCAGAGCAAAGCACCGGCAAGCCCTTGGGACCAACCACCGATATCTATTCCCTGGGTATTGTCATGTACGAGGCTGCCACCGGCCGCGTTCCTTTTGCTGGCGACGACGCCATTAGTGTTGCCATGAAGCAGGTCAACGAGGCTCCTCAACCACCATCGCTAATCAACCCTAACGTTGATCCTGCGCTTGAGGCAATCATTCTTCGCTGCATGGAGAAAAATCCAGCTGACCGTTATCAGAGTGCTGATGAGCTTGCTCGCGCACTTCGCGATTTTATCGCTGGTCGCGCCACTATTCCAAGCAACACCACCGTCAGCCCTCGCATCGTAACCCCACCTCAGCCAACTTCCAGACTTGATCGCCGTGGCATTGATGGTTCTAATACCTACATGACTCGTGGTGGCGATACCGGTCGCCTCAACCGCGTTCACTCTCGTGAAGAAGCTGACGAGCTTGACAGGCGCGAGAGTAAACGTCGCAAGCGCAATGTTATTCTCGGCGTTCTGGGCGCTTTAGTTGTCTTAGCTCTTGCTGGCTTTGCTATTGCACAGATGCTCGGCAACTCCGCCCAGCAGTATCTGGTCCCACAGTTTGTTGGACAGACGCGTGACCAGGCAACTCAGACACTCAATGCGCAAGACAGTCACTTCAAGCTGGGAACTGTTACAGAAAGCTATAGCGATTCCGCGCCTGAAGGCCAGGTCATTGACCAGACGCCAAGTGCTAACAGACAGGCTGCTGAAGGAACCGCTATCAACCTCGTTGTCTCTAAGGGAGCCAAACCTGCAGCTGCCGTAAAGGTCCCTGACCTCACTAATAAGACGCCTTCGGAGGCAGAGTCTGCACTTGCAGCCGTTGGTCTCAAGGCTCGAAATGGTGATTCGGTTGAATCAGATGACGTAGCCGTTGGATACATTGCAACTCAGGAACCAGCTGCAGGTAGCGATGCTAAGGCTGGCGATACCATTACCTATCACCTGTCTTCTGGAAAGGGCAAGGCCGACGTTCCAGACGTTACCGAGATGACCGAAGAGCGCGCATCCGAGGTTTTGAAAGAGGCAGGTTTCAAGGTAAACACCCAGGAGCAACCATCTTCCAGCGTTCCTGAGGGTCGCGTCATTTCTCAATCTCCTGCAAACGGCAAGGCAGATAAGGGATCTACCGTTACCATCGTCGTTTCTTCCGGGGCTCAGAGCGGATCTGTTCCAAACGTCGTTGGTAAGGACTTTGAAAGTGCTCAAACCACGCTTGAAAATGCTGGCTTCCAGGTCAACACCATCTGGGTCTACGACAACAACGTGGCTACAGGAAACGTCGTTGGACAGACACCTACAAGCGCAGCTCCTGGTGCAACCATCACCATCCGTGTTTCGAGCGGTCCTCGCCCATCCGCGTAAACCAGCTTGAACGCAATTCCAGGCTCGCGCAATAAATACATTCAAGCCCTGCATCTTTATGTAGATGCAGGGCTTTTTCTGACACAACATTTATATCGCGGTGACGTATCCCGCGAGCGCTTTAGGGATTGCTATTATCACGAATGCCCCTGTCAACAAAACCCCTTCGAATGACTAAGGCTTACTCGCATCATTTTTCGGAATACGGCCAATCGGACTCATTTGATAATGGCTGAACACACCTATGTCGGATAATCTGACAAAAAGACGTATACATTACGCCGAAAATAGCTAAGGCATGCAGATTATCGTCATTAGGTGTGTAATATGCCCGTAATTGAGCAGAATATCCGACATAGGTGTGTTCCTTTAGGTGCGGAATTTACCTATAGTTTAATCTTTTATACGACGCTATTCATTTTTAAGCATATTAAATATAGTTTATACACAGAAATGTATATCAAGCATTGGCGCTCTCTAATTGTCAGACAGTGATCCCTAATTGTCCAGTTATCTTGATTAAAAGCTAGTCGATTCTTCAGCGAGACAAAACAAAACCGCACTATTTTGCGCGCATAACCTAAAAGCCAACGCTAAACACTCTGCAGCAAAGAAAAACCGGCAGCGCAAAGCCGCCGGTTCGAAATCAATGGTGCCCTCGGGCCGATTCGAACGGCCGGCACCCGCTTTAGGAGAGCGGTGCTCTATCCCCTGAGCTACGAGGGCATGTGGGATATTCTACTCACGTAGGTCAATCTGCGCAAACGTTACTTGCGACCGGCTTTACGCTCGGCTCTCTTTCTGTCGTACTCAGCCTGACGCTCAAGATAGAAATCATTGAGCTTCTTATCGGTCATACCTGCAACCTTAGCCTCAACCTTTTTGCGAATAGGACGCATCTTAAAGAAGCTGAAGATAACCGAACCAAAGATGCAAAAATATGCAAAGACCAGCATGATAGCGGAAATCATACCCACGCCGGTGTTCAGGTCCCTAGACTCAGGAACCATGTAGGAAAGCACCAACGTAATGATGGTTGCAACAAAGCCAAGGCCCAGGAAGACCCACCAGATGCGCTCAGCGCGGTGATACTCTGGATCGGCGCGCAGCATTGCCTCAAAGCCACGGCTGCGAATATCCTCACGCTCGCGCTGACGAGCACGTGCAGCACGCTTCTCTTCTTTGCTCTTTGGAGTGCTGGAACTGGAGCCAGAACCACTCACGCGAACAGATGAAGCCGCTTCTCGAGCTGGCTTAGCAGTAGCAGCAGATTTGCGACCAAAAGCGGAGTACGTAGGACGCTCAGCCTCTTCAGAGTTCTCTTTCTTTGAAAGGCTTGCGGTAGCCTCGCGCGCTTCTTTGGTTGCGCCTGTAATGGTGTCACGCAGTGACATTGGTCTCCTTCAATGGTTCAAACTCAGTTCCCGTAATAATCTGGAATGCCGTACGATAGCGCTCGGACGTGCCCTCAATTACCTCTCCTGGCAGATGAGGTGGCTCTCCCCTGCATATCCCAGTTAGCTTTCAGCCAATCGCGAACATACTGTTTATCATAACTTGGCTGAACGTGTCCCTCAGAATAACCCTCAGCAGGCCAGAAGCGACTTGAATCGGGTGTAAGACACTCATCAATAAGTGTAAGTTTTCCGTCGATAAAACCAAACTCAAATTTGGTATCCGCAATAATAATTCCACGAGTTGCGGCATATTCTGCAGCGGCCTTGTAAATTGCAAGCGAAGCATCCTTCAGCTGAGTTGCGACATCCTCACCAACAATCTCGCAGCAGCGCTCAAATGAGATGTTCTCGTCATGATCGCCAATCTCAGCCTTGGTGGAAGGCGTGAAGATTGGCTCAGGAAGCTTTGATGCCTCGGTCAGGCCCTCAGGAAGCTTGATGCCGCAAACAGTACCGTCCTGGTCATAGGTCTTCTTGCCAGAGCCAGTGAGATAACCGCGGACGATGCACTCGATAGGCACTGTTTGAGCCTTCTTGACCAGCATAGCGCGGCCAGCAAGGTACTCTGTGTAGTCTGCAAACTGCTCAGGAGTCTGATCTGGCAGAACGGAAATCATGTGGTTAGGCAGAAGATCCTTGAAGCGATTAAACCAGAAAGCGCTGATACGCGTCAGAATTTCTCCCCTTAAAAGGAATCTCGTCCGGAAGGATAAAGTCAAAAGCACTAATGCGATCGCTCGCAACCATCAAAAGTTTGTCGCCACAATCGTAGATATCGCGGACTTTACCGTGCGAATCGGGACGAAGCTCAGCTCCAGCCACAATGACCTCACTTCTGCGCAAAGCGCGTTGTTTTGCAGGACTTTTGATTGTACGGCAAAATGCTTGGAAATCAGCCTACAACAAGGTATCTGTAACAGAGTTATTATTTTGATTTGAAAGCGGCAGATGCAAAGCAAACGTGGTGCCCTTGCCAAGCTCGGACTCTACCGAAATAGTTCCGTTGTGGCGGTCCATAATCTCTTTTGTGATTGCCAATCCAACGCCAAGACCGCCTGACGCACGTTCGCGACTTTCTTCTGCACGCCAGAATCGCGAGAAGGTCTGTGGAATATCCTCAGGAGCAATACCCATACCATCGTCTGCAACAGAAATAACTGCGTCGGTGTTATCAATTGTTACAGTCATCACACGTGGCCGCCGGCATCAGTGTAGCGGATAGCGTTACTCAGCAGATTGGTCAGAGCTTCTCGGATCATGTCCGAATCAATCTCAACGTAGCAATTGCCCTCTGGAGTCTTATCCACAAAGGTCAACGTGCGGTTATTCTCCTTGAAGAGTGTTTCTTGTACTGCAACAAGACTCGCCACCATAGCTACAGCATTAACGTTTTCTGGATTGAACTTAGTCTTGCCATTCTCCAGTCTTGAAAGGTGAAGCATGGCATCTACCAGGCGAGAAAGACGTCTACTCTCAGACACAATGTTTTCCAAGCGCTCTTCATCTGCAGGTAGAATGCCATCTTGAATGGCCTCAACTGTGGCCATGATAGCCATAAGTGGTGTTCTGAGCTCGTGGGCAACATCGCTGGTCAGGCGGCGTTCAAGCTTAATGTCTCTTTCGAGTGCAGACGCCATGTCATCAAAGGTTTCTCCCAGGCGTCCTAATTCATTCTCGCCGCGGATACCGGACCGTGCGGTAAGGTTGCCGCTTCTGATTTGAACAGCTGTCTCGGTAATAAGGCGAACCGGCTTGGTGAGCGAGCGTGACGCCAAGATGCCAATGAGGCCGGAAAGTGAAATAGCTATGGCTGCAGCCAAACTGATTGCCTGGTAAGAACCATTGCGGAAGGCAATATCACGTTGCGTCAAGAAGGGTTCCGTACCAAAGGTCCAAATTCTGATGCTGCCTACCGCATCGCCCTGCAGGTTTTGAACTACTGCATATACAACTGCGTCGCCCGTCTGAGGACCAGATAGGTCACTACCTGCACCGCTTCGACGTGCGTTTGGTGATGAATCGTCATAGAGAATTACACCAGATACATCAATTACCTGGATACCAATGTCGGGATTTGTTGCAGAGGCCTGGCGTGCAATAGAGAGAACGTCTGCGTCCCAACCGTCGGCTCTTGCGTACGCCTGAGACATGCTCAAGGCAGTGATATTGACGGTGCTCTGCAGATTTTCCCTGGTATACGTTGTAAATCGATTTTCCCACACAATGCCAAGAACGGTAATGAGAACCAGAACTGTCATGACGGCAGTCAGAGCAAAGAACGCTGCCATGCGCGTAGTAAAGCTCTGAGTTCCAATGGGTTCAGGCTTGATAGTTTTATAAGAACCCTCAGCTTCCGGAGGGTTCTTAAGAGAGTTCGACTGATGTTTTTTAAAGAGCGCCAAAGCCGCGGGGTCTAGGACTCATGGCTAGCATTACCAGCTTCAAAGCGATAACCAACGCCATGAACGGTAAACAACCAGCGAGGATTACGAGGGTCATCGCCCAGCTTTGCGCGCAAATTCTTGACGTGCGAATCAATAGTGCGCTCATAACCCTCAAAATCGTAACCCAGGACCTTCTCGACAAGCTCCATGCGCGTATACACGCGACCAGGATAGCGAGCAAGGGTGGTAAGCAGTTTAAACTCTGAAGCGGTGAGGTCAACTTCCTCATCGTTTATGAGAATCTTATGACCGGAGATATCAATGGTAAGTGTGCCGTAATCAAGCACGTCAACAGCAGTTTCTGGCTCCGAGTAAGTACGACGGAACAGTGCACGAACACGTGCTACCAGCTCACGTGGCGAGAAGGGCTTAACAAGGTAGTCATCAGCACCAAGCTCAAGACCAATAATCCTATCCTCTACCTCACCTTTTGCGGTGAGCATAATGATAGGCACGTTGGAGGTGTCTCGAATGGCGCGACAAACACGCTCGCCGGAAAGCTTTGGAAGCATAAGATCAAGAATAACCAAGTCAAATGCATGCTTCTCAAACTCTTCAACTGCACTCTGACCGTCGCCAACACCCTTGACAACATAGTTTTCACGCTCAAGATATGCTGAGACGGCGTCACGGATGACTTTCTCATCTTCGACAATCAGAATTTTCTTCTCGTCGGAAGCCATTGTCTCCCCTTTTCGTTTGATCGTACATGCTTGCGCTTATGGCACATTACGATTATTCATTAATTAGTTGTATTCATTCTATCGCTATAACTACAAATAATCTACAAAGAAAAAACACGAACCGTGACAGAAGCAGGATATCCGCTGGTAGGATCCTTGACTGTTGAGAAGGTTACAAAGGAATCGCAGCTTCCTTCTCGCGCTGGAAACTCGCCATAATCAACACTTCTATCCATTGAGTACAGCCAGTTTGCTGTTTGGTTTTTGCGTATCTACAAGCACGTAAGATGCGCGACTCTTAACAATATAGAGACTACCTATACCTGCGGATATTGCATAAGGCTCTCGCTCAACACAATAAGGACTTTCTCCGGAAGCGGGCAAGATGTACGTGCCCATCTTTCCCAACAGACCACCCGAGTCATAACTTGCTTCAACTGACACAATAAACTTATCGTCTACGCGACTTGCTGCAAATGGCTTGACCGATTGGGGCATAACCATCTGGTCAACCTTGGTTTTGAGATTATCTCCAAGCAGGTATGCCGTAACGCCATAGAAGGTGCCCTCGGACGCACGAACACGAGGAGTGAGGGTAACCACTCCCTTAGAGATAGAGGGTGCTGTACCAAATCTACCTGGAGATTCAACAGCATCCGTTCCCTCAGCATCGCCCACGCGCCAAACGTAGCAGTGAGAAGCCTCGCGGGTTTTCTCGCCCGATATAGATGGTTGTACAAGCCAGACTACCTTGTCGTCTGCGCAGGAAAACGGTGCGGGATCCCAATTTTTATCGGCCTTGTAGAGCACCGTTGCATCTCCTGTGAGCTTACCATCAGCAAAAGGTGCAGCAAGAAGCTCCCAGTCAAAAGTTGTAGTATCCACCTCGACCCATGCGTACACAGAATCAGAGCAGCGGACATCGTAGATGACTGCTGTTGTGTTATTCATCTGAGCCGCAGGAACCACATCAACTACCTGGCCGGACGTAAGCGAGAGAACTGAACCCTTTACCATTGGCGCGGCGGATGCACCAACCGTAGTAACGGGAATCCAGTTACCCTCTGCGGGATGTAAAACACTACCCAGAGGAAGTGTCCACGTCTGGCTTGGCTCTACGGAATACTCCGTGGAGCTATAGGAGTCCAGCACATTTGTGCCGGAAGACTCGTCCAGTACCAGTGGTTTTCCTGCATCTCCCGAGCCTTCTTGATGAGAACAGCCTGCCGCTATGCTAATTGCACCCGCAACTACGACACCAGCCGCTCCCGTCTTAAAGAAGTTTCGACGAGAAATGTTCCCAAAGAGAGACACGGTTTAGTCCAATTCAAGATGCTCAAGGCGGTCAAACAGAACGCTTGAGCGGGTGAGGAACGCACGGGGATCAAAGATTTTCTCAAGCTCATCATGGCTCAGCGTACAGGCTGGATCCGCCTCAAGAAGCTCCTGGTAGGATGGTCCTTCCTTGCACTGCTGAATATCTGCCCAGACCTTCATAGCGTTGGACTGAACAATCTTGTATGCCTCTTCGCGAGTAATACCAGTATTGACCAGGGCAAGAAGAACCTTTGACGAGAAAAGCATGCCGCGGGTCTTGTTGAGATTTGCCATCATTTGCTCTGGGTACAGGACCATGCCATCAAGCAGGAACTCAAGCTTTGCCAACATGTGATCAAGAGCAATAAAGCTGTCTGCCTGGGCAACGCGCTCGGCAGAAGAGTGACTGATGTCACGTTCGTGCCAGAGAGCAACGTTATCAAAAGCAACCTGTGCATTAGCCTTAACTACGCGGGACAAACCACAGATCTTCTCGGCAGTAATAGGGTTGCGCTTGTGAGGCATAGCGGAAGAGCCCTTCTGGCCCTTGCGGAATGGCTCCTCGGCCTCGAGGGTATCGGTCTTCTGCAACGCACGCATCTCAGTCGCAATGCGCTCGCAGGTAGCGGCAACAGTTGCCAGAACACCAGCAAGATACGCATGGTGGTCGCGAGAAATAACCTGAGTTGAAAGAGGATCATGGACAAGGCCGAGTTTCTCGCAAACATACTCTTCAACAAAAGGATCAATGGAGGAGTAGGTTCCAACAGCACCAGAAATTGCACCATACGCGACGTTTTTGCGGGCATCCTTCAAGCGATCAAGATCGCGCTTAAACTCCCAAGCCCAACTTCCAAACTTCATGCCAAAAGTCATTGGCTCTGCGTGAATGCCATGAGTACGACCAACGCACAGAGTATCGCGCTCCTCAAAAGCACGGCGCTTACAGATAGCAGCGCAGCGACGAACTGCAGCAATAAGCAGGTCGCACGCCTGCGTAAGCTGATAGCAAAGAGCGGTGTCGCCCAGGTCCGTTGAGGTCATGCCGTAGTGAACCCAGCGACTTGGCTTGAGCTCACCCTCTGGAACCTTGGCATCAATGTAGGAGCCCATATTGGTTAGAAAGGCAATGACGTCGTGGTTGGTGACAGCCTCAATCTCGTCTACCTCAACGCGGTTAAACGCAGCATATTCGCGGATCCAAGCTGCTTCTTCGCGAGAGATACCAATAACACCCAGCTCAGCCTGTGCTTCGCACGCAAGGACTTCAATCTCCTGCCAAACAGCGTACTTGTTCTCCAAAGAAAAGATGTGGCCCATTTCTTTGCCGGTGTAGCGATCTACCACGATGAGACTCCTCTGCTCTTAAAGGAAAAGGTCAGGTACCACTATGGTACCCGACCTTTGAATTACCTGGTGGGCCGTTAGGGGTTCGAACCCTAGACCTTGGGATTAAAAGTCCCCTGCTCTACCAACTGAGCTAACGGCCCATTATCGGGCGTGGCAATTTTACCACGCAACTAGGATAGTGTAGCAGTTTACTCCCATGCCCATTGCCCATTTACGAAAATTGGTGTTTCTTTTCCATCAGCCGAGATTCCCCAAATGTTTAGATCGTCTGCGCCAATCATAAAATCCACGTGTGTTGTGCTCTGGTTAACACCATGAGCCAAAAGCTCATCTGGACTCATCTCAAGACCGCCCTCTAAGCACTCTGGGAAGCCCATGCCAAGTGCTAGGTGGCAACTGGCATTCTCGTCATACAAAGTGTCATAGAACAGGATGCCACTCTGGCGAATAGGCGTATTCTTGGAGATGAGGGCACATTCTCCCAGGTACTTGCCACCCTTCTGAGAAACAATTGAGGTCAGTACGTCTTTACCTTGTTCAGCACCGTAGTCAATTACCTCGCCGTCTTTAAAGGTAAACCAGAAGTTCTTAACAATCTGGCCGGCGTGAATCAGGGGCAACGCAGAGTGAACGGTACCGTTTACCTTACGATAATTTGGCGTTGTGAAGACTTCCTCGGTAGGTATATTAGGGGAAAAAAACATCGTGCCATCTTGCGTCTTTCCAGCACCGCCCTCCCAAAAGATGCCCTGGGTTCATACCAATAGTCAGATTAGTTCCATTTGAAGATTCATAGCGAAGCTCTTCAAACTGGTGAGAATTCATGAAGCGCTTGGTCTTCTCAAATGTTGCGTTATGGGTTTCCCAAGCACTCTGGGGGTCTTCTCCGCTTGCATGAGCAACGTCCAAAATTGCAATCCAAAGCCTGTAGATTGCCTCAGCCTCAGAAAGCTCTGGGAAAATCACCTTTGCCCATTTAGCTGCAGGTACACCGGCAATACACCAAACGTTCTTGCCAAAGTCCATGCCGTTTCTAAAGACATCGCACTCCAAGTTTCTTGCACGAGAAACAGCTGCTGGCTTCTCTGGGTCAATACCCTTTAGACCATTTGGATCATCAGACGAGAGAAACAAAAATGCCGCTCCTTGCTCAGCAAGGGAGTTAAGCTGCTCAATCTTCCAACTTGGAGTTTTAGAAAGACGCTCTAGATCTACGTTTTCGTACATGATCCTTGAGGACTCTTGATCACCCCAAATAACCGTGACAAATTCTGCGCCCGCCGCATAAGCTGCTCGCTGAACTCTGCGGGCAAAGTCGGCAATATCAATTGAAGCATTAATGACCAGCTGACTTCCTTCGGAAACTGCGCAGCCTTTCTTCACAAGAAGCTCAGCATACTTATCAATTTGATCAGATAATGCATCAAGGGCAATTTCTACCTCTTGGTCTGTCATAGGAATCTGTGCCATGTTATCCCCTTTAGCTCTTCAAATTCGCTCAAATAAAGTCACGCATCGTACAAAAATATTCCCGTACAAGTTCTACCCGAACGGCAGTCCCTACAACGCCAAATTCCAAACTTGTCCATAAAAAGAGCCCCGAAGGGCTCAGTATGTCCATGGAGCGGGCAACGGGATTCGAACCCGCGGATGATGGCTTGGGAAGCCATTGCCTTACCACTTGGCTATACCCGCAATTGTGTAGATTTTATCATAGTATTTTTTGGCTTTTTAATCGTCTATCCAGCAGATAGATAAAAAAATTTGATATGCCATTTTCTGCTCAGCTGGTGCTATACGTAAAACATCCAACTACATAAATTTTTTTCCCTGACAGAAACCGGTCAACTACTGGATAAGTTGGGCACAAAGCCACCTTTTAGCATGCTCTCCAACGAAAGGAGCATCATGCAAAAGTACTTCTGGCGAGAAACCCCGGCACACCATTATCCCACCTCTTATAGACGCCTGCTCTCCACCCGACAACTCCACCTTCCTCGGGCCAAGTTACTGGGCGGCGATTTCATTCTGCCCAGCAGCTATCCTTCTGTTGGGCACGCAGGCCTGCGTTCACGCCTAGCCGATAGGTTTTCTCGCAAGCCAGAAGCTCCGCCATAAGAAAAAGGACCGGAAAGTCCGGTCCTCTCCTAAATAAGATTGCTGCTATGCAGTTAGTTAACGCTGTGGTGAAGTGCCGGATTCTTAGTTAGGCACTCATTGCAAATACCCGTGAAACACAGGGCATATGAATCAATCTCACCACAAGAATCCTTGGTGAGGCTGGTTAGGTCTCTAAGAATTGGTCCCTCTACATCAAAGACACGACCGCACTCGTGGCACTGGAAGTGAGCATGCTCGGTTGTGGTTGGATCAAAACGAGAGATGTTATCCCCTGTATTAACAACCTGAAGCTCACCTGCATCAACAAGTTGCATAAGGTTGCGATATACGGTTCCAAGAGAGATGTTAGGGAGCTCTTCTCTTACTGCTGCATACACACTATCTGCTGTTGGATGGTCATGGCGACCTTCCATGTAAGTACGAATTGCCTCACGTTGCTTGCTGTAACGCACGATAACCTCATTAATTAGTAAGTGTTACTGATTACTGAATACGTTAACACTAATTGTCTATACGTTGCAACAAAAGCTCCTTTTTATACATTGAAAAAATATCGCTACGCGCGATTAACCTCTGATTCTTCAGTTTGGAGGCACGTATGTTTATCACAAAATCCCCAAAACCCCGTAAAAGATTACACGGCTCACAGCATCCAATTTCTTTTGGGCTTAACTTTTGGTTTATTCCGCTATTGATTGGAGCTCTTCTCCTAAGTCACTTTTTACTGAAACCCTCACAAAGGGTTGCTTTTGCACAAGAGCCCTCTCTTACCGTTGCTCAACGAGAAGATTTTCCTGGTGGGCAGCAAATTCCCATGTGGACCGCTAGCGATGGTACCTATCTTTACTGTGGAGATGAATTTAACCACTATGGTGCATGGCCAGGAGCAACGGGAAGTGTGGTTGACCCGCAATCTTATACAAAGCTCACCTCAGCCAACGGCGCTCGCGGTGGAACGTATACAAATGAACAGCTTCGAGCTATTGATTACATCATCTATCACGGAGCTACTGCGCCCCAAGAAAAGGACGTGTATGGATATACGGGATGGAAGGCGCGAGCCATCACGCAGTTTGCACTATGGGCCGTTATGCGTGGTGAAGCCCATGCACTAGCAGTAAGTGTTCCTCAGGCAGAACTTCATCTGCCTATTGAGCAGTTCTATTCCGATGCTATGAACTATGCTCAAAACAATGGTGGCGGTCCAGAGAGCGGAGTTGCAAAGCTCTTTGTACCCACAGGAGACAAGCAAGTTCTGTTTTTCTTTGGGCAGCAAGCTGGCTCACTCAAAATTACCAAAAGCTCCTTATTGCCTGATGTCACCTCCAATAACGAGCACTACTCCCTAGAAGGCGCTGTCTACGGAGTATATTCCGACGAGAGTTGTACCAATCTTCTTGGCAGTCTCACTCTTGATAAATATGGCTCTGCAACACTCAATGAACTTCCAGTTGGAGCGGTGTATGTAAAGGAAACCTCTGCTCCAAAAGGTTTTCTTCTTGACCTGTTGGTTCATGCTGTAGAAATAACAAACCAGAAAGAGAGCACTCTCACAGTTACCGATACTCCTATCGGAGAGTTTAATCTACGCATTTCAAAAACAAGACTTTGACCACAGCACTAGCCTCGACGAAGACGCTCGTTCTGAGCAGCAAAATGCTTCTCCCCAAGGAAACGCAACGCTGCAGGGTGCACTTTTTAAAGTGACCTATAGCGGCTCTGCTGAAACAACAATAAGAAAATGGGTTTTCTCGACTGATTCTCATGGTTTTGTTTCTTTTGATGCAGACCATAAGGTTTCTGGAGATGACCTCTTTACTCTTGGCGAGAAACCCTGGTTACCTTTGGGGTATTACCAAATCGAAGAAATTCAAGCTCCTGAGGGCTATAAACTCCCAGAACTTTCTCTTCAAACTTGGAAGCTATCAAACCAAAACGGCAATCTTATCTGGACAAATCTTTCTAGCGGAAAAGAGAATTCCTCGTCTGAGCACTCCTTTACCTTCAAAGACGAGGTGATAAGAGGAAATCTTAAAGTTAAGAAAATCGGGCATACTTCTCTAAGTTCACCTGATGGTTATTCTGAAGTAGGTGAAATGCCAAGTCTGAAGGGCGCCAAAATTGAGCTAACTAATAGCTCTGCTCAACCCATCTTCTATCAGGGAAAATGGATTGCTCCTCACGAAGTTGTCACCACAGTAGATACAAACGAGCTTGGAGAGGCTGCCATTGAAGGTCTTCCCTTTGGCTCCTATTCGCTCAAAGAGGTGGTGGCACCAGCAGGATACTCTCTTAACAAAGAATGGAACCCCACGGTTACCCTTACTTCTGAAGAGACCGTAGGAGCGCCCGAGCTCATTAATGAAAGAATTTCTTTACAAACAATGCTTGTAGATGCTGCGGGATCAAAAAATCCTGAATATGCCGAGACGCTCAATCTTGTTGATCACATCAAATATGAAGGGCTTACTCCAGGGGAAGAGTACGAAATTACTGGAGAACTCTATGAAACAAAGCAGCTCCAAGAAGGTACGGCAGAGCCTGTTGCTCGCGGAACTGTCCACTTCAAAGCTCCTACCTCATCAGGAGAAGCTGCAGTTCCTTTTTCTGTAAAGACCGCCTCACTGGAGAGCAAAGAAGTTACTGCCTATGAAACAATCTCAAAAAGTGGTGAAGAGATTGCATCGCACACCGACAGTCACTCTAAAGCTCAGACTATTCGCGTAGCTCCTAAGCCCCATCTTCCGGGCACCGCAGACAATGCGTATGCAATTCCTCTTTTGCTTGCTCTGGCAGGATCAGTACTTATTGGATGCACTCATGTATTTACAGCAAAAATAAGACGTCCTCTTTAGTTGTGTGATCTTGTCTTGCTGCTCAACAAAGAAAGGGCAGAACTCTCTGCCCTTTCATAAAAAAATTTGTACTAGTTTCTTGTTCGTTTATGAGCGTCTAATAAGCTCAGTAACAAGGGCTGCAGCGTCAGCACACTGACCAGCATTAACGTTCTCGCGAACATCAGCAGCGGTACGGCTAAGCGCAGGAAGTCCATCCTCATTCAAGCCCATCAAGGTAACGGAGCGAACAGAATTCTGCATTGCAGGAGTGCCGTCTGTAGTTCCCCAGTCAAACGAATTCTGCTCAACATCAATGTGAAGATCGGTTGCAATGGTAGAAAGAAGACGAGTCATCCTGCGGTCAGCACGGCGGACATTTCCAATTCCCTCATTCTTAAGAATGGAGAGGTTGCCTGCACCAACACAATCAAGGTTGATAAGGAACGCACCGCGGATATCTGTTCTGTGCTTAGCAAGAAACTCCCTCATGCCAGCATGATCAAAGTCAGATGCACCAAGTGCTACAAACCAGATGTCGTGAGAAATAAGCTCGTCATCAGAAAGAGAAAGAACGGCATTGCGTAGGTCATCCTCAGAAATAGAAGACTCTTCCTCAGACTCTTCATCCTCACGAAGCTCTGCTGAAGGTGCCGCTCCGCCCTTCCAGTCATCAGAAGGACCATCATTGCGACCAAAAAGTCTAAATGAACGACGCTTTGCCTCAGGGGTCTTTTCATCCTGTTCGGTTGAAATGCCCTCGTCAGCAGAAATGGTCTCAAATGGACTTTCGGTTTCCTCCACTTCTGGAGCAGCAGCTGGAACATAATGAGGAACAGGCTCAGCAGATGGAGCCAGTGGATCAACAGCCTCGCCAGATGGGTCAGGAAGATCAAACAGAGAAGCACGACGAGCAAAGTCATTTTTAGCGTGCAGAGTGTGCTCTTCTTTTGGTTGGACAAGCGTTGCATTTGCGTCTGCGGATTCGTGAACCTGCTGCATAGTTGCATTAACTTCGTCGTCAACAGAGTTGTACACAACAGTCTCATCAGAGGTAGCCTCGTCAGCCCGTTCATCTTCTGTAGTTGCATTGACAGCCTCAGCAACATCCTCAAGAGATGCTGTCTGGCTTGCTCCTGTTGTGTCGTAAGCAACGTAGCTTATTTCGCAATCCTCAGGAAGAATACCCAAAGAGTTAAGAACTTCCTCACCATGACGTACGCCAACCACCTCATCTGGCTCTGGCATAAGAGCCGCAGCATCTCCTGCAAAATGATGAACAACCTCAGGACGATGTCCAGTAGGACGAACGTTTTCAAGAATACCAAGAAGAGCGGCAACAGAAGACTTGTTGTTATTTGCACCAATGGTGCAAGGCGCAAAACGCTCTGCAATGTTTGCAACAGAAAGGGAAACAAGTGGAAGAGCAGCAAGAATGCCAACGATCCAGAAAAGAACGCGGACTGAATCAGGAAGGAAGCGAAGAATCTGAACAAATGTAGCTACGAAAATAGCAACAACACACCAACGTGCGTACTTCTGTACAAGAGGGAGATACTTAGCAACAGGAGACTCAACAAGGAAGTTGGTATGTGGTGAGTCGTAGTGAGCAACGATAACAATTGGTCGATTGCCCTTTGCAACAAGCTCGCCAGTTGCCTCATGTTTAGCGACAACGTTCTGACTTCTGATGGAAGACCCCATAGAGCCCAGAATGTCATTGCCAAAATACTTCATGCAAGTAAGAGCGCCAAAGCCAGCAACAAGAAGAACACCAAGAGTGATGAGGAGAGCACTGCCGGTTCCCGCAAAGATAACACCAATAAAAAGGGAAATCAAATAAATGGAATAGCCAAGGCTCTTAATTGATTTAGCATCAAACTCCTCGATGGTTGCTTCGAGACCGTGAAGTTTCATCTCTTCAGCAATAGTTTGAGCAGCTTGAAGCTCTTCTTGGCTACCAGCAGGAGCAATATCAATCTGCTCGTCTAGATAGTCAACATAGTCATGTGTGATGGCCATACTGCGTCCTTCGTTGGCATGTCTTCTGACAGGTTTCATATATACGTCATTAGTATACGTCTTATATCGAAATATAGCGGTTAAAGTGTATTTTTACGTCCAAATTTAGAAATTCTGCACTAAATATCAAAAACTTTCGTATATGTTTAGAGAGATTTGAGTTCAACTAGCAAAAAGCGGGAGGTGGATATGGCTCCAAACGATCAAACTCTAGGTAATAATGAGCTCGGTGCCTGGAGGATTTACTCGCTCTTTATGCTGTTGCTTCAAAAAGGACCTCTACCCTCGGCAGAGATATATACGTCGATTTACTCAGATTTATCTACTGATTCTGCTTTAAGAACTTTTTCAAGAGATCGCGCTGTTTTGAAACAGCTTGGATTTGCAATTACAGAGGTAAAAATAGGGAAAGAAAAGTCATTCTATCTTTCGAGCTCAAATTTCTTTGATTCCTCGTGCGACTTGAGTCCTGAAGATGCCAATCAGCTGCTTGTAATCTGCAATGCAATTCTCACTGACACAACGTTTGTGTACCAAGAGGAATTGAGAAACGCACTCTCTAAAATTGTGGGTAACTTTTTATTCCTCGGACTCAGGCAAACCAGACAGCCAAAAACTCAGCGTATCTTCCCAAAGTAAGGTCTTTCCTGTTCTATACGAATCCCTCAGCTCTAAACAACTGGTAAACGTCACGTACACAAACTCACAGGACCTAGTTAAGCAAAAATATCTGGGCGTACTGGACTTCTTTGTTGCACAGGGTCTTCTATACTTTGTGGCTCAAGATTTTTCGTCCGGTACTGAGACCGCTTCCATCAAAACTTTTCGCGTTGACCGTGTTTTAGAAGCTGCGATTCTTAAAAATGAGCCCTTCTCCGTACCAGAAGAGTTTGATTCAAAAGACTATGACCTTCTTGATTTCCAACTCGGATTGCAAGCAGGCACGCTTACTGCGTTTATTCCCAAAAACACACTCGCTGCTTTTGAGCATTTCTCGCAAGGTCAGGGGGATGTTGAACTTCTCTCTAATGGTGCTTTGTGGACCGTTGCTTACGCTCATGAAGACGCTGCTTTATCTTGGATTCTTGCTCATGGATTAATTCCAAGGTCTCCAGAGTCTCTTCTCACAAAGTGGAAAGAGTCTTTAAGTGAGGTTGCCCATGGCTGTTAAAAACACCTCTTTTGGAAGAAAAAACATATCGTCAGCTGTCTATAAGCTCATACTACTTGCTTCTGCATTGAGGGAGTCTTTTGACGCCGTTGAGCTAAGCGCGGTTCAGTCGCGGTTTGGTATCTCCTCAGAAGAGGCTGCTATTCTGATGGAGCTTTTGCAGCTCACAGACGAGAATGGCTATCTTCCCCTCCCGCTTACGGGAGACCAAGACACTCTAACACTTGTTGGAGAGTCTCCCTTTTCTGCTCGCAGGCTTGTCTTAACGGGTGAAGAAACCCTAGCGCTCAAAGAAGCTTTTACCGCTCTTGCTTTGCCCCGAGAAAGTGCATTTTGGAGCCTCTTGAAGTCTCCATATACGGAGAGCTCTTCACTGGACAGTTCTTCAGTTTCGCCTGTCTCAAAAAGTCACTCTAAAGAAGTAGATGCGTTCCTCACCTGCTCAAATGCAATTGCAGAATCACAAGTTATTTCATTCGACTATCGCTCTGAGATGGCTGTCGCAGAAGCTCGCAGTGATAGAGCCGTTGCAATTAGTCAGAGAGAGGTTCTTCCCTATAAGCTGTCATACGGAGAAAATGGGTGGCTTATCGAGGGGGTTGATTTAAACCTAGAGCAGCAAAGGTTCTTTAGGGTCAATCGAATGAGCCACATTGAAACGCAGTCCTCTTCGTTAGAACAACGAAAGCTTGCAGAACGCGTAAAAGATTCTGCTGTGCAAGAAAAGTCTCAGCTAGTAGAGCTTATCTTCCTCGATAAAAACGCTCTTACACACTATTCGTGGCCGGGACTCAAAACGGTTGGAAGTCAACGCAATGCTGCAGAGATCAAAGCAACTATCCCCTACTACGGTGGAACATGGCTGCTACAGCGATTGCTTGCTCTTAAGGGAAAAGTAACAACCAGAGATACGGCCGTGATGCACGCAATGCGCGCTTACGCTGCATCTTTACTTGCTGAGGAAGATCAGCTCTAAGGCAACCAGGTGATTCCAGCCCTGCTACGCGTCGTGTTCTTCTCGCCACTTGGCAATTTGTTCGGAGATGTCCTTTGTACTAACGCGTTGATAGTCCTTGTTAGGCAGCGATTTCAAGAACGAGCTGCCATACCGCTTGGATACTAGCCTAGAATCGGCAAGCACTAAAACACCTTTGTCCTCAGCGCTTCTAATAAGGCGACCAGCTGCTTGTTTTGTTGCAATTACTGCCTCTGGCAGAGAGTAGCGCCACCAAGCACGATCTTCTCGTGCCTCACGCTCTTTGACCAGTGGCTCATTAGGGCTTGCAAACGGAAGCTTAGGGATTACCACGCACCCTAAGCGTGTCTCCCGCAGCATCAAAGCCTTCCCAGAACGATTTAAGAGCAAACAGCGAGAGGTTCTTTTCGGCTAGGAACTTTTCACGCACACGACGTGCGGAGGAAGATCGCTCCTGGGAAGCAAGATTAAGGCCCTGCTCACTCAAGCGTGGCTCCAGTGCCTCGTAAAGACGTTCCATGTCGCGTCTGTTGGTAAAGAGCGTCAACACCGATCCGCCCATCTGAACGTGGACGTCGTACAACAGCTTTTCCAAAGCGTCTAAGTAACCCGGATCAGTCGGCGCAGGCATGTCTTCAGCCACAAAAACGCCCATATGATTCTCGTAGTCAAAGCTGGAGTCTAAGTGCAGGCTCTTGTGTTCGAACGCACCTCTATCCAGACCAACAGCATGCTCAAAATGCGAGAAATCATCTCCAACGGCAATAGTTGCCGAGGTAAACACAACAGAATGCGTCTCAGGAAGCCATTTTTGCGCTAGCTCTGCTCCAATATCGAGCTTCTCGGCCATAAGGGCTTCAGAGCCAATATCGCGTTTCAGTCGGGTCAGCTTTGCTGAATAGACGTAACTCTTGTCCGTTCCCTCGCAGATGAGCTTCAGTGACTCCAGAAGGGTGCTCAAAAACATCCCTGCCTCGCTCAGATTACTCGCGAGATTTGGAGCTGATGCAATGAGGGCTTCGGTGGTCTTCCCTATTCGAAGCGCCGCCTCTTCAAGAGCAGAGAGCGCAACGAAAGCGGTCTCCAGGACCTCTTTCCATTCCTCTGTTTCTCTTACTTCATCGTTAATCCAAAGTTGAAGGGAATTGTAACCACCATCGCTTTTTGCGAGCGGAGCCAACTCATGCACGGTAGCCATAAGATTACCCATAGCTGCCATAGCTCGCTGGACTGCAGCAGCAGAACGAGTGAGAAGCCCCGTGAGCAACGTAGAGTCTTCAAGACTGGCGGCACCAACCATAGCGGCGTGAATAGCGCCAGACTTGATGCCCCCAAGCAGCTCAAAGCCGTTTCGCATCTCTTTGGCAGAAATTTCTACTGCCCACTGATGGCGAGCCTCGGCTTCAAAGCCATGAGCCTCATCAATTACCCAATGCCTGATAGGAGGTAGAATTTTACCGTCAGCAGCAACATTTCTCAGCAACAGTGAGTGATTAGTTACCACAACATCAGAAGATCCCGCGCGTTTGCGCGCACCATGAACAAAGCACTCGTGAGGATAGTAGGGGCATTTGGAACGTAGGCACTCTGCTGCTTTGATAGTTACCATCTCTCGAGGGACCGAGCGCCAGCGAATGCCTAAGGCATCCAAGTCACCGTCAGCCGACTGGCAAGCATATGCATAAATCACTGCAATTGCGGTCAACATATCGGATGCAACGCTATTGCTCGAGCGCCCTTCCTGGTCAATCAGTGTCAGCGGCAACTCCTCAAGAGCTGCCCTATCAACGCGATGCAGACATGGATAGTGCTCATATCCTTTTAAGCTGCAGAAACTCAATCCATTTGGCGGTGCTCGTGCAAGCGCTGGAAGGTCATGAGCAACTAGCTGGTCAGTCAAAGCGTTTGTCTTTGTAGCAATACCTACCGTAACGTCGTTTTTTTCTGCGCAAACAATACTTCAGGCAACAGATATGCAATTGACTTTCCAATACCAGTTCCGGCTTCAAGTTCTCTATGCGATGAAGTCACCAGCGCATTTCTAACTTCGACAGACATGCTGACTTGCTCGCTACGCGTCTCAAACTTGTCATACATCTGCGAAACAACGCCTGGCTTAGCAAATGCCCGATGAATCTCGTCTTTAGAAATTGGCAACATAGCAGGCGTTTCGGGGTCATCCGCATCCCTTCTCGCCTTTGCTTTTATCCCTGCGACAAGCTGGCTGCGAATGTCTTTGAGCGAGAAAAACGTGCCCGAAATCTCTGCATCTGCAAGCTCGGCGCCTGTTGCGTCTTTCTTTGCGACACCCCGCTGAACTGCTTCTTCTTCCTTCATTTGCGACAAATACGAGAAGATTGGCCTAAATGTCCACTCGACGCCGTCATGCATTGATGCCAGTTTGGCGAGAAGACCGCGGGGCAGGTTCATGAGTCCTAAAAGCAAGATGCGCCACATCCCGCAAAGAGCGTCTACGTCGTCACTTGCGCGGTGTGTGACCTTCATGGTGCCAAACGCTTCTGCCATGCTCGAAAGCTTGTGCGAAGAAAGCCGTGGCAGCGCAATACGCGAAAGTGCCAGCGTATCGATCCAGGTATCAGAAACTGAAGTTCCACCAGGTACGCGCTCAATAAACGTGCGGTCAAACGTGGCGTTGTGCGCCAATACCGGGAGACCGCCAACAAATTCTGCAAGAGCAGCAACGGCTTCTTTTGCGCTTGGTGCGCCCTTAACGTCTTCATCGGTGATTGAAGTGAGAGCCGTAATCTCTTCTGGAATTGGACACCCTGGATCAACAAAGGTTTGAAAGCGCTCCACAATCTCTCTGCCACTCAATTTAGCAGCAGAAATCTCAATAAGAGAGCATTTCTTAAAGGACAGACCTGTTGTCTCGGTATCCAAAACAACAATGTCATCCTCTAAGACATCAAATGACTCATGCTCCGCCCTCTCTGCAAGTTCTAAATATTTTTTTCGAACTGCAGAGGGGGTGCCTGGAAGAATGAGTTCTTCTAATTTTTGTGTAGCGCTTTTAGTGCTGGTCATAACCTACAAATCTACTGACGATTCTCAAGAGCAAGCTCAATAAAACGCGTACAAAGCTCAGGGAAATCAATGCCGCCAGTACGAGCGGAGTCAGGCAGCAAAGAACGAGCCGTCATACCAGGAATAGTATTTGTCTCAAGAACCACTGGCTCGCCATCCTCGGTAACAATAAAGTCACTACGAGAAACGCCGCGGCAACCCAGGGCATTATGGGCTTTAATGGCCAGCTCCTGAGCGCGTGCGTATACACCTGGCTCAAGACGGGCGGGAATTACGTGGTGCAGGGATGCAGGCTCGTACTTTGTCTTGATGTTATAGAACTCATCTCCGGTAACAATCTCAACAATTGGGAGAGCAGTTGGATTCTCGTTACCAATAACAGGCACGGTAATCTCCATGCCTACGACGCACTCCTCAATAAGAATGCGCTCACCTTGTTCTCCTGCAAGTTCAAGTGCGGCTGGAAGCCCTTCTCGCGAAGTAACGCGCGTAACACCATAGCTGGAGCCGTTTCCAGAAGGCTTTACAAACATGGGGAAACCAAACTTTTCAATAAGCTGGTCTACTTGCTCATCAGTAAAGACGGTGCCTGCAGGAACATCAATTCCCTTGGGTGTTGGAACGCCAGCCTCACGATACATGAGCTTCGCGAGCTCTTTTTCAGTACCCATAGCTGACGCAAGAACGCCGGAAAACGTGTAAGGAATGTGCAGAATCTCGAGAAGACCTTGGATACAGCCATCCTCACCGTAACGTCCGTGCATGGCAACGTAAACGACGTCATAGCCTCCCTGAGCAAGGGTCACCACAAAGTCTTTTTCTGCAACATCAAGCAGGTCAACACTAGTAAAGCCTGCTTCTTTGAGTGCTGCTGCGCACTGTCTACCAGACTCCATTGCAATCTCATGCTCGTCTGACCAGCCGCCTGAAACAACTGCTACATGAAGCTTTTTGAGCTCTTCGCGTGTCATTTCCGCTCCTTCAGATATGTCTCCCATAGGGTAAACTTCTAGTAAACGTATTTCTTCTAAGATACCGCAGATAGCTTAGAAGAGGTGGAGAAGGACAAAAATGCAACCAAATAATACTCTTGACGGCGCAAACAATACGGCTGACGGTTTAGATGCTTCTACGACCAACCCTCGTCCACAAAAAAAGTGATGCTAAAGCTGACCTTAGAAGCCTTTCATCAGAGCAAATTCTTGATCTGGTAACTTCACTTGGCCAGCCAAAATTTCGCGCAAAGCAAATTGAAGAGTGGATCTGGTCTAAAGGCGCAACTTCCTTTGATCAAATGAGCAACCTCCCAAAAACTTTGCGAGAAGAACTGTCTAGCCAGGTAACTCTTGCTGGCGCTGAGCAAATTGTTCGTCAGGTTTCTGAAGACGGAAGCAGAAAATACTTGCTCCGCTACCCTGACGGCACTTCTGTTGAATGTGTTGGCATGCCAAGCGGTAACAAGCTTTCCGTTTGCGCTTCTACACAGGCGGGCTGCGCCATGGGTTGCGCTTTCTGTGCAACGGGGGCCGCTGGTCTTACGCGTTCTCTTTCTGCAAGTGAGATTTACGAGCAAGTTATGCATGTTCGCGACGACTTTGACGCTCGCGTTACCAGTGTTGTTCTTATGGGGCAAGGCGAGCCTTTTATGAACTACGACGCAACACTCGCAGCCATGCGACGTCTTAACTCCCCAGATGGAGCAGGTATTGGTGCTCGTCATATTACTGTTTCTACCTGTGGTGTTATTCCAATGATTAAACGTTTTGCCTCAGAGCCCGAGCAGTTCACCCTTGCTGTATCTTTACACTCAGCTGTCCAAAAGACACGTGACGCTCTTATGCCAGGGGTGCGCAAGTATTCCTTAATTCACCTTTATGACATTATGGGCGAATATGTCGATAAAACCGGTCGACGTCCAACGTACGAATATGCGCTAATCAAGGGCGTCAATGATTCTGACAATGAGCTCGGTGCTTTGAGGGATTTCTGTCGAGGAACACTTTGCCATGTCAACATCATTCAGCTTAACGAGATTGAAGGGTCTAAATTCCATCCAACCTCCCCTGCTCGTGCACAGGAGTTTGTAAACAGCCTTAATTCTGTTGGTGTTGAAGCTACTATTCGTCTTTCTCGTGGATCTGACATTGATGCTGCTTGTGGTCAGCTTTTTCAGAAGAGAAACGCCCGTTAGACACAGCACAAAACATGCACGTACAACAAAGAAGGGGCTTTTCGCCCCTTCTATTTTACTACGTATATAGAACATTTGTTCTATTGTATTGCTCTTAGCCACTCTTTTTCTACTCTCGCCTGGTGGGTAAGGATGTTTTTAGTAGTTTTTTTACCACCACCGCTTGAATAATCGGAAAGAATCGTATCAAGAGCTCTTCTCGACCTTCTTAATGCATAAAGAAAGCTTCTTTGTGCTTCTTTAGTTAACAAAGCATGTTTAGCAAGAAAAGCTATTCCAAGCAATGAAGCTGTAGATATGATTGCAAACTTGATCTTCATTATGCTTCTTTACCATTTGTAAGTTTTTCCACTAACGCAGCAAGCTCTTCTTCGTCATTAAACTCAATTTCGATCTTATTTTTGCCACGGACATTTCGTACTTTTACTGAAGTATCCAAAGCAATCCTTAGCTGTCTTGCTGCGCGTTTATACGCCTGCGGCGTTGGTTGTCTCTTTGGTTTCTCAACATTAGTGACAGAAAACAGTGGAGCAAGGTTTTCTGTCTGACGCACCGATAAATTCTCTTCCACCACTTTCTGAGCAAGCTTAATTCTTCCTTCTTTGCCGCTTACAGAAAGAATTGCTCGTGCGTGCCCAGCGCTAATACGTCCTTCGGTCATTAATGTTTGAACTTCTGCAGGAAGATCTAAGAGACGAAGGGTGTTTGTTATTGCGGATCTAGATTTTTGAAAAGAATTTTAGCCAAATCATCTTGAGTCAAGTTTTTCTTGTTTGATTAACTGCTTATAACCTTGCGCTTCTTCGATTGGGCTTAGGTCAGATCTCTGCAAATTCTCAATGAGAGCAAGTTTGAATACTTCCTCATCAGAAATTGCCTTGATTACAACAGGTACTTCCTCTAATTTTGCTAATTTTGCAGCCTGAAAACGTCTCTCACCAGCAACTATTTCATAGTAGTCACCCTTCTCGCGAACAAGAAGTGGCTGGAGAATGCCATTTTGCTTAATCGAATCACTTAGCTCAGCAAGTTCTGCTTCATCAAAACGCTTACGAGGCTGATCTTTATTAGGCTTAATCTTTTTTAAAGGTAGCGTAGCGGTTTCTTTCTTGTTGCCAACTTCTGCATCTACCTCGTTAAACAGTGAATTGAGACCTTTGCCAAGTCCTGATTTTTTAACCACGGCGATTCACTTCCTTCGCAAGTTTATTGTATGCAAGTGCTCCCATACTTATACGGGCATACATGGTTACAGGTAAACCATGACTTGGTGCTTCAGCAATTTTGACGTTTCTTGGAATAAGCGTCTTAAATACTTTGGTTCCAAAGTAATTGGAAACCTCATTTACGACCTGCTTAGATAGGGAAGTTCGACTATCAAACATGGTCATTACTACACCAAAGATTTCTAATTCCGGATTAAGCTGTTTTTGTACCATCTTCATTGATTCAACAATCTTAGTTACGCCCTCTAGCGCATAATATTCGCATTGAATTGGGATAAGAATACTATTCGCTGCAACTAAAAGCGTTAATTGTTAGAAGTCCTAATGATGGTGGGCAATCAATCAAAATGTAGTCAAAATACTCTTTAACCTGTTCAATTGCTTGTTTTAATATGTTTTCTCTTGAATCAACTGATACAAGTTCAATTTCTGCACCTGCGAGTTGAATGGTAGCGGGAGCAATAGTCACATATTTCTGTACTGTTTGCTGCAATACCTCTTCGATTGGCGTCTCATTGAGAATTACATCATAAATATCAGCTTCAAGTTCCTCTTTATCGATGCCAAAACCACTTGTCGCATTTCCTTGTGGATCAAAATCAATAATAAGAACTTTCTTCTTTGTTTCACCTAATGCAGCAGCAAGATTAATTACGGTAGTTGATTTTCCAACTCCGCCTTTTTGATTAATTACTGCCAGAACTTTAGGATCTCTATCCTGAAATCCCCTCGAAAGGTCTTTGTAGCTCATTTATCCTCCGTTTGACCAAGTTTATTTAATAATACAGAATGTTTCACGTGAAACATTCCACAATTACCCTCTTCTTGCAACAAACGGATTTGATTTAGCCATTCCATTTTTTTCTTGGCAATTTGATTTTGCTCTTTGCAACTTTTTTGTATAAAAGAATTTCTCGATGGCCAAGATTGTTTGGTAACTCAAATGTTTCACGTGAAACATTTTCGTATCCAAAAATTTTGGCTGCCTGAGAGGCGTCCTGAAGCTCTATCTCATCAACATTGGCCTTCATTACTATAAGAATGCCCTGTGTGGCTAAGAAAGGCTCTGCGTACTCCAAAAGAATATTTGTCTTTGCAACTGCTCTAAAAGTCACAAAATCAAACATATTTTTATAGCTGGAAGGAATTTCTTCTGCGCGGAGTTTTTCGGCCCTAACTCTATTACCAAGACCAATCTCATTAATCATCGTCTGAACCGCATTGACTTTTTTGCCAATAGAATCAACTAGCATCGACTGATTATTACTCATAATTGAAAGTAGCAACCCAGGAAATCCTCCACCGGTACCAATGTCAATATAGTTCTTTTTTTGTTAGTTAAAAAAATCATCACAAACCTTTAAGGGAAGTAACGAGTCAAGAATATGAAGAACTAATGCATCATCAATAGAAGTAATTCTAGTAAGGTTTAGTTTTTTATTTATCTCAGTGAGCAATTCAATATGTTTCAGAAGTTGTCTTCTTTGGTGCTCTGTCGAATTAATTCCATAGTTAAGAAGAAGTTCCTTGAGTACATTCTCTTTTGAATTGTAAATGGTCTTCTCTGATTCTGACATAACAGCTCCTGTGACAAAACTTCTTGTTACAAGAAGAATTGTCACAAAAAAAAAGGAAGGCGTAAACCTTCCTCAATGAAATAATAAAGCTATGTTGTGATTCTTAGCCGTTGATTGCAGTAATTACAACACGACGGTAAGGATCATCGCCCTCAGAGTGAGTAGTAACCTCAAGATTATCTCTTAGAGCAATGTGAATGATACGACGCTCATAGCCACACATTGGTGCAAGAGAAACCTTACCAGTCTTCTTAGCACGAGCTGCTCCAGAGAGAGCCATCTCCTGGAGCTTATTGCGACGACGGCTCTTATAGCTTTCAACATCAACAGACACTGGGTAGTGGAAATGAAGCTTAGCGCTCATAAGAGAAGAGAGAACCATTTGAAGGGACTCAAGAGTATTGCCATGACGACCGATCAGGATAGCAAGGTCTCCTCCGGTTACGTCAAGAATAAGCTCTCCATCTTCACCGTCATACTCATCGATAGCACAGGTATTCTCGCCAAAGAAAGAGAGAAGCTCTCTGAGATAGAAGACTGCAGTATCAGCAATCTTATTCATCTCAGCATCAGTGAGCTGAAGTCCAGCTTCAAAGTGCTCGCGGATTGAAGCAAACTCGTCTTCTAAATCAACGACAGGAGACTCATTAAAAGCGTTTGGCTCAGAAACGAAAGTCTCATCCTCCATGTCGTCCTCCAGTCAATATAAATAATTTAACTATCAATTCTTGCATTGTGACTTTTACAAACAAAAGTTATTTCATTAACTTTTAGGTTTTAGCCCTTTTTATGTGGACGTGGCTTCTTTTCTTTTCTAACCACGTCAACCTCAATTGGCTTGTTGGCCATCTGAGCTTCAGCCTTAAGCTTCTCTTTTTCCATGATGCGCTTGGTAATGAGCTGTTGCTGAGCAAGCTGCCAAATACCAGAGGTGACATAGTAGAGAAGAACTGCTGCAGGAACAGTCCAACCAAACCACAGCATCATGAGAGTCATCATACCGCCCATCATGTACTGCTGAGTGCGCTGCTCACCAGAGCTCGTACGTGCATTTACTGCCATAGAGAGGAAGGTAGTAAGGCCAAACAAAAGTACAAAGACAATATAAGGAATTGCAGCTACAAGGCCGTTATTACCAAAAATGTCTGAAGTTGTTTGGGCGATAGAAGGAAGGATGTTATAGAAGCGAGAATCGGTTGGAACCATCTTTGCAACAGTAAAGAGTGCAATGAAGATAGGGGACTGCAAAAGCAGTGGTAGACAACCTCCCAGAGGATTAAAGTTAATCTCTGCGTAAAGCTTACGCATCTCCTCGTTCTGCCTTACAGGATCATCGGCGTAACGTTCCTGGATCTCTTTAATCTTAGGCTGAACAACACTCATGCGAGCCATAGAGGCTGTCTGTTTGTTGGTCAGTGGAACCAGAACAATACGGATAATGATGGTCAGCAGGATAACTGCCATACCCCAGTCTCCCGAGACAGATTGAAGGCTCGACAAGACTGTGTATAGAAAGTTAACAATCCAATCCCACATATTTCCTCCGGTGCGTTCCTTTACGGAACGGGATCGTATCCTCCCTTATGAAAGGGATGACAGCGTGCAATGCGCTTAAGAGTAAGCCAGCTTCCCTTTTTGGCACCATACTTTTGTATGGCTTGAACTGCATATTCAGAACATGTTGGCCTGTAGATACAGTGCGGCTTAAAAAGGGGAGAAATGTTTCTCTGATAAAAACGAATAGCGCGCAGGAACAAACTTGAAAGAAAAGATTCTTGTCTTTTCTCGCTCATTTGACCCCTGTCTTTCTTAGTAATACATCCAAAGAATTACTCACATCAGCAGGATTAGTGCTGTGCGTATCTTTAGTCGCAAAGAGAATAATGCCGTATCCCTCAACAGGCAGACCACTCTTCCGAGCGGCTTCGCGTAAAACACGTTTACACCTGTTTCTAAATACGGCGTTACCTAGTCTTTTTGGCGCTACAAAGGCTACCTCGGAAAGATGTGCCTCAGTGGATGGTGCTACTCGTATACGAAGAAGGGAACTTTGAGCCCTCTTCCCCGTAGAGAAGACCCTTTCAAACTCAGAACGAGATTTAATGGTCTTCACAAAAACATTCCTTAGACGGTGAGGCGCTTACGGCCCTTAAGGCGACGACGAGCGAGAACGGCACGACCATTCTTGGTTGCCATACGTGCACGGAAACCATGAGTAGTTGCGCGCTTGCGCTTATTTGGCTGGTAGGTACGCTTCATAGCTATTTCCTCCCGAACGGGTACAGTATCGATTAAAAAGCCTTCAGATTGTACTCGCCTTTATATGGAGATGTCAAATTTTTTACGCAAATACCTCAACTTTTTCTCTATTTCTTTCAAATAAATGAGCGAGAAACCCATCGGATCGGATAATTTCATACTCTATAATTGAAGAAATTTTTCTGAAAGGAATATTTCTGTAATAAGAAATATATCCGTTAAATGCTACTATCATTCAGTACATCTTTTACAAAGAAGCAAAGTTATCTACATATGTTTAACACTTGTTGAAAACTTTCATTCATCGTGAAAGAAAAAGAAAAGTTTTCTTCATTTGTTTAACAATTGTTGAAAAGGAGGTGGCATGCCAAGAGATTTTTTTCCTTTTGTTGAGAAAAACACCAACCAGGATGAAAAATGTTAGTCCTGAAAAACGCTCTAACTGTTCGTTACGCAGCGCGTATTTGCGGTGTATGACGATAAGGCTGCAGCACCTCGTGTTGTCCTTGTAGAACCTAAGGATGTCCGTGCCTATCTTGATGAAATTGCGGCTACCGTAAATCGGCTAGCTCATGAACAAGGTGGTCAAATACCTTTTATGGTTATGCGTGAGATTGTTGAAAATTTTATTCATGCACATTTTGTAGCACCAACTATCTCAATCATGGACAACGGAAATACCATTAGATTTTCTGATCAGGGACCAGGTATCAAAGAGAAAAATCGTGCGTTGGAGTTTGGTACCTCATCAGCCACGGAAGAAATGAAATCTTTCATCAGAGGTGTTGGTTTTGGCCTTCCTTATGCTCAACAATACATGGTTGAGAAGGGTGGAAGCCTTACCCTTGAAGATAATATTTCTGGCGGAACAATTGTTACTTTATCAACCCGTCGCTCTAAGGATGCACATATTCAAACGCTTCCAACTCAAGAAGAAGTTGAAGATTCTCTTTCTGTTACTCAGGAACCTGCAGCTTATCAAAGTATTACTTTACCTGTATCAGAAAAGATTGCTCCTCAACTTCCTAATCTAGTCCTCACAGATCGAGCAAAAACTTGTTCTCCAATATCTTTCAGAACATGAATGGGTTGGTGCAACGGAGCTCACTACTACCTTTGGACTTTCTACACCAACGTGGTCAAGAGAGCTAAAATCGCTGGTAACTATAGGAATTATTGGAAAAGTTGGGCAAAAATACAAACTCACAAAAATTGGAGAAACACTCCTTTCATAGAGTTTCTCAACATTATTCCCTGAAAGTTATCAACATTCATCTATACTATGTATCCCAATTTTCAACATTTTGATTGGACACGTATGGATGCATCAATTGATTCAGACGCAGTAGCACTGTGGCAAGACGCACTTGACCTCTTAGTTGAAGAAAATCAACCGGAGGCTTTTATCGCCATGCTGAGAACCTGCACTCCAGTCAAAGTTGAAGAAGATACTTTATATGCTGAGACTCCCATGCGTCTGGCATATAATCGTATCCTTAAAAATCTTCCGATTGTCGAAAGATGTCTTTCGGCTGCCGCTTTTGAAGACATTATTTTGAGCCTTACTCTTACAAAGTCTTCTACTCCTGTTACCACTACTTCCACAATGACTCCTCAAGAGTTCAATGCTTGGAAGCAAAAAACCGCTCCTCTACAAGCAGTTGTTCCTGAACAGATTCAGGATTTTGAATCCCAGGAACAAAGCCTTGAAGAATTAAAACAGCAGACCTTAAAGCGCCGTAAGAGTAATCCTCTTTGTGAAGAAACCTCTTTTAATTCAACACTGACCTTTGATCGTTTTGTTGTTGGTGATGAAAACGAACTTGCACATCAGCATGCATTAAATGTTGCAAACGATGCAAAAGGTAAAGCAAATCCACTTTTTATTTACGGTGCAAGTGGTCTTGGAAAAACTCACCTTCTACGTGCGGTTCAAAACTACATTAACTCTGAAGATATCGAACGTGTTTGTGTTTATAAAGACGCAGATGCCTTTGTTGATGACTACGTAAATGCAGTTCGTAAAAACGCATCAGGAAACGCGGCAACAGAACTCAGTAACAACTACCAAAATATTGATGTTCTTATTATTGACGACGTCCAAAAACTTGCTGGTAAAGCAGGTACTATTAACTTCTTCTTCAATATTTTTAACTCTCTCATTGATAGAGGCAAACAAATCATTCTTGCCGCAGATAGAACCCCGGCACAGCTTGGTATGGGATCTGACGGTTTTGATGATCGTATTACTTCTCGTATGAGTGGTGGAATTGTTATTGGTATTGAGTCTCCAAGTTACGAGATGAAACTTAATCTTATTCATGTCTTCTGCGACCGCGCTTTTAAAGAGAGAAATTCTTCTCTTTCTGCAGATGATTTGCCAGAAGACATCCGTCGCTACATGGCTGACAAAGCCGGTCAAGTATTAGAACACTTGAGGGCTTCTGTAATCGTTGTGTTACTGGTCAGATTAAGGCAAAAGAATCTGGCACAAATATAAAACAGGAAGAAATCGATAAGATTGCAGACACTCTCTGGCGCCGCGTTTCAAAGACCGTAAATATCGAGAAGGTCCAAGAAGTCGTAGAGAATGTCTATGGCATTAGTCATCGCGATATTGTTGGCAACAAGAGAAATAAAGAGATTGCAGAACCTCGTCACGTTGCAATTTATCTTGCACACGATCTTTGCCAGTACACGCTGGTAAATATTGGTAAGCACTTTGGTGGAAGAAAACATGCAACTATTTTGCATAGCATTGAGGTAATTGAAGAAAGAATCAAAGAAGACAAAAGCTTCTATGATCAAATTTCTCAACTCAAGAAAAACTATCTTTGAACAAAGTTAGTGTTTAAAAACCTGTTAGTAAGATGTTAATTGGTGAAGAGAAGTAATAATTTGTTGTTGAGAGTTTGGAAAGGTGAGTTTTACTTTGTTTATGAATGTCAAAAATAAGCAAACAAATCTGACCTCTAGAAACATATTTCTACCTCTAGAAATGTAAAGCTTTCTTCTTTTTCAACATAGCTTATTATTACTACGATATTTTTTTATTCTTATCTAAGAAATAATAGAAAGGGTCGTCATGAAATTTACCGTAAGTCAATCCGCTCTCCAGACGGCACTTGATATTGTTTCTAAAGGCATTGGTTCTAATACAACGCTTCCTATTCTCTCTGGCATTTATCTCAAAGCATTTAATGGCATGCTTGAGCTACAATCCAGCGACTTAACTATTTCTATTAAGCATCAAATTGCGGCAAATGTTGAAGAAGAAGGAGAAACAGTTGTTTCTGGAAAGGTTATCCAGAACATTGTTAAAAATCTTCCTGATGCTGCAATTACTTTTGAAGGTGGTGAGCGCACTCTTTCTGTAACATGCCAGCGTTCATCTTTTAGACTTAATACACTTTCTGCACAGGACTGGTCTCAGTTTCCAGAGTTTAATCTTGAAAAAACTTGTGAGCTTCCAAGCGAACTCCTTTCTGCCATGGTCGATAAGGTCTATCGCGTTACCTCAAAGGAAGCTTCTCGTCCTATTCTTCAGGGAATTTCTCTCACTGTTGAAGACAACACTATTCGCCTTGTTGCAACAGACTCATTCCGTCTTGCTGTTTGTGATTCCAATACAGATACTCCAGCTGGCGAGTCTTTTAGTGCAATTATCTCTGGCGAGGTTTTTCATGATGTTCTTTCCATGCGTAGCATGACTGAGAAGGTGTTGATTGGTACTACAGATAACCAAGTAGTCTTCCAGTTTGGAAATACCACTCACATTTCTCGTAAGATTGAAGGTCACTTCCCAGACTATAAGCAGCTACTTCCTACGTCTTGCACCGCTTCTGTTGATATTAATGTTGAAGATTTCTCTGCAGCGCTGAAGCGTGTTTCTGTTATTGCCCTGACAAATCCTTCAGTTCGCTTTGATGTTGATGCCGACGGTAAAGAAGTTAAGCTTTCTGCATCTTCACCAGATCAGGGAGAATCCTCTGAACATATTGAGGCTCAAATTGAGGGAGATTCTCTTTCAATTGCTTTGAACTATCACTATGTCTTTGATTGTGTAAATGCTGCTCCTTCTAAGGACCTTCTGCGTCTTGAGCTTCAAGGTCCTTCTCAGCCAGCTATTTTCAAATCAAATGGCAAGGTTAACTACTTGTATCTTCTGATGCCTGTTCGCCTCTAATGTGATAGGGGTTGTGTGGGACTTAAAGTTGAACATGTTTCGCTGTATAACTTTCGTTGTTTTTCTTCGAAAGAGATAGATTTATCTGCGCAAACTACTATTTTTGTAGGAAAGAACGCTGCTGGTAAGACAAATACTGTTGAAGCACTACAACTTCTAACTGCTGGATATTCATTTAGAAAGCCCACACCTTCACAACTCCTTCTTACAGGTACTTCTGAGGCAAAGATAGAGATTTCTCTCACAGGAGATGGAAGAAAGCTAGAAAATACCTGCACCATTACAGAACGACGCCGTCAATTTTTAAAGAATGGCAAGAAATGTCAGGCTGCAGATATTTCTGGAACATTGATGTCGGTACTATTTAATCCTGATGACCTTTCAATGATTAAAGGTGGCGCATCGTATCGCCGAGAAGAATTTGATGACTTTGGCCGCCAGGCAAATAAAAGCTACTTTAAGGTTTTCTCGTCATATAGTAAGACTGTTGAGCAAAGAAATAAGCTTCTCAAATCAAATTGGCCTGACAAAAACCTTCTCGACGCATGGGATGTTTCACTTGCAAGGGAGGAGCTACGCTTCTTCATGCACGAATTCATTTGTTTGAGCGCCTGGCAAAGAAGACATGTGAGATCTACCAGGAACTCTCTGGTGGAGAACACCTAGAAATGAACTATATTTCTTCAATTGGAGAGGTTTCTCTTGAGGCCACTAGAGAAGAAATTACTGATCAATTCCTGAAGGCTTTAAACGAAGCTCGCACGGATGATATTCGTCGTCAGCAAAGTACAAAAGGACCTCATCGAGACGACGTTGAGTTTTTAATTGAGGGTAAAGACGCTAGAAATTTTGGTTCTCAAGGTCAAATTAGAACTGTTGTCTTAGCACTTAAAATGGCAGAAGTTCTCCTTTCAGAAGAAATACTTGGCGAGAAGCCCTTGTTGCTTTTAGATGATGTCATGAGTGAGCTTGACGAGGATCGTAGAAAAGCAATCATGGACTTTGCATTCCATGACATTCAAACGGTAATTACCACTACAAATCTTGGATATTTTTCCGATGAAATTTTAGATAAGGCGCAGATAGTTAGGTTTGGCGATGAATAATCAACAAGAAGCGCCTGCACGCGGCGGCAATGAAAATGCAAAAGATTTAATGAGTTCTCTGCTTGGAACCTTCAGAGATTCTAAGAACATGTCAAAAAATCGTCGTGCCTATCTTGCGTGGGTTGAAGCAAATGGTGAAAGAGAGACAGAACATACAACTGGCGTATTTGTTAGAGAAGTTGCTGGTAGAGAATACCCTGTACTTACAGTCTATGTAGATAATCGTATATGTATGATTGATTTTCTCGCACAGAGAGAAATTTATAGAGCCAGGCTTTCAGAGCAAGGTCTGGAGTTCTCAGATCTTGAATTTAAGCTGGATAAATATAACAGGCATACTGGTAAAGAGGCTACCTCTTCAGAAAAGCAAGCACAGGGTCAAAAAGAAGAGAAAAAAGATTTCCCAGAACTCACCGAGGAAGAAAAATCACAAATTTCTGAGTTAGTTTCTGACCTTTCTGAGCCACTTAAGTCAACGGCTTATAAAGCGATTGAAGCAAGTTTTAGACAAAAAAAGAGTCTTTAGTCTAATCTGTCCCTAAACTGTCCTTAAATCTGTTTACAGAGCCTCTCAGATATAGAATATTACTGTTCAAACAATGAAATTTCTCTGTGCCGGGTTGATTTTGACTATTTCATAGTAAAATAGTCATATCATTCCGCTCACAATTAAAGAGAGGACTTTCGTGGCAAAAGAAAATAACTATGGCGAGGGCGAGATTAAAAATTCTCGAGGGCCTAGAGGCGGTTCGTAAACGTCCAGGTATGTACATTGGTACAACTTCAGCATCTGGTCTCCACCACCTTGTTTGGGAGATTGTAGATAACTCAGTTGATGAGGCAATGGCCGGTTTCTGTTCTAAGATTAAGGTCACCGTTCATCCAGATAACTCTATTTCTGTTGAAGATAATGGTCGTGGTATTCCAGTAGGTAAGCACCCACAGAAGAAAATTCCTACTCTTGAGGTTGTTCTTACTATTCTGCATGCAGGCGGTAAGTTTGATAACGACGCATACAAAGTTTCTGGTGGCCTCCATGGCGTAGGTGTTTCTGTTGTAAATGCTCTTTCTAAGAAGCTTGTTGCACAGGTTAAGCGTGATGGCAAGATTTATGAAATGGTTTTTGAGCGCGGTAAGACCGTTCAAAAAATGAAGGAAATTGGTACTTCTAAGACTACAGGTACCATTATTACCTTCTGGCCAGATGACATGATTTTTGAGACCACTACATACAACTTTGATACACTCCGCGATCGTCTTCAGGAAACTGCATTCCTTAACAAGAATCTTAAAATTACCCTTATTGATGAGCGCGAGCTTACTCCTCGCCAGGTCGATTACCAGTATGCTGGTGGAATCATTGACTTTGTTAAGTACCTTAATGACGAGAAAACCGTTTTACCAGGACTTTCTCGCCCAATTTATATTGAAGGTAAATCTGATCCTGATGCCCCTATGTCGCAGATGGGTGAGGTTGAGGTTGCACTTCAGTGGAATACTGAGTTCAGCGATAGAACTCTCTCGTTTGCAAATGATATTTTTCACTGAGGAAGGCGGAATGCACCTTGAGGGCTTCCGTACCGCTCTTACTAAGGTAGTAAATGATTACGGCACCAGGCAGGGTCTTCTTAAAGAGAAAGATCCTAAGCTTGAGGGTAATGATATTCGAGAAGGCCTTACTGCAGTAATTTCAGTTAAGCTTCCAGATCCTCAGTTTGAGGGTCAAACAAAGGCTAAGCTTGGTAGTTCTTACATGAGAACCCTTACTAACAAGATTGTTACTCAGGGCCTTTCAGAGTATCTTGAAGAGCATCCTAACCAGGCAAAAGAGATTCTTAAAAAAGCAACTCAGGCCGCAAAGGGTCGTCTTGCTGCACGTAAAGCCCGTGAAGCCACTCGCCGTAAGGGACTTCTTGAATCTGCTGCGCTTCCTGGAAAGCTTGCAGATTGCTCCGTACGTGATGCAGAGATGACTGAGCTCTTCATCGTCGAGGGTGACTCCGCAGGTGGTTCTGCAAAGATGGCACGTGATCGTTCCATTCAGGCAGTCCTTCCACTTCGCGGAAAGATTTTGAACGTTGAGCGCGTACAGGCTCATCGCGCACTTTCTTCCGATACCATTACTTCGTTGATTACTGCTATTGGTACGGGTGTTGGTGAAGAATTTAGTCTTGAGAAGGCCCGTTACCACAAGATTGTCATCATGACCGATGCTGATGTTGACGGTTCTCACATTAGAATTCTTCTGCTTACCTTCTTCTATCGTTACATGAAGCCAATGATTGACGCAGGTTATATCTACGTTGCGCAACCTCCTCTGTATCAGATTAAGCCTAAAGGTAAGAAAAACGGCAAGTATATCTATACCGATGAAGAACTTGCTCTTGAGACAAAGAAGTATGAGGACAACACCAAGTACACCATTCAGCGCTACAAGGGTCTTGGTGAGATGGATCCAGAGCAGCTGTGGGCAACCACTATGGAGCCAAAGAATCGCATTCTTCTTAAGGTCACCATCGATGATGCGCTTGCAGCTGATCGCGCGGTTTCTGATCTTATGGGCAATCAGGTAGAGAAGCGTAAAGACTTTATCCAAACACATGCAAAAGACGTCCGCTTCCTGGACATTTAATGGTTTCTCGTCAAACCGTTATACAGAAAATGAAAGGGTAACTTGTGGCAGACGATAAAAATTTGAACGACGATCTTTTTGGTGCAGACGAGGACCAAGACCTCGATGCCCAGAATGATATGGATGAAGAATACGAAGAGGAAGAGGTAGAAGAGAACGATTCTGACGAGTTTGATCCAGAGACTGGTGTCAAACTTACAGGAACAGATGCCTCACACATCATCACTGATGAGGCTGGTACTCGTCTTGACCTCTCTGATATTCATGGCGGCACGCTTAAGCCTACTGATTTGTCCTCAGAGATGAAGACCTCCTTCCTTGAGTATTCCATGTCCGTTATTGTTGCTCGTGCACTTCCTGATGTTCGAGATGGTCTTAAACCTGTCCACCGCCGCATTCTGTATGCAATGAGTGAGGCTGGTATTACGCCAAATCGTCCACATAAGAAGTCCGCATGGGCAGTCGGTGAAGTCATGGGTAAGTATCACCCACATGGCGACTCCGCTATCTATGATTCTATGGTCCGTATGTCTCAGGATTTCTCGATGAGACTTCCTCTGATTGACGGTCACGGAAACTTTGGTTCTATCGACGGCGATCCGCCAGCAGCAATGCGTTATACCGAGGCACGTCTTACTAGAAGTGCTATGGAAATGCTGGCTGAGCTCAACAAGAACACTGTTGATCTTCAACCAAACTATGATGAATCACTGACAGAGCCAGCAGTTCTTCCTGCTCGTTTCCCAAATCTTTTGGTTAACGGCTCTTCAGGCATTGCAGTTGGTATGGCTACCAACATTCCTCCTCATAACCTTGGTGAGGTAACCGACGCCGTTTGTATGATGATTGACAACCCCGAGGTTACCACCGAGGAGCTCATGACTGTCCTTCCTGGTCCTGACTTCCCAACAGGTGGCATTATCATGGGAACCCAGGGCATTAAAGATGCTTATGAGACTGGCCGCGGCTCTATTACCGTTCGTGCTAAGGTTCATGTTGAGCAGGTAAAGAGCGGTCGTCAGCGCCTTGTTGTTACTGAGATTCCATACCAGGTTAACAAGGGTCTTCTCCAGGAGAAGATTGCTCAAGCAGTCAATGAGAAGAAAATCGAAGGCATCTCTGACATGCGTGACGAGTCCAACCGTAAGGGCATGCGCATCGTCATTGACCTCAAGCGAGATGCTGTTCCACAGGTTGTTCTGAACAATCTCTACAAGAAAACTCAACTACAGTCCAACTTTGGCATTATTGACCTGGCGTTGGTTGATGGCGTACCTCGTACCCTTTCTCTTCGTGAGATTTTGCGTCATTACATTGATCACCAGATTGATGTTGTACGCCGTCGTACTGAATTTGACCTGGATAAGGCAAAGAAGCGCGTCCACATTTTGGAAGGTCTTCTGACCGCAGTTGATAACATCGATGAGATTGTTCACATCATTCGCAGCTCTCAAGATGATACTGAAGCAAAGCAACGTATGAACGAGCGCTTTGGTTTGGATGAGATTCAAGGTGAGGCAATCCTTCAGATGCGTCTTCGCCGTCTTACCGGCCTGGCGCGTCAGGATCTTGTGGATGAGATTTCTCAGCTTAGACTTGATATTGCCTACTACGAGGATCTTCTCGCCCATGAGGACAAGATTCTGGCTGTTATCGCTGATGAGCTCCGAGAAATTTCTAACCGCTATGCTGATAAGCGTCGTACACAAATTTCCGACCAGGACATTCAGAACCTGGACGTTGAGGACCTCATCGCTGAAGAGGATATGGTTATTACCGTCACTCACGCAGGTTATGTAAAGCGCGTTCCTGTTGAGATTTATCGCTCCCAGAAGCGCGGAGGCAAGGGTGTTCAGGGCGTCTCTCTCAAAGAGAATGATTTTGTCGAGAACCTCTTTGTTGCTTCCACCCATGATTACGTGCTGTTCTTTACCAACCTTGGTAAGGTCTACCGCCTCAAGGTACATGAGCTTCCTGTTGGTAGCAGAACTACTAAGGGAAGCGCTATCGTTAACGTTATTGAGACGCTTTCAGAGGGCGAGAAGGTCAAGGCAGTTATTACGACCCGTGACTTCCCAGAAGACAATTACCTGATGTTTGCTACCAAGCAGGGAATGGTTAAGAAGACTGCAATGTCTGAGTACGACCGTACTCGCAAGGATGGCCTCATTGCCATCAACCTTAAGGACGACGATGAGCTGGTTAACGTTCGTCGTGTCCACCCAGGTGACAAGGTTGTTCTCTGCTCTTCCGACGGCAAAGCAATCCTGTTTGACGAAGCTGAGGCAAGAAGCATGGGCCGTGGTACCTCGGGCGTCCGTGGCATTACGCTTAAGGGCAATGCAACCATGCTTGGCATGGAGATTACCAACGGAAACGGTGACCTCTTTGTTATTACCGAGAAGGGCTACGGAAAGCGCACGGCAATTTCTGAGTACCCAGTCCACAAGCGTGGCGGACAGGGTGTCTTCACCATCACAATGACGGAGAAGAAGGGTAACCTAGTTGCTTGCCGTGTTGTTGGTCCTCAACACGAGATTATGATCATGTCCGAGGAAGGTGTTGTCATCCGCGTTAAGGCTGGCGATATCTCCAAGCTTGGTCGCTCTACTCAAGGCGTCAAGGTCATGAACCTCTCTGGCACCGATCTTGTTTCTGCAGTTGCTCGTATGGTCGCCCACAAAAAAAGAAGGCTCCAAAGCATGCGGAGAATCAGGGAATGCTAGACCTGATGGCAGCCGGCGCTCGCGACGCCGATGAGACAGAGTCCGTTGACCTCGGAGACGAAGAGGAAGTACTCGACGACGAACTGCTGGATGATGACGAATAAGCATTTCAGCTATACGTAATTTGAAGAGCTCAAGGATTAAATTCCTTGAGCTCTTTTCGTTTACCGAAGAAATCAGCACGCTAACGGTAATGACCTTTATATAAAAAGATGTGCCAATTGTCCTTTTTGCCTAGGATAAAGTTGGGAACGACTAGCGTCAAACTGCACGTAGTAGTCATTTTCGAATTAACGGAGAGAGAACAATGGCCAGACTTCATGTTATGGAGCTTAGCCACGCACAGACCGTAATGGACGATTTGCGAGATGCTCTTGAGCGTCGCCTCTCGGTGAGTTCAATTGTGCCTTGCCCGGTCGAATTTACAGCTGCGCTGGTAAGACTCTGCGCTACCCAGAGTTGTGGAAAATGCACCCCCTGTAGAATCGGACTCAGTGCTCTTAGCAATTTGCTTGATGACGTGCTTGAAAATAGAGCAACTGAGTACACCCTTGAGCTTATTGAACGCACCGCTAAAACAGCATATCTTGCAAGCGATTGTGCCATCGGTTACGAAGCAGGAGAGATGGTACTCACCGCACTTTCTGGCTTCAGAGATGACTTTGAGCAGCACGTTAAGACGCACTCATGTGGCTATGACGTGCAGGGGGAAGTTCCTTGTGTACGCGGGTGTCCTGCACACGTTGATATTCCCGCGTATATTTCTCTGGTAGAAGAAGGACGCTACACCGACGCTATTAAGGTCATCAGAAAAGACAATCCGCTGCCTCTAGTCTGCGGCCTTGTCTGCGAACACCCCTGTGAGATGCACTGTCGTCGTGCCATGGTGGATAATCCGCTCAATATTTTGGCGCTCAAGCGCTATGCGGCTGAGCATATGGAAGAGACATACACTCCTGAGTGTTCGCCGGCAACTGGAAAGAAAGTCGCCGTTATTGGCGGCGGACCAGCAGGTCTTTCATGTGCCTATTACCTGGCAACCATGGGGCACAGTGTAAAGATCTTTGAGGCGAGAAAATACTTGGGCGGCATGCTTCGCTACGGAATTCCAAACTATCGCTTACCACGCGAGCGACTACAGTCAGAGATTGATTGGCTTCTTTCCGCCGGTATTGAAGTTGAGCTAGAACATCCTGTTTTGGGAGAAGAACTTCAAGAGCTCCGAAAAATATACGATTCAGTCTTTGTGGGAATTGGTGCACATACCGATAAAAAGCTTGGTCTCGAGGGAGAAAATCTTAACGGTGTTGAATCTGCAGTTCAGCTTCTGCGCGCAGTAGGGGACTACGATATTCCAGATCTTTCTGGCCAGGAAATTGTTGTCGTTGGTGGCGGAAATGTTGCCATGGACGTTGCTCGTACCAGCGTTAGGCTGGGCGCCAAGAAGGTTTCCATTGTCTACCGTAGGCGCATCGCAGACATGACGGCACAAGATGCAGAAATCGCTGGAGCTCAGGCAGAAGGATGCGAAATTTTGGAGCTTACTTCTCCTCTTTCCATCGTTTCAGATGGAGCTGGAAATGTGAGCGGTCTTCTCGTCCAGCCACAGATTATTGGCGCTCCTAAGTGGGGCCGTCCTGCTCCGCGTGCATCGAAAGAAGAAACCAGAGTTGTCCCCTGTGACAAGGTATTTGTTGCCATTGGACAAGATATTGAGTACCAAACCTTTGAGGCAATTGGCATTCCCGTACAGAAAAATAGAATTGTGACGGCTTCAGACGGTTCTATTGAGGGGATTCCCGGGTGTGTTCTCGGGAGGAGATTGTAAGTCTGGGCCTTCAACAGTTATCAAAGCTATTGAAGCAGGTAAAGTTGCTGCTGCAAATATTGACCGGTCGCTTGGATGTGACCACAAAGTCACGCTTAACGTGGAGCTTCCGTCACTGAAGATCAAGGGTCTTAGGCAGTGCGGTCGTTGTGAGATGAAAGAAAGGGAGTCATCTGAGCGTGTTCACGACTGGAACTTGGTTGAGATTGGCCTGACAGAAGAAGAAGCTCATCAAGAGGCGTCTCGCTGTCTGCGTTGTGACCACTTTGGCTATGGTGCCTTCAGAGGGGGAAGGAATCACCAATGGTAAACCTCATAATTGATGACTTTGAACTTTCCGTTCCAGAAAATACAACCATTCTGGACGCCGCCCGTTCTGTTGGACTTGAGATTCCTACTTTATGCTTTCTCAAGGACATCAACGAGGTAGGAGGCTGTCGTGTTTGCGCAGTTGAAGTAGAAGGCGCAGATCATCTTGTGGCGTCTTGTACCACCGTTGTTGCTGAAGGTATGGTAGTAAAGACAAACAGTGCAAAGGCTCGAGAAGTTCGCAGGACAAACGTGCAACTTCTGCTTTCTCAGCACGATTCTGAGTGTACAAGTTGCGTGCGTTCACAGAACTGCTCGCTCCAGTCTCTTGCAAATGACCTGGGAATTTATTCAAAAGCCTTACGAAAAGAAGCTTCCTAACGAGGAATGGAATACGGCGTTCCCACTCATTCGTGACAACAATAAGTGCATCAAGTGCCTTAGATGTATTCAGGTTTGCGAGAAGGTCCAGACGCTTGGTGTTTGGGATATCTCTAACAGAACCATTCACGCATCCATTAACGTCCGAGGTAAAAAGACCATTCAAGAATCCGGTTGCGTCATCTGCGGACAGTGTGTGGTTAATTGCCCAACAGGTGCCCTGAGAGAACGCGATGATACTGAGCGCGTGCTTAAGGCAATTGATGACCCGCAGAAGATAACGCTCATTCAAATTGCTCCTTCGGTGCGGACTTCTTGGGGAGAAGAACTTGGCCTACCACGAGAAAAAGCTACGGTAGAGCGCCTAGCAGCTTGTCTGAGAAAGATTGGTTTTGATTACATCTTTGATACTGATTTTGCGGCAGATCTTACCATCATGGAGGAAGCAACCGAGCTCATCCATATACTCACTGACGGCAAAGATCATAAGTTCCCACTCTTTACCTCGTGCTGTCCTGGCTGGGTAAGGTTTGTGAAGGCTCGCTATCCAGAGTTTTTGCCACAGCTGTCCTCTGCTAAGTCTCCGCAGCAAATGTTTGGTGCCATTGCAAAGAGCTATTATGCAGAAGCCCTAGCAGTTGACTCAAAAGACATTTATTCGGTCTCTGCCATGCCTTGCATTGCAAAGAAAGAAGAAGCTGCATACCCATCAATGAACAGCGCAAATGGAGAAGATCAAGACGTCGATACCGTTCTTACGGTTAGAGAACTCTGCCGCATGATCAAAGCTGCTCACATTGATGTGGCGCAGATTGCAGAAGAGCCTCTTGATACGCCCCTGGGCTTTGGATCTGGCGCAGGAGCAATCTTTGGTACTACGGGTGGCGTCATGGAGGCGGCGCTCCGAAGTGCCTACAACTTTGTTACTGGAGAAAATCCAAGCGTAGATACGTTTGAGGTTATTCGTGGCGAAAAGGGATGGCGAGAAGCAACCTTTGAATTACCTGGTAAAAAGCTCAACATAGCCATCGCGCATGGACTAAAGAACGCCTCAGAACTGCTCGAAGCACTCTCAGCAGGAGAAGTCTCGTATGACTTTGTTGAGATAATGGCCTGTCCAGGTGGCTGTGTTGGCGGTGGTGGACAGCCAATTCATGATGGCTGTAATAGTGTTCCAGACAGAATGGAAGTCTTGCGAACATTGGACAACGCCGCCCAGGTACGTTTCTGCCATGAGAATCCTATGATTATTGCCTGCTATGACAATTACCTGGGAGAGCGGGGATCAGAGCGTGCACACGAACTACTCCACACAGATCATGCAGCCTGGAGCTTGGTGTAAAAATATGATTCAGGGCAGGTTTAAGAGAAGTCTTCAGGGGGAGAGGTCTTCAATAAACTGATGGAACTCTTCAAGTTCTTGGGCCTGAACGTTCTTCTCGACATCAGTAAAATCTGGAGCAGCAGCAATTTCTAGAACGCTCTCATCTGCAAAGATGGGGGCGTTTGTTCTTACTGCCAGCGCAATTGCATCGGACGGACGAGCGTCCACGTAAATATGCTCTCCCTCTTTGGAGATAAGTTCAATTTGCGAGAAGAACGTGGTGCCACGGACACCTACAATGCGAACGCTCTTAATGTCCGCATCCAGCGAATCAAGGACCGAGCGGAGAAGATCATGTGTGAGTGGTCTCTGGGTAGACTCTTGGTCTATACCAAGGCTGATAGCAGAGGCTTCAATGTTGCCAATCTTAATAGGTAGGCTGAGCGTGGAGACCCCGCGTGGATCATGAAGACGCAGGACAATAACGGAAGAGATGGGACCTCCTCCGACAACAACTGTCTGTATGTCCATACGTTTTAGTGACACAAAAACTCCAAAAAGCACGCCATGTATCAATCTTTGGGCAGATAGTCTAAGACTATCTGTTCTCACTCATACCCAATTTCAAGAAACTTTAAAAACAAAACAAAAAAAGTGTTGACCTATGAGAATTATGGAGGTATTATTTTTTTCCCTGCGTTGGGCCTGTAGCTCAGTTGGTCAGAGCGTCCGGCTGATAACCGGGAGGTCACAAGTTCAAACCTTGTCAGGCCCACCATTTTATGTGACAATAGTCACCCCAACGTTAGCCGAGTCGCCGTTGGGGTGATTATTAAAACCTTCTGGACCCAACCAGAAGACAGCACGGGGAATTAGCTCAGCTGGGAGAGCGCGGGCTTTGCAAGCCTGAGGTCAGGGGTTCGATCCCCCTATTCTCCACCAAAAGTTCAAGGCCAGGGACAAGTTCCTGGCCTTTTTGTTTAGCTGCTACTCAAAATAAAACTTACAAAAAGCACGGCTGAGGCATAAAACATACCGACGACCGCTATTTTTGCCCACTTATCGAATAGTTGCGCGATTTCTAAATAAACATGAGTACGATTTACACAGGAGTACGTTCTTTTCATTGGAGCTGTGGGTGACCACAAGGAGAGGAAAAGAGTTCTTATGTCAAACCTTACTCGTCGTAACTTTTTTGGAGTCAGCGCAGTTGTAGCAGGCCTTGGTATCGCAGCTTGCAAAAAGTCCGATTCTGATGCTGGCGAGAAAAAAGAATCTGACACCAACTCTACAGACGCGGTTGGAGCACCAGAAGAGCTGGTAAAGGCAGCAAAAGAAGAGGGTAAGCTGATTGTTTACGGCTCTTGTGAGGAAGAGTATATAAACGCAGTTTGCGCCAATTTCAAGAGTCTGTATGGCATTGATGTTCAGGCACAGCGTCTCTCAACCGGAGAAGTTGCTGCAAAGATTGAGGAAGAGAACGGCCATCCATCAGCAGATGTATGGTTTGGCGGAACAACCGATCCTTACAATGTCACCTCCGCAAAGGGTCTTCTTGAGCAGTACGAGCCAAAGAATGCGTCTCATCTTATTTCCGATAAGTTCAAGAGTACAAATAAGGACTGGTACGGAATTTATAAGGGTATCCTGGGCATTCTGTACGATAAGGAAGAGCTACAGCGTCTTAAGCTTGACGTGCCTCAGGACTACAAGGATCTTATCGATCCTAAATATAAGGGTCTTATTTGGTCTTCTAACTACAATACCGCCGGTACTGCAAAGCTGATCATCAACACCGTTATTCAGAAGTACGGTCACGATCAGGGCATTCAGTATCTTGTTGACCTTGATAAGAACATTGCTCAGTACACCAAGAGTGGTTCTGGTCCTTCCAAGGCCATCGGAACAGGCGAGTGCACCATCGGAATTGGTATGCTCCACGACGGCATTTATCAGATTGTTGACCAAGAGCACGAGAATGTTGGTCTTCAGATTCCAAGCTCTGGTGCATCATACGAGGTTGGTGCAACCGCAATCTTCAAGGGTGCTGCACATCCAAACGCAGCTAAACTCTGGGTTGAGTATGCACTCTCGCCAGCATGCGTCGATCTTGCTCAGAAGAACGGCTCTTATCAGTTCTTGGTAATTGACAACGCAAAGCAGCCCGAGATTGCTACTGAGTACGGTCTTGATCCAAACAATGTCATGGACTACAACTTCGAAGATGCTAAGCAGCACACGGAGCAATACGTCAAGGATGTTATGGAAGCACTCGGCGGCGGAGACAGCCGTTTCAAGACAGAGTAAAACCAACGCAAGCAAGCAGATAAACAATGCTGTTACTCAATATCTGAGCGGCAGATTATACTGGGTAGGCAGAGATCTGCCTACCCAGTTCCGCATAAGCTTTACGTATAGGTTTGGTGTTTCAGAGTTAGGACCAGTATGGCAAAATCCCAGAGCGCTCAACTTGAGCGAAAAAGCTCCTTGGCGATCCAATTTTGATAACGACCATTGTCGTTCTTATCGCCTTCTTAACCCTTTTTATTTTGTATCCACTTGCCATTCTTATGGTTGACTCTGTAGTCTCCGATAATGGGATTTCGTTTGATGTATTTACGCGCATCTTAGCTATGCCTTCGTTTGATCGCGCAATTACCAATACCCTCAGAGTTGGTTTTGCGGTAGGCATTTTATCAGCGCTTATTGGCCTTCTTTTTGCCTATGTTGAAGTGTACGTAAAGCTTCGTACAAAGTTTATGACAGGCCTTTTCCGCGTGGTTTCCATGCTTCCTGTTGTTTCTCCACCATTTGTTCTCTCGCTTTCCATGATTATGATGTTTGGCAAGAAAGGCCTGATTACCCGCGGTCTTTTAGGAATTTTTGACAACAACATCTATGGCTTCTGGGGCATTTTTATTGTCCAGACTATGTCGTTCTTCCCTGTGTGCTACATGATGCTTAAGGGTCTGCTCAAAAACATTGACCCATCCCTTGAAGAGGCAGCACGTGACATGGGTGCAAGCCGCTGGAAAGTATTTACCAGCGTTACACTTCCTCTTATTTTGCCTGGTTTAGGCAACGCTTTTCTCGTCTCATTTATTGAATCGATTGCAGACTTTGCTAACCCAATGATTATTGGTGGCTCATACGATACCTTAGCAACAACTATCTACCTGCAGATTACAGGCGCGTACGACAAACAGGGCGCGGCTGCTATGGCTGTTGTTCTTCTTTCCATTACGCTGCTCATGTTTGTTGTTCAGAAGTTTGTATTGGAAGCAAAGAGTACGTCTACACTTTCGGGCAAAGCAACTCGAGCTAGGATGCTTATTACAGACAACTCAGTCCGCATTCCACTTACCATTCTTTGCGCGCTGGTTGCACTCTTTGTTATTGGCATGTACCTCTGCGTTCCTTATGGTTCGTTTGTTCGTTCCTGGGGCTCTAATTACGAGTTAACAACAAAGTGGTTTGAGCAGGTATTTACCAAGCATCACGGTCTGCAGGCGTTTAGTGACTCGTTTACGCTCTCGCTCATTGCGGCACCAATTACCGCTTTGCTTTCGATGATCATTTCTTATCTGGTAGTAAAGCGCCGCTTCCGTGGTCGTGGTTTTATCGAGGCTGTATCCATGCTTGCAATGGCAGTTCCTGGTACGGTTTTGGGCGTTGGCTACATTCGCGGTTTCTCAAGCGGTGTTATGCACACAGGATTTTTGCAGGGCCTGTATGGCACGGGACTTATCCTGATTATTGTCTTTGTCGTGCGTTCGCTTCCTACAGGAACACGTTCGGGTATCTCGGCACTTCGACAGATTGATAAATCTATTGAAGAGTCCGCATACGACATGGGTGCCGACAGCTTTACCGTATTCATGACCGTTACGCTGCCACTGATTAAAGATTCGTTCTTGTCTGGCTTGGTAACGGCGTTTGTCCGCTCCATCACCGCAATTTCTGCAGTTATCCTCTTGGTCACACCAGAGTTCCTGCTCATCACTGTTCAGATTAATGAGTTTGCTGGTAAGGGTTCATATGGTATGGCCTGTGCCTTTGCAACAATTCTGATTGTTATTACCTATGGCTCGGTATTGCTTATGAATTGGGCCATCAAACACTTTGGCACCAGCCGAGCACTCAAGGAGGAGTAACACATGGCTACAGAGAAAAAAGGCGTTCGCCTTGAGCACATTTCCAAGATTTATCAGGATCAGAAGACTGGAAAAGACTTCTACGCAGTTCAAGACGCTAATATCACCATTGCTCCTGGTGAGTTTGTAACCCTTCTTGGTCCTTCTGGCTGCGGAAAGACCACTATTCTGCGAATGATTGCTGGTTTTGAGAGCCCTGATGAGGGAAAGATTTTCCTTGGTGATGAGCAGATTGATGAGCTTACTCCAAACAAGCGCGATACTGCTATGGTGTTCCAGAGCTATGCACTCCTGCCTCACTACAACATCTTCGATAACGTTGCCTATGGTCTCAAGCTCCGCAAAATGGATAAGGCGGTAATTCGCGAGAAGGTCCTTCATATCCTGGGTCTTGTTGGACTTGAGGGCATGGAAGAGCGCATGACCAATCAGCTTTCTGGCGGTCAGCAGCAGCGTGTTGCTTTGGCTCGCGCTCTGGTTATTGAGCCAAGTGTGCTCCTCTTTGACGAGCCTCTTTCAAACCTTGATGCAAAACTGCGCGTTGACATGCGTAACGAGATTCGTCGTATTCAGCAGGAAGCAGGCATCACTGCTATTTATGTTACACACGATCAGTCAGAGGCAATGGCTTCTCTCTGATAACATTATTATTATGAAGAAAGGCCTTGTTGACCAGGTCGGTGATCCACAGACAGTCTATTACCACCCAGCAGATGAATTTGTTGCAGACTTTATCGGAGAGTCAAACTTCCTGCATGCAACCATTGCAGAGAAGACCGACGCTGACACTGCGCTTTGCCGTTTTGAGGGTCAGGAGTTTGAGGTCGGCGGCTGCTCGCACCTAGACAAGGGTAAAGAGTGCTGCATTGTCCTGCGTCCTGAGTCTGCGCGTCTTGCTGATGAGGGAACTCTTTCCTGCGAGGTTGTTCTTTCCCGCTTCATGGGTCACTACCAGAACTATCATGTCATGGTCGGCGATACGCTCATCAAGATTACCGATTTCAACCCACGTACCCACAAGATTTACAACGTTGGTGACCACGCCTTTGTTGACTTCACTAAGGACGAGGTTCACGTCCTGTAAGCGTTTAAGTTAAAGCGTTAACGTAAGGCGAGAAGATCATTGGACCTTCTCGCCATTTTTGTTAGATGGTTGATTTGAGCCAGTTTAGTTTGCAGGTGAGCAGCTTGTGATCAGGCTCAAGCGAGGGATCCTTGATTCTTTTAAGGAGCATCTTGCAAGCGGCGTAGCCCTCTTCATAGACAGGCTCGACAATGGTTGAGATGCTTTTAACGGGCAGGTCAGTCCAATCAGTGTTATTGAATCCCAACAGGCCAACTTGCTTTGGAATTACCGTCTCGTAGGATTGCAAGGCATTATAGACACTTTTAAGAGCCCATTGATTTGGCACAAATACCAGTGTTTTCTTTGACGGAAGAATGTGATTATTGAGCCATTGCGTGATGTCAGAGATAGACAGCGTGCTTTGCTCCATGGTGAGACGCTCATGAGGTTTATTTAAGGCCCTCTAAAGCATCAGTGAAGCCAGATTCTCGTTCAATTCTTGTTCGGATGGTGGGCGCTCCACCAATTATCAAAAAAACTGCTCGTAACCAGTTTCAATGCAATGAGTAGCTGCAGAATACACGCCATCGTAGAGATTGCTTTTAATCCAGGTGGTGTTGAAGTTGAGTAAATCGCAGTCAAAGTAGACAACAGGTTTACCAACTTTAGCAATGCGTCGATCAACTGCCCTAAATTGATTTGTAGGTTGAATTAACAGGCCATCAATTCCAATTGAAAGCATCTTTTCAACCCAGTCAGCCTCCAAAGTAGGGTCAAAGCGAGAATTGCAAATTATAGTTTGGTAGCCTGCCTCAAGAGCAGCATCTTCAATTCCGTTGGTCATTTGAGCTGCCCAGGCATTGGTGTTATCCAAGATGAGGACAGCAATAATTCCAGAGCTCTTTTTAACCATGGCCTGCGCCTGAGCATTTGGAACATAGCCGGTATTTTCGATAGCTTTTTTGATGGCCAATTTGGTTGACTCAGACATTTTTTCAAAGCGTCCATTGATGTAATTGGACACGGTGGCAGTTGAAACGTTTGAAAGCTTTGCAACATCAATGATGGTTACTTTGGGCATAGTTTTCACCTTACCGAATTCTCAAAATTTCTCTTGCAAAACATAAACGTTAGTGAATGTGCTGGATTTCACGTTGGTTAAACGTTTAACAAAAATCATCATAACACAAGGTAGATTGGACGTTTACCGAAATTGTCTTTCAAAAAAGATTGAAACAAGGCAAAGTATGAATCGGAAACGTACGTCGTCAAAAGACGTGCTCGTGCGCCCCGCTTAGGGGCTCACAACTTACTTTGCGAGAGGACATAACCATGAATGTCGTTGCTGTTTGTGCTTGCACGGTTGGAATTGCTCACACATGGATGGCAAAAGAGGCCATTGAGAAAGAATGTGAACGTCGCGGCTATGAATTCAAGGTAGAGGCTCAGGGCGGTTACGGTATTGAGAACGAGCTTGAGCAGGACGAAGTTGACGCCGCCGACGTTGTTCTTCTCGCCATTGCAATTGGCATCGAAGGCGATGAGCGTTTTGACGAGAAACGCGATGAGGGTCGCGTTCTAACGTTGGATCCTTCGCTGGCTATCGCAGATCCAGCAAAGGTTATTGATCAGGTAGTTGCGCTGGCCGAGTAGCACGCGCGTACGTGATAGCGCAAGGAAGAAGAGAGGAGAAACCCATGGCAGAGGAAAAAGAGTCCCTCAGTTTTTGGGGCAAGGTCGGAAAAGACCTTCTAAAGGCGTTTAACACTGGTGTTTCGTACTTCATTCCTATTGTCGTAGTTGGCGGAGTCTTCCTGGCTTTCTCGCTAGCTACAGGAACTGCAGGAAAAGACGGTATTGAAGTCACCAATCCTTTGATGCAGAGCCTCAACCTTATTGGTATGGCTGGCATCAAGATGATGATTCCAGTCCTTGCTGCTTACATTGCCTATTCTTTTGGGTGGAAAGCCTGCTCTGGCACCTGGCTTTGTCCTTGGTTACCTGGCAAGCAATCCTGTTCCTGTAGGTGAGGTTCAGGTTTCTACTGGCTTCTTGGGTGCAATGGTCCTCGGCGTTGCTGCTGGCTACCTTGTCCAGTGGATGAAGTCCTGGAAGGTCAATAACACCATCCGTACCATCATGCCAATTCTGATTATCCCAAGTTTGTCTTCACTGGCTCTTGGCATGCTCTACATCTATGTTTTGGCAGCTCCACTTGGTGCATTCATGGACTGGCTGACCAGCCTGCTTTCAAGCCTTCAGGGTGGTTCTGCAGTTGTACTCGGCATTGTAATTGGCCTCATGACCGCATTTGATATGGGTGGCCCAGTTAACAAGACTGCTTCTACCTTCACCATGGCTCTTATGACCGCAGGTGTTTATGGTCCTAACGGTGCATTCCGTGTTGCAGTTGCTATTCCTCCACTGGTCTGCGGTGTTGCATCTCTTATTGCTCGCAGCAAGTTTGACGACACTGATAGGCAGATGGGTATCTCCGCAGTCTTTATGGGACTCATTGGTATTACTGAGGGCGCAATTCCATTTGCTGTTAAGGATCTTGCACATACCCTTCCTGCAATCATGATTGGTTCTGCAGTTGGTGCTGGTCTTGCTGCTTGGCACGGTATTGAGTGCTTTGTTCCTCACGGTGGCATGATTGTTGCTGCAGCTACAAACAACATTGCCCTCTACACCCTTGATATGGCAATTGGCGTTGCAGTTGGTGTTGCAATCCTTGTTCTTACCAAGCCAAAGCTTGAGGACAACAAGTAATACAGAGCGAGAAACGCATGTACTTTTTGGTCTTAAACCTTAAAAATTGAAGTTAAAAGGAGAGGGGCGTAGGGATTCAACCCCCACGCCCTTCTTATTACCAAGAAACACTCTTGGGAAGGGGTAATTATGGAAAAGCTACCAATCAAAAAAAGCTGTTGAAGGGTTGCTTAAACTTCAAGACACAGGAAAGTCCGCCACGCTGTTAGGAATTGGACCAATGTCGCCCAACCTGCTCCAGGCAGCTTTTGAACTTGGTAGGGACTGTGATTTTCCTCTGATGTTTATTGCATCTCGAAACCAGGTGGATCTTGATGAACTTGGTGGAGGATACGTAAACGCTTGGGATCAGAAGCGTTTCTCGGAAGATATTGCTGAAGCAGCTCAGAAGGTTGGCTTTGACGGCCTGTATTATCTCTGCCGCGACCACGGCGGACCCTGGCAACGTGACGAGGAACGCAACGCTCACCTTCCAGAAGATGAGGCTATGGAGCTTGCCAAGAAGTCTTATCTTGCCGACATGCTTAACGGTTTTGACCTGTTGATGATTGACCCAACTAAAGATCCTTTTGAGATTGGCAAGGTTATTCCGCTTGACGTGGTTCTTCGTCGTACGGTTGATTTGATTGAGTGGTGCGAGAAAGAACGTGTTTCTCGCGGTCTTCCCGAGATTGGTTATGAGGTTGGTACCGAGGAAACAAACGGTGGTTTGACCTCTACCGACAAGTATCACACTTTCATTGAGCAGCTTAAGAGCGAGTTGACTGCTAAGGGCCTGCCTATGCCAACCTTTATTGTTGGACAGACCGGAACACTTACGCGCCTTACTGAGCAGGTTGGTCACTACGATTTTGAGGCTGCTATTAGCCTTGCTGAGATGGCAAAGAGTTATGGCGTAGGTCTTAAGGAGCACAATGCAGACTACCTTGATGACGTAACGCTGCTTGAGCATACTCCTGCAAATGTCACCGCTTCAAACGTTGCCCCACAGTACGGAACAGAAGAGACTCGCGCATATCTGAAGCTATGTGACGTCGAAGATCTTCTGGTTAAAGAAGGTCTCCTAAAGGCAGACGAGGTTTCTGGCTTGAGAAACACTCTGCTGGTCAAGGCAATTGAAACTGAGCGTTGGCGCAAGTGGATGGTGGGCGACCAGATTAATCTAACTGTTGAGCAGATTCTGGCTGATCATAAACTGTCTCTGGATATTCTTGATATTTCCGGTCACTACGCATTCAATGATGACGAGGTCAAGGCTGCAACTGAACACCTGTACAAGAACCTTGCTCAGTTCAACATTGATGGTCAGCGCTTTGTGGTTGATCACATTAAGCGCCCTCTTCGTCAGTATGTTGAGTGCTATAGGCTTGAAGGCGTTACTACACGCATTCGCGAGGCTCTGGCGGAGTAAGCGCGTGCATTTGTAGGAGCAGCTTCTTAGCTGTCCAAATTTAGATAGAAATCTGACAAACCTGAGAGGTCGAAGGCTTTTTGCTTTCGACCTCTTTTTCTTGTGCGATGTATCATAGAGAGCAATAGTTACAAAAACGATGCTAAGGAGCGGCATGGCCGAAAACGACGAGCGCAAAGATGGAGTTTCTCCCGAGCTTGATATGCTCTCAACTGAGCTGCTTGGAGATGCGTTTGACCTGCTTGCAGATGGTCAGCCGCTTAATGTTTTACTTGTGGTTGAAGATGCAGCAGGCGCTGTTGCAAGCTACGAGTTCTCTGACGACGGTCCAGAGGAGCTGCTTGAGGGAGCCCATAAACGCGTGCTTGACCTTGTCAAACAGAAGGGCGATACAGAAGCGGGACTTGAAGAGCCTGTTCGTTATGCGCTTGTGTATGAGGGGGCAATTGAGCTACTTAAGGATGGTGGCTACGAGGATGCTGTGCTTCTTGAGTTTGGCGAGAAGGGCTATAAGAGTTTCTCGGCATATTCTTTAATTGATGGAAAGGGTGAAGGCGACCAGTTTGTGTGGTCAGATCCTGCACCAGCAGGGGAGCTTGAGCCGCTTCTGTAGTGAAAAAAAGCTGCGTTCATTGAAATTTCTGGCCTTTGTGAACACGTATTTGCACTAAAGTGCTAAAGCTAATAAAAAACTTAGACTTGAGTTGTTCAAATCTGAGCATATACCTTCGAGAGATAGAGACTTATGCGTCAAGACAACATCAGAAACATCGCCATTATTGCCCACGTTGACCACGGTAAAACCACCATGGTTGACCAGATGCTTAAGGCAACCGATGCATTCCGCGAGAACCAGCAGGTTCAAGAGAGAATTCTGGACTCCAACGATCAGGAGCGTGAGCGCGGAATTACTATTCTGGCAAAGAATATCTCTATTGAGTACAAGGGCGTCAAGATCAACGTTATTGACACCCCTGGCCACGCTGACTTCGGCGGCGAGGTAGAGCGCGTTTTGAAGATGGCTGACGGTGCGCTTCTGCTGGTTGACGCAGCTGAGGGTCCTATGCCACAGACGCGCTTTGTTCTGCGCCACGCTATCGACGCAGGTCTTTCTATCATGATGGTTGTCAACAAGATTGACCGTGATGGCGCTCGCCCAGAAGCTGTTGTCAACGATTCTCTTGACTTGATGATGGACCTTGGCGCAACTGATGAGCAGCTTGAGTTCACCATGGAGCACGTTGTCTTTGCTTCTGGCGTTAATGGTTACGCTCGCCTTGATCCAAACGATGACAACGACAACATGTTCCCACTTCTCGACATGATTATTGATGGTCTACCAGCACCAGATGTTGATATTGATGGATCTCTTGCTATGCAGTGTGTCACCATTGACCACTCTGACTATCTGGGTCGTATTGGTATTGGCCGCGTGTATTCCGGAACTGTTCATACCGGCGATAAGATTCTTGTTGTTAAAAACGACGGCTCGCGTGCTATGAGCCAGGTTAAGCAGCTGTTCACCTTTGACTACCTGGGCCGCAAGGAGTGCAGCGAGGTTGATGCAGGTGATATTGCTGCAATCGTTGGTGTTGATAACACTGATATTGGTGATGTATACACAGATCCAGAGAACCCTGTTGAGCTGGATCCAATCGAGATTGACCCACCAACTCTTTCCATTATTTTTTTGAGCCTTCCACCTCGCCACTTGTTGGCCGTGAGGGAGACATTGTTGGTGGCCGTCAGCTCAAAGAGCGCTTGATGACAGAGCGCGAGAATAACGTCACCATGCGCATCGAGGAGCTCCCTGATAAAACAGGCATTGAGGTTTCTGGTCGCGGTATTTTGCACCTTTCCGTTCTTATGGAGAGCATGCGCCGCGAAGGCTTCGAATTCCAGGTTGGCCGCCCTCGCGTTCTGTTCAAAAAAGACGCTCAAGGTAATACGCTTGAGCCTATTGAACAGGCTGTTGTTGAGTGCAACCCAGAGTACGCTGGCAAGGTCATCGAGGTCTTTGGTAATGTTGGCGGCACTATGACCATCATGGACACCGGCGAAACTCAGACGCACCTTGAGTTTAAGATTCCAACCCGTGGCATCATGGGCCCTCAAGACCCGTGTCATGAACGTCACTCATGGCGACGCCGTCTTCTACCACACCTTCCTTGAATATGGTCCTTTTGCAGGTGATATTGGCAGCCGTCAGAATGGCGCCATGATTTCTATGTCCACCGAGAAGGCTGTTGCCTACGCACTAGGTACCCTTCAGGAGCGCGGACAGCTCTTTGTTGCTCCAGGCGTTGAATGTTACGAAGGCATGCTTGTTGGCGAGCGTTCAAGGCCAGGCGACATGGTTGTTAACATTGCACGTACCAAGTCTTTGGGCAACCAGCGGTCTTCAACTGCAGATATTTCAGTTCAGCTGACTCCTCCACGCCTGTTTACGCTGGAAGAGGCTCTGGAGTACATCATGGATGACGAGCTTGTTGAGATCACTCCAGTCAACATTCGTATGCGTAAGCGTATTCTTTCCGAGACCGAGCGCCGTAAGTGGGCAGTTCGTAACGGTATGGTCAAGAAGTAACAGCATCGTTTACAGATAGCCAATCTGTCGAGAAAAACTTGCAGCTGCAGGGGCTTCTCGCCAGATTTGTTTTAGGTAGATTCTAAATAAACGCAGGTAGATAGTGCGTTTTGAGTAGCGTGAAGTAGTGGTAGAGTAGCCGGCTACTTTGAAGCGATATCTTGATCAGTCTGCTTTACAGGCTTTTGTGACTTGCGGCGAAGTTTGTTGACACCACGCATGACATGTGGCGTAAGGTCAACGTCTGCCGGAGAAAGCACGTTGTATTTGAGCGACCAACGCCTCAGGCCAACGGTAACAGCAACGCAGACAACGGCTGCCCAGATTTTGGTGACCCCAGCGTAGGAAACAAGCGCCCAATACGAGGTTGCGCCAGCAACTGCGCAAAACGCGTAGAGATTGCTTCGCTGAAAAATACGAGGTATATCGCCAAGAAATACATCGCGGAGCATGCCACCACCCACGCCTGTGATACTTCCCATCAAAATAACCGAGAAGGGAAGCAAGTGATATACCAGGGCTTTATCGGTACCAACAACGGCAAAGAGCCCAACGGATATGATGTCAGTCCACTCAAGCATGCGGGGGAATCGATCAAGGGGCTCAGGGAACATAAAGAGCAGAATGGCAGTTAGCACCGCAGCAGGAATGGCGTAGGGCGAGTTGAGCATGTAGACGCCACCTTCTTGCATCATGACGTCCCTGATAAGCCCACCGCCCAGACCACCCAAAAGGCCAAGACCTACAAAGCCAACAAGGTCCAAGTGACGATCTCTTGCAACCAAGATTCCCGAGACTGCACCAATAATTACCGTTAGAAGGTCTCAGCCAGTAGGGGATGCCCACAGAAATTGCATCTGTGCCATATGGCGAGAAAAACGGTGGCATCCATACCTCCTACTGGTGTTTTTGTTTTTATTAGTATGACAATACTACACAAGTATTAAAAATACACAGAACTTCTCGCCCTATATTGGTGAGAAATCCGCTATACTGTCCCGTGCGGTTTTATATGGAGAGTTGTCCGAGTGGCCGAAGGAGCACGATTGGAAATCGTGTAGGCGTCTAAAGCGTCTCCAGGGTTCAAATCCCTGACTCTCCGCCAGAATTTTCACGGCGCCTACGGGCGCCGTTTCACCCTTCGGAGGGGTGGCAGAGTGGTTGAATGCGGCGGTCTCGAAAACCGTTTACCCCTTCTAGGGGTACGAGGGTTCGAATCCCTCCTCCTCCGCCATTTAACATTTTGATTTGATTAATTGCTACTAATAAAGATATATTTATTTCTCGTTTTTATATAGAATGTTTTGGCTTAGTAATTCGATGTCATCTTTTTTGACACGAGGGGAGAATCAAATGGCTGTTTCAGCAGATGAGTTGAATGGCTACAGGCGCGATCGCTATTTTGCACGCTCCTGGGCACTTCTGACTATGGAAAAGGGTTGGTGGAAGCCCGTCCTTATTATGGCTCTGTTTGGCCTTATTCCGGTTATTGGAATTCTTGCGCTTGTTGGTTATGCACTTGAGACTGCACGCGTTACTGCATGGGGCATCAATGCTGGTCCAAAGCAGAAAGACTTCAAATTTGGCACCTACATTGTTACTGGCCTCAAGGCAGTTGTCATTGCACTTGCCTTCGGTCTGGCATACAGCATTGCAACGGGAATCCTTTCTTTTATTCCAGTTATCAATCTGATTCTTATTCCAGTTTTTTTATTGTTGCAGCATTTGTTTATCCGCTGTTTATCAACGTTATTCAGGTGCGTGCAGCAGTTTACGGTAATATTTCTGCCGGTTTTGCTTTTAAGAACATCTTTGAGATGATCAAGCATGACATGGGTGGCTTGTTCCGCATCTTTGGTATGGGCATTGTGCTTGGCATTGCTACCTCAATTATTATGGGCATCATCGGCGGCAGTGCTGCAATCAGCATGTTCGTCAACATTGGTACCCAGGCTGTAACCATTGCAAGAACTCAGAATGTTACCAGCCAGCAGCAGCTTGGTCTTATCATGCTTGCCCTGCTTGCACGTGGCTTCATTCAGATGGGACCAATTTTCCTTGCTATTGGCTATATTGGTCACGTTGTTGGTCTTATCGTTATGCTTCTTCTGCAGAACGCAATTGCACTTTGGATGCGTCAGTTCAACGTCGCTGCATGGGGACAGAGCAACGATCCACTGCCACCATTCATTAACGATCCACGCGATGGCGCAGCCGCCGTATATTCAGCTCCAGCACCAGTCGCCCCAACTGCACCAGCAGCAACCGTTGCTCCAGTAGCAGTTCCAGTTGCAACAGCTGCTCCAGCACCTGCAGCTCCAGCAGCTCCCGTTGCACCTGCAGTCCCAGCCGAGCCATCTCAGGCTGCTCCTACAGTCGCTCCAACTGCACCTGCAGCTCCCGCAGCATCAGTAGCCCCAGCAGCGCCCGTTGCTCCTGCAGCTCCTGAGGCTCCAGCAGCACCAGTTGCTCCATCAGCTCCAGCTGCACCTGCAGCACCAGCTGAGCCAGCTCAGACCGCCCCTGTTGCACCTGCTGCTCCAGTGGCTCCAGCAGCACCAGTTGCACCTGCAGCTCCTGAGGCTCCAGCAGCACCAGTTGCTCCTGCTACTCCTGAGGCACCTGTCGCGGGTGTACCTGTAGCACCTGCAGCTCCAGAGCCTGCACCAGCTCCAAGTGTTGTTATTGAGCCAGTTATCCCAACTGCTCCAGCAGCACCTGAGGCTCCAGCAGCTCCACAGGATGCTCCAACCCAGAATCCTGAGGGACCTGCGGCTCAGTAACGTAGAGCTTATCTAAACAATACGGCCATCATGCAGATTGTGTGATGGCCGTTTTTCTATTTCAATACGATAATTTTTGAGATGCACTAGTAACCTGGAATGAGAAAGATTGGGGATATAAGCAAGACAAAGTAGAGGCAAAATGGTGAAAAAAATTGTTAATTTACACTCTTTTTATGTGGACTGCATGTGAGAAATTTTGTGGGCTTGTTTCGTATTTAAGCATTTATGTGGTATGATGCTTGGTCGAACTTTTCCTGCTTCGGGTGCACCTTCACTTCCCGAAGCCATTAGCCCAGAGGAGGTGACAATATGAAGGCCTATGAACTGCTGTTTTTTTGTTGACCCAGCTTCCACTGAGGAAGACCGCGCTGGCGTAATGAAGCGTATTGACGTCGCTCTTACCACCGACGGCGGAGTAGTCGACAGCGTCGAGGGACTGGGGCAAGCGCAAGCTTGCTTTTTGAGGTCGACGATCTTACCGAGGGTGATTATACCCTCATCAATTTCCATGCAGATCCAACGCAGATTGCAGAGCTCGATCGAGTCCTGCGAATCAATGATGCTGTTAAGCGTCACATGATTGTGCGTCGAGTCGATAAGGATTAAGTCCTTGTAATGGAAAAGTGGAATTATTCCACGATGAGAGGTAGTGAGATTTATGAGCATTAACAGGGTTAATATTTCGGGTAACCTGACTCGTGACCCGGAGCTTCGCTCCACAGCAGGCGGCACCCAGATTCTCTCCTTCGGCGTTGCAGTTAATGATCGTCGCAGGAATCAGCAGACCGGTGAGTGGGAAGATGTCCCTAACTTCATCGACTGCGTAGTGTTTGGTCAGCGTGCTGAAGCACTTTCCCGCTTCCTCTCCAAGGGTTCGAAGGTTGCTATTGAAGGCAAGCTTCGATTCAGCTCCTGGGAGACAAAGGAAGGACAGCGTCGCAGCAAACTTGAGGTTGTTGTTGATGAGGTCGAGTTCCTCTCTAGGAATCAGCAGGGTGGAGCCCCTATGTCACAGGGCGCACCATCTTATGCAGCTCCAACTCCTCAGGCACCCGCTCCCGTTCCGGCTCCGCCAGACGAGGAGTTCTACGATGCTGATATTCCGTTTTAAACGTCAGACAGCAACACAATTGTTACTGTCATCTGAAAGGTAAAAGACATGGCTCAGCAGAAACAAGATTTTCAGCGCCAGCCGCGTCGCAAGTATTGCCAGTTCTGCAAGGAGGAGACTGAGTTCATCGATTACAAAGATACTCAGCTTCTTCGTAAGTACATGACCGATCGTGGCAAGATTAAGCCTCGTCGTGTCACTGGCACCTGCACGCAGCACCAGCACGACATTGCACTTGCTATCAAGCGCGCGCGCGAGATGGCACTTCTGCCCTACACCGTCCCTGTGGTTTCCAGCCGCGGTGGCCGTAGTCGCGGATAACCTATCTGTTCTTTAGGTTGAGTTGGTTAGCAATGGATAGACCGGATTCAAATATTCCTCAGGTACCAGAAGGGTATTCTCGCCCAACTGATACCCCACAGAATTTTGCCGGTTCAAGTAACCAAAACGGAGGCAAGCCGCAGCCGTTTGGAGCTCCAACGTATACGCAAGGCTTTGTGCTTTGTGTTATTGGTGGAGTTATTACCGGGCTTATGTCCTTCATCGGATCTGCCCTTGTTGCCTACGGCATGGTAATTGCTGTCTATTGCAAAAAAGGGCGCGGATGGTTTGGTCCAGCTATTACTTCTGTACTTGTAACAGGCGTAGTGGCATATCTCATGTCGGGACCAACCGAGACAGCAACTTCGGTTACTGCATGCGCACTTGCTCTTGGAGTTGGCTACGCTTTTGCAACTGAGAAACTCACTGTAGGTGTTGGATCTCTTCTTGTAGCAGCATCAGCCTTGGCACTTTTGGGATATGACGCGTTCTTTGCCGCAATGGCCGGAACAAGTCTTCCTGAACTTGCACGAAGCGTATTCAATCAATACGCTTCGCAAGTGACTAATGCCACTCCAGATATCCAAGAGGGCCTTGCAACCGCAAAGGCGCTCTTTATGCTCTTTTGGCCAACCAGCTATACCAGCATGGCGCTTTTATATTTTGTAATTGCGCGTTTTGGGGCTCGAACAGTGTATAAGCACTAACAAGAGACCCACAGAAGCTGCCACAGTTCCAGCTGATGGATGTTCCATTCTGGATCTGCGCACTTGCAGTGGTCAACTTGTTCGTCTATGCACTTTCAAGCACCATTTTGTCTGCACAAGACATACTTCAGCTTATTACGCTGAACGTATTTATGGCTCTACGCATTGTATTTGCACTTCAGGGCCTTGCAGTGCTCACATGGTTTGTGCGCGAGAAGCACTTCTCGCCAGCACTTTCTTTATCACTGTTTGTATTGGCAGGCATGCTAGAAGTTCAGTTAGGCGTTATGGCTCTCGTAGGATTCATTGATGCCTGGGCAAACTTCCGCAAGCTTAATCGCTTTGGAAGCCAGGATTCAGAACCTACGATAAACAACAACTAGTCGAGACAATCGACTCATCAAAGGAGTTTCCCATGAAAGTTATTCTCTTGGGCGAGCTTCGCGGTAAGGGCGGCGAAGGCGACATCGTAGAGGTCGCACAGGGCTATGCGGAGAACTTCCTGTTCCCCAACAAGATTGCCCAGCCTGCTACACCGGGTAACATCAAGCAGCTTGAGGAGCGTCGTCACAATATCGCTAAGCGCGAAGAGCAGCGTATTGCTGACGCAAATGCTACCAAGGCAGCTCTTGATGGCAAGCTCGTAACTGTTGACGCTCGCATCGGCGAGGAGGGCCAGCTCTTTGGCTCCGTCACCACCGCTCAGATCGCTGACGCAATCGCAGCACAGCTCAACGTCACCGTTGACCGCAAGCGTATTGCTCGCAGCTCCGCTATCAAGACCGCTGGTCGCCACAATGTCACCATTGAGCTCTACCGTGACATTACCGCAACTGTCGTTGTTCTTGTTGGCGAGGACGATGCTGCTCCTGCAGAGGAGGAGACCGAGGAGGTTGTCGCAGAGGCAACCGTCGAGGTTGAGGTTGAGTCCGCTGAGTAGTTTTATGCACGCATAAAACACTGTTCTCCTGCATTTTTTGGTGGTTTATACAATTTCTGCAGTTTTCTACAGATTTATGCGCTTTTAGAAAAAGCAAGGCCATCTTAAAAGAATGGAATGTTTGTTCGAACCACCCCTTTGTCCAACATAACAAAGGGGTGGTCTTTTTATGTGTAGATCAGACGGTATAATTTCTTATACTCTACCTGGGATTATTCAGAATGTTATGTAAAACATATTCACTTAACCTGCGGAATTGTAATCTGATTTGTATAACCGCAGATAAGCAATTGTGAAGAAAAGCCTACACGTTGAAAAAAGTCTAAAAATTGTTGAAAACGTTGAAAACTCGAGGAAATCCCGCTCAGACTATGTGAGTTTTGAAAAATCATGTTGAAGACTTATTTTTTTCTGAATTTTTGCAAAGCCAAAAATGACTCTTTATTTTTTTAAAAAGTCCACTACTATTCAGATTCAATCCACAGAAAATATGATTGGAAAAGACGATGGCACAAGACTCGTTTGAGATGAATCCTACGCAATTGACGGCTTTAGAGAATGCCTCTATGCCACAAGATTCCGATGCCGAGTTTTCCATTCTTTCCGCAATGATTCTTTCTGAAGAGATTAGAGGGGAATGCCTTATTAGGCTTTCTTCTGAGGATTTTTATATTCCTTCCAATCAGATTATTTTTTTGAGGCAATCAAGGCGCTGTTTGACAATAACAAACCGGTTGATCTGATTACCCTTGCAGATCATCTAAAGAGCAATGGCAAATTTGAGCGCGCAGGCGGGGCTGTGCGCCTTGCTGAGCTTGGTAATAATCCGCTGGCAATGGTCGGCTGGGAAAACCATGCTGTCATGCTACATCGTGATACCACACTCAGAAAGATGATTAGCGCTTCCGCAAAGATTTCCGCACTTGCATACAACGCTCCAGAAGACACAAAAGAAGTAGTTGATCAGGCAGAAAAGCTTATTTTTGATGTAACTAACCGGGACGTCCAGCAGTCAGAACAGGGCATCGAGGATATCATGACCGATCTCTTTGATGAGCTGCAGCACAATGCTGGGAAAGATGCATCTGAGTTGGGCGTTCAGACCGGTTTTGCAACGCTCGATAACCTTTTTCAGGGTCTTCGACCTGGTCAGATGGTTGTTATTGGAGCTCGTCCTGGTGTTGGTAAGACGTCGTTTGCTCTCAGCATGGCGTACAACGCCGCAGTATCCGGTGCAACTGTTGCGCTCTTTTCGCTCGAGATGAGCAAAATTGAGATTGCTCAGAGGCTTTTGGCTTCCGAATCCAAGGTTGATTTGCAGACTATTCGTTCTTCCAACATTAGGAATGAGCAGTGGCCCACCCTTCTGGAGGCAGCAGAGCGTATTTCTCGCCTTAAAATCATTGTTGACGATACTCCAGGCACAACAGTTACAGAAATTCGCGCAAAAGCCCGCAGAATGCTTAACAAGGCTGAGAAAGGCGTCATCATTATTGACTACCTCCAGCTGCTTTCTCCACCAGCCGAGAAGGGCCGTGCAGATAGCCGCGCAACTGAGGTTTCTGAAATGTCTCGTGGTATCAAGATTATGGCCAAAGACCTCAAGGCACCCGTTATTGCGCTTTCTCAGCTCAACCGTACGCTTGAGAACAGAAACGGCAAGCGCCCACAGCTCTCCGACCTGCGTGAGTCTGGCGCTATCGAGCAGGATGCAGATATTGTTTTGCTGCTTGATCGTTCGCTTAGTGATGAAGAGGCAGCGCGCGATGACCGTCCAGATAAAGACGTCACCAATATCATCGTTGCAAAGAACCGTGCAGGCGCTCTGAGGGATGTTCCTGTCATGTTTATGCCAACGTCAACTAAGTTTGTTGAGCTTTATCAGGGCAATAACTACTCAGAAAACGATGCAGCGCAATACGCGGCAATGGCAAACCCTGCGCACTAATCGTTTCTTATGTGTGACAAAACCTTTGGGCTTCTGTGCTTTTATCAACGGTATTAGATATACTTATGAAGCAACCCCTAAAGAGGTTGCAACCGTCATGTAATGGTCGTGTTTGTAGATAGCTGCGATAGGGGAGAACTTATGCCAGCTTCCGTACTTGTTGGTGCTCAGTGGGGAGACGAGGGTAAGGGTAAAGTAACCGACCTCATTTCCGGAGATTTTGACGTTGTTTGCCGTTACGCAGGTGGTGCAAATGCTGGCCACACGGTAATTGCTGGAGACACAAAGCTTGCCCTTCACCAAGTTCCATCTGGCGTTATGTATGAAAACACCTATCCAGTTATTGGCAATGGCTGCATTGTTGATCCAGAGGTCCTTCTCGGCGAGATTGATATGCTGGAAAGCAAGGGTATTTCCTGCGATTTGCTGAAGATTTCTGGCAACGCTCACATTGTTATGCCGTACCACAAAGATCTTGATGGCGCTCACGAGAAGAAACTTGGCAAAAACCTCATTGGTACTACTAAGCGTGGTGTCGGACCAACGTATATGGACAAGATGAACCGCACTGGCCTGCGTATTCAGGACATGCTTGACGAGAAGATCTTCCGTAAGAAGCTCGAGGCAGCTCTTGAGTACACCAATCCTATTCTTGGCCTTGTCTACGGTCTACCAACCTATACCGTTGATCAGATTTGCGAGACATACCTGCCTTATGCAGATCGCATCCGTCCTTACATTGTTGAGTCTTCACTCTTCCTGAATGAGCAACTTGAGGGCGGTAAGAACATCCTTTTTGAGGGTGCTCAGGCAACTATGCTTGATATTGACCACGGCACCTACCCCTTTGTCACCTCTTCTAACTGCACTGCTGGTGGTGCAGTTACTGGCTCTGGCGTTGGTCCTACCAATATTGACCGCGTACTCGGTATTGCTAAGGCATATCTCACGCGCGTTGGCTCTGGCCCATTCCCAACTGAGCTTTTTGATGAGACCGGCGATCTTCTTGGTGAAGTTGGACACGAGTATGGTGTAACTACTGGTCGTAAGCGTCGTTGTGGTTGGTATGATGCAGTAGTTGTTAACTATGCAGCTCGCATCAATGGCCTTACTGACCTGGCCATTACCAAGCTCGATGTTCTTGGTTGCCTGGATGAGATTAAGGTCTGCGTTGCCTATGAGTGCGATGGCAAGATTTACAAGACTGTTCCTGAGCACCAGAGCGTTTTCTATCACGCAAAGCCCGTGTACGAGACTCTTCCTGGTTGGAAGTCTGACATTTCCAATGTCCGTAACTTCTACCAGCTGCCTCGTGAGGCTAAGGACTATATTGATTTCCTGGAGCAGCTTGCCGGTGTACGCGTTTCTATCATCACTGTTGGTCCAGACCGCGAGCAGACAATCGACCGCTACTGGAGGTAACCCGTGGCGTCTTCGGACTGCTCGACATTTGCATTAGTTTGCGATAACCCCTGTGGGCTTGAAGCTTCCCAGCTTGAAGCCCTGGGGGTTTCTGTCATCCCTGGAGCCCTAACCTCTGATGTTGACCGGGTTGGTGAGTTTTATAGAAGCGTTTTAGAGTCGGGAGTACAAAAGATCCTCTCGCTCCATGTAAGTGAGGACTTTTCTGATTCGCTTCCAACAGCAAGAAAAGCTTGCGAGAATAACCCTGATATTGCAGAGGCAATTTACCTGGTAGATAGCGGAAATATGCCCGCTGCAATGGGCATTATGATTGAGCGCCTTAGTGTGGCAAGAACGTCTGGCGCTACTTTTGAGGCAGTTTGCGACTACGCGCAAGAGTTGTCTGAAGTTGTGGCTACTATGTTTATTGCTACGGAACGGGTTATGCTACACAAGAGTAAAGACAAGCGATCAAGGCTCTCGCTTAGACGTCAACTTGAGCGCCTACATCGTCATATTTCAAACGATATGTATTTGTATCGTTTGGTTGGCGGAAGGTGCACAGAAGTTGCCAGGTCATCCGATTTTATGGATTTAGCAGGCAGAATTTCTCGCCTTATGAGCGATTGTTTTATCAAACATGGTGAGATTAGATACGTTGTGATTTCAAGCGGCGAGAAGCGTACAGAAAAGCTGCTCAAAAAGCCGCTTTATACCAATGAATATGATGCAGAATGTATTGCAGAAAGACTCGCTTCTCCTGATTTTAAAAGGCATTTAGGAGAAGGTTCTGTCGGTGTGGCGTGTATCCCAAAGGCGTTGTATCAAAAGGCTGGAGTACTTATGAATGACACCGTTGATATTTTGTTGCTTGGCGCAGGAGGTCGTGAGCATGCACTTTTGACCAAACTGCAGGAATCTCCTCGTGCGGGTAAGATTTATGTTGCTCCAGGTAATGGTGGTATGGCTGCTCAGGCAGAGCTTGCATCCATTAATCAGAATGATCCTGCAGAAGTTGTTGCCTTTGCTCAAGAAAAACGCGTTGGCCTGGTAGTTATTGGCCCCGAGGCACCTCTTGTTGTGGGCGTTGCAGATGCCGTCCGTCAGGCTGGTATTGCGTGCTTTGGCCCTAACGAGAATGCAGCCCAGATGGAGGGCTCAAAGGCGTTTGCTAAGGGCGTTATGGAGCGCGCGAATGTTCCAACCGCTGCTTGGAAGTCTTTCACAGACCAGCAGTCTTGCGAGGCATATGTTCGCCAGATTGGCGCTCCGGTAGTTGTTAAAGCAGATGGCCTTGCTGCAGGTAAAGGTGTTATTGTTGCAACTGAGCTTGAGCAGGCACTTGAGGGTGTTCGTGAGTGTTTCTCGGGTCACTTTTGGTGATGCCGGTACAACCGTCGTCGTGGAGGAGTTTCTTGAGGGGCCAGAGTGTTCCTTGCTTGCACTAACTGACGGAACCTACGTGGTTCCATTGGCAACCGCTCAGGATCATAAGCGTGCATATGACGACGATAAGGGACCAAATACCGGTGGCATGGGCGTATATTCTCCTGTTCCGTTTGTGACTGATGAAGAACTTTCCCAGATGATTGCCATTGAGCAGCGCGTTGTTGATCAGCTCAAAAAGAGGGCATCAACTATTCTGGCTGCCTGTATGGTGGATTTATGCTGACCAAAAAATGGTCCAAAGGTTCTTGAGTTTAATGCTCGCTTTGGTGACCCGGAGACCCAGGTAGTTCTGCCTCGTCTTAAGGGAGACTTGATTTCAATTCTGATGGCGTGCGACAACGGAACCCTCCGTCATCAGCAGGTTGCTTGGTCCGATACGGTTGCCGTTTCTGTTGTTCTGGCAAGCGCGGGTTATCCTGGCTCTTACGAAAAGGGCAAAGAGATTACTGGTATTGATGATGCTCAACAGCTTGAAGGCGTCTCTGTGTACCATGCCGGAACCGTTCAAACCGAAGATGGCAAGATTGTCACTGCGGGAGGTCGCGTGCTAAACGTTACTGCTCTTGCTCCAACCTTTGAGGAGGCTCGCGCTCGCGTATACGAGACCTGTGACCTTATCAACTTTGAGGGTAAACAGCTCAGGCATGATATTGGACTCAAGGCACTGCAAGGTCGTCCAGAAAAATAATTGAGGTTAGTGTTTATGGCAGAACAGAATGACGAGAAACTCAACGTGCAGGACGGCGTATGGGACAGAGGTCATAATAACGCACAGCTAAATGATGTCTTTGCTGATATGCAGCCTACAGAGCCAGAGATTGTTGATGAAGATATGCAGATAACTCCTGAAGTGTTTGATTCTGCCCGAAATGATCTTCACTTGGCCGTTGATTCGTTTACCTACGACGGTGAGCGCGTTGCCGCAGGGGATGCTGTCTATCATCATTCTGGTGAGCCTCAGAAGCGCAGCTTTGTGGCGGGTACCGAGGATGCACGTGATGCTTCTTTGGAAGAAAAGTCACTTTCTGAAGATACCGTTTGGGTTGGTCGCATTTTTGACGTGAATCGACTTCGTGTCTCGCTTCCTGATGGACGTAGCGCTCTGCGTGATGTCGTGCGTCATCCAGGTGCTGTAGCCATTGTTGCTCTAACTGATGAGGGCAGAATCTGTCTGGTCCGCCAGTATCGAACCGCGCTTGGACGCGTAACAGTTGAGATACCCGCAGGAAAGCTCGACCCCGGCGAGGATCCACTGATTGTGCCCATCGTGAGCTGCTAGAAGAAACAGGGTATGAAGGCAGGGAAAGATGGCTTTTCTTACCACTACCGCCACTTCTGATGGATTTACTGACGAGCTTATTCACCTTTATATGGCAACTGAGCTGACCTTTGAGGGTTCAGATCCAGACGCTGACGAGTTCATTAACGTGGACCTCGTTCCACTGTCCGAGCTGGTAGACGCTGTTCTTGATGGAAAGGTTGAGGACGCAAAAACTATCATTGGAGCCCTGCTCTGCGATTCAATTTCACACCGACTGCCCATGGAGTAATTACGCATGTCTGATCGTTCTTCTCGTACTGTACCTGGCTCTTCTTTGAACCAGACCTCTCGTAGAAATGCTTTTGGTAACAACACCTCTGGCAAAAACGCTTCTGGCAAACATCGCAAATCGCTGTTTGCCAGTTTTCTTCTTATTACGCACCACAAAAGCACTTATTCATTCTGGATACCATTTGCGCCATCATTTTGGCCTGCATTGAGCTGGCATTTCCTCAGATTTTGCGTTCGCTCACAAAGGGACTGTTCACACAGGGCAAAGATGTCATTCTTGGCAGTTTGGTGTTCATTGCTGTTGGTCTTCTCGCCATGTATTTTGTCCACTTTCTGTGTCGCTACTTTGTCATTAGCTGGGGACATATCATGGGCGCACGCATGGAAAGCAAGATGCGAGAAGACCTGTTTGACGCTTACGAGCGCATGAGTTTCTCGTATTATGATCGTCACAAGACGGGCGATCTGATGAGCCGCCTGGTATCTGACTTGTTTGATATTTCTGAGACGGCGCATCACGGCCCGGAGTATCTGATTATCGGTCTCTTAGAGATTGCTGGCTCCTTTGTAATCTTGGCTTTCATTAACGTACCGCTTACTTTGGTGCTTGCTGGAATTGCCGCACTTCTGGTGGTCTTTAATTTCTTTGCCAACATGCATATGCGCGGCATTTTCAAAGAAAATCGAGTACGTATTTCTGAGGTAAATACACAGCTAGAAGACTCGCTTTCTGGCATTCGTGTTGTTAAGGGTTTTGCAGCAGAAGATCATGAGCGCACTAAATTCAGGGCAAGCAACTCGGCATATTTAGACTCTAAGTCCAACATGTACCAGGCAATGGGCAGGTATCAGGCAGCAATTTCAGGCATGATGGGTATTCTGAATACGGTTGTTTTGGTGCTGGGCGGATGGATGATTGCTCAAGGTCAGATGCAAGCCATTGACCTGGCAACCTATGCACTGTATATCTCGCTGTTCACAACGCCAATCATGAATATTCTGAATTTTACCGAGACGTTCCAGAAGGGTCTTGCGGGCTTCAAGCGTTTCTCGGAGATTCTTGAGACTCAGCCAGATATTCAAGATGCACCTGATGCCCGGGATATTCAAATTACCGCGGGTGAAATTATCTACCAGGATGTTCATTTTGCTTACAACAATGCTGAAGAGGTTATCGACGGCTTGAACCTTCATATTGAGAGTGGAAACCGTCGCGCTGGTTGGACCTTCTGGTGGAGGTAAGTCTACTACCTGTGCTTTATTGCCACGATTCTACGATGTGACAAGTGGCAGCATCGCCATTGACGGTCAGGATGTTCGCTCTGTTACCCAGCACAGCCTGCGCTCGGCAATTGGCATGGTCCAGCAGGATGTATATCTCTTTGACGGCACAGTTGCGGAGAATATCGCATACGGCTGTCCAGAGGCCTCCTTGGAAGATATCGCGCTTGCAGCAAAGCGTGCAAACATTGCTGAGTTTATTGAGGCGTTGCCCGACGGCTACAACACGCAGGTAGGACAGCGCGGAACCAGACTTTCTGGCGGACAAAAAAACAGCGTATTTCCATTGCGCGCGTGTTCTTGAAGAATCCTCCGCTACTCATTTTGGATGAGGCAACTTCCGCTCTGGACAACGAGTCTGAACGCGCGGTCCAGGAGTCCCTCTCCGAGCTGGCAAAGAACAGAACTACGCTTGTTATTGCTCACCGTCTTTCCACGATTATGGGTGCTGATGAGATTATTACCATCAACCAAGGCCGTGCAGTTGAGCGTGGAACCCACAAAGAGCTGCTCGAAAAGGGCGGAATTTACGCTCATTACTATCAAATGCAGTTTGGTGATGCGCCAAACCCCACAAGACGGTAAAATAGACGGTTGAGTGCGTCACAGGATTGTTGTGCAACCGCAATAGTTTTTCTCGCCGTACTCTAAGCTGTATGTTCTAGATTTACCAGCACTACGGTTGGATTTTTCAGTTCGGAAGTCCCTAGAAGCTTGTTTGCGCAGTTTAGCAAGCATGCTTTGGAATGTGAGAGCTACATGGCTAAAGATGATGCAGATCGCTCAAGCTTCGCGCGTCGCCAGAAGGGCGCGCTTGATGCTGATGCAGCTGAAGAGTTGTTTACCAAGGTAGACGAGACAGGTCATCCAAATGAGGAGCGCGCAGCACTTGAGCGTGCTCGTAGGCAGGGGTGGAGCTGCCGCTGTTGACATCGATCCTCTTTCGGGCTCTGATCCTTCGGGTTCAAATATCGAGAAGGTTATTACAAAAAAACAGCAGTTCTCTTTGTTTTTGATTTTTTTCTGACCATTGTTGTGCTTATGCAGGTTTCTTGTGGCGTTATTCGCCGTGCTAATACGGCCAATCTTACCGAGTCTGTTACTGTACGAACTGTTGCATCCGCACTTCGCGGCGGCGTTGAGTGGGGTAATGGCTTCACGCAGTTCCCCGAGGATTTTTCTGTTCAGGAAGCTGATGAGAACACTGGTCGTGTTGAGGTAACCGTTACTGATACCACCTCAAAGGACGTTCTTGAGTGCTACGCTGGCTCTAGCGTTCAGGCTCAGGCATTTGCAATTAACGCACTGCTCAATCCAAAGATTAATACGGTTGTATATCACGTAAGCGTTCATCGCAACGATCAAGGCGAGCTTCAGAAGTCTCAGTTGTTTGGTTTCTTGAAGCCTGGCGGTGATTCAACACCTATCTTTACCTTTACGTTCTCTAAGACACAGTCTTCTGACGGCGTAAACATCACCATGGTCATTACCGGTGCAAATGAGTCCATTCAATCTGAGCTACGCGACCAGATTGCTACTTCGTTCACGCCAGTTCGAGTTCTTGGCGGTCTTGTTGGTGGAGAGTCTTCAACAAAGAAGAACACCACCACTGGAACTAACGGAATTACTAACAGTACAGGTACAAGCGACAGTTCTTCAAGTACTAAGTAGCCTACGTACCTGCAAGCAACAAAGAAAAAGAGCAAAAGAGCCGCTGAAGTCAGCGGCTCTTTTGCTTGTGCTGCTGGAAGTGACTTATCGGGAGGTCGGCACACCTCAAAATGGTGGCGCGGCGAATGAGTTGCACGTTAATTTGACTGAAAGTCATGAAATCGGTGTTTTTAAAACGATTTTGGTCCCAAAAAGGTAAAAAATCCGTTTAGTTGGAGGTTTTTAATCTTTATGCATGACGATTTTGAGCGATTTTTGATTTAGCAATGTGTCGCTTGATTAACGTCAACTGGGCTTTTATTAATATCAAATCTTTAATCAATTTCTTCGATCTCCAACTAAACGGATTTTTACCTTTTTCGCCTTATTTTTGAAGCTCAATTTTTGTTTTGATAAAAAAATGAAACGAATAAAGGGCGAGGAAAATGCATTTTCATGCATAACGGCGCTTGCTTGCATAAAAAAATAGGTGCTCACTCGCGTAGAGTGAGCACCTACGACAAAGAAAAAAAGAATACTTCTCTGCGGCGCAAAGGCCTGTGCGAGCAGTTTGCTTTTGTAGAAGCGTCTTACTCCTGCAGGAGCTGGGCAATCAGGCCGAGTTTGGTCTCAAAAGAAACACCACGCAATTCAAAGTTTGGCTGCTCGCGAGTAATTTCCATGGACTCACAGACAAACTCACCAGCAAACTCGACAGCGTCGGCAATCTCCTGACCGCACATAACTGCAGCTAAAAGCGCAGATGCGAACAAATCGCCAGTTCCGTGCAGCATGTATGGCAGAAGCTCGGAAACAATCTCGCCGCGCTCAGACTCGGTGGCAACAAAGTTGCGAATAAAGCCATCGCCGCGAACAATTCCCTTAAGAACAACGCACTTTGCGCCCATCTCCAACAACGCATCGAGCAACTCGTCTACCTGCTCGTCAGTCAAATCCTGACCAGCGTAAGGAATGCCAGTAAGAATAGATGCTTCAGTGAGATTTGGCGTCAAGATATCAGCACCGTTTACCAGTGCCTTCATGGCATCGCAAAGCTCCTGCGTATAGGTTGGGTACATCTTGCCGCCATCGCCCATAACTGGGTCAACCACGCGAAGTGCCTTTGGATGCTCCTGGTACAAGCGCTGAATGCTTGCAACCTGCTCTGCTGCACCAAGGAAGCCAGAATAAATGGCATCCAGGTCAATGCCCTCTTCCTTCCATGCATCCAGGTAATCCTCGAGCATGTTGGTGGTGTCGTGCATGTAGAACGTAGGGAACTTGGTGTGTGCCGAGAAAAGCGACGTAGGTACTGGGCAAACGTCACATCCCGCTGCTGACAGAACCGGAATAGCTACGCCAAGCGAGCATTTTCCGTATCCGCAGAGATCGTGCACTGCGGCGACGCGAGGAATGTACGAGCCTTCTCGCTGGTACAGAACAGAGTTGGTTTCATTCATTACAGTTTCCTTTCACGTGGACTGATGGACCAACGTTCTAGAAAATCATACTCTATACTGTGAAGAGGATATTTGACGTATCCACCTATTTTATGAGACGTAACAAAGGAGCAGAGATGGCAGATCAGCCTGTTATCGGCATTATCATGGGATCAAAGAGCGACCTTGCAACTATGGAGGGATGCACCGCTGAACTTGAGCGCTTGGGCGTTCCATATGAGCTGGTCATCGCATCCGCACACCGCACTCCAGACAAAGTTCACCAGTGGGCCGAGACCGCCGCTGACCGTGGCCTCAAGGTAATCATCGCCGCCGCAGGAAAGGCCGCTCACCTAGGCGGAGTTGTTGCCGCATTCACCCCACTGCCTGTCGTTGGCGTCCCAATGAAGACCTCTGACCTCGGTGGCATGGACTCTTTGCTCTCTATGGTCCAGATGCCATCCGGTGTGCCCGTCGCCTGCGTTGCCATCAACGGTGCCAAAAACGCAGCTATTTACGCTACCCAGATTCTTGGCGCTTCTCTTCCAGAGTATCGCGAGAAAATCATCAAGCTCAAAGCTGAGATGGCTGACGCATAAGCCAGAACGCAGAAACACCTGTTCATTGCTTAAATAGTGTCTGCTGGTAGCGTTAGGCTAAACAGCAGTAACAGCTAAACCCGCGCTGCAGATAACCTATAGCGCGGGTTTTGCGATTAAAGATGTGATAAAGCGATGACTTCGCAAGATGTATAAAGATTTTTGTTCCATGCATAGCTAAACTTTTAAGGGGGTATGACAAAAGAGTATCTTCAGAAGGGAAGTGCATGGAATCAAGGAACGGCAAACATTTTGCATCATTCGCCGCTGCTGATCAGCCGGCTGGAAATAATGAAACCTCAAAAATCTCTGTCGAAATTGCATCTATGAAAAGCACGGTTTCGTCAAAAAACGATAACGGTAAGAAGCCTGCTAAGAAGGGTTTCTCCAACGTTCTCTCAACTATTTTGCTGATAGTTGGAATTGGTCTCTTGATTGTTTCTGGCATCATGTTTGGAAAAACACAGGTAGAATACCACGCGCAGGATGTAATCAATGAGGAACTTGCGGCTTACGCTACAGTTTCCGAGAAAAAAGATGAGGCTCCTGTTGTTGATTGGGCTGGTCTAAAGGCAGTAAACAGCCAGGTTGTTGGCTGGGTGCAGATTCCAGGCACACAGGTTAACTATCCTGTTTATCAGACCACGGACAACGAGCACTACCTGCATACTAACGCAAAGGGCGAGTGGTCTATCGGTGGTCAAATCTTTATGGACTACCAGAACAATCCAAACGGCTTGGTCGACCAGCAGACTATTCTCTATGGTCACCATATGCGCAACGGTTCTATGTTCCAGTACATTGGCGCTATGAATGACCAGAATACCTTCGATAAGGTTGAAACCATCTGGTATGTCACGCCCACCCAGACATACGAGCTCGAGCCAGTATTTACTTATCACACTGATGAGGATGACGAAGAAGTTAGGCAGTTTAACTTTGCTTCTGTTGATGAGTTCAGGTCTTATCTGAAGGATAGGCTCTCAAGGGCAGTAAGCTCTCGTTCAGATGCTGCCGAGGTTCTTTCTCGCGCTGATCATGTTCTTACGCTTTTTACCTGCAATTATACTGATCAGTATGGTCGCACCATGCTCATCTGTGTTCCAAAGACTGAGGCACAGCCAAAGGCTCAGTAGTCGGAACGCTGACGGTTCAGAAAGAGTATTGGACACAGTCAGAAGCTGTCAGTCAGGGCAGTAAAATGCTGTTTTCTTAAAAAATTGTTACACGCTCCGAACATATTTGTTCGGAGCGCTTTTTCTTGCAAATTTCCAGGTACACTGTATCTATTGTTGCCAAACGTGAGAGACGTTTGATCAAGGGTGGCTCAAGCTGAGGCATCCGGAGGGGATCCAATGGAACTTCACGAGGAATGTGGCGTCTTTGGAGTATGGGCGCCTGACCGTGACGTTGCTCGACTCACTTATTTTGCGCTGCACGCGCTGCAGCATCGCGGACAAGATTCCGCAGGTATAGCTGTCGGTGACGGCCAGACCGTACTTATCAGAAAAGATACGGGCCTCGTAACCGAAGTTTTTAACAACGACGACCTCAACGCAATGCCAGGTAAAGTGGCTATCGGTCACTGCCGCTACGGCACCGCAGGCGCCAAGGGTTGGGAGTCCGCCCAGCCACACATGTCGTCCATCGATGAGACCCTCATTGCTTTGGCGCACAACGGCACTCTCGTTAACTTTGACTCTTTGCGAGAAGAACTGTCTTCTCGCCAGATTTCCTTTAGATCACATACAGATTCTGAGGTAGCAGCCCAGCTTATCGGCTACTTTACTCGTCGTACACACCGTCTGCGCACCGGTATTGCTGCAACTATGAACCTCATCGAGGGCGGCTACGCCATGGTGCTCATCCGCGAGAACGCTCTCTATGCGTTTAGGGATCCTAACGGCATTCGTCCGCTGGTACTCGGCCATATTGGCGAGGAAGGCGAGAATAACTGGGTAGTTGCATCTGAGACGTGCGCGCTGGATATTGTGGGTGCTACGTATGTGCGCGAGGTGGCTCCTGGAGAGATTATCCGTATTTCCGACAGTGGCCTATCTTCTGAGATGGGACTTTCTCCTCGCCAGCAAGCAGATTGCATCTTTGAACAGGTGTATTTCTCGCGCCCTGACTCTATCATTAGCGGTCGCTCGGTGTACTCTGTCCGTCACCAGATGGGTCGCCAACTGGCAAAAGAGACCCCAGCAGATGTTGACCTGGTAATCGGTGTACCTGATTCCGGCGTTCCTGCAGCTGAGGGTTTTGCACAAGAGCTGGACGTGACTTTTGGCACTGGCTTGATCAAAAACCGCTACGTTGCAAGAACGTTCATTCAACCTACACAGCAGCTTCGTGAGCTGGGTGTACGCTTGAAGCTCAACGCGCTTTCTGACGTTGTTGCAGGTAAGCGCATCGTAATGGTAGACGATTCTGTTGTTCGCGGCACTACTTCCAAGCAGATTGTTCAACTGCTTAGAGACGCAGGGGCTACTGAAGTACACGTTAGAAGCGCATCTCCAAAGGTTATCTGGCCTTGCTTCTACGGTATTGATACTGCCGATCAGCACCAGCTTGTTGCGGCAAAAATGACTACTCAGGAGATTTGCGATTATATCGGCGCAGATTCCTTAGGCTTTTTGAGCCTGGAGGGTCTGCTTGCCTGCGTTCCTTCTCGCGGTTATTGCGAGTCTTGCTTTAGCGGCAGGTATCCTGTGGCAATTCCGGAAGACTTCCACCAGAGGTTCTTGCCAGAAAACACCCCAGACAATCTAAATCCATCTTTTGCACGTAAGTTTGACCAGGTAGAACAGCAGTTAATTGATGAGGGCTTTGTCCCCCCAAAGCAGTAAGAAGGAGAATAATGACTACTTCCGCTGATCCAACCAAGCAGATTACCTACGCTGACGCAGGCGTTGACGTTGATGAAGGCGCTCGTGCAGTTGACGCCATCAAGGCTGCTGTTGCTACAACTACTCGTCCCGAGGTCATTGGCGGCTTGGGTGGCTTTGGCTCCTGCTTCTCGGCAGCAGCTCTGAAGGACATGGAAGAGCCTGTACTGGTCAGTGGCACCGACGGCGTTGGCACTAAGCTTGCTATTGCTCAGCTTCTCAATCGCCACAACACGGTAGGCGAGGACCTGGTTGCCATGTGCGTCGACGATATTGTTCCCATGGGCGCCGAGCCGCTGTTTTTCTTGGATTACGTTGCTGTGGGCAAGCTTAAAGCCGAGGCAGTCGCCGAAGTTGTTGGTGGTATTGCAGAAGGCTGCCGCAAGAGTGGATGTGCGCTGGTAGGCGGCGAGATGGCCGAGCATCCAGGTGTTATGAATCCTGACGATTACGATCTTGCTGGCTTTGTCGTAGGCGTTGTCGACAAACCAAAGATCTTAGGTCCCGAGAAGGTCAGTGAAGGTGACGTCATTCTGGGACTTCCTTCTTCTGGCATTCACTCCAACGGATATTCGCTGGTACGTAAGGTAGCTATTGAGGGTAAGACTGTCGAGGAGCTTAACCAGCCACTAGAGGAGCTCGGTGGAGAGTCACTCGCAGACGCTGTTTTGCGTCCAACCACTATTTACGCAGGTGGATTGCTTGCTGCACTCCGCACCGGAGCTCCTATCAAGGCTATGGCACATATCACTGGTGGTGGAATCACCGAGAACCTTAACCGTGCACTGCCAGCTCACCTTGATGCAGAGGTTGATCGTGGTGGAGGAGGCTGGTCCTGCATGGGATATTCCACCAGTTATTTCATACGTTTCTAGCGCAGCAAACCTGTCTCTTGACGAGCAGTATCGCACCTTCAATATGGGCGTTGGTATGGCTCTTATCGTAGACATGGACGACGTTGACGATGTAGCAGAAGCCCTCTCTGACCAGGGATTTGAGCCATTTGTCATGGGCCAGATTATCCCAGGCACCGGAAAGGTGGTCTACAACGATGCCAATTAAGCTTGGCGTTCTTCTTTCCGGTTCAGGCACCAACCTGCAGGCCATTATTGACGCCATTGATTCTGGCAAGCTAGACGCAACTATTGAACTGGTTGTTTCTTCTCGCCCCGATGCATATGGTTTGAAGAGAGCAGAGGCAGCTGGCCTGCAAACCCTAACGCTCTCAAAAGAGACGTACGAAGATCCATTTGTTGCAGATATGGTTATTGCCACCGAGCTCAAGCGCTATAACGTTGATTATGTTGTTATGGCTGGCTACATGCGCAAAGTCGGCGTTCCTATTCTGAACACCTTCCTTAATCGTGTGCTCAATCTGCATCCGGCGTTGCTGCCAAGCTTCCGCGGTGCGCACGCTATTCAAGATGCGTATGAGTACGGCGTCAAGGTGACGGGCGTCACCGTTCACCTGGCAAATGCTGATTACGACCGCGGTCCCATTATTGCCCAGCGACCAGTTGTGGTTGAAGAGGGCTGGACCGTTGACCAGCTTGAAGAGGCGATTCATCAGGTAGAGCACCAGCTGTATCCTGAGGTATTGCAGCTTTTTGCTCAGGATAGAGTCCACGTTGAGAGGCAAAGGTTCGCATAGAGTTAGGCGAGTAAATGTCGAGAAGTGCCCAGATCAAACTGAGCGACGTTGCTACATCGCGTGTCAATAACCTGAACTTTATAAGGTTTGTTGCCGCACTGATGGTCATTGTTTCCCACTGTTATGCAGTTGTTTTTGGGTGGCGATGCCGGTAGCTATCTCTTGAAGTTTACTGGTGACCGCTTGAGTCCAGGCGGTGTTTCTGTTGGCGTTTTCTTCCTCTTTGGTGGATTTTTGATTGCACGCAGCTGCGAGCACCATCCTGAGGCAAAAAAGTTTTTCTCGGCACGTATTTTGAGGCTTTTTCCTGAGCTTTTGTTTGTTGTGATTCTGACTGCGTTTGTGCTTGGTCCAATGCTTTTCAACGCTTTCACCTGTGGAGTATTTTTACTAATCCACAGACGTACAAGTACCTGCTCAATGGTGTCTTGATTATGGTTCATCAGTTGCCGGGAGTGTTTACCAACAATCCTTCGGGCGACGTGGTTAATGCTGCGCTATGGACGCTTCCTGTTGAGTTTATCTGCTATATCTTGTGTTTTATCAGCTATAAGCTCACCAAGTTTGATAAAAAGAAGTTTTTGCTGCTATCGGTACCTGTTTTTGTATTAGCAGCGGTATATTACGTGAAGTTTTCTCCGTTGCAGCTCAGTGTTGTGCGCGCGGTTCTCCTGTTTTACTTAGGTGTTTTGATTTGGGTATTCAGAGATCAGGTTGTTATCTCGCCTGTTTTGGGCCTTGCGACGATTGTTCTGTGGTTTGTTATGGTTTTCGGCGGCATCGATAATCTGGCAATGCTGACGGTTTTCCCTATTGCTTGCTTCTGCCTTGCATACGGAATGGGCAACCACTTTAGTAAATTTGGCACAAAGTTTGAGCTTTCGTATGGCATTTACCTTTGGGCTTTTCCTATTCAGCAAGTATTAGTTCAGTTCTTCCCAGCATGGCATCCTTACATAAATGCGCTGGTTGCAGCTTTACTGGCTACCTGTGGATCATTTGTTAATCACTTTGTTATTGCTGTGCCACTGGGAAAGTATCTTAAAGAGCATCGCCAAAAGGCTCATGAAGAACGGAAGTCTTCCGAAGAGCAGAATAATGCCGCCAAGAATAAGGAACTTTCTAAAGGCGAGAAGCCCTCTGAATAGTGATGGAACAACCGAGCGTTACTATTTTGCTGCAAGTAAAAGCGCAAATATTGTTTGCGTATAAACAAATGAGGAAGCAAACCAAATAAGCGGAACAACCAAGTCTCTAATGGTAATAAAACGCTCTGATTTAGAGTGTTTTACTATTTGCGTAAAGATTGCGCACGCAACAGCAATAGCAATAATTCCAACTATATAAGGAACAAGAAATTGCTGCTTAACTACAGTTTTAGTGGTAAGAAGCATTATATCTACAAAGAAGACCATGGCTATAAAAAGGTAATAAAGTGCGAGCACTCCACCGCGGAAGAGGTCAAAATTTGTGCGCTTAAAGATTTTGCTCAAGCTTTGCTTTGCAAGAAGGACATATGCCGCTATGAGATACAGGACGGCCAGGGGAATATAGACAACTTTAAAGAAACCTATAAGTGCCACATGAACCGTCCTTATCGTTGAGTCTTAGTAAGTTGATAGGCCTGACCAGCTGCCAGATTATAGTAGCGCAGTTAGCGCAGTAACAAGTCCAAAGAGAATACCAGGGGCGTTAGCGATCATAATGGGAACATCGCGTTCTTTCTTGAAAGCGCCGTAAACAAACCAAACAGTGCAGTTGATCATGGCAACTAGTGGTTGGATGAAGCTACCTTTATTGCCAGCAAGATTATTAGTAATCTGCGGGATATAAGAAACATACATCATGACTGAGAGAATGCTGCCAAATTGACCTAGCTTGTTGAAGAAATTCTCGTCAAAAGAAAGTGCGTGCTTTTCTGTCATGTAAAGTAACCTCCAATGTCTAACAAACAGATTGCTGATACTTACCCAAGTACTAAACAAGATATTCGTCAGTTCGTTGCAGAATAACTCGCATCAATCCATTGACACAGCTCATCAAAGTCAACAGAGCCATCTAAAAGCGCAGAGATCCAATTACCGTACTGATTCGCAACGTATTCAAACAGCTTTTCTCGCATAATCTGGCCTCCCTCGTCCATATTTTTATTATGATTGACAGCTTCTCTATGGAGAAGTTGAAATTGTCATTATCTCCAGCATACGCGCCCTAAACAGCTATACTAAATGTGTTCGTATATGTAATAAAAAGTCCAAGTGAAGGGCGTCATATGAGCCGAGTTTCTCGTAGAGAAGATGAGTTTTATAGCATGTTCTCTGAGTTTTCAGCGTTGATTGTTTCTACGGCAAAACTCTTTGTTTCTTACATTGAGTCATTCCCAAGCTCTGAAGATTATGAAGTTCAGATTAAGAACTACGAGACACTCTGCGATGACCAGGTGGGAAAGATTATTTCCACCCTCAACACATCCTTTATCACGCCATTTGATCGCGAGGACATTTCACGTCTTGCCCTGCTTATGGATGAGATTGCAGATGGTATTGAGAGCGTCTCTGCACACCTTAGCATGTATGACATCAAAGAAATGCGCCCAGAGGCTGTTCAGGTAGCCCATCTGATTCTGTTTGCAGCAGAGGAGTTGCAGAAGGCTTTTGATCGTCTCCCCGACTACCACAAGGATGACTCGGTTATTCAGCATACACGCTCTGCAAATGAGTATGAGGACCAGGGTGATGTTGTCTATCGTAACGCCCTGAGCTCTATTTTCAGAAACGTTGATGATCCGATTGAGGTTCTTAAGTGGAAGAGCCTTATGGATAGACTTGAGTCTACCCTTGACGCTTGCAAGCACGTTGCAAACGCTATTCAGAATGTCATCGTGAAAAATGGCTAGCATCTTGCTTATTGCGGTACTTGTTTCCGCACTGGTATTTGAGTTCATTAATGGCTTTCACGACACCGCAAACGCTATTGCAACTACGGTGTATACCAAGGCACTACCTCTGCGCACGGCAATTGCTATGTCTGCAATCATGAACTTTATCGGCGCATTAATGAGCGAGAAGGTTGCCATGACCATTGCGTCTGGTCTGGTTGATATTCAGCTTCAGCTCTACGTTATTTTTGCTGCATTGATGGGTGCTATCATTTGGGACCTCTTTACCTGGTGGTTCTCAATTCCAAGTTCGTCTTCACATGCGCTTATCGGCAGCCTTATCGGTGCAACCATCGTCTTTACCGGCAGCACTGGTCACATCCTCTGGGTTGGCGTTGTTGAGAAGGTTGTTATTCCTCTGTTTACCTCTCCACTTATCGGTATGGCACTGGGCTACTTTATTATGAAGCTGGTGTTTGAGATTTTTGCTGACTGGCCACCTAAAAAGGCACATGGCCTGTTCCACCGCCTTCAGGTACTTTCAGCTGCCTTTATGGCATACAGCCACGGCAATAATGATGCTCAGAAGACCATGGGAATCATCACGTTGGCGCTGGTTACCGCCGGTCTTCACGACCCTTCTAACGGTATTCCTCTGTGGGTCAAGCTTCTCTGCGCAACTACTATGGCTTTGGGCACCTCCATTGGCGGCGGCCGCATCATGCGCACCGTTGGCGACGGCGTCACAAAGCTCACGCCAGTTATTGGCTTTGTTGCCGAGGCAAGTTCAACCGTTGCAATTGAGATTATGACCGCTCTTGGCGCACCAGTTTCCACTACGCAGGTCATTACTACATCTATCATGGGTGCAGGGTCTGCTCGCCGTCGCAGCTCCGTACGTTGGGGCGTTGCGCGCAAGATTATTGCTGCTTGGTTTGTGACGCTGCCAGCCACCATGGCGCTCGGCGGACTTATTGCATTCCTGACCAGCTTTGTTCTGGCATAACCTATGCTCAACGTTGTACTGGTAGAGCCCGAGATTCCCGCAACATGGGAAACATTGGCCGCACCTGCGTAGTGAGCGGGACTCACTTGCACCCTAGTGGGTCCATTGGGCTTCTCGCTTGATGACAAAAAGTCTCAAACGAGCAGGTATGGCCTACTGGCAAAGCCTTAACGTTTCTGTCTACGACAACTGGGATCAATTTCTGGAGAAGAACGGTCTTGCCCAAGCACTTGGTGCACCAGCTGGGGACGCTGCACACGACGCTGTTACCGCGACTGTCAGCTCATCTAACAGCGCGTTTATGGTCGGCAGGTCTCCGCTACACTTCCTGACTAAGAAAGCTAAGAAGACCTACACTCAGGCAACGTATCGTGATGGCGATTACCTCATCTTTGGCAAGGAAAGCCTGGGATTATCTGAGGAGCTTCTGGCACAATATGCAGACGAGTGCGAGAGAATCCCAATGCTGCAAGACTCCGCAATCCTGGTTAATCGTGAGGACTGGAGTCAAAAGCACGATGCACTTGACGGTGATGATCAGTACTCTCATCCAGCGCTTTTACAGCAGGATATCTGTGGAAACTTCATTGACCCTAATGAGTTCTCGGTCAGTGCACTTAACGTTTCAAACGCCGCTGCTATTGTGCTGTACGAGGCACTACGGCAGATTGGTTTTCCAGGAATGGATGTCTAAGAACTAGCTTATTGAGTTTGTTTATGATGCAGAATGAGAAAAGCGCCAAGAATGGCGACAGAGGTAAGACGCATGTTAATTAAAATCCGACAGCACCATTAGATGCTGTCGGATTTCTAAATTAAACTTGCTGCTTAATCACTATAAAGCGGTGAGGAATGTTAATCCACCTAAAATTACACCAGCAGTATTTGGGATAATAAGAATCCAGTCCTTTTTGGGCTCTTTAGTCCAACCATAGATGACCCAAATGAGACAAGAAACTGCTGCAAATAGCGGCTGAAAAGGTTGAGCCTTTACGCCCTGTAGATTTGCAATAATTTGTGGAATATAAGCGATAAAAACAAATACTCCGATAAAAGCTCCGACAGAGCCTACAAATAGATTGATTTGTTTCTTTGACATAAAACACCTCCTCCTTCGTTATTTTAACTACAAGGATGAGGCAACGAGAAAATCAAACTACCTGTGAAATTAGAATTTAACAAAATTGGGTTAGTTATGAAGAAGCGTTTGCGGCCTCAGCGGGTTTCTCGGCAGATTTCCTTACAAAGAGCTTGCCGGATTTCTTGAGCTGATAGGCAAGAATCAGGATAGTTACCAGCATAACAAGCGTGCAAACGATGGAACCTTCTGCGCCAAAGCTACCGCCGGTAAGCCAATCCGGGCCACTGCCAGGGGTAAACTGCAGCAAAGAACTGCCTGTAGTGCTGCCACTTACCAGAACGCCAAAGATGTTGCCCTGAGCAAAGTTCCAAGCTCCATGAATGCCAGCAGCTCCCCAGAGATTGTCTGTTTTGATGATGTAGAACGTTTCCAAGACGCCAAAAAGAATTAGGTCGATCAGGGATTGCATAGTAAAGCCACTGTTAAACATGTGGAGAAGGCCAAACAGACTGCTCGAGACCACGATTGCAATAATTTTGTTGGATTTCTCTGCCATGACAGGAAGAAGCCAGCCTCTGGTAACAAGCTCTTCTGTTCCTCCCTGAATCAGCCAAAACGGAATGGTGAGAAGAACAAAACCGAATGTATAAGGCGTAAAAGTAGTGCCAACCAATTGATAAGATCCGGACAAAATCAGAATCAACATCACAATAGAAAAGAGAAGAAGTCCTAGACCAAAGCCTTTGAGAAGCTCTTTCTTCCAGTTATCTTTGTAAAATCCCAGAGTAACAATCGGACGTTGTTCAAAGAACTTAACCCATAGTAAAAAAAGACCAGCAATAAAGACGAAAGAAAAGAGTGAGAGTAGGAGGTAGTAATCTCCAAAAAGCTCCTGCATATTTGAGGGATTAGAAAGACGATCTGTAAGCTGTGGATTTACTAAGAAATAGGGGACTGCGGCAAGAGCTGCTGAGAAAGCCATTACAATGGCGCCGACAATTTGTCCAACAATCATAGTAAAAAAGGCAAAAAAGGGGCTAAGCCAAGCAGGAGTCAGTCTTTTTGCCAGCTTGACGTCAGAAAACATACGATTTTCTTGCATAAAAACTCCTAGTAGGTGTCACTCAAGGTACGTCATAAAACTGACGGAAGTCCAGTGACGATAGCAGCAGACAGCGTCTACCGGTGATTAATTCTCTTTATACTCTAAGAGAAAATCGCAACAATCGCCACCGTGGCCTATGGTTTTTGTACGACCCCAGACAAGCTGTGGGTGTAAGTTGCCATATCCCGCATCGTCACTATCACAGTATGCAGCGGTTATTTCGGGACAGCCATATTTTTTGGTTATCTCGTAGTAGGGGCAGCTCACAATATTGAGACGAGCTTCGTTACCGTGACTTTCCGGATACTCAAAGGCAAATCCAGCATTTGATGTGCAGCTTTTCTCGATACCTGATTGAAAGAGGCGCGGGAATTTACGTGCAAGGCCAAACGTTTTGATGGCCCATTGGAAGAGTGGGACTCGTTTGGCAGCAAAGCGCTGAAAGTATTCGCGAATATACCAGACTGCTTTTTTTCTTGAGAAATACCCTCCGCGCGCAGGGCTTCATATACTGCAATACCAGGGTAAATGCGCTTGAAAGAGTGGGCACGGAGCTCTTTGGAATCGGACGCGTTTTCTGCACAGAGCGCCTCGAATCGCGTTTGAGCTGCCTGTGCAATCTGATCTGCTTTTGCCGCACCGATGTCTTCGGCGACTATTGCGCACGTATCTTTAATGAGCTGCTGAACTTTCATATGAGCCTCACTGTTTGTAGAAATGCACTAATGAAAAGCCAGTTAGAACACGCTAACAATTGTACGCTTAATTTTTACAGAACGCAGCAAGCACAGATGTCTAGCGATGGTTTAGGTAAAGTTCTTTAGTATTTCCAGACCAAGAAGCAGCGCTTTTTCATGGGAGTCTTTGCCAAAGTCCCTCTCGTCATATTCATGAACGTTTGCCAAAGAGTCTGCCGTAAAAAGGAACTGTCCAAATTGTGCTCCTCGTTTTCTACAACAAGCAGCAAGTGCCGAGCATTCCATCTCTACAACTGAGCATCCTTCCTGCAGGCGATACTCAACCATATCTTTTGTCTCACGGAAGAAACCGTCAGTAGACCAGGTGGCGCACGTCTCAAAAGGGAGGCCGTCCTTTTTGAAGGTCTCTTCTATGACAGAAATTGGCTCTTTGTCGAGCTCTATATATCTTGATGCTGGAAGATAGTGATAGGACGTCCCTTCCGCTCTAAGAGCTTTAGTGGGGATGAGAAAGGCATTTTCTTGTATCTCTTTTAGAACGCCGCATGAACCAACTGCAATTACTTTCTTGCATCCACAGCTAACAAGTATGTCCATTACCTGTGTGGATGAAGCAGATCCAGTAGGAGACTGAACTAAACAGATTTTCTCGCCATAGGAATCTAAAACGTAGACTTTAATGTCTCGAGAAACGGTCACGATTGTCTCTACAACCTTTGCCCCATGCTGGTTGGCGTATTCATGGACAACGTCTCCGAGAAATGCGAAGAGACACTTCTCTGGCAGCTGGCCTGCGGTCCATTCGTGATCTGCTGAAATAACCTCTGGGGAGGCATCGTCATATTCTAAAAGAGGTATTTCGTTTTTTATAATCACGGGAACTCCTGAGTTGAACTGCCTCCCATTTCTTGGACACGAGAAATGGGAGGCTTACATAGATGTCTGTAGCTATGAGTTTTTTCTACGCAAAACTCATTTACAATAATATTCTATTGCCTCGTTAACAAATACTGCTGTTCCTTCTCCGGCAAAGTTATCAATATTTTTAGTGAAATCCCCACCTGCGGCATACATTTTGCCCAGTCCGGCTAAAGTTTCGTTTGAACAATTATAGAAATTAGCCGTAATAAAAATCTTGAAGTTTTTTTGACTAAGGCTTGTACTTCTTTTTGCATCGCACTCCTCTGATTTTTACTTTACTAAATTCAGCAAAAATCAGCATTAGTTTGTGATATATCACTTTTGTCTCCTCAGTGCTTCTTCTCTTATCTTTATCTTCAAACTCCTTCCATTCAGATGTATTTTTCCAAGCTTCCTTTGCTTGTTTTGCATATGCATCAATCTTTTTGGTATCAAACACTGTAAAGTCCATAGTATTTCCTCCTAACGTTTTAAGTCCTTTAGCATAAAGAATTAAATTTTCTAAATGTTCCTTTTTCAAAAGGAGTAAATTGATTTGCTGCTCCAGCGCTAAACTCTTGTTAAAGTTTTCACTATTGATTAGTTCTTTAATCTCTTTTAGCGGAAATTCCAATTCTCTATATAGCAAAATTGACTGTAGCATCTTCAAATCATCATCGCTGTATAGCCTATAACCAGCCTCTGAATAAGCCGTTGGTTTTAATAATCCGATTTTGTCGTAGTATTGCAGGGTTCTAATACTGATTCCTGCTATCTTACTAACTTCATTAACTGTTTTCACAATCTCACCTCCTAAGCTGTTTGAAGTCTAAAGTATTACGTTGCGTTATAGTCAAGAGTTTTTTGAAGAAATAACGTCGGACAAACAAAACAAATCGAGAATACATCTGTTTATTGCTTGACAACGTATACTATTTGTATCAAAATCACCTTAAAAGGAGCTGATACTATGGCAACAAGTCCTACTCAAATTCGCATCGATAGTAATGTCAAAACAGAAGCAAATGAACTGTTTAAAGAACTCGGCATCGATATGTCAAGTGCCGTAAACATCTTCTTACGCCAGTGCGTTTTGCACCGCGGCCTTCCTTTTAAAGTGGAAGTCCCAAAGTTTAATGCTGAGACACTGGCTGCTATGGAAGAAGCACGCGATATCATGTCAGGTAAAATTCAAGCAACATCCTACAACACCACAGATGAGCTGTTTAAAGATCTCAATGCAGGGGTTTAAGTTATATGCTTAAACTTCAAGCAACTTCTAAGTTCCGGAAAGATTATAAGCGCATTAAAAAGAGAGGTCTTGATATATCTCCACTTCAAGAGATGCTTGATAAACTCTGCGCTGGGGAAGCTTTTAGACCCAAAAACACAAAGACCACGCTCTTACTGGATCTTACCAAGGGTTTAGAGAATGCCATATTCAACCAGACTGGCTTTTGATTTATGTTATTCATAAAGACGAGCTTATACTTGTTGCTTCTCGTACGGGAAGTCATGCTGATTTATTTAATATGTAGCTAAATCATGTCTAGGAGTTCTTTTGTATACTCCTCTGGGTAATTGATGGAATACTCACCATGATATAAGTCTTTCTTTATTTCAAGAACGCTACCAGGCAGTGCCTTATGCAACTGCTCTGCTGAGTAGATCATCTTTTTCTGTTCTTTTTCTCCGACAAGTATACGGACTTTGGCGTGGGCATTCTGAAGGCCGGGTTTTATCTCATAGGATGTATTTGCTTCCAAGAATGCAATCATGTTCTCTTTTGAGATTTGTGATGTGTCCCGATAATAGTCTTCAAATAAATCTTTACGGATATGAAGGTAGTCAAATTGCATCTGAGAAAAAGACTTCATTTTTACTAAGCCATAACTTAGAGAGAACATTGGTTTAATCAGGGCATTTGTCAGCTTGGACGGAATGACAGATGCGCTTTCAATGACAGCGTTTTGGCAAATTGAGTTTCGTTGCGTCAGCATTTCTACTAAAATCTGTGCGCCGAGGGACAGCCCTCCAATAAGAAGAACCGAGCCTCCAAATTCTTTATCGATAAAAGAAATGAGCCGACTTGCGTTTTCCTCAATACTTATAAAATCATTGTCACTACCTGCATGTCCGTCAAGAATTGGCAGGACAACGTGATATTGATCCTTCAGCAGTTCAGCCTCAGCTTTATAATTCCACCAAGACAAACCGCCACCATGAAGCAGCATGATTACGTCGTTATTTTGTTTTCCAAATTCTACCGTTTTCATAGCTGCTCAATTCAATTTGTGCTTTTAATCTAAGCCCGAGAAAGCACCACAACGCACTCCACGTGCTTGGTGTGAGGGAACATGTCCACAGGTGTTACGCGCTCAATGGCAAATCCGCTGTCGAGAAGAACATTAAGGTCTCTGGCCTGCGTTACAACGTTGCAGCTCACGTACACGATTTTTCTTCTGGGCTAGCTGAGCTGTTGCCTTGAGGAAGGCGGGCGTTGAGCCTGCGCGAGGTGGATCAAGAATAATGACATCAAAGTTTTGACCGTCTTTTGCTAGAGCTTGCATGTAGCGAGTGGCATCGTCACAGATAAATTCGGCTTCAAGTTTATTGTTTCGAGCGTTTCTGCGAGCCATCTGAATGTTGTTTTCAACCTGGTCAACGCCAGTGAGCAAGAGGTTGATGCCTTGAGCTTCAGCGGCGTGCGCTAAGCAAAGTCCAATGGTTCCCGTGCCGCAGTAGGCGTCAAGAACACGCAGGTTGCTGGTTTGTGAGGAAATGGATGTCTGAGTGGAGGCGTCGGTCAGCGTAGCGTTGGTCTGCGCAGCGCCGGTCTGCTCGGAACCTGCAAGCTCGCAGTCAGCAAGTGCACCGTTTATGGCCAGTTGATACAGCACCTCAGTTTGCTGAGGGTTGGTCTGGTAAAAACTGGTTGGACCAATCTCAAACGTGCAGCCCAAAAGCTTGTCGCTCATAGATGTTGAGCCCCAAAGCAGACGGGTTTCTCGCCCCAAGATTGCGTTGGTGCGCTTCTGGTTGACGTTCAAGAAGATGCTGGTCAGCTCAGGGTGCGCCTTGCGAAGCGCGGCAATAAACTCCTGCTCATGAGGCAGATGCTGGCCGTTGACCACCAGTACCAGCATGACGTCGTTGGTGGCATATCCGCAGCGAACCACGCCATGGCGAAGCGCTCCCTTGCCGCGATCTTCCTGGTAGGCATGGATGTTGAACTGGCCGGCAAGATACGCCACGTCGTTGAGGATAGCACGAGCTCGACCGTCCTCTACCAGGCATTCCTTTGAGGCAATAATTTTGTGCGTTCCGCTTGCGTAAACCAGAGCGAACCGTGCGCCCTTTGCCTGGTGCAAATGGCGTCGCCGCCTTGTGACGATACGCCAGAGGCTCGTCCATACCACGGATAGGCTCGATAGTTACGTTATTGATGCTTGCCAGCGGAGCGAGAAGTTCTTCTACCTGCGTTTGCTTGCGTTTAAGTTGGATAGGATAGGGGACCGAAAGCCATTCACAGCCTCCGCAGCTACGCGCAATAGAGCATGTTGGTGTCTTGTATCCCATAGTTCCTCTCCAAATCTTGGATTACTACTATACCGTTTACAGGTTTTAATGGCACGTTGAGGGGACTGTTGTATCTAATCTGTTTCGTCTTTCTGTATCGTTACCCGTTTATGCAAAAAACCGCTAGGCTATCAGGCACAGTAATTTTGGACGAGATAAAGGGGTGGATTATGGCTCTCATCAGCAAGATTGGCATCATTGGTGCTAATCACGTCGGCGCTCACGTTGCAAATGCCCTGCTTTACCAGGGACTTGTTACCGAGCTCTTTATTAGTGATACAAACGAAGTCCTGTGCAAAGCTCAGGTAAACGACCTGTTGGACGCAATGCCATTTTATCCACACCCTGCTCGTGTCTATGAGCTTGATGACCGTTATGAGGAGCTTGCTGGCTGCGACATTATCGTTAACGCTGCTGGTCACGTGGCTGCTGCTGCAGGCAACCGCGATGGCGAGCTCTTCGTCACCACTGACGAGGCCAAGAAGTTTGCCAAGCGCATTACAGACGCAGGCTTTGATGGCGTTTGGGTCAACATCGCAAACCCATGCGACGTTGTTACTACCGAGCTCCAGTATCTGACTGGCGCCAATCCAAATAAGGTCATCGGCTCCGGTACCACGCTGGACTCCGCTCGACTCCGCCATGCACTTTCTGTTGCTACCGGCTATCCTGCATCGTGCATCAACGGCTGGATGCTTGGCGAGCACGGCAACGGTATGTTCGCTTGCTGGTCACACGTGGCTATTGCTTGCCTCACTCTCGATGAAGTTGCAGATCAGACGGGCAAGACCTTTGACCTTCCAGAGCTTGAGCAGGCTGCTCGTATGGGCGGTTACGTTACCTACAGTGGCAAGCAGTGCACCGAGTACTCCATTGCAAACGGAGCTGTCGAGGTCATCAAGGCTATTGTCCACGACACCAAGCTGATCACGCCAGTCTCCACGCTGCTCAACGACGTGTATGGCGTTTCTGGCTTCTACTCTTCACTTCCTGCGGTTATCGGCGCCAATGGTGTCGAGAAGGTCTTTGTGCCTGAGCTCTCCGATTCCGAGATTGAGGCATGGCGCAAGTCCTGCGAGCACGTCAAAGGCAACATTGAGCAGCTTGGCTGGCTTGAGGTAGACGCTCGTATCGACTAGCGTGACGCGCGCAGTGCCGGCTGTGGCTGCGAGCTGCATCGCGCTGCGGGCTGCGACGGGCGTGAGGCTGTGGCTGCGAGCAGGTAATAGTGCACACCGAACACACCTTGGGGTTTCTCCCGAGGTGTGTTTTTATGCGATCAAGCTGTTTCTCTACCATCTTTTGACTGCCCTTTGATTGCGAGCCTGAAAAGCTCATCATGTCTGAGTAAAACAGCTCAGACATGGCGAGCAAAACCGGCAAATAGCTCAGACTTGGTGCGCTTTTCCGGCAAATCGTTCAGACATGGTGAGAAAATCAGGCTCCATGGAAGGGCAATCTCGAGCACGCTTCAAAGTCCGCCTGAAAAGTGCAAAAGAATCTGTGTTTGGAGCACAGATTCTTTGATGAAATCAGGCAAAATCCACCGATTCTTTTTACATTTTTAGGCAAAAGGTACAGATTCTTTTGCAGAAATCAGGCGCGCTTGATCCAAACCTTGCAGGTCGGTGACTGTTTCGAAGAGACGACCTTCTCGTTGCGTGCAGCGACCTTCGCGCCATGCGCCACATGCAGAGTTCTTCTTGCCACGCGCCACACGCATCTTGTTCGACCAAGCGCTCACCGCTCACCGCACTCCGAGGCCAACAAAACTACCGCCTTACCTGGGATTTTTTTGAACAATATTTAAATAAAAAAATTTCTATTGACTTGTAATCAAAGTGATATCACAATGATGCCAACATAAGGCTCATTGTCACAAAGGAGATACCATGAGCACCGAGAAAATCATTAAGTCCAAGAGTGGTTGGCTGTTCCTGCTGATTACCATTGTTCTTTTTGCAGTTGCAGCCCTGTTTTTGGCTAATTTTGTACTCAGCGCTATCGCTGCAGACAGAAATCCTCGCTTGGATCCATCGTTCCCAAGCATCATTGGCGCGCTGGTATTCTTCTTTGCGGGAATGTTTGTTTCAAGTGGCCTGTTCAGCCTTCAGCCTGGCCAGGCAAAGGTTTGCGTGCTGTTTGGTAAGTACATCGGCACCGTTAAGGATGAGGGCCTTCGCTGGGCAAATCCTTACTACGCCAAGACCTTGTCTACAAATGTGAGTGATCTTTCCGCGCTCACCTCAGGCACAGGCACCCCTACGGTCAACGTGCACACCTCCATCATTTCCACTCGTGCCCGCACGCTGAACGGCGACGTCCTTAAGGTCAACGACCGCATGGGCAATCCAATCGAGATCGCAGAGGTTGTTGTTTGGCGCGTCAGCGATACCGCAAAGGCTCTCTTTGACGTCGACGACTACGACAGCTACGTTGCAATGCAGGCAGAGACCGCACTCAGGCACGTCGCTAGCATCTACAGCTACGACCACATGGAGGACGAGTCCGAGTCCAACACCGCAATTACCCTGCGTTCCAACATCGAGGAAGTCTCCGAGGCGCTTCAGTCCGAGCTGAGCCGTAACCTTTCCGTCGCTGGTATCACCGTCGACGACGCTCGCCTCACGCACCTGTCATACGCTCCTGAAATCGCGCAGGCAATGCTCCGCCGTCAGCAGGCAGAGGCAATCATCGCTGCACGTAAGAAGATCGTTGAGGGCGCTGTTTCCATGGTTGACATGGCTCTCATCCAGCTCTCCGAGAACGGCGTTGTTGAGTTCGACGAGGATCGCAAGGCCGTTATGGCTTCCAACCTCATGGTTGTTCTCTGCGGCGAGTCCGAGGCTCAGCCTGTGCTTAACACCGGTTCCTTGCAGCAGTAAAGCTTGGCGAGAAACCCATGGCACCTCGCAAACAATATCCACTTCGTGTAGCTCCAGAGGTCTGGGAGGCGGTTGAACGCTGGGCGCAAGACGACATGCGTTCAACTAACGCTCAGGTAGAATGGATTTTGCGCGACGCTCTGAGAAGGGCAAAGCGCACTCCAAAAGCAAATAACACTCGTGTGAATAAGACAGACAAGATGGAAGAAGGAAACTAACATGGCCGAAAACATTCCACAGCCACCTGTTCCTAACGCTCCCGTATCTCCTGCGGCACCAGCCGCGCCTGCTGCCTCCGCGGCACCCGCAGTACCTGCTGTCCCCGCAGCGCCCGCGGCTCCTGCTGCACCAGCCGCAGCACCAGCACCAGCCCCAGTTCCAGCGGCTCCTGGCGAGGTTGTTCCCGTGTTGAGCGTCCAGCACTTCACCAAGAAGTATGGCTCCAAGGTAGCTGTTTCTGACCTTTCGCTCGATGTTATGCCTGGCGACATCTACGGTTTTATCGGCCACAACGGCGCAGGTAAGACCACGCTTATCAAGTCCATCGTTGGCGCTCAGCCATTTGAGGGCGGCGTTATCTTTGTGGACTCCAAGAACGTGCTGGTTGACCCTGTTGGCTCAAAGCAGGTCATCGCTTACGTCCCAGATAACCCAGACATTTACGAGTTCATGAGTGGCATTAAGTACCTCAATTACGTCAGTGACATCTTTGGCGTTCCTGCGGAGAACCGCGTCGAGCGCATTACTACGTTGGCCAATCGCTTGGGCATCACTGATTCCCTGGCAAATGCTATTGGCAGCTACTCTCACGGTATGAAGCAGAAGCTGGTTCTGATTTCCGCCCTGCTCCACGAGCCAAAAGCTCATCATTTTGGACGAGCCATTTGTTGGCCTGGACCCGGCAGCAAGCTTCGAGTTGAAGAAGATGCTACACGAGCTTGCCGACCGCGGATCTGCCGTGTTCTTCTCGTCACATGTTCTTGAGGTTGTCGAGAAACTCTGCAATAAAATTGCAATTATTCGTCAGGGCAAGCTCCTCGCCGCAGGTAAAACGGATGAGATTCGCGGTAATGCTTCGCTTGAGGAAGTCTTCCTTGGTCTTGAGGCGGGCGCTCCTGGCGTTTCTGCTGATATTGCTCAGGATATGGCCACCACAAAGGACGGCGCAGCTGTTCAGCCAGTCATTCCTGGCACGCCTGTAGCCGCAACACCCGCTGCACCGGCTGCACCAGCAGCTCCTGCAGCACCAGCAGCTCCTGCAGCACCTGCCGCACCCGCAGCTCCAGCTGCACCTGCAGCACCTGCTGCACCTGCAGCTCCAGCAGCGCCTGCAGCACCCGCCGCACCTGCCGCTCCAGCTGCGCCCGCCGCTCCAGCAGCCCCAGCAGCACCTGCTGCTCCAACCGTACCTGGTGCACCAGTGCCTCCAGGCGCTCCAGTTCCTCCTTCCTTCCCTAAGGAGAACTAGTCATGGCAAATAACGTTCCACAGGCTCCTCAGCGCCCCGATGTGCCTGAGCAGAACTTGCGACTTTCAGGAGATGTCTTTATTCCAGCTCAAGTAAGCGCTGGTCAGGTTCCTGTTCTTGATCGCTCTGAGCTCAAACTGCCTTCTGACCTCAAAGTGTTCTGGATGCTGCTTAAGGTTCAGATCACCATGATTTGGACTACGCAGGTTATAGGTGCTCGAAAGAATTTTGAGAGAAAAGTTGGCGCGAATGCTCTGCCTATTGTCGGCGGCGTTTTTGCAGTTGTTGGCGCACTCTTTATGATGGTCTACATCTACGGCGTTTCAACAACGTTAGCCATTGCCGGCTTCACAAGGCTGCTGCCTCTCGCAGGAATTCTAGCTGGTGCTTTACCTGGTGTTATTTTGACGTTTGTAAAGGCCAATGGCGTGCTTTTTGCGTACAAGGATTACGACTTTATCATGTCGCTTCCAATCAAAAAGAGCACCATTATCTATTCTCGCGTAGCAGCTCTGTATGCTGCAGAGGGCATTTGGTCCATCACCATTATGCTGCCAGTCTTTTTGGCCTATTTCACCTTTGAAGCGGGCACACTCCCACGTTTGATTGGCGCTTTGTTTGCACTTGTTCTTGGACCGAACCTTGCGGTTTCTGCTGCAATTCTCTTGGCTTTTGCAGTTGCAGCCCTTGCTGCAAAGCTGCACTTTAAGAACTTGGGAATGGTCATAGGCGGCGTTTTTGGCCTTTTCTTTATGGTTGCCTATCTGTTCTTTATCTTTACGGTATCTTTCAACGCAGACAAGTTTGCCCCAGCTGTGGTGGGTAATTTCCGCGACACCGTCTTTAGCGTTGCAAGTTCAGTTGGCGTAGTTTATCTTCCATCGCTATGGATTGCCGATTTCTTTAACTCCGGTTCCCTTGTCAGCTTCTTGCTGTTTGCTCTGGTCTCCTTTGGAGCTCCCGCGGCAATCGTGGCAATTATTTCTCGCTTCAACGATCGTATTAATGCGCTGGTAAGTGAGGACAAGGTCCAGAAGAAGTTCACCACCAAACAGATTTCCACTAAGTCCGCGACGCCATTTGTTGCTCTGATCAGAAAAGAGATTCAGACCATCACGGGTTACCCAGCAGTCTTTATAAACATGCTTTTTGGCTGCTTGCTGATGGTTATTCTCGCCTTTATTTCTCTGTTCTTTAGCACGTCGTCTATCGTGGCCTATTTTGTTCCTGCGTCCGAGGTTCCGCGCTATCTCCCTTTGGCAAGAACCATCTTTGGCATGGTAACCACCTGGTTTGGCACCTCGATGTTCTGCGCTGCCAACTCTGCTGCTATTTCGTACTCGCTGGAAGGCCGCTCAAACTGGCTGATGGCAACTATGCCCGTATCTTCAAAGCAGATTTTTTTGGCGCAAAGATTGCCGTTAACATGATCTACGTGCTCATCTTCAGTGTTGTGACCCAGATTTTCTTCCTGATTCCTGGTCACATCACCATTGAAACGGCCCTGAGAAACGTCATTCTGCCACTCTGCATTGTGTTCCTGGTGTCTAACGTGGGCCTGGCCATTGATATTCGTCGACCAAACTTTGACTGGACTTCCGTCATCGATATCACCAAGAGAAGCCTTTCGGTCACCGTATCTTCTCTTGCGGGCACGCTGGGCTCCATGTTTGTTATCGGCGGTACGTTCATGATGATGATTGTTCCGGTTATCGAATCGTTTAGCTCGTCAACAGGCGTGATTAACGAGACGCTGCCAAACATCATCTTTTGTCACGCTGTCACTAGTGAACGCAATTGTTGGCTACCTGATCTTTAACAACACCGTTCACCGAGGAGTCAGAATCTAACTTTTGTGATGTGCATGTGTGACGTTCTGCTATTTCACGTCGTTTACCTGCAGTAACAGCACAAATTCTTCTGACGAGAAGAAACTTTGAGGCACCCACCGTATGTCGTTTATCGAATGGTGGGTGTCTCTTTTTACGCTTTGCGGTACGGTAGGGTGGCTAGAGGTTTTCTTGTTCGGTAAGTAGCAGGAAGGGCCGAAGCATATCGCGCTAGACTCGGGCGCGTACTATCGGCTGACCTTCTCGGCTGCTTGCCGCAGTCAGAGGAGGCATCATGGCCGAAAAAAATGTTTCTAAGGTAAAGAATGTGGTCCTGGTGGGCCAAGGTGGCGTGGGCAAAACCATGCTTGCCGAGGCAATGCTGCATCTGACGGGTGCAACCACTCGTTTAGGCGGCCACGCAGGCACAAAAGCCCACGCTTGATTACGATTCACAAGAGTCAGAGCGCGGATTCTCTATCTCTACTACTATCGCGCCAATTACCTGGGAAAATACACGCATTAACGTGCTTGATGCACCGTGCTATCCTGACTTTGTGGGTGACGCCTATTCGGCAATGAGCGCTGTTGAGACCGCGCTGTTTGTTGTTGATGCAGCTAGTGGACCTGGCACTATCACCACCAGGCTTTGGTTTGCCGCCGAGGATCTTTCTCTATCCCGTGCGCTGTTCATCAACCGCTTGGACCGCCCTGATGCAGATTACGAGACCGCAATGGCTATGCTCCAGGACCGTTTTGGCTCCTCGCTTGGTGCAGTGACCATTCCAATGGGTTCTGGCGAAGCATTCTCCGGCATCATTGACGTTGTCCATCAGAAGGCTCGTAAACTGGTAGACGGCAAGCCTGAGGTCACTGATATTCCTGCTGAGTTCCAGGCAGAGGCAGAAGCTGCCCGCGCCGCTCTGACCGAGCTGGTTGTTGAGGCCGACGATGAGCTGATGATGCGCTACCTTGAGGGCGGAGAGATTACGCAGGAAGAGCTTGAGGGTCTGCTGGGTAAAGCTCTTATGGAGCGCATTTTTGTTCCTGTTTTCTCCGGTTCTTGCGTCCGCGAAGAGGGCGTTATCTCCCTGCTTGATGCTGTTGACGGCTGGTTCCCAACTATGTCTGACTTTGGTCGCATTCCGCTGGTCAATGGCGAGCAGCTTGATATTTCACCTGATGACGAGCGTCCTGTTGCGTTTGCTTTCAAGTCGCTGCAGGATCCACAGAACGGTAAGCTTACCTTTGTGAAGGTGCTTGCAGGTACTGTTTCTGCAGGTATTGAGCTTATCAACGCTCGCACCCGCAAGCCTGAGCGCCTTTCTCACCTGTATCGTATGTGCGGTAAAGAAACAACTGACGTCAACACCGCTGCTGCTGGCGATATCGTGGTAGTTCCAAAGCTCGAAGCCATGACGGGCGACACGCTCTCCGTTACCGGCAAGGTTGAGGCTGCCGCGTTTAGGTTCCCCAACTCCCTGTACCGCACGGCTATCGAGCCTGATGAGCGCGGTACCGAGGGTAAGCTCTTTGCGTTCCTGGAGAGGGCCGCCGACGCCGATCCAACTCTTAAGGTTGAGCGTGACGAGGACACCGGCCAGACCATTGTTTCTGCAATCGGCGAGGCACAAGTAGCCGTTCTTCTCGAGCGTCTTGAGCAGCGAGCCGGCGTTTCCGCACATAAGGTTGCGCTTCGCATCCCATATCGCGAGACGATCCGTCGAGTTGCAAGTGCTCAGGGTAGGCACAAGAAGCAGACTGGCGGCTCCGGTCAATACGGCGACTGCTGGCTGCGCATTGAACCAAACCCAGACGCAGGCTACGAGTTTGTGGACGAAATTGTAGGCGGCCACATTCCACGCGGCTTTATCCCTGCCATTGATAAGGGTGTCCAGGAGACCATGCGCGAAGGCGTTTTGGCTGGTTATCCTATGATTGATGTTAAGGTTGCCGTTTACGAGGGCTCCTACCATCCCGTTGACTCCAACGAGATGGCCTTCAAGACGGCTGCTCGTATTGGTTTCCAGAAGGCTGTTGACCAGGCAGAACCTGTTCTCCTGGAGCCTATGGCCCACCTGGAGATTACGGTTCCAGACAGCTACGCAGGCTCCGTTATGGGCGACGTCTCCGCTTCCCGCGGCCGCGTAGAGGGAATGTCCTCCGGCACCGGTGTTTCCGCTGGTGAAACTACCATTAAGGCAACGATTCCATATGCTGAGGTTACCGATTACGCTACAAGGCTGAGGTCCCTCTCGCGCGGAACGGGCGAGTATACCGTTGAGCTAGCAGGATACGAGCAGGTCCCGCACGACATTCAGGCTCGTCTTGCTGCCGAGTACGCCGAGCGTCGCGCCGCCGGCGAGCGCTAACCCGCAGGTCTGACGCACGCTGCGAGCACACCAACGCTGTGAGTGCGAAGCCACAGGTAGATGAAGCGTTTCAAGCACGAACCCTCGCATCTTTTAGGTGCGAGGGTTCTTTTGCGCTGGCGCAATGCGTCTAGCGTTGGTTTTTTAGGCTTTGCGCACAAAATAGTGCGGTTCGGTAGGTCTCGTTGGAGAATCGTATAGCTTTTAGTCAAAATAACCAGGAAACTAAAGCATCTTGCCTGACGGCTAAGCAGTCTCACTACTGATATACATTTATATGCATAAACTTCATGTAATATGCTGGAAAATGAATAGAGAAATATAAAGAATTTAACTATAGGTAAATTCCGCTTCTAAGGAACACACCTATGACAGATATTCTGCTCAATTACGGCCATATTACACACCTAATGAAGATAATCTGCACGTTTGAGGTATTTTCAGTGTAATGTATACGTCTTTTTGACAGATTATCTGTCATAGGTGTGTTCAGCCATCAACAAAAACAGCGCAATCAACTAAGTAATGCTGCTAAAAACCAAATTACGAGAAATTCTTGGACGTGTTCTGGGTAAACCAAAAACATAACTTCGCACACCAAAGCTATGTTTAGATTGTCGCGCGTTTGACCTGCGTGTCTAACGTGTCGCTCGTGCGGTGCTGCTGTCCGTATCCTGTACACCCCGCACCCCGCGCACCCCGTGCGGTCGCGCACCCCGTGCGCCCCGCGAGCCCGCGCGTCACACATGCAAACAGGCAATCTACCCATTTCAGCTCGTTTAAAGGAAGGTCGCACATGTACCTAGAGAATATCAATGGACCAGAAGACGTAAAGAAGCTGGGCGCAGAGGCTCGCAAGGTGCTTGCGCAGGAGATTCGCGACAACTTGCTGGTCATGGAGTCAAAGCACGGCGGCCACTTTGGTCCAAACTTTGGCATCGTCGAGGCAACTATCGCGCTCCATACTGTGTTCAACTCGCCCGCCGACCATATCGTTTACGATGTCTCGCACCAGACGTATCCCCACAAAATGCTCACTGGCCGCAAGCAGGCTTACATGGATCCTGCGCTTTACGACTCGGTGTCTCCTTACACTGATCCCGCCGAGACCCCGCATGACCTCTTCAAAATCGGCCACACTTCCACGTCTATCAGCTTGGCGCTTGGCCTGGCAAAGGCTCGCGACATCATGGGCGGCGGGGAGAACATCATCGCAGTTGTCGGCGACGGCTCCATGTCCGGCGGTGAGGCTCTTGAAGGTTTGAACGTTGCTGGTGAGCTGAACAGCAACTTTATCATCGTCTTCAACGACAATCAGATGTCCATCGCCGAGAATCACGGCGGCATGTACGACCAGTTTGCTGAGTTGCGCCGTACCAACGGAGCTGCCGAGAATAACCTCTTCAAATCGATGGGCTTGGACTACCTGTATGTCAATGACGGTAACGACATCGAGGCTCTTATCGACGCATTTGAGCAGGTAAAAGACTCGACCCATCCGGTCGTGGTCCACATCAATACGCTCAAAGGCAAGGGCTACGCTCCCGCGGAGGCAAATAAGGAGAAATGGCACTGGCACATGCCGTTTGACATCAAGACTGGTCAAAGCCCTACATCCGGTTCTTCCGAGTCGTATGCCAGCATTTTTGCAGAGTATGCCCTCAAGCGCGCAAAGACTGACCCAAAGTTCTTGGTGCTTATGTCGGCTGTTCCTGGCCTGCTTGGCCTTACGCAGGAACGTCGAGAAGAACTGGGAAAGCACTACCTTGACGTGGGCATTGCCGAAGAAACTGCAGTTGCGATGGCTTCCGGCGCGGCTCACGCGGGCGCGCACGTGATTTGGGGCTCAAGCGCAACCTTCATCCAGCGCACCTACGACCAGCTAACTCAGGACCTGGCGCTCAACCAGAATCCTGCGGTTATCGTGGGATCCGGCTCCATCAGGGGTTTGATGGCCGCCACCCACCAGGGCCTCAGCAGCATTTCCATGATTGCAAACATTCCTAACATGGTCTACCTCGCGCCGTCCAACGCCGAGGAGTACATCGCCATGCTCGACTGGGCGCTTGACCAGGACAAACACCCTGTCTATATCGCAATTCCTTCCGGTCCTGTAGTCCATGCCGAGGGTCCCGTCCGCACAAACTTCGACGCCCTCAACACCTACGAGGTCACGCGCAAGGGCTCCAAGGTGGCCGTTCTTGCCCTGGGTGATTTCTACGACCTTGGCGAGAAAACCGTTGAGGCCCTCAGCTCCACCTTGGGAATTGAAGCCACGCTGGTCAAGCCATACTTTGCCTCTGGCGTTGACCAGAATCTGCTCGACAACCTGGTAAAAGACCATGACGTCATCGTAACTATTGAGGACGGCATTATCGAGGGCGGCTGGGGACAAAATATAGCCAGCTACCTGGGAACTTCTTCCGCACGCGTGCTGAACTACGGCGTCAAGAAGGCTTTCTACGACCGCGTCAACATCGCGGGCCTTATGCGAGAAAGTCATCTGGAGCCCAAGCTGATTGCTGCGGACGTTAAGCAGGTACTGGGCCTGTAGGCACTGGGCCTGTAGGCGTGTCGACGCTGCTGCCTCGGCGCGAGCCGCGCCCGCGCTGCGGCTTTGTCGTTGCGCCATCGTCCGCACTTCTCGCTATCACATCAAAACTGCAAAAAAGAGGGGCCGCATCTGCGGTCCCTCTTCTGTATCAAGTGAATGCGCTGTTGCGGCGCCGTTGCGACCTGTAGCACGCTGTTGCGGCGCCGTTGCGACCTGTAGCGCGTTGTTGCGCTGTTGCGACCTGCCGCCAGGCGTGTCGTCGCACCGCGTCGTGACCTACAGCTAAAACCTTAAGCCTTAAGAGCGCGGCCCATAGCGTCAGCCTGAACGATAGCTGCATAGAGCTCGTCAGGAGTGACGTCGCCAGCAAGGTTGTGGATGGTCTCGCCAGGAACGCAAGCAGCCTCAGCGATCTTCTTGATCTGCTCGTCAGTGGTGATGCCAACCTCCTCGAGGGTAGTTGGAAGACCAACCTCAAGACAGAAGTCCTGGACCTCGTCGAACTCCTCCTGAGGAACGCCCTCAAGAACAAGCTGGACCAGGATACCAAAAGCAACGCAGTTGCCGTGAGGTGCGCTGTGGCCACCAAGGGAGGTGAGGCCGTTGTAGAAGGAGTGAGCTGCTGCGCAGTTGACGTTGTCAGCGCCGACGCCACTCATGTAGACGGTTGCCTCGCAGATAGCCTCAAGAGCTGGGGTTACAACGTTGTTCTCGCAAGCCTTAATTGCCTGTGAACCGTAATCGCGAAGAGTGAGGTAGCACTCCTTAGCAATTGCCATACCAACGCGGGTAATGCCAGTTCCCTCAAGGGAAGGAGACTCGGTGCGGATGGATGCGCGGCCCTCAAAGTAGGTACCCAGTGCGTCGCCCATGCCTGCTACCAGGAAGGAAACAGGTGCGTTAGCGATGATCTGGGTGTCGACCATAACTGCATCTGGATTCTGTGGGTAGAAGAGGTACTTGTCAAAGGAACCGTCATCGTTGTAAATAACGGAGAGGCCGGTGCATGGAGCGTCGGTAGCTGCAACGGTAGGAAGAATAACGATGCGCTTACCAGCGTAATATGCGGTTGCCTTTGCGGTGTCAACAGCGCTGCCGCCGCCGATAGCGACGACTACGTCGATGTTGTCCTCCTCGACGATAGCCTTCATGCGGTTAATCTCGCCGTTGGAAGAGATGCCGCCGAAGACCTCATAGCGACGGTAATAGTCGCCCTTGCCTTCGAAGCTCTGCTCGATCATGTCGTGGGTTGCTTTGTAGCCGCTGTTAGAGCAAACAAACAGGAAGCGCTTTCCCATGTAGCCCATCTCTTTTTCGAACTCGAGACAAGCATTTTTGCCCTGAACATACTTCAGTGGCTCACGCATTGCGCGTAGCATTTTCATAGGTTCCCCTCTCCGGATACATATTTTTCACCTATGTAAATTATGTTAGCACTGTCAAAAGAACATAACAGTAAAGAAAAAATTTAGATTCAAATAAGCAGAAAATTTAGATTCGGACAACTTTTGGAAAGTTTACGTGAACATGCATTCACTAGTCGGCAAATGATATTCTTGTAGTGTCAAATTTTCGCACTGTGGTCTTTGGAGGACACATGCTTAGTTCTGTCGAAATCAAACCCGATGTCTACTTTGTAGGCGCCCTGGATTGGAACGCTCGCGAGTTCCATGGCTACACCACTGAGCAGGGCATTACCTACAATGCATACCTTATCTTGGACGAGAAATCACGCTCATTGATACCGTCAAGCGCCCATTCTCCGAGGAGCTGGTCGAGCGCATTAAGAGCATCATCGATCCAGCAAAGATTGACGTTCTGATCTGTAACCACATCGAGATGGACCACTCCGGCAGCGTTCCTCGCATTCTGGAGCTTGCGGCAAACGCCGAGGTCTACGCAAGCGCACCTCAGGGCGTCAAGGAGCTTAAGGCTTTCTATGGCGAGAATATCAACGTCAACGGCGTAAAGACAGGCGATACGCTCAACATTGGTAAGCGTACCCTGACCTTTGTGCAGACCCCAATGGTCCACTGGCCAGACAACATGGTCACGTATTCCGACTACGATAAGATTCTCTTCTCCAACGACGCATTTGGTCAGCACTACGCTTCAAGCACTCGCTTTGAGGACGAGTCCGACTACTGCGAGGTTATGAAGCAGGCTCGCAAGTACTACGCAAACATCGTTCTCCCTTACGGTCGTCAGGCTGACTCTGCTGTTACCGCAGTTAAGGGCATTGGTCTGGAGAACATCGATATTATCGCCCCAGCTCACGGCGTTGCATGGCGCTCCCACATTGCCGACATCATCTCCAAGTACGAGGAGTGGACTACCGGCAAGCTTGAGGAGAAAGCCCTGGTTGTATACGACTCCATGTGGGGTTCAACCGACAAGATGGCTCACGCTCTTCTGGACGGTTTTCTGGCTGAAGGCATTCCTGCCCAGCTCATCGACCTCAAAGAGACTCACATCTCCAACGTCATGTATCACTTCTTGGATTCCAAGTATGTCTGCGTTGGTTCGCCTACGCTGAACTCTAAGTTCCTGCCTACCGTTTCTTCCTTCCTGACCTATATGAGCGGTCTTTCGCCAAAGAATGACCACCGTATTGGCTTTGCGTTTGGTTCTTACGGCTGGGCTCCACTTGGACCAAAGATGGTTCAGGCCGAGCTTGAGGCAGCAGAGTTTACTATGCCACTGCCTGTTCACGCTATCGGTTGGATTCCTTCCGACGAGGACCTGGATGCCGTTCGTGCGCAGGTTAAGGACCTGGTCGAGGCTGGCAAGCAGCTCTAATCTAGCGGTATATTGAGCAAGACCCCCACATTCATGCTGAATGTGGGGGTCTTTTGCTGTAGGGGGAGTTAAGCGGGTAAGAATGATGCAAATGACTCCGAAGTGACCCCGAAATGACCTCGAAGTGGAACCGAAGTGACCCGAAGTGACCCCGAATTGACCCCGAAGTGGTAAAAAATGCGTTTAGTTGGAGAATACAGGTTTCTGTATATAGCATTTGCCCAGATAAAAATTTTTAAGGCGGTAAAAAATCGTCTTAGTTGGAGATAAATTGGCTAATTTTAGGTTTTCATTTCCAACTAAACGTGTTTTTTACCTTTTTCGGCACATAATTTTAGGCGTGAAAGTTACGTATTCATGGAAATGAATTAATTGGGTGAGTTATTCAAAATTCTGTATCAAATATTGGGAACTGCTTATTAATCGGAATTGACATCGAAAAAATAGAGAACTACACCATCAAAATTGCGGTTTGAACCGCAGAAAAGCGATTCGCGTCGCGGGAAAAGCGTGCTGCTCGTATAGTTGACGTCATCACGCCGCGTTTCCGTCAGCCGCGCCATGTAACTCGCGCTTAGTTGACGCTATCACCTCGCGGAGCCGTTCGCGCCATCGCGTCTCGCGCCTGACGTTTCATGGCGAGACTGTGTCAAATACCTGCAGACCACAAGGTAGAGCACGTTAGAGTACAATGGTTTGTACAAAAAAGTAACTTCGAAGAGGTAGGTGCCCATACATTCGATGGACATTGCGTTAAGTATTGGAATAACTCTGCTGCTTACCCTGGTAAACGGCTTCTTTTCTGCAGCTGAGATGGCCATTGTCAGCTCTCGTCGCGCGGCGCTTGAGGCAGACGTAGACGAGGGCGATCCAAGAGCCTTGGCTGTCATTGACATTGCCACTGATCGCGGATATTTCCTCGCAACAATCCAGGTCGCAATTACCCTGGTAGGTTTTGCGTCCTCGGCATTTGCTGCAACAAGCCTTTCTGAGCCATTTGGCACTTGGCTCATTAGCATTGGTGTCCATGCTGACCTGGCGCTTCCTTTAGCTGTCGTGGCTATTACGCTGATTGTTTCGTTCTTTTCCGTGGTCATTGGTGAGCTGGTTCCAAAGAGCATTGGCCTAGCAAACTCCGAGGCAGTGGCCAAAGCAGTCGTCGGTCCTATGAAGGCGTTCATGCAAATTGTGCGCCCACTCGTGTATATCACGTCTGCCTCGGCAGATGCGGTTACCACGCTCATGGGCATTGACACTACCAACGACCATCAAGAGGTCACCGAGGAAGAGCTTCGCTACATCGTCAAGGATTCTGAGGACCTCTCTGAAGAAGAAAAATCCATGATCCACGAGGTCATCGAGATGGGTGACACCGTTGTCCGTGAGGTAATGGTCCCGCGCGTTGACATGACCGCCATGGAAGACACCGCAACTATCGCCGAGGTTCTGCGCGTCATGCGCCAAACAGGTTTCTCGCGCATCCCTATCTACCACGAGAATATCGACCGCATCGTGGGCATCGCTCACATCAAAGATTTGTTGGAGCCAGCGCTTGACCAGCACGATAGTGACGAGAAGATCGCGCGCTTCGTACGTTCTGCTGACTACGTACCCGATACCAAAGACATCATTCCACTACTCACTGAGATGCAGACAAGCCGCGATCAGATGGTCATCGTTGTTGACGAGTACGGCGGAACTGCGGGTGTCATTACCGTTGAGGACATCGTCGAGGAGATTGTCGGCGAGATTGAGGATGAGTTTGATCCGGACAACAAGTACCTGACGCAGCTCTCTGATAGAGAGTGGCTGGTAGATGGTCGTTTCTCGCTTAATGATGCAGCTGAACTTGGATGGCCGGTTGGGGAATCCGAGGAGTACGAGACTATTGCGGGCTTTGTGTTGGATTTGGCAAATCATTTGCCTCGTCCAGGTGAGGTTTTTGAGAAGGATGGCTACGTGTTCCGCGTGCAGTCGATGCGTCGTCGCCGACTATCTTTGTTGCGTGTAATTGCCCCAGAACCACAGGTAGACAGTGAATCTGAGCCAGCTGGCGAAAACTCTGACACATCAGAAAATGAATAACTAAAAGAATGATTACAATAGAGTGAACCAATAGAAAGAGGTTGAAATGGCGCAGTTGATTTCTATCAAAAAAGTTGTGGTAGGACCTAAAAACTTGACCGCTACCGTTGAGTTTTCGGCTAAAGCGCCACGTTTGACCTCAGAAGAAGCTGAGGCGACCAAGCGCGTGCTTGAGCTTTTGCCAGGTCTTTCCAATCACCTGTGCTTGGGCGATGCCGATGCCCGTTTTGGCCTTGTCGCAGAAGATACCGAGGTAGCGCACCTGCTTGAGCACGTGACCGTCGAGCTTCTGGCCCTGACCAACCTCGCGGGAGACGTTGCTTCGGGCAAGACTTCCCTGGTAGATTCCCGTCGCGGCCTCTACGAGATCATCCTCGCATGTCCAGACGACGTGCTGGTTGCAGCCTCGCTTTCCAGCGCTGTGTGGCTCCTCAACTGGGCATATGGCAACCAGGAGGACGCCGACCCAGACATCAATGCAATCGTCTCTGGCCTCGTTGCGCTCATCCAGAGCCTTGACGGCGAGAAGACCGATGAACTCGCAGACTCTGCGGAACCTGAGGCGGACGCTGCACCCCAGGCAGAGAGCGTAGATGCAGAGGATTACGCTGCCGACAACTCCTCCGAGGACGTCGCTGACGCCGCAGCCGCTGATGCAGTTGAGGCTGAGGTTGCAGACGCTGAGGAGAACAACGCCGAGGTCGCAGGTATTGACGCAGCTGGCGAGGATACGGTCGCGCCCGCAGACGTCGCCAAGCCCGCATCAGACGCCGCCGAGCCCGCGGCCGACGAGGCCATCGCAACTGAGCTTGCAGAGGCAACAGCTGCTGAGGACGCTACGGACGACTCCGAGGTCACTGACGTCCCAGATGACTGGAACATGATTAACGTTCCTCGTCCAAAGCCCGTTCGATAAACGCCCTTATTGCGGTATGATTACGTACAGCGTTTTGCTGTTTAACAGGAGGTACTTATGAGCAAGAAGTCTGCTGGTTTCTTTCTAGGCGCTTTATTCGGTGCTGCCGCTGGCGCTGTAGCTGGTCTTTTCCTGGCTCCACGTTCTGGCGAAGAGACTCGTGCTTTGGCTGCAGATGCCGTCAATGATGCATGGGATTCCGCACTTGATTCTTACGAGCGCACATCTAAGGTTGTGAGCACTAAGATTGATGAGGTCAAGCCTACTGTTGACGCAAAGACCGATGAGCTCCGCGCAAAGGTTGACCTTGCTCGTGAACGCATGGATCAGCTTCGCGCATCCCTGTCTGATGCTGTGACCTCTGCTTCTAACACTGTCGCAGACGCTGCCGATGTTGTTGCAGATTCTTTTGTTGTTCCAGAACCAACTGCTACAACTGCTGAGGCTCAGGCTGTTCGCATTGAGAACGTTGAGTCCCACGAGCAGGAGCACGCTGGTGAGGGCTACCAGGAGGCGTAAGCCTTGCTTACAAGCAATGTGACGGGACGCCTTATGACGTCCCGTTTTTTTATAGAGAGGTTTCACGTGAAAACAACAGAGCTCCTAGGCGCAAAAGTCTTTCTCCCCAAAAAGCCTGCTACAAAGGGCAAGCATGCGGGAGAAGAGCGTTTTTCCAAGTTAGGAAGAATCCATAACGTGGTTTTTGCACCCTGCAAACAGGGCCAGCTTTCGCAGGTAGTGGGTGTGATGGTTCAGAAGCCCGATATTGCCGGCATGATTAAGCAGGATGACGCGTTTGTCACGCTGGAGTCTCTGGAGACCATTGAGCAGGGACTTTGTGTTAAAGATCCCGAGAATAACGTCGATAAAGCAGCAATCAAGCGCTTGAACTTGGATTTTGATACCTGCATTCTGTGGTACGGTATGGAGGCTCGCACTAAGAGTGGAAAAAGTCTGGGCTACGTGAGCGGTGCAGAGTTTGACCAGGTCACTGGTGTGGTCTCGGCATTTCTTGTGGGAGACGGCGCTGGATCTGAGGCGCTGGTAGGCTCGTTTTCCATCAAGCCTGAATGGTTGCTGGGCTACTCCAACGGCGCCATGGTCCTCTCTGACGAGGCAGCAGATGCCCAGCTCACCGGTGGTCTGGCTGCAAAGGCGGGCGAGGGATACGCGGCAGCTGCCGCAAAGGCTTCTGAGGCTACCGCTAAAGCCGGAAAGGCTGTTGCAGAGGCCACCGAGAAGGGCGCGTTTGCCCTGGGTAAGACGCTGGCCAAGGCAAAGCGTGCTATCGAAGATGCTACCGAGCCTGACGCAGAAGACGATTCCGAGCGTCCAGCTCCCGTTGCTGCAGAGGATGTTCGTCTCGAGAAGCCATCTGCGGAGGAGCAGGTCGCCGCTGACAAGAGCGCAGCTAGTAAGACCGCTGCTAAGTCTACAAGTAAGTCGTCCACACAGGCTACTGCAAACAAGGCAGCTAAGGGTTTTGGTATGCAGCTTGGCCGCATGGGCAAGATGTTCTCTGACTTCAAGGACGAGTTTGACAAGGCAAGCAAGTAATAAGCCGCAGATAAATGCATAAAACAGATGGCGAGAAGACCGATCTTCTCGCCCTGTTTTTGTGCTGCGATTACACGTTGCTCGTCAATGCATGGAGCTCACGTGCCAGTGGAACTGCAAGTGCTACAAGCCCATGGCCTGCAGAATGAACATCACAATGGTCAGATGATGACGGTGACGATGGTAAACCAGGTTAGTGCGTTCCAGATGCGACCGTTGGCATATTTACCCATAATGTGTTTGTCGGCTGCGATGATAACCATAAAGACAAGCAGAATCGGCAGTAGAATACCATTGATGACCTGGGCAGCCATCATGATGCCAAAGAGGCTCATGCCCGGGATCAGGACAACCAGCGCTGAAATAACCAGGACGGTTGTAATAATGCCGTGGTAGACAGGGGCCTCCTGCCAGCTGCGGTCGGCTCCGCGCTCCCAACCAAATGCCTCGCAGATAGCACTTGCGGTAATGCCTGGTAGAACGCATGCTGCAAGGAAGGACGCACCAACCATACCCAACGCAAAGAGTGTACTTGCATACTGACCTGCAAGTGGTTCAAGCGCGCGAGCAGCGTCGGCAGCAGAGTCAACAGAGATTCCGCGAGGGAAGAGGACAGCGCCGGTGGTCAGCATAATGAACCAGGTAATGACCTCGGCCAGGACTGCGCCAGCAACGTTGTCTGCACGCTGTGCGGGAATATCGCTGGTATCAAGGTTTTTCTCGACAACATTTGATGCAACCAAGAAGATCATGTACGGGCTGATGGTAGTACCAATATTTGCAACCAGCAGAGAAATGTATGACGGTTCAGCGGAAGGCTGTGGAATGATGGTGACGCGCAGGGCTTCTCCCCAGTCAGGCTGAGCAAGCACGCCAGCTACCACGTATGTGACAAAAATGCAGCTAATTGCCAGTAGAATCTTCTCGATGCGGCGGTACGATCCACCTACGGTCAGAAGCCACACCATCAGGGCGCTGATAGGAACCGAGACGTACGTTGGGATGCCAAAGAGCTCCATGCTGGACGCAATACCTGCGAATTCGGAGAAGGTAACAGCAATGTTGGAGAGCAGCAACGCACCCATTGCCAGCGTGGACAGACGGATACCAAAGCGCTCGCGTACCAGCGACGCAATGCCTTTACCGGTGACACAACCCATTCGAGCTGCGGTTTCTTGAACAACAATCAGCAGGAAGCACATGAGCGGCACGGTCCACAGCTGCGAATAGCCAAACGTGGCGCCTGCGCTGGAGTAGGTTGCAATGCCGCCGGCGTCGTTACCCGCAAATGCGGCGAGAAGACCGGGGCCCATTGCCATCAAAATGTACTTGAGGCTGTTTTTGTTGACTGGAGCCTTCTCTTTAGACGCACGTTTTCCCTGCTCGACAACGATTCCGTCGTCCTGCTCTGCAACCGCGTCTTTGACCTGTGCGTTCTCTTGCGCCATTTACATCACACTCACAAGTGAGAGAGCGTAAGAGAGGACGAAGAATGTCACCACCGAAAGGCTCATGGAAATCAAAGTAAGCGTGAGACCTGAAGTTTCCTGGTTTTTCTCCTCACGACGGCGAAGTACAGCCAAGAAAATTGGGGTTAGCAGGAAGGAAATAAGCGTAGAGCCAGCTGCTGCACCAAAAATCTGAATAATGGTCTGGTCAAAGAGCGCTGCGTAGAATGCGCCTGCATTTGGATCGTAGGGGTGGAACAGAGCCTCTAGCAGGGCGTGAGCTGCTGCACCAAGGATGCAAATGAGACCGCTGACTAGAAGACCCAGTAGAAGCGAGCGGAAGGCAAAGCCTAAGATAGAAGGAGACTTCTCGCTGCCAGGATCGTCTGTGAGGAAGAAGTTTGTCACGTAGTTGACGGTATTCTCGCTCAAGTTCAGCGAGATTGGCATGGTAATAGTGCAAAGAGCTGCGAAAATACCCATGGTTGGATTAGATGTTGCAGCCGTTCCTACAAAGGCAGCAGTCACAACGGAGGCAACCCAGAACAAAAGCCAGAGGTTACGGTGGAGGAACCAAATAATGTTGCGGCCACGGTCACCAGAATCGGAATCGCTCCTACCGCCACCAACGATCTGCAGGTCCTCAGCGTGCTCCTCTTCAAGAACGTCAAGAGCGTCGTCGACGGTAACAATGCCCAGCAGGCGGTTGTCGTCAGAAACAACAGGCATGGCCAGCAGGTTGTATTTTGCAATGTTACGAGCAACGTCCTCCTGGTCGTCTTCTGGTGAGGCGGTGACCAGGTTCTTATTAGCAATCTCCTCCAGACGAGTTTCTGGCTCGGAGACAATCAGGCGGTTCAGGGTAACGGTACCGGATAGGCGGCCATCCTCGTCAGTAAGGTAGAGATAGCGGACGGTCTCAAAGTCCTCGTCCAGGTTACGCAGGCGATCAAAGGCGTACGCAACGGTCTGGTCCTCAGGAACAGAAAGCGCCTCAGACGTCATAATACGGCCGGCGGTGTACTCACGGTATCCCAGCAGCTGCCTAATAGCGCGCTGCTCCTTAACACCCATCAAGCGCAGGAGTTTCTCGGCACGGTCATAGCTCAGCTCGGAGACAAGCTCGGCTGCGTCGTCTGGGTCCATCTCGGACAGGATGCGAGATGCTTCTTTTTCGTTCAGGCCACCGATGAGCTCAACTGCCATGGCGTCGTCGTTGAACTCTGCCATTGCGCCGGCGCGCTGCTCGTCATCAAGCTGGGCAAACACCTGGCTGCGCAGGCGAGAGTCCAGGCGCTCGATGATGTCAGCGACGTCAGCAGGGTGCAGCTCGTCCAGCGTTTTGTGGGAAACGGAGAGCTTAACGTTGGAGAGGTCGCGCTCAACCAGGTCCATGTAACTCCACGCGATGATGCGCTCCTGCATGGGGTGGCCCATAGCGCGCGCAATGCGGGTGACCAGGTGCTCCAGCTGGGGAGAAAGGCTGCGCAGCAGACCGCGTGCGCCAACCTCTGCACCCAGAAGGCGAAGCTGCGTTGAGCTGGTATCGGAAAGCTTGAGGTCGTTTACGCGGACAACACGAATACCACGCGTATCAACAATCTGCTTGTTCAGAATATCTCTGGCGAGAAGAACCTCGTTAGGCTGCAGGTACGAGAAGCGAATCTCAGTTGAAGGCACTTTGAGCCTGATGACGTCCTCATCGTAGGTATCAACATACTTGCGCCAAGAAATCATCATTGGCGTGCGGCCAGGGCCCATAAAAGCAAGGGAAGTGATGCGAGGAAAAACTTCTCCGGTAGCAATTCCAAGGTCAGAGACAGAACCGATCTTCTCGCCTTCTGAATCTAGAACCGGATTACCCATTAACTGGGAAAGATAAATCATGTGTGCTCCTTACATGCGTCCGAAGACTAAAGCGTGGCTTTTGGCGAGAAACCCTGCGTATTTGCCACGGGGACTGCATTGCGATTTCACCCCTCACGGTGCAAATCGGCACACCGCAAGAGGTCAGCGACTGTGAGGTCGAGGTTTCATGCTGACCTTTCTCTTCATCCAATAGAACGTGAATTGTGCTTGCGAGGACAATTCACAGATGTAACTATTTTAACGATTTTTCTGCAAGGCTGTAAAGACTCTTCACATAATCTAGCTGCTCGGATTTGGATGTAGCCGGCGTACGAAAAGTACGCGAAAAACGGTTAAACGGCGTATGGGCAGCGCACGTTCAGTTCAATCTGCGAGGCAACGCTGCGCATAAAAAGCCCGGTACCTGCGGGAATGCAGATACCGGGTTGTACTGGTACAAAGGGTAAACGAAACAGCTCTTAGAACTGTACGTTTGGTGCCTGACGAGCGGACTCGTCGGTAACCTGGAAGCTTGTACGTGGGGAACGTCCACCAGCAAGAAGGTTGTTTGGGAAAACAGCGATGATGTTGTTGTAGTTCATGACAACATCGTTGTAGCTCAAGCGAGCATAGCTGAGGCGGTTCTCGGTGTCAGTAAGCTCTGCCTGGAGCTCCAGGAAGTTCTGGTTAGCCTTGAGCTCTGGGTAGTTCTCAACAACAGCAAACAGGTTGGTCAGAGCATTGGAAAGAGTGCCGGAAGCCTGCATCTTCTCTTCAGGAGTGCGAGCGTTTGCGACTGCAGCGCGAGCAGAAGTAACTGCCTCAAAAGTCTTAGACTCGTGAGTTGCGTAACCCTTAACAGTGTTGACCAGGTTAGGGATCAGATCGTTACGACGCTGAAGCTGCGTATCGATAGCTGCCCAAGCGTTGTCGCACCTGTTGCTTGCGCGAATGATGTTGTTGTGAATGCTAATGGCCCAGAAAACCAGAAGGACAATAACTACAACTGCGGCAATAATCATGCTAAATCCTTTCAATCACTGACAATCCTGTGTCAGCCATCCATTTGGACAGGTTAATTATACCCAAAAGTAAAAATCTAAGGCGTTTTTAATTAAAGCTTTTAACTTGCTAACGAGTCTTTTGGTAAATGGAATGCTCGTCCACACACTGACGAGAAGAACGTTGAGTTGGTAATGACGTGGAATGGAGTGTAAGTTCTGAAGGTAAAACGTTAAGTTGAGGTCCGCCAAAAAATGGCGGAGAGGGAGGGATTCGAACCCTCGGAACGGGGACACCGCTCAACGGTTTTCAAGACCGCCGCATTCAACCACTCTGCCACCTCTCCAAAGCGGTAATATCCTACCGCATAATTCAGTTTTTTGCGAGTAGGGGATTTGGTAAGTTCGGTTTTGCTTCATAATTAAGTGAAGACAAATTAGTGTCAGGTTCGTGACGGGTTTGTGTCAGGTTTGTGACGGATTCACGTCAGAACTGCGTAAGAATTACGACAGCAACTAGACAAGTGAGGAGCAGCTATGAGTAACGAAGCGCAAGAGCCTTTGACCCCACAGGCTGCTCTTGATCAGAAGTACATGAAACTTGCTCTTGAACAGGCAGAACTTGCAGCACAGATAGGAGAAGTACCTATCGGCGCAGTTGTAGTGTGCGATGGAGAGGTTATTGCCGTTGCACATAATCGCCGTGAGATAGATAACGACCCTTCTGCACACGCTGAGTTTCTCGCCATGCAAGAGGCTTCAAAAAAGCTTGGCCGCTGGAGACTTTCGGGCTGCACGGTGTACGTGACGCTGGAACCTTGCTTGATGTGCGCAGGATTGATGGTCAATGCTCGTATTGATCGCTGCGTGTTTGGTGCGTTTGACCCCAAGGGCGGTGCAACGGGTACGTTGTTTGACGTGAGCGGTGATCCAAGACTTAATCACGAGTTTGCGGTCTCAGGCGGAGTATTAGCAGACGAGGCATCTGCACAGCTCAAAGCGTTCTTTAAAGAACGCAGGCAGGCACATAAACAGCAGGATTAAACCACCTGGAAAATGAAGAAATCAAGGTAGTGACTCTCGGGAACACCCCAAAGAATTGGGTGGTCAGGAGCTTGCTGTCGTTCTTCAATTTGTTTGAGCTGCACGTTGGTATGATGTGCTGCCTCAGCAATTGCCTGGGCGAGAAGATCTCTGGTCATGAAGTGTGAACAGGAACAAGTTGCCAGGTAGCCACCTCGGGGTAACAGTTTCATAGCCGCAGCGTTGATTTCCTTATAGCCACGCATAGCGCTTCGAACCTTGTCGCGTGTTTTTGGTAAATGCAGGCGGATCCAGAATGATGAGGTCAAACTGACCTCCCTCTGCTTTGAGCTGAGTGCGGTCTTGAGCTAACTTTGGCAGATATTCAAGAACATTTGCGCAGGTAAAGTCCATGTGGTCTGCCAAGCCGTTGAGCTCCGCGTTTTGGCGCGCAAGGTCAATGGCGGTTTGACTGACATCTACACAGCGGACAAATTCTGCTCCACCAGCTGCGGCATTAAGACCAAAAGGACCAACGTGGCAGAAGCAATCCAGCACACGACGACCTTGTGCAAGCTGACGAACTGCTCGACGGTTGTATTTTTGATCCAAGAAAAAGCCGGTTTTTTGGCTGTTTTCCAGGTCAAGATTAAATTTAAGTCCGTTTTCTGTTGCAAGAACGTGAGTTGAAGGCAGAGTAAGGGCGCTTTCTGCAATCAAGCCATTCTCGTCCGGTGAAGAGCCTGTCCACCAGCCTTTATATTGCGGAAGTCCCTCTTTAAGGCGAGAGGGGGAGTCATTTCTTTCGTAAATGCCGTCGATTACCTGGCCGTCTGCAGAGAAAATTTCAAGTAGCAGTGGGTAGATAGCATCACGCAGATGCTCCATACCAACGGTTCCTACCTGCGCAACAAGCACATTCTCGTAGCGGTCAACGATTAAGCCAGGAAAGCCATCGGCCTCAGAGAAGATGACACGGCAACAATTGGTATCGGGCTCAGTCCCTGGTAGAGCGCGGTTTCCCATAGTGGTTTTACGATGTTCCCACGCCCAGCTAATCTTGCGACTCCAAAATGCTTCATTGAGCCTATTATTGGCGTTTCTTGTCACAATTCTGACGCGAATCTTGCTCATTTCTGACAGAAGACCAGTTCCCTGGTAGGTGCCGTTCTCTTCAAAGACATCAACGATGCAACCATTTTGAGCATGCTTGCCGCTTTCTGGAGACGGCTCTACACGGATAACCTCGCCCTCAAAGACCCAAGGATGTCCGCCTGCAAGTGCGCGAGCAGCTTTCTTGGTGACAATAACCTGTGGATATGGGCGGAGTTGCTTCATGATGGTCCTTCTCGCGAGAAGTGCTTACAAAAAAGCTGGGTGTCTGTGAGTACCCAGCATCTATGTTCAAAAGTTACAGAATCAAATTGCAGAGTGCCATAAGAGGAAATACTGCCTGCTTGATAGCTGCAGAGCGCTTATTAGGAGAAGTTATATAGAGAAGCACGGCGGCACAAAACATTGAAAAAATAGCAAAGGTAATAAGTGGTTTACCAGCAGGATTTCTGGTGGCCATAAGGAAGACACCTACAAAGACCTCAATGGCAAGAAGGAGATTATAAAATCCCTGGTTAAAAGCCATTTCCTGGGTATTTTCTGCCTCTTCTCTTGTCATGTTAAAGGCTTTGAGCGCGCCGTCAGAAGTCCAGGCAAATGACTCAAGATAAAAAATAACCACATGAAGAGCTGCTGCTCCAAGAGCAAAAATTACACCAACGCCATTAAAAGGACCCATGTTTTATTCCTTTACTGTATTAGCCAACTGCGTCTGATTATAGATTACGTATGTCGGCCATATCTGCCGCCAAATCCAAATCCTTTGCCTCTTGACCTTGAGCCCGAGAACATCGAACGCGTGGTCTTGGTGGTAGAACGGGAATCCTGAAGCATAATGCGCCCCACATCATAAGAAAAAAACCAGGTAAATCCCATGAGGGAATGAGCGCTTTTGTGAAATACTCAATTTCTCTGAGCGGCGTGACCTCATCTGGTCCCATAAAAGTGAACGCCTGACCTGCGGCTCCTGCACGGCCTGTTCGGCCAATGCGGTGAACATAATCCTCAGGATCAAGCGGCACGTCAAAGTTAATGACCGCATCAATGTCCTGGATATCAATGCCGCGGCTCATAACATCGGTTGCAACAAGAACCTGAATGGCGCCGCTGCGGAAACGTTCAAGTGCTTTCGCACGAGCCTTCTGTGGACGATCGGCGTGCATAACATCAACCTTGAGACCTGCGGCTTTGAGGTTTTTGTAAATACTGTCAACGCGTGACTTTGTCCTGCAGAACACCAAAACGCGTTCTGGCGCAGGATCAAACGAGTCAATAAGTGCTTTCAGGAGCTGTGGTTTTTGTCCCTGGGTGACTGAACACAAATGTTGCTCGATTGTTGCTGCAGTTTGTCCAGTTCTTGCAATCTCAATGCGCTCTGGATCTTTAAGCAGCGCATCTATGGTCGATGTAATTGACGCAGGGAGCGTTGCCGAGAAAAGCAGCGTTTGGTGCGCCTTGGGTAGCTGCTCCATAATGCGGTGAACGCTTGGCCAAAATCCCATGTCAAGCATGCGATCTGCTTCGTCGAGCACCAGTACCTGGATGTTCTCAAGGCTTGTATGCTTCTTGTCGAGAAGATCTATCAGGCGGCCAGGTGTTGCCACCAGCACATCGCAACCTTTTTGCAACGCGGTTATCTGGTGTTTGTAGCGAGCGCCACCGGTAACAATGACGGCCTGCTGACCAGTGGACGCGCAAACGCTCTTGGCAACAGCATCAATTTGAGCAGCCAGCTCTCGCGTTGGCGTGATGATGAGCGCTCGGGGATATGCGTTTCGTTTGGCGTTGCGTTTGGCGCCGCGCCCGGCGGCTGCATCGGACTTCTCGGCCTCACCGCGTTTCTCGCCAGCAATGCGCTGCAGCGTAGGTAACATAAACGCTGCAGTTTTACCTGTTCCCGTTTGTGCAGACGCAACAACATCCTTGCCCGCAAGGACAGCGGGGATTGCCGCGGTTTGCACGGGAGTAGGTGTGTTGAACCCAAGCGTTGCTACGCCTGCAAGAATTTGCTCGTTTAGCCCGAGCTCGGCAAAAGTTATTTCCATATAAACAAGTATACTTATGTGCAACGATTAGCCAAAGGAAGTTACCATGCCTATTAATATTCCAGATGGTTTACCAGCTAAGAAAACGCTGCATGAAGAGCGCATTTTTGCTCTTGAAGAAGAAGTTGCAGAGCGTCAGGAGATTCGTCCACTTCGCCTGGCAATTTTGAATTTAATGCCCAAGAAAATTCAGACTGAAACGCAGATTCTCCGTCTGATTTCAAAGTCTCCTATTCAGGTTACGTGTGACTTTATGCGCATCTCTTCGCACGAATCTAAAAACACTGCCGCTGACCACCTGGTAACGTTTTATTCAACTTTTGATGACTTTAAAGATAAATTATGACGGTCTGATTGTTACCGGCGCTCCTATTGAGGACCTCAAATACGAGGATGTTGACTACTGGGATGAATTTTGTCGCATTGTTGACTGGTCTCAGGAGCACGTCTTTTCTACTATGTACCTGTGTTGGGGCGCATTAGCTGGTCTGTATTACCTACACGATATTCCTAAGAAGATGCTGGGCGCTAAACTATTTGGTATTTTCCCGCAGCGTTTATGCGATGAGTATTGCTTCCTCACCAATGGATTTGACGAGGTACATTACATGCCGCATTCTCGTCACGCTGCCATAGAGACCTCATCTCTGGTAAATCATCCTGAGCTTGCGGTACTTTCTGAGGGATTTACCAGCGGTCCTGCACTTCTCGCCACCAGAGACTTTCACGAGATTTTTGTAACCGGTCATTTTGAATATGACCGCGATACGCTTGCAGAGGAGTATTGGCGCGACTTCCACAAGGGTCTGCCTATTCGTCTACCAGAGAACTACTTCCCTGATAATGATCCAGAAAAGCAGCCATTGTTTACCTGGCGTGCGCACGCAAACTTGCTGTATCGCAACTGGATTAACTGGGTGTATCAGATGACGCCATACAACACAGACGAGATACCTTCGGCTATTGCAGAGCTTCGCCAGCGTGTTGCCAAGGCTGATCCTGACGCAAGGATGACTGGTAGGTTCTAAGCAGGCATTTACACGGTGACCGAATTGGTATTACTCGCAACAGGTTAAACGCCACCGATACAATAAAATAATTGATTGATACACGCGCATGAAGCTACGTGTAGAAACACGTATAGAGAGGATACGTAGATGAAGGTTGTAATTGCTTCAGATATTCACGGCGCTGCCGATTATTGTCAAATTGATGCAGGTCATCGAGGAGGAACAGCCAAAGTATGTTCTGCTTCTTGGCGATTTGCTCTATCACGGACCCCGCAATGATATTCCTGCTGACTATGATCCAAAGCGTGTCATTGAGATGCTCAATAGCATTTCAGACAAGGTAATTGCCGTTCGTGGAAATTGTGAGTCTGAGGTTGACCAGTCAGTTCTCAATTTTCCTTGCATGGCTGATTACAACATTTTGTTTGATAAGAACTCTGAGACAGGCAAGCAGTTCACCATTTTCTTCACGCATGGTCACATGTTTGGACCTGGTGTTCACAACAGCGTTGATAAATGGCCTCAGATGCCCAGCCTTGATGCATTTGTTTATGGCCATACGCATAGAAAGTTTAATGAGAAGAGCTACGATCACCCTGAGGTAACCGTATTCAATCCAGGCTCCGTAGGCATTCCAAAAGATGGCACGCACAGTTGTGGCATCTACGAGAATGGCGAGTTCAGGCACGTCGTCTTGGGCGAGTAGTCGTCGAGCGGCAACTAAGCTGTGTTACGCCATGTGTTGCGTTACGCAAGCTCATTCATTTACACAAAAGGCGAGAAGATCAATCGGTCTTCTCGCCATATTTGTGTCTTGTGACGGGCGGTTTTCTAGTCAGCATTACTTCCGAGAAAGTGTGTCGGTATTCCAAGTACTGCTCTGAGAGCTGATGGTTACGGTTCTTCCACCGTTGGTGGAAGAGAGGGTGAACGGCTCGCTTCTGCCACTGACCTGGCCGTTGAAGTCAAGTTCAAGCTTTGACTCGTCACCGGTCCAGGTGCCACGAACCTCTGGCTGACCACCAGTGCGCCAAATGACCGTGCCGTCCTTCTGAATGACAACCTCCATAGGCTTGCCATCGGTGCCGGTACCGCTATAGGTGCCAACCCATTTTTGAGCTTTCTTGCGGTCTTCCTCGGACTTCTTATCCTTCTCTTTTTGTTCTTGCTCTTTTTTGGTCCTCTCAGCCACGCCAGATTTAAGAGTTTCACCCTTCTTTATCTGGTCAGATACGCGAGAGTGGTATGAATCATAGGCTGAATTGTTGCCTGTATCGTCGCCCCAGATAACCTTCTCGTGCTCAATATCTCCGAGAAGAGCCTGTAGCTCAACAAGCTTATTTGATACAGACTTTTTGATCCATAGTATTTGCGGTATCTGTGTCGTTGAAGCTGTTTGCGGTTAGTCTGCGCTTGTAGTCGGCCTCAAACCAGTCGCGAATGCTCTTCTGTCGATCAGAGATTGAGCTATTCAGAACGTTGATTCCTGTATCATCACTGCCGTTAGGCATATGGAACTGTCCGTTCTTCTGATCAGTCTGAATCTGCTCTTCAATTTCATTGAGTTTCTCGTACTGGTTAAGAAGTTCAACACGACTGCTGTCACTGCGAGGATCAACGCCAACGCTCTCAATCTGCTCCTGATAGGTTGCAATGCGCTGCTGAACGGCGCTGCGCTGGGCAGCATTGTCTTGATGCGACTGGATAATCCAGGCCATAACCAAAACACCTACAACCAAAACGGCTGCAAGCAGACCAAATGCCACCTTACGCAGAGAATCAGAGCCATCTTCAGTCTGTTTACGCTCAACGGAACTAGGTCCGCTTGAAACAACGGTGAACTGCGATGGATCAAAGTGAGAAATAGCAGTTGAATCGATGTCTTCTGAGTCAAAAACGTTGATGCGATCAGGATCATTTATGAAGGTTGTGGGCTCCTCCTCAGTCGCAACAGCGGGATCAGCACCAGCAATTGTGGTAGGAGCTTCATCTGCGGTAATGTAGGTGTCGTCATCTTGGACTTCCAAGAGTGATGTTTCTGCTGCAGTTGCATCATCTGTAGATGAGTCTGCGATGACAGTTTCATCAAGGTTGTTTGCCGCGCCTTCAACAGAGGTTGCGACCTCGGTTGACGAAGCGCCTTCTTCGGGAGCAGCGTCTTCAGCGGAGACGTTAGCTTCAATTGGAGTATTTTCAGGAGAGTCCTCGACGTTCACGACGTCAGAAAGCTTCTGTCCGCAGTTGGAACAGAACTTTGCGTGCTTGCCAATTTCAGCTCCGCAGTTGGGGCAATTCATAGAGTCGCTCCTTAAATCGCCAGTAGTGCTCAGTGGCTATTGGTTAAACTGAACTTCTATTGTAGCGCTAACAGGAGAAACACCAAAATTTTTTGGAAGCAGGGCGCAACTTATTGAACAACATTCTATTTGTTCACGCTAAATGCCTGCGTAAACAATCAAACGCCACGCGCTCTAGGCTGTACGCTTTGAGTTAGGTTTAGAGCAGAGAAACGCCTGCTTCTGCACAGATTTCTTCGGTCTGCTTGTCCCAGATAGATGCCTGCACCTCTCCGACGTGCGCTTTTTCTAATAGCAGCATACAGAGACGGCTTTGGCCGATACCGCCACCAATGGTAAAGGGCAGCTCGCCATCAATGAGCATCTTGTGGAATGGCAGTTCGAGGCGGTCTTCGCATCCAGTGATTGCCAGCTGCGACTTAAGCGCCTCAGCGTCAACGCGAACGCCCATGCTACTGATTTCTAACGCACAGTCCAAGGTCTCATCCCAGAACAGCAGGTCACCGTTGAGCGACCAGTCATCGTAGTCGGGAGATCTAAAGTCGTGAGGCTGGCCGGAGTTCAAAGCACTGCCAATGCCCACGATAAACGTAGTTGGATGCTCGCGAACAAACAGATCTTCTCGCTGTTTAGGCGTCTGAGTAGGGTAGAGGTCCTCAAGCTCCTGCGAGGTCACAAAGGCAACGTCACGGCTGAGCTGCGTATTGAGCTGAGGATAGTGCCATTTAAGCTCGTCAAGGGTTCCGCAGATTGCCTCGACAATGCGACAGACGGCGTCTTCCAGCGTATCAGTGTTGCGTTCGCCCTGCGTGATAATGCGCTCCCAGTCCCACTGGTCCACGTAAATGGAGTGCATGTTATCGGGCTGTTCGTCGCGGCGGATAGCGTTCATATCGCAGACCAGACCACGACCGACGGCAAAGTTATAGCGCCAGAGCGCATAGCGCTTCCACTTTGCGAGCGACTGAACTACCTCGGCGTTCTTGCCAACGTTTGGCAGGTCAAAGGCAACCGGATGCTCAACACCATTAAGGTTGTCGTTCATGCCGGTAAGCGGGTCAACAATCAGCGGAGCGGTGACGCGCGACAACTTCAGCGCGGCACACAGCTTGGTCAGAAACACGTTTTTAACCTGCTCAATGGCCTTCTGCGTGTCGTAGAGCGAAAGACTTGAACGGTAGCCCTCGGGAATCTTGGACATGTGGTCTCCTTGCAAGAGAGCGCTCAACATTTGATTGCGCTGATTTTGCCTTCTTTCCACAATCCTTTGGCGAGAAACCCGTGTGATTTAACCGTTTTGTCAAAAAGTTGGGTGAAGGTCGACTGCAATAGCAAAATCATGCAGGTTACTGTGGGGTTGCGACTTCAAACATTGCATCTCAAAAATTTTAGAAAGTTTGTATATCCCATCCAAAGAGGGGAATATAGGTATTAAATAGTAATCATTCCTATTTAATAGGAATCAGCTAGAAAGGTTTTAACCATGCTAAACGACAAACTCAACGTCCTTCTCGCCAACTACGCTGTTGAGGCCCACAAGATTCACAACTTCCATTGGTACGTCAGCGGCCCTTCATTCTATAACGTCCACACTGACCTCGACGAGGGTTTACGGTGCAATGTATGACCAGCTTGACGAGGTTGCCGAGCTCATTCTGATGAACGACGGCTCTCCACTGGGCTCCATGGATTCCTTCCTCAAGAACGCAACTCTTTCCGAGGCAGCAGAGGGATTCAAGAATCCCCAGGAGATTTACCAGGCCATTCTTGCTGACTACGAGGCAATTCGTGCACTCGCAACAGAGATCAAGAAAGATGCAGACGCTGAGGAGAATTTCCTTGTTTCCGCAGCAATGGACGAGCACATTGCTCTTCTCTCCAAGACCATTTGGATGATTAAGCAGTCCAACAAGTAAGTTTGGCAAATACCCAGCCGGTTTCAACGACCGGCTAAACCTTGTGTTTCTTTCTTTCCCATATGAACTGAAAATGCCGCTAGACTTCCGGTGGCATTTTTTGTGGGCGTATCCGATCCGAAACCCACGTAATTATGTGCGCGAGACTATTGCGTGTAGATTTTTGGAGTTCGATTAATCCAAAAGTGAACTAATTATGTGTCGAGAAACCCGATTTTGATCCAAAACCCACCTAATTATGTGCCTTTCGGCACATAATTACCCTACTTTTGGAACGGGTGGACACATAATTACCCGGGTTTTGGATCAATCGACACTGAAAAATCTACAAGGCGCTCCACAACCAGGCCAACTGTCCAATATGATGGACACATGACTGTAAGCCGACGACTACTATCTGCACTGTAGTAAGTGTTCTTGTTCAAAAAGGCGTTTAACAGGCAAAAGACACATCAAACATAGGAGGAATTATGTCTTTAACACGTCGCGAGTTCATTTATGCAGGTGCTTCTAGTTTGTTCGCTCTTGGTTTGGCGGGTTGCGGAAACAGCGGCACGACATCCACATCTACTTCTGATGTGCAGAAGGAAGAGCCAAAGAAGTCAGAGGAGAAGCAGCCAGAAAAAGTATGAGGTGACCATTGGTACTCTCACACAAATCGCTGATTACAACGGTGACCCAGCAGCAAAGATCACGTTCAGTTTTACAAACAACTCTGATGAGACAGCTGCATTTATGAGTTCGGTGCGTGTCGAAGCGTACCAGGATGGACAGCAACTTGAAGTCGCAGTTGTAACTAGCGGTGATGTTAATTGGGAAAGCACCATGACAAAGATTAAGACTGGCACAAGCCTTGATGTTGAACAAGCATACAAGCTTATTAGCTCGTCCGATGTTGAAGTAGAGGTGTATCCGCTCTTTGGCAAGGATAAGCTTGCAGCTCAGACATTTAGTCTGCAGTAAGTTAGTCGTCACCGTCAGACAACCGATAAAAAAAAGAGGGCCGCCGCCAGGCAGCCCTCTTCGCGTTTGTTCTGGCGAGAAGAAAGTCACGCTTGAACGATCTTCTCGCCAGATATTGATCTTAGTAGGTAGGGTTCTCCACCTCAACCTTGTCGACCTCCTGGAAAGGAGCAAGGGTTGAGACCATAACGATGGGCTCGTCATAAGGGTTGTTGACGTAGTGGACCTCGCCGGGCTCAATGTGGATGAAGTCGCCAGCCGAGAGGGTGTGGACCTCGCCGTCAACCACAATGTCAATCTTACCCTGGAGGATGTGGAAGTTCTCCTCCATGATATTGTGGTAGTGGGCCTGAAAATCCTGGCCTGGCTGGAACTGGACCATGGCATAGTTCATGCGAGGACCCTTCATCAGGTACTTAGGGCCGTGATCTCCGCACCTGTACTCAAAATCGTTCTCGTTGACAATAAACATCTTGCTTTCCTTTCAGGGGCAACTTTTGATGCGACCAAACGTTTCTTGTGCGCTATGCGTATCCGTGGCGCAGCGGAGTCTCGGCGTTTACAGACCAGGTGCTCTCCACATGCTCTTGACCTTGCCCTCTTCTGCAAGCTCAAGCTGACTCTTGTAAACATCCTTCCACTGGACATAGAGCTGGTCGTAAACAGCTTTGTTGTCTGGGTTAGGGGAGAATGTCTTATCCCATTTAACAACGCGCTTTGCGCCCTCAGCGATACTTGGGTAGATGCCTACACCGTAGCCTGCAAGGACAGCGGCGCCTAGAGCAGTTGCCTCTTTGACCTCTGGGATGCGGACGTTCTTGCCAGTAACATCGGCAACAATCTGTGCCCACAGAGAACACTTGGAGGCGCCACCTGCAAAGATGAGCTCGCTTGGCTCATTGCCCGTAGCTTCTTTGACCAGTTCAATATGGCCGCGGACGAGAAGGGCGGTGTTCTCCAAAATTGCGCGATAGAAGGTGTACTTATTGAAACGCTCTGGATCAAGCTCAAAGTTGGTGAACGTTGGGCTTGCGTGGATCCAGTGGATGTAGTTCATAACGTCACTGAAGCAGCAAAGCATACCGTGGCTACCAGCAGGAATCTCTGCAGCGCGCTCATTCATGACCTCATACACGTCATCAATGCCGCGCTCTTTTGCTTCGGCCTTTTCTGCCTGGCAGAAGCCGTCACGATACCAACGCATAACCAGACCAGGCTTGAATGCCAGAGCTTCGTACTGCCAAATCTGTGGAATAGCGTGGCAGTTTACACGGACGCGATAATCTGGGTCTGGAGTGCTCTTATCGGTGTTGAACTCGTACTGCCAGAAGCTACCACCAAAAACGCCAGCCTGGCCAGGCTCGCAAGCGCCAACGCCAATCATGCCCAGCTGGCAATCACCGCCGCCGACAACAACAGGTGTACCTTCGGCAAGGCCGGTCTCTGCTGCGGCGTCTGCAGTTACAGTGCCAAGAACTTCTCCGCACTCGATAACCTGGCCAAAGAGATCATCACGAAGACCGCACTCCTTTGCAATCTCCGGATCCCAGGCGCGTTCTTCCAAGCTCATGATGCCGGTGGTGCTGCCGTTTGATGGCTCAACCGCCAGAATACCGGTGAGCTTGTAAGCAAGCCAGTCGTTGAACATGCCAATCTTGGCTGCCTTGTTGTAGATCTCTGGCATCTTGTTCTTAACCCAAAGAAGACGAGGCAGAGCACCTAGTGCATAGGTTTGACCACTCTTCTGGTAAATCTTCTTCTCAAGCTCTGGGTCCATATCAATGAGCTGCTTGACCTCATCAACGCTTCGGGCGTCAACGTTAGCGCATGCCCAAATCTCGTTGCCGTCTTGGTCATACAGAAGGATGCCCTCGCGCATGCAGGTGGTGGAAATACCAGCGATTTCTTTAGGATCAATAGAGGTCTTTGTCAGAACCTCTTTGATGCAGTCCAGAGCAAGCTGCCAGTCAGCAACCCAATCAAAGTCCATGCTGCCAGGCCAACGAGGGTCCTCATGGTGCTCCCACTCGCGCTGAGCAACTCCAACCTGTTCACCGTCAACACTAAAGAGAACGGCGCGAATACTTCCTGTTCCCGCGTCTAGTGCAAGAAGATACTTTCTCATCAGATCCTCCTTGTTTACGAAAGAAGCAGCTCAGCAGCGGTGTCTGAATCCGTGATGAGCACGTTTAGATAGCCGCCGTTAAGTACTGCTTTAATTGCCGTAACTTTATCTTTACCACCAGCAACGCCAACAACGTTCTTAAGCTGGCGAAGCTTGTCCAGATCGGTGCTAATGACGCGATCTTCAATTTCTGTCTTAATAAGGGTGCCGTCTTTATCCATAAAGTGATTGAGGACGTCACCGACGGCCCCCTGCATCTTAAGCACGGTCAGCTCGCCCTCGTTAAGGATGCCGTTGCGCAAAACGGTGGCGCCCTCAACTGCGGCGCCGATGCCGACCACACTCATGTCTGCATATTCCGTCATAGTGGACACGTCTTGCAGGCTTTTCTCGTCAAGAAGTGCATCGCGCACTTGGCGAGAAGACACAACAAGTGGAGACGGTGTCAGAACAGGTGCATGGAGTAGGCGGTGGTGCCAACGGATGGCAGGTAGTAGCTTACGCCGCCCGTAAGGCTTACAACGTTAAGTGATTCCTCGCGGTTCTTGGCAAGAAATCCCAGCATACGGCTGACGGTGTCGCCGTAGCCAATGTTGAGGTAGCCGTCCTCACGTAGGTGATCGGAGACGTAGTGAGCTGCGCCCTGGGCAATGGATTGATTAATGGCAGAGCTGTCTAGGGGAGTTGGGACCACAAAAGCGTCCTTGAGGCCAAACCGGTCAATAAGGAGCTGTTCTGCGGAAACGCGCTGGCTATCATTCTTTCTGAAGCTGAACTGAACAATGCCCTGCGCGCGAGCCTCTTCAAGTAGACGGATAACTTTTGCACGAGAAACGCCCATGACCTCAGCAATCTGAGCCTGGGTGTTATCTTCCATGTAGTAATACCATGCAGCCTTAGTAGCTAGTGCATAAGTTTGTTCGTCCATGCATCCTCCTGTTGATACTTTTGTTTAATGATAAAACATTTGTATCTAACATACTAGACTTCATTATAGTAATTATTCTCCCTATTAACAGGAAGATATACTACAAATACCATAATTGCGTATAGAGGTATTGCGGACTATTGTTCATGATACAATCAAAAATACCACTCACGGTAGTAATAATACCGTTTGCCGTGACGGTGCTTTGAAGAATGCCTATTTATAGATATCTTCAAAGTGTGAGATTTTGTACGGCCGTTTGTTATTTTTGGTAGGAGGTACTATGGGTGAAACTTTTGACATCGATATCGATGCCACTGACCCAAAGTCGCCTGAAGGAAAAGACGTGTGCGAGCAGTGCGACACACTTCTTTCCGTCCGCGGAATCAAGAAGTCATTTGGTTCCAACGAGGTATTAAAAGGCATTAACTTAGATTTGGCGCCAGGAGAGGTTATTTCTCTTATTGGTGGCAACGGTTCCGGTAAATCTACCCTCATGAAGATCATCATGGGTATTTACTCCGCTGATGAGGGAGAAATTTCTATCGATCGTCAAAAGGTTGATATCTCCAATCCTAAGGCCGCACTTGCACACAGTATTTATATGGTTCCTCAGGAGCCAATGCTGTTCCCTAACATGACCGTTAGAGAGAATATCACCATTGGTTTTGAGGCTCCAAAAGCTGAGCTTAACAAGATGCTCGAAGACACTATGAAAGAGATTGGCTGGGAGCTTGACCTAGACCGCAAAGCAATGACACTTTCTATTGCTGAGCAGGGCATGGTTGAGATTCTCCGTGGTCTTATGCGCCACTCCGAGATTCTTATTCTAGACGAGCCAACTTCCGCACTTACCTTTGACGAGGTACAGAGCCTGTTCAAGGTGGTCCAGGAGCTCAAGCAGAAGAACATTGGCATTATCTACATCACACACCGCCTGGCAGAGGTCTTTGAGATTTCTACCAGCATCGGTATTCTGCGCGACGGCGTTATGGCTATGCGCGGCAAGGTAGAGGACTTTACGCGAGAAGATCTTGTGCGTGGACTTCTTCCACCAGACGCAGCTGAGATTAAGAAAGAGATTGCCGAGAGCGCAAACATTGATTACGACGCAGAACCTATCTTTGAGCTTGCTGAGTTCACGGGTTATGGTTTTGCTGACGTAAACCTCAACATTTATCCAGGCGAGATTGTTGGTCTTGCAGGTATCGTTGGTGCTGGTAGATCAGAGATGGCTACCACCATTTACGGTATGGATAAGGTGTTGGGCGGCAAGGTATTTGTTGACAGCAAAGACATTACTGGTAAGTCCACCAAAGACGTTATTGCTGCAGGTCTGAGCTATGTTCCAGAAGACCGCTTCAACGACGGTCTGTTTAGAATTCGTGACGTTGCCGAGAACACCACAAGCTCTCTGCTTGCTAACTCTTCTCTTGGTAAGTTGCTGCTTAACCGCAAAGAAGAAGATAGGGTTTCTCAGAACTACGTTGATAACTTCCGCACCAAGGTCACTGGCCTTGATCAGGAGGTAGGCGGCCTCTCTGGTGGTAACCAGCAGAAGATTGTTATTGGCCGTGCATTCTCGGTTGCTCCAAAGGTTGTTATTTTGGACGAGCCAACTCGTGGTATTGACGCTGCTGCTCGTGGTGATGTGTACGCCGTTTTGCAGGAGCTTCGTAAGCAAGGCGTTTCTATTCTTCTGATTTCTTCTGATATGGAAGAGATTATTGAGCTTGCTGACCGTGCGTTCACCATGTACCAGGGACGCATTAATCACGAGTTCAAAAAAGAAGAAATTACGCAGGACAACCTCATGTCCGCTGCATTTGGATTGTAGGAGGTGACGTATGGATCTTGTAAAGCGCCTTCTCAAGGCTAGGGACTGAGCAGCCTCGCATTTCTGATTGCTCTCTTTATTATTGTTGGTGCAATGAATCCTGCATTCTTGACGCCAGCAACAATTGCTGCCTGCTTTAACACGTCCGTTGTCTACACATTGGTCGCTGTTGGTGTGGCCTTCACCCTGTTCATTGGTGAGATTGACGTTTCTGTTGGTTCTAACCTGGGTCTTGTTGCTGTGGTAGTTGGCAGCATGCTGAGAGATGGAACTCCACTTCCCGTTGCTTGCCTGGTAGGTATTCTTATTGGTGTAGCAATTGGCCTAGTCAACGCCTGGGGCGTTGCCGTTATGAAGGCTCCATCGCTCATCTTTACCCTGGGTACCAACGGTGTTCTGCGCGGTATTGTTTACGTGTACACCAACGGCCAGTGGGTTGAGAACCTTCCTAAGGAGTTCAAGGACTTCTCGGCAGTAACTGGTATTGGCGATTTCACGGTTTACTACTGCGCAGTTATCGCACTGGTTATTCTGATTCACTTTGCACTAACCCAGACCCGTCGTGGTCGCTGGTTTGCAGCAGTTGGCGATAACGCTAACGGTGCAACCCTGGTTGGTATTCCAGCTCTTCAGACCAAGATTCTGGCATACGTCATCTGCGGCGTTATGGCAGCTATCGGCGGCATTATCTTCTGCAGCCGTATTGGCTTTGTTACCCCAATGAGCGGTAACGGCTACGAGATGAAGGCTATTGCAGCCTGCGTTCTTGGTGGCGTTAGTCTGCTTGGTGGCGTTGGCTCCGTCCTTGGTGCAGCTGTCGGTTCCGTCATCATGGCATCCATCAGCTACCTGTTGGTCTTCATGGGCTTCTCGTCAAATTACGACAACGCAATTACCGGCGTTATTCTGATTGTCATTGTTGTTGTGGACGCCCTGCTTCAGCATCGCTCCATTGTTCAGAACAGGCACGCTCGTCTGAACGCACGTGTTTCTCCAAAGGCAACTTCCGAGGTACTTGCAGAGCAGATTGCAGACTTTGGTGAGGCAGCTTTGAGCCCTTCAGGTAAGAAGGGTGGTGTTCGCTAATGATGAAGACACTTAAGGGATTTTTTTGTCCAAGGGCCAGACAAGCTGGAACATGATTCTTATTGGCCTGCTTGTGCTTGAGTTTGTGATTTTTGGTGCTGCAAACGGCAAGTTCTTACGTCCAGCACTGCTGTTTACCAGCATTAACGATAACCTGCCAGTCTTTATGATCTCGCTCTTTGTAACGCTTGTTATGGTTACCGGCGGCATCGACATCCAGGTTGCGTCTCTGGTTGGTCTGACGTCCATCACCATTGGCGTTGGCTGGCAGGACTTTGGTCTTCCTATCTGGGGCGCCGTGGGCGTTGCCTTTGTCCTGGTTGTTGCTTGTGGTGCGCTTTCCGGCTTCTTGATTGCGTACTGCCGAGTGCAAGCAATGGTTGTTACCCTGGGCGGTAGCTTCCTGTACTCCGGCCTGGCGCTGCTCATCTCCACGCTCTCCAAGACCGAGAGCTATCAGGGAATTGGTGGCTTCCCGAGGACTTCAAGTTTGTATCTAACTTCCAGCTCTTTGGCGTCATCCCATTCCAGCTGCTTATCTACATCTTGATGCTGGTCATTGCGTTTATTCTGCTGCACAAGACCAAGTATGGTCGCCGCATTACCCTGGTTGGCGTTAACCAGAGCGCAGCTGAGTTCTCTGGCATTAACAGCCGAGCAGTCATCATGTCCACCTACATGCTCACCGCAGTTTCCGCTGTTATTGCAGGTGTTGTTCTGACCGCTTACCTGGGTACCGCTAAGTCCGATCTTGGCGCCGACCTTACCATGGACATCATTACCGCAGTTGTTTTGGGCGGCACGCTTTCCACTGGTGGTAAGGGCTCCATCGTTGGTACCGCACTTGCTTCGTTTGTTATTGCATTTTTGCGCTTTGGCTTGCCACTGTGCTTCAAGGTAAGCCCACAGTACCTGGATATTCCTGTTGGTGTCCTGCTGGTTGTTGTCATCGTTGCTCGATCGGCGGCAAGCGGAACAAATATTGGTACGTTTTTTTGAAATCGCTGCTTTCTAGCAGCAGTAAAAACAAAGGCATAAGCTTTGGGGAAATTGTGCCTTAGGCACAGACAAGGGAGGTTACCTATGCAAGAGATTACTCGTCGTGGTTTTATTGGTGCCGCTGGTATCACCGCAGTTAGCGCTGGCCTCGCTCTGGCAGGCTGCAGTGGTGGTGGCGAGAAGAAGGAAGAGACCAAGAAGTCCGAGGGTGGCGGAGACGTCAAGGGTAAGACCGTAGCATTTATTCCTAAGGTCACCGGCAACGCATTCTTCGAGTCCGCAAACAAGGGCGCACAGGACAAGTCCAAGGGTGGGGCTTCACCGTTGACTACATCGGCGACGCAACCGCATCCGTTTCCGCTCAGGTTTCCGTCATCAACCAGGCAGTTGCTAACGGCGTAGACGCAATCAGCATCTCCACCGTTGACGCAAAGGGCGTTTCCGACGCACTGAAGAAGGCAACTGCTTCTGGTATCGTAGTTACCACTTGGGACTCAGACGCTAACCCAGAGGATCGTACCCTCATGGTTTCTCAGGGTACCCCAGAGATCCTTGGTCAGATGCTTGTTGATATGGGCGTTGCTGGCCTCAAGGAGCGCGGCAAGGACCCAGAGAAGGACGAGATTACCTATGTCTGGCACTACTCCCAGGCAACCGTTACCGACCAGAACTCCTGGCAGGTAGCTGCACAGAAGATTATCAAGGAGAAGTATCCTAAGTGGAAGAACGTCCACGAGAACTACTACTCCAACCAGGACGCAGAGCAGGCAATTACCATTGGTGAGGCAATCCTCGACGCTTACCCAGAGATTGACCTGATCATCTGCAACGACTCCACCGCTCTTCCTGGTCAGCTCCAGGCTGCAGAGAACAAGGGCTACGACGAGAAGAAGATCACCATCACCGGTTTTGCTTCTCCACAGTCCATCAAGTCCTACTGCGAGCACGGCACCATCTACAACTGGGGCCTCTGGGACTGCGCAGTTCAGGGCGCTATGGGCTGCTACGTTGCAGCATTCCTCGCAGCTGGTAACGAGGTCAAGGTTGGCGACACCATCTCCATCCCAAGCATCGGCGATGTCAAGGTTGAGCCTAACGACTCCATCGCCGAGGGTGCAAAGACTGCCGAGAAGAACAACGGCGTTGTCCTGCTTCCTGAGCGCCTTGTCTTCACCAAGGACAACATGAACAACTACTCCTTCTAATCAAGGCGTAAGTTCACGGCTGGCGAGAAGAACGATCTTCTCGCCAGCTTATGAGGTAATTCAGCCGTAGAGGAGGGTGGTCCTCTCGGGGTGGTTCTTCTAGGGGGAGCCGCCGAAGAACCACACTTCCCCCCTGCGAGCTTTAAGGTTTTATTGAAAGGATTTTCATGGCAGATCTGGACGGATTGAAAGTAGCTAAGGATTATCACGTAGACACTCCTTTGCTAACAATCAGGGATTTTATGTAAAGGGTGCAAACAACCTCGACTGGGGTATGCAGAAGCACCTCTCCAACATCTTTGATCCAAAGAGCGGCAACACTGTAATGTTCGCATTTGACCACGGTTACTTCATGGGTTCAACCGCTGGTCTCGAGCGTCTTGACCTGCTGCTTCCACAGCTTGCTCCTTATGTTGACTGCTTCATGGGTACCCGTGGCGCAATCAGGACCTGTGTTTCTCCTGAGGTTTCTAAGGGTATCGCTCTTCGCGTTTCTTCTGGTTCTTCTATGCTGCAGTCCGATCTCTCTCACGAGGTTGTTGCTGTTGATATTGAGGACGCAATTCGTATGAATGCAGACTGCATGGCTGTTCAGACCTTCATTGGCGCTGATGGACAGCTCTCCAGCATCGATAACCTCAGCCAGGTCATTAACGCTGGCTTCCGCTATAGCATTCCTACTCTTGGCGTTTGCGCAGTTGGTAAGGACATGGAGCGCACTGGTCGCTTCTTCAAGCTTGCAACCCGTATCATCGCTGAGATGGGCTGCCAGATTGTTAAGACTTACGACTGCGAGGACTTCGAGGAAGTTGTTGCAGCTTGCCCAGTTCCAATTGTTGTTGCTGGTGGTAAGAAGCTTGCTGAGCGCGACGCTCTGCACCTTGCATACGACGTTATTCGCAAGGGTGCACGCGGCGTTGACATGGGCCGTAATATCTTCCAGAGCACACATCCTCTACAGATGGCTGAGGCTGTCCGTATGATCGTCCACGAGGGCGCAACCGACGCTCAGGCATGGGAGTTCTTCGAGGATGCAACCCACTAAGAGCGCAACGAGCGCGGCGTCGCGGCGAGCGCAGGTCCGCGCGGCCTCCGGGCGCAAGCGCTGCTCACGTGACTTTCTCATGTGGCGAGAAACATGCTGACCTTGAGCTGGTAATCCTTTCGGATTACCAGCTTTTTTGTAGCGTGTTAATGTCGGCTTTTAGACTGGCGTACAAAATAGTGCAGTCTTGGTAGGCCTCGCTGAAGAATTGGCAAGCTTTTAATCAAGATAACCGGACAACTAGGACTCACTGTCTGACAATTAGAGAGCCTCAATGCTCGATATACATTTTTTATGCATAAACTTCATCTAATATGCTTAAGCATGAATAGACTTATATAAGAAATTTAACTATCGATAAATTCTGTCTCTAAGGAACACACCTATGTCGGATATTCTGCTTAATTGCGTGCATACTACACACCAAATGACGATATTCTGCATGTTTTAGGTATTTTTCAGCGTCATGTATACGTCTTTTTGGCAGAATATCCGACTTAGATGTGTTTTGGATGTTTGAAATTTGCCTCGTGAGTCGATGGCGAGAAGGTCTGATTTTCTCGCAAGCTATATACCTGCGGTTTTATGTGATTGCATATTTTATAAGTTCGGATATTTATATAAAAAAATTTCATGGTAACTTTTTGGGTCACACTTGAGCCACATTCAAGATGTATTTAAGAGTCATTGGTACTGCCATGACATTCATAGAAATTCAAAAGATATTCGAGCAGCTATTTGCAACCCTTCCCGGAAAATTTAAATCAGCTTAACAGTGATTTAACACCTCTTCTGTTGTACTAGATAGCAGGAGAAGGGAGTATCTATGAAATCAAAGCAAGCTTGCGGCTGGAGCTGTCGGCTACGAATCCTACCTATTTTATTTATGTTGCTAGGCTGTGTGTTTTGTAGTCTATGGCGCATCTCGTGGAGAGGTTCAGACTGTTTTGGGAAAAGCGGTACGAATCTGCCTTGAGTGCGTAGGTATTGGCTAGGTGACCTGCAGTGAAAGTACTCTCGGGAGTTAAATCTCTTGGAAAGAAAGTGTGGAAATTCGTCACCAAAAGAGGATTCGTACAGGCATGTGCAGCATTTTTGACCAATCCTCACCTGCCAAATTTTGTTAAGGGAACCATCTATACCGGTCCTGCAAAAGTCAGTCTGTGTCCCTGGACTTAATTGCTATTCCTGTCCAGCAGCCACGGGAGCTTGCCCCATTGGAGCATTTCAGGCGGTGGTTGGGTCATCTAAATTCAGTTTCTCGTATTACATCACGGGTATTTTGATTCTTATCGGAACTTTGTTGGGCAGGTTTGTTTGCGGATTTCTATGCCCGTTTGGCTGGGTACAAGATCTTCTTCACAAGATCCCGTTCCCTAAAAAATTCAGCACTAAAAAGCTCAAAAGCTTTGCGTTATTTGAAATACGCTATTTTGATTGTGCTCGTTTGGGCTTTACCAGCTTTGATTCAAAACGCTGTAGGGATGGGAGAGCCTTATTTCTGCAAGTATGTTTGTCCACAGGGAATTCTGGAAGGAGCAATTCCGCTTTCTCTGGCAGATAGCAGCATTAAGGCGGCTCTTGGCAAACTCTTTACGATGAAGTTCAGCATTTTGTGCACCATTGTGCTGTTGAGCATCATGTTTTACCGCCCCTTCTGCAAATGGATTTGTCCGCTTGGAGCTTTTTATTCTCTGTTTAATCGCATCTCGATTTTGCAGTATCGAGTTGATAAGGAGACTTGTGTAAGCTGCGGAAAGTGTGCGCGTACATGCAAGATGGACGTAGATATTACGAAGAATAACGCAGCTCTTGAGTGCATTCGCTGCGGAGAGTGCATAAAGGTATGTCCTGTTCATGCGATTGATGCAAAGCTCCTGTTAATCAACAAGAAAAATTGAGCAGTCGGAAAAGGTTGCTACAGCAAAGCACTTGGCTGATCTACAGGCGACAAGCTCAATAAAGTAAGTGTCATAAAACGTGTATAGCTACGTTTCGTACGTAGAAAAGACAGAAAGGACTATGAAATGAAAAAATTTGTCACAAAAATCCCTGACGTATGTCGCTTGCCTGCTTATGGCAGTTGCGCTTGTTGGATGCAGCGTTGGTGGTACTGGCAACACAGGCACAACAACCGCCCCAACTGCCGAGCAGCAGAATTCTGCTGCAGTTCCACCTGAGGCAGCATCAAAACTGCATCTCAAAGATGGAGATACCTTCCCAGATTTTAAGGCAACAGATATCACTACTGGCGCTACCTATGACAACACCGTATTTGGACAGAATAAGGTCACTGTTCTGACCTTCTGGTTCAATGGCTGTACTGGCTGCATTCAGGAGATGCCAATGCTTCAAGAACTTGCTGATACCTATAAGGACAAAGGTGTCAATGTCTTGGGTGTTAACGCCGAAGCCGCATACACGGACGACGCTAAGAAGGAGGCTGTGAATATTCTCCAGAAGCAGGGCGTTACCTACGGAAACGTCGCTCTTGATCCTCACAGCGATGGCGGTCACGTTATCGAAGGCCTAACAGCGTTCCCAACTACTATGGTTATTGACCAGAACGGTAGACTTGTGGGCGATCCAATTACCGGTGGCTCCAGCAAGCTTCAAGGCAGCGAGCTTCAAAAGCGCGTTGACCAGGCTCTTGCTCAGTCAAAGTAGGTTATAGAAACTTACATACCGCTCACGGCACACGGCGAGAAGAACTTCTCGCCGTAGGGTTCAATCGGTTAGCATTTGAAGTGTTGTATGAAGTACGCCTGGGCTGAGTCAATTGAGCTTGGTCCAGGCGTACTCTAATGCTTGCAAATAGTATCAAGCTGCATTTGAAAGGGAAGAATTGAAAATCCTTGTAGTAGAAGATGAAAAGGAGCTTCTTGCCTCTATTGGAGAGGGGCTTGAGCTGGACGGTTATTATGTTGATCTTGTCGACAACGGCACTCAGGCTCTTGAAATGGCTCAGCTTGAGCAATATGACCTGATTCTACTTGACCTTAACCTTCCTGGTATCGATGGACTTGATTTGCTGCGTACACTACGAGCGGAGCACTCAGAGACCAAGGTGCTGATTCTTTCTGCGCGTTCATCGGTGTCTGATCGCATTGTTGGATTAGATGCGGGTGCTGATGACTACCTTATAAAACCCTTTGCGTTTGGTGAGCTCGAGGCCCGTATGAGGACACTCCTGCGCCGCGAATATACGCATGGAGAAGCGTCTTTGACGTTGGGAGAACTTCGGTTTGACACTACGGCTCGACAAGTTTTTGTTGGAGATGCTCAGGTCAATTTCACCAAGAAAGAACTTGCAATTCTAGAGTATCTGATGCGACATGCTGGAGCGGTTGTGAGCAGTGAAGAGCTCATGACTCATGCGTGGGATAGCAACGTGGACTTATTCAGCAATTCTGTGCGTGTTCACATATTTTCAGTACGAAAAAAGTTACGAGAAGCTCTTGGATATGACCCAATTTCTAACAAAGTAGGAGAGGGTTATTGCTTTAAGAGGGACAGCGATGACTAAGATACGTGAAATAATCTCAAAGCCAATGCGCTCGATACGTGCCCAACTCACTCTTCTTATGGTGGGCTTATTGGTGTGCTGTTGCGTTGTTTTGACCTGGCTTGTGTATCGCTCGACTTCTGAGCTGCTGGAACTAGCTGCAGCCAACGCCATCAATCAGGGAGCTCTTTCTATCGTTTTAGACGTAGATGCTATTGAACGCTCTATTTTGTTTGACGCGCTGGGTATCTTGCTTGTTGTGATTGCTGCAGGAAGCTGTGTAGCTTATTTTTTAATAGGCCACTATACCAAGCCAGTTCAACAACTCTCTGCTCACATGAAAGAAATGAGCCCAAATACATTGTCTGATTCCATTGAAATTGAGGGCGGTGGAGAAGAGATTCAAGAGCTGGTTAAGTCATTTAATCAGATGACTGAGCAACTAGATGAAGCATTTGCAATGCAGAGGCGTTTCTCGGCTAGCGCAGCTCACGAGCTCAGAACGCCAATTACCGTACTGAGAACCAAGCTGGATGTTTTTAAGAAAAAGAAACGCGAACAGCATGAATATGACGAGCTTGTAACTACGATGGAGACATACATTGACCGCCTATCTTCTATCATCACTGACCTTTTGGAATTTGCGGAGACATCTGAGTTAGGAGAGACTGAGGACGTTTCTCTTGATTCAGTAATTAAAACGGTCGTGGATGATCTTGAATCGGTTGCTCAAAATAATATGGTAAACGTGCAGGTTAATACGCAGATTGATGCACATTCTGATACACAATCTGAGGCACAGACCTTTATCGTTAAAGGAAATACCAATCTGTTATATCGAGCTCTTTACAACCTGGTTGAAAATGCCATTCGTTATAACAATGAAGAAGGTTTAGTTAACATTACTCTCGAAACCAGGGGTCAAGAAGGCGTGATTATTATTGCCGATACAGGAGTAGGCATAGCTCCAGAGCAAAGAGAACTTGTATTTGAGCCATTCTATAGGGTGAATAAGTCACGATCCAGAGAGTTTGGTGGCGCAGGCATTGGTCTTTCGCTGGTTAAAACTATCTTGAAGCGACATGGAGCTTCCATTACAGTCTCTGAAAACAACCCTCAGGGTTCTGTGTTTACCATTAGGATTCCACTGGTAGACGCTGCAGATTCCGATTAGCACTTCACATACGTCGCCGTTTGGAGATAAGACGAAATACCAGCTTATGACGAGAAGTACAACGGCTAGAATAGTTCTTAGCACATAGATGCCCTAGTGATGAAGGGGAGTCACGCATGGAGTTTATTCTGGATACAGCTGATCTTGAGGCAGTTAAGCAACTTGATGAGCTTTTGACTATTGATGGAGTTACCACCAATCCTGCAATCATCACTAGAAGTGGTAAGCAACCTGAACAGGTAATCAAGGAGTTCGTGGAGTACCTGTTGCCTGAGCAAAAGTTCTTTGTGCAGGTTGTTTCAACTGACTATCAGAAGATGCTGGAAGAGGCTCGTTATATATGCGGCCTTCGTCCCGAGAATACCTATGTGAAGATTCCTGTTACCCGCAACGGATACAAAGCAATTAAACAGCTCAAGTCCGAGGGTCTTGGTGTTCTTGCAACCGCTATTTATTCTGCGGACGAGGCATTTTTGGCGGCCATGAATGGCGCGGATTACCTGGCTCCTTATGTTAACCGCATGTGCAACTACGGCGACGGTATCGGTCAGGTTTTTGACCTTATGCAGATGCTTGAGACTCATGGACTGAATTCTAAGATTCTTGCTGCATCGTTTAAGAATACTGAGCAGGTTCATGCGCTCATCTCTGGTGGCATCGATGCGGTCACCCTTCCACCTGATATTGTCTATACCATGATGGATCATCCTGGAACAAAGATTGCTGTTGATGAGTTCTCTGTTGCATGGCGCGAGGCTTACGGCAGGGACACACTGCTGGGATAGGTTTGCTAATAAATATTGATCCAGAGGAACAAGACCTCGATGAGCAATCATCGAGGTCTTGTTTTTATGATTGAAAAGATTAAACTGAGCAGAAAAAAATAATTAATACTTTGATGTATAAGGGAGCTTCCCATTTGCTTCAAAGTAGATGAATCAAATGATATTTGTTCGGTCTCAAAACAGCATATAACCTAATTGTGAGGTGGAAATAAAATGAAAAGTCGAGTGGAAAATTTATTTAATATATTGTGCCGGGAAGCTGACCAGATTTCTGTTGAGAAGTTTGCGACGCAGCACAATGTAACCTCTCGAACTGTTTATAAAGACCTATCGACCTTAAACCAACTTTTGATTTCTCAAGGCCTTACTTCAATTCAAAATGTAAGAGGCATTTTGACCTATGAAGCTCCAGTTGAAATTGAGTTTTCAGAGCTGGTGAAAAAAGACGATATTTTTTTATCTTGATCCAGAAATGAGAAGACGAGTTATTCTCAATCTTGTCATCTTACGGGCAAGAGAAATATCAATTTCAGAACTTCAGCATGCTATTGGGGTTTCTAAAAATACAATCCAGAGAGATTTGGATGAAATTAAAAAGAGTTTCACTGGAAGTTATTTCTGCGTAGAGGCTACTCCTTTTAAAGGTGTATCAGTCACAGGCAACGAACTCAAGATAAGAGGCCTTTTTGCTGATAACTTAACAAAAGATTGGCCATACCTAAATGCATTTATAAGTGTGCAGAACAATGAACGAATCAATCAAATAAAAACTTCAATAGATGAAATATCAAATTGTCTTCAAGTTGAGTATTCGGAAAATGCACAGCAAAAGTTAATTGCTTACATGCTTGTATCCATTGCAAGATTTAAGGGGAATAAGCTTCTTGGTCTTCCCTGCAACATTGATAAACCGGATTTGCTGGGCAGTCCTGAATACGGTGCAGTAAATAAATGTGTAGATAATTTAAAAGAACTCTATGGTGAAGACATTACAGAGGATGAGCTGTATTTCCTTTCAGCAAAATTTAGAGAATCAACTGTTGTCGGGATGAGTGATTATATCTCCGAAAACTGGATCAGGCTGAGAATTTTAGTTTCTGAATTCATCAACAAAATGGATCAGCTGGTTACACCATCGAATTTTGCCAATGACGAAAAGCTTTTTGAAAGCATACTTAATCACCTAAGACCTGCATACTGGCGTGCTGTAAGTGGAGAAGCAGTATACAATCCACTTTTAAATTATGTAGTAAATGAGTTTGAAGGCTTATATAAAGCGACAGCTGAATCAATTTCTATTTTGGAAAAGGGACTTTCAGTCTCCTTTTCTGATGACGAAATTGCATTTCTTACTATGTTCTTCATGGCTTCCCAGGAGAGAACAAAAAGGCCTGTCGAACTAAGACCTAAGGTGATTGTGGTCTGTCATGCTGGTGTGGCTACATCTGAAATAGTTTCTTCAAGACTAGAGTCCAAATATGAAGTTTCAGTACTGGGAACTTTTGGATCGAATGAAGCACAGAAATGGCTTGAAAATCACAACATTGATTTTGTCGTCAGTACATTTCCTTTTACGTATAAGAACGTCAAGGTTGTTGAAGTTTCCCCTCAGCTTGACTTAAGAGATCAAAGAAAAATTGAAAATATTCTCAGAGTGAGTGAAAAAACTATTTCTCCGGATGAAATTATATCCATCGTTTTCACAAACAGTAACTCTTAGTAAATCTGACAAAAAAACCTTACTGAAAAAACTCGAAGAGTATTTAGGTTTTTTGCCTAAGCAGGTTAAAGAAGAAAGGTATTGCCCAATGCTAGAAGAAGTCCTTACAGAAGATTTAGTTGAAACACATTACTGTGCCAAAGATAGCGACGATGCAGTTAGGGAGGCTGGAAGATTATTAGTAAAGAAAGGTGTTGCAAAGGAAGAGTACATTGAGGCAATGATAGAAAATGTCCGAATCAACGGAACCTATATTGTTATTGCCCCAGGCATCGCAATGCCTCATGCAAGACCAGAAGAAGGCGCTCTAGGTATTGGCTTTTCGCTCATCACTCTTGAGCAGCCAGTAAATTTTGGACACCCAAAGAATGACCCAGTACAACTAGTAGTTGCTCTTTGTGCAATAGATCATCAAACGCATTTAAATGCACTTGCAGATTTGGCAGAACTTCTAAGCGATGAGGAAAACGTTCAGAAGATATTAAAAGCAGACAAAGCTGCTGAAGTAATCGCAATTACAAGTAGGAGGTAGGTAATTATGATTAAAGTTGTAACAGTGTGTGGCGCTGGTGTAGGCAGTAGCATGATGATGAGGCTATTTACCCAGCAGATTTTAGATGCCGAAGGAATTGACGGAACTGTTGACGCGTCAGATATCGGCTCCGTAGACCCATCTGCATATGATTTAGTTATTACTACATCAGATTTTGCTGATGCTCTGAGGGATACTTCTGTTCCAATAATTCGCATCGACAACATGATGGATAAGGCATATCTAAAAGATCAGCTAATGCAGCACATTAACCAGATGGAAGGATAGTGTCATGGAGATTTTTCTTTACATCGTCAATCATTATCTAAGTCAATCAGTATTTATCATTGGACTAGTCGTTGTAATCGGAATGATTGCAATGAAGAGACAGTGGAGTCAACTTCTTCCATCTGCGATTAAAGCAATGATTGGCTTTACAATGGTCAATGTTGGAGGACAAACGCTTGGAATGGCGCTTTTGCCCTTGGCAACAATGATTGGAAGCTTTCGGAAATGGCTCTGTTCCTGCCACTGATATTGGCACTGCTAGTGCTGAATATATGACTGATCTTGGCACAGAGCTCTCTCTTATTTTTGCATTCGGATTTTTGATTAACTTGCTTTTGGCAAGATTTACAAAATTCAAGTTTGTTCATCTTTCGGCACATGTAGCATTCTTTTTTGCAGGCCTAATTGCCGCGCTACTTAAGTACAACACACCGCTTGATTTCTGGGGAATTGTTGCTGTTGGCTCAGTACTTCTCGGATGCTATATGACCTTCTCTTGCGCCTATGTTAATCATTGCATTAAGGGTGTTAAGGGTGGAGAAGAGATTACTCTTGCTCATTCAAGCTCTACCGGCCTGCTGATTTCAACATATCTTGCAAAAGCTTTTGGTAACAAAGAACATGACCTCGAAGAGATCAAAATTCCAAAGCAGTTTGCTTTCCTTCGCGAGATGACTATTGCTCTAACGCTGGTAATGACTTTGCTCTTCCTTTGTGTAAGCATTGTTGCAGATCCTGCATGGGTTATGGAAAAACATTTCTGGAGGACAGGACGTCTTGGTCTATTCAATTCTTCAGGGTATTAGCTTTGGTATGTGGATTACCGTTATTATTACTGGCGTTCGAATGATGCTTGCAGAGATCATTCCAGCATTCCACGGTATTGCAGATAAGATTATTCCTGGAGCAAAGCCCGGTCTTGATGTTCCTCTTCTGTTCCCAGGTTATCCAACCTGCGTGATTGTTGGATTCCTTTGTAGTCTGTTGTCTGGACTTGTAGGCATGGTAATTCTTGCTGCAGTTGGATATCCAATTATTGTTTTCCCAGCGCTTATTCCAACATTCTTTACTGGTGCAGCAACAGCAATATTTGGTAATGCTCATGGTGGTGCTAGGGGTGCAGTAATTGGCTCACTTGCCAATGGCTTTATCCTTATTTTTGGTCAGGCTCTGCTTCTGCCATTTGTTGGATCTTATGAGCCAATCATGCGTATTCTCTCTGAGACCGACTATTGCGTATATGGCCCACTTCTTGGCTACATTCTTCACGCTCTTCCATTCTAAGGATCTCTAATGCAAAAGTATTCCAGCGGTAATGAGCATAATGAACTAGCAAGGAAACTAGCGCTGTATTTGCCGCTGGGATATCCAAATTGGGAAATGTTCTACCGTGTCCTTCAAGAGATTGAAGGACACGGTATCGGATGTGTTGAGATTGGACTACCGGTAAGTAATCCTTTTATGGATGGCGAGACAATCAAAAAGACGCATGAACTAACATTGCCTATGCTAAATGCTGACGTTGTTCGAGAAGAGCTCCTTAAAGTTAGGAGGATCTTTTCCTCACGTATTGTGCTCATGACTTATGCAGAGGGGTTGGAAAACTTCAAGGTTAGAGAACTGCCATATTGGATTTATGATGCAGTTCTTTGTGTCGATGGCGTTCAATCACGTAATGATTACTCGGGAATTGTAAGAATATTCTCTGAATCTATGTCGGATTTAGAAATGGAACAATCCATCAATGAGTCAACGCATTTTGCATACGTAGTCTCTGCCGCAGGAAAAACAGGAGGAGACTTATCAAGTCAACATGCGTATATTGAGACAATCAAAAGACTAAGAAAGTTTTCTGATTTGCCTGCCTTTGTAGGATTTGGAATCAAAGACAACAAGGGTATCAAAGAAGTGCTTTCAAATGGTGCTGATGGGGCAGTGATTGGCTCCGAATTTATCAGACAGATTGATTTAGGAAATGTGAAAACAATCGAGCAATATCTAAAAGCAATCTTAAGAAAATAGCAGTTGAATCATTTCAGCCCATTACTATTTTGGCATTTGACTGACTGTCTGTTAGTAAAATTTCTAGTTGCAAAAGCAACTTTACTTCTCGTGCGCGCAATAATTTTGAATATGAGGCACCATTAAAAAGAAAAGCTGCACGTTGAAAACTAGTCAGAACTAATATAGCTGCAAATACAATACAAAACAATGATAGCCAAGAAGTCAATGGAAAATAGTTCAATATGTTCTATCAGTCGAACAAGAACGATGTTAAGTAAGATTGTTATTATTATGCCTTGAGCTAATTGTGCAAGACGGGCTTGCTCTGATTCAAGGAAAGCTATATGGTCGTTTATGAAACTGAGCAATAACTTATTATCAAATCTATTGTTAAGAAAATTGGCGAATTTTGGAGCCCAATATCTGTAAAACTCTGAACCATGAACTATGGCGTCATGCTCTAGGTATACAAAACACAGTATACAAACTACACCAATAATTAAGAAAAATGAACTAATTGTTAAAAAAACGGTGTATGCAAGAAGTTCAGTATAAAATTTAGAACTTGAGAAATTATAGGATACGGGATTAAATACTGTGCAATTATATTTAGCAATAGAAGAACTGTAAGCAGCGAAAAAAATGACAATAGAGATTAGTATTGCAACGAAACCAATTACAGATAAGCGCTTAGATATCTTCTGAGAATTCCAAAACAACAATATTTCTTTAGATAATTTCTTAGAATATTTCTTCTTATATTTATTCCAGTCATAAATGATATTTTCAGCAAGATAAATTTCTGGATTAATCATAAGGATTCTCCTACTAAGTTTCTAAGATCGTTTAATTAGTGATAATAATGTTTCAATATTTTTGAGTACTGGAATCAGTTTTCACTAATCCCGTATCAGCAATGGTGAAAAAGGGTTTGGAAAATAAGTAGTCGTTGTTTCTCTTTTTATTAATTCAACTTCATCATTTCCAGATTTGTTTGATTCGTAAACAAGTGCTTGATAAAAAGCGTGTCAGAGCAGCTCGTTCTCTACAAGTAATTTCTAGATGTTTATTAGACTGAAATTGCTTGATAAATACGCGTATTAAATAGAGCACAAAAGAGATTGCAGAAACAAGAGCAAGGGTCGGAGAGAACCAAGAAGGACCACTTTGGAGATTAAGCAAGTTTGGAAGAAGGTGAGAAAGAAGAATTATAAAAAACAAATGCTGTAAAAATAATAAAAACAATACATCTGTCAGCAGAGTCTGAGTAATGACGCGCCTGTTCATTCCAAAGATTTTCAGGAACCTCGAGTTTGATTTTTTCTCTATAGGTTTCTTCTAGAGCAAGTAAATTGTTATGCTCTTTTTCAGCAAAATCACTGATTTTAGTTAAAGTGTCTTCTGTCTCTTTCAAGGAAAGATTGAAGGAGTTTTTGAGATTTAAGAATCGTTTCATATCTATTTAGAGTTTTATAAATGATTCGATTCCAATTTTCCTTATCACTGAAGACATATTCTCTAAAAACAATATAAGGCGGTTTTAGCAATATATGGATAAATGGAATCTAAGCTGCTAATTGTAGAAGAAGGATTCTTAGAATATGAAATGTAACATGTGATAGCATCATCTAAATATTCGATTGAGTTAACCTTTGCTAATTGTTTAGAAATATGATCGACAAATTCAAAAAATTTTTAGATAGTCATCATCGTAAGTCGACGGTGAGTTAATAGTTAATTCTCTTTGTATTTTTACGTTCGAGTTTATTGAATTTCTACATTCGTCGCCATCTATAGGGGGCATAGATAATTGGGATAAAATGCAGTTAACAATCTGCTCCTCATCACTGCGTTTTACATTACGGGCAGCTTCAATACCCTGATTCAAGTTTCTATTTAAATTGTCCCAATATTGAAATAGATGACTTTTATTAGGAAGATACTTACAGCCTGCCCATGATTCAGTATTTTCATTAATAAAAACTCTCAACTCGTCTAAAGTTACTTCTTCGCTATATCTTGTCAATGCGTAATCGTCACAAGAAGAAATTCTAAGTGAGATAATTTTATTAAAAACAGAGTGCACTGTTGTAGATTGAAGCATACTAATAACAACTTTCTCTAATATAATAGTAAATATATTATCAAGTTGATACTAGCATTGAACAAATTAAATTAAATTCAAGTATCCACCAGCGGCTATAAAACGTCGGTGAAAAAATCTACTACAAACTGACTTAGATTATGTATATAAGTCAGACATAGGGGTATAAGCAAAACCGTAAAGCAGAAACACGGTATGTGTTCACGGTTAGCTTGTACCTCTTTTTAGGTCATCTACCTGTGGGGTTTCTCGCCAAGCGGAACGCGTACATAGGAAAGGATGATTCACAATGGGTAAGATTCTTGGAATTGACCTGGGTACTACAAACTCAGCTATGGCTGTCCTCGAGGGTGGAGAGCCAACTATTATCGTAAACGCAGAGGGAGACCGCACAACTCCTTCCGTCGTCGGCTTCCGTGCTGACGGTGACCGCATTGTTGGTAAGGCAGCAAAGAACCAGGCTGTCACCAACCCTGTAAACACTGTCTTCTCCATCAAGCGTTTCATGGGCCGCAAGTTTGACGAGGTCCAGTCTGAGATCAAGACTGTCCCTTACAAGGTTAAGGCTGGCACCGACGGTCGCGCAGTTGTCGAGATTGACGGCGTTGACTACACTCCAGAGCAAATCAGCGCTATGACCCTTGCAAAGATGAAGGCAGACGCCGAGAAGTACCTTGGTGAGCCTGTAACCGACGCTGTCATTACCGTCCCAGCATACTTCAACGACGCACAGCGTCAGGCAACTAAGGATGCAGGCAAGATTGCTGGCCTCAACGTTCAGCGCATTGTCAACGAGCCAACCGCTGCAGCACTTGCTTACGGTCTGGACAAGAAGGACCAGGACCACAAGGTTCTTGTCTTCGACCTCGGTGGCGGTACCTTCGACGTCTCCCTGCTTGACCTTGCAGACGGCGTTGTTGAGGTTCTTGCAACCAACGGCGACAACCACCTGGGCGGCGACGACTGGGATCAGCGCGTTATCGACTGGCTTGCAGACAAGTTCAACTCCGATAACGGTATTGACCTCCGCAAGGATCCAATGGCACTTCAGCGCCTTAAGGAGGCTGCAGAGAATGCCAAGAAGGAGCTCTCCAGCGCTCAGCAGGCACAGATCAACCTGCCATTCATCACCGCAGACGCATCTGGTCCTAAGCACCTTGACTACACTCTGACTCGTGCAGAGTTTGAGCGCATCACCCGCGATCTTCTCGACCGCTGCAAGGCTCCTGTAACCAAGGCACTCCAGGACGCAGGCCTTCAGCTCTCCGATGTCAGCGAGGTCATTCTGGTCGGCGGCTCCACTCGTATGCCAGCTGTTCAGGATCTGGTCAAGAGCATGACCGGCAAGCAGCCTAACATGTCCGTCAACCCAGACGAGGTTGTTGCAGACGGTGCAGCTGTTCAGGGCGGCGTTCTTACCGGCGATGTCTCCGGCATTCTGTTGCTGGACGTAACCCCACTGTCCCTGGGCGTTGAGACCCTCGGCGGCGTTGTTGACAAGGTCATCGACCGCAACACCACCATCCCAACTTCCAGCACAAAGGTTTACTCCACCGCAGCTGACAACCAGACCTCCGTTGAGATTCACGTCCTCCAGGGCGAGCGCGAGATGGCTTCTGACAACAAGAGTCTTGGTAAGTTCAACCTTACCGGCATTCCTGCTGCTCAGCGTGGTATCCCTCAGATTGAGGTTACCTTTGACATCGACGCAAACGGCATCCTGAAGGTCACCGCTAAGGACAAGGCAACTGACAAGTCCCAGGAGATTACCATTTCTGGTTCCACCGCTCTGTCCGACGAGGAAGTTGACCGCATGGTCAAGGACGCAGAGTCTCACGCTGAGGAAGACAAGAAGCGCAAGGACGAGATTGAGGTTCGTAACCAGGTAGACTCTCTGGCATACAGCACCGAGCAAACCGTCAAAGACCTTGGCGATAAGGTTCCTGAGGATCAGAAGAAGGCTGTTGAAGAGGCAGTTGCTGAGGCAAAGACCGCACTTGACGGCACCGACATTGAGGCAATCAAGAAGGCTGGCGAGAAGCTCACCGAGGTTGGTCAGAAGCTCGCAGAGATTGTCTACGCAGACGCTCAGGCTCAGACCGCTGGTAACAACGGCGCAGCAAGCAACCCTTCTGAGCCAGATGTTGTTGATGCAGACTACGAGGTTGTCGACGACGATAAGAACCAGAACTAATCTGAGTTTCTCGGCATATGCGCTTGGGTAACTTGGTGCAGCAGCTGGTAGACAATGTGATATGACTCGGAGGCGGCTGGCGGAAACGTTTGGCCGCCTTCTACACATAGGGAGGTGATGGCAGTGACAACAGCAGATCAGAACAAGGTTGACACTACCTTTGATAACGAGAATAACGGTGATGAAACCGTAGGCGCCGTTGGCGTTGTGGGAGATGGTTCCGCAAGTCAGACGCTTGATGGCAACGCGACCGCTGCCAACGGCGCAGCCGATGCGGGCGTAGCTGGCGTGGCTGGCGCAGGCCGTCCGATGACCGAAGAAGAGATGATTGCTGAGGCAATTCGTCGTGGAGAAGAGACGGCAGAGGCAGAGATTGCTGCCGACGCCCAGCGTGCAGCTCAGGAACGTGACCGTCTGCAGACTGAGCTTGACTCGGTCTCTGACCAGATCGAGGCAGCAAAGCAGCAGGCAGCTGAGGCAAATGACCGCTTCTTGCGCCTGCAGGCTGATTGGGATAACTACCGTCGTCGTACCGCTCAGGAGCGTCTTGATGAGCGTCAGCGTGCAACAGAGAAGCTGGTAGTTGACCTTCTCCCCGTTATTGATGACCTGGAGCGCGCAATTGAGCACGCAGACAACCTGACTGACCCTGCCGCCAAGCAGTTTGTTGAGGGCGTCTCCGCAGTATGCAATAAAGCTTGTGGGCGTCTTGAACAAAGAGGGTGTTGAGGTAGTTAACCCTGTTGGCGAAGCCTTTGATCCTCTATCTCACCAGGCGGTAAGCCAGATTGAGGATACCCAGGCGTATGATGAGACCGTCGCCCAGGTGTACCAAAAGGGCTATCGTATGGGCGGCAAGGATATTCGTACTGCGATGGTTGTTGTTACTCACGGTGGCCCAAAGCGCCCAGTAGAGTCAGAAGCTGCTGACGGCGCAGACGGTGCAGCGGCAGATAGCGCAGCCGAGTAAGACAGAGTAGTTTTTTTAGAGAGGAGGCCGTGCTGAATGGCAGGTAGTAAAACTTTTTATGATGTTCTTGGCGTGAAGCGCGACGCCTCGAAGTCTGATATTCAAAAAGCGTTTAGAAAACTTGCAGCTAAATACCACCCCGATAGAGGTGGCGATGAGGCCAAGTTCAAAGAGATTTCGGAAGCGTACAACACGCTCTCTGATGATAAGAAGCGCCAGGAGTATGACCAGATGCTCGCATTTGGCGGTATTCCTGGAGGTGGATTTGGTGGTCGCCAGGGTGGGTTCACCCTATACCACCAACGTAAACGGTGCCAACTTTGCCGATTTCTTTAACGGATTTGGTGGCGGTGCTGGTGCGGGAGCCGGCGGCTTTGACTTTGCCGATATCTTTGGCGGGCGAGCAAACCGTCCCGTTGCAGGTAGTGACCTTACTATGTCCGTAAACGTATCGTTTGACGAGGCATTTAAGGGAACTTCTCGCAAGGCAACGTATCGCGTGCCTTCAACTGGTGAGGAGCAGTCGCTGACCATCAAAGTGCCAGCTGGTGCTTACGATGGCATGAAGCTGCGCTACAAGAAGCATGGCGAGTACGGCGTTAACGGCGGTCCACGAGGCAACCTTGTGGTTACCATCAACGTTGCAGCTCATCCGGTCTTCTCGCGAGATGGCGCTGACGTGCGCATGAAGCTGCCAGTGAGCATTTATGAGGCAGCTTTGGGTACTTCGGTTGACGTGCCAACGCCTGACGGAACTACAGTGCGACTCAAGGTTCCCGCAGGTACACAGAGTGGAAAGACGTTCAGATTCAAGAACTTGGGCGCTCCTCGCGTGAAGGATCCTGCAACTCGCGGCGCGCTGTATGTTTCGGTGGATGTCAAGGTTCCAACAAAACTTTCCAAGAAGGAGCGAGATGCTCTTCAGGCGTTGCTTGACGCCGATGAGCGCAGCTACCGAGAGGAGCGGTAATGGCTCGAAAGAAGGATGACGGTCGTAACAAGCCGCTCTACATGATTAGCGTTGCGGCCGAGCTCACGGGCATGCATCCGCAGACGCTGCGCGTGTACGAGCAGAAGGGCCTGATCAACCCCGGCCGTTCCAGGGGCAACACGCGCCTGTATTCTCGCGCGGACATTGACCGCCTTAATCTTGTCTCAAAGCTGACGGACGAGGGTATCAACCTTGCCGGTGTTGTGCGCATTCTTGACATGCGCGAACGAGCTCTCGAGAAGGACGATCTTATCGATGAGCTGCGCGAACGCATTCGCGTGCTTGAGGATGAGCTCCACGAGTACCACATGCGCGAGCGCATCACCTCGCTTGTTCGTTATAGCGAGACCAGTCCAGAGATGGTGATGCAGCGCCTGCTTGGTATGCCAAGCTCCACTCATTCTGACGCCGGCACCGAGGGCGACCCGACGCAGCCAAAGGAATCGTAAGACAACGAGGCAAGTACTACTAGTAAGATGACCAGCTCTCCGCATATGTGGGGAGCTGGTTTTTTTTGTTTGGTCACCATTTATCGAATACCGAATACCGAATACCGAATACCGAATACCGAATACCGAATACCGAATACCGAATACCGAATACCGAATACCGAATACCGAATACCGAATACCGAATACCGAATACCGAATACCACATGCAGTCATAACCTTTTTAAAACGAAATCTCTTTTAAGGGAGATGACATGCTTAAATACCTTTACGCTCAGCAAAAAAGCAAACTATTTTTCTTTGTAGTCTTCTCTCTTTTGAGCAGCTTGTTTGAAATTGCCCTTTCATTTGTAATGCTTCAATCCGTTAATCTTGCCATGGATGGCAATTTGTCGGATGCATTGAATGACGGCCTCTGGTTTGGCCTTTACATACTTTGCTATTTTTTCGTCGACTTGATTTGCAGGCGTTTGCGCTGGTCAGTAATACAGGGCTGTCAAACGCATTTACGTGATGAGCTGATACAAAAGATTTTCAGTCGCTCTATTCCTGAGTTCCACTCGTTCAACACCAGTCATTGGCTCTCAATTCTTACTAACGATCTTGATTTGCTTGAGGAAACATACTTTCGCGTCTTTATTGATCTTTTGATAGATGTCTTTTCTGGTGTAGTAAGCCTAATAATCTTGCTGTTTATTTCACCATGGCTTGTTCTGTTCATCTTGTGCATGATAGCTGTTCAGATGTTTGTTCCTAACACAATGTCTGGAATCATTTCTAAAAAGCGAAAAGAACAATCTGAATCTGCTGAGCATTTTATTGCTACAGCAAATGAGCATCTTGAAGGATTTGATCTACTTAGAAGCTTTCATTTAACAGAGGCTTCACGGATTGCCATGAGCAATGCGAATCAGGCTTGGGAGAAGCAGAAATTTGGAGCTCGTTACTTTAGTTCTTTGGCACGTTTGCTTTCATTTACTGTGGGTCAAATTATTTACATTGGAATTTATTTTATTGGCGCCATTCTCACTCTTAATGGATTGATGACAGTAGGAATGATGGTTGCGGCGTCTCAGCTTGTTGTCTACATAGCAAATCCCATTCAGAACATAAGCGACTCAATTACTGATATGAGAAGCGCAAAAGAGATTATCACTAAAATACAAACGCTTCTTAATGAAGCTCCAGCTACAGAAAGTGGGGCAGAAAATACCCCTGAGCGTTTTGCGAATCTAACGGTCAATCATGTTTCGTATGGCTATGACAAGGACAAATTAGTTTTATCGGATATTAGTTTTAATTTGGAACGTGGCGGAAAGTATCTACTAGAAGGAAGTTCGGGAAGTGGAAAAACAACACTCATCAAACTATTAACGGATGCTCTAAGCCCAGATAACGGAGACATTTGTTTGGATGGCGTGCCAATCAAGCAATTCAAAAGTGAGCAATATGCTCGATTCATAATCCCTTGCTCTCAGCAAACGTTTATTTTTAATGCAACTATCCGGGATAACGTAACGTTGTTTTGCCAAGACTTTACTGATGAAGAAATTATTGACGCTATTACAAAATCGGGCTTTTCTGAGATTCTTACCAGATATCCAGATGGAATTAATCATGTGATTGATCAAGCCGGAAGCAGTCTTTCTGGTGGAGAACGACAGAGGCTAGCTCTTGCGCGAATCTTTTTGTTTAAGCCACAAATTGTGATTTATGACGAGAGTTTTGCTCATCTGGATGTCGACTCAGTTCAGAGCCTCATTGATTTGATCTTAAAAGACGAAGAAAGAACCGTTATTATGACGTCTCATCAAGTGACCCCTGAAATAAGAAATCGCTTCCATTCTCTTGTTTTAAAAGACGGAAACATTTAGTCAGAAACTGTTTAATCAGTGCTTCTTGACCTAGTTGTAATACGTGAATACAATGATATAACTAGGTAAAGGAGTGGCTATGGACAGCATTGTAACTGCTCGTATTCCTGTTGAAGTCAAAAATCAGGTTTCCGAGGTTCTTGAATCGCTTGGGTCAAACACGACCCAGCTGATTAATGCAGCCTTTGAATATGTGTTGGTGACAGGCAGGCTTCCTGATGCTCATGAAAGCGCTTCGTTGGAATCTTCTGCTAAAAGATCCTCTCGCCAATTGAGCGAGAAGGACAAGGAAGAACTTGCGTCACTTTTTGGAAAGATATCTGTTCCCGCGCCGGCGTCGTTTTGGAATGATTTAGGTGATAGCACCTACAAAGAAGCAATCAGCGAGTGGAGGTCAAGTGACTATGAAGCTCTTGATTGATACTAACGTTTTGCTGGACGTCTTTTTGTGTAGGGAACAGTTTGTTGCTGATGCAAAAAAACTTTTCATAATGAAGCAGTTTAGGGATGCTGAGTTGTGGATAGCAGCCCAGTCATATACAGATCTCTACTATGTGGGCGCTAAGGCTCACGGCTCTGCTCACATGCAAGAAATCCTAAAAGAAGTATTTCCACTGCTTAACGTATGTTCTTTTGATGGAGCGGATATTTCAAATGCGCTGTCTGAGCAGTGGGAAGACTTTGAAGACTGCCTTATTTGGCGCGCAGCTAAGAAGATAAAGGCAGATTATATCGTCACAAAGAAACACGGCGGATTTTTGTTCGCTCGGATATACCAGTGCTTACACCTGCCAAGTTTTTCTCGACAATGGAATCTGAGCAAAATCTTGTCTATGAAGAGGCTGAATTTTAGAGGTAACAAGATGCGGGGTAGGACTGCAAAAGTTCAAAGCTGGGTGGCGCAAAAGCTCAGCATAGTGCAATAAGAAAAATCTACTACAAACACACTTAGATATGTATTAAAAAGTCGTGCTTGGGGGTATATAGAATCCGATGATGATTCAGTCCCCGGCACGATTTTTGTTTTGAGGGTAGGAGGGTGATTTTATGAGACTAGATAAATGGGCCGTAACCGCCCAGGAAGCACTGCAGGCAGCTCTTGGTATTGCTGGCGATGTAGAGGCTTCTGAGGTTGCACCAACGCACCTGCTCAAGGCGCTGCTGGACAGCAATGAGCGCAACCTGCGTTCCATCTTGGAGAAGATTGGCGCAGATCCTGATGCAATTGCCACGCAGGTAGACCAGGCAATTTCCAAGGCTCCAAAAAGTAAGCGGAGCACAGATTGGCATTGGCAACGACCTTCTCAAGGTTATCAATGAGGCCGAGAAACTTGCCACTAAGCTGGGCGATTCCTACGTTACCTCCGAGCATCTGCTCACTGCGCTGGCAAACGACAACACTGACGCAGGTAGGATTCTTCGCGACGCCGGTGTTACCGCTAAGCGCGTGGAGGAGGTCTACAACGAGCTACGCGGTGATGAACGCGTAACCTCTCAGGATGCAAAGCCGCAGTTTGAGGCCTTGGAGCAGTATGGTCGCAACGTGACCGATCTTGCTCGTCAGGGAAAGCTCGATCCAGTTATTGGCCGCGTCGAAGAGATTCGTCGCACCATTCAGGTTCTGAGCCGCCGCACCAAGAACAACCCTGTTCTTATCGGCGAACCTGGTGTTGGCAAGACTGCAATCGTGGAAGGCCTGGCAGAGCGTATTGTTTCTGGCGACGTTCCAAGCACCCTGCGCGATAAAGAGCTTGTTGAGCTTGACATGTCTGCCCTGGTAGCAGGCGCAAAGTATCGCGGTGAGTTTGAGGACCGCTTGAAGAGCGTGGTAAAAGAGGTGGCCAAGTCTAACGGCCAGATTATCCTCTTCATCGACGAGCTCCACACCATCGTAGGCGCTGGCGCTTCCGAGGGATCCATGGACGCTGGCAACATCTTGAAGCCAGCACTTGCTCGTGGCGAACTCCGTGCAATTGGTGCTACTACGCTGGATGAATACCGCAAGTACATCGAGAAGGACGCTGCTCTTGCACGTCGTTTCCAGACCGTACTTGTCTCTGAGCCTTCTGTTGAAGACACCATTTCTATCCTGCGTGGACTCAAGGAGAAGTACGAGCAGCACCATCGCGTCCGTATTACGGACTCCGCCCTGGTTGCAGCTGCGGACCTCTCTAACCGCTACATTTCTGACCGATTCTTGCCAGATAAGGCAATTGACCTGGTAGATGAGGCAGCATCAAGACTTCGCATGGAGCTTGATTCCATGCCAGCAGAGATTGATGCGGTTGATCGTCAGCTCACTCAGATGCAGATTGAGGAGCAAGCTCTGATGAAGGAGGAGGACGCTGCTTCTCAGGAGCGCCTGGAGAACCTTCGCGCAGAGATTGCTACAACTCAGGAGAAGCTTGATGGTATGAAGGCCAACTGGCAGAACGAGCGTGGCGCAATTGACCTGGTACAGGACTTGAAGTCCCAGATTGAGGACGCAAAGGTGCAGATGGATCGCGTGACCCGCGAGGGTGATTTGGCGCAGGCATCTGAGCTTCGTTACAGCACCATTCCAGAGCTTGAGCGCAAATACGATGAGGCAGAAAAGGCCCTTCTCGCCAAGCAGGAAGACGGCGGAATCCTCAAGGAAGAGGTCACCACGGATGAGATTGCCGAGGTAGTTTCTTCGTGGACCGGCGTGCCTGTGTCCAAGATGATGCAGGGCGAGATGGACAAGCTCAAGAACCTTGAGGATCAGCTTCACCTGCGCGTCATTGGTCAGGACGACGCTGTTTCCGCAGTTGCTGCAGCAGTCCGTCGTTCTCGCGCAGGTCTGGCGGATCCAAACAAGCCTCTGGGTAGCTTCTTCTTCCTGGGCCCAACCGGCGTAGGTAAGACTGAGCTAGCAAAGGCGCTGGCAGAGCTACTGTTTGACGACGAGCGCTCACTGGTCCGCATTGATATGTCTGAGTATATGGAGAAGTTCTCGGTCCAGCGTCTCATTGGTGCGCCTCCAGGATACGTGAGGCTATGACGAGGGCGGCCAGCTCACCGAGGCAGTTCGCAGGCATCCATACTCCGTCATCTTGCTGGACGAGATGGAGAAAGCTCATCCTGATGTCTTCAACATCTTGCTGCAGGTGCTGGACGACGGTCGCCTAACCGACGGTCAAGGTAGGGTAGTGAGCTTCAAGAACACCATCATTATCATGACCAGTAACGTTGGTTCGCAGTTCATTGCTGGTGCTGGCGAAGAGGGCCTTACCGAAGAGTCCAGAAAGCAGGTCATGGAGGCGCTGCGTAGCTCCTTCCGCCCTGAGTTCTTGAACCGTATCGACGACGTGGTAATCTTCCAGCCTCTGGGTCTTGAGGACATCGAGGCGCATTGTGGACATTCAGCTCAAGGATGTTCGTAGCAGGCTTGCTAACGAGCGCATGACGCTGGAGCTTTCTGAGGCTGCAAAGCAGTCGCTTGCTCTTGACGGCCTGGATCCTGTTTATGGCGCTCGTCCTCTGAAGCGACTGATTCAGCGTCGCGTTGTTGACCAGGTGGCAAACTTGATTATTGCAGGTGAGCTGCATGAGGGCGATACTGTTCTGGTTGATACTGACGAGAACGGCAACTTGGTTGCTCGCAAGAAGTAAGTGAGGCTGCGCATGTGCGATAAGGCAAACAGGGCCGAGAAACCCGAGGCACGAGTTGCAACGCAGGTCGCGACGCAGGTCACAGCACGCAAGGACGCGGATTCCAAGAAAGCGCAGGTTGTTGACCCGGAGTTTGCGCGCGCGGAAAACGAGGACGATGACGGCTACGACCCGTATTCCGATCGTCGTCCCGTGAGCGAGCCTCTCTTTGAGCGCGATCCCTGGAGCTAGACCACGGGGTTTCTCGCCAGGCGTTGCGAGCGCATGGGTTTCTCGCCGCACGCTGAGCGTTACAAACAAAAGCCGCTGGTACATGACGTATCAGCGGCTTTTTGTGTGTGGGCGTTACGTTCATAATTGTGAGCCTGAAAAGTGCAAAGAATCTGTGTTTGGGACACAGATTCTTTGAGAAAAACAGGCAAATCCACAGTTTCTTTGACGTTTTCAGGCAAAAGTTACAGATTCTTTGCAGAAGTCAGGCGCGTAACAGCTGGCATTGCTGTGGGCGCACACCGGTCGGCTTCGCAACTTTGCAGCTACCACTGGTGAACAACGTTTCTAGCGGATAGCAATGCCCCAGTTGGCGGACATCCAGGTCCAGAGGAAATAGAAAACCGCGGCGATGATGGCCAAAACGATAATGGCGGCAATCAGCGAACCTGCATTTGAGCGGCGCTCTTTTCTGACAAAGATATCGCGCTGACCCTTAGGAACCTGCAGGAACTGGCCGTAGTGGACGTCCTTGCGAAGGTGAGCAATTTCGTTCTTTGGCTTGCGCCAACCCTTCTTCGCGTAAGAACCCTTGCTGGACTCAAAGCCAGCGGCATGGTTCTCGGGGAGTTCGAGTTTCTCGCCTGGCATTGTGAAGTCGCTGATAGGCTCAACGGTTTTGTGATGGCGGTGCTGGCGAACGTATGGCTGCTTTGCAGCGCCTTCACCTTCGTGCTCGGAAGCTTCAGATGTCGAGAAGTGCTGTGCACCAGTTGCGTGAAGCTCGGCCCTATCGGCTGGTTGAGCTTCCTGCTCAAAAGATTCAGCGTATTCAAAGTCCTGCTTGGTGTCAGAGCGAGAGTCTTGATCAGCAGGTGAAACGTTATTTTCAAGGTTGTTCGAGGTGTCCACGATGATCCTTTTGTCGTAGTCTCGCAAAACATTGATGTAAAACATGATACCGCAGCTCGTGTATTCCTGCACAGTTTTGTCGGATATTTGGTGGCTGCGTAGGAGTGACTGCACAGAGAGTGGTCGCGTGGAGTGGCCACGCGAGGCGGACGTGTAAAGCAGTCTTGTAAAGTGGTTGCGCGGCGCAACAGTATGCATCTACAGCGACATCGGCCAATCTTGACTAGCTACGCAGATGGCAAGTGAGCCGTCAGGAGTCTGCGCCTCGGTAAATGCATCGTTGAGAGGCTGCGCGCCAACCGCCTCAGCAAGCGTTCTAACTGCGACGCTTGGACGGTTATTCTCGTGAGAAAGGTGCATGCCAACCACACAGCGAGTATTTGGGCCTACGAGCTGCGACAACGCCTGTGCGGTGTACTCATTTGACAGATGGCCAGAGTCTCCGTGGACTCGCTGCTTGAGCACGTACGGATAAGGGCCTGTGAGCAGCATTTGCTCGTTATGGTTGGACTCGATAGCAAGAATGCGCACGTCGGAAAGGTATTCGAGAGCCTCGGGCGTCAGAACACCTGTGTCGGTGCAGTAGCCTACAGAGTCTACGATGCGTCTATCAGGACCAGCAAGATAATCAAAGCGCATGCCCATGGGCTCGCAGACATCGTGCGAGGTGGGGAACGTGCTTACCTCAATGTCTGGCGCGGCATCAATATGAACAGAACCCGCCTGGCCAACAAGGGTAAAGGAGACGTTTGAACAGGAGCTTCTTCTTGAAAGCGCGGCGGCAGTTCCTGTTGTAGCAAACACAGGAACATCAAAAGTTTTACTGACAACCGAAAGACCTGAGACATGGTCGGTGTGCTCGTGCGTAATAAAAAAATAGCCACGATCTCAGACAGGGTTAACGTTCAACTCTTTAGACCGACGCAGAATTTCTTTTCTAGAGATTCCGCAATCAATCATAATGAGACCATCGGGCGTTTCTAGCAGACTGCAGTTGCCCTTTGATCCGCTGGCAAGAATATGTAGGCGAAACGTGGGATTCATGAATTTCTTTCTACTGAGTAACTTTCGGGTATAACTGTAACAAACACACCGGACAGAAATTGGTGCTAAGTGCCATCCGTACACGCATACTTCAATAAAAAGAACGCTCTCGTCGCAAAAGACCAGGCAGATGGATTGCGCAGAGGCCAGGCAGAGAACTCGCGACGTGGTCAGGCAGCTGCACCCGTTATCCTTATGGTCTCGGGCGGAGCCGACTCGATGGCGCTGCTTCACATGGCGGCAACGGAGCCACTTGACCTTGGTGACGGCGCAGGTCTTGTGCGCGTCGCAAAAGAGCACCTGCATGTGCTGCACGTAAATCATTTGCTTCGCGGCGAAGACGCAGATGCTGACCAGCACTTTGTTCAAGAGACTTGCGACTCGCTGGGCATTCCCTGTACTGCATTGCGCGTGGACGTAGCAAAGCTTGCGCAGGAACGTGACGGCAACGTGGAAGAAATTGGTCGTCGGGTGCGGTATGACGCTGCGCGAGAACTCGCTCAAAAACTTTGCGTTGAACAGGGGGTTTCTCGCCAGAAGGCAAAGATTTTGACAGCGCACACGGCGGACGATCGCGCGGAGACGTTCATGATGAACGTGATGCGCGGGTCCGGTATGAGCGGCCTGACGTCGATTCCTAGGCATCGCGGGCTGATTTATCGTCCGCTGCTCGACTACACGCATGACCAGCTCAAAGACTGGCTGAAGGCTCGCACCCTGGACTGGCATGAGGACGCTACTAACACCGATACCCACTATCTACGTGCGTATATGCGCCACAACGTGTTCCCTTTGTTGAAGGCGAGAAACCCGTTGTTGGTGCAGACGGTGTGCAAAATTGCAGATTTGATGACCGACGAAGACGATTATCTTGAGGGAAAGGCTGCTCGCAAGCTGAGGCAGATTACGCTGCGCAAGAGCGAGTCTTCGCTGGTACTTGACGCGTTAAAGCTGAGTTCTACCGACGTGGTAATTGCTCGTCGCGTGGTAAGGATTGTGGCTCGGCAACTAATCCCTGAGGCCTGGCTAGAGTTCAGGCACGTAGATGCCGTGCTCGAAGCGGTTGCTGCGGGAGTTGGCGTGGCTAATCTGCCGCAAATCTTGAAGCGCGCGTTCGTTTGGGCACCGTGACATTCTCGTTCACGGGCGCCGCGAGGAGCGCGGCTGTGGTCGCGGGCGGCGCGGGTGCGGGCAGCGTGGTCGCGACCAACGGCGAACCCACAGGTACGTCGCTTGCTGCAGTCACGTTTGGCGAGCACCTTGCAGTTCCGGGAACGCTGGAGCTGGCAGACGGCCGAGTGCTCTCAGCGCGTATTCTCCCTGTGGAGCACGGCTTTGACGTCGTGTCCTATGCAACCGCGCATAGCCAGGAGTGGTTGGGTGAGTCGGTTCTTCTCGACGCAAAAGCCTGCGGGGTAGATCCAGTCCACGGCGGCAGCCTGTGGGTTTCAGGGGCCCGAGGCAGGGGACACCATGCAGCCCCTGGGCATGCATGGGCAGTCAAAAAGATCTCTGACCTGCTGGGCGAGGCAGGCGTTCCCGTTGAATCCAGGAGTATGATGCCTATTGTGCGCACAAATATTCGTGGACATGTAGTGTGGGTTGCGGGAATTCGTCCCGATGAACGAGTAAAATGTACGCAAGATACAAAACAGCTGCTAGAATTGAACATCTATTCTGGTCACAAGCCATTTGAGAGGAGCCAGTAATGGCGGAGCTTCACCCTGATATTGAAGAGATTCTACTTGACGAACAAGACATCAAGGACATCGTCAAGAAGGTGGGTGCGGAGATTACGCGTGACTACGCGGACAAGAACCCCCTGGTCATTGCTGTTCTTCGCGGAGCTGTTGTCTTTATGGCCGATATTATGCGCGCCATTGAGTGCCCACTCTCCATCGATTTTATGGCTGTTTCCAGCTACGGCGACGGTGTTAAGAGCTCCGGCGTTGTGCGCATTGTAAAAGACCTTGATACCAAGATTGAGGGTCGTCACGTCATCATTGTCGAGGACGTCTTGGACTCTGGTCTGACCCTCTCTTACCTGGTCCGCATGCTCCAGTCTCGTAACCCCGCTTCCATTGAGATTGCCGCTTTCCTGGTCAAGGACATTGAGGGCAAGCGTCCAGCTATTGATCCTCGTTACGTAGGTATTCACGTACCTGATAAGTTTGTTGTTGGTTACGGCTTGGACTACGCAGAGCGCTATCGCAATCTGCCATTTGTTGGTGTTCTGAAGCCTTGCGTGTACGAATAAGCTGAGGCGGGCCGGTTTGCTTCAAAAATTTGCAGCAAAACCTGTGGAATAAATACAAATTTGTTAAAACTTTTAAAGCTTGGGCGAGAAGATCGATTTTCTCGCCCAATATGCTATGTATCGACGGTCGCGAAGGGCACACAGCACTCGCGCGACGTTTACGAGAAGGGTAGTTACGGTAGGCTTCGAGAGAATCGAGACACCATGGTCAATCAGAAAAGTCTTGCATGCGGAACAGGAAAGTCTGCAATCCGTGAGATTGCAGGTTATGCGGCACAGCGCCGTGCTGAGATTGGTGCCCAGAATGTGTTTGATTTCTCGATAGGTAACCCTTCTGTGCCTGCCCCCGAAGCTGTTCGCGCATCTATTGAGGCTGCACTGCAGCTGCCTCCACAGCAGGTCCACAGCTACACTCCAGCCCCAGGTATTCCTCAAGCCAGAGAGGCAATTGCCGCATCACTGCGACGCCGCTTTGGAGATCACGCGGCTCAGGCCAATGACCTCATCTTGACCTGCGGAGCTGCAGCCTCCGTCTCTATGGCGCTCAATTCCGTTGTTTCTCCAGGTGAAGAGGTTATTGTTATTGCGCCATACTTCCCTGAGTACCGTGTATGGATTGAGCACGCTCAAGCTACGTGTGTTGAGGTTTTAGCTGACGAGAAAACCTTCCAGATTGATGTTGACGCTGTTTGCGCAGCTCTTACGCCTAAAACTCGTGCGGTGATTATCAACTCTCCAAACAATCCTGTTGGTGCTGTGTATGCCAGAGAAAATTTGGACGCATTTGCTGACATGCTCCGCAAACGCTCCGCTGAGCTGGGTACTGACATCTACGTTATCTCAGACGAGCCTTACCGCGAGATTGTTTTTGGCAACATTGAGGTCCCTTGGGTTCCTGATGTCTACGAGCGCACCATTGTGTGCTATTCCTACTCAAGTCTCTCTCGCTTCCTGGTGAGCGTATTGGTTGGGTGCTGGTGCCTGCGTCTAATCCAGATCAAAAGGAAGTTTATGCAGCTTGTGCAGGCGCTGCTCGCGCTCTGGGCTTTGTATGCGCGCCAGCCCTTTTCCAGCGTGTCATTATTGACTGCGTTGACGAGCCAGCTGATGTTGAGGGCTTATGCCAAGAATCGAGAAGTTCTGACCGAAGGGCTGACCAAGCTTAGCTACGAGTATATCCAGCCTGATGGTGCATTCTACCTGTGGGTTCGTGCTCCTGGTGGAGATGCTCAGGCATTCTGCGATGTGGCTAAGCAGTTTGAGCTGCTCCCTGTTCCATCCGACTCGTTCGGCTGCCCAGGTTGGCTGCGCGTGAGCTACTGCGTTGCGTACCAGACCTGCGTTGACTCGCTTACTGCCTGGGAAAAGACTCTTGCTGCAATGAAATAAGCGCTGCAACAGGCGAGAAGATCACCTGGAGAAGGTCAGCCGTCAATGGCGAGAAAATCAACGGGCGAGAAAATCAATCGACCGCAAACGACAAAGTGAACTGCCTCCCATTTCTTGGACACGAGAAATAGGAGGCAGTTCATCTGCGGGTGATTATGATTCTGCAGTGTGTTAGCGTCGGCTTTTAGGTCTGACGCACAAAATAGCGCTGCTTTGGTAGGTTTTGCTAAAGAATCGACGTGTTCCTAATCAAGATAGCCAGGCAGCTAAGCGCTCACACTGCCTGATATGCATCTCTATGCATAAACTTCATCTAATATGCTAGAAAATGAATAGCGTCATATAAAAGATTTAACTATAGGTAAATTTCGTACCTAAGGAACACACCTAAGTCAGATAATCTGCTCAGATGCGGGCATTTTACACACCTAATAAAGATAATCTGCGCGTTAGAGATATTTTCGGCGTCATGTATACGTCTTTTTGACAGATTATCTGACTTAGGTGTGTTTTGCACTGCCTCCTATTTCTCGTGTCCAAGAAATGGGGGGGCAGTTCAAAGCCGCGTAAAAACGCGGCTTTGTTTCTTTATGCGATGTTGTTGTGAGCTGCAGTTTTCCGTCTTAGTATCCCTGCGTAGAAGCTGGAATCTTTGCGTCAGCAATGGTGCCCAAAAACGTTTGGGCATCGCGACAAGCCATAAGCTCCTCAGGAAAATCAACCTCTTCAAGCAGCTTAATAACAGAACGCGCATCAGCAATGCGGGTTGCAATGTGAGCATCTGAGCCAAAAGAAATCTTACATCCCAGTTCAGCGCAGGTCTCTGCAATCACACGACAACGCTCAATAGCAACCTCACGCTGGCCTTCGTCGTGTGTGGCCTCGTTCATCTCGATGAGCTTACCGCGATCGCGGCACTCTCTGACAAGTGCGGGAACATCAAAATCTAAACCACTGCGACCAAGGTGGCCAAGAATCAAAACATGTGGATTATCCAGCGCATTCACGTACATCTGGGTAATCTGCTTCTGCGAGGCGCCAGCTGTCCATTGCTTGCTATGAATGCTTACAACCGCATAATCGCAGGTACCCAGGATATGCTCGCCAAGAATATGAGGCTGACGGAGTTTGTCGCCATTAATGCCTTGGTCAAACGTAATATCGTAGGCAAACAGATTGCCCTCAAGGTCAACAATGTCAACCTCGGCGCCGTGAAGCAGCCTGACGCCGTACCAGGTTTCTGGCCAAATAGCGGTGTTCATAAAGAACTGGAAATTCTTAATGGTCTGCTGGTCATACAGCATGGACGAGAAGTGATCGGTGATTCCAAGCAGCTCATAGCCACGCTCAGAAGCTGCGCGAACGTTCTCCTCAATGGTTGAATAGGCGTGCCTCGAGTACAGACTGTGAGTATGAACGTCGCAAGTAATGCGCATGACGTGCTCCTTTGAATCTCAATCGACAACTCTAGTTAATCACGGCCGCCATCATGAGGCAACCCTGGCGAGAAGACCGGTCTTCTCGCCATCCGCGCGTACTACAGCTCAATGCTTAGCTCAACGGGACAGTGGTCGCTGCCGTAGACCTCGCTCAAGATGGATGCGCTTTTGACCTGCTCAGCAATGCGATCGGAGACCAGGAAGTAGTCGATGCGCCAGCCCGCGTTGTTCTTGCGAGCGTTGAAGCGGTAGCTCCACCAGCTGTAAGCGCCGGTCATGTCGGGATGGCGATACCTAAATGTATCGGTAAAGCCTGCGTCCAACAGCTTGGTAAAGCTCTCGCGCTCCTCATCAGAGAAGCCTGCGTTTTGCCTGTTAGACGAAGGATTCTTGAGGTCAATCTCGTTGTGCGCAACGTTAAAATCACCGCAGGTAATCACTGGTTTTTGCTCAGATAGCTCAGCCAAGAACTCGCGATAGTGCTGATCCCACTCAAGACGCTCGTCCAAGCGCGCAAGCTGGTCTTTTGAGTTTGGCGTATACACGCATACAAACCAGAACTTCTCAAACTCCAGCGCACAAACGCGACCCTCGTCGTCAGCAACAGGGCATCCAATCTGACGAATTACCTGCAGAGGGGTTTCTCGCGAGAAAACCGCTGTGCCCGAATAGCCTTTTCTTTCTGCGTAGTTCCAGGTTTGAACGTAGCCGGGAAGATCAAGCTCCACCTGGCCTTCTTGCAGCTTAGTTTCTTGAAGGGCAAATACATCAGCGTTTATGGTTTCAAAAATTTCCGTGAACGAAGGCTCTTTCTTGAGCACGGCGCGCAGGCCGTTGACGTTCCAGGAAATCAGCTTGTACTCTTGAGTTTGGCTCATAACTCCTCTTTCATACTACGACCTGGTGGTTTAGGTCGCAGTGGATTCGTATCACAGTAGCCGCGAGTGACGCGCGTTCCACGCTCCAGTTACGGCGCCAAGCGGTGCGTTTGCGGCAATAAACTTTCAATAAATCCATGGTATACGACTAGTAGCCACCAATACCGCTACAATAGAAACATTCATAGCTGGCAAGGAGGATTCATGCTTCGTCAAAGCTACAACACCTGGCAATGTGGAACTCACACTATCTCGTTGGCGCGTCCTAGGATTATGGGCGTTCTCAACGTCACTCCAGACTCGTTCTCTGATGGCGGAAAGAACTTTGATCCAGATGCTGCAATTGCTCGTGGATTGCAGATGTTGGATGAAGGCGCTGACATCATTGACGTTGGGGGAGAGTCTACTCGCCCAGGTCACACGCCTGTTCTGCCTACAGAAGAGGCTGAGCGCGTAGTACCTGTGGTGCGCGCGTTGGTAGCTGCTGGAGCAATTGTCTCCATCGACACGCGCCATGCCGAGGTAGCAAAGATGTGCGTCCGCCTTGGAGCATCAATCATCAATGACGTTTCCGGCTTCACCGATCCAGAAATGGTTGCTGTAGCTGCGGAGTCTGACTGCGGCTGCATTGTGATGCACTGGAACAAGGACGGCCTTGGTGCTCGTGTTGAGCGCAAGCAGGTGCAGCTGGATGACATGCGCCCTTCTCGCCCTACTGGTAGCGCAGCTGCTCGAGCCGCAGCTACAGGTGCCGAGACACGCACGCTGAGCTCGCAGCGCCGTTTTACCTTGCCTGAAGAGGCGCCTATCATGCGCCAGATCATGGGCTTTTTGGGCGATCAGGCTCGCGGTCTGATGCGCGCTGGCGTTTCCAAGGACCGCATCTGCATTGACCCAGGTCCAGGCTTTGACAAGTTTGCCGACGAGGACGTTGTTATTCAGCGTGCTACTCGTTCGATGGTTTCTATGGGATATCCGCTGCTCTGTGCCGTGTCCAGAAAGCGTTTTGTTGGCGCTGTTTCTGGCGTAGCCGAGGCTACCCAGCGCGATGCAGCTACGCATGCAATTTGCATTGCCGCAATCACTAACGGTGCCCGTATCCTGCGCGTTCACGATGTTGCGGGAACCGCTCAGGCTATCAACGCTTACTGGGCTATGACCGAGCGCGACCCTCGTCAGGGATTTGTGGCGCTTGGCTCCAACGTAGGCGACCGTGTGGGCTATCTGGCTCGCGCAACGCAGCTCATCGACGAAATTCCGCTGACCTGCGTTGTTTCTCTCAGCCGCGCCTACGAAACTGAGCCTGCATACGGTATTGCTACACCCGTGGTAAACGCCGTTGCTGAGATTAGAACTGAGCTCCATCCACTTGTGCTCATGGACAAACTGCTTGAGGTAGAGAACGCTCTCAACCGTACGCGCAAGAAGGGCGAGGAGGGCCATGGACCTCGCACTATCGACTGTGACCTTCTGTGGGTTGAGGGTGAACAACACGCAGGTAAACACCTCACTCTGCCTCATCCACGCATGGGCGAGCGCGATTACGTGCTTGTGCCTATGGAGGATCTGATGCATGATCCGGTGCGCTTCTTCTCGCACGGCGGTGTAGAGATTGCCCCTCCTGACCAGCGTGTTGGTCACGTAACCGAGGACTTGGGAGCTATTACGTGGGAGTAGCTCAGGAAGCTCTGGAACTAGCTCGTGGTGGCGCACAAACGGGTGATTTTGTATTCCGCGTCTCTGACGTGCAGGAAGCTGCTGACCAGAGCCAAGACGACTGCTCCGAATCGGCTTGCGCGCAGGCATCAGCGCACTTATCATCTGGCGAGAAACCCTTTGAGGTTGCAACTGTTGTGCGCCTAGGGGTCTCGATGCCCTATGTACCTGCTGTTCCATACGTTGTGGCACTGGGGCTCTGTCAGTTCTTGCGTGCAGCAGATGAGAACTTTGGCATTTGTTGGCCTTACGATATCTGCTATAAAGACCAGGTTGTTACCTCAATCAAGGCAACTGCAGGCTATCAAGAGGGAATGTTTGCTGTGGTGAGCATCGCAGCAGACCCCAAGGTGCTTTGCTCAGCGTTTGACGTTGCGGACAACACAGAACTTCTCGCCAAAAAGGTCTCTGAGCTGGTGGTTCAGAGCGTAAGTGCGTGGGAAGAGCAGGTTAAGCGTGCGCGGAGCTTTGCGGGGCCAATCGCACTCATTCTGAGCGACTACTTTGATATGGTTCCTCTACTTGGACAGCAGGTCAATAAGGTATACCCCAGCGGCAACGTTGCGCTAACCGCTCGATTTGGCGGCATTGATGTGTGGGGTCATGCCATCCTTGTTGATCAGGACGGTAAAGAAATCCTTGTGAGCGAGGACGAAGCTTCTGTAGTCCCAGCGGTTTAACCGCCGGTTTAGCAGCTGGTTTAGCTGCTGCAGCGTAGTTGCGTCGTCAGCTATTGGCGGCCTGAGTGGACTGCTTCCAAATCAGATAAATGCCACGCATAGTGAGCTGCGGATCAACCACGTCAAAGACATCTGTTGCTTCGCTAACGGTGTTTGCCAGGCCACCCGTTGCAATAACAGTTGCGCCCTCAATACCAGGCTCTTTGAGCGTTCTGGCAACCAGACCCTCTGCCTGAGCAGCGGCGCCTACTACAATACCTGCCTGAACAGCGCTTTCTGTAGTGTTGCCCAAGACAGTCTCGGGAGCCTTGATAGGAATGCTAGAAAGCTTAGCTGCGCGCGCAAACAGAGCGTTTGCAGAGATCATAATACCTGGTGAAATAGCGCCTCCGCGGAATACGCCGTCCTTATCAACAACGTCCAAATTGGTTTGCGGTACCAAAAATCAACCACAATAACTGGATAGCCATAGCGCTCAGTTGCGGCAACGGAATTTGCTACGCGGTCGGCGCCAACAAGCTCGGGGTGGGGGATATTGAAGCGAATCTTATCTGTGGAAAGCGCGTTAATGCGGGTTAGAGGCTTGTTAAGCAGCAGCTCAAAGCAGCGCTGCCAAGCACGTGTGATAACAGGAACCACGCACGAAAGTCCGCCTGCCTCAACGTCGTCTAGGCTCAGTCCATCTTTCTGGAAGAACGTGAAGAGACGGCCGTGCAGAATGTCGGAGGTGTCGCTTTGATCGGTAGGCATTCTCCAGCCGCGCACCATAGTGCCTTCGCTGTCAAATAAACCAATGGCAGTTTGCGTGTTACCCACATCAATCGATAAAAACATTATGCCTCCGAGGGCTGTAGACCAGCTTTTTTATGACGTATTGGATTTTTAGCCCATTGGGCGCATCTCTAAAGTTGTCGTGAGTAAGAAAAAAAGTTGTTTTTGCAGTTGTTGCACAGTTGTCGCACACAAGAATTATCTGCACAAAATGTGAATTTCTCGCCAACTGCTTCTAGCAACAGACGGTTTGTTCTGCTATACTTTTTCAGCTTATTGTCTTGATTGAGCACGTGCTCATAAAGACGCCCCTGCTCTGGTCGGAAACCAGAGCCGATGTAAGGAGTCCTGCATGAAGCAAGGTATTCATCCAGAGTACGTAGAGTGCACTGTTCGCTGCACCTGCGGAAACACCTGGACCACACACGCAACTGTTCCAGAGATGCGTCTTGACCTCTGCGACAAGTGCCACCCATTCTATACGGGTCAGCAGAAGCTTGTCGACACTGGTGGACGTGTCCAGCGCTTCGCCGACAAGTTCGGTGGTGCAGCAAACGCTGCTCTCGAGGCTGCTAAGGCTGCCAAGGAGGCAAAGGCTGCTAAGGCTGCTGAGCAGGAGGCTGCTCGTAAGGCTGCTGCTGAGGCTAAGGCTGCTGAGAAGGCAAAGCGTGCTGCTGAGTTCGCAAAGAACGCACCAGCTGCAGAGCCAGAGGCTGAGGCTGAGGTCGAGGCACCTGCAACCGAAGAGGCTGCAGAGTAGCAGGTATTTGCTCGCGCAAAGACCGCAAAGTACAGAATCGGGGTGGCTTCGGCTGCCCCGTTTTTGTTTGGCGAGAAACCCTCTCAACTCAGAGGGTATACTTGAAAGTGAAAAATCTGCCGTCGGAGGACGAATGGAATCACTGTATACAAAGTATCGCCCGCAAACGTTTGAGCAGGTAGTTGGCCAGAAGCATGTGGTTGGCACCCTTGAGCGAGCGGTTTTGGAGCAAAAGCTCAGCCACGCATACCTGTTCTGCGGACCCCGCGGCACAGGTAAGACCACTATGGCTCGTTTGCTGGCAAAAGCAATTCTCTGTCACGAGGCATCTGGTCACCTGCCCGACGGCACTTGTGAGGACTGTCAGCTGATTGCTGCTGGTCAGCATCCAGACGTCTTTGAGATTGACGCTGCCTCTAACACTGGTGTTGATAACGTGCGAGAAGAGATTATTTCTCGCGCTAGCTACGCTCCTGTGCGCGGTAAGGGCAAGGTTTACATCATCGACGAGGTGCACATGCTTACCTCGGCGGCGTTTAATGCCCTGCTTAAGACGCTGGAGGAGCCTCCTTCACACGTGACGTTTATCATGTGTACCACCGATCCTCAGAAAATTCTTGCAACTATTCTGTCCCGCGTGCAGCGCTTTGACTTCCGCTCCATTGCCGCTGACGAGATGGCAGAACATCTGGTCAACGTCTGCAAAAATGAGGGCTTTACCTACGAAGACGCAGCTATTGATCTTATTGTCCGTCATGCGCGCGGTGGCATGCGTGATGCTCTTTCTTCTCTTGAGCAGCTCTCCGTTTATGGTGGCGGCGTCATTTCTGAGCAGACGGTTCGAGACGTTTTGGGTCAGTCTTCCGGCTCTCTTATTAACAATGCTGCGATGGCTCTGGCTCAGCGCGACATTTCTTCGCTCTTTACCACGGTAAATACGCTGTTTGAAGGCGGTAAAGATCTGCTACAGTTCACGCGTGAGCTTGCCGTTCACGTAAGGGATCTCTACATTGCCGCAGCTGTAGGCGTTGATTCTCCAGCGCTGGTAAATTCCACCGCATCAACCGAGCAGCTTACCAAAGAGGCTCAGGCATTTGGTTCGGTTGATAGGCTCTCCAGAGTTCTGACTGTTCTGGGCGACGCTGCAAATCAGATGCGTACCGCCGTTAACCAGCGACTTGTCCTAGAGGTTGCGTTTACCAAGCTAGCGCGCCCTAACACAGAGCTTTCATTGGAAGCGCTGGCAGATAGGGTGGCAGTTCTTGAGCAGCAGCTTGCAAATGGTGTTGTTGCTGTTCCTGCTGGCGAGAAACCCGCAGCTCCCGCATCTGTCTCAGCTCCGGCGCCGCAGCCCGTGCAAGCTCCAGCTCCCGCGCCAGCACCACAGGCGGCTCCGGCTCCAGTTGCAACCCCAGCACCAGCTCCAGCTCCGGCACCTGCACCTGCACCAGTCGCTGTGCCTGCATCTGTGCCAGTTCCAACACCGCAGCCTGCACCAGCACCCGCGGCCGCACCAGCTCCGCAACCAGCGCCTGCGCCACAACCTGCACCTGCTCCAAAGGAAGTTGACCAGGCAGACGCACTTCTCGTCAGGCAGTGGAAAGAAGTCGGCAAGGTTTGTGCGTCTAAGAACGCCGCTCATGCAGCACTGCTGGTCAGCTCAACGCTTGAGTCCGATGATGGCTCTGAGCTGGTAGTTACGCTGCCCAAGGGCTCCTCGTTTGCAATGAGGATGCTCAGTGCGCCAGCAGTTTCCGAGTTTGTAAAAGATTGCGTTGCCCAGGTCATGGGTCCGCGCCGCATCAAATATGTTGAGTCGAGCCTCGCTGCAACGGCAATCTCGCGAGAAAAAAACGCGCAGCTCAGATGCCGGCTCCAGCTCCAGCATCGGCTCCAGCTCCAGCACCGGTTGCAGCTCCCGTTGCACCTGCGGCTCCAGCTCCGGCTCCTGCCCCAGTTGCTCCCGCGGCTCCAGCCCCAGCTCCGGCTCCCGTTGCACCTGCGGCTCCCACTCCTTCTACTGAGTCGTCGTATCCAATGCCTTGGGATGAACCTGCGTCTGGCGGAGCTCCCGTTGAGGCTCTTGACTACGATCAGGTTCCTTACAGTGATGACGATGTAGCTGCGGTTTTGGACGATTCCGCTGAAGATGCCGCTCCAGCTCCAGTCGCGCCTACGCCCGCACCCGCGGCTCCAGTTGCACCTACGCCTACACCTGTTGCAGCACCCGCGCCGCAACCCGCGCCAGCACCTGAGCCCGAGCCAATTCCAGCACCGGCTCCAGCTCCAGCGCCAGCTTCACCAGAGGACATCGCTGCTCGTTCAGCACTTCCACCAGAGCTTAACAGCGTGGCGGATATGCTTGAGAAGGTGTTTGGACCTGCGGTTTCTTTGTCGGTAGAGAAGAAGTCGGACGCAGGCGTTCTTTCGGACGCAGGCATCCCTTCGGATGCCGAAACTCCCGCAGATCCTGTAAGCAACTAGTACTTCTCGCGATATGACGCTTTGGTGCATGGCTTCTCATGCGCCAGCGCAAAAAGCGCAACTTGTCTAAAATAGATATGACGATAGGAGAACATATGGCACGTGGTGGATTTAACATGGGCGGCATGAACCGCAATCAGATGATGGCTCAGGCTCGTAAAATGCAGGAGCAGCTGCTGGAAGCTCAGCAGAAGGCTTCTCTTATGCAGGCAACTGCAAGCGCTGGTGGCGGTGCTGTTAAGGTAACCGCATCCGGCGACCTGCGCCTGACCAATATCACCATTGATCCTGAGGCAATTGATCCTGAGGATATCGAGATGCTCCAGGACATGATTCTGGCAGCCGTAAACGATGCTCTTGAGTCTGCTGAGTCTCAGGCATCTGCCCAGATGAGCGCAGTAACTGGCGGACTGAATATCCCAGGACTGTTCTAATCCATGGCGTTTGATACCACAAATGATGGTCGTGCGCTGCAGCGTTTGCTTGACGAGTTAGGTCGACTACCAGGCATTGGTCCAAAGTCTGCTCAGCGCATAGCCTACCATCTTCTCGAGGTTGATTCCGAGGAGGCTCGCCGTTTGGCGCAGGCCATCTTGGAGCTTAAGCAGCAGGTACATTTTTGCCCTACCTGTTTCAACTACGCAACGCGCGACGAATGCGATATTTGCCTGGATTCTTCCAGGGACCGCAGCAAAATTTGCGTTGTTTCTGAGCCCAAGGATGTCTCGGCAATTGAGCGTACCGGTGCGTTCCATGGCCTCTACCATGTTCTGGGCGGCGTAATCTCGCCTATGGACAAGATTGGTCCCGAGCAGCTCCACGTACGCGAGCTGCTGTCCCGCTTGGCCGATGGCACCGTTACCGAGGTAGTTCTGGCAACTAATCCGGACGTTGAGGGAGAAACAACTGCAACGTACCTTTCCAGAACTATCAATCCGCTTGGAATGACGGTTACCCGACTGGCAAGCGGACTTCCCGTAGGCGGAGACCTTGAGTACGCAGATGAGGTAACATTGGGACGTGCAATTGAAGCACGTCGGGAGGTTTAAGCATGGCAAACCACATGAGAACAAGTTCATCTGGCGAGAAGACCCCTGAGGCTTCATCGGTTGACTTGAAGAACATTTCAACGCTTCGTGCAGGTCAGGGCGCACAAATTCCTCAGAGCCCACGACAGGCCGATAACACGCCAGAACCTCCAAACAGAAAAATCGGTCATCATCTTGGTGGTCGCAGCTATTGTCGCGCTTACTGCTCTGTTCTTTATTGTTCGTTGCGCTACAAGCACTAAGAGTGAATCTGCAAGCCAGCAGCCAAAGCAGACTCAGTCCGCCTATGCTGACGAGAAACAGCAGGATGAGCAGGCAGTTGACGGTTCCGTTACCTTCCACGGTATGAAGTACTCCCTAGAGAAGCAGAATGACGGCAAAACTGCTGTTGTTCGCACGAGTGACTCGGGAACTAAGAGTGTCCTGTTTGAGGTTGAAGGAACTCCTACCAGTCTGATTCTTTTTTTAACGACACTATTTTTGGTGCCCGAGAATCGCGAGTCTGGCTGGGATGTTGTAGCTTGCGCCCTAGTAGACGGATCTCTTCCAACTCTTATTGCCGATAAGGACGGTAAGGCTGTTGGCGGAAACGGAACCATCACCGCAGCTACGCTTGACGGAACTACGCTAAAGGTAACCGATTCCACCGGAAATACCACCAGCATTGCCCTTCAGTAGAAGTACCACAAAGAAATTGTGGATTTCCAGTGGGCGTTCATGTTTCTGAGCTGCGGATATTCTCACTAAGCGGTTATTTTTCAAGAAAAAAATTTCAAATTCGTTGAAAATAACGCTAGACAAGAATAGAAGTTCCCTGTATTATTTCAATTCGCAACAAGGCGTCCGGGGTATTAGCTCAGCTGGTTAGAGCGCCGGCCTGTCACGTCGGAGGTCGCGGGTTCGAGCCCCGCATATCCCGCCATTGCATGTTCAAGCCCTCTTCAGAGGGCTTTTTCATTACCAAAAAAGTCCAGCATATAAGATTTAAATTACATCTTCAATTTATTGAAACCAGGTCAGAAAATAGAGCATTGTATGATATCTTTACATCAGAATGTATCTAAGTGCTTCTGCTTTAGATATCTTTAAAAGCAGAGGTAAAGTGAGGTGAATTGTGCGGGATCAAAATACTATGGACGCGCTGTCGCAGTGTGATGGTGTGAATTCCATATCCGCAGATTCTTCTCTCACAGAGCCCACTTCAGATTCAATCAAGAAAATTGCTGTTTTTGATTTTGACGGAACTGTCATTTCTGGACAGTCAGGACTCTTGTTCTCTGCGTATTTGCTTCGTCGCCATCTGTCCTCCATTGCACGCACGCTCAAGCTTGTGTGGTGGGGAGCTCGCTATAAGTTGCACCTTCCTCAAAGGCAGGAAGAGGCAAGAGAGCTGGTAGTTGGTGCACTTACGCAGTTTAGCGTCGAGTTTGCAAATGCTGTCATGCACGATTTTCACCGCGAGGTGATTGAGGGTATGTATCGCTCTCAGGCGCTGGAAGAGGTGCGTCGTCGGAAGGCAGAAGGTTGCTGCGTGCTGTTGGTGTCAGCAACGTTTGAACCTATCGCGGAATTGGCCGCAGAGAAGCTGGGAGTAGACGGGTTTCTCGCCACAAAGATGCAGGTAGGAGCGGACGGACACTACACCAGCAAGGTTGACGGACCTGTGATTGAGGGCGCTCAGAAGCTGGTTTCGGCAACTGAGTGGTGTAACCAGCGTTTTGGCGAGGGCAACTGGGAGATTGCGTACGCGTATGGCGATCACTACTCGGACGCAACGCTTTTAGCGGCAGCTAAAACACCGTTTGCTGTTTGTCCTGGTCCAACGCTTGCCAGGCTTGCAAACAAGCGCGGATGGGCAATTGTGAATTGGTAGCAAAGATTGAACTGGTAGTAACGATTTGCTTAGCAAGAATGATTAACCTGGTCAAAAGCCAGATACGTAAGTAAAGCAGTCCCTCGCGTGGACAACAAGAGGGGGTACTTGGAGAACCGATGGAAATTTCACGTAAAACTGATTACGCAATCCGCATGCTTTCTTCGCTGGTGAGAAGCCCTAAGAAGCTCCTTTCTGTTCGCGACGCTGCAGATGAGAATGACATTCCATACTCCTTTGCCCGCTCAATTCAGCACGACCTGGTCATCGCAGGCGTTATTGTAGTACGCGTGGCGCCCACGGTGGCATGATGCTGGCGATTGACCCTACGCAAGTGAGTGTCCTGGACATCGTTGAGGCAGTTCAGGGTCCTATTTTCATTTCTAGCTGCGAGTGGGCTGGTCCTAACAATGAGCCATGCCCTCGCCATGATTCTTGCTATTTTGGACCTCTTTGGTGCAGTGCCGAGAAAACCTTGCGTAACTTCTTTGCATCAGTCACGCTGCATCAGGTTGTTGTGGAAGGTCTTATGCCAGAGATGGTGGGCGATTTCCAGCTGGTAAAGAACGAGAACGTCCTGCGTAATGAGCAAATTATCCAGAATGCCGTCGCAGCTATTGAGGCTGAGATTACCGCAGGCACCTTTGACAATCTGCTTGATGGCGAAGTTGTTTCTGCCGAGAAAAAGCCTTACGAGTTTAATATTGGTCGATAAGAAAATCTCACATACAAAAAAATGACTGGCGAAGCGGAACTTGCATCAGAACTCACGCCGGAACTGCGTGTATTTGTCGAGTTCGTAGCCAAGAAAGGTCGCGAATTGTATCGCGATTTACCTTGGCGTCGCACGTATGACCCGTATGCTATCTGGATTTCTGAGGTTATGCTCCAACAGACGCAAGTTAGCCGTGTAGATGGTCGTTGGCAAAGATGGTTGGAGCGTTTTCCAACGGTTGACGCACTGGCAGCCGCAGCTCCTTCTGATGTGCTCGAAGAGTGGCAAGGCCTGGGCTACAACCGCCGTGCTTTGTCCGTACACCGAGCCGCTCAGGCAATTTCTGAAGCAGGTGGAGTTTTTCCGCAAGATCAAAAGGAGCTGGTAAAGCTTCCAGGTATTGGGCCTGCAACTGCAGCGGGTATTCGTGCATTTGCGTTCAATTTGCACGGCGTCTACCTGGAGACTAACGTGCGTACGGTCTTTTTACACGAGCTGTATCCGCAGGCAGAGGGTGTTCCGGACTCCGAGCTTGTTCCGCTGGTGGAGCTAACGTGCCCTGCGAGTGTTGAGGATGCGGCGGACATCGCGGACGCTGATAGCACTGAGAACGACGCCACAGCGGAGCTCACTCCGCGTAGCTGGTACTACGCCCTTCTCGACTATGGTGCGTACTTGAAGAAAACCATTCCCAATCCTTCGCGAAGATCAAAAAGCCACGTCAAGCAGACGCGCTTTGAGGGATCACATCGTCAGAAGCGAGCCGAGCTCTTGCGCGTTCTTCTCGCCCATAAAGACGAGGGAGGAGCGGTGTTTGAGACGCTTCACCAGGAGCTCTGCCAGATTGAGGTCAATGCGGGGCGAGAAACCCTTGATGAGCAGGTTACCCTTGGCTTACTTGAAGAACTTGCGAAGGAAGGCTTTTGTCAGAAAAATGATGAATACTGGCTACCTTAAATGGTTATAATTCATAGTGCTGACGAAGGGGTCAGTATATAAACATAAATGCTAATGATTATCATTTGCATTTGTTTGCTAAAGGTAACACAGCGCTACCCAGGCGCTTAACATGCGTTGACGTGCCACTCGTTAACGCGGGAGAGGAGAAAAAATGGCAGTAGAGTTTGAGAATTCTCAGACAAAGAAGAACCTCGAGGCAGCTTTCGCTGGTGAGTCTCAGGCTACCAACAAGTACAGCTACTATGCTTCCCAGGCTGCAAAAGAGGGTTATCAGCAGATTTCCAACATCTTCACCGAGACTTCTGGCAACGAGAAAGTTCACGCTAAGCTTTGGTTCAAGTATCTCCACGGTGGCAAGGTTCCAGAGACTGCAGAGAACCTCAAGGACGCAGCTGCTGGTGAGAACTACGAGTGGACCACTATGTACGCTGACTTCGCTAAGGTAGCTGAGGAGGAGGGCTTCGCAGAGATTGCTGCTAAGTTCCGTCTTGTCGGTAACATCGAGAAGACTCACGAGGAGCGCTATCAGAAGCTTCTTGATCGCGTTGAGTCCGGTGAGGTCTTTGAGCGCGAGGGTGTCAAGGTTTGGAAGTGCCTCAAGTGCGGTCACCTGCACGTTGGCGCATCTGCACCAAAGATTTGCCCAGTCTGCGGTCACCCACAGGCATACTTCGAGGAGCAGTCCCTCAACTACTAAGTTGCAGGTGCTCTGAGCTGCAGGGCTGCAGGCGCGACAACGCGAAACCGCAGCTCAAACTTCTAGTGCGTTAGAAAAATGTACCCGCCAGCAGGGTCATTGGCTTGCTGGCGGGTATTTTTTGTGGACGTTGCGGGGAGATTGGGTTTCTCGCTATATGCTCGTTGCGTGCCTGATGGGTTTTCGGTATGCCGTCAGCTAATCCGCCCGGCGCGCCTGATTTCCTCAAAGAATCGGTAACTTTTGCCTAAAAAAATATCAAAGATTCGGTGGATTTGCCTGATTTCATCAAAGAATCTGTGTCCCAAACACAGATTCTTTGCACTTTTCAGGCAGAGTTTAAAGCGCGTCCGAGTTCGCTCTTTCATGGAGCCTGATTTTCTCGCCATGTCTGAACGATTTGCCGGAAAAGTGCGCTAAGTCTGAGCTATTTGCCGGCTTTTCTCGCCATGTCTGAGTAAATTTACTCAGACTTCATGCACTTTTCAGGCTTACCGCGGTGCTTGAGTATGGATTCGCAACTCAGAAGCATCTGGCGAGAAGCCCGCGCGCTCATAGCATGCGCGCCTGGAGAGAAACCCGTGCGCTCGCAGCTCAGTGCCGGGCCAGCGTGCCAGGCCCCGCGCTTACCCCTTGAACCAGCGATTAGGCTGCTCGTAGGAAGGGCAGATGTCGCTCATAGGGCAGCCGACGCACTTGGGGTTGCGAGCGGTGCAGGTTTCTCGCCCAAAGTGAATCCACTCTTCGTTGACGTCTTTCCAGAGTTCGTGGGGGAGAAGCGTGAGCAGGTCCTTCTCGGCAGCCAGCGGCGTAGAAGCCGAGCTCAAGCGCATGCGCTTGGAGATCCTGTAGACGTGTGTGTCCACCGCGATGCCGTCGACCACGTTAAACATCTTGTTGAGCACGATGTTTGCGGTCTTTCGACCAACGCCCGGGAGCGTAACCAGGTCTTCCATGGTGCCTGGAACTTCTCCGCCGTACTCCGTTAGCAGGATTTGCGCAGTTTCCACGCAATGCTTGGCTTTTAGCACGCCAGAAGCCAATGGTATGGATGACCTCTCCGACCTCGACAGCATTGGCGGCTGCCATGGATGGAGCATCTGGCCAACGGCGGAACAGCTCGGGCGTGACTTTATTTACCGCGGCGTCAGTAGTTTGCGCCGAAAGCATAACGCTGATGAGTAGGGTAAACGCATCATGGTAATCCAGCGCGCTTTGGACGCTTGGATAGAGCTCGTGCATACGTCGACAAAGCTCAATACCGCGTTCTACTTTGACCTTCTTTGATTCTCTGGGCATGACCTCTCCTCAATGTCCTTCTATGTGTACCCAGTATGTAGTTACGTTATCACGTGGGTCGAGAATAGCAAAATAGCAGCATAACGACTACAATAACAACCCAATTGAAAAGTTATCAAATCTGCGTTTGCGTGCCGGACGTCGCTGGTAGATGTCTGTGCGGTCAGCCGTTACGGCATACGCGCCTGCGCACCGGTCGTCGCGGCAAGTGCACGGCGTGGCCGCACGACGCGCCTCGTCCAGCAAGGTTTGGTGTAACCCGCATGCGTTTGCATGTGGGTTTAGCGGCATGGCGGGAGACTGTGTGTTTATCAATAGAGTTGCAGCTCAACTACTGAGCGCGCCCGAGCTAGAGAAGCTGAAGCGAGAGCTTTCGCGTGGATCAGACGCCACACTGTCCCTCTCGCAAAGCGCTCGTCCGCTGATGCTAGCTGCACTTTGGGCGCAAAATCCCCGCCCATGCTTGCTGGTTGTCGCGGGCGAGGATGCCGCGGACCGCACGGCGCGCTCACTTGCAGCGTGGCTGGGAAACGACGCTGTGCTGCGCTATCCCAACCGCAAGGATCGTCCCTGGTCGGATACCACGCCAGACGACGCGCTTATTGGAGCTAGGTGCCGTGCCATCGCCAAGCTTTCCGCTGGCGAGAAGGTCATTAGTAGTTGCAAGTGCTCACGCACTGATGCGCAGAGTTCCCCCTGTTGGTTCGGGTTATTTTCTTCCTGCAACGTTTACCGTTGGCGACGACGTCCCCTTTGAGGATGTTGCTTCGCTGCTCGTGGGCATGGGATACGCCGATACGGGCGAGGTAGACGCACCAGGCACCTTCCACATTCACGGCGATACGGTTGATATCTTCCCAGCTCAAGCCACAAGTCCTGTGCGCATTGAGTTCTTCGGAGACGAGATTGACCGCATCAGGCGCATGGTGGCGGCTACCGGACAGACCATCGGCACCATTGATGAGGTTACCGTTGCCCCAGCTAGAGAGCTTGCGTTTACCAAAGAAACCATCCGTCGCGCAGAAGAAGCGCTCTACACGCGCGCGCAAGAAAACTCTGCACTCGCTGCTGACCTGGAGCTTATTCAGCGCGGAGCTCAGGCTCCTGCACTTGAGCGCTATCTCCCCGTGTTATACGGAGGCACTGCCAGCCCGCTTGCGCACATCTCTTCAGAGACGCTGGTAGTTCTTGCAGAGCCACGCTCACTGTTTGACGATTGTCAGCGTGCCTTTGACGAAATCTCCGCATCTGCAGCAGCATCAAAAGTGAAACTAGATGGTCTGTATACAGATCCCAAGGCCATGGACTTTGGCTCGCAGCAGCGCTTGTCCTTCTCGTCACTTTTGCGCACGGGAGCTGCGGTAACGTCGGAGCTTTCTGTGGTACAGCCGTCCATTGCAGGCTCGGACGCAAAGCTTTTGGGTCGCGTAAGGCAGCTGGTGCAAGACCGCGATGCCGTGGTATTTGCGGTTCCAGACCGTGCCGCTCGAGAGCACCTCAAGTTGCTTTTCTCGGATGAGTCCATTCCGTTTGAGGAGTCGCTGGGTACGGCGCTTGAAAACGAACCTGATCAAAACGGTGCTTACGCGCCACTTAAGCGTGGTCGCGTCACGTTTACTGACGCACCCGTTCCCGCTGGAATCATCATTCCAACAGCTAATCTAGCAGTGCTTTCTGTCTCGGACTTGACGGCCAGAAGCGCGCGCAACAAAAAGCGCTCCAAGCGCATTGACCCTACAACGGTCACGTTCCCGTTTAAGCCGGGCGACTACGTTGTCCACGCAACGCATGGTATTGCGCACTTTACCGCCATTGTGCGTCAAGAAGTTGCAGGTAGAGAACGTGATTACTTCCTGCTTGAGTATGCAAATGACGATAAACTCTATGTGCCCCTGGAGCAGGTTGATCGCATTACGCGCTATGTGGGACCTGACGGCAATAATCCACGCCTGACCAGGCTTAACACGGCAGATTGGTCGCGCGCTACTAACAAGGCAAGAAAGTCCGCCAAGAAACTGGCGTTTGACCTGGTAGACCTCTACACGCGCCGCGCTTCGGTGCCGGGCTACGCGTTCTCGCTGGACACTCCCGCTCAGGAAGAGATGGAGTCTAGCTTCCCGTATCAGCTGACACCAGACCAAGAAAGCGCTGTTGCAGACATTAAGCTGGACATGGAAGCGCGCAAGCCAATGGACCGCCTGCTTTGCGGTGACGTGGGCTTTGGCAAGACAGAAGTGGCGCTGAGAGCTGCGTTTAAGGCGTGCCAGGATGCTCGTCAGGTTATGATTTTGTGTCCAACTACCATCTTGGCTCAGCAGCACTACGAGACGTTTCTCGCGATTTGCTCCGTTTGATTTGAAGGTAAGCGTACTTTCGCGTTTTGTCACGCCTGCTCAGCAGAAAAAAGCGCTTGAGGGATTTGCGGACGGAACCGTAGATGTGCTGGTAGGAACTCATAGGTTGCTCTCAGCTGACGTCAATCCGCACGACTTAGGCTTGGTTATCATCGACGAAGAGCAGCGCTTTGGCGTGCAGCACAAAGAGCAGCTCAAAAACATGCGTGAGCAGGTAGACGTGCTGACGCTCTCGGCAACGCCCATTCCGCGCACCATGCAGATGGCCATGAGCGGCGTTCGTGACATGAGCCTGATTCTGACACCGCCACCTGGCAGAAAGCCTGTTCAGGTTATGGTGGGCGAGTACAACCCGGATCTTGTTTCCGCAGCTATTAGAAGTGAGTTGGAGCGAGAAGGACAGGTGTACTACGTGTCCAACCGCGTGACCACTATTGATGAAGCGGTGGCTCGCGTGGAGGAAGCTGCGCCGGAGGCTCGTGTGGGCGTGGCTCACGGCCAGATGAGTGCTCGCGAGGTAGAGAACGTCATGCTTGCCTTCCAGGAGCACGAGATTGACGTTTTGGTGGCCACCACCATCATTGAGTCCGGCATTGATAACTCGCATACTAATACGCTGATTATCGAGGACTCTCAGCGTTTGGGACTGGCTCAGTTGTATCAGCTCAAGGGCCGTGTTGGTCGCGGTAGGCAGCAGGCGTACGCGTATTTTATGTTCCCGGCGGAGTTGCCGCTGACGGAAGAGGCAACCGAGCGTCTTACGGCAATCAACGAGTTCCAGGACCTGGGCAGTGGCATGCGTATTGCCATGCGTGACCTGGAGATTAGAGGCGCCGGCTCTCTTATGGGCGCTGAGCAGCACGGAAACCTTTCCAGCGTTGGCTTTGACCTCTTTACACAGATGCTGGGCGAGGCAGTTGCTGAGGCTCGCGGTGAGTCCGCTGAGTTGGAGCAGGCTGAGGTGACCATCAATCTACCTGCAGATTTCTATCTTGATGAGGACTATCTGCCAGAGGTTGACCGACGCGTTCTGGTGTACCGTCGTCTTGCCGCAGCTACAGAGCTTTCCGATGTTGATGCGCTTCAGCAAGATACCGAGAATAGCTTTGGTGCCCTGCCGCTTGCAGGCAAGAACTTGTTTGATCGTGCCCGCGTGCGCATCCGCGCGCAGCGTCTGGGTGCAACGTCAGTGAGTCTGACAAATGGTCGCCTGGTATATCTGGGTGTAGAAATTCCTCGCGAACAAGCCCTCAAGTTGAAGGGCCGCGGTGCTATTGTGTATCCAAAGACGCATAAACTGGCGTATCCGTTTCACCGAAATGAAGAGCAGTTGATGCCCGCCGCCCTGGGAGTTCTTGAAGAGCTTGGTGGCGACGACGAGGTTGAGGAGTAAACATGAGCCAAACAGCAGGTCAGACGTCGCAGAACGCCGCGAGCGCTGCGCAGAACGTCGCAGGTGGCGCACGGGATGCCGCGAGCGCCGTGGACACGATCTTTACCGCACCACACCTCAGGTGGGGTGTTATTGGCTGCGGAGTCATTGCAAATCAGATGGCAGAGGCGCTGGCTTCGGTTGGTAGAACCATTGACGGCGTGGCCAATAGGACACAGGAGAAGGCCGTCGCGTTTGCACAAAAACACCACGTCAAGCGCGTGTATGACAGCATCGACGATCTTCTCGCCAGCGACGAGATTGACGCGGTGTACCTGACCACGCCTCACAATACGCACATCATCTACCTGCGCAAAGCACTTCAGGCGGGAAAGCACGTGCTGTGCGAGAAGTCCATTACGCTCAATTCCGCTGAGCTGCTTGAGGCTGAAGAACTTGCTCGTCAAAACGGCGTTCAGCTCATGGACGCCTGCACCATTTTGCACATGCCACTCTACAAAGAGCTGGTTAGCCGCGTGGAGGCTGGCGAGTTTGGTCCAGTCAACCTGATTCAGGAGAATTTTGGCAGCTACAAAGAGTTTGACATGGAGAATCGCTTCTTCAATCCCAAACTTGCGGGCGGAGCCCTTCTGGACATTGGCGTGTATTCGCTGACGCTAGCTCGTCTTTTCTTGAAGAGCCAGCCCTCATGACGTGCTCTCTATGATGAATCCGGCTCCTACCGGCGTTGATCAGACGGACGGCATTTTGCTCAGAAACGCCGAGGGTCAGATGGTTGTCCTGGCGTTGACGCTTCACTCCAAGCAGCCAAAACGCGCTATGATTTCCGCTGATAAGGCCTTTATTGAGATTATGGAGTACCCACGTGCCGACGTTGCCACAATTACGTGGACTGACGACGGCAAGCAGGGAGAAAAGTCCAGGTAGGACGCACGGCTGACGCGCTGGCATACGTGCTGGCAGATCTGGAGTCCGCTGTTGCAGGAGACGCTTCTGCTCAGGCGCAGCTTGAGGTCTCAAAGGACGTTATGGAACTCATGACCGGCCTGCGCAACGACTGGAATTTCCTGTACCCTGAGGAGCAATAAACTACATGACATCTGACGAGAAGATCGCCCAGCTAGCTGCCGCAGTTGATGAAGAAACAAAGGTTCGTCCTGGTGCACCGCAGACGCACCCGGAGTTTGATCGCCTGATCAGAACCATCTGGCGACTTCGTCAGGAGGACGGCTGTCCTTGGGATAAGGAACAGACGCATCAGTCCATCTCAAAGAACATGATTGAGGAGGCCTACGAGGCGGTCGAGGCTATTGCTGAGAGCTCTCCCGAGCACCTTGAGGAGGAACTTGGCGACGTGCTTGAACAGGTAGTTCTTCACTCGCAGATTGAGGGCGGACAGCGGTACCAGTGCAGGCAGTGGGGTGCGCGATCGCGCAGCGGGTACGGCTGACACGTGCGACCGCGCAGCAGGCTTCGACATCGACGACGTCTGTCGAGCGCTCAATCAGAAGCTGGTACGCAGACATCCGCACGTATTTGGGCCAGAAGCTGGTTCTACGTCGTCGGCTGCGGCCGTCTTGGACGTGTGGGAGAGCGTCAAGGCTGACGAACGCGCCAGTGCAGAAGATATCGTGCACACCGAGGGTCTTCTCGACTCGGTTCCACAGTCTCTACCTGCGCTCATGCAGGCTCAGAAGATTTCAAAGCGCGCCGCAAAGATGGGTTTTGAGTGGGCGTCTGTCGATGACGTGTGGGATAAGGTTGCCGAGGAACGCGCGGAGTTTGACGCCGAAGCTCCAGGAACACAGCAGAAAACGGACGAGTTTGGTGACATTTTGTTTGCGCTGATAAACGTTGCTCGCTGGGAAGGCGTTGATGCGGAAGAAGCGCTGATGAGCGCCTGCAGAAAGTTCCGCGCTCGTTGGTCGTACATGGAGAAAAGCTGCTGCTGAGAGAGGCTTCTCGCTTGACGAGAAACCCGAGCTACAAGAAGATTTGTGGCAAGAGGCAAAACGTCATCTTGATGCGTAAGCAAGCTGCACAGATTGTAGCGAAGACGTGAGACGTGCCGCAAAGCTTGCGACTTGCCGTGGAGCGACGACTTCTATTCGGTAAAACGATGAAATTCCAAACTGAGGCAGGGCTATCGGCGCTGCCTCTGCCATAATAAAGATGTTGCAATTTGTTGCGACGCATCACCAAACAAACCAGAAATGAGATCCGTGATGAGTCAAGACACCACTAAAAAGAGTGGTACAAAAAGAAAAACAACGCCCACCAAGCGTTCCGTTGAGCCTCTTAAAGAGACTACCGCGGAGCATGCCTCTGGTGCTCTCAAAATATTTTCAACTAAAAAGCCGAGAAACCCCAGGTAACTGAGAAATCTCAATCTGATCAGAAGCAAGAGCGAGGTCAGAGGGCTGAGCGCACTCAGAAGTCCGAGCGCGGGCAGAAGACTGAAAAAACCAATAAACCGCAGTTCAGCGTAGCTTCTCTGGTAGAGCTTAAAGACAATGCACTTGATTTTGCGCGTAACCACACCAAGTTTGTCGTTTTTCTCGGCGTTGTAATCTTCCTGCTTGTGGGCTTGTACCCACCAATTCGCGGCTACTACCACGCTGTTCGCGAGCATGACGAGTTGCTGCTAAATCAACAGAAGCTCGAGGAAGATCAAAAACGACTTGAGTCCGAGGTTCAGGGTTTGCAGACAAAAGAGGGCATCATAGATGAGGCTCATAAGCAGGGCTTGGTTTCTGGCGACGAGGAATCTGCACGGGTAGAGGGCCTTGATAAAAAGAAGGACGAGAATACCGTTCAGCATCCTGACTATCCGTGGTACATCAAGGTTGGGGATTTTGTTTTTGGATTTACACCAGGTGATTCTGGCAATACTGAGGCTCCTAAGAGCGCAAACTCTGACGATTCTACATCTGCACCAGCTCCTGGAGAGTCTCACGAGCAGAAGAACTCTGGAGAAGGTGGATCTTCTGAGGGGTCCGGAGCCGACAATTCAAAGTCTGATAGTGGGAACTCACACTAATGCTTCTAGCTGCCATTGATATTGGAACCGTAACTGCTCGACTTGCGCTTGCGCAGGTAGAGGACGGTCGCGTCATTCGCATGGCCAAATACACCGAGATTGTCAATTTGGGCGAGGGCGTTGATACGACAAAGCGCCTGCTACCTGAGGCAATTCATCGTTGTGTTGGTTGCGTTTCTTCTTATGTTGATCACGCGAGAAAAGAGGGCGCTGAGGGCGGTTGTGTGCACGCTCACAAGCGCTGCTCGCGATGCAGAAAAATGCTCCTGACCTGGGAATGGGCCTAGCATCGCTGGGACTTGAGCCTATGATTATTCCAGGTGAGATTGAAGGCGCACTCACTTTTTGGGTGTCTCTCACGATTTTGAAAATCATCGCATTCTTGTTGCCGACAGCGGCGGTGGCTCAACTGAGCTGGTTGTTGGTACGCTGGTGGGGCAGTCTGCGGCTCAGGGCGCAGGTCAGGGCGCAGGTCAGTCTACGGATCAGCGCGCAGGCCAGCAGCTCGACATCAACTTTGTCGAGTCCGTTGAGCTCGGCTGCAGACGTCTGACCGAGCGCTTTAATCTGTCATCTGATCATCCTTCGGCCGAGGACATTGATGGAGCACATACAATGGCTGCTAAGATGATGTCTGGAGCTATCGGCCGAGCTCAGCAGCAGTGTGCAGCACCAGAGCTTCTGGTTGGTGTTGGAGGAACCGCAACCAGCCTCATTGCCATCAGGGACCACCTTGACCCGTACGACCCGTCAAAGGTGCACCTCAACCACATCTCGCTTGACGAGGTGTTGCAGATAGAGGGGCTTCTCGCCAGCAAAACGCTAAAGGAGCGAGAAGACATAACGGGATTGCAGGCAAAACGCGCGCCCGTTATGCTTGCGGGAACTATTTTGCTTGCAGAATTGATGAAGAATTCGGGCTTTAAACACCTGGTAGTAAGCGAGAGTGATCTGCTCTTTGGCCTGGTGGTAACTGCAGCTGCCGTTCACCAGGGAAAGCAGTCGCCTGTGATTTGGCAGCCAATTTTGCGCCCGCTGAATTAAAAGTAGTGGCATAATAGCTAGACATATCCGGGGGCGTGGCGGAATTGGCAGACGCAGGGGACTTAAAATCCCTCGACTTCGGTCTTGCGGGTTCGAGTCCCGCCGCCCCTACCACTTTTGCTGCTGAATAAATAGCGTTTTGGCTGCGCATTTTCGGAAAATATTTAAGTATTAGGCGTTTTTGAGCGTGAAGAGTATATAGCTCTTGACTTGGTAAAACTTAACTCGACATTCAGCTCATGGGGTAAAAATGGGACACAAATTAGTTCAACCATTTATTCTTTATCGACGCTGGTAAATTGTTTGTGAGTGTTGGCAGCCAAAAGAAAACCCCGCTTAAGGCGGGGTTAGGAGTTACTAGTCAAGCTTTTGCCTTATGTGATTAAAGGCAGCCATTTTCGGGATAACGTCTGAATTCGACATCTTTGAATTCAGCCTTTTAGCTCTTCTGGAGCTGAATCTTTTACGCCGTTGTCGTCAAAAATAATGCTCCAAAACATAGCTAAAATCATATTTATCAAATAATGACTTAAGAAACGGTCTATCAGGTAATTGAGTCATTATCCGATCTCCAGCTAAACTAGTGTTTTTAGGATTCTTCTTATTATAGATTCAATCTAATGTGGTCAAAAGGTAAGCTTTTATTTTTCTAACAATGGAGTAAGTTCTTTTTCGGCTTTTTCAGTAGGACCATTCCAAGTGAAATAATCAGGACAGGACTTGTAAAGATTTCTACGGCGAATTATCGCAATTTGTTCATCTTTTGGGAGACCCATCAAAATGGCTATATTTTTCTTAGCATCAAGAGTCTTACCATACTTCTTAAGCAGTTTTATATGCTCACGTGCATAAGAGTTGCTACCCCTCATTAAAGAATCTAAAGAGATATCAAGCGAGTCGCAGAGCATTTCGTAATCGATTACCACAAGAAACCTCTTTTACTGTAGTAATAGTGATTTGTTATCGATCCAAGTAAGTGTCCTCATCTAAGTAATTATATTCTGCAAGAGAGATCAGCAAAAGTTATTTCCATACCTATTCTGTTCTCTTTCAGAAACTTGTATACTACTTGTCTTGTATTTAACGTATGCATGACTAATTTCTTACTCACTTCGGAGGACCTATGTCATTTGAGACAGGAGTTTTTCCGGTTTTAGTTTCTGAGGACGTACCTGCAGAGTCATTATCTCCCCAGGTTAGGGGAGGGCTTAATACGTCGTCTGCTACACCTCTTCACGTTCAGTTATCAGATTTGATGCGCGTCAAAATTCTGTCAGAAGACTGGAAGGCGGGAACGTACATTCCGTCTGAGGCCGAATTTATGGAGCAGTACGGGGTGAGCAGAGGAACCATCAGAAAAGCTATTCAATCCCTGGTCAAAGAGGGTTTGCTGCTTACTCAAAAGGGTCGAGCAACACAGGTTATCTCTAACACCGTTCGTCATGCGGCGGGAAATACTGTGCTTTCATTTGCAGCCGCGCTCAGAGATGGCGGCTTTGAGTATCGAACCGAAGTCCTATTTAAGCAGGTAGTTCCTGCAGATCAAGCCGTTGCCGAGCACCTGGAGATTCCCATTGGCTCTGATGTACTCTTTTTGCGTCGTGTTAGGAGTGTTTCTGATCGGCCGGTAGTGTGCCAGGAGTCATGGTCTAACCTGCTTGTTTGTCCTCAGCTTGAAGAGGCAGACTTTGAGAATGAGTCGCTCTTCGACGCGGTTGAAAGAACATCTCAAAAAGAGATTGCGCGCTCTCGCATGCGCTATCAGTCGCAAATTGCAGGTAAAGACCATGCTGACTACCTGCAGTGTTCTCCAAACGAGGCTTTACTTGTACTTGAGCAGGTAATCGAGCTGTCCGACGGTAATTGTATTGAGTGGAGCCAGACTTGGCTTGCTCCACATCAGAGTGTTGTTGGCGTATCTGAGCAGGTAGATGGTTCTATTGGACCTCTTGACATCTCTTCTGTTCGTCAGTCAGAGCACGTGGGTACATCGCTGACCTCTGCAGAAATAGACTCTGATCAGCGCAAACAGCTTGAACTTGATTTGCGCCACGAGGCGCTTGCAGTGCGTCGAGGCATTATCGAGCTGGCGCATCGCTACAGCTCAACGCCATTCCACATTGGCGGAGCGTGTTCTGTGGCAGACATTGTTTCCGTGCTTTGAGCAAGGTTATGCAGGTAGGCCACAGGGATTGCGAGTGGGAACTCAGAGACCGCTTGATTCTCTCTAAGGCTCACACGTCGCTGGCACTATTCCCAGCTCTTTTACGTGCGGGAATGATCTCTCAAGAGGATATTGACCGCGGAGTCTTTGGACCCGATGCCGTCCTCTTTAAGCATCCACTGCGAGACCCTCAACGCGGCTTTGAAATCTCCGGTGGCAGCCTTGGTATGGGCTTGGGCTATGCCGCTGGCCTGGGGTTAAGCCTTCGCAGAAAAAGATCTTCCTTCTCGCGTTTTTTGTATTTTAGGCGACGGCGAGTGTGACGAGGGTTCCATTTGGGAGAGCGCGGCGTTTATCGGCCACAACCAGCTTTCCAACGTGACGGTCATTGTTGACCAGAACCGCATGCAGCTGGACGGCCCTTGCGCGTCCATTTTGGACACCGGCTCAATTGCAAGAAAGTTTGATGCGTTTGGTTTTGAGTCTGTTGAGGTAGACGGACATGACATGCTTGCACTGTACGACGCATTAAAGCAGCAAACTTCCAGGCCTCGTGCGATTATTGCGCACACCATCAAGGGCAAAGGACTCTCGTTTGCCGAGAATAACGTCTCGTTCCACGACGCGTGCGTGACGGACGACCTCTATAAACAGGCATTGTCTGATCTGAAAGTTGCAGAGGAGGCATGCTCATGCTAGATACATCTTTGCAGCCATCGTGCATTTCGGCTGAAGAGTCGCAGATGCTTGCAGACATGAATACAAAAGAGGTATTTGGTTGGGTAATGGGTAAGCTCGCTGAAAATGACGAGCTGCTAACCGTTGCTGTAGCCGACTATGGTCGTCGTTTGAATCTGGATCGCTTCCGTGAGCTCAGACCAGACGGCTACATCCAGTGTGGAATTGCAGAGCAGAACCTTATTGAAGTGGCGTCTGCCTGTGCAAATGAAGGCTTTCATGTTTTTGCGCCGTGCTATGCCACGTTTGTGACATCACGAACGCTGGATCAGATTCGAGTCAACCTTGGCATGATGAAGTCGCCCGTGGTGCTTGTGGGTGTTGCCGCTGGCTGCGAATCCGCAGCTACAGGACCCTCTCACATGGCTGTGGAGGACATTGCGGTCACCAGGACCATCCCGGGGCTTTCCGTGTTCAGTCCAGTCGATAACGCCCAGCTTGCAGCCACGCTCATGGAGCTTGCAAAGCATCCACGACCAGCTTATGTCCGTATGACCTCGTGCGATGGCGTCAATCTACATCCAGATGGTTACGTTTTTGATGCGTCCGGTGTCGAGAAACTCTTTGAGTCGGCTTGCGTGGCGGACATGGCAAGCGTAGACGGCGTGGCAGTCACCGAAGCTGCAGCTACCGAAGTCACAGCCGTCGGAACCGTATCCACCCTTCTTCCGAAGCGCATAACCGTACTTGCAACGGGTGCGATAACCAGTAGAGTCGTCGAGGCAGTTCAGCGAGCTGCAGAGCAGATTGCTGCTCCTGTCCGGACAAACATCGAGGTCTACGGCGTGTCGAGCATCAAGCCGCTTGACGCTTCTTTGACGGAAATTTGTCAGAATTCTGACGTAATTATTACCGTCGAGGAGCACAGCGTTTTGGGTGGGTTTGGCAGTGCAGTTGTCGAGCAGATTAGCGCTTCAGGTGCATGTCCGCAGGTAATTCGTGTAGGTATGCCCGATAAATACTTTGAGGCAGACGTTCACCACAACATTCTTGCGCGTGCTGGGCTATCGGTTGAGGGTCTACAAGAGGTTTTTCTCGCCAACTGTTAAATAAAGATCCAAGAAGATAGGACCTAAAAGGCTTAAAAACAAAAAAACCCAAGGGAGCGTGCGCTGCCTTGGGATTTGCGTTTTATGGTGCCCCCAACGGGAATCGAACCCGTATTGCCGCCTTGAAAGGGCGATGTCCTAACCGTTAGACGATGGGGACGCGAAGAAAAAGTATAGCAAAAGATGCTGCAGATTTCTAGGGCTAAACGAAGCGATTTTGAGCTTTCATCTATTCTTCGTTTTCCCACCAGTCCAGCCCGGCCTTAAACGCGTAGTCGCGAGCACTCTGAGTTACGCCGGGCACCAACTCTGCCCATGAAATAAATTCCGGTACGTCAGCGATAATCGCCTCAGCTTCGTGAACTGCGATAACGTTTTTCGGCAAACGTGTCAGGCGAGAAATTGATTCTGCACGGAATGTAGAGATCAACAAAAGATGGCCTGAGTAGCGCATATGCCGCTCCCTCGCCGAGGTTGACAAAGCCTTTCAGCGCGCGCTTTGCCGCGGGCATGCGATTCAACTTGAAGAACAGCAGCGTAAACGCCAGACGCATCCAGGCATTTGACTGATACCCGCAACTCTCGTCAAGCTTGTGGAGACCTTCCTCATCTTCCAGGCGAGCAAGAATATATGCCAAGGTAAAACGCGCGCCCAGCAAATCTGTTGGCGAGAAGAACAAGAGATCTTCACAGGCTTTTTTGGAGAGCTTGAAGCAGGCACAATCTGTTGCTACCTGGGCAATCTGCGCGTAGAGGCGCAAAAGTGGTCGAGCTTCAGCGCAGGTCCAAGCGTCGCCGTGATTTTGCTTTGCTTGCTCTAGTTTTGGTCTAAAGATAGGGTCAAATTCTTTTTGCAGGTCAAGTAGGTCGTTGAGGATTGCTGCAGGATGATTGTTGGAGATCTGCGCAAGAATTCGCTGTGCTTCAAGGTTGATGCTTGTGTTGGCAAGAGCTTGGTTTTCAGTAATATTTGTCATCTGATTATGCAAAAGGTTAAGCAGGTCCATGCGGCGTGAGAAGAAGTCAGCATCGGAATCAATTTCTTTAGTAATTCCATCCTGGTACTTGCCAATGACATTGACGTATTGAGCAAAAGCCTTTTCTTCTTCGTTAGAAATAAAGTTTTCAGGCGAAGCTTCTACCGCAAGTTTCAACTCATAGAGAGCAGCCTCAGATACGATGTTCTTTTCTTGCGCATGCTTGGTTACTAGGCGGTCTACCTGTTCACTGACCATATCGTTAGCGGAATGCTTAATCACTTTGCATCACCGCCCGAGTATGGATTATTTGGCCCATCAATATGCGGTCCGCTTGGTCGCGGGCCAGCGGGACCTCCGTCGAGTGGACCGTCGGGAAAGTCGAATCCACCAGGGAACGAATCGGCTGTAGCGAACAAGGCATTTGCCTGCATTTGAAGTTCTTTTTCTGCCAGCTCAACGGTCTTTGGGTCTCTCGCCCTAATTTGATCTGCAAGCCAACGACCAAGAACACCACGTCCTATCAGGTCATTTCCTTCTTGCAGCAATACAGTTGCTTCTGCAATGGCAATGATGAGCTCGTCCTCGGAGTAGGGAAGCACGTTGAGGCGAGAAAACTCTCCCTCGGGCAAATCTTTCTGCACAAAACAGCAAAGCGTTGCCTCAGGATAGCGCTCAATCAGCAGGTCAAGGTAGTGTTCCGCCTCAATCAGCTCACGCTTCTTGAAGTGTATGGCCAAGCGAGCCAGCAAAATCCACGGGTCATCTGCCCCGCGAGGCGGATCTAGCTTACGGTACTGGTCCATGAGGTTGTCGAGGGCGTCTTCGTCCTCGAGTTTTGCGTATGCGAGCGCAAGCGTAAAACGAGCATCGGCCGCGTCCGCAGCGTCAAGCTCCAGGAGTTTCTCGCCATATGCAATGGCGTCTTTGTTGCGGCCGCAGATAAGCGCGCGAGAAGAAAGCGTGGCTAACCAGCGCTTATAGGGGTTGATGGCCAGGCGCTGGGCAAGTTCTGCCTGCTCGGTAGGAAGCCCTTGCGAGGACTCTTGCGCCTTCTGGTAGCATACGGCCTCAACCTGGGGGAGCTTCTCCACAAGGAACTGGTAGTAGGAGTCAAAAAGCCTACTATTTGAGGCGTTGAGCATGCGCTGGGCATCAAAACAATTGGGGTCTGCTGAATGGCCTGATTGAGGAGGCGTTTTCCCTGGTCGATAAGGGCCTGCGCCTGAGATTCTTCGACAAACGGCAGGCGATAATCAACAATCTCGGCCGCTTGCGCAACCAGATTGAACGCGCGGTCTTCGTCGGTTTGAGGGAGGGAATTGCGGTCGTTGGAGAATCGCCAGTTGAAGTCCTTCATCAGCGTAGCAATGCTGTCCTCGTCGCCGACTTGCGTGCGAGCAAAGCGGAGGATAAGCCGCTGGTAGTCTTCTTTTACCGGGTCAAACGCCACAGGATTCCTTTCTCTCTTAGGTAATGATATCGCAGGTTATTGAGGTGTGCGGCGCAACTCCGCGAGCGTCGTAAGAAGATTGCGAACGGCAGACGGAAACGTTTGGAGTGGACGGGTTTCTCGCCAGAAGGGCGTCAGTTTCCTGTCAGATACGTGCATAAATTTTGAACGATATTGCATAAAATGACACTTTCATTTTTGGTGCAGGTGTCCAAAATGAGCTAGAATAGAAATGTTGAAAAGAAGTAACTGCGAAGAATGGCTTCGCTAGCCGCTTAGGGAAGCGGCACATAGTTAAGGAGAGGTTTTATGGGACGTTTTACTAATCCACGCGATCTGTATTTTGGCGAGGGCGCTCGTCATGAGGTTAAGAACCTCAAGGGTAAGAGGGCAGTTATCGTTTCTGGCGGCAGCTCCATGCGTCGTGGCGGCTTCCTTGATGACATCGAGAATGACCTCAAGTCCGCAGGTTTTGAGGTTGCGCACATTGAGGGCGTCGAGTCCGATCCTTCCGTCGAGACCGTTATGAGCGGCGCTGCTAAGATGAGCGAGTTCCAGCCAGACTGGATCATTGCTATCGGCGGCGGCTCCCCAATCGACGCAGCTAAGGCTATGTGGATCAAGTACGAGTATCCAGAGACCACTTTTGAGGATATGTGCAAGGTCTTCGGTCTTCCTGAGCTCCGCACCAAGGCTCACTTCTGCGCGATTTCTTCTACTTCCGGTACCGCAACTGAGGTAACCGCATTCTCCATCATTACCGATTACCAGAAGGGCGTTAAGTACCCAATCGCTGACTTCCAGATTACCCCTGACGTCGCAATTGTTGACCCTGAGCTCACTTACGGCATGCCTGTTAAGCTTGTTGCTCACACTGGTATGGACGCACTGACTCACGCTATCGAGGCATACGTTTCTACTGTTGCTTCCATGTACACCGACGGTGACGCTCTGCACGCAATCCGCGAGATTGTCGAGTGGCTGCCAAAGTCCTACGCAGGTGACAAAGAGGCACGTCAGCACATGCATGACGCACAGTGCCTCGCTGGTATTGCATTCTCCTCTGGCCTTCTGGGCATTGTTCACTCCATGGCTCACAAGACCGGCGCTGCATACTCCGGTGGTCACATTATCCACGGTTGCGCAAACGCTATGTACCTGGGCAAAGTCATCCAGTTCAACGCTCGCGACGAGCGCGCAAAGACTCGCTATGCATTCATTGCTAAGGAGATTCTGCACCTCGAGGGTAACACTGAGGACGAGCTGGTAGCTGCACTTGTCCAGAAGATTCGCGACATCAACGACGCTCTTGACATCCCACAGGGCATCAAGAACTACGGCGAGGGTGGAACCAAGTCCGAGACCTCTATCATCGACGAGAAGGAGTTCTTCGAGAAGGCTCCAGAGGTTGCTCGCCTTGCTATCGAGGACGCTTGCACCCTCTCCAACCCACGCAAGCCTACCCAGGAGGAGATGGAGCAGCTGCTTAAGTGCGTCTACTTCGACCTTCCTGTTGAGTTCTAAGATCTAGCTTAGACACTTAGCTTCGCTAAAAGCCTGGTAGCGTTCCGCTACCAGGCTTTTATGTGCGCCGTCGCGGGCGTAGGTGCTGCGACGTGCTGGTAACATGTGAAGACGTGCGCGGGCACGTAAAAAGTTTCTCGGATCCTAAAAACACCTCAAATTAACTCTAAGTGGTAAAAAATGCGTTTAGTTGGAGATTTCATTTTTCTGTATACAACGTTTTCCCAGATAAAAAGTTTTTGAGGCGGTAAAAAAATCGTCTTAGTTGGAGATAAAACGTCTATTTTTTTAATTTTCATTTCCAACTAAACGGGTTTTTTACCTTTTTCGGCACATAATTTTGAGCTCAAAAATTACATATTCATAGAAATGCATTTTATTATACAAATATGCAGAATTTTGAAACCAAGACAGAGAAGTTACATGATGGACTCCCGCAGGGTGCCAAATGACAAATCTTGCACAGATTTCCCGTGTGATTTTGCATCGGTCAGATTACTTTAGGCCATTTCCGGGTATGGAATTCATACTTTTTTTCGCGAAGGAGTGCTATGGATTACTGTCTTTCGTACTTTTCAGCGTTTAATTTATTAATGAGTTCCTCTAGGCCATTTGTTTCGTTGTACGCATCAAATGGTATGGTCAGGGCGCCACTTGTTCCCGAGTCTACGCCTGGAGCGGCTATGGAACGAGAGCTTTTCGTCTACTATGGACACCTGCCGGAAATACAAGGCGTGCGTCTTCACCAGGAGTCTAATAGTAAGGTTGACCTGCTAATTCGTGATGTGAATTCTGCGTCCACAAGAGCAAATGTTGCACTTCACATCTGTAATTCAAAAGTTTTGCCATCAATGCTCCTGCCAATAGATACTGACTTAAAAGGATTTATTACATCTCCAGAATTCACTTATTTGCAGATTGCGTCAAAACTCGATTTCATTGGAACAATTCTTGCAGGTAGCGCGCTATGTTCCGATTATTTTTTGAACCAGGATGGGCATGGTGGAGTTTCGCAACGTCAAAATGGCCCTCTGACAAATCGCGCTGCAATTGCAAAGTTTCTTGCAACACAAGGAAGAAAAACGCGGCATTATCCCAGCTAAACGAGCGCTTCAGCATATTGTAGAAAAGCCCGGTCGCCTAGAGAGGCTTCACTTGCTCTTCTCCTCTGCCTCCCATATAACCTTGGCGGATTTAATCTAGGAACCGTTGAGCTCAATAGGCCAATTGAGCTGGAAAACAGATATGGCGAGAAAATCACTCGAATTCCTGACCTAACCATTCAGCTCAAGGATAAGAGGCAGAAGCGGGCTATGGTGTTGCTAGATTATGATCCGGCAACTACACACTCTGGCGGCCAAAAAATCATGCGAGACCTGGATAGGGAAAACGAGCTGGTAACAGGCGTCCAGTGTCCGCATTTTTCGGTATCTGGCGAGATGCTTAAAAGCTTTGAAAGCGTTCAGGGCTTGGTCCGCCAGATTCGCGAGTCTACCGGAATAACTGCACGTGACACGACTATGTCAGATCTTGAAGAGCGACAACGGGCATTATGGGCACGGTTATTCAAATCCAGGTAGCAAAACCAGCTGCCACATCTTTTATGCGCCGCTTGCCGTACAATAGAGGGGCACAAAACGCTCATAATCGCACAGCCAGAAGGAGAAAATCGTGGAAGTCAACGGCCTTATCGACCATACAAATTTGAAGCAAAACGCGACCGCTGAAGACATCAAGAAACTTTGCACCGAGGCAAAGCAGTACAAGTTTGCAACTGTCGCTATCAATTCTTGCTGGGTTTCCCTGGCTCACGCCGAGCTCGAGGGCTCTGGAGTTGGCATTACTTCCTGCATCGGTTTCCCTCTGGGCGCCGCTTCAACTGCAGCTAAGGTCGCCGAGGCCAAGCAGAGCGTTGCCGACGGCACTACCGAGATTGACATGGTCATCAACGGTGGCCACCTGGTCGCGGGTGACGACGACTACGTTATCGCTGATATCAAGGCTGTCGTTGAGGCCGCTGGTACCGTGCCAGTAAAGGTAATCCTGGAGTGCTGTCTGCTTGATGACGAGCAGATCGTTCGTGCTTGCAAGGATTGCATGGCTGCTGGGGCTGCGTTCGTCAAGACAAGCACCGGCTTCAGCACCGGCGGCGCAACTGTTCATGACGTTGCTCTGATGAAGCAGACTGTCGGCAACACCTGCAAGGTCAAGGCTGCTGGCGGCATCCACAATAAGGCTGACGCTGAGGCAATGGTCGCAGCGGGCGCTGATCGTCTGGGCTGCTCCAGCGGAATCGCTATCGTCACCGAGTAGCTCGCTGATCAGGAGTTTTCCGTACCGACACTCCGTTGATAGGTAAATGAAAACGACCTCGTAGCATGTGCTGCGGGGTCGTTCTTTGTTGCAGTGAAAAGGACACAAAAGCTGGCGAGAAACCCGTGCGAGCTGAGGCTTGAATTGTGGCGAGAAACCCGTGTAGGCTGCAGCAACAATCGCGGCTGAGAAACCCGTGCGAGCTGCGGCTTGTACCACCCGGGTGCCATGCGCTGCTGGTATCGCGGTTCACGCCGCGTCTGCTGTGGCTGGCACCGCGCACCCGCCGTGGCAGCTAGCTGACGACAACCTCGCCAAAGCCCAGCTTACGGGCCTGCGACTCAATCGCCTGCATGCGCTCATCGCTTGGAGAAGGGGAGTTTTCCATCGGACCGCGTACGCCAAAGTGCCTGAACTTCATGAGGCGAATGCGCGTCTGACCAACCTTCTCGCCAAGCGTTGAGGCAATGCCGTCAACTGCGGCTTCAGCGTCGTTCCAGCCCTCGGTAACGATGACGCGGACCTCTTCCAGCTTGTTTTTGCTCGGCCAAAAACGCAAGGTTTTTGCGGACCGTAACGCCATTTTCGCCGGTCAGGTGTTCAAACCACTGATCGTCCCAAGCCTTGACGTCAAGCATCACGCCGCTTGAGAGATCCAGCAGATCGCGGTACTCGGTGAAGTCGATGGTTCCGTTTGAGTCGATGAGGCAGTTCAGACCAGCCGCGTTGCAGTAGGTGAAGAGCTCGTAGAGGAAGTCGGGACGGAGCATGCATTCGCCGCCTGAGGTGGTGATTCCGCGGATGAACGGCATGTTGGAAATGCAGCGGTCGGCCACCTCGCGTGCGCTGAGCAGCTCAATCTTTGGCGTGGATTTGTGCTGACAAACCTTGATGCAGTTGTCGCAGTTGATGCAAATGGAGTTGTCCCACACAACCTTGCCGTCAGCCACGGACAGGGCGTGAGCTGGGCATGGCTTGACGCATGCCTGGCAGGAGATGCACTCCACCTGGGTCTCGGGGTTGTGGCAGTAGGCGCAGCGAATGTTGCAGCCTTGCAAGAAGACGGCGGTTCGGCTTCCTGGGCCATCTACCAGCGAGAAGGGAATGATCTTGTTGACAGGAGCAACACATCCGGTTGGATGTGTTGCTCCTAAAGTTGTTTCTGTTGCAGTGCAGGTCACGATTGCGCAGCTCTTTTCGCTAGTCGCTCATGCGAACCTTGCGCTCACCAAGGTGGTTAGCGGTGAAGTTGCCCAGGCCGTCGTGAGCGGTGTCCTGAAGAACAACGTCGCCGGACTGGAACTTCTTCATCTCGGAACGCTTTGCCAAGAAGCCGGTGATGCGGACCAGGTCGCCCTCGGAACTGTAGAACGAGAGATACTTGTCGTCGATGGAGAATGCGGCCTTGACCACGTCAACGACAGCGTCTGGATTGCGCTCAGCAGTTGGCTCAGCTGGGAAGATGTCGGAGACGCCGCTGTTGAAGAAGCGGTGCATGCGAGCGCTGTGGCGAATGTGATCGTAGAGGTTTGCAGGCTCGTCGCCAACCTTGATGCGGACACCTGGGGTAACGCCCTGCTGGTCAGAGAAGCCAGCCTGTGCGTGCAGGGTGAAGCGGCCGCCAAAGACCTCGGAGTAGACGGCGTCAAAGCTGTTGACCTGGTCGGCAATCTTGACCATGATCTGATCGGCCAGCTCGTTGGCCTCGTCATCCTTGCCGTAGGTGCGGCTGCTATCAAGGTGCAGCAGCTCAGCGACGCACTCGCTCATGCCGGCGACGCCAAACATGCCGCAGAAGCGCTCGCGAGAAATGAGGCCTTCCTGAGCCAGGAAGCTGGTCTCAAAGAAGTTGGAATCCTCAACAATAAAGCGGACGCGCTCGTTCATGAAGTTCAGGACCTCGCCAGTTGCGGTTGGCAGCAGGTTGTTCATGAAGTCGTCAACGTTGGTTGCAAGTTTTGCAAGGCCAGGGAGAAGCACGCGGCTCAAAGTGTAAGCGCCGCCGCCCATAGGAAGAACGTTGTAGCAGCTTACAACGGTGTACTCGCCAGGGTAGGTCTCTTTGTGGATGCGGTGGTTAGCAAAAGCAGGGTTGGAGCAGACCATGGTGGTCTTGACTGCCAGGCGCATGAACTCGTCGGACGTGACCTCTGGATCGTACTTGAGAGTGAAGTTTGGAACGGCGTTCATGAGCTCGCGGTCAACCTCAAGCAGCAGTCTACCTGCACGAGTGTCCTCTGGACCAATGTTTGCGTGGCAGTAACCACTTGCAACGGTGCGGTCGATGTGGTTCAGGAAGCGGCGCAGACGAGGCTTAATCTCAGCGTCGGTCATGCCCTCCAGGAATGGGTCAATAATCTTGTCCAGCTGGCCAACGTATACAGGACGGCTGGTGACGGAAGGAACGTTGTCATAAAGAGCAGCTAGGCCCCAGAGCAGGTCATCAAGGGTCTCTGGCTTGTCAAAGCGCAAAAACTCGGAACCGTTCTGAGCAAACACCTGATAGTCAGGGCAGATGTAGCGAGGACGGTAAGGGGCATTGCCCTCACACATGTCGTCAAGAGCGTGAGCTGCAAAAAGACGGTCAAACTCAGCAGTGGTCTTGATAGGGTGCTCGGAGTTCTCGGCAGCCTGAGCCAGGTGCAGAACCTTCTGCTTGTACGAGAGGTTGTCGGAAGTGATGATGTCCATGAACTCGCTCATTAGTGCTCCTTACGTTGGTCGTGCGGTAACGGTTGTATGATTGCGACGGGTACGTCGGTCGTTCCAAGTGCAGCGCGGCGCGAGAAGTGCGGTCTTGCCTAAGCGTCACGCCAAACACAGATGCTAGTCTAGAAGGTGGTTGTCCACCTCATGTTTCATTGCGTCATCGAGATGCTGAAATTGCCTTTCGGTAATGACAATCTTGCCGTGCTGAACAGAAACCATGCCCTGCTCTTTAAGTTCCTCAACACCTCGGGCAACAGTCTTTGTGCTGGTACCAATCTTGTCCGCCAACTCTTGCCTGGTCAGGCGAACAACAAATGGCCACTCAACAACGCCGCGGTGAATCTGATCGCGGGTTAGCTCGCTGAGCATGTACATGAGGCGCTTGGTGCCGCTCCACGAGAGCAAGCTGCGCTCATAACCGGACTGACGTGTCAGATTCTTGATAATCCAGCGTGAGCGGGCGAGAAGAGCCTCGGAGTCCAATCGAATCCACTGCAGGTAGTCCTCGCGTGGCATCGAAATAAACTCGCAGTTGGAAGTTGCGGTAAGTGATCCCAGATAAAACGGACTCTCGCTGATAACTTCCATCTCGCCAAACACAACAGGAGCGCGATACTCGTCAATAACATACGTGCTACCTGCGGAATTATGCGAAGTCGTACGCACGGTACCGCGACAAAGAATGTACACGTTATCAACGCGGTCAAGCATATGAACAAGAGTTTGGCCAGAGTTAAGACGAATCTGCCTACAGTGAGAAAGACGATTTGTAGGAACGCGAGAAGCCCATTTGATGATCTTCTTACGAACGTCGGAATCAAGACTTTCAAGGTAGGTTAGAACGTTCACACGAGCCCTCGCTGTTCTTGTATCGAAGTCCTTATTACAAGCCAGTTGTAGCCTGTAATTTGGAGTAATTGTACCTGCTCCTCAAAAATAAAAAAATAAGGACTTATGTCCACTTTTTAAGACAATTTTTCTTCGACGATAATCAGGCGGTGGTAAAGCTACGGTCAGATCCCGGTCAGATCCCGGTCAGATCCCGGTCAGGCCTTGGTCAGCCCGTGATCAAGCTGCAACCAAACAGAAAAAGCCCCACATCAAACTGAACTGCCTCCCATTTCTTAGACACGAGAAATAGGAGGCAGTTCAAAACACACCTAAGTCAGATAATCTGTCAAAAAGACGTATACATGACGCAAAAATTACCACAAACATGCAGATTATCGTCATTAGATGTGTAAAATGCCCTCATCTGAGCAGATTATCTGACTTAGGTGTGTTCCGTAGATACAGAATTAATCGATAGTTAAATTTCTTATATAAGTCTATTCATATTTAAGCATATTAGATGAAGTTTATGCATAGAGATGCATATCAGGTAGTGCGACCGCCTAGCTGCCTGCTCTCTTGATTAAGAACATGTCGATTCTTCAGCAGAACCTACCAAAGCTGCGCTATTTTGCGCGCCAGGCCTAAAAGCCGACGCTAACACGCTGCAGAATCATAATCACCCAGATAGAACTGCCTCCCATTTCTTATGTCCAAGAAATGGGAGGCAGTTCAAAACTGACGTAGGGGCCAAAAGAAATGCGATACTTACGCGGTGCTTGCACGTGTACTTACGTGGTGCTTACGCAGCGCGTGCGAGCATTTACTTGCGGTTGCAAACCTCTGCAGCAACCTTTGCACCAAGAGCAACGTTGTTGAAAACCAGCTGAATGTTGGATTCAAGGGAGTTGTTACCAGTGATCTCAGCAACCTTTGCCAGCAAAAATGGCGTGGACTCCTTACCGTGGATGCCGTTAGCCTCTGCTTCTGCAAGGGCCTTCTCGATAGCTGCATCAATGGTGTCTTTATCCATTGCGTACTGCTCAGGAATTGGATTGGTGACCAGAAGACCGCTGTTCATACCAATCTGCTGCTGGGTAGTGAAGATTTCAGCCAGCTCAGCAGGGGAGTCAACGCGATAGTCAACGCTAAAGCCGCTCTTGCGAGTGTAGAACGCAGGAAGCTCCTCGGTCTGGTAACCAAGTACAGGAACACCCTTGGTCTCCAGGTACTCAAGGGTAAGGCCAAGGTCAAGAATGGACTTTGCGCCAGCGCAAATGACCATAACAGGAGTCTGTGCAAGCTCCTCAAGGTCAGCGGAGATGTCCATAGTGGTCTCAGCGCCACGGTGAACGCCGCCAATGCCACCGGTTGCAAAGACGTCGATGCCTGCCAGGTGAGCAATCATCATGGTAGTAGTGACGGTAGTTGCGCCGTCCTTTTTCTCAGCGATGATAACAGGAAGGTCGCGGCGGCTTACCTTAGCAACCTCGCGGCCCTTCTTGCCCAGGTAGTCAATCTCGTCAGCGGAAAGACCAGCACGCATCTGACCGTTAATAATTGCGATAGTTGCAGGAATTGCACCGTTGTCGCGGATAATCTGCTCAACCTTCAGAGCAGTCTCGACGTTCTGTGGGTAAGGCATACCGTGAGAAATGATGGTGGACTCCAGAGCTACAACAGGCTTGTTCTGCTCAAGAGCCTCTTTGACCTCGTTAGATACAACGAGAAAATCCTTCAGGTTAGACATATATACTCCAATCACAAACAACTTAAAGAACCGAAAGTAATGCCGCGCAAAAGTTCTGCACTCGCACAAACGTTTGCACTCGCACAAACGTTTGCACATATATCTTCGCGCTAAAGACCCGCGCGCTTGATAACCTCTTCGACGTTGAGTTCACCGTTGATAGTATCTTCACCCTCAATGGCCACGCTCGAGGCGGCTATACCTACCAAACCAGTTTGCTCAAGCGTCAATCCCTGAGTGTATGACCAGGTAATTCCTGCCATCATGGCATCTCCCGCGCCGGTCATGTTAACCAGCTTTGCAGGAAGCAGTGGCAAGCGGACGGTCTTCTCGTGATCAGCACAAAGAAGACCCTCCTCGCCGAGGGAGATGAACACGCGTTTAAGTCCCGTTGCAAGTAGTGCCTGAGCAGCTTCTTCAAGGGAAGCGTCGTCAGTAATCTTGATGCCAGAAAGCATCTCGGCTTCAAGGCGATTTGGCTTGAGCGTGTGAATCCTGCCCAAGACTCTCTTGAGCTTCTGTGCCTTGATGGAAGAAACGGGATCGCAGAAGATAGGGCAGGTCACGTTCCTGGCAATGAACTCGATGGTCTGCTGCGTTAAGTTGGTGTCAATCACACAAGCGGCTGCATGCTGGATGACGTCGAGGCGCTCTTCAATACGCTCAGGGGTGACATGCTCGTAAATCTGCATGTCATTAATGGCTTCCTGCATCTCACCGTGTTCATCCATGATGAAGAGGTAGGTGGAGGTAGAAGCGCCTGGCACGGTAATAGATGCGTCGATGTCAATGCCGCAGTCCAGGCAGCCCTCCTTGAGCTCACGAGCACGATAGTCCTCACCAAAGGCGGTAAGTAGACGAACGTCGCTGTCGAGAAGGGCCAGGTTGTGTGCGACATTTCTACCAACGCCACCAAAGGACATAGTGACCTTGCCAGGATTGGAATCACCAGCTACAAGAGAAGCGTTAGGGCGGCCTGCAATATCCATGTTTGCGGCACCAATCACAATGAAGTAGGGGCGTTCGCTCAAAATGTAGCGGCGGCCCAAAATAGCTCCCTTTGCGGTAAGGTTAGAGATGTGAACCGAAACAGAAGAGCGTGAAATACCCGCGCGTTCTGCAATTTCCTTCTGAGTAATGGAAGGTTGCTCTTTAATCCAGTTGAAAATCATCTGTTCTCTATTGGTGAGCATCAGGCCTCCGAGCAATAAAAATAGAATCCGACTAAACAGGTGCTTATATAACGTGCTTCTAAACAGGTGCTTATTCTGTTTAAGCTAGTGCTTAAATCTGCTTGGGATAACCATAAGACAGCAGTTAGAGTCTGTAAAGAATGAATTCATTAAATTTTTCCCTGGTGAGTGTGGGGATTTTCTCGCTTTGGCGAGCTTCACCTGCTGAATTTTTCTAAGCATTTGCTGTGTACCGTTTACAGAATTTTAGTATCTGCAAACGGTTATATCGAGAAAATCTCTTCAAATTGCGTCCCGACGTAACACAACTGTAATAATATGTTTAATGAATAGTAATGACTCGCCCACATAGGACTGTTTACCGCGCATTTTGTGCGTAAATGTATTTATGCTGGGTGTTGTGGGAGGCAGTATGTCTAAGCGTGTTTTTGTAGTTGTTTTGGACAGTTTTGGCATTGGTGAAGAGCCTGATGCAGCGGCATACGGAGATGAGGGCAGCAATACCCTCTGTGCATGCGCAACAAGTGGCGTTCTTAACATCCCAAATATGACCAAGTTGGGCCTTCTTAATATTGATGGCGCGCTTGATACCGTTTACGACGTTGATCTGAAGCCAATTGAGTCTCCTGTGGGCGCATATGCTCGTATGCAGGAGAAATCCGCTGGTAAAGATACTACGGTTGGTCACTGGGAGATGGCAGGCGTCATTTCTCCAAAGAAGTTCCCAACCTATCCTGATGGTTTCCCACAGGAGGTCATTGAGGAGTTTGAGCAGAAGACGGGACGTAAGGTTCTCTGCAACAAGCCTTACTCCGGAACTGATGTTATTAGAGACTTTGGTAAAGAGCACGTAGAGACTGGTGCTCTGATTGTCTACACCTCAGCAGATTCTGTTTTCCAGATTGCTGCACATGAGGACGTGGTAAGTCCCGAGAAACTCTATGAGTATTGCCGTATTGCACGTGAGATTCTGCAGGGTGAACACGGTGTTGCTCGCGTTATTGCTCGTCCTTTTGAAGGGGAGTGGCCATACCAGCGCACTTCTCGCCGTCATGACTTCTCGCTTGAGCCAACAGGCCCAACTATGATGGACCGCCTTAAGGAGAGCGGCTTTGATGTTCTTTCAATCGGTAAGATTTATGACATCTTTGCTCACCGTGGCATGACTGAGTTTGAGTTTACTTCGAGCAACGCAGATGGTATTCAGAAGACCATTGAGGCTACCAGCAAAGACTTCAACGGTCTATGTTTTACCAACCTTGTTGATACCGATATGATTTACGGCCACCGCAATGATCCTGTGGGATACTCCAACGCTCTTTCTTATTTTGATGAGCGCATTCCTCAAATTATTGAGGGTCTTCGTGAGGATGACCTGTTCATTATCACCGCAGATCATGGCTGTGACCCGGTAACACCATCTACTGATCACTCTCGTGAGTACGTGCCACTGCTTATCACGGGTCCAAAGGTCAAGCCAAACACCAACCTTGGTACAACCACCACATTTGCCGATATGGCCGAGACAATCCTTGATTATTTTGGTGTTGAGCAACTTGGTGTTGGAACTTCTCACCTGTCAGAGATTCTTAAGGAGAACTAATGGCTACTACCCCAACTCCCCATAACGCTGCTGTTGAGGGCAGATTGCTAAGACTGTCCTCATGCCAGGCGATCCTCTGCGCGCAAAGCTTCTTGCAGACACGTACCTGGAGAACGTTGAGCAGTTCAACACCGTTCGCAACATGTTTGGTTATACCGGCACGTATAAGGGACAGCCAGTCTCCGTTATGGGTTCTGGTATGGGTATGCCTTCCATTGGTATTTATTCTTACGAGCTCTTTAATTTCTATGGAGTCGAGAATATCTTGCGTATTGGTAGCGCCGGCGGTCTTGCTCCTGAGGTAAAGCTCAGAGACATTGTTATTGGTATGTCTTCCAGCACTGATTCTAATTATCCATCACAGTACGGAATGCCTGGAACCATTGCACCTACCGCAGACTTTGGCCTGTTGAGCAAGGCTGTTGCTGGTGCAGAAAAGCTGGGTTATCCCGTTCGCGTTGGTAATATCCTGGCAAGCGACGTGTTCTACACCGTAGATAACTCGCATTCAAAATGGGCAAGCATGGGTGTTCTTGCCGTTGAGATGGAGTCGGCAGCCCTGTATCTCAACGCCATGTACGCTCATAAGCATGCGCTTACGCTGCTAACTGTTTCTGATCTTCCTCTTACAGGAGAAGCACTTACTGCTGAAGAGCGTCAGACTAGTTTTACGCAGATGATGGAAGTTGCTCTTTCTGTTGTTGCTTAAAGCGCTTGTCGCGCAAAGCATTGCAGATCAGCAGCTTGTCAGTGCTGTTTGTTTTGGAACCATGCGGATTTTCCGCTTAAGTTGGGGAAGTTTGGTCAACTTCTCATAAAGATCCAGCGCTAAAGCTGGACGTTCCCGCCACATGAGGTAAGGAGAGCACGGAATGAACAAGAACGTTTCTCGTCGTAGTTTTGTGACTGGCGCAACAGGCGCTGGCGCATTTGCAGCACTTGCAGGTCTTGCAGGCTGCAACAACCCCAAGAAGGACGACGGCGGCCAGAAGGCATCAGGTGAGAAGAAAAAGAAGCTCACCATGGTTACTGACACCGGTGGTGTCAACGATCAGTCCTTCAACCAGTCCGCTTGGGAGGGCATGAATCAGCTTAAGGAAGAGGAGGGCTGGGACGTCAGCTACCTCGAGTCCAAGCAGGATTCCGATTATGCAACCAACCTTGACAAGGCAGTTGACTCTGAATCTGACCTGGTCTGGGGCATTGGTTTTGCTATGGCAGACGCAACTGCTAAGGCAGCTAAGGACAACCCAAAGACCCAGTTTGCCATCATCGACAACGGCGGCGACTCCGCTCTTGAGAACTATACTGGCGTAATGTTCCGCGCACAGGAGCCTTCCTTCATTGTTGGCTACATTGCAGCTTGCACTTCCAAGGCTGGCAAGGTCGGCTTTGTTGGTGGCATTTCTTCTACCCTTATTGACCAGTTTGAGTATGGCTACCGTGGTGGCGTTGCATACGCAAACAAGGAGAAGGGTACCAACGTTGAGATTTCTTCCCAGTATGCTGAGTCCTTCTCTGACGCAGCAAAGGGCAAGGCAATTGCTAACTCCATGTACTCTGATGGTTGCGACATTGTCTTCCACGCAGCAGGTGGTGTAGGTACCGGCGTTATCGAGGCTGCAAAGGACGCAAACAAGCTTGCTATTGGTGTTGACCGTGACCAGTCCAGCCTTGCTCCTGAGAACGTTTTGACCTCCGCTCTTAAGCGCGTTAACGTTGCTATTGTTGAGATCTCCAAGAAGATTCTCAAAGATGGACAGAAGGGTGGTACCACCACTTCCCTTGGTGCAACCGAGGGTGCAGTTGGCATTCCTGAGGAGCACCACCTCATGGCAGAGGAGACCTACAAAGCAGCAATCGATCTTCTCGACAAGGTCAAGGCTGGCTCTGTTGTTCCTCCTTCAAGCAAGGATGAGCTGGAGAAGTTCACCAAGGCTCTTAACTAAGGTTTTACTTGCTCGTTCCTGCGCTTTTACAGCATACGTAGGAAATAAGTGAATTTGTTTTGCTGGTGAGGGATACCCTGTGGTGTCCCTCACCGCTCGCAAGTGTGTAAAGGAGGTGGCTCGTGGAAGTCAGTCCGGATTACGCTGTTCAGATGCATGACATCACAAAAGTATTTGGATCATTTAAGGCCCTTGACGCTGTTGAACTCAATGTGCGCAAGCAAACTGTCCACGCCATTTTAGGAGAAAACGGCGCAGGTAAAAGTACGCTTATGAACGTACTGTATGGCCTGTATTCTGCGGATGAGGGAGATGTATACCTCAACGGAGAGAGCGTATCCATTTCTGGCCCAAACGATGCTATCGCTCACGGCATTGGTATGGTCCACCAGCACTTTATGTTGGTTGAGAACTTTACCGTTACTGAGAATATTGTCTTGGGTAATGAGGTTACCAAGGGCGGTGGCGTTCTTGACCCAAAGCGAGCACGCGAGAAGGTCCTGGAGATTGTTGAGGAATACGGCTTTGACGTAGATCCTGACGCCAAGATTGAAGACATCTCTGTTGGTATGCAGCAGCGTGTTGAGATCTTGAAGGCACTGTACCGCGGTGCAGAGATTCTGATTCTTGATGAGCCTACGGCAGTTTTAACACCGCAGGAGATTGAGAAGCTTATCCAGATCATGCATGACCTGGTAAGCAAAGGTAAAACCATCATTGTTATTACTCACAAGCTTAAAGAGATTATGTCTTCTGCTGACGAGTGCACTATTATTCGCCGCGGTAAGTACATGAGCACCGTTGATGTCTCCAAGACATCCGAGACTGAGCTTGCAACACTTATGGTAGGTAGAAACGTTAACCTGCACGTTGAAAAGAAGCCAGCAACTCCTGGTGAGGTCGTTCTTTCTATTAAGGACCTCCACGTCAGGGATGAGCGCGGTATTGAGCAGGTAAACGGCTTTAATTTGGATATTCGTGCCGGCGAGATTGTTGGTCTTGCAGGTATTGACGGCAACGGCCAGAAAGAACTTGCCGATGCCATAAACGCGCTGGTCAAACCTGAGTCGGGCACCATTACCGTTAAAGGTGAAGAGGTTCAAGGCACCACTCCTAAAACTGTCATTGACCATGCAGTTGCCACTATTCCTTCAGACCGCCATCGTTGGGGTCTGGTTCTGCCCTTTACCGTTGCCGAGAACATGGTGCTTGAGCGCCACAACGAGGAAACCTTTGGCAAGGGTATTGCACTTGACCTGGCAAAGATTAAAGAATTCTCTCAGAAGCTTATTGACGAATTTGATATTCGTCCTGCTGAGTGCGCAGATCATCAGGCTGCGGGACTTTCTGGTGGTAACCAGCAGAAGGTTATTATCGCCCGAGAGGTCTCTTCCAACCCAGACGTCCTCATTGCCATTCAGCCAACGCGCGGTCTTGATGTTGGTGCTATTGAGTTTGTCCACAAAGCGCTTATTCGCGAGAGGGACCGTGGTGCAGCAATTCTGCTGATTTCCTTTGAGCTGGACGAGATTATGGACGTTGCCGATAAGATGGCAATTATTTACGCCGGCAAGAATGTTGGCGAGTTTGATCAAGGTGCTATCACTGAAGAGCAGGCTGGCCTGCTGATGGCAGGAGGTGACGCCGAGTGAGTACGCTTACAAAGATAATGAGAAAGCCCATTACGTCAGCAATTGTCGCAATTTTTGTTGGCTTATTGGTTGCTTCAATTATTTTGGTTGTTGCGGGATATGATCCTATCAGCTCGTTTGAGGCTCTTATTGGCGGCATGATAGGTAAGCCAAAATATATTTCCAACGTCATTATTAAGGCAACACCTTGCTCTTTACCGGTATTGCCGTTGCCTTTGCATTCCGCGTTGGCCTCTTTAACATTGGCGCTGAGGGTCAGTACATCGTGGGTACTATCCTTGCAGTTATTGTTGGCTATAGCCTGGACCTTCCACCTGTGCTGCAGATTCCTGTAGTTGTTCTGGCGGGTACCGCGGGCGGAGCAGGTATTGGTGCCATTATTGGATGGCTTAAGGCACAATTTGGCATTAACGAGGTTATCACCAGCATTATGTTTAACTGGATCAGCCTCTACCTCTGCAATTTTGTGGTTTCTCTTCCACAGTTCCACCAGCCAAATTCAACTTCTTCATACTCCATTAACGAGTCTGGCTACACCACGCTGTTCTACGGTATGAAGAATTCCGAGGATGGCGCTGAGGCAATTCGCAATATTCCTGTTATTGGCGACGCAATTATGCGTACCGACGTAAACATTGGTATTTTTGTTGCTATTATCGCAGCTATCTTTATTGGCTGGCTGCTTATGCGCACCAAAGTTGGTTATGAAATGCGCGCTGTTGGTTTTAACCGTGATGCTGCACAGTTTACCGGCATCAACGTTAAGAAAAACCTTACGCTCTGCATGGCTATTTCTGGTGCACTCTGCGGACTTGCAGGTGCTCTGACTATTACTGGTATTGCTCCTCACAGCATTGCAACGCTGGCGGCATTTGAGAACAACGGCTTTAACGGCCTGTCCGTTGCGTTTATCGCCAACTGCAATCCTGTAGCATGTATTCCTGCATCCTTCCTGTTTGCTGGTCTTCTTTATGGTGGTCAGACGGTTCAGCAGACGGTTGGCGCGCCTTCAGAGATTATTAACATTGTTATTGGTACCATCGTCTTCTTCATGGCTCTGGGTGGAGTTATTCCGATGCTTGCGGATCACCTTGATCACAAGCGTGCTCAGAAAGCCAAAGAAGAAGAGGCAAGCTTGCTGCCCAAGTGAGTGATGCATCCGGCGCACCAAAGGAGGCAGACAATGCTCACTAACCTGATTCTTCTTGTGTCCGTCACCCTTATGTACTCCACACCTCTTATCTTTGGTGCTCTGGGTGGCGTTGTTTCCGAGCGTTCTGGCGTCGTAAACATTGGCATTGAGGGCATGATGGGTGTTGGAGCTTTTGCTGGTGTTGCTGGCAGCTACCTCACCGGAAACCCTTGGATTGGTCTTCTGTGCGCTGGCATTGCTGGTGGTCTGGTGGCTCTTCTTCACGCAGTTGCATCCATTACGTTTAACGCTGATCAGACGGTTTCTGGTGTTGCAATCAACTTGCTGGCACCTGGTATTGCGCTATTTGCCTGCCGTCTGCTCTTTGATGGTGCTGCAATGTCCCCAACAGTCACCAAGCTCCCAAAGCTCTTTGGTGAGGGTGCCTTTAATGACACACCATATTCCAGTTTGAACGTCGACATTACGGTAGTTCTTGCATTTTTCGCGGCACTTCTCGTCTGGTTTGTGCTGTATCGCACCAAGTGGGGCCTGCGTATTCGCTCCGTTGGCGAGCACCCACACGCAGCCGAGACACTGGGCATTAGCGTTCGTAAGACTCGCTACCTCTGCGTTATTGTTTCTGGTGTTCTTGCAGGATTTGGCGGCGCTTCTGTAACGCTGGCAATTATTTCTCAGTTCACTCAGACAGCCATTTCTGGTCAGGGCTTTATTGCACTGGCTGCGGTTATCTTTGGTAAGTGGAAGCCTCTGAACACCTATGCAGCTTGTCTGCTCTTTGGCTTTACTCAGGCACTGGCAATTCTTCTTGGCGGTGGCGCAACTCCAATCCCAAGCCAGATCATCGCAATGCTTCCATACTTCATCACTATCATTACGCTGGTCCTCTTTGTTGGTAAGTCCGTTGCGCCTAAGGCAGACGGCGTGCCATACGTTAAAGGAAGTCGTGCATAATGGCAGAGGTAGAGGGTTCTTGCCACGTTTCTAACGAGGCTCTTGTTCAGCTTGCTATTGAGGCGCGCAACCACGCCTATGTACCGTACTCTCACTATGCTGTTGGAGCTGCGCTTTTGTGCTCTGACGGTACGGTGTACGGCGGCGCCAACCTAGAAAACGCTGCGTATACGCCTTCCAACTGTGCTGAGCGCACGGCGTTTTTTTCCGCGCGGTGTTTGAGGGTCGCAGGGATTTTTGTGGCCATTGCGGTTGTTGGCGGTCCTGAGGGAGAACCTCCAACAGCTTGGTGCACTCCATGTGGTGTATGCAGGCAGGTTATTCGCGAGTGGTGCGATCCTGCTACATTCCGTATTGTGTTGGGCAAGGCAGATGCAGCTCCTCGCGAGTATCTACTTCAGGATATTTTGCCTATGGGATTTGGTCCTGAGGATCTGGGTGGGTTCAGCCCTGCCGGTGCATCGGGTGACGATGCCGTGAAGGGTGTCGATGGTGGTCACGAGCACGGTTGTGGCTGCGGGTGCAGCGAGCACGGCAAGAGCAACCAGTAAGCTGCGGCATCAAGCAGCCTGCGCTTTCGGGTGCAGATAACCTGGTAGGTAACATGAAATTGCGAGCCGGTAGAGTTTCTCGCTACCGGCTCTTTTACCAGAGAGTTAACGCGAACGGCAACAAACGCGCCTGGCGGCGCCGCGAACGGCAACGAATGCGAACAGCAACGAACGCGAACAGCGAAAAGAGGTTCAACTATGCGCATGTACGACGTGATTGAAAAGAAGCGCGATGGCGGCGAGCTTACCGACGCCGAGATTGACTACTTTGTCTCGGGCTATGTAGCTGGTGATATTCCTGATTATCAGGCTTCCGCGCTTGCGATGGCCATCTTCTACAAGGGTATGACCGCGCACGAGACAGCTCACCTAACCATGGCAATGGCAGAGTCCGGCGACATGATGGACCTCTCGGCAATCCCTGGTATCAAGGTTGATAAACACTCTACCGGTGGTGTTGGCGATAAAACCACGCTGGTTGTTGGCCCACTTGTTGCATCTCTTGGCGTAAAGGTTGCTAAGATGAGTGGCCGCGGCCTGGGTCACACGGGCGGTACGTTGGACAAACTTGAGGCGATCCCAGGACTTTCCATTGAGATTTCCGAGCCCGACTTCTTCAAGCAGGTCTCCGAAATTGGTGTTGCTGTCGCAGGTCAGACGGGCAATCTTGTACCAGCTGACAAGAAGCTTTATGCGTTGCGCGACGTTACCGCAACGGTTGACTCGGTGCCTCTGATTGCGTCGAGCATCATGAGCAAGAAGATCGCTTCCGGTTCCGACTGCATTTTGCTGGACGTTAAGTGTGGTTCCGGCGCCTTTATGAAGGACGTCGACTCCGCAATTGAGCTGGCAGATGCTATGGTTTCCATTGGCGAGCACGTTGGCCGCACCACCGCAGCGCTGATTACCGGCATGGATCGTCCTCTGGGTAAAAACGTAGGCAACTCCCTCGAGGTTATTGAGGCAGTGGCCACGCTTAAGGGTGAGGGTCCTGAAGATTTGACTGACGTTTGCGTTGAGCTTGCTGCAAACATGCTTAACCTCGCAGGTAAGGGAAGCGTTGAGGACTGCCGTAAACTGGCTCGTCAGCAGATTGCAAACGGCGAGGGTCTGGCTAAGCTGGCTCAGATGGTTAAGGCTCAGGGCGGCACCGACGAGGTCATCTTTGACACCACCAAGTTTGAAGCTGCGCCATTCCGTCGTGATATTGTGGCTGAAACCAGCGGATATATCACTTCTATGAACGCTGAGCTGGTAGGCATTTCCTCAGTTGCTCTGGGCGCCGGTCGCGAGAAGAAGGGCGATCCAATCGACCCAGCAGCTGGCATTATCCTTGAGCGCAAGACCGGCGATTATGTCGAGAAGGGTGATGTCATTGCAACACTTCTGACCGGCGATGAAAGTCGTCTTGATGAGGGTGAGCGCATCTTCCGCGAGGCTCTGGTCTTTGGCGAGAGTGCCCCCGAGCTGGAGCCGCTGTTCTTTGCGCGCGTCTCTAAGGACGGCGTCGAGCGCTTCGCGTAAGCGTACGGGGTCCAAGCTCCACATAACATGCAGGTTAGACCGGTGTTCACGCAGGTGAGCACCGGTTTTTTTGTATGGTAACAGTGTCGTGTGTAGGCAAGCTTGCAGGCCAAACTAGAAACCTAGTGATAGAACAAATCTAGCGAGAAAATCACTCTTCTTGCGGTTGCAGTTATTGCACAGTGTGTGCAATAATACTCAGTATGTGCAATAAGTTGGTGTTCGTAAGCGCATCCGCTACGCGCTTACGTATCTGCAACCAGGAGAGGCTTCAGAAACGTATGACGCAAACATTGTCTGCACCTGCTGTTTTGTCAGCTTGCAAGCTTGATCGACGTACCGCCAGAACGCGCGCGGCGCTTAGAAAAGCCCTGGCAGAAGAGATAGACGCAACCGGCGACCTTACCTCCGTGACTGTCACAGGCGTGACGGAGCGCGCCGGCCTCACGCGCCGAACCTTTTACTCCCACTACAAAGACATCCCTGACCTGGTGCTTCACATCGAAAAGGAAGCGCTGGCAGAGCTGCGACCTGCTGTTGAACAGCTTGCTCGCGTCAATCTCGTTGAGCTCAGAGAAGCCATTGACTCCTACAGGCCATGCCCCGGCGCAACTGAGATGATCCGTAGCATTCGTAAACACGGTTTCTACCTGCGCCCTTTGCTGGGTAACGGCGGCGATCCCGCATTTCAGGACAAGCTAAAGCACCTGGTACACGAGGTTATCGCCCAGCGCGCCCTGCACGACCTTGATCCGCGCGCACTTGGTCCCTTCTTTGACTACTATCTGACCTTTGCAATTTCTGCTGAGGTCGGCGTCCTTATCCGCTGGTTAATCGGCGGCATGCGCGAGAGCGACGAGCAGATGGCAGGCCTTATGACCGGCCTCATGTTTGTTGCACCTGGCGATCTGTACGGCAAGCCAATCAAGCTAGACGTTCCACGATTTGCGCTTGCAACTCTTGTTCTCGGAGAGGAAAACAATGATTAGTCCAAAGTTTGAGCTGGTAGAGAATGGTGCCGAGCTTGCACCAAACGTTCCGCTTGACCTGTCTCAGGCCCACCTTATGCTGGGCATCGACGTTGGTTCCACAACCGTAAAGCTGTCCGTCATCGACGAGGACGGAACGCTGGTTTACGCAAACTACGAGCGTCACCACACCGACGTTCGCGCAACCGCGCGCTCTCTGTTTGTCAAAGCCCAGAAGCATATTGGCGAGACACCCATGTACGCCGCAATCACCGGTTCCGGTGGAATGCTCTTGGCGCAATGGCTTGACCTGGAGTTTGTCCAGGAGGTTATCGCTTCCAAGCGCGCCGTTGAGACGCTGATCCCTCAGACCGACGTCGCTATTGAGCTGGGCGGCGAGGACGCAAAAATCATTTACTTTGATAACGGCATTGAGCAGCGCATGAACGGTACCTGCGCTGGTGGTACCGGTGCGTTTATCGACCAGATGGCGTCTCTCCTCAAAACTGACGCGACCGGCCTCAACGAGCTGGCAAAAGACGTCAAGCAAATCTACCCAATTGCATCTCGCTGCGGCGTTTTTGCTAAGTCCGACGTTCAGCCGCTGCTCAACGAGGGTGCCGCTCCTGCCGATATTGCCGCTTCTATCTTCCAGGCCGTTGCAAACCAGACCGTCTCGGGCCTGGCTTGTGGGCACCCCATCCGCGGCCACGTTGCGTTTCTCGGCGGCCCGCTACAGTACCTCTCTGAGCTGCGCCGTCGCTTCTACATTACGCTTAACCTGGACGATGAGCACATCGTCTTGCCAAAGAATGCCCACCTCTTTGTTGCGACGGGTGCTGCTCTGGCAGGCGAGTCCGACCGACCAATCACCTTTACGCAGGTCATGGAGGCACTGGATAACCTCAAGGACATCCAGGGTTCCGAGGTTGCTCGTCTGGACCCACTCTTTGCTACCCAGCAGGACTTTGACGACTTCAAGGCTCGCCACGACCAGGAGGTAGTCCCCAAAGGCCAGCTGTCCAACTACCACGGACGCGTGTTCATCGGCATCGACGCAGGTTCTACCACTATGAAGGCTGCAGTTGTTGGCGAGAAGGGCGAGCTTCTTTACACCTGGTACGACAATAACAACGGAGACATTCTGGGTACCGCTCGCAAGATTATGGACTCCATCTACGACGAGATGCCTTCCGACTGCATTATCGGCCACGTCACAACCACTGGTTATGGCGAGGGTATCCTGATTGAGGCTCTGCGCGCAGACTCCGGCGAGATTGAGACCGTTGCTCACCTGCGCGGCGCTAAGGCGTTTGTCCCAGACGTTGATTTCATTCTTGATATTGGCGGCCAGGACATGAAGTGTCTGCAGGTCAAAGACGGCGTCATTGAGCACATCATGCTGAACGAGGCTTGCTCTGCAGGCTGCGGCTCCTTTATTGCATCCTTTGCCGACTCCATGAAGATGGACGTCCGCGAGTTCGCAACCGCTGCAACCAAGGCAACACTCCCTGTTGACCTGGGATCCCGCTGTACCGTCTTCATGAACTCCCGCGTTAAGCAGGCGCAGAAGGAGGGTGCAACCATCGGCGACGTTGCTGCTGGTCTTTCATACTCCGTCATCAAGAATGCCCTGTTCAAGGTCATCAAGCTCCGCGACTTCAGCGAGATTGGCGAGCACTGCATTGTTCAGGGCGGTACTTTCATGTCCGACGCAACGCTCCGTGCTTTTGAGCTGCTCACCGGCAGAGATGTCATTCGTCCTGACATCGCAGGTGTCATGGGTGCCTACGGCGCCGCTCTTCTCGCCCGCGACCGCGCAGGTATTGACGGCATATCCACTCTGCTTGACCGCGAGTCCATCGACAACCTGCAGGTCAAGCTTACCAACACGCACTGCCGCATCTGCCCTAACAGTTGCATGCTTACCATCAACGACTTTGGTAGCGGCCACAGTTTATCACCGGTAACCGTTGCGAGAAAGGCGCAGGTAAGAAGCGTGGTGCCAAGAAGAACGAGGCACCAAACCTCTTTGCGTACAAGAATAAGCTGCTGTTTGAGCGCGAGTCGCTTCCTGCAGACGAGGCTCCACGCGGCACCGTTGGCATTCCTCGCGCACTGAACATGTACGAGAACTATCCGTTCTGGCACACGTTTTTCACTAAGCTGGGCTTCTCGGTCATTTTGTCCGATCAGACCACCGCAAAGACGTACGACATGGGCATCGAGTCCATGCCTTCCGAGTCCGCCTGCTATCCTGCAAAGCTTTCCCACGGCCACATCATGAATCTGCTGGCCAAGGACCCAGACTTCATTTGGATGCCATGCATTCGTTGGGAGCGCAAGGAGGACGACTCCGCAACCAACCACTACAACTGCCCAATTGTCATGAGCTACCCTCAGGCGCTGGGCCTCAACGTGGACGAGCTCTCCGATCCGTCCATCCAGTACATGGCTCCGTTCATTCCGTACGATAAGAAAAACGAGCTCAAACGTCGTTTGTACGAGCTCATCAGTGAGCAGCGCGAGAAGGACGCTCAGGCAGGTAAGGGTCGCTTCCGTGGCGAGCACATCACGCGCGCCGAAATTGACGCCGCTGTTGAGGCTGCTTGGCAGGAAGACATCAACGTCAAGGACCAGATACACCGCGCAGGTGACGAGGCTCTTGCGTGGATTGAAGAGCACGATGCTCACGGTATTGTTCTTGCAGGTCGTCCATACCATAACGACCCAGAGATCAATCACGCCATCCCTGAGCTGGTCTCTTCGTTTGGCTTTGCCGTGCTCACCGAGGATTCCATTGCTCATAAGATGATGCCTGAGCGCCCTATCCGCATTGTTGACCAGTGGATGTACCACTCGCGTCTGTACCGTGCGGCTCGCTTTGTTGCGTCCCGAAACGACCTGGACCTTATCCAGCTCTTCTCGTTTGGTTGCGGCCTTGACGCACTGACTACCGACCAGGTCCAGGAGATTCTTGAGGCTTCGGGCAAGATCTACACTATGCTCAAGGTTGACCAGGTCTCCAACTTGGGTGCTGCGCGTATTCGTATCCGCTCGCTGATGGCTGCCCTGAACGAGCAGCAGGCAGAGCTTGAGCGACTTGCAGCTGCCGGCTTGGTTACCGAGGCTGTTCCACAGGGCGTTCGCATGGCCGATGGTTCTCTGGAAAAGGCCAGGAGCGCAAGTTCTTCTCGCCGTGCGCCCGTGTACCGCGAGGCAGAATCTGCAGCTTACGAGAAGGTCCGCTACACCAAGGAGATGCAGGGAAGCGGGCTACACCATCCTGGCTCCACAGATGGCGCCGATCCACTTTGAGCTGGTAGAGGAGCTGCTGAAGGGTGCGGGCTACAACGTTGTGCTGCTGCCTTCGGTTGACCAGGGTGCCGTTGACATGGGCCTTCGCTACGTCAACAACGACATCTGCTACCCATCCATCCTGGTCACGGGTCAGATTATGGAGGCAGTGCTTTCCGGCAAGTACGATCTGACCAAGACCGCAGTTCTGATTTCGCAGACCGGCGGTGGCTGCCGTGCAACCAACTACATTGCACTGATTCGTAAGGCGCTTAAAGACGCAGGTCACCCAGAGATTCCGGTCATTTCCGTCTCCGCCGCTTCCGGCCTTGATGAGGATAACCCAGGTTTCAAGCTGTTCAAGCCCGATTTGCTCATCAAGGCAGTTTACGCGCTGCTATACGGCGACCTGATCATGCAGTTGCTGTATCGCGTGCGTCCATACGAGGCCGTCAAGGGCTCTGCAAACGAGCTGTATGACCAGCTCATGGCCGATACACGCTCCAAGATCAACGGAATTTCTCGCAAGGAATTCTACAAGCAGTGCCAGCGTACCATTGAGCTGTTTGACAGCCTGCCCGTGGTCAACGACCGCCAGAAGCCACGCGTCGGAGTTGTTGGCGAGATTCTGGTTAAGTTCCACCCAACGGCCAACAATGAGCTGGTCAAGGTCATCGAGTCCGAGGGCTGCGAGGCCAACGTTCCGGGCCTGGTCGACTTCTTCCTGTTTGGTCTCTCCAACGCGATCAACACGCACAAGGAGCTGGGCACTACGTTCAAGAGCCGCCTGACGCACATCGCGGGCATCAAGATGGTCCAGGGACTGCGCGCGCCAATCAACAAGATGCTGGAGAAGTCCGAGCGCTTTGAGCCATATCCCAACATCGATGAACTGGCCGAGAAGGCCGAGCAGATTCTTTCGCTCTGCAACACGATGGGCGAGGGTTGGCTACTCACCGCTGAGATGTGCGACCTCATTGAGACGGGCACACCAAACATTGTCTGCGCTCAACCATTTGCTTGCTTGCCCAATCACGTTGTGGGCAAGGCGGTCATCAAGCGCCTGCGCCAGATGCACCCCGAGTCCAACATTGTTGCTGTTGACTACGACCCAGGCGCGTCCGAGGTTAACCAGCTCAACCGTATCAAGCTGATGATTTCGGTGGCTAAGGAGAACTACAAGAACGGCGTAAATGGCGAGTTCAAGCTAGAAAACGCCGACGACCCAGTTACCAACGACGCAACCATGCCGTATACCGGCCGCGACAAGTTTGGCCTGGATTCCGTTGTACGCGAAGGCGGCCACTCTTGCTCTTCGCACCGCGTGTCTGCACTAGAAGCAACTGGTGCTAACCTGGGCAATCTTGGTCGTACTGCGCCTGACCACGGAAAAGATTACGGTTCCATTAGACTTTCCGAGGAGCAGATGGCTGCTATCGAGCGCGCCAAGAATAAGGCCGGCGTCAAGTAGTGCGGTCGACGCTGCCTGTGTGTCGAGGCGTGTGGCTGCGAGCGCACCCTGCGCCGATCGGCCGCGCAACCAGCGTAATCGGCTGCGAAGTTGGCACGTAACCAGCGTAATCGGCTGCGAAGTTGGTGCGCAGCCAGCTACAAAGTTGTAATTTGCACGTTAATGAGCCCCAAACCATGGTTTGGGGCTCATTTTTTTGGCGAATTTGGGGCCCAAAAAAAGGTAAAAAAATGCGTTTAGTTGGAGTATTCATTTTTGAAAAATGAGGTGTTTTTGACTCAATTAGTAAAAGAAATAGTTAAAACTTTTTCGCTTATCCTGGGTAAACATTAGTATAAAAAGTTGAACTAAATTTCTTCATTTCCAACTAAACGCATTTTTTACCACTTGAGGCTCAAAAAACAGCAATTTTCTAAGTCCTGTGAAAATTTTGCTTATAAAACGCATGAAATATGCAATTTCATGCATAATGACCAAATATTACGTCATTGACTCAATCGGATTGGATGTACGACTGTCTAATTCCGTGTTTTGCGTTTACGGCGAATCGAAATGACAATAAAAAGTTGCAGAAGTTTTTCTTAAGGTAACTCTGTTCAAAAGTTTGTGCAGGTAGGTTTAATTCGTTTTGAGTTGCGGTACAGTAAATGCATACAACATCCAAGGCCGCCGGCTGCGACCCGCACCGCCCGCATTGTCCGCGTTGCCCGCACCGCCCGCGTCGCGACCCGCACCGCCCATGCTAGCCGCGCCAACCGCAACGCAGCCCCGCCGGCTCTGTTCGATCAAGAAAGGATGCCCATGTCTGAAACCAAAACTCACCAGCTCCCCGATGTCGCTGAGCGCTTCATGCGCTACGTGCAGGTTGACTCCCAGTCCAACCCCGAGAACGACACCGTCACCCCTTCCACGCCTGCTCAGCACGAGATGGCTCGCTACCTGGGCGAGGAGCTCAAGGCGCTGGGCTGCACCGACGTCACCGTCGACGAGCACGCCTACGTCACCAGCACCTTCGCCGCATCCAAGGGTGCCGAGTCGGCTCCTGCGCTGATGCTTTGCTCGCACCTGGACTCTGTCATCGACGCGCCCGCCTCGGGCATTAAGCCACACGTTGTCCACTACGAGGGCGGTGACCTGGTCGCCGGTGTTGTCAACGGAAAGACCATCGCTACCACCCAGGAGCAGGTCCCTGACCTCAAGGATTTTGTGGGCATGGACATCATCTGCTCCGACGGCTCCACGCTGCTTTCCGCTGACGATAAGGCCGGTGTGGCTGAGATTTGCGCTTTGCTCAAGCGTCTGGGCGACAACCCTGAGCTCGCGCACCCTACGCTCAAGATTGCGTTTGTCCCCGACGAGGAGATCGGTCACGGTGCAAGCCTGCTTGACCTGGATAAACTCGGTGCTGCGTACGGCTATACCGTCGACGGCGAGGCTCTCGGCGAGTTCAACTACGAGTGCTTCAACGCCGCCCATGCCGATATCTACTTCAAGGGCGTCATGGTGCACCCCGGTAGCGCCAAGGACGTCATGATCAACGCAATCACCGTGGCATCCGAGTTCCAGCAGATGGTCCCCGCTTTCGAGCGCCCTGAGCACACCGAGGGCTACGAGGGCTTCTACCATCCAATCGCCATCGAGGGCTCTGCGTCCGAGGTCAAGCTCAGCTACATCGTCCGTGACCACGACGCCCAGATTTTTGCCAACCGCCAGCAGGTCCTGCAGGATATCGCCTCGTTCTTGAACAAGCGCTATGGCGAGAATACCGTCCGCGTTGAGATTCACCAGGAGTATCGCAACATGGCCGAGAAGTTCGAGGGCTACGAGTTCCTGATTGATTATGCACTCGAGGCAAACCGTGAGGTTGGTATTGAGCCCGTGCCTGTTGCTGCTCGTGGCGGCACCGATGGCGCTCAACTCACCTTCCGCGGCCTGCCATGTCCTAACATTGCCACCGGCGGATATAACGCTCACTCCGTGCGCGAGTTTATTCCTGTGCCAAGCCTTGAGGTCACTGTTGACCTTCTGGAGAAACTCGTCGCCAAGTTTGCCGCCCGCGGCTAACGTCTGCAGCGACTGCACGCCGCCCGCAGCTAACGTTTGCAGCGCGACCGCACGCCGCCCGCAGCCAAGCGACCGACCGTTACTGACGGCTCGTCGCATGCGCTTCTCGCACTAAGGTCATGCACTTTTTTGTGATCTAATTATGCGTTTAACGTGCTATTTTGCCATTCATAGCTAGATATCTACCGTCTACGCCCCCGCTCAACCTTGTCAACAAAATGGTGAGTGGGGGCGTAGCATAATTATGAAGGGTCATTGTTCTTTTTTTGCGAACGTACGGAAGGGGGCCGTAATGTTAGCAGTATTTTTTGGGATCATTGTCGTTGCGGCACCTGTTACCGCGGCAATCATGGAACATGTGGGCAATGCCGGTATCTCCGAACGTCGCCATAGCCACCACGATACGTACGTGACGCCCGCAGCACTCACACGCTCGCTCATCATTGACATGGCGTTTGTAAGCGCCATTGCTGTCGTTTTGGGTTGGCTCTGCTATATCAACGTCTTTACGCCAAACCCTGATATCGTCATGGCATTTTTTGCGTCCTTCTCGGTTGTTATGTTCTTGGCATGGTACATCTTGAGCCGCTACAAGGTTTCGCTTTTTGAGGACGAGATGGTCATGGTGCCGTTCTTTGGGCACGAAGTTACTGTCAATTACCAGGACATAAATCGTATGGAGTGGGTTGGCGGCCGCCGAGGTTCCGGATTCAGAGATCTTCTAATTTGGACTTCAAATGCGTCAAAAGTGCGTCTCTCAGGTATGATTGGACTAGACCAAGTGTTGCTCAAGATTGATCGTTTTGACGTCTTGGCACACAGTTCAAATATGTAGAAGTACAAAGATGCAGCTTGGAGCTGTATCGGCTTTGAGTCGCTTGTTTTGACAACTTGAAGCTGCGGCGTACGATATGTCTACACAAATCTGCGCAGCGTACAGCAACGGGGGACGTTTGTGATTAAGCTTGTTTTATCTGATATGGACAACACGCTGGTACCCTTCGGAAACAAGCGTGTGTCGGACTTCACTCGCAACGCAATTCACACGCTCCTTGAAGAAACAGATATTGCATTTGGCCCTTGTACCGGCCGAGATTACGTTGAGCTGATGCGTCTTTTCAGCCTGGATGAAACATGCCTTCAAACAGGAGTCATGTCTACAGGCAAGCGCGTGCTGTACAAGGGCAAGACTATCTCGCTCTCCGTTTTTGATCACAAAACGCTTCAAGGCGTCGCGGATGCTATTGCAGACGAGAAAAACATGTTCTTGGTTTGCTATCCAGAACAGACTAACCTCTTTAATCCAGCGTATGTTGTCGGCGCACCTGACAATAAAGACATTCTCGCTGATTACGAGCGTAGGATGGTGTTTGTCTCGGGTATTGTCGACCAAGTCCCCGACGACGTCGATTTTGTTGCAGCAACAGTTGCTTGCCCGGGAACAGAGGAGGACATGGAGCGTTGTCGCCAAAAGATTGCCGCAGTCTGTCCAGATGTTTACACGGTTTCGGTCATTCCTCAATGGTTTGACGTGCTGCCCAAGGGTGTGTCAAAGCTGACTGGCTTTGAAACGCTTCTGGAAAGAACAGGTATTTCTCCAGAAGAGGTGCTTGTTTTTGGAGACGGCGAGAATGACATTGATATCCTCAGTAAAGTTCCGCACTCAGTGGCGGTGGCAAACGCAATTCAGAGGTCAAGCAGGTAGCAAGGCATTACGTGGGGGCATCTGCCGATGACGGCGTTGCGCATGCCTTGCTTGAACTGGTACGCGCAACAAAAGCAGGGGAGACTCCCCGTTTTATGATGGAGAACTAGCATGATTAGACTCATTGCATCGGACATGGACGGTACGCTGCTGGACCAGAATTCCGAGGTTCCGCCAGAGACATTTGAGCTCATCGAAGAGCTGTATAAGCGCGGCGTTCACTTTGTGGCAAGCTCCGGTCGTCGTTACGATACATTGCGTTGGCTGTTTGAGCCGGTCGCAGATAAGATTGACTACGTGGCCTCTCTTGGCACGCAGGTCTATGTAGAGAATGAGGTCATCGACCGCGAGGTTTTCTCGTCAGCTTCTATTCGTAAGCTGTTTGAGTTGACGTCTGAGTTTGACTGCATTCACCTGGTTGTTTATGACCGTACGCATACGTATCTGCTGGATGACCAGAGCTCGTTTGTGCGCGAGTTGGACAAAGACCTGCCTAACGCTGAGCGCGTGTTTGATCCACCTTCACCTGACGTCAGCATCATCAAGGCTGCTATTTGCTGCGATTCAAGGGCTCGCTCGATGGACATGGCTATGATTCTTGAGCGCGAGATGGGCGACAGGCTTTCATTCATGCCTTCCGGTGAGACGTGGATTGACGTGGTTCCTCGTGGCGTGAACAAGGCCACAGGACTTGAGCAGATTCGCAGGTACTATGGTATTTCTCGTGATGAGATTGCCGTCTTCGGCGATTCTATGAACGATTACGCTATGCTGCGTTATGCGGGCACCGCGTACGTTATGGATAACGCTCGCTACGCGCTCAAGACGATTGCCACCAAGGTCATTTCGCCTAACACTGAACAGGGCGTTCAGAAAGAAATGCGTCGAATTCTGGAAGAGTTGTCGTAAGAGTTGTGCAAAGCTCGTGCAATGAAACCAGTGAATTCATAATTGCTGTTTAAGAATTGTGGAAGCTGTGATAAACTTCTACAGTCACGGGCGATTGGCGCAGCGGCTAGCGCAGGTGCTTTACACGCACAAGGCCGGGAGTTCAAATCTCTCATCGCCCACCATGGAACCTCACGCGGCGCCCTCGGGTGTCGCGTTTTTTCTTAGGAGTGCAATGAATAACCAGGTAGAAAGCGCGTTTTCTGGCGAGAAACCCGCGCAGGCCGGCGCCGCCACGCAGGCCTGCGCAGCTACGGAGCCCGCGCGTTCGTTCGACCGCGCGTGGGACCAGATGCGTCCCGTTACCCTCGAGCGCAACGTCATGAAGAACGCCGACGGATCGTGCTTGGTCACGTTTGGCGACACACGCGTCCTGTGCACCGCTACCGTCGAAGAGGGCGTCCCCGCGTGGCGACGCAGTTCTCGCGCGGGTTGGGTCACGGCCGAATATGCCATGCTACCTGCGTCGACTAACCGCCGCACCAAGCGAGAGCGCGCTAACCGCAAAGGCCGCTCCATGGAGATTGAGCGTCTGATTGGCCGCTCGCTACGCTCCGTTGTTGACCTCAATCGCCTAGGCGAGTACACCATTACGTTGGACTGCGACGTGCTTCAGGCAGACGGCGGCACCAGAACCGCCAGTATCACCGGTGCTTGGGTGGCGCTTCACGACGCACTGTATTCACTTGTCGAGAAGGACCTCCTGCCCAGACTTCCTCTTACAGGTCAAGTAGCTGCGATTTCTATGGGTTACGTGAACGGTCAGCCGCTGCTTGACCTTGACTATCCCGAGGATTCTCATGCGGACATTGACATGAACCTTGTGGGAACAGAAACTGGACAGATAATTGAAGTACAAGGAACAGGCGAAGGCGGCCCGTTTGATCGTGAGCAACTCAATCAGTTGCTCGATCTTGGTCAGGCAGGCATCGCCCACCTTGTTGACCTGCAGAATCAAGTGACAGGATTTAGGGAGTAACTATGAGCCAAAACGGTGCAAATCAGGGTTCCAACGCTGTGAACTTTGATCCAGATAAGACGGTGGTAGTTGCGACGGGCAACGCTCACAAACTTGTTGAGATTGAAGCTATCCTTTCTAAGGTAATGCCTGGTATGAGCTTTGTGGCTCTTGGTCAGTTGGGTGATTTTCCTGATCCAGAGGAGAACGGTCAGACATTTAGAGATAACGCTCTCATTAAAGCAATGGCTGCGCTTGACGAGGTAGACTGCGTAGCAGCTATTGCGGACGACTCTGGCATTTGTGTTGATGCCCTAGACGGAGCTCCTGGAATCTATTCTGCTCGTTATGCTGGCGAGCATGGCAATGATGCTGCAAATAACCAGAAATTACTGGCAGAGCTTGCTAGTGTTGCAGATGAGGAGCGTACCGCTCGCTTCCATTCTACCGTTGCGCTGGTCTATAGAGACGGAGCTGTGCTGGTAGGAGAGGGTGACTGCGAGGGTGTAATTGGTCACGAGCCAAAAGGTCACAACGGCTTCGGCTACGATCCACTTTCTGGCCAGAGGATGCTCCAGGCAAGACCATGGCAGAGCTTGAGCCAGACGAGAAGAACGCCATCTCTCACCGTTTCCACGCTCTGCAGGATCTTTCCAAGCAGATTCTGGGATAGACACGGCGTAGGGTTCGCGTCAGATTCGCGTCAGGTTTGCGTTAGCTTCCGGACAGATAACTGCCACTGTGTCAGACTCGCGTCAGGAACGCGATAGATTCCGGACAGATAACCGCCACTGTGTTAGACTCGCGTCAGATTCACGTCAGGAACACGACAGAAACACGTCATATATCAGGTCTAAACCGGTCAGCGGGATATTTGTTCTTCTCGCCGACCGGTTACTTTTTTACTTGCTTCAAATGTTAAACTAAATGTAACTGTGACTTCTGTCTTGGAGGTAGACATGAGGATTGTTCGCACTCGCGATTACGAGGACATGAGCAGGAAAGCTGCAAACGTCATCTCTGCACAAATCATTTTGAAGCCAAATTGTGTCCTTGGCCTTGCAACTGGATCAACGCCAATTGGTACCTATGCTCAGCTTGCCGAGTGGTGCAAGAGAGGAGACTTGGACTTCTCGCAGGTTTCTACTTACAACCTTGACGAGTATCGTGGTCTTTCTCACGATGATCCTCAGAGCTATCACTATTTCATGCGCAAAAACCTCTTTGACCTGATTAACATCGACCTTGCTAATACTCATGTGCCAGACGGTTCCAACCCTGACAGCGACGCTGCTTGTGCAGAGTATGACAAGCTTGTCGCTGAGGCTGGCTATCCTGACCTGCAGCTTCTTGGTATTGGTCACAACGGCCACATTGGCTTCAACGAGCCAGCAGCCGATTTTTCTCAGGGAACCCACTGCGTTGATTTGACCGAGAGCACCATTCAGGCAAACAGCCGTCTGTTTGAGCGCATGGAGGACGTGCCCCGTCAGGCATATACCATGGGTATCCAGACCATCATGTTCGCACGTAGCATCCTTATGATCGCGAGCGGCGAGGACAAGGCTCAGGCTGTCTATAACATGTGCTACGGCAAGATTACCCCTGAGTGTCCAGCTTCTATCCTGCAACTTCACACTAATTGCACCGTCATTGCTGACGAGGCCGCCCTCTTGCTTTGCCCAGCTGAGTAAGGTCAAACCGGTTCAAAAAAAGTTTCAAAACATCATCTGTCGAGAAAACAAAACTCCCATTCACGAGAATGGGAGTTTTTTTGTTGCGGCTTATTTTGCGCGTTCAGCGACGCATGGTTAGTTGTACTCCTTTATTGGAATATCAAAAATTACTTATAGTCCTTGTAGTAACCGCTGAGAGCCAAAAGGGTCTGGTAGTTAAGGCCAAGCACGTAGTCGCCCTGATCAGTATGAACTGTGCGAAGCGTAAACTCAAGATTGTCACCAAACGTGATTTTCTCGCCATCTTTTTTGCCAACACGAGACATATCGCCAGTTGAAAGAGGGAAGACTGTACCGGTTGGATTGAGCGAAGTGACAAACATTACAAACGGCTCAGCAGAATTTTCACCAAGATTAATGTGCAGTTGTTTGAAAATCTGACTGTTGGTTGACACGTAGACCACTGTGTTTTTGTCAAACTCCTCTTTCAACTCAGGAAGAGTTGCTGCTACCCAAGGTAGATCATGGTGAACGAAGGGATTGTCACTAGCGAGCGACTGCGCAATAGGTGAGCCGTACTGGTAGACGTAAACAATCTTATTGTAGAGCTCGTTGACGTCATTAACAGGGGTCTGAGCTGGTGCGGCCTGGTTAGCCTGAACAAGCTCGATAAGGTTCATAGAGCTTAGCTGCTCTGATGAAGCACCCTTAGATTGTGCTTCTAAAACAGTTGCTCCACCAAATGTAAATGAGCCTGCAGCAAGAACCAGGCAAAATACCGATAAAGCAATAAGGACTTTAGAAGATTTCTTTTTAGACAGAAATGCAATTCCAACAGCAAGCGCAATAAAAATGAGCACAAAATACCAGGTCTTGCTAATGGCGTATCCTAAAATTTCAACCATTGGACCTCCTTAAATCTTAGAAGTTGGTTGCTCATTTTATCAGAGAGTGACTTTTTGTCATAAATTTGCCGTGAACCTGACGTGAACCTGACGTGAACCTGACGCTAATCAGACAGCACGACTGATGTTGTTCCCGTGACATTTGTCGTAAAACCTTGAGATTTCATTTTTTACAACGTATAGTGGAGTTTCGGAAATTCTGACTATTGTTTGTCGACCGGTACATATCTCCGACACTCCACAGCGTGTCGCATCGCAAACGTACTGATTGACTTGGAGGATTGATGGAAAACGAGATTCCACCAGTTAATCGTGTAGACGAGATTCACAATAAGCTCAGGGCACTTCAAGGCCAGAAGCTTAAGGTCAAGGCTAACATGGGACGTTCTCGTATTGTTGAGCGCACAGGTACCCTGGTTATGGCCCATCCATCTCTTTTCATCGTTGAGGTTGGCGAGCGCCGCGGTCGCACCGCCCGTCAGTCCTACCAGTATGTCGACGTTCTGACCGGCACCGTTGAGCTTTTTGATTTTGAGACCGGTGAGCGTTTGTTTGACTTCGAGTTTGAAGAATAGTCCAGAAGCGTAATCTTCTCTGGCTAGGCTTACTCTCATGGCTGCCTCGTTGTCCAATTTTGGACGCCAAATCATTCAGATTCCTTGCAAGGTCAACCTTCACCTGGGTATTCATACTCAGAAAGACCAGCGAGGATACCATAAAGTAGATTCACTCATGGTTCCCGTTGCGCTGTACGACACAGTTGTTGTCGATGACGCGCCAGAGCTTACGGTTTCGCATGAGCCGCAGCTCTGCGTGTTGCCCGAGCGCACAACAACCTGGAAGGCTGCGGTTCTTCTCGCCAATAAGCTGGGAGTTTCCCCAGATGTTTCCATTGACGTGCAAGTGCATATTCCCGAGAAGGCCGGCCTGGGCGGATCGTCCGCCGATGCTGCTGCAACATTATATTTGCTTGCCCAGCGTTGGGGTGTTGATCCTCTAGATCCGCTGGTAGTTGAGGTAGCCAGGGCTGTTGGTGCAGACGTTGCGTTCTTCTTGGATCCGCGACCATCGCTTATGCTTGGCGCTGGAGATACGCTGGTAGAAACCTATACGTCTACCGTTGACGCTCCGCTTGCCATTGTTTTACCAGCAGAAACCGGCGTTGTTACCAAAGAAGCGTACGACCAGTTTGATGCGTCGCCAATTGCACCGAAGTCCTACGAGAGCCTATCTACACTTTTGCGTGACGCTGGCAATTCTGGTGCTGCCTCCGATCACGATACAAGTAAGCAATTCATCCAGCAGGTAGCAAGCCTCCTCTTCAACAACCTTGCACCAGCAGCAAAATCGCTAAAGCCACAGGTGGCCGAGGTAGAGGAGTGGCTAAAAGCGCAACCTGGAGTTCTTGGCGCTCAGGTTTCCGGCTCAGGTAGCAGCTCTTTTGCGCTTTGCGAATCACAGGATGCCGCCGACGCAATTGCAGCCGTAGCTCAAGCAAAAGGTTGGCGAGGCTTCTCCACCACCTGCAAGTTGTAGTGGTAACATAGAGCGGCAAATGTTTGATGGATTTATCCCATCGGACGAGGCAAAACATAACGGGTTGTGGCTCAGCTTGGTAGAGCGCTCGGTTCGGGACCGAGAGGTCGCTGGTTCAAATCCAGTCAACCCGACCATTTTTTTCCTGATAATCGGTGAATTTCCACCGTTTTTTTACCGCAAAATAAGCATTTTGGCACCCAAAGTGGTAAAAAAATGCGTTTAGTTGGAATATACAAAAACGCATGTATTCTATGCAGACCATCTACCAGCATAAACTCTCGGTCAATTTTGATTGAAACTTTTATGAGAAAACCCAACTGGGAAAACGTAAGTGCCAAAACGCCGAACTAGAAAATTTATCTCCAACTAAACGGATTTTTTACCCAAATCAGACCCCACTATTTGTCATATCAATTTCTTGACTAGTTTTTGTGCATATTCGAGATTGTTTATACGTTTTTGGTTAGGCGGACACATAATCGCCCGGACCTTGTATCAACCGTTCCTCAAAAATCTACACGACAGCTCCATGAGTACACTTTCTCACTGTTTTGAGCTTCATTTTGCTATCAAATGAACGTTATGAACGTTTAGACCTACAAAAACATAAAAAAATTTTTGCACAAAATAAACACAAATGGACTACAATCAGTTATTGGTATTGCTCACGTGAAGGGACGAGCGCCAACGGCGTAACCACGGCATACCAGCAGCTCAACTGCAACGCAGTAGCTACGCAACCGCAATAAACGTCTGCGATGCCCGCAATGCTTGCTCGTCCGTTCAAGATGCAGTTTTTTAAGATGTAGCACGCGTTTTGTTGAAAGGGGTTTTTATATGCCTGTTGTTGAGTTTTTTTGTAAACGTGTTATCAACACCAGCCATCCTAGTTGGCCTTGTTGCCCTGCTGGGTTTGGCACTTCAGGGAAAGCCAGTTGAGGATCTCATCAAGGGCACCCTCAAGACCATCGTCGGCTTCCTCGTTCTTTCTGCAGGTGCAGGTTTCTTGCAGACCGGTTCCCTCCTGGCCTTTGGTGAAATCTTCAACTTTGCCTTTGACATGCAGGGTGTCGTCCCAAACAACGAGGCTGTCGTCTCGCTGGCACTTGGCGAGTTTGGTCAGGCAACCGCAATCATCATGTGCATCGGCATGGTCCTGAACATTGTCCTCGCACGTTTTTCTCGCTTTAACTACATCTTCCTCACCGGCCACCACACTCTCTACATGGCAGCTATGCTCGCCATCATCCTGCACGTCGGCGGCCTTTCCGGTTGGATGCTCTACATCTCCGGCTCATGCCTGCTTGCTCTGATCATGGTTCTATCTCCCTGCATACCGCCAGCCAACCATGCGTAAGGTTACCGGCAGCGATTCCGTAGCACTTGGCCACTTCGGCGGCGCTGGTTACTGGCTTGCTGGTATGGTCGGTAAGCTCTTTGCTTCCGATCGCGAGAATAGCACCGAGAATATCAAGTTCTCCAAGCGCCTCATCTTCCTGCGCGACAACACCGTTTCCATTGGTCTGACCATGATCGTCATGTTTTTGGTTATCACCGGCGTTGCCGTCAGCCGTGGCCTTCTAACCCTGGTACCTGCAGGAACTACCGCTGCAGAGTTTGCCTCTAACCCACAGTATGCTGGCCTTCAGCACCTCGGCGACCTGCTGAACATTGGTACCGAGACCACCACTAACTGGATTGTCTGGGCATTTACCCGCGGCCTTTCCTTCGCTGGTGGTGTTTACATTATTCTGTCTGGTGTTCGTCTGATTATTGGCGAGATTGTTCCTGCATTCAAGGGTATCGCTCAGAAGCTTGTTCCTGGTGCAAAGCCTGCAATTGACTGCCCAATCGCATTCACCTATGCTCCAAAACGCCGTTATCATCGGCTTCCTGAGTTCCTTCGTTGGTGGCATCCTGGGTCTGCTTATCCTGGGTGTCATTAATGCACAGGTCGCAGCAATTGCTCTGATCCTCCCTGGCGTTGTTCCTCACTTCTTCTGCGGCGCAACCGCAGGTGTCTTTGGTAACGCAGAGGGCGGCATCAAGGGCTGCATCGCTGGTTCCTTTGTCCACGGCCTGCTCATTACCTTCCTACCTGCACTGTGCATGCCAGTCTTCACCCTCATGGGCTTCACCTCCGCTACCTTCTCCGACGCCGACTTCTCTGTCATGGCTCTGATCTTTGGTAACGTTGCTCTGAACGTCCAGGGTGCAGTACTTACCGGCATTTGCGTGCTCTGCTTCTGCCTCCCAATCATCTTCAACCTTGTTGCTCCTAAGAAAGTAGCAGAGCAGAAGGCCGAGTAACATCCGCTCACAGAATTGCAGTCATACGTCGAGGCGACTGCAATAAATGAGGGTAATATTTAGGTATCTAGGTCGGGCCTCGTCCTTGGATGGGGCTCGACTTTTAACTCAGAAAACCCACGTAAACCCACGTAAACCCACAGGTTACGCGTGGTGAATTGAAAGGAGTTCTTATGGCTATCCAGAAGATTCTTTGTTGTTGCGGAAGTGGACTTGGTTCCAGCCTTATGGTTGAGATGCAGATCCAGGACGTTCTAAACGAGTTGGGCGTCAGTGGTGTTGAGGTTGAGCACTCAACCGTTTCTGACGTCACCCCTGGTGCAGCTGACCTCTTTATTGTTGCTCGCGACCTTGAGGATTTTATCGCCGGTATTCCAGAAGACGAGAAGATCGTTCTCTCCAACATCCTTGATAAGGATGAAATGAAGGAAAAGCTTACCGAGAAGTTCGGTCTATAAGCGCTGACTCGCACGCAGCTCCGTCACGCGCGTGGCGCCGACCTACTGCGTTTCTCGCACGCAATACGTGAAAGGAAATTACATGGACGTCGACCTTAAACAGGTTGCTCGTGAGGTGCGCAAAAGCATTCTCACGCAGGTCTTTACGGCCAAATCCGGCCATCCCGGTGGCTCGCTTTCTGCAACAGAAATCCTGACGTATCTCTACTTCAAGGAGATGCACGTAGATCCTACCAAGCCAAACTGCCCCTGCAGGGATCGTTTTGTGCTCTCAAAGGGTCACGTTACTCCTGCACTTTACGGCGTTTTGGCTGAGCGCGGTTTCTTCCCCAAGGAGGAGCTCAAAACCTTCCGCGCGCTCAACTCGCGTCTTCAGGGTCACCCAAACATGAACGATACCCCCGGCGTTGACATGAGCACCGGTTCTCTGGGCCAGGGCGTTTCCACCGCTGTTGGCATGGCGCTTGCGGGCAAGAAGTTCAACAAGGACTACCGCGTCTACACACTCTTGGGCGACGGCGAAATCGAAGAGGGTCAGGTTTGGGAGGCTGCCATGTTCGCTGGTAACCACCAGCTTGATAACCTCACGCTTATTGTTGACAACAATAACCTGCAGCTTGACGGCTCGCTTGATCAGATCAACACACCAAACCCAATTGACGAGAAGTTCAAGGCGTTCAAATTCCACGTTATTGATGTGGCTGATGGACACGACTTTGATCAGCTTGCAGCTGCATTTGCTGAGGCTCGTACCGTTAAGGGTCAGCCAACCGTTATCATTGCCCACACCGTAAAGGGCAAAGGCGTCTCCTTCATGGAAAACCAGGTAGGCTGGCACGGCAAGGCTCCTAATCAGGAGCAATACGAGCAGGCACTTAAAGAGCTTGAGGGAGAGGTGGCATAACATGGCAGACGTACAGAAAATTGCCACCAGAGAGGCTTACGGAAAAGCCCTGGTAGAGCTTGGTAAAGAGCACGACGATCTTCTCGTCTTTGATGCTGACTTGGCAGAGGCAACTCGTTCCGGCAAGTACGGCGAGGAGTATCCTGAGCGCTTTGTGGACTGCGGAATTGCTGAGGCCAATATGATTGGCATGGCAGCCGGCGTTGCGGCTACGGGCCACAAGGTCTTTGCAACCTCGTTTGCAATGTTCACGTCTGGTCGTGCGTTTGAGCAGATCAGAAACTCGGTTGGTTATCCTCACCTCAACGTCAAGATTGGCGCTACCCACGGAGGCCTCTCGGTAGGAGAGGACGGCGCTACTCACCAGTGCAATGAGGATATTGCCGTTATGCGCACCATTCCTGGTATGACGGTCATTATTCCATCCGACGCTGTTGAGGCTGAAGCTGCTGTCAAGGCCGCTTACGACCATGACGGTCCTGTTTATATGCGCTTTGGCCGCCTCCCTGTTCCTGTTTTCAACACCAACCCTGACTACCACTTTGAGCTGGGCAAAGGTATTGTCCTTAAGGAGGGCACCGACGTTACGCTGGTAGCTTGTGGCCTTATGGTTCCTGTGGCTCTTGAGGTTGCTGAGCAGCTGGCAGCAGAGGGTGTCAACGCCGAGGTCATCAACATCCACACCATCAAGCCTCTGGACACTGAGTTGATTGCTGCTTCTGCAGCAAAGACCGGCAAGGTTGTGACTATTGAGGAGCACTCCGTTATCGGCGGTCTGGGTAGCGCGGTTTGCCAGGCACTTTCCGAGAACGCTCCTGTTCCTGTCAAGGTCATTGGCGTTCAGGACACTTATGGCGAGTCCGGACCAGCTCTTCAGGTTCTTGCTAAGTACGGCCTGGATACCCCGAGCGTCCTTGCATCCGTTAAGGATTTCTTGAAGTAAGCTCTTCGAGCTCCAGCGTGCTTTAGCGTGCATGGAGCACATCATCGCACGTCAACGTCGCACAAACAAAGCTCTTCTCTCCATCTGGCGAGAAGGGCTTTTGAATCACAGCGGACTTCAAGGTTTGACCATCCCCAATGATCTGCCGAACAACTGCAACTACTCCGACCTGTGTAGCGACGGAGGAACCGCAAAGGACAAGTTCTAGCTGAATTCATTTACTGAGGTTGTCATCTGCTTCGTGGCTGGGGCCACGCATAAGATACGCGGCCCCAGCCACTGCGGCATAAAGTGCCCAAGCGCCTACGCAGAAGAGCAGGTTTCCCAGCCAGTCCCCAACGAAAATCTCGTGTGTGTCAGTACTGCGATAGAACGAGTTCGTGACAGCAAGTAGTAATGCTGCTGCCCCGCTTGACAAGAGTCGTGTCCACAGTGCTCTCACTCTCCGTTGTGGCCATCGTTGTGGCGGGTCAACAATCAAAAGAACCAGGCCGGTGAGAAACGCTCCATAAAGTGGAAATACCATCAAAAGAGTGCCAGCTGCGGCGAGCCCCGTGGCGGGGATATAGAAAATCCCGAAGCAGATTCCAATCCATGTCGTGTACGTACGGATCGCATCCCTGTTCGTGAAAGTAGGCGTGGCAAATCGGGCTGAGCTCCTCATGAGCATCCGTCCTGCCATGACCGTGAAGGCAATCCAGCCGAGACCGAGAGATAGGAGCGTCTCACTCCAATGTTGAGATCCATACTGGGTGGAAGCAACTGCATCAAAAGCGACTAACGCGATGGCCGCAACCCCTGTACCCAATACGCGGATCAGTAATGCTCGACAGAGCGGCGTCTCCCATGTTGATGGCCTATCAATGATAAAAAAATAGCAGTCCTGCTAGAGGGGCAAGCCACAATGGGGTGCTCACCGGGGCGACTCCACCGATGAAGAGCAGGGAACCGGGCACTATCGCAAAGCCGAGGATGAGCCCTACCCAATACGTGTAGGTCCGAACGAATAGTTTGAAAGACTCAACCACTCACACCTCCCATGGACTTCAGCACCGAAACTATAACGATTCTACGGCGGGAAGGCGACTCATGGCCAGACACACTTCAAAACCCGCCTGAAAAGTGCAAAGAATCTGTATTTGAGCCACCGATTCTTTTGCAAAATCAGGCAAATCCACAGATTCTTTAACGTTTTTTTAGGCAGAATTTACAGATTCTTTGATGAAATCAGGCGCTCGTTTCCCGCCGAGCTCGCACTGTGCGCGCACCCGCAGCCTGGCGAGAAACCCCGTCCACTAGCAGCGCTTACGCACAAGAAACCCGGCATCCACACGAAATGGATGCCGGGTAGAAATCGCTTGCGACCTGTATGCGTCTTACTTGTACTCGTAGAAGCCTTTACCAGCAGCAACGCCGGTCTCGCCCTTGTCAATCTTCTCTTTCAGCAAGGCAACAATGCGACCCTGGACGGACTCGGGATCCTTAGCTGCAGGATTCATCAGAGCAACGTTGTATGCGGTGACCAGGCCAATGATGTCCAAGATCTGGAACGGACCCTTTGGCGAGCCGGTACCAATGCGCCAAGCCCTGTCGATGTCCTCGACGTTGCCGACGCCGTTAGCCCAGAGCTGCTCAGCGGAGACCAGAAGAGGTACCAGCATGGAGTTCAGTAGGTAGCCAGGCTGCTCCTTCAGAACCTTGACCGGAATCATACGAATGCTTGCCGCAAAAGCGACGACCATGTCAAAGTTCTCCTGAGCGGTACCTGCGTGACCCATAACCTCGCCGATTGGGTTGCGCCAAATCTCGTTAGCAAAGTGGAGTGCCAGGTACTTCTCGGGACGACCAGTAGCTGCAGCAAACATGCTTGGAATCATAGTTGAGCTGTTGGTTGCCACAATAGTCTTCTCGGGCAGGTGCTTGGCCAGCTCGGTGTAGAACTCAATCTTCTGCTCTGGATTCTCAGCAACGGACTCGATAACAAAGTCAGCGTCACCAAAAGCCTCGTCCCAATCGGAAGTGAGCTTGAGGTTGCTGTATGCGCGCTCTACCTGCTCTTTCAGCTGGTCGAGCTTCTCTGGAGTAATTTCGTCCTGAGCAATGAGACCGTATGCGTAAGCCTTAGGATCGCTCTTCATAGCCTCGAGGGTGTTCAAATACACCTCTTTGAGGTGCTCAATCTTTGGACGAGCGCGCTCAATTGAAGCCTCGGACCTCAGCCAAATGGTGGTCTCGTAGCCGCGATAAGCGGTCTGGAATGCAATCTGGCTGCCCAAAACGCCGCCGCCAGCAACTACAACTTTCTTAACCTGCGAAATGTCCATAGGACGTTCCTTTCTACAAGCGTGGCGAAAAGTGCCGCGCGAACTATCTACCGTTCCTATACCCCAGAAACTCACCGTCAAACATTCGTTCGCAAAATTTTCGACTTTCATTCAATTCCTACAAATAACCCCTTGGCGAGAAACCACATCTATCCCTCACCGTTCTTGGGTAGAATAGAGGCGTACAACAAGCAGCTGGTTTCGCCGCAGTCGTCCAATCGAGCTCCAACAAAGCCATCGGCTGCAACTAACAAAACACCAGGTAAACGCCTGGATAGAATAGAGGCATCATGATCGACGGAACATACAAGATTCAAATGGATTCTCCCGTTGGAGCCAAAGAGGGTACCGCTGTCCTCATCACCTCTGGCGAGAAACTCACTGGCTCTCTGACTGCCATGGGTGTCCAGATTGAAATCGAAAACGGCAAGGTTACCGACAACTCGTTTACCTTTGGCGGCAAGCTTGAGTCTTTTGTGGGTCCCGTTATCTTTGCTGTTGGCGGCTCCGTTGAGGGTGACACTATTCAAGGCATTGCCCACATCGCTAACCGAGACTTTGTGTTCACGGGCACAAGGGAGAGTTAAGGCAGCTGCATCATCCCTGTTAGCAGTAGGTATGAATAAAAAGTTACATGGTATAAATTTCGCTCCTGCTTGGGAACAGCGTAAGCTGAGCGATATTGCTGCATTTTCAAAAGGTCACGGGATTCTCAAAAAGGGATCGATAATCTACCCTGATGTCTGGATTCCCTACTATGATCGTATGGGATGACTTTATACGCAATTATGAAACACAGATTTGCAAGGTAGATACATTTGTAAAAAGAATGTCTACTTGCAAGCATGTAATTCATCGACAAAGGTGGTGAAGTTCATTTACGTTCCTGCATCAGGGTGAGATCTGCAGAAGATATTGCTGTTGATTGACATGTTTCACTACCTGGTATTCTACAGTGGTGACTTAAATCAGTAATGAATCACAGCATGATGATATTTCTTTGACTCACATTTTTCTTGCAGATATTTATTACATCTTTTGAGACGCTCACGTCGAGTTATCAAAGAGAGCTCAAGGAAAATCAGTAGTACGTACGCAATGGTGACTTATCTCGACTACACATTACAGTATCCCAGACTCAATCAGAACAGAATTTTAATTTTCAAATCTCTTCATAAAAAAATGACAATCTCTTTATCACCCTTCACCAGCGTGAGCATTTTTAAGTTAGATAAGACCAGATAATGAACGCATGACTAAATCGATATCTTGGTTCTCGAGCTCTTGGATAATATGTAAGTACGTTTTCTGGGTCGTTGTCATACTTGCATGACCAAGACGCCTTGCAACACTAGCGATAGAGACACCAGCAAACAATAAGATTGATGCATGAGTATGCCTAAGCCCATGTATCGTAATGACAGGTATTTCAGCTTCTAAACATCGTCTTTCAAGAATAGAATTGATTGTAGAGTTGTAGATCTTGCCATGTACAAATATAGGTTGGTCCTTTGGCAGGAACTTAATCAGCTCGGAAAACTGGACAATTATTTGCCAATCTATTTGAACCTTTCTGACTGATGATTTATTTTTTGTTGCTGTGAATCCACCATTATTTTTGTAATCCCAGGTTTTTGAAACAGAAAGTGCTTGTTTAGAGAAATCAAAGTCATTTGGAGTAATTGCTAAGGCTTCTGAAAAATCTAAGTCCTGTTTTTGCGATTAATAAAATTAACCAGTCCCAATCTGGAATTGGTCCAAGCCGCAAAGACGAAAGAAGCTTATGTAGTTCGAATTGATTCAAGTACTTTTGATGCTTTTGTCTGGGAGTTTTTCCTTTAATTACTGCTTTTCGCGTTGGATCTCTATCAATAAGACCGTCATCGACTGCGTCAAGTATTGCGCCTTTGAGTTGATGATGAAAAATCCATGGTTGTTTGACGTTCATGAAAAAAATGGCGTATTCGTTCAACAGTGCTTGATATGTTTGCCTGTTTAGCTCTTCAAGCTTCATTGAAGGAGCAATCCTTTGTATCCACTTAGCGGATAAAAGATATTTATTCATCGTTACTTGACGAATCGCACCTTCTTTATAAGTAGAAATCCAGTCCTTATAGTAATCATAAAAGAACTCTTCTTTTTGTGGCTTGCATAGAGCCACCCTCCTTTCAGGTAAGCTCACGCTGGTTATTTAAGCTTACGCTGGTGAAGGGTGATAAGAGAATCATACTTTTTATGAAAATAAACCAATGCGATTCTGCTCTTCTAGTCTGGAGACTGTAAGGTTTAGTCAAGATAACTCAGCATTGCTAGTGTACTACTGATTTTGCTGAGCTCTTTCTGAATACCATGACGTAGCGTCTCAAGAGATTTGATAAATCATCTCTGACATAAAAATGTACTTCAAAAAATATCATCATGCTGTGATTCATTACTGAATTTAAACACTGTATATGCAGGTGAAGTAATTCCTTCAATAGCAGAATGGGCAAATCCACCCTGAAACAGGAACGTAAATGACTTACAAACTTTGTCCATGAATTACATGCTGCAAGTAGCTCATTCTTTTTGTCAAATGAGCTATGTTTCAAATCTATGTTTCATAATTGCGATAAAGTCATCCCATCAGATCCTGAGTAGCAGATATCACGGGTAGATTATCAGACCTTTTCAGAATACGTGACTTTGAATAAATCTATATCGCTTTACGCTGTTCCCAAGCTTCAGTGAATCCAGTAAAACGAATTTCTGGAATATCAGAACCATCTTTTTGGAAACATTTTTTTCGAGCAGTGCCGATTTAATCTTTTTTTAGAGCATCTAACTTACGCTGGTGAAGAGTGATAAGAGAGTCAAAGGTATATAAAACACCTGCAATACTGATTCGCTCTTCTTTCATTTTAGGGAAACTTAGGCTCATTTCTGTTAAAACGTTAAGAGTAATATATGGCATTGCTGAACCGTAGGTTGTTGAAGAAATACGCGCGGGCATAGCACTCTTCATAGCTGTAACAATAAATGATTTTTTTCATCTTTTAAGAAACCTGTAATGACATATTCTCGCTGATAAGCATCAAATTTTCCACAGTATTCTTTTGATATAACCAATAGGTCCGTTACCTGCTACTAGAATTGCATCTTCGTCAAACGAAAAAAAGTATTTGTTCGATATGTCTGAATAGCTGTTGTAAAAAATGGATATTTTCCATTTTCAATTGCAGCATTTGCATCAAGTTTTCCTGTTGTGATTCTTCCAGCAACGTCACGCAACTTACGCTGTTCCCAAGCTTCAGTGAATCCTTTTGAATCTAATTTGAGGAGTCAATGATTTTTCTGATGACATTGTTATTTCTCACCGCCAAGAAGAGAAATAAGTTCGGCGATACCTTGCATATCGGCATCGTTTCCTGTTAACTGAGCCAAGCTTTCGCAAAGCTCAAGCTCAGTAGATTGAATTTCGTTTTCAAGATCCAATAGGGAAGTGTCATATTTCTTGTGTAAGGAGGTTACGCTAGCAACCAGATTTTCTATGACGTTATTAGAAAGAGCGAGGATTGAAGTCATAAGAGGAGTTATCCACTTTTTTTCAAGAAGATTCTTTATTTGTTCATCCGTTAGGGTTCTGGATTAGTGCAATTGTTTTGTTATCAAGTTCAGAAGAAAGCTCTTTAATCTGTTTGCCAATCTGCTTTTCTTCTGTAACAAGCTTATTTGCTTTTTTAATTTTTGAACCAAGAGTACCTTCTGATGTATCAGCTGTCTTCAGATACTTGTTAAATGCAGATTTGTTGAAGCTATCTTCGGCGTCATTTGTAATTTCTAAAGCACGCTCTTCCTCTGTGAGAGACTCAAAAATCTCATCTAGCTCTGATGAAATGGCATCGAGACGATTATTGAGTGATTTAATTGCTAAAAGATCATCAGCAAGTAGTTCTTGCTGAGCAAGTTCGAATGGAAGGGTTCTTCCTTGCCATCCTTCTTGAACCTCTTTCTTATTCTTCTCGACTATAAGAGGCTCAACAGTTCGGGCAATTTCTAAAGATTGCTTTTTCAATAATCTCTTCCAAATCAGAATTGATAATGGTCCATGCATTATCTAACTGTTGATAAGCATCGTATTTGTCAACTAATGGAATTTCCTCAAGCCTATTAAATAGCTCTTTTGCAATTTGATCTTCTTCTGTAGAGCGATTCACAAGAGTGGGCTCTTCTAAAAGCTCCTCAGATAGCCACAAATCAAAAGAAGATAGAGCCTGTTTATAGCGTTCCTTATAGTTGACAACGTCAGAATTGTTCTCTACTACTTCTCTGATGTTTTCATTTTTAAGGTTTAAAGTGGAGCCAGTGTTTGATTCAAATAAATCAGCTTGGAGAGATGGGAAAACTTTCCAGAATTTATCAAGTTCGTTAAGTTCGTTTACTGGAATTCCACCAAACATTGAAGCATAGATATCCCAAGACTCTGGCTTAATGGAAGTGTCAACATAACGAGGAATATTTAGGTTGTAATCATTAGCACGGATTTCTTCGAGAGATACTACTCGACAGAAATTCTCGATATCTTTTCTTTCTTTTACGGCATCTGAAATACGCTTGATATCCGAAGCTTGAAGTCGATTTTTCTTTCCATCTTTTATGAAATTTTTAGATGCGTCGATGATTAAGATTCCATCGTCGTGTCTAACACGCTTACTTAAAACCATAATAATGGTTGGAATTCCAGTACCAAAGAAAATGTCTGCAGGAAGACCAATAATTGCTTCGATTTGGCGTTTTTCAATCAATCTTTCTCTGATGAGTCCTTCGGAGCCTCCACGGAATAGAACGCCGTGTGGTAAAACGATTGTCATAAGACCCTGAGGATTAAGGTGATATAGTCCGTGCAACAGGAATGCATAATCTGCTGTTGATTTAGGAGCTAAACCGTAGTCAGCAAAACGAGGATCTAATTCCTTATTCTCCGGATCCCAATTAGCGGAATAAGGAGGGTTAGATACTACAGCATCCACGTAAAGCGGATCGTAAGTGTTTTCAGGATCGTTCTCGTCAAAGAACGGCCAGTCTGCTGCGAGAGTGTCGTCGTTTCTGGTAATGATATTTGAGGGAGAAATATCTCGCATTACAAGATTCATTCGAGTGATGTTATATGTCTATTGATTAAGTTCTTGTGCGTAGTATTGGATGGAGTTGGGCTCAATTCCATATCTCTTTGCGGCCTCTCAATGTGAATGAGAAGAGAGCCAGATCCAGATGTGGGATCGTAAATTTGAATATTTTTCTTTTTTTCTTTAAAATGAAGTAGCGATAATCTCTGACATAAGAAGAGAAACCTCATGTGGAGTATAAAACTCACCAGATTTCTTGCCTGCAGTTTCAGCAAAGTTTCTGATTAGATCTTCGTAAACATGGCCAAGAACATCGTAATTCTCAACAGGAATTACATTGACAAGATGAATTAAGTCATAACATGCTTTTTGTCTGCTGGCTGGTGTTTGTTCCCAGCTTGCTTAGGCCAGTTTCAAGCGCATTAAAGATATTGTTAAAAAAATTTTATTATGGTTTTTGGAAAAAAATAGCGGTTAAACGCGCTCAGTGCAGTGTGAAGATTATCCACTGAGAACTCGTTTTCCATCTGTATCCATGTGGAGAATAAGTTTTTGTAAGAAATGAAATACCCAATGTTTTGCTGAAGGTAATCGACGGAGCTTTCATCTTCTTCAATAAGAAAACTCTCGAATTCAGATTCTGGAAGTTGGTTAGAAATCAGGAATTTCTCTTCGTTTTCCGATAGATATTTATAGAAAATAAGTCCAAGTAAATAGTCTTTGTAATCGTTTGCATCTACTTTTCCACGCATCACATTTGCGGCGGACCAAATTTTAGTAGAGAGCTGCTGTTTATTCATGATTCCCCTTGGAAAAGGATTTGAATGATTAGACCTTTTAATAATAGGATGTTTGGAATTTAACAGCTATAAGAAATCGATAAACGCATGTAAAAGATATTCGAAAGTACCTTATAGATACCTCGTGCAAGGGACGCTTATTCGTTTGTACGGCGAGTCTATTAAAAGCTTATCTCGTCAACTCAATTGCATCACGAATACTCTGCAGTGAATTCTTGGATTTACGTGGGTTAGCAAGCATTACTGATGTGTACAAAGAGTCAATAAGAGCTAGCTGAACAATTCTTGATGCCAGAGACTCTGATCTAAATGATGTTTCCTCTGAGATAGTCAGTAACGTGACATCCGCTCTTCTCGCCAGAGGAGAATTTCTATCACTGGTAATGACTAACACACGACCGCCAATTTGCTGGAATAAATCAGCAAGCTGAATAGCCTCTTTGCATCTACCAGTGTGAGAGAAAATGATTGCACAGTCATCTTTTGTGGCTCGGCTGGCCTCCATGAGCTGCAGGTGATAATCGGACGCGTATTTTACGTTGAGAGGCGATCGGAGTAGCTTGTGGTAGGCATCTGCAGCAATAATATTGCTTCCACCAAGTCCAAAAAGAAACACAGTTTTACTAGAAACAATCAAGCTAACTGCGTCTTCAAGATTTTCGGACTCAAGCATCTCTTTAGTGTGACTGAGGGAATCAATTGAGGAGTTAAATACACTGACAGCCACCCCCAGTGGGGAAGAGGTGTCAGAAATGTTTTTCATGAATTGAAATTGCAGGATCAAATTCTTCAGAAATCAGTGCATTGTGAAAATCCTTGAATCCTGTATAGCCAAGTTTTTCTAGTGAATTTAAAAAAATCGTGGAATCAGCCATTCCAAGGGTCTGTGCCATCTCGTTAATGGTCATTTGCGAAGCCGCGCGTGAATGAGAAGAAATATAGGAAGCTATCATTTTTTTCTTTTTTTAGAAAGCGAAGACTCAAACGATTTAAGTCTTACGCGGTATGAAGACTCCATGAGATTCTCCTCAAATCAAAGCTCAACGATGAAATAAGACACCTTCTACTTTTAAAAAATTTACCACTAAAAAGAAAAAGAAAAAAATTTTTTTCTTTTCTAATATTGACTAGTAGAAAAATTATTTTTTTATAGTAATTCTTATAGAAAGTTCGTCGAAAGAAGGAACATGAAAGTTGGATTGGTCGGACTGGGAAAGATGGGCTTTAATCTTGCCTTGAATCTCAAAAGATAACGGAGTAGAAGTTAAAAGGCTTTGATGTTTCAGAGGATGCCCGTCAGGAAGTAGAGAAGCACGGTATTTCTTCTGTTCAGTCTTTAGCAGAGCTTGTTGAAGCACTGGAAACACCAAGAGTTATTTGGATGATGGTTCCTTCTGGAGAGGCAACTGAATCAACAATTTCTCAGGTCCTTCCGCTGCTTGAGAAGGATGACATCCTTATTGATGCGGGTAACTCAAACTATAAGGACTCCATGAGGCACGGAGAAGAGGCTTCTAGCCTTGGAGTAAGGTTCCTTGACCTTGGAACTTCTGGAGGCACCTCGGGTGCTCGTTATGGTGCTTGCCTGATGGCCGGTGGAGATCAGAGCGCTTACGAGTATCTCAAAGATGTCTTTGAGTCCGTTGCCGTTAAAAACGGCTGCGATTACGTGGGTCCTGCAGGCGCTGGACACTTTATGAAGATGGTCCATAACGGAATTGAATACGGAATGATGGAGGCAATCGGCGAAGGTTTTGCTGTTATGCAAAAGGCTCCATTCGATTATGACTTGGCTCAGGTAGCTCGCAACTGGCAAAACGGTTCTGTTATTCGTTCTTGGCTGATTGATTTAATTGAAGAGCAGCTCAGAGTACATCCTAACCTTAAGGACTTTAAGGGTATTGTTGATGCATCTGGCGAGGCAAAGTGGACTGTTGAAGCGGCTCTTGCAGAGGATGTTCCCGTACCAGTAATTGCACAGTCTCTGTTTGAGAGAAACGCATCGAAGCTAGGTGAGGAGAACTTCTCAAATAAGGTTACTGCGGCACTTCGCAATGGTTTTGGTGGCCATGCATACGTAGCAGAGGAAGCCTAGTATGAGTGAAAATAGTTCTCATCTGCAGATTCATCCAGAAGACCTTCAGTTTCATGTTGAGGCAAAAGACTGGGAAGATGCTCTTAAAGTAGCTGCAACTCCACTAGTAAAGCGTGACGCAATCACTCCTGTTTACATTGAAGAGATGATTGCGGCAATTCACGAGCTGGGACCTTACATTGTTCTTGCTCCTGGCCTTGCACTCGGTCATTCTCGCCCTAGTGATGCAGTTCATCAGACAGCAATTTCAATTGCAACACTTGCACAGCCAATCGAGTTTGGCAGCAAGCACAATGATCCTGTGGATATCGTTGTTATTTTGGCAGCAAAAGATGACGAGTCTCATATTGAACTTCTTCAGAAAAATCGTAATTTTCTTCAATAACGAGGCGAATTTTAATCTGCTCCGTTCTGTAAGAACAGAAGAAGATGCACTAAACGTATCTAAAGTTATTAATAGGGAGGCATAGAATGGACATCTTGAACGTTTTTGTATTTCAGCTTTTTACAAATCAAACCATCTTCATGGGTTTGCTTGCGCTTGTAGGTCTTTTTACTTCAACGTAAAAAAGTTGCCACAGGTAATTGATGGTGTTGTTAAGACGGTCATTGGTCTTCTTGTCCTCTCATCTGGCGCAGGAATCATTTTCAGCTCTCTATCTGAAGTAGTTACTGCATTAAATAACAGCCTTGGAGTTGCAGGTACTCTTCCTATTAATGATGCGGCCGGTGCAATGGTTCTCTCCATGGAGGGCTTCAGCAGGAATTCCGTACTAATCTTCCTGTTTGCATTCTTGCTTCACCTGGTAATTGTTAAGTTGGTTCCTAACAACAACTTTAAGAATGTGTATCTGACAGCTCATCTTGCACTTTTCCACGCATGCTTCATGGCTATTACGCTTCCAGGAATCCTGAACACCGATGACAGCGTTGTGATTATTGCAGTTGGTTCAATCCTCAACGCACTTTACTATGCGCTTTCTCCTGCAATTACCAGAAAGCTTGCAAAGGAGTGGACACAGGATTCAATTACCCTTGGCTTTATGGATCAGGTAGGCTCTGTTGTTGCTCACTTTGTTGGTAAGTTTGTTGGTTCCTCCAACCCAGATGAAGATGCAGATAAGCTAAAGCTTCCTGAGTGGGCATCTATGTTTAGGGACAACACTGTAGTTCTGTTCTTCCTGATGCCAATCATCTTTGTTGGAATGGGACTTGCAGTTGGTCAGGAAGGTATCGAGGTTCTATCTGGTACTGGTCCTGAGGCTACTAACTGGATTTTGTGGCTGGTTATTCGTGCTTGGACCTTCTCTGCAGGTATCGTCATCCTGCTTCAGGGTGTCCGTATGTTTGTTGGTTCTATTGTTCCTGCATTTAAGGGTATTTCTGACAAGTTCCTTCCTGGTGCTGTTCCAGCTCTGGACGCGCCAACGTTCTATCCATTCTCTCCAATGGGCGGAATGTTTGGCTTCCTTGGATCTTCAATTGGTGCAATTCTTGTCTGCATTTTGACTATTGTTCTTCATGCTCCAGTTATTGTCTTCCCAAGCCCAATCATCATGTACTTTGACGGTAATGTCATGGGCGTCTTTGGTAACAAGGCTGGTGGATGGAAGGGTGCTCTTGCAGCTGGCCTGGTAACTGGTGCAATTACTTCTGCAGCAGCTATCCTGTTCTATCCATTGACCGGCGTAATGTTTGGTTCTGGCGTGACTTGGTCCAACATTGACTACGCACTGGTATGGATGCCTTTGATGTATCTGCTTAAGGCTATTAGAATGCTTGTACTTGGTGCATAACCAGTCATTTTAGGAGTTAATAATGAAACTTGTTGCTGTTTGTGGTTTTTGGCGTTGGATCTTCAATCATTGCCAAAATGAATATTGAGAGCATTCTTCAGAAGAGGAATAGGGAAGATATTGTTGTTGAGACTATCGACCTTGGTAGCGTTCAAGGCGCTGATGGCGATTATTACGTCACAACCAATGAGCTTTTTGACAACTTCCCTGATGGAATTAAAGAGCGCACTATTGTGCTGAATAACTTCATTGACCTAGCAGCCATTGAAAGCGCGCTAGAAGAGCGAATTGGTTTGTAGACACTCAACAATTTTGCGTTCTTAAGGCACTCGTTAATCGGGTGCCTTTTTGTTTGACGGAGCTCAACGCAGACCTTCTCCACCCACCGATAAAACGACACCGTTCATGTGAACCCCATCTGTTTGGACAGGTGGGGTTTCTCGTCAGTCGTATAGTCAAAGTGGTGTGGTTTTGGACGAGCGGCGCCATTGGACGCGCGGTATCGGCAGAATCGGGGCGAGAAATGCAAAAGTTACAGAAACAGTTTGCGAAGGCCTTGAGTGTGATTATGGCGTTGGTGCTCTCGTTTGCACTGGTTGGGTGCAATGCGTTTCCGTTCCTGCAGAACAACCCTGCCCAGCAAGCAACGCAGTCGTCAATCACAACAGGGGAAATCGAGGCAATACACGAGCCCAAGTTTGGTGGCAGCTACCTGGATATCACCATCGACGAGTTCAATAACCTGGGCTTTGAGTACGGCGACAGCGTGGACGTTACGTTTAGCAATGGATACAAGCTCTCCGACATTCCGTACTACAACGGCTATTACACCAAAACCAATGAGCCTTTGGTTGTCGCATATCCGGGCTATCCCTACATTGATGTGTGCGTAAATAATGGTGAGCCTCTGTGGGAATCCGCCGGTCTTAAGGATGGAGACAAGGCTACGGTTACGCTCCACCAGAAGCAGAAGTACGCAACGGTTCAGAAGGCTCTGGATGCAACGTACACTAATAATCGCTCCGACTACGCAAGTGACGAGGTCTTTGCCAACTTCCGTCCCATGAAGGGCGGAAATCTTGCTGAGGGCGTGATGTATCGCTCGGCGTCTCCTATTGATAATCGGAACAATCGCGCACCTTACGCGGCAGATCTTGCCCAGAGGTGTGGCGTGCAGTTTATCTTGGACCTCGCGGACACCAATGAAGAGATTCAGGGCTATTACCAGAATGCAGACTACGACATTACGTGGCACAAAAGCCTGTATGACGCAGGGAATGTTGCGGCTCTTGACCTCAACGCCAATTATCGGGGCGGCCAATATGCTTATCGCCTGGTAGCGGGTCTGCGCGAGATAATTCTGCATAAGGGGCCCTACCTTATTCACTGCACCGAGGGTAAGGATCGTACGGGCTTTGTCTGCGCTCTTCTCGAGGCACTTTGCGGTGCATCCTACGACGAGATGCGCGACGACTACATGATTACCTACGACAACTATTACGGCATTAACGAGAAGGACGACAAGGCTCGTTACGACGCTGTTGTTGACGTGAAGTTCGACGACATCGCTCGCTGCATTGCTGGGGTGCCTACGTACGGTTCGCTCGACGGCGCGGATTACGCAGCTGGAGCTCGCAAGTATCTGACCGATGTTGGCATGACCGAGTGGGAGATCAATAAGCTCATCGAGCGGTTAACGAACAAGTAGCGGGTTGCGGCAAAAACTGACAGGTTAGTCGCCTGGCGAGAGGAGTGATCTTCTCGCCAGGTTTTTAATAACAAATTTAAGTAATGTTATGTGAAGTTGATTTCCTTTTACCGTTGGCGGAATTGGAAATAGAAACGTCAGGGCCCCTTTTTATAATTTTCTATAAGGAGGGTGCGTCATGGATGACAAACTTGTTCGTCTCATAACGTGCTTGGCAAAATAGGAAGATGTTTCTACATCAACGCTGTCTGAGTCCTTATGCGTCTCCGAGCGCACGGTGCGTGCATATATCAAGCGTGCAAAAGAATTACTAGAAGGTATTGCTGAAATTACAACAATAAAAGGTCAGGGCTATCATCTTGAAGTTCTTAATCCTGAGCTCTTGGATTGTTGGCTTAATAAGGAAGATCAGCTACCTCAGACTTCTAATGAGCGTGTGGCATATATATTGGACGATCTGCTTAATCGAAGCGATTGGGTTACGGTAGACGAGTTATCAGAGATTCTTTACGTTTCTCGTAAGACTATCTCGGCTGATTTAAACAAGCTGAAGAGTTTCTCGCCAGATTTGACCTGCGCATAATGCGTAAATCGCATTATGGAATTCAGATTGGAGGCACTGAATTTAATAAGCGGCTCTGCCTGGCAAGTCTGGTAACAAACGAAGCATATTCGGGTAGTTGTCACGCCACGGTGGAAAATAATGAACTTATTGCTGATGTAACAAAGCTGGTAGTTGAGTGTGTTGAACATCATGATGTCAGCTTGAATGATTTTGCAATTAGAAATCTTGTCATTCATATTGTGGTTGCAATTAATCGCATTAAGCAACAGCGCTATGTTGTAGGACAGGAAGACTCGCTTAAGAGAATTCAGTGCTCGTATGAATATAGCGTGGCACAAAAGCTGGTAAATTGCCTGTCGTCTGAGTTTGATGTTGAGTTTCCTCAGACAGAAGTTGCCTATATTGCAATTCATTTGGCATCTAAGAAGATGTTTAAAGATATCTCTGAGTCTCCAAATCTAGTAATTACTGATGACGTATTTGCAGTTACGCGTCAGATGATTGATTTAGTGTGGAGTAGCTTCAGATTTGATTTTAGGAATGATCTTGAACTACATATGAGTTTAGCCAGACACATTGTGCCACTTTCCGTCCGATTGCACTATAACCTGCAGATAGAAAATCCACTGCTTACTGACATCCAGTATCGAATGCCTTTGGCATACTTGATGGCCATGGAGTCGTCAACAATCTTGGCCAAAGAGTACGAAGCAACTCTCAGTGAGCATGAAGTAGCTTATCTGGCCCTGGCATTTGCATTGGCTTTGGAGCGTAAACGTACTGAACTGCCAAAAAAGAATGTACTTTGTGTATGCGCAACAGGTCTAGGTACTTCAAAGATTTTGGGAATTCGTATCAAAGAGGAGTTTGGACCTTATATCGGGTCAATTACTACGTGTAATTTGAGTCAGATTTCTCAGATTGATTTTTCACATATTGATTACGTGTTCTCTACCGTTGAGATTGAATCTCCTTTGCCAGTTCCTGTGTGTTATTCGGGGTTCTTGCTCGATGACATTAATAAAGACTTGTTAGTTAAAGACTTGCTTCGTCGAGATGAACAAGAGGAGTTTGCTAAACACTTTAGCGAGCATCTTTTCTTCTCACATCTTGCGTACAGAAGTAAGGAAGAAGTACTTAACTTTTTGGTCAGTCAATTATGCAACAGTGAGAAATCAAACATCTCTGTTTCTGAAGATGAGTTCAGAGCTCTTGTTTTTGACCGCGAAACTTTAGCAATGACTGCCTTTGGAAACTTGGTTGCACTTCCTCATCCTTCGCGCCCAGTATCTGAACGTACTTGTGTAGCAGTTGGTTTATTAGACAACCCAATTGACTGGGACGGTCATGACGTAGCTGCTGTGTTTTTGATTTCAGTTTCTTGTTCAGAAGACGAGAAGACCCGTCTATTTAACAAGAACATGGCGTCCCTTCTTATGGATAAAGAGGCAATTTGTTCACTTGTAAAGCATCAAAGTTTTTCAACTTTTGTTGGTCAGATTACATCATCAGGTGATGGTTTAAGAAAGAGGGGATAGGAATGGATGAAAGAGAGGTAGAGGCTATTGTCACCAACTTGGTTGTGCATGGTGGGGATGCAAAAAGCTATGCAATACAAGCAATCAAGTGCGCTCGTTTGGGAAAGTTTGACCAGGCAGATGAGCTGTTGAAACAGAGTTCAGAATCGTTAAATCGAGCGCATGAGTTTCAGATGGAACGGATTCAGCAGGAAATTATTGGACAGGATAACAAACCACTATCTTTGCTGATGGTCCACGGACAAGATCATTTGATGTGCGCACTTACAACACACGATTTGGCAGTGCAAATCGTTGAGCTTTGTAAGCAAGTAACTACGAGCAGTGGTGAGTGAAAGGAAGTAGGTATGAAAAAGATTGATTTGTTTTGTAGTGCAGGGATGTCCACAAGTATGCTTGCAAACAAGATGCAAGAGGTTGCTGATGCTCATGGAATTCAAGTAAAGGTTGAAGCATTTTCTTCTACGGCAATTGACTTCCAGGTAGAGCACAACACTCCCTGATTGCATTTTTATTGGGACCTCAGGTTCGTTTTAGCTTTGACGATGTAAACGCAAAATACGGAGCAAAAATTCCTGTTGGCGTTATCGAATCAGCGGATTATGGCAACTTGAACGGCGAGCGCGTGCTTAAGATGGCCATTTCTTTGATTAAGCGTGGTTCTACTGCATAGGGTTTCTCGCTATACGTTTTATCTGTGATTTTATAAAAAAATGGAGAGTTGTTAGTTTGGAGGGTTCTATGAAAACGATGGATGTGTTTGAAAAAGCGACTTATGCCGCTGGCCGAAATGATTGGTAAAAATAAATACCTTTTGACCATGCGAGATTCGTTTGCAATGGTCATGCCAATCCTGATTATTGGCTCTATGTTTACTTTGCTTCGCAACTTCCCAATTCCTGCGTGGATTGATTTTTTGAAGACTACGATGGTTCAGCCAGATAAATCGCTGTTTGCTCTGCTGGCTATTCCTTCCGCATGTACTGTTTCGCTCATGGCAATCTTCCTTGCTTTTTAACATTGGCTATAACTTTGCCGAGCACATTGGTATTAAAGACCGTGCGTCAGCGGGCATTGTTTCTTTGGTAGGTTGGTTCATCCTTATGCCTCAGGTAACTGAGTTTTCACCTGAAGAAGGCGTAGAGCCATTCCTGGTAGACAGTATTCCTCTTGCATGGACGGGTGCAAAAGGCGTCTTCATTGCCATGATTGTAGGATTTTTTGCAGTAGGCGTGTTTGGCTACATCATTAAAAAAGACTGGACCATTAAGATGCCAGAGGGCGTTCCTCCTACTGTCGCCCGTGCATTTAGCGCTCTTATCCCTATGACCGTTGCATTTACCGCCGTATGGCTGGTTGGTATTGTCTTTATCATTTCCCCATGGGGCAATGCCTTTAACTTCATTTATGCAATTCTTCAGGCTCCTCTAACTTCACTTGGTGGAACTGTTTGGGCCCTGGCATTTAGTTATGTCTTGGCAAGTGGATTCTGGTTTATTGGTATCCATGGCTCCAGCGTTACTGGTTCAATTTACACACCAATTCTTACCGCACTTTCGCTGGAAAATCAGGCTGCGTTTGCTGCTGGTGCTGCACTTCCTAACATTGTTAACCGTGAGTTCGAGACCTTCTTTGCAACCTTTGGCGGCGGCGGTTCTACGCTCTCTCTGCTGATTGCAATGCTTCTGTTCTGCAATTCCAAGCGTATTAAGGATCTGGCAAAGATTTCTGTTGCTCCTGGTATCTTTGGTATCAACGAGCCTATTATCTTTGGTCTTCCTATTGTTCTTAACCCAGTTATGCTGATCCCCTTTATTCTTACTCCAGTGGTCAACATCATCATTGCGTACTTCATCATGGATCTTGGTTTAGTACCTCTGTGCAACGGCGTTATGCTTCCTTGGACTACTCCTCCTCTGGTTTCTGGATTCCTGCTGAGTGGTTGGCAAGGCGCTGTCCTGCAGCTCTTCTTGATTATTCTGGGAATCTTTATTTATCTGCCTTTCATCAAGACGTTGGATAAGGAATACCTGAAGGAAGAAGCCGCAGCTTCCGAGGAATCTTCTACTGAGCTGGAAGACTTTTGACTCTATCGACCTTGATTCTGTCGTGCTGTAAAACTTTTGTAGATTTGAGCTGTACCTGGTACAACGCTGAGACGCTGTGCCAGGTACCAGTCTGTATGCTTGATTGGAGGAAGTGATGCATAGGCTTGGAATTTCTCTTTATCCAGAGCACTCAACACCTGAAGCCGATGATGCCTACATGGCATTAGCAAGTAACTATGGTTTCTCGCGCATTTTCACATGCTTACTTTCTGTGGATAAGTCACCAGAAGAGACAGTAGCTGAGTTTTCACAGTTTATGGACCGCGCTCATGGGTATGGGTTTACTGTTGCTGTGGATACCAACCCGCGCGTATTTCAGCACTTAGGGGCAACGGCAACTGATATTTCTGTTTTTGCCAAGATGGGCGTTGATATTATTCGTCTTGATGGGCATTTGGGAGATCGTCAGGACATTGCTCTGACAAGAAATCCTTACGGCATTGCCGTTGAGTTCAACGCCAGTCAGATGCTGTCGCTTGATCTGCTTATTGAGCGTGGAGCATATCGTCGCAATATGTGCGTTTGTCACAATTTTTATCCACAGAGATTTTCTGGCTTGAGCGAGAAACGCTTCATTGAATTCTCCGAGCATTATTTGGTATGGGTTTAACTCAGGCAGCATTTGTGACGAGTCAGAAGGATAACACGTTTGGTCCATGGCCGGTTTATGACGGTCTTCCTACCTGCGAAGATGATCGTACTCGTTCAATTGATTTGCAGGCAAGACACCTGTTGGCAACTGGCCTTATTGACGACATTATGATTGGAAATTGCTTTGCTTCTGAAGAGGAACTTGCCGCATTAGCCGCTGTTGATACTACTAAGGTAACGTTCAAGGTTGAATTTGATTCTGGTGCAACTGAGGTCGAGAAGAACGTTTTGTATCAGTTTAACCACGTAACGCGTGGCGATGCATCTGAGTATTACCTACGTTCTTCAGTACCTAGGATGTTTGAGTATTCCACTTCAATTCCTGCTCGTGAGCGCACAGATTGTCACATTAAGCGCGGAGATGTATTAGTGGTGAATGACAACCTGTCTCATTACCTGGGAGAAGTTGAAGTTGCTCTAAGAGATTTTGAGGATGACGGAACTCGTAATGTTGTAGGACGTATCCCAGAAGACGAGCTTTTCTTGTTGGATTATGTGAAACCTGAATTCCCGTTTGGATTTGTTAGAGACTAGCGGAGTTGTTTGGTTGTTACATCAATGCTGAAATGGAAAATTAGTCGCCTGGCGAGAGGAGCGATCTTCTCGCCAGGTTTTAGATTAGGGTTAAATAAATGAAGGAGAATTTACGATGACAAGTGCTTTTGTGACAAACATCGCTTTTCCAAAATCTTTGGAGGAAGTGATGTTCTATCTTTATGAGGTTGGATGTTTTGATGTTGAAAAAGTTTTAGTTGAAAAACATACAGAGTGGACTGCCCCAAAAAGATTGTTGTATTGGTGAAGACGTCTACTTCATGTTTTCAAAGACTTCAATCGATACAATCAGACGTTTGAAGTGTCAGCTGAATAATATTTCAGAAGATGATGCGTTATATGAAGTTAAAGAGTTGCTGGCTGTGGGGCTTAACAGAGGAGAAATGCTTTATAAAGAATACGGCGGATGTATATTTGCTAAAGGCGTTGTATCTGGGGATGTAATTGAAGATTCATACGCCGTAGAAAATGATCTCCATTGGAGAAGCAGGTATTTTGCTCCGATTGATGACATGATTGTTTTTGATAAGCCAATTCATATCAACGATTTTAGAGACTTTATTACTATCTCTAGAACTGGTGCGATTACGAAACTTACTCCAGAACAGAATCAACAATTGAAAAATAAATTGAATCTTTAATTGCAATCGAAACTGCACCTTAAATTTTCCTACGGTGCAGTTTTGATTAGATTTTTCTTATTTGTAAATTGTGACTTGCATCTCTAACCAACGTATTTCTTGTTAATTTGAAGAACAGCGAAGTCCTATCAATAAAGGCAATAATTGCTTTTACTATATGATTCTATCCTGTGATTCACATCGTTATTTTAGGAGATACGCCGGGGACTGTATGAATGTAGCGCAAGGTCTAGAGAAGAAGCTTATGCCAATGGCGGAGTTGGTGAGTAAGAACAAATATCTTCTTACTATGCGCGACTCGTTTGCCATGCTCATGCCAATTCTTATTATCGGATCAATGTTTACGCTGGTAGGCAATCTGCCAATTCCTGCGTGGGTTGATTTCTTGAAGTCCACTACGCTTCAGGGCAAGTCGCTTTTCTCGCTGTTGGCCATTCCTTCTGCCTGCACTGTTTCGCTCATGGCAATATTTTTGTCGTTTGAAATTGGCTATAACTTTGCTGACCAGCTTGGCCTAGAGGACCGAGTTTCTGCTGGAATGGTCTCGCTTATCAACTGGTTTATTTTGATGCCACAGGTAACCGAGTTTTTGCCCCAAGGGGCAAGCCAGCCATTTTTGGTGGAGAGCATTCCTCTTGCGTGGACCGGCGCGAGGGGTGTGTTTGTAGCGATTATCGTAGGCTTTTTGTCGGTGTCCATTTTTGGATTTGCTATCAAGAAGAACTGGGTTATTAGGATGCCGGAGGGCGTTCCTACGTCTGTTTCGCTTGCGTTTAGTGCTCTGGTTCCGATGGCGCTCACGTTTGCCGCAGTGTGGGCGATTAGCGTTTTGTTTGCGCTTACCCCTTGGGAAGATGCGTTTACCTGCACTTATTCGATGTTACAGATTCCACTGACCATGCTTGGCGGAACCGTGTGGGCCTTGGCGATTGCTTACATCATTCAGGGCATTTTCTGGTTCTTTGGCATTAACGGGTCAAACATTACTAGCCCTATTTTTTTACGCCGATTTTGACTGCGCTTACGCTGGAAAACCAGGCCGCCTTTGCCGCCGGCACTGCTTTGCCGAACATTATCAATCGAGAGTTCGACTTGTTCTTTGCGCTGTTTGGCGGTGGAGGATCAACCCTTTCGCTGTTGATTGTGATATTTTTGTTCTGCAATTCTCGCCGTGCAAAAGACATTGCAAAGATCTCCATTGTGCCTGGTATTTTTGGTATTAACGAGCCCGTCATGTACGGACTACCGATAGTTTTGAATCCCATCATGGCAATTCCTCTGATTTTTACGCCGGTAATCAATATTGCGATTTCCTGGTTTGCCATGAGTACGGGGCTGGTGCCTCTGTGTAACGGCATTATGCTGCCTGGAAGTACCCCTCCTTTAATCTCGGGATTTCTTTTGTGCGGATGGCAGGGCGCTTTACTTCAGCTCGTATTGATTTTGATTGATATGGCAATCTACCTGCCGTTTATTAAGATCCTGGACAGGGAGTTCCTTAAGGAAGAAGAGGGTGCCGAGACGGAGGTTGCGGTTTAGGTACTCGCGAGGACATTGCGTGCGTGAAGGCAGCTCTGGGTGGGCTGCCTTTTTCTGTTCGCCGAAATGTGTAAGAAGTTCAAAACACACCTAAGTCAGATAATCTGTTAAAAAGACGTATACATGACGCTGAAAAATATCTGAAACATGCAGAATATCTGACTTAGAAGTGTAAAATGCCCGCATCTGAGCAGAATATCTGACTTAGGTGTGTTCCGTAGATACTAAATTTATCGATAGTTAAATTTCTTATATTAGTCTATTCATTTTCTAGCATATTAGGTTAAGTTTATGCATAGAGATGCATATCAGGTAGTGCGACCACCTAGCTGCCTGGCTATCTTGATTAGGAACATGTCGATTCTTTAGCAAAACCTACCAAAGCTGCGCTATTTTGTGCGCCAAGCCTAAAAGCCGACGCTAACACGCTGCAGAATCATAATCACCCGCATATGAACTGCCCCCCATTTCTTATGTCCAAGAAATGGGAGGCAGTTCAATCGGAGGCTCTGTTGGTTGTGGGATACACTGCTTAAACAGTCGTTTCGTAAAAGTTTTGCGGGGTTGGGACTCGCGCTGTTTGCGGGCGTGGCTTGGCGTATAGTTATAGAGTTACAAGAAGAAATATTGGCGTGATACAAGGCGTTTTTACGCCGAGAAGAGTGTTTATGCTTGCTATAAAAAATGAAACAAACGTGGTGCTTGCGGTTGATACGTCGACGGACATGCTGGCATGCACGGTCGCACGTCTGACCAGGCGCGATACCGCTGCGGCGGCCGCAGACGGCGCGAGTGCAACGGACGGCGGGTTTGACGTTGAGGTACTAGCGTCAACGGATCACCTGTGCCGTCGCCAGGCAAACGTGGAGCTTGTGGGTTCGGTCCAGGAGGCGCTTGACGCCGCTGGTCTGACCATGGCCGACGTTGACGCTGTTATTGCAGGTAGAGGACCTGGCTCGTTCACGGGTGTCCGCATTGGCGTGGCCACCGCAAAGGGTATTGCATGCGGCTCTGGCCTGCCACTTTACGGCGCAAGTGCGCTTGATGCTATGGCGTTCAGCGCGTGGAAGGCGGGCGTGCGTGGCACCGTTGGTGTTGTTGCAGACGCCATGCGCGGCGAGGTCTATCCGGGCATCTACCTGCTGGATGACGCTGGAGCACATAGAACATTCCCAGTGGAGACCGTCCTCAAGGCAGACGCTTGTGTGGAGGAGTGGTCGAGCAGGACTGATAAGGACCAGCTCACGCTTACAGGCAATGGTTTAGTGAAGTACCGTGAGCGTTTTGAGCGCGCGGGTTTCTCGACATACACCGATGAAGTAACGTGGTTCCCAACAGGAGAAGGCCTGGTACGCGCGGTGTGCATGACCGAGTATCAGCAGGCGGGTGCGGGCGATCCGGCACTGGTGCTGCCCATTTACACGCGTCTTTCTGATGCGGAGGAGTCGGAGCGCCAGCGCTTGGGTCTCAAGGAGCCGGCAACGGTGGCCCTGACCGGCGTGGATGATGCGCTGGCCGATATTCACCTGCAGCTTCGTCCGATGACGGTGAACGATCTGGATCAGGTGGCGGAGCTTGAGGCGGCAACATATGCTGACGCTGCACATTCGGCCTGGTCAAAGCAGACGTTCTACGACGAATTCTCGGGTGTGGGGCGCAGCTGGTGGCTGGCTCACGACCGCGGAACGGTCATTGGCTTTGCGGGCGGTCGCCTGGCAGGAGCTCAGTTTGAGGTGGAAGAAGTGGTGGTTGCGCCCGAGCGTCGCCGCCAAGGAATTGCATCAAAGCTGGTAGAACGCGTGGCATACGATGCTCAGATGCTGGGCGCATCTGCGATTACCCTTGAGGTGGAGGAGGATAACGCTCCAGCTCAGGGTGCCTATAGCAAGCTGGGATTTGCCGAGGTTGGTCGTCGCCCGGGATATTACGGTCCAGATTGCGCGGCGCTTTTGATGACGGCGCAGCTGCCTTTGGCGGTTGGCGCTGGCTTTGAGGCTAGAAACCCTGAACCTCACGCATCAGTGCGTCCGTGGCCTATTGTTGCAGGTGAGCGCTCTGAAGAGACGCTTGCAGCACTGCGCGAGGCGGGGGATTTGATTCTCAGCCTGAGTCCTCTTTGCGACGAGACCGCCATGTGCATCATGGATTCACACGGTGTGGTCTGCGCAAATGTTGTCGCAACGCAATTGACTTCCACGCTCGCTTTGGCGGCGTCGTGCCCGAGATTGCTTCTCGCAAGCATACCGAGGCTATTGTGGGTCTTTTTGAGGAGACCATGGCCCGCGCGGGCGCGCACTTTGGTTGCGACACGCTGGTGCCGTCTGACCCTGGCCGCCGTTGGTGTTACTGCAGGTCCAGGCCTCGTCGGTGCGCTCGTTGTAGGCGTGGCGTTTGCCAAGGGCTTCTGCGTGTCCACTGACCTGCCGCTTATTCCCGTGCATCACCTGGAAGGCCACCTGCTGGCCAACCTGTTTGAGACGCCTGACCTGGAGCCGCCGTTTGTGGCCAGTCTGGTCTCGGGTGGCAATACTATGCTGGTACACGTGCGTGCCTGGGGAGATTACGTGGTCCTGGGCTCCACCATTGACGACGCCGTGGGTGAGGCATTTGACAAGGTTGCTAAGGCGCTTGGCCTCGGCTATCCAGGTGGCCCCGTAATCAGCAAACTTGCAGCTCAGGGCAACCCTAAGGCCATCCACTTCCCGCGTGCGATGATGCATAGCGGCGACTATTCCTTTAGTCTCTCCGGCCTAAAGACCGCCGTTATCACCTACATTGAGGGCGAGAACCGCGCTGGTAGAGCTATCAATCTGCCTGATCTGGCCGCTTCGTTTGAACAGGCAGTTATTGACGTGCAGGTTGCAAAGGCTAAAACTGCTGTTGAGGAGACGGGCGTCTCCGATTTCTGCGTGGGAGGCGGCGTAGCTGCAAACCCCGCACTTAGAGCTGCATATAAGGAAACCTTTGGTCGTATGGGCGTTCGAGTAACAGTGCCTCCGATGTCGGTTTGTGGCGACAACGCCGCAATGATTGCCGTCGGAGCACTTCGTAGCTACCGTACACAGGGTTTCTCGCCATTGACCTTGGACGCAAACCCCAACGCGCAGCTGGGATCGTGGTCGTCGGATGCGGCACCCGTTGTCCCAAGCGGCATGTAAGGAGGCTATTGTGCAAGACGGATTCATCAAAGTTGCAAGTATCACGCCGCGCGTCCGCGTGGCCGACGTGGCGTTTAACGTGGAGAGCTGTCTGGCTGCCATCGAAGAAGCCGCAGGTAATTGCGGTGCTAAGGTGGTCGTACTGCCCGAGCTTTGCATCACGGGCTACACCTGCGAGGACCTGTTCTGGCAGGACGCCCTCCTGGACGCTGCCGAGCGCGGCTTGGTTTCCATTGCTGCCCGCACGGCCGACGTTGACGCGTTGCTGCTGCTAGGACTGCCTGTTCGCGTGGCCGGCAAGCTCTACAACTGCGCCGCCGTTCTCTTTAGGGGAGAGCTTTTGGGCCTGGTGCCCAAGCGCTACGTGCCCATGTACAACGAGTTTTACGAGGGCCGACACTTTGTTTCTGGCCCCAAGACGGTCACCAGTGTGGACTTTGGCCTGCTGGGCGAGGTTCCGTTTGGTACCAACCAGCTGTTTGCGTGTGACACCATCCCTGAGCTGGTCGTGGGCGCGGAGATCTGCGAGGACCTCTGGGTGCCCATGCCGCCGTCAAATGCGCACGCCGTCGCCGGCGCCACGCTGATCTGCAACTTGTCCGCGTCGCCCGCGCTGGCCGGCAAGTCCGCGTACCGTCGTCAGCTGGTTGCGCAACAGAGCGCGCGTCTGATCTGCGGTTACGTTTACGCCAGTGCAGGTGAGGGCGAGTCTACGACCGATTTGGTTTTCTCGGGCCATGATCTTGTTGTCGAGAATGGCCGTGTGCTCGCTGACTCTGGCGTGTTTGGCGAGGGTATTGCCGTGTCCGAGATTGACGTGCTGTCGCTGGCGGCTGACCGCAGGCGCACGTCGACGTTTGAGGTTGCACCGACGCCAGAGGATTACAAGCACCTGACCACGTATTTCTCGCTGGAGTTTGATGGCGAGGGTGAGGACAACGAGCTTGCAATCCGCACGCCGCTGACCAGGTACGTTGACCCACATCCGTTTGTGCCCGCGATGGACGACGCTCGCGCAACACGCTGCGAGGAGATTCTGTCGATTCAGGCTCACGGTTTGGCTTCAAGGCTGGCGCATACCGGCTCTGACCACGCGGTTATTGGCATTTCGGGTGGACTTGACTCTACGCTGGCCCTTCTCGTCACGGTGCGAGCCTTTGACCAGCTAGGATATGACCGCTCAGGCATTGTAGCTGTGACGATGCCGGGATTTGGCACCACGGATCGCACGTACACTAACGCGATTGAGCTGGTGCAGTCGCTTGGCGCCGACCTGCGCGAGATTTCCATTGTGGATTCCGTGCTGCAGCACTTTGCCGATATCGGCCACGACCAGGACGTTCACGATGTTGTGTACGAGAACGCCCAGGCTCGTGAACGCACGCAGATTCTGATGGACGTTGCCAATCAGGTGGGAGGCATGGTCATTGGCACGGGCGACCTCTCCGAGCTGGCGCTTGGCTGGGCAACGTACAACGGCGACCAGATGTCCATGTACGGCGTAAATGCTTCGGTACCAAAGACGCTGGTCAGGTACCTTGTTGATTACTGCGCTGACGCTTATGAGGAGCAGGACGAGGACGAAATTGCTCACGTTTTGCGCGACGTTCTGGACACACCGGTTTCTCCTGAGCTGCTGCCATCTGCGGCGGACGGTTCCATTGAGCAGAAGACGGAGGACCTGGTTGGCCCTTACGAGCTGCATGATTTCTTCTTGTTTCATGTGCTTCGTCACGGAAGTGGTCCACTCAAGGTTCTGCGTCTAGCCGAGTGTGCGTTTGGCACAGGCACTAACCAGGAGATTTACGACCACGAGACTATCGTGCACTGGCTAAAGGTGTTCTATCGCAGGTTCTTCTCGCAGCAGTTTAAGCGCTCGGCGATGCCTGACGGACCAAAGGTTGGCTCGGTTTCGCTTTCGCCGCGCGGCGACCTGCGCATGCCGTCCGACGCTTCTAGCTCGCTTTGGCTCTCTGAACTGGAGAGCTTGGAGGCGTAAGCGCGCGCGGTTGTAGCATGCGACGATAGTGCTCCTGCAGCAACGATGCTGCTTCAGTTGATGCAGCATGAATCGGTACAGGAAACGTTTACCGTACTGTAAACGGTAAGATCTTATAGTAACGAGCAAGCCCAGCTTACCTTGGTGTAAGCTGGGCTTTAGTTTGTCGGAGTCCAAGTAATAACCCGAGCATCACCCATGTTGTATCAGCAGCATCACGCAAAGAACCACGCAGTATCAAGCAGCACCAAAAAGCAAACCAAGCAGTAACCAAAGTAGCATCACGCTCAGATTCAAGCTGAACCAAGCTGAACTAAGCAGCAAATTTAGCAGTACTCAAAGCAGCATCACGCACAACCAAACACTTGTCGAGCATTAAGGACTGTCGACCATGGTTTTGTCTCTCGAAGAAACGCTTCCTGTACTGACAACTTACATTGCCGCGATGTTTGTCATGATGGGCATGGGATTTGCGCTGTTCAAGGCTAAGATGATCGAACACCACGGTATAGCGCAGATGAGTAATGTCATTCTTTACGCAGCTAGTCCCTGTATCGTAGTGCAGTCATTCTTAACCGATTTCAGCATGCAACGCCTCATCGAAGCTGGATGGTGCGTGGTTTTCTCGGCAATTATTACTGGCGTTACCATCTTGGTTACCAGGTGTGTGTACAAAAATAAGCAGCCTTTGGCGGCGTTTTCGGTCATTTTTACTAATTCGGGATTTATTGGTATTCCAATTGTGCAGAGCGTTTTGGGTGTCGAGTACGTTTTTACGTCTCGATGTGTATTGCGTGCGTAACATTTTTTGTTTGGACGTACGGCGCGTGGTTGGTGTCCCAGGACAAAAGGGAAATCTCGATTACGAAGATTGCAACCAACCCCGGTGTCGTCACGATTTTCATTGGCCTTTTGTTGTTCGTTTTCTCAATCCATCCAGACCCAATTTTGAAGATTTCAATTGCAAGAGTTGCAGATATCAACGCAGGTCTTGCGATGATTATTCTTGGCGCGTATCTGGCAGAAGCTAAAAATAGCCGAGCTCATTAGGGATAAATGGATCTACTTTTGCTAGCTTTTTTTGAGGCTTTTTGGTTATGCCGTTAATCACGCTTGGAATTTTGTGGTTTGCCCCGCTTGACCAGGCAATAAAGTTGGTGTTGTTTATCACCTTTGCAACTCCTTCGGGAGCGTTGACGGCAATGTTCTCGCAAAAATACGGCAAGGACTACGAATACGCAGTTGGATTAGTTGCTGCATCTACTTTTGTTGTCGTTGGTCACCATGCCGATAATGATGGCATTAGCATTGATGTGGCTTTAGCGGGTTGAAGTTTTGCGCGTGGGCCGTATGTAGCATGCGGCTTTCTAGCGTTAGGCACCCGGCTATTCATGAAAAATGAATAGCCGGGTACTTTTATGCAGGTGGATTTTCGCTTTGGGTGGGGAAGAGGTGATTTTGCCCCAAAAATGACCCCGAAGTGGTAAAAAAATGCGTTTAGTTGGGGTTTACAGAAATTGTGTGATTCTATGCATCAAATCTACCTGGTGTTTTGTTCTGGATAAAAAAATCAGAAATCTGGATAGAATTTGCCACCTGGTAAAACGTGGGTGCAATTTTTTTCTGAATACTCCATTTCATCCCCAACTAAACGCATTTTTTACCCAAAACGAGGGTCGCAAAATGAACCTTCATTTTTCCTATGCAAAATTTCGTATATCACCTATTAAATATGCACGAAGCAAAGTTTTGCACCAAAAATTATGCTAATGGCACGAATACGCAGGTGGATACTGGCTATCGCCCAGATTAGCAGCGACCGCTAGCGACCGCTTGTCTGCGCTAATGGTATTCGCGACTCACTCAAACGCCTTCTACCAGGGGATTATCGGTTGCGCGCTGCCTGCATGACACCCGTGTTTCAGCAGCTCGTTGCCTGTGGTCGGCAGTTCGTCACCCGCACGTAGTACACGCGTGTCACGAGCACTCACCTGTACGCGCATAACCGTTAACGGCTTATACTGCACGCCTACAGAAAATCTAAGTCGGTTTTGTAAGATTTTCGCAATATTTCGTATAAATTGTTTTCTCGTGTGGAATAACTAATAGCGTTGGAAAAGTGCGCTTAGCGTCACAATCGGGCGGAGCCCGAAAAGGAGGTTTTCATTATGAATTTGAAGCCACTCGGAGATCGTGTTCTGGTAAAGCCTGCTCCAAAAGAGGAGAAGACATCCTCTGGTCTCTACATTGCATCCGCAGCTCAGGAGCTTCCACAGCGTGGCGAGGTTCTTGCAGTCGGAGCTGGCAAGCTTGATCAGAATGGCAATCGCATTGCTCTCGACGTCAAGGTTGGCGACCAGGTATTCTACGGCAAGTTTGGCGGCACCGAGGTCAAGGTAGACGACCAGGAGCTTCTGCTTCTCCGTGCTGACGACATCCTTGGTGTCCTCGAGGACTAGTCGCCTCGCGCCTCTGTTCGTTCGCTTGTTTTGTTCACGTGTAAATTCAGCTATTTTGGAGGAATACCATGGCTAAAGATATCGATTTTGGCACCGACGCTCGTGCCAAGCTTGCTAAGGGCGTAAACACCCTGGCAGATGCCGTAACCACCACCCTTGGACCTAAGGGTCGCTACGTCGCATTGCAGCGTTCTTACGGCGCACCAACCATCACCAACGATGGCGTCTCCGTTGCTCGCGAGATTGAGCTCAAGGACCCAGTGGAGAACATGGGTGCTCAGCTGGTCAAAGAGGTTGCAACCAAGACTAACGACACCGTCGGTGACGGTACCACCACCGCAACCCTGCTTGCACAGGTCATCGTTAATGAGGGCCTCCGCAACGTTGCTGCTGGTGCAAACCCAATCGCAATCCGTCGCGGTATCGACAAGGCTGTTGAGGCTGTTGTCGCTCAGATGAAGGGCATCGCAAAGGACGTCTCTACCAAGCAGCAGATTGCTTCTGTCGGTACCATTTCCGCAGGTGATCCAGTCATCGGTGGCAAGATTTCCGACGCTATGGATGTTGTCGGCAAAGATGGCGTCATTACCGTTGAGGAGTCCCAGACCTTCGGCATTGACATCGATACTGTTGAGGGCATGCAGTTTGACAAGGGCTACGTTTCCCCTTACTTCGCAACCAACAACGAGACTCTCACCGCTGAGCTGGACAACCCTTACATCCTGATGACCGATCACAAGATCTCTACCATCCAGGACATCCTGCCTATTCTTGAGGCAGTCCAGAAGCAGGGCGCACCTCTGCTCATCATGGCTGAGGACGTTGACGGCGAGGCTCTTACCACCCTCATCCTCAACAAGCTCCGCGGCGTTCTGAACGTCTGCGCAATCAAGGCTCCAGCATATGGCGACCGTCGTAAGCGCATGCTCGAGGATATTGCTGTTCTCACCGGTGGCCAGGCAGTCATCAAGGAGCTTGGTGTTAACCTCAACGAGATTACCGCTGACATGCTCGGACGTGCTAAGTCCGTCAAGGTCACCAAGGAGACCACTACCATCGTTGGTGGCGCTGGCTCCAAGGAGGCAATCGACGACCGCATCACCCAGATTAGGGCTGAGATTGAGAACACCACTTCTGACTTTGACATCGAGAAGCTCCAGGAGCGTCTTGCTAAGCTCTCAGGTGGCGTCGCAGTCATCAAGGTTGGTGCAGCCACCGAGGTTGAGCTCAAAGAGATTAAGCACCGCATCGAGGACGCACTTCAGGCAACTCGTGCAGCTGTCGAGGAGGGCATTGTCGCAGGCGGTGGCGTTTCCTTCCTGGCTGCAGCTTCCGTTCTTGACAGCGTTCAGACCTCTGATGCAGATGAGAAGATAGGCGTTGAGATCATCCGTAAGGCACTTGAGGCCCCAGTTCGCACCATCGCTAACAATGCTGGCTTTGAGGGCAGCGTAGTTGTCGAGAAGATCAAGGCACTCCCAGCAGGTCAGGGCCTTGACTCCGCTTCCGGCCAGTACGGCGACATGATTGAGATGGGCGTTCTTGACCCAGTCAAGGTCACTCGCACCACACTTCAGAATGCAGCTTCCGTTGCATCTCTCATCCTCATCACCGAGGCAACTGTTTCCGAGATGCCAAAGGACACCACCATCGAGGAGTCCATTACTCGCGCAGCTGCTCAGGGCGGCCAGGGCGGTATGTACTAATCCGCACCTCCAAGGAACTTCAATCGGGTCCAGTCTCTCGCTGGGCCCGATTTTTTTCTTTTCGTTACAAAAAAACTTGGCAAGAATCCCATCTTGTCGTGGGCGAGAAACCCTGTCTTGTCGCGGGCGAGAAACCCGTCTTGTCGCGGGCGAGAAACTCGTCTTGTCACGGCTGTAACGTTTATCCGCTCATCGTCCATTAATCGAAATCGTATGAATGTGACTCCATTTGAGCGGGAATTATTGGTCGTCACAGGTTAAAATGTTTATTTGCGACTACGCTCGGTCCATGCGACCAGCTCGCATACTTGAACCATCCGCCACGCGCTAAAGGAGAGGAGGCACCATGGCTCAGAACCAGAATCATAACGAGGAGCGAGATTTTCTCGACGACCCTCATTGATATCCAGGACTCCCTGCAGGTGCTTTCCAACCCGCTTGACGCGCTGATGGGAAGCCTATCTATTGACCCAAATACGGACAAGCCGTTCGAGCCAATGGACTACAGGAAATCCCCTGGTCAAACGCCAACCGCTGCCTGAGGTGCGCCTCAGGAAAAAGCCGAGGCATGTTCTCGCTGTCTTGACGTTTGCCCAGTTGATTGTATTGATATCCATAACCAATCCGTACGTATCGACGATGATGCGTGCCTTCAGTGCGGACTCTGCGTTGCCGCATGTCCAACTGAGGCGTTCAACACGCGCCGACATACCTCACGCGTCCTGTATGACCAGGTAGCTCGCGCGGCTTCCGCGTATGAGCAGTGCTACATTACCTGCACGCGTGCGCTGGGAAGAAAACCTGAGGGCAATGAGATTTGCCTGCCCTGCGTGGGTATGCTCTCGGCCGACATTTGGTTCTCAATCCTTACGGACTTTGACAACGTAAGTGTTTACCTGCCGCTGGGCGTTTGCGACCGTTGTCGTACCACTACCGGTGAGGAAGCATATACCCAGGCCATCGCTACCGCTGAGGAGTGGACGGGCGCCACGGTTGGTCTTGAGGTCGACGGCAATAACCTCAACCACAACTTCACGCGTGCGTATATCCGCTCGCAGTTCATCTCTAATGCGATGAACGGTGCAGAGCGCCTAGTATCTGCTTCGACGCCTATTCTTGCAGGTGCAAAGGCAATTGCTGACCGCATTAATGATCACGCTCGTTCCTTGGATAAACTCCAGACGCAGCTTGATGACGTGATGGGTCTTCGCACTACAGACATGAGGCAGTCCATGCTCACGCAGGATCGTCGTCTGGTCATGGGCGCACTTCAGCACGACCCAGAGCTTGCCCCTTACGTGAAGCTTGAGGCTCCTATTTGGGATTCCAGTAAGTGTACGGTTTGCGGAGACTGTAAAAATACCTGTACGACGCACGCCATCAACATCGACGAACGTGGCAAGCTGACCATCAAGATGCCGTTCTGCGTCAACTGCGAGGCCTGCGTAATTGTTTGTCCTGAACCCGGCGCGCTTACGATGGTGCCGATGGATACCTCTGAGCTGGTTGTTCGTGACCGCAAGGCCGAGGAGACCGCTCGCCTTGAGGCGTTAGCTCGTCGCAAAGCACGCTTCATGTTTGACACTGGTAAGGAGCAGCTCAAGCATCTAGCCGCTGAGCTCATCGAGGACTCGGATGAGGAAGCCGCTGCAGATCTTGCTACGGAAGCAGCTGCGGGTCTCGCTACGGATGCTGCTGCGGGCTTCGCTGCGGATTCCACCAGTGCCTCGAGCTCGGCCACTGCTGCACAACAACCTCCAAAAGAGGATAATGGGGAGTAGCAAGTAGCTGCGTACACAGCACAACGCTTCTAGCTGCTCGTTCTTCTCGCGAGAAATACAAGTAACCGTCCACCGAAAACAAGAGGACTCACATGTCGCTTTCAATTGGTATCGTTGGCCTGCCAAACGTTGGTAAATCTACGCTGTTCACCGCGTTGACCCGCAAGGGTGGCCTGGCTGCAAATTACCCGTTTGCCACCATCGACCCTAACGTGGGCATTGTTGACGTGCCCGACGCAAGGCTCCAGAAGCTGGCCGAGATTGTCAATCCTGGTCGTATCATGCCTGCAACCGTTGAGTTTGTGGACATTGCTGGCCTGGTCAAAGGCGCAAATGAGGGCGAGGGCCTGGGCAACCAGTTCCTGGCAAACATCCGCAACACTGACGCTATCTGCGAGGTTGTTCGTTACTTCAAAGATCCCGACGTCATTCACGTTGAGGGTCGCGTCAATCCTGACGAGGACGTGGACATCATCCAGACGGAGCTCATCCTCGCTGACCTGGGCACCATTGAGCGCGCCCCTGCCTAAGCTGGAGAAAGAGGCCAAGCGCGATAAGGATCTCCAGCCCAAACTCAACGTGGCAAAGCGTCTTCAGGAGTGGCTGAACGAGGGTAATCGCGCCGCTGACATGGAGATGACCGACGAGGAGCGCCTGGCTGCTCGCGATCTCTTCCTGCTTACCATGAAGCCAATCCTGTACGTCGCAAACGTTGACGAGGACATGCTTACCGAGCCTGCTCCTGTTATTAACGGCGTTCAGTCCATCCCTGTTTGTGCAGGTGTTGAGGCTGAGCTTGCTGATCTTGATCCAGAGGAGGCTGCAGAGTATCTGGAGTCCCTGGGACTTGAGCACTCCGGTCTGGAGACGCTTGCTCAGGCAGCATACAAGCTGCTTGGCTTGCAGAGCTACTTCACCGCTGGCCCTATGGAGGTCAGGGCGTGGACCGTCCGCATTGGCGCTAAGGCTCCCGAGGCCGCCGGCGTCATCCACTCCGATTTTGAGCGCGGCTTCATCAAGGCTGAGGTTGCCAGCTACAACGATTACGTTGAGCTGGGCGGCGAGGCCGGCTGCAAGACTGCGGGCAAACTTCGCATCGAGGGCAAGGAGTACGTGGTCGAGGATGGCGACGTCATGCACTTCCGCTTTAACGTCTAAGCCACAAAACTGCTGACAGTTAACGTGAAACGGGCGAGAAGATCGGTCTTCTCGCCCGTTTTTGTGTGGGGTGGGGTGGTGTCGAGGGTCGCGTGCTGCGGACGCGTTGCCGCTACGGGTCGCACGCCGTCGCCGCTGCGAGTCGTTAGCGCTTAGGTGCCTGATCGGTGCCCAGGACCACGGTAATGTCCACGTCGGTGGGGTAGTTGCCGTCGTTTGCCTTGATGTTGGCGGTAGGGATATCCAGCGCTTTTGCAACGCCAACAGCCTTTGCCAGGCCCGTGCGTGTGCCGTCGTAGATGATAATCGAGTCGGTTGGATGCTCCAGCGAGCTGTCGGCGTAGGCGGTGTAACCCTTTGTCTTCAGGATGCCAGCCTTCTGAGCTGCAAGTCCTTGAACGTCTGTGCCGTTGAGCACGGCAACTTCTCCGGTGTAGTCTGGCTTGATGCTATCCGCCGCGGAGGTGTCGCCCGCAACCGTACCAACGATACCTGTGGTTTCATCGGTGCTTGCATCCTCCAGAGGAGGCAGCGCCTGGTTCACGCGGTCCATCATGGTCTTCCACGCGCTCTTATCGACAATCTCGTACCAAACATCGTCGATGAGCTCGGACGTTGTTGGCGTGCGCGCAGAATACATATCCTTGGAGGTGTCCATGCCCCTAAACGACATGGCCAGGCCTACGATATCGGTAACATTTAAGTCAGTGGTCACGCTTTCGGCCATGGTGGACACGGCACCCGACATAGAAACGGGGTCCAGTTGCAGGACCTTCTTGGCAATGGCCGTCAGAATCATGCGCTGATTAGCGGCACGGTAGAAGTCGCCGGCGCCGTAATTGTCGTACGCATGACGACTGCGAGAAAGGCCAAGCGCTTGCTGGCCGTTGAGCTGCTGCTCGCCCGCAGGCAGGTCGATGCCCGAGTATTGCATGTCGGAAACAGCAACAGGCAGGTTGACCGTAATGCCGCCGATGGAGTCCACAATCTTGGTGAACGACTCAAAGTCTACCTCGGCATAGTGCGAGATGTTGACGTTTGCCAGCTTGGAAACGGCCTCGACCATTCCGGATGCGCCGCCATAGCTGTATGCGGAGTTAATCTTTTGCTTTCCGTGTTCTCCCAGGTCAACCATAGTGTCTCGGGGGATGGAAATCAGGGTGATCTTCTTGTTCTTAGGATCAACGCGAGCCAGAATAATAGTGTCGGCGCGGAAGTTTGCGTCGGAATCGCCCCAGTTCTCCGCGCGTCCCTCGTCCTTATCCACGCCCAGAAGCAGCATGTAGAACGGGTCAGACGGAGCAACCTGTACCAGTGTGGCCTGCAGGTTTGCGTCCAAGCCCTGGCGAAGTTTTGAGTTGGTATCCAGCATCCACCAGGCAAACGCTACGCCTGCTACCAGCAGCAACGTACCCAGAATGCCGGCAAAGATCTTAAGACCGCGACCACGAGAAGATCCTTGGCGCTTCTTGGAATATGCGCCCACGCCTTCGGCGCGAGAAGGCGCATGGCTGACGGCACCCGCTCGATGTGCCGCAAAGTGGGTGTGTTTTTGCTGCTGAGCTGGGGCTTCTTCAGGCCACTCGTCGCCGACGTTGGTCTGGCCAATCAAAGGCTCGCGCGTAAATCTGGAGCCGTGGGATTCGTGATTGTTGCGTGCAGAACTTGCACCTGCGCTTCGAACGCTGCCCAGCGTGCGAGGCTGATATGCGCCCTGATTATAAGCGTCATAATCGTCCTGTGCGAAGTCCTCTGTATCGTACTCAGGGGCATCTTCGTACCTATCACGGCTGTTGTGATCGTGATTCTGAGATGAATGTGACCTTCTGGCCATTGGGGCTCCTTTGTGTTTAATCTGCGTTTTGCCCAATGCGTTTTGTCAAACATCTACTATACGCAATTTTGCGTCTTTGTGCTGCATGGAAACAAACCTGCCACAAAAAATCCCCGCTTCAACGTGTGAAGCGGGGATGTGTGCGAGAAGTTCGTGGAGCTTGGCGCGTTACTTGCTGCGTCATCACGCTACCTTACTTACGGCGATCCTTCAGAGCAAAGCCAAGGGTGGTAGCAACACTACCAACAGTTGCTACGGCAACAAGAGCAACCTCGGAAATCTCTCCAGTTTCAGGAAGCTTAGGCTGCTTCTTCTTAGGCTTTTTTGGAGTCTCTGATGGAGGAGTGGTAGGAGGAATGGTTGGTGGAATCTCGGTGTTGGTAACCGTGAAGCCATCAGTGACATTTCCCGTAACTTCGCTGGTATATCCCTCAGGAACGTTCTCTTCAGCTACGGTGTAGGTAATGAGATGACCATCAGTAGCGTCATTGCGGAGAAGACCAGTAAATGTAGCAGTCCAGCCGTTTGTCTCATCAAGAGTCACGGTTTCAGTACTTGCAACGCCGTCTTTATATAGCCTGACGGTAACAGGGCCGCCAACGGCGCCAACCCAGGTCTTCTTGACATTGACATCAACAGTTGGGGTCTTCTCGTTCTCAACGGTCTTGATAACGCCGCTTGTTGCAGAGACGGTCAGGTTATAGGTGTCAGTTGTAAGCTCATAACCGTTAGGAGCGGTAATCTCCTGAACAGTGTAGGTGCCCGCAGGGAGTTTCTCGGTAGTAGCAGTACCGTCTTCACCTGTGGTGATAGTCCAAGTCTTGGTTGGATCAGCAACGCTGGTTACCTTAAAGACAGCGCCCGCAAGTTTGATGTTGTGGTCATTCTTATCAACCTTGACGATGCGGATACGAGCGATGATGGTAGAAGTACCTTCTCCGCCGGAAGTTGCGTTGCGATATACCCAATCGGAGCTGTACTCAGGGTTATCGGAGTACATCTTGATGAGGTTACGCAGAGCAACACCTGGAACGTACGTGGTGCGATACGTGAACTTAAAGCTCTGACCGTTGCTGAGGTCTATGCCAGAAAGGTCAAGATCAAACGACTGTCCATCAGGGGAGATAGTCAGCATACCTGGGGTAATAGGAACGCGATGAGCAGTACCAGGAATGGTTGAACCGTACTCATCAAAAACACCAGTCCAAATCTCAAAAGAGTCTGGAACATACCTAATCTCTGCAGGAAGATCTCCGCCGCCCCAGTCAAGAAGCTGATCGTGCAGATGAACGTTGTGGAAGTTACCACGAGAGTAGTTGATACGACCGGTCCACTGAATCTCGTTGGCATTACCCTCGATAATCTTGCCCCACTTGGAGAGGTACTCAGTGCCAATGGTGCCAGGAGCGGTGACGTCAAACGTTACAGGAACAGGGCTGCCAGAGACAGTAAAGATAAAAGACTTGCCCGTACCTGTCTGAACACGATGTGAATCAATGGTGAAGCCAAGGCGAACACTACCGCGCAGGTCAGTATGGTTATTGACGTAGTTGGTAAAGACCACGCGCATGTTTCCACCAAAACCATCGGTACCAGGGGTGACGTGAGCCACTGCCATGACCTCGCCGGTTGCAGCATCAGTGATGTTGAAGGTAGACGCAGGGTGAGCTGCAGTAAATCTCATCTCGTTAGCAGAGTGACGTCAAAGTAATCACCCGGCTCTACGTTTGCATTTGCAGAGGCGTCCCATGTCATTGCAATGGCATACACGTTTGCCTTGTTAACAACGGTAGTTGGGTTGCCAAAACGATCTTCAACCCTAAAGTCTGTAATGGTTGCGACAACCGCTTTAGGGGTGCCCGTTGCACTTTCAACACTTGCAGGCTCAGCAAAAGCTGATTTCACTGCAAGAGGAAGTGCTAGAGCAAGAACGAAGACAAAACTAAAGAGCTTTTAACAGTCGTTTGTTCATCAGGACTCCTTTGCTTTTGATACGTTCATTTTGTACCAATATGAGGAGAATTTAGTTGAGAATCTGCATATATCCTTTTTTTGCTCTCTGAAGGTTTAATTATTTATGCAGGTACAAAGGAATTTAGAGATTCTTTTTTTCTAATACCTTTTTAAATAAAGTACAGGTAAATTCACAGGTTCTTCACAATTGTTCACAACAAACATTTCATACTATGTGCAGCTTAACGTAATAAAAATGGATAAATATTACCCCTAGTAAATTTAAATGCAGGACATTAGTCACTTTTTATACGTGATTCCGAATAGGTCATTTTTCTGTATGCAATTAAGGAGGCGAGAAGTTCTGTGGAGTCTTGCAAAATAGACGGGTTTCTCGTCAAAGAAATACAAGCGTCTTTTTGTTTGTACAGAATAAGAAGACTTTTTGGCGCACACAATCTCTCGTGATGTTAATGGCTGGTTGAAGGTATTATTAATAGCAATAAATTCGTGGTAGAGATATGTGCCCATACGTGCGGTAGTGCGTGTCGGCGCAGAATCCAAGAGTGACCGGGAAACCGGAGAAGCGGAGTCATGCATGAGCGAGTCCAGGCCCAAGCAGTTTGTTGCAGTTCTAGACTTTGGTGCCCAGTACGGCCAGTTAATTGCACGTCGCGTGCGCGATCTTAACGTCTACTCCGAGATTGTTCCTTGTGATATTTCTGCAGATGAGCTTCGTGAGCTCAATCCATCTGCGCTTATTTTGTCCGGCGGCCCTGCTTCTGTTTACGCTGAGGATGCGCCAAAGATTGACCCAGAGATTCTGGAGCTTGGCCTTCCCTGTCTTTGGTTTCTGCTATGGACAGCAGATTATGGCGGTCACCCTGGGTGGCACCGTTGGACATACCGAGAAGGGCGAGTATGGCCCAGCTCATCTGACCCGCGCGGGGGAGAGCCGCATTTTTGATGGCACCGCTGAGCAGCAGACCGTTTGGATGAGCCATCGCGACGCTGTGTCTGAGGTCCCAGAGGGCTTTACCGTTACCGCTTCTACCGACGTATGCCCAATCGCAGCTATGGAAAACCCTGCTAAGAACCTGTATTCTACGCAGTTCCACCCAGAGGTTAACCACACCGAGTTCGGTTCCCAGATGCTTTCTAACTTCCTGTTCAATATCTGTGGTTTTGAGAAGACATGGACCATGGACAACATCATTGAGCAGAAGGTAGAGGAGATTCGCCAGAAGGTTGGTAACGGCCGCGTTATTTTGGCGCTTTCCGGCGGCGTTGACTCTTCTGTTGTCGCAGCTCTTGTCCACCGCGCTATTGGCGACCAGCTGACCTGCGTGTTTGTTAACCACGGCATGCTCCGTAAGGGCGAGCCAGAGATGGTTGAACAGGTCTTCCGCAAGCAGTTCAACGTGCCTCTGATTCACGTTCACGCAGAGGAACGCTATGCAGAGCTTCTGGCTGGCGTTACCGAGCCAGAGATGAAGCGTCGCCTGATTGGTACTGAGTTCTGGAAGGTCTTCTTTGACGAGGCTCAGAAGTTGGACGGCGTTCAGTTCCTGGCACAGGGCACCATTTATCCTGACATTATTGAGTCTGGTGCTCGCAAGACGGGCGGCAAGGCTGCAACTATCAAGAGCCACCACAACCTGATTCCATTCCCAGAGGGCGTTCACTTTGACCTGATTGAGCCTCTGGACCACTTCTTCAAGGATGAGGTCCGCGCGCTGGGCGTCTCTCTTGGTCTGCCTGAGAACCTTGTCTACAGGCAGCCATTCCCAGGTCCTGGCCTTGCTATCCGCATCATTGGTGACGTTACCCCAGAAAAGCTGGAGATTCTCCGCAACGCCGACGCTATTGTCCGTGAAGAGATTGACACTTACAACGCCCAGCTCTTTGACGAGACAGGCGATCGTAATTCCGAGCATAGTGTTTGGCAGTACTTTGCGGTGCTACCCGACATTAAGTCCGTTGGTGTAATGGGTGACGAGCGCACATATGCTCGTCCAGTTATCCTGCGTGCTGTTGAGTCCAGCGACGCTATGACCGCTGACTGGGCAAAGCTGCCGTATGAGCTGCTGACCCGCATTTCTTCCCGTATTGTCAGCGAAGTTGCTGGCGTTAACCGCGTAGCCTACGACATCACTCCAAAGCCACCTGCGACCATTGAGTGGGGAGTAGGACGACAGGGTTCTGACCTGCGATTTTGAGTGCCGCACTATGCCGCTGAGTTTCGTTTCGTACGAGAGTCATGACAAAGCCACCAGCGACGGAGATGAGTAAAAGCGATTAAAGAGCCTCCGTTCCCTGCGTTGGGACGGAGGCTCTTTCTTTGCCGTTTTACTCCCTTGTCTCCGTTCGGGGATTATTTCTTGCTCATTTAGGGCTATTCGCGCTGAAAGATTTTGACTAGCTTGGTGTCCTTTATTTCGTAGACAATGTCTGCGACGTTCTCGACCAGCCTCTTATCGTGGGAGACGAACACTATCGTTCCGGCATAGGCGCTCATCATCTGCTCGAGGGCTTCGGCGCTCTTGATGTCCAGGTAATTTCCAGGCTCGTCCATGAGCAAGATGTTGTATCTGCCCAGCAGCATCTTCGCGAGTAGCAGCTTGATGACTTCGCCTCCCGAGAGAACGCCAACGTCCTTTGTCAGGTCGCGCGGTCCGATTCCCATAGAGGCGAGGATGCCTCGAATTTCGGTCATGCTGTACTCGCAACCATCCTGCATGAACGAGATCGCAGACTGACGGGCGTCGAACTTGTAGCCTGTTTGCTCGAAGTAACCGATCTCTGCCTTGGGAGAGATGTTGATACCGTCGGCGCGTCGAGCGATTGCCTTCAGCAGGCTGGTCTTTCCTGTACCGTTGCCACCGGTGATGGCCACTTTGGCACCGAGCGGTATCTCGAATTTCGCGTGGTCATAGAGCATGCAGTTGCCGAAGCTCAAGCTGAAATCGTCTGCCGAGATGGGAAATTTACTATGCAGTTCCAGGGCCTTGCTCTGGCGGAACCGCACGGCGCGAATGCTATCTGGGGCCTCAATCCCTTCGAGCGCTTCGAGGCGCTTCTCCATGTCCTTAGCCGCCTGGTACATCCTCTTCTGTTTGGTGCCGGTTGCTTTCTGATGCCCCAATCGACCTGCATACTCGTTGCTTTTTTTCGCAGCCTTCCGCTTGGCGTCGACCTGCCGTGCTTTTTTCCGTTGTTTTTCGATGGCGGCTCGAGGCGATCGCGCTCGCGCATCGCCTCTTCGTATCGAGTCGCCTGAGCTTTGCGCTCTTCTTCTTTCTGTCGCAGATAGTCGGAGTAGTCACCCCAGAATTCGGAAATACCGCCGTCTTTGAGCTCCCAGATCTTGTCTACCACCTGGTCGAGAAAATGACGGTCATGGCTCACGATGAGCAGAGCCCCATCAAATGCCTTGAGTTGTCCGACGAGAAGGCGGATGCCGTCTTGGTCGAGGTGGCTCGTAGGCTCGTCGGCGAAGATCGCGCTTGCATGCTGGGAGAGTGCAGAGGCAATCTTGGCGCGTGTTTCCTCCCCGCCGCTCATCGTCTCCTGCGCCACTCCGGCGACGTTGAGACGGGAGAGCATCTCACCACTGTCCTGAGCCGCATCAAGGTCGAGTTCATCGAGTTGGCCGATGAGGGCAATGCTGCCGAAGCGCCTGACGTCGGCGTCCGCAATGGTAAGATTGCCGCTCAGAATTTTAAGCAGGCTGGTTTTGCCTGCGCCATTGTCTCCCACCAAGCCGATGCGATCGTAGGAGTAGATTTCCAACTCTTCGATATCCAGGATATCGCGGCCGGCATATTCCAAAAAGATGTCTTTAGCTTTGACTATGAGTTCCATAGGTTGAACCGCCTTTTGTGTATTAGCCTTTTACTGGAAGCGCAGCCATGCCAAAAAAGATTGCTCACGTCGATTTTTCGCCTTTGCCCAATTGCCGGCGCGAGCGTTTTGACCTTGCGCAAGCCGGCAAATCCGAAAATGATAGTTGGCGACGAATAAGGAGCGCGATGTGGGATGTCGGCGCAATACCTCGTCGTCGCAAGGGCTTGAAGGCTGACGCGTGAACCGATGGCTGCCGCCTCTTTTTTTCGAATACTTGGGCTATTGAATCCGCCCGGTATCTCTTTTCCCCACGTTTCGGACGCTCGGAGCAAGCAGCATAGCCATCGCAAGCAGTACCATGGTCGCTCCAGAGCCGACGAACCATAACGGAGCTCCAAGCAGATCCGCAAAAACGGAGGGGGCCGCGAGGCCCATGGGCATGGCCCACGCCATGATGGTTCCGTAGAGGCCGAAAACGCGGCCTAGGTACTCAGGAGGTATCTGCTCCTGCATAAGGGCAGTCTGGGTTCCCGCGTACAACGGGGAGCATGCGCCCATAAGAAAGCTCGCCGGTAGGAAAACGGCGAACAGCGACGGGCCGATCAATCCGGATGCGATTGCGACGACGCCGAAGCCGGCGATCGCGGCGACCATGGTGAGCGACCTATTGCGGAACCCTCCCGTGGCCGCCAAAATGCCGGACCCAGCCAGCATGCCTGCGGAGAAAAGGACCTCCACCAAAGCAGCATCCCCCGTGCTACCGCCAAAATGTCCCAAGGTCATTATTGGGAACAATGCCGCGAGTGGGGAGAACGCGAAAGCGAAGACGAACCCGCACCAAAGAAGGGCGAACAGCCCCCTGTATCCCCTGATCAGCTTGTAGCCGTCCGAAATCTCAGAGAAAAGTTCTCGAACTTTATTGGAAAAGGACGAGCTGCGGTCGGCTTCGTCGAGTCCTCCTGCGTCTATCTGAGCGGCGAGGACAGCTAGAGAAGCGAAAAGCGCCCCCAGCACGTCGAGGGCAATCATGGCGGTAATGCCCGCCACAGGATAAATCACTGCCGCGAGCGCGGCGCCAAGAATGTATCCGGCGGACTGAATCGCCTGCATCACTCCCGATAGGCGAACGAGATGCTCTGGCGGGGCGAGATGGGGCGTGAGGGATTGGGAGGCCGGCGTGTAGAACGAAGTGCCAGCTGCGCGGAGAAACAGGGCGATGAGTATTGACCACGCAGGTAAGCTGCCGGCCAACGAGGCAATCGCCAAGGCGGCGCCCACCGCGGCAACGAAGAGGTCGGCGCCGATGAGAACACGTTTCAAAGGCAGCCTGTCGACAACGGCGCCCGCAAGGACTCCGAACAAAGCAATCGGCAGAAAGCCTGCTAACGATGCCAGGGAGAGGAGGGAAGATGATTCTGTCGTGAGGGCGATATGCCAAATGAGACCCATTTGGAGAATCAAGCTCGTCAATGTCGACACGAGCTCCCCGCCCCATACGAAACAAATCTTAAATTGCCATGAATGGCACAGCGAAACAGACCTGCGCCGAGAGGTTTCAAATATCATGGTTATGTCCAATCGTGAAATGGCGTGCAGAAAAACAACGCGACGCCACAACAGCGCCGCTTTCAGGCGCTCATCCACGTGCGGAAAAAGACCAACCACGACACCCCTCCTTTGTTAATTCGGTCTGGCAAACCATGTAATATTAACGAGGCTTGAGTTTGCCTGTCAAGAATCGACCATCGGAAAGGGCAATCCTCTCTGGCCATTCGATTCCTTTTGTATCTTTGGTTGCATAGGTGACCCGCCAGGGCTATTACGCGTGGAAGAGGCGCCTGCCGAGCTGGCCGATGAGGCGCTGAAGATGGCCCTGGTCAGGCGAAACGATCCCAAGGGATGCGTACATCATTCGGATAGTAAGAATGTTGCCAGCAGGTTTTGCGGCAACCGCAAAGGAGCCGTATCCTGCAGCTGGAATCACGTTGCAGCATCCTGACCCGCATTCCGATTGGCGGACGGCCCGCTTCGGCATCCTGACCAGCACAGCGATCGAGCCTTGTCATTCCTTGGATATGCCGGTTGCTCGGGGCGGTCCCGACGGAGGCCCTCGCCTCCCCGGTCCGTGACCCAAGAAGGGCAAGCATGCTGATCTGCATGGCTGGTTCCTCCTTTATGTAGACGACCATGCAAAGAAGGGACAACCGAGGAGGCAGGTTACTGATGCGGGCTCCCGCACGCCCATGACTACCCGACGGGCTGTTTTTCATCTCCGATGCCCGCATTGCAGCATGAACGAATGTGCCTCGACATCTCTGCTGGCATGGTACGACTGGGATCGCACCTCGACGCATCCTTGCGCATACTGCCTTCCAAGTTTCGAAACCGGGAAGGAAAGTGTATGTGAGCGACGATATCGGCGCCGATTCGACGCTCGAGAGGGAGATTGCGCCGATTCTATCCATCGGGGATGCATTCCCGAAGATTCTCATCACTCGCACGAGGCATGAGCCCCATACCCGGGAGGGCGTGCTCGTGCTGAATTTCGCGAGGTGGCTGCTTGGCGGGTAGGGTTCTGAACGTCGCATTGGGATATCGCGCGACAGGGCACGCAGGGCTGTTTGTGCCCGCACGGGAAACGCCGTCGCCATGCGGGCGGCCTGTCGTGTCCGATTAGCCTTTTGCTAAACAGGCTTACGCCAACTCATGGGCAAGCCACCTGAGACTATTCACTTTGCTTATCGTTGACAAAGACCTGTGGCCTGCGGTTTTGTGAACGGCTCGTAAGCCACCCGCGTCGACTCACTTACTGTTGAAGCTGGTGGTTTGCAGGCTCAAAGGCGGTTGAGTTTCAAAACGGGCGTTTTTTTCGGCGATATCGAGCCTCCAAAGGCGGCTCTCCGTGCCCCTTGGGACAAAAATAAAAACTCAATACTCTGAGTTTGAAAATGGTTTTTGAAGTTGTCCCAGCTTTTGTCCCCGAAGCCGATGAAACGCGACGTCGCGTCATTCAGCGGCACTCACTTCGAGATGCCGCCGAAAACTGGGTGCAACTGGAGTGACGAGACGGCAAAACTATAACCACCGAGTGGGAGTAAGCTGATAGGGTTTTGACCTGTACTTTTGAGTGCCGCACTGTTCCGCTAAGTTTCGTTTCGTACGAGAGCCACAGCAAAGCTACCAGCGACATTGGTGAGCAAATACGATAATCTAGCCTCCGTTTCCATGTTGGGACGGAGGCTTTTTCTTTGCCGTTTTACTCCCTTTCACCTGCAATTTCGCTATTTACTCCCCGTGTTTCAAAACAACAAGGTACGAGGCGGCATTCGGAGGAATGGGAGTAAAGATTTATTCCAAGTGAGTGGATGCGCAGTTTTTGTTCCCGAGGGCGAAAGGGATCCGTTTCGGGGCCCACGAAAGTCAAATGAAACTTAATGGGCATTTTGGCGGTCTTTGTACGGTGTTTTTCCAGGTCGTTAATGGGGAGTAAAGAATCTCGTCGTCTCAAGGAGAACGGGAGTATCCAGGGAAAATGCCGCGTCGTGCCGTCGACGAGCGTCTGCTCGTTGTGACCAAGTACTTCCTTGCCTTCAAGTTGAAGCGCGGGTGCAAGGCGTCGGGTGTGAAGCGCATCCGTGTGCATGTCATACTTCACAGCCATGTAAGCCTGCTGATCAAGATGAGCTTCTCCGCGCTGGTCATCGCCGAGCGTATGGGCCACGAGGTGGTAGACATCACCTACCGCTACGCGCACCTGTTCCCCACGAAGCAGGACGAGATGGCCGTCGTGCTCGACGGGGCGAGGGGGTGAGCAAGATGCCGTGCGAGAACAGCGCCCGCAAGCGCAGCAAGACGATGGCGTTTCGCTGCACGCCCGAGGAGCACAAGCTCATATACGAGATGGCAGCTTGGAGCGGCATGAGCAGGCAGGACTACATCATCGCCAAGCTAACCGATACGCAGGTTGAGGCGAGGCCCTCTGTGAGCGTTCAGAAGGCGCTGAAGGACTCGATGGCGGAGTTGGCCAAGGAGGTGCGGCTGGCGGCCTCCTACGGCGAGCTGAGCGAGTTTCTACAGCGGAGAGTCGAGCTTGTGATGAGGTTCTTTCTGGCGTTCGGCGAGGGGGTTGACGATTCGGTGTCTGAACCGTTGAAGCGGGCCGCGCCTTTGGAAGGGCCGGCGACAGCCGTAATGGATGCAGAATCCAACACCGCAAGTATCTTCGGAATGGGACGCGGGTAGGGCTTAACGCCAGACCTTCAACGCCTTGTCCGCAAGCCATTCGGCGCGGTCGGCGATGTCGTCCTCGTCCCAAGACCCCTTCTCCAGGGTGCCCGCCATCGTCGCAAGGCCGGCGGCACAAAGGGCCAGGCCGTCCTTGTATCCTTTTCCCTGCTTCTTGGTGGTCCAATCGGCATCGCGGATGGAGGCGTTGAGCGAATGCGTGATGATGGCGAGGTTGCCGAGCGTGAGGAGCTTCCTGTCCCTTTGCGTGGCGGCCTCGTCGTCGAGGGCTCCCCATTTGTTTCGCCACTTCTTGGGCATCATGTGCTCGAGGGTGTACTGGTTGAACCCAAGCAAAGCCGTACTGCTCATGCCAGGGCGAATGGCACTTTCCAGCAGATAGAGGACGCCCTTGGACTGAAGGTTGTACAGGCATGACTTCTCGAATGCCGTTCGGACCTCGGCGTCGCCGGGCATGTACGTCGTCGCTTCCTCATTTGCTTCAAGCGCCTTCCTCAGGGCCCCCGCGTCCTTCACCTCGTTCAGGATCAGCGAGGTGAACAGCCTGTTGTAGTTCTTCGTGGTCGCCTGGACCAGCATCCGGCGGACGATGTAGCTCTCGAGCAGGGCGTAGACCCCGGATATCTCACCTGCAGGCTCCGCGTTCTTGCGAACGTAGAGCACATACGGGATGAGCGTCGAGTTCTTGAGGCCGAATATCAGCACGTTCAGTCGCTCGACGCCGGGGGCGGATGGGATATCCGCGTCGCAGCAGCCTGGGTCGAACGTGGACTCGAACACCTCGGCATAGTCCTTCATGCTGTCGAGGATCTCGTTCTTATCGCCGTTGCAGTACCTGGCGATGAAGTCCTTGTAGGACTGGAAGAGGTTTGACGTGCGCGAATAGTAGAGCTTGTCCTCGGCCGTGACGCCGCGCTTTTTGTCTTGAACCAGGATCTGGAGGAATGCGTCAAAGAAGAGGTCAACGAGCGTGCGCTTGATACGTCCGGTAACGACCTCCTGCTCCCAATACTCCCTCTTCTCAGCCGTGGGCTCGAAGACGTCCTCCCAGCACTCCTTGAACGCCCGCTCGTTCTCACGGTTGAAGAAGTAGTTCTTGAGGAGCTCCGCCGTCGTCAGGCGTACCCCGAGCGAGTTGATGGTGTCGAATATCTGCTGCTCGTCCTCGCCCTCGGTAAGGTCGATGCAGACGAACTGAACGTTCGACTTGATCGTGTTCCTATCGATCTTCTCTGGTTCGATGTTCTTGAGGAAGTAGTTGTAGGCGCGGATGATGGCCGAGGTGCCCTCGATGGGCTCGCGGCCCGTGGCGCTGACGACCCTCTCAAAAATCCTGTCGGTCGTACTTGCCGTGTCTTAGGGGCGACTTCGCCGGTCTCTAGAACGAAATCTCGCTCAAACAGATTGTTGGTGCCGTTTTTCGCGCAGAGCGCCTTGAAGAAGATAACCATGGTCGTGAGGCGCTGCTGGCCGTCTATGACGGTGCGGATCTCGGACACCTCGGACCAGGTGTTGCCGGAGGAGGCCTGCTTTTAGGGATGATGGAACCTAGGAAATAAGGTCGCTTAGAGGCCGTGACGAACTCCATGTCACCGAGAAAGCGCTCCCATTGCTCTTCTCCCCAGACGTACGCCCTTTGGTAGAAGGGTATTTCGAGTAGGCGCGATCCATTGAACACGCCGCTTATCGTAGATTTTCCTGCATCCATCCTTAAAGACCTATCCATCCTTCGCAGTTATTGTCGATGAGCAAATTTCGCTAATGTACAGCAACCAACATAAGCTCGCGTCACTCATCCCATACGTTCTCGTCGTGTGATTCCAGGAGGTTGCCTGCGCCTTCGCCGTCATAGTAGGCCTCAGCCTCGGCAAATTCTGAGTTTATGCGCCTAATCGTATCGTCTCTGCTATTGGATATGGCGGAAAACTGCTTATGCAGCTCTTTGTAAATCGCGAGCGCTGCAGGGTTGTAACCTTCATCGGAATCCGGGACAGGGTCCATTTCTATCATTTCACCGTCGATAATCTTGCCGACAATGTCAAAGATGTCATCTTCGGCGATATCCTGAATTGGATGAAAAGCGCCGTCAGAACCATAGTATTTAATAACGTGAGATTTTACTTCGAATATCTTCATTTTCCCAGCTCCGAGTAGTAGTCTTTCCTGTTTTCGTAAGACATGAACCCTGCTTCGAGGATCTCAAGCATGGACTCAGCGGTGTTTATCTCCTGGTTGCCGTTGCATAACGCTTTGTCATGAGGACTTCCACACAACATAAGATACTGCTTGGTAACTTTATCGTATTTGGTAATGAAAACTTTTTCGGGGTTCAAGTCGAACCCAAGTACCTGGTTGTGCGTTGCGACGACAACTGCCGCATTACTTGCCAAGTCTCTAATCTTGCTTGCGATTGACTTACTGAGGAAGGGATTATCGAAAGACGACTCAGGCTCATCAATGAGGACGACACTGGACCCGTACGCTTCGTGCAGCTTTCCGAGAAACACACATTCGGTCCGTTGACCACCTGATAGCTTTGCCCTCTTTGAATCCACCATACCTACCTCGACGGAAAATAGCCCCTGCGAAAGATTAACGTCATCAGGAATCGAAAGGAGCGTGTCAAGATAATCCGCCGCTTCCTTCTTGGTTATCTGAGCAAGAGACGCACTCGTCTTTCCTAGAGCGCTCTTTATCTCGTTTGCGCTGGTAAATTTTCTGCGGTTTGCGACGATTGCGTATTTCGAATAAGCGGAGAAATTGTCGTCTGCAATCTTTTTTGGTTTCCAACATCTATCGAGGAGCGAGGAAGCTTTCCTGAAGAACAACTCTTCTTCAAATACTTTTTCCAAGATGGGTTGAGAATATTCATCGACGGCGGAAACCTTCAGCTTTTGCCGCACCGCATGTACGATTTTTGTTCGTTAATTTAACTTGCTCCCGCTCAATCTTCTCACGTTTTGCCCTGCGAACGAGGGACTTCAGCAAGGAGATGAGCCGTGCGCGCCCAACAGTCGACTCGATGAGGTCGGCATTGTCTTCAGACTTAAGAAGAGCGACAACCGCATTGATTAATTCGCAAGTGTCTTTTTGGCTCGGTGCCGTCATGTCTTCGGACGTGTAGAGGGCGCAGGACGAATAGCAATCTTGCTTGGAGCTTGTCTCGGCATACGACTTGAGTCTTTTGAGGTAGTTCTTAATGTTCGATAAGCGCTCCTCCTTGGTGCCGTTTGCTTTCGCCTTAAGGAGTAAGTCATCCCATTTCGATAGATAATCTCTTCCTATGCGGGAGAAGCGCCTGTTAAGCTCCTGGTAAAAGGTGTCTTCAGTTCCTTTCTCGACGAGTTCTCCCTGCTTGATGTAATAGACGTCTTTGTCATCGCAGACGGATTTAATCCTGTCGAGGGAGAATGATTTGCCCGTGGACCGCTTGCCGAGCAATAAATTCACGCCCTGAACGAGCGTTAGCCCTGGAGAGAATTCAAGGTTTGTACTGCCGTCTTTGGCGTATCGTACCCCGTTTTTTTAATCCATGCCTGATTGCTCCAAATGAAGAGCTATCCGTTGCAAGATAGACGCTCCCAGGATGGTACCGGCTCGATTTTTCAAAAGCATTGTCGATGCCGAAGCGATAGTCGGTAAAACTAACGGCTTGATAACTTAGCTCTCCCTGTTTTGCTAGGCGAATAGCCTTATTTGTGCTCGACGTTTCCAACGCTGTGATGCGCGAGCCTAAAAGAGACATGTTTTCTTGAGTGATGCACGGATCCTTCTGGTAATGAGGAACTAAGATGCATTCATCAAGATAAGGGAAGCAATCTTCGAGCTCCTCCAGACTTAGGCTAGCCTTGGTGTTTCCGGCCAGTTTGGATTCGACCTGTTTGCACGACGCTTCGTGACGCGATACATTGTCCGGGTCATCGATAACCAGAATATGGGTCTTAAGTGCGCTGACCTCAATCCCGGGCAAGACGAAGCACATATCGGACAGCTCGTCGCGAATAGAGTTGAACTGCGACCGATCGAAAACATTATGATTGGTAACTGCGATGGCATTCAGTTCGCAATTCGAAATATGCCTTTTAAGCTGCTCCATGTCGAATTCGAAGTTTTCATCCCACCCGGTAGCGAGTGTATGGATATGTAAGTCAGCGTGAATCATCTCTAAGCCTTCACCGCCTCGTACTGGTACGTCGTGCGCACGTTGTAATGGAAATCGTTTCCGAGGTCCAACGCCTCGAAGTGCTTCTTGGCGCAGCTGATCTTGATCTTCTCCGCATCTCCCAGGCGTTCAACACCGATGTTGTTTAATGACTTCATATTTTTTTACGCCCTCTTCTTTGTAATCTTTTTGATTATTCAGATATGCAAAAAGCTGAGAAGCCCATACTGCAGAGAGCTACTTTTTTCTTAGCTACTTTATGAAAGGAATTAAGAATTTGTAGAGTGAAAGAGTTTTGATTGTTATTAATGAGGTAACAACGAATTTTTGATCGGACTCCATAGAAGTCTATAAGTTGTATACATACTGTAGGCATTCGTGTTCCCATCAATCCAAAATGCAATATAAACGCACTAGATTATTATAATGCCTGATTTGAAAAAAACGTAATAAGTTATATTGTCAAAACAGTACGTTTAGAGTTCCAGCGTTCGCTTTTTTTGTAATATTAAAAAAACGTTTCTAGTTTTCACAGTATAATAGTTTTTACTATAGTTGCTCTTATTAGCAAAAGGGGCTTCATGAACGAGAATAACAAAATTCAAAAGTTGAAATTAGATGAAGATAAGATTTCTGAAAATAGCGAACCGTTTACATTGCTTATTGATGGTTTTAATCGAGAGTTAGTGACTGCCGATAATTTTATAAACGATGTCGTTAAAATCTTGGAAAAAAATGCAGGAGAATTAGCTCAGATTCAACAGCTAGGAACGAAAAATTATCGCCTGGTAGTTGATGCCTCAGATGAACTTTTGGAAAAAATTGATGAAGGCAGTATTAAGTTAACTAGTGATAGATTCGGCAATATCTATGCACAAATAAATAATTCCGGCAAATTTGGTAAGAAGCTTCCTATTAAACGCGAAGATATTACTGGAGATATTGACTTTGTAGATATTGCAAGATCTCTTCAGTTGAAGGCCATACAAAATCAACTTGAAGATCTTGCGAATCAAATTTTAGTTATTGATGGCAGAGTTAAAGAGGTGCTTCAAGGACAGCAGAATGACAGAATTGGACTTTTTGAAAGTGGTATGTCACTCTATCTAGAAGCAAGAGAAATCGAGGATGAACAATTACACAATCTTCTAGTTGCACAATCGCAACGAGCTCTCTCCGATGCAGTTGCCCAGCTTTCACTTGAGATGAAAAGTGCAATTTCATATTTGGAAAGTGGGCAATATAATAAATACAAGAAACAGCGCGAGGAATTCATCAACGAAAAGATGATGATAATCAATCGTTGTTTTCCGATTATTCATCAGGCTTCTATTGCAAAAAGCGGCTATCTATTTCGATTGTGGTGAGAGTCGTGCCATGCTTTCTTCATTAAAAATCTTATTCTAAATTAATTGAAGAAACGGTTGGTGAATCTGCTGGGTTGCTTTTCAGAGTGTGATGTATTAGATGACGGTACAGAGAAGGGCATTTGGAAATCGCGTGCAAAACTTATTCTTGATGTTGAAGATTCAACTAAAGCTCTTCTTGGGCCTGAATCGGCGTTTTATCTTGAACCTGTAATTGAAGAGGATGAAAATCATGAAGTTTGTTAAAGGTTGCACAAATACTTCGTGCTCATTGAATAAAAAAAGAAGAAGACTTTCAAATCCAATATTAATTTTTGTCCTGAATGTGGGTCGAAGCTTGTTGCTGTCTGTAAGACTAAGAATTGCTATCAAGTTCTTGATGATCCTGAAACTGTTTATTGCGCGCTCTGTAGGGCAAAACAGGACGACAGGAAAGATAAGATGAAAGAAATTGTAATTGGTGCAGGTGGCGTGATGGCGGCTGCAGGAATGGTTTTTTTGAAGGATGCGGATAAACTAGCAAAAATGATATCAAAGATTAAACCTAAGTAATGTTTTATTTGTTTAGCAGAGTCTTTTGATGTGCGCCATCATTGATGTGATTGGTCGCTTACGCTAGATAAATTGATTTTAGAGTTCGTTATTAACTCTTATTCCTTGGCACCTGTTGGTTATTCAGTAGGTTTAGTAGTTACTGATAATGGAAGAATGGTTCTTGTAGAGATTTACTACGAATATTCATTGGGCTTCTACAGGTTTTGACATGATTTGTATGCTTAACTGCTTTTGACGCGTTAGGCTGATTTTGATTTAAAAAAGATTTTGTGACTTTGAGCTAGAGATTCTACCTGTGTAATATCTGATTTTAATAAGATATGTCAAAAACATTGAAAAATGTTATGAGGAGTAATTTTTGGAGAATAATTATACTGGTACGCTAGAATACAAAAGGCATTGAATTCTTTTTATTTTTTTGATGGAACACAGCTCTCGTTAATACCGCCAAAAGAAAAAAAGAAACGAGATTGAGTGGCACTGGATTCACGCCGAAATTAAGCCTGGAGTATATATATTAGGCAATCCGTTAGTAATTGATGTACCATTTTTGCAAGGTCAATGTGCTGAATCAGGCTGTTCAATAGTGTTTCTAACCAGAGTTGGCTCATTTATTAACTGTCGTAACACAACTTTGTATATTGATGTTGCTGGAGTGATTGAATGTCGAACGTCAAATAGTAAATATAGCAGGATGTCTCTAACTAATGCAGAACTTAATTATATTCATCCAATTAATCGCGCTTTCTCTCAAGAGTTCAATTTGGACGATTTAAAAAAGAGTGGTGCTCTTGCAATTAAGACATGTGGATTTGATAAAAACAACGACAGAGAAAAAAACAATTTAACTTTTAAAAGAAAAAAAGTAGTTACTGTCTATTTTTTTCTATCGGATGGAAAAAGTAGTTTGAATATTGGCACTCCTCCAATACTTTTTTTAATTCAAGTATCATTTTTTTGAATTCCAAGAAACTAATGATTATTGGTATTTATTTGAGCTTTTATCAATTGGCAAAAAAGTTTGTTCAATTTTTAACGTTTAGAAAGAACTGTTATTTTAAAGAGAGTACTCTACAGGTCAAATACGATAATAATCATTATCAAGATGCTGCCATTTTTCATCTAATAAATACAAAACCTTTAGAAATTGACGTGTCTCTTGAAAAAAGCCGATATATTAGTCTCGACAGGCTTGAATCAAAAGAAGAGATGCTTTTTTCTTTAATCGCTGAAGACAGCCTGTATCTAAATCATTTACCTAAATCTTTTGAAGCCGAGGAATCTCTTGATGCTGCCATATTTGTTCTTACGTCTGCTGCATTTGAGTGGGAGTTTGGAAAGTTATATCAAGATGGAGTTGTAAAAGAAGATAAGGAATTGAAAGCTAAAGAAAAAAAGCATTAGAGGAAATGAATAAGTTAATAAGTAATACGACTGGCAAGGTAAAAAAAATTCTTAAAAATTGTTGCAAATCAATTGGGTTTATGAATTTAGAGACGAAGATAATACGCGCTGGAACGGATTTGAATTCGATAGTTGAACAGTTTGGTAGACGTCTCTACGACCTTAATGATGAAAAATTTGATTACAAAACTATCGGAAATCGGTTGGCTAATCAACGAAATGATTTTGCGCATGGAAATATTGATAAAGAATTCGTTGGAGCATCTATTCTTGATTTGATATTTCTTAGGTATCTTATCTATGCCATGCAGTTAAGACGTATAGGAATTTCTAATCTCAGCATAAAAAATGCGATTAATGAACTATTCGGTACAAATCTTAATATTCAAAAATAGGTTTAACTGCTCTTTTCTCGCTTTGATGTTATATTGCTGTTTACATTAATAAAAATATAGAACTGCCTCCATTAACTGGATAATCAGAAATGGAGGCAGTTTTTTATGTGATGAGTTTGGGTAATAAAGGTTGCTTAGTAATATCACGATATCGTGATATAATAATTCATTATTATAAAAGCTCCTCGCGTCATAAACGAGGAGCTGATTTAAAACTGTAAATAGAAAAGAATCTCTACTGAATCTTACTTCCACTCGATTGTCACAAAAATCAAGAGCGTAAACTCAACAGATGGTCTGACCAGCTATCATATTTTTTTGAGTCCGCGAAACCGTCCCAAAACTGGAACTCACCTGGAGCTCAGTGCCGAGTTCCACTTTAGCACGCGATAGCGAGAATGAATGCGGGGTCGTTAGGGGCAAATGGCCTGGACTGTGAAAGCATGGTCATGTTGCACCTGGTCGATTTCTCTTTTGAATTGGCTTCTGCGAGGGTTCCATAATTTCCCAGAGTACAAACGATTAGATCCGCGAAGGTGAAAATCAGCAAGCTTGACCCACAACCTCATACATCTAGATTGTCGAAAACCGTACGTTCCGCATCGATCTGCTGCTGACGTTGGAGATTGTGGTTTGACGGCATGGGTTGCGCTCGTTTCGCGATTCGAGGTTTCAAGTCAGGTTGCTCGGCATCTCTTCAGCTTTGTGGCATCAGTGCGGGTGGGTTGTATAGCGTCTTCCGTCAAGCATGAGAAACATCACCTGCTAGCTCATTCTTCTCTGCATCAACGAAGGGGTCGACCCCGTATCCTATCACCTTCCATGCGCCCGGTTCCCAATCAGCAGCCGGAGCGGTTCCCTCCAGTCGAGAGAGGCGGACCACCGCGGTCCACAATCTGTCCGAAGTGCGGAGCTTTATCTTTGCGCTGGCGACCGCGGCGGCAGGCCTGATAATTTCCTCTATCTCGTATCCCTCGATCGGATGGGAAGAATAGAGTTCTCTCGCCTCGCCGGCCTGCGCGCCTGGCGTTCTGTTCGCGAAATTGGGGAAGAACGACCCCAGTACCCCGTAGTTCTTCGCCTTCCAAGCCTCGAGGAATCCCGTGCAATCTCTGACGAGCTCTTCGTCTGGACCTACAGGATGCTCGAGATCCACACGGTGCTTCTCCCAGCTCTCGAGCCTCCTGTCATTTTCGGCGTTGCGCCTCTGCATATCCGAGAGGCCCTTGAGCACTTGAAAGATACTAGAAGGATCTTTGTCTTCATTCTCTCGTTTCCTAATCTCAGCATCGACCCAGTCTCCAACGGCGAAGAGCATGTACCACGCTTTCGAGGCAACTACGTCGTTGTCGTAGTCGGTGACCATCCCGTGCATGATTCCATGACGGTAGACTTCGCAAACCGGTTCATCTATCCTCGCGCGGATTGATTTCGTGAAGGCTTTCTGGATGGATGGGAGTCCATCCCACACGGTCGCGATGCAGTCTCCCGCATGGAGCTCTTCTGACTCCCTCGCATGGAGGCCCTTTCTCCCTTCGGACCGGAAGGCATCGTTCACGAATCCGTCCATCACGGTGACCGTCACGAGAACCGAGCTGTAGTAACGTCCCTGGAGGTAGTCTTGTTCGGCCTTTTCCAGGAGCGGTATGCGCGGGCGCATGTCGGGAAAGCGGTTCAGCCTGGTGATCATTCGATGCAGAACCTCTTCCTCCTTGAGATATTCGATGAGCTCTCGCTCGGCTTCCCCGGGTGTGGACTTGCTGACGACCGTGCGCATCCTTTCGGGGTTCAGCGCGTCTGAGAAAACCCAGTTCCTATCGCCCAGCAGATGGTAGAAGTCATCGACGAGTGAAACGAGGCCGTCGAGTTCTTCTCGGACTTCCCGCCCGCTCTTCCTCGCCTCGTCGTTCCTGAGCAGCCTTCCGAGCCATTCGAGTCCAGACGCGCTGCGTTTTAGTTCCTTGATGAAAGGGAGGTCGTTGACTGATTCGTGCTTACCCGAGTTTTCATGGTTTTCTCTTGTCATCAATACTTCATCTCGAATCTGTTTTGTTGGCTCACGGCGCAAGTCAAAGTATGACGAATGCTTTTCACCAAGCCAGATAATCGAACGGAAACGCCTCGGTTTCTGCCCTTCGCCGTTTTCTAGGCATCGTTTAGAATGATTCAATACCGAATTATAATTCAACAGCAAGAGGAATTGAGGGGTAGGGAATGCAGGTTCTCAAGGAAGAGGTGCGCGAACGCATACTTGACGCCGCTGTCCAGGTGTTCTATGAGAAGGACTTCCGTAGCGCGAAGTTGCAGGACATCGCGAGACTCGCAGACGTGTCGGTAAGCCTGCTGTACTCGTACTTCAAAAAAACAAGGAAAAAGCTATTCGAGAGCGTCGTTTCGTCTGCTCCCTTCGACTTCAACCGGATTGCACGTGAAGAAGAAGCTATCATTGCGAATACGCCCTCTGAGAGGTACCAGATTGCCGCCGAGGGACCCCTGCTCAACATGCTAGTCCATCACAAGTTGCTGGTTATCCTGATCGACAAGAGCCAGGGCACCGCCTACGAGCATGCGAAGGACGACTTCGTCGAGAGCATTGAGCGACACATCCGATACATGGTGAACGAGCGTGCAGTTTTGCGCTACCCGGACTTGCTCGTCCACGTGCTCGCAAGCAACTTCGTGGAGAGCCTAATGGAGGTAGCCCGCCACTACAGCAGCGAGAATGAAGCTCGTGAGATGCTTGCGCTCATCGCCCAGTGCTATTACGAAGGAGTGAACTCCCTGTGACAGAATTTTCTCCCACCCCATTCGGATACCCTGACATTCAATATTGAATTTTGATTCAATATTGATATAGTTAGTCTAGTCGAACTGAGATAGGCCTCAATCTACTTACAATATCGAATCTAAATTTAATATTGGAGGAGAGATTCTATGAAAGACAAGAGGGAGCTGGTCAGGAAGATGACGGCGAAAAGCCGGCTAGCTAATGCCTTGCTTCTGACCAGGGCGGTTCTTGGGCTTGTTCCCACAGTTCTCGTAATCTTCCTTGTCCACCTGTTTTTGGAAGAGTCCCTCTCGCCCGCTGCAATTGCCTATGTCGCTGCGGGAATGACGGCATGTGTGGTGGCGAAGGCGTTGTGCATGTACACGGCAACATGGAAAGCACATCGGGTGGCGTACTCGTGCCTGACGGACATCCGCCTGCGCATTGTACGCCATCTGAAAAAGCTCCCTCTCGGCTTCTTTCAGATCAGAAGGCCAGGAGACCTCGCGAACGTCATGCGCAATGATGTGGAGCAGGTGGAGGTGTACCTTGCCCACGGGCTACCCGAATCGGCCTCAGCCACTCTGTTTCCCGCCGCTGCGTTCGTCCTCATGCTTGCAGTGGACTGGCGGCTTGCCCTGTGCATGATGGCGGGTCTGCCCCTCATGGGGCTCGTGAAAAAGGCGGCGGCGCCCGCTTGGGCGAGAGGCTTCGAGATAGTAGCTCAGTACGCATCCCGCATGCAGAACAGCCTTATGGAATATGTCGCCAACATAGCGGTCGTCAAGGCATTCGGAAAGGAAGAACGCAAGACCGATGAGACGGTCGGGGCGGCGCGTGATTACGTGAACTGGGCAACGAGCTCGATGAACGATGTCTCGGTCCCTATGGCTCTTATCGCCCTGTTCATGGAGTTCGGGACGGTACTCGTGCTAATTGTGGGAACGTGGCTTCTCTCCACGGGCGGCATATCCATCGAACGCCTTATCTTGGCCATGGTGCTCGCCGCCGCCTTCACTTCCTCAGTGGCCAAAACGGCGACCCTGCAACACTACCGCTTCATGTTCGACCAGGCGATGACGGGCATCGAATCGGTGCTGGGCGTCAAGACCCCAGACCTCATCGAGAGCTCCGAGGAGCCTCGCATGGGAGACATAGAGCTGCACGGAGTATCGTTCTCCTACCCGCAGAGCGAGGAAGACGGCAACGAGAGGAAGCAGGCTCTCGACTCGATAGACCTCGTGTTCCGCAGGGGAAGTACCAACGCGCTCGTAGGTTCCTCGGGATGCGGGAAGAGCACCCTCGCGAGCTTAATCATGGGATTCTGGCAACCTGACAGCGGGCGCGTCACTGTGGGTGGAAAGGACCTTTCCCAACTTTCCGAAAGGCAGGTGTCGAACCTCTTTTCCATAGTCCAGCAGGACGTATTCCTCTTCAACCAGAGCATCGAGGAAAAACATCCTCATCGGCCGAGCAGGAGCAACGCATGAGGAGGTGGTCAAGGCGGCCAAAAGGGCGCGTATCCACGACTTCATCTCCAGACTCCCGCACGGTTACGCTACGGTCCCCTGGCGAGGGCGGCGTTCAGCTCTCGGGCGGCGAGCGTCAGCGCATTTCGATTGCCCGTGTAATGCTGAAAGATGCCCCCATCATCATCCTTGACGAAGCGACGGCCGCGGTTGACGCCGAGAACGAGGCCCTCATACAGGAAGCGATAGACGACCTGTCTCGCGACAAGACTGTCGTGACCATAGCTCACCACCTGAACGCCGTTCGTGGAGCGGAGCAGATCGTCGTGATGAGGGAAGGTCGCATCGCCGGGGCTGGAACCCACGAAGAACTTATGTCTACCTGTCCTCTCTATCAGGAGATGGTTGCCAAGCAAAAGCAGGTGGACAACTGGGATATCAGGGAGGTCGCATCATGGTAAGAGAGATCCTAGAACGGATGACCCCCGCTGGCCGGCGCATGATGTCCATAAGCATCGCCGCATTCACGATTTATGCACTAGCCAGCGTGACGATGGCCTTCGTTGTCCTCGCGGCTATCTATTCGGTTCTGGACGGACCGGTCGACCTCGCGCCCTACTGGGTGGCGCTCATCTGCCTTCTCCTCGTCAAAGGGGTAAGCAGCATTGTGGCAGACAAACAGAAGCATTGTGCGGGTTTCGACCTTGTGCTTGAGATCAGGATTGCCGTCGTCAGGCGGATGAAGTCACTTTCTCTCGGTTTCTACACGGGAGAGCGACTAGGCGAGATTGGCGATATTGTTCATAAGGACATCGACAACATGGAGATGGTGGTGGGGCACCTATGGACGAGGATGGCAGCTGATTTCATCGTCGCGGCGATTTTGCTCGTGGCTGCGGTCCTCGTTGATTGGCGCATGGCACTACTCACGGTATCAACCTTGCCCGCTGCACTTGCGCTCCTTGCAATAGGACTGAGGAAGGCCCAAGCCCTCGAAAGAAGATGCGGGGATGACGCTGCGGACATGACGAGCCTGTTCGTCGAGTACGTGAAGGGCATCCCGCTTCTGAAGGCTTTTGCTGAAAGCGAGGCCCTCGACCGTAGGCTCGAGGCGACGGTGGCGAGCTTCGGCGAGAGCAGCAAGGCAGCGTCGCGGAATATAGCGCTGGTTCTGTCCGCTTACAGTCTGGTAGCGGACCTTGCCTTCGTAGTCATGGCGTCGTGCGGTGCCCTGCTCGTGCAGAGTGGTTCTCTGCCCCTGTTCGTCTACATCGGCTTCATTATTGCGAGCGTGGAGTTCTACAAGCCCTTCTTTGCAATGGAGTCGCATTGGATGAACTACCTCAAGGTGAGGGATAGCTTCCGAAGGATAGAGAAGATCATCCGAGCGTCCTCTGTCCCCGAGCCCGATGAGCTACGCGTGCCTACGTCGCACTCGATTAGGTTCGACAGGGTGCGCTTCTCCTATGGAAGGGACTCTTTTGAGTTGCCCGAGGCAACGTTTACGGTCCCCGAACACACTATGACGGCACTCGTAGGCGAGTCTGGGTCAGGCAAGAGCACACTGACCAACCTTCTGCTGAGATTCTGGGACGTAAATGCGGGAAGCGTGAGCATCGGCGGCGTGGACGTGAGGGACATCCCCTACGACGATCTTCTTGCCTCTATCAGCATCGTTATGCAGGATGTACGGCTCTTCGCGGACACCATTGAGGGTAATATCCGCATAGGCAAGGCTGATGCGACGCACGAGGAAGTGGTGGAGGCGGCCAAGAAGGCGTGCATCCACGAGTTCGTGATGTCGCTTCCACAGGGCTACGAGACACTCATCGGGGAGAACGGCGTGGGTCTCTCAGGCGGGCAGAAGCAGAGGTTGTCTGTTGCTCGGGCGTTTCTAAAAGACGCCCCCATCCTCGTACTCGACGAGATGACGAGCAGTGTGGATCCGATTAACGAGGTGCTTATGCAGAAAGCCGTTTCTGCGCTCGCGCAGAACAGAACAGTGCTTGTGGTGGCGCACCATCTGAGCACCATCCGCTCTGCAGACCAGATAATCGTGATGCGACAGGGGGAAATCGTGCAGAGGGGTACCCACGAACAGCTCCTCGAGGAGAGCGCCGGTTATTATCGGACTCTCTGGGAACGTGGGGCCAAGACGGAGGGCCAGGCATGAGCGCCTTCGCGCATATAACCCTCGACAAGGTGACGTTCCAATACGCGGGGAAGGACAGTAATGCTATCCACAGCGTCGACTTGGATATCCATGAAGGCGAGTTTGTGCTCCTGACAGGAAGAAGTGGCTGCGGGAAAACCACGGTCGCACGGCTCATAAATGGTCTTATTCCTCATTTCTACGAGGGTGAGCTGGAAGGAACGGCGAGAGTCGGCGGAACGGAAACGCGAGAGATGGAAATCGGAGATATCGGAAAGATGGTCGGTTCGGTTTTCCAGGACCCGCGCAGCCAGTTCTTCATGACCGACACGACGAGCGAGGTGGCATTCGGCTGCGTGAACGCGGGACTGCCACGCAACGATGTAGCGCAGCGGGTCGAAAGCGCATTCCGACGCATGAACATTCAGCGTCTGCGGGATAGGAGCGTGTTCGAGCTCTCGAGTGGAGAGATGCAGCTGGTGGCCATAGCCTCCTGCTATGCGATGGGGCCTTCCGTGTACGTCTTCGACGAACCATCCGCAAACCTCGATATGGAGGCCGTGGAGACCCCTCAGGAAGACACTATCCGAGCTGAAACGTGAGGGAAAGACTGTCATCGTTCTGGAGCACCGACTTTTCTATCTGTCTGATCTCATCGACCGGATGGTCGTCATCGAAGACGGTGTCATATCCCACGTATACGACGCAGCCAGCGCGTTGTCCCTCGACGACGCCACACTCGCCCATATGGGTCTAAGGAACTTGCAGCTGAAGTCGGCGCTAAGCGCTATGTCCGACCATAAACCGACCTTGTCAAAGTGTGAGAATGCGGCCTTCGAGATTAATAATCTTACGTTCTCATACGGCTCACAGCATTCGACGAGGAGTGCCGGATCGACACCGCGCGACCCTCGCACCATCGGTCCGCTGAGCTTCTCCGCCCGATTCGGCGAGGTAATCGGAATCATAGGAGAAAACGGTGCGGGGAAGACAACTCTGTCGCGTCTGTGCTGCGGACTTGAGAAAGAGGATGGGGGCACCGTGTCCGTAGACGGCAGACCCCTTTCGCCAAAGGAGCGATTGGGGCGCATCAGACTAGTCATGCAGGATCCCGACTACCAGCTTTTCTCCGATAGCGTGCTGGGAGAGCTTTCGTTGGGTGGACGGAGAGACGTCGATGTTTGTGAGCGAGCACTCAGAAAGCTGGGGCTATGGGATATGAGGGAAGCTCATCCCGCAACGCTTTCGCGAGGTCAGAAGCAGCGCCTCACAATAGCATGTGCCCTCGTCGATGAGACTGCTACCTACTTCTTCGATGAACCGACGAGCGGCTTGGACAGGGAGAACATGGAGAGAGTCTCTTCTTCGATCCGATCGCTCGCACAATCGGGTAACGTCGTATTTGCCGTCTCTCACGATCCTGAGTTCCTCCTCTCTGCCTGTGACCGCATTCTCCATCTGAGCGGTGGACTAATCGTTGACGACTTCGCCCTTGACGGCTCGTCGCGAGAGAGGCTCTTGAGATCGCTTTGTAAAGGAGGTGTGCAATGGGGCACTCATGCAGACGCATAGACCCGCGGACGGCCCTGCTCGCAACATGCCTTCTGGGCATTACCGCAGTGATCTCCAACCGGCCGGAGGCAGCTCATGCGGCATGCGCTATCGGGGCCTATGCGCGCTCGTCTCCGGGGCATGGCGGCCGTGCATCGCCCTATCTGCCGTCTATGGACTCATAGCCGCCGTGATGGCACTTGCCGAGGGAGCCGGAAGCACAACGCTTATGACCGCTGTGGTCATGCTGAGCTACATGGCTCAAAAGTTTGTAGTTCTGGCTCTCCTGGGCGTCTCCCTTTCTAAACTGGCCTCGATGCAGGATCTTCTCGCTGCGCTGCAGTCTATGGGGACTCCGCAGGTAGTTCTCATTCCATACATGGTCATTCTGCGATTCTTCCCAACTATACGCAGGGACGCCTCGCATCTCATGGAAAGCCTGAAGACGCGGCGTGTGCTCGCAGGAGGAGGGTTCGCATTCCGACACCCAGCTCTCACATGCGAGCTTCTGATAGTTCCGCTCCTCATGAGGAGCGTGAGGGTATCCGACGAGCTTGCGGCATCCGCGCTTGCTCGCGGCTTAGACGGCGAGACCCAAGCGACGGTGCTGCAGCCCCTGTCTTTCGGAGAGAGGGACGCCGTGGCGGCTGTCTTCACTCTCCTGGCAACTGGAGTGCTTGCGTGGCTTCAATTCGGACCGCGATAGAGGGACTCAGGATGAGACTTGCCTCGTCAAACTTGTACGTCTTAAACCAGAACGGAAGAAAGGACTCATTATGAAAAAAGGCGGAACCTTGACCATAGGGGCTCGAGATCTCGTATCCATTGGCGTCTTCGGAGCGCTGTCCCTCCTAATCTTCTTTGTAGTGGGAGGCATCGCTGGTCTTACCGTCGTGGGGACAGTCGCCAACATACCCATCGTCTGCTTCTTCACATCGATAGCCTATCTGCTCCTTGCCGCAAAAAGTCAGGAAAAACCGGAACCTTCCTCATCATGGGGGACCATAAACGTGTTGCCCGGCCTGATGGCGGCAAACGTCTTCGGTGTCATCGGCAGTATCGCGGGCTGGACTCTTGCGGAGGTGGTTGCCACGCGGATCGGGTACTCGAACAGGAAAGGTCTCGTTGCGGCTTACGTCGTTGGTTGCACACTGCAGTCGGCGCTCTACACCCTTCCCATATATCTTTCAGCTGCTCAGTATCTTTCCGAGCGCCAAGAAATACTGCGACTCACCGATGAGACCATGGCGCAGTTCGTCGCGATGTTCTCGGGTTCGATGTACGCAGGGATGGTCGTTCTTACGGTGGCGACGAGCCTGGTGGGGGCTCTCCTCTCACTGAGAGTCATGAGGAAGCACTTCGAAAAGGCGGGGATTGTCTAAGGGACGCCTCGCAACAAAAAAGTCGAAAGATGGGCAGGATGGCTCCTTGGATGCTGATGACCCAAAGAGCATCGGGGATTCTCGAGGGCCATACAATAAATTGAGACACACGTGTTTCGCTGGCCTATTTTCTTTCTTTGCTTTTGGTCGCTCTATCCTCTTTTTTCACGGGCAATACAAACATGGCGGAGTCTGCTCAGACTAATCGAAGGCCTTGACGCGCCACGGCCTTATATGCGGGTGGCGTTAGTCTATGCTGTCGATAATTTCCTGAAAGGCGTTCAATTCGTGGGCTCGGATGTAATAGCCAAGGTTGGTCATTATATTGGTCTGGGGCTCAATCATCATTTTCGTCGGAACATCTCGTATCTGCAGCTTTCCAGCTGCCGTATATTCAGGACCTGCATAGAGTATGCCTAGGAAGATCAATCTCGAAATGCCGATATTCATATTGCCGTGTTTGTCTTGAAAGCTTCCTTCATTGAGGATATAGACGGGCGAACCCGAAGACCCCGGAAAGCACGCCATGTCAACAAGCCCAATTCCAGGACTGTTGAAGTCAAAGGCTGGATGCGATGCAGTGTAGCCGTGTCGGAAAATCGGAAGGTTGTTAACCTCGTCCCACAATCCGACGGGGTAACCGACCATGGTCAATTCCTCGACCGCGCGAACGTCTCTCAACTTTTCTTCCGTTGCAATAATGCTCATGTCGTTCCCGATATAGAAGACATCTTTACCCGTAATTTGCTTGACAGCATTGAAGACGGGAGCTGCGAAGCAAAATGCCAAGTCGTGTGTGGGATGGAAAATCCATTGTGCCTTGTACGTAACTCGGTAACTCTCTTCGGTTGAGCCGCCCTCTTCATCCAGATGAACGAAGAATGTCATTTCCTCGTCTGGGTTGTTGTTAATGACGTGCTTGTTAGTGATGATGGTTGGGAAGGTCTTTCCGTTTGCTTGGAAGTCGAAGTACGATCCAGTGCCACAGCTACCGTTACTAGCTATAAGTCGAACCGTATTGAATAACAGTTGCTCTGATAAACATTCAGGCTTCATACACACATCCTTTCCATTGTCGATGATTATGCATTATCTCATGTAATGAAGGCGCAATAAGGATGAAGAAGCAGGATAGCATGCCGGGAAAGCCGCTTGCCACAAAGACAAGTAACCGCCTCATCAATGCATGCATAGCTTATCGACTGCATCGTAGTAAGCCCGTCCATAGTGGCGTCCGTTCGATGCTGATTCGGGAGAAGAGACCGATTTTAAGCCACCCGCTATTACTCCCGCTGGGATTTCGGGGGATAATCAAGTCTGCAAAGCGTATTTTTCCAGCAAAGGTGCAATTCTTCCTTTCCGTCCGAATCAACGGTTGATTTGGGAATGATTCGAACGAGGCAGCACGAGACGGACGAGGTGGTATGAGGTGGAATCAGCTAATGTCAAATGGACAACTGTAATAGTTGAGTGGGAGTAAAGGTAAAAGCTAGATTGCTTTATAATGGGCTCAACGGTTGTTGGGTCCATTTTTTAGGAGCTATTATGGCCTCCACTCAAGACTACCTTGAATTCGTCCTGGATCTCCTTAGCGAGGTTTCCGAGGTAACCCACCGCAAGATGATGGGTGAGTACATCCTGTACAGCAGGGGTGTCATCTTTGGCGGCATCTACGATGATAGGTTCTTGCTGAAGGATGTGCCGGCAACACGCAAAGCTTTTGCCACCGAGCAGATCCCCTACGACGGTGCAAAGCCAATGCTGCTGGTGGACAGCGAAGACCCCATCAGAATTGCCCAGGCCATCGAAGCAATGCTCTCACAGCTCCCAAAACCTAAAGTCAAGAAGCTACGGGAAACCAAATGAGATGGATTTTAGTTATTTGCTCGATGCATCTGGAAGAGGTGCCCCTGTTTTAAATCTTCCTCATTGAGGCAAGCCCAGCCCCCTCATTTAAGCCCTTTCATGCAAGTCCATAGTTCAATCATGCAGAATTGTACATTTATGCTTAATATGCAATAATATTCAGCATGAATGTTTTATTTGGAAAGAGGGTTGCCATGACCTTAATCGAGATTGCGAAAGGCCAGAATGGCTACGTGTCCGCATCGCAGGTCACTGCCTCTGGCATTCCAAGGAGAAAGCTTGCCGAGGCCGTTAATGCGGGCGAACTTATTCAGGTCGGACGCGGTCTCTACGCTCTTCCGGAGACATGGGAGGATCCATACCTTGTCGCCCAGCATCGGTTCTCGCGCGGCGTATTCTCTGATGACACGGCGTTGTTCCTGCACGGTATGACCGACCGCGCGCCCTTTTTCCTCACCATGACGTTCCCCAGAAGCTACAACGCCACACCCGTTAGGGAGGCAGGGATAGTCTGCCGCACCTGTGCTGACGAGGTACTTGAGCTTGGACTGGTAGAGCTGACTACTCAACACAGCAATATTGTTAGGGCGTACGATCTAGAGAGAACACTTTGTGACCTGGTCAGGGGCCAAGGCATAGTAGACTCGCAAATTGTCATTCCGGCGATGCGGACCTATGTAAAAAGTCCAAAGAGAGATGTAGAGAAACTAGTTGAGTACGCGCATAGACTTGGCGTTGAGAAGAAATCCGAAATTACCTGGAGGTGCTGCTATGAGGATGAAGAACGCAATGCAGCTCAAGGCACATGTGAATAACATGGCCAAGGAGGCGGGCATTCCCACACAGGCGCTCATGCAGAGCTACCTTCTCGAGAGGTTGCTTGAGCGCCTCTCAAAATCGACATGGAGGGACAACATCGTCATCAAGGGCGGCGTGCTCATCTCGTCCCTCGTTGGCGTCAGCTCTAGGACCACCATGGACCTGGACACGACGGCCAGGGGGTTCGCCCTCACCCATGATTCTGCAGAGAGGGTCTTTCGTGACATCACGGCAGTACAGGTAGACGACGATTGGGAGTTTGAGTTTGATAGAATTGAAGATATTCGCAAGACCGATGACTATCCAGGCATTCGCGTACACCTTAAGGGGAGCTATGCTCCCATGTTGGTCCCACTGACAGTAGATGTCACCACTGGTGATAGAATTACGCCGGACGCGGTGGAGTATAGCTATCCGCTGCTCTTTGGCGAGGGCGAGATTAACCTCATGGCATACCCGATCGAGACTGTACTCGCGGAAAAACTTGAGACTGTGATATCTCGCGGAGTTACCAATACCCGTCTCCGAGATTTCTATGACATTCATATTCTGTTGGGTGTCAAAAGAAATGACATCAATATGGAAACATTGAGAAACGCATTGGCGTCGACTTGTGAGAAAAGGAGCAGTCAAGCCGTCATCGATCGCTGGGCCGATACGCTTGATGATGTTGCCGGTGACGTTGCTATGCTGGAGCAGTGGGCAAAATATGTGAGAAAAAATCCGTACGCAAAAGGAATAGCTCTTCAGGACTGCTGTAAGGCTGCAAAATCTGTGTTTGTGGAGTTAACCGACATAAACAGTTAATAGCTACGACAAAAAGTAGAACAATAATTGCAAGATAACTTAAAGTTCATACAAGTTCTTATATTTTTCGGGACACGTCCCGGACATATCGAGTGGGAATAAGATCCAGTAGGTATTTTTTAGTTGCAGTTTTAAATTAACTCCTCGCTTACGATGCGAGAAGTTTTTTAATAAATAGTTGAGGAGGATATCACGTTATCGTGATATCCTAAATAATAAAAAGAGATAGGGAAGACGCAAGAATTTAAGAAAATCGATCCGCTCATCTAAAGGAGGCAGACTATGAAATTTCATAAGGTCAAGGAAGTCTCTGCGTTGGCTGACTTAAAGTTGAGTGTTCAGTTTACTAACGGAACTACAAAAATCTACGATGTAGCTCCGCTCATGAGGAGTTTTTCAGCTTTTAAGCTTCTGAAAGACGAATCGCTGTTCAGAGGCGTAGAGGTTGATCAAGGTAGCTATGGTATTATCTGGAACGATGACCTTGATCTCTCTTGCGACGAGTTGTGGGAGAACGGAGCAGAGGTTGCGACGCCCTTTGATGGACTCATATCGTTTTCGGACGCTAGTGAGCTCTGGGGTTTAAGCGAGTCTACTCTGCGTAAAGCTGTTGCATACGGCAAAATAGTTCCAGGAGTAGACGCTCGCAAGTATGGTAAGCAATGGATTATTAACCGTGATGCTATGTTGCGCGAGTACGGCAATCCTGTGTGCTAAAAGCTACAAATACTCAACATCAAATAGTCAACCTCAAATACTATCCATTTCAGTGGACAGTATTTTTTATGTCATTACGTAGACTAGTATTTCCATAAAAGTGTGATCTTTTAGTAGAAATCGTGAGATGGGAGTACTAATGGAAAAACAGAGTTCAGATAGCCCCGTATGCCCTAAATGTAATAGTACGAATATCGCAAAATATCTTTGGGGTTTACGACTGCTGGATGATCAATTAGAGCGTGATATTGAAGAAGGTCGTGTTATTTTAGGCGGTTGCGTCGTATGTGGAGAAGACCCCAGGTTTCATTGCAATGATTGCAAGCATGATTGGAGATAGCTGTAGTTTTGGCTTACCTACTTCTATTATCTTCATAGAAAAAAACTCAAGATATTAATCATTGCTCTAAGGTAAGAGGCGCATTCCACATTCAAGGTTTACATTCAAGGAGGAAATGACATTCCAGAAAGTATTAGCTCATTATTCATTGCAGTAAGGACAAGGTTTTCTTCCTTTAGTCCTTGAAGTAACCGTTGCAGTCCATGTGTGATTTGGATTAGTTGTGCAAATCCATGTAGGAATGAATTCAAGTTGACTGAAAGGTTTAATGTTCCAAGGGCTTATGGGATTGGTAGGACTCCATTCCTTAGCAAGTTCAGGATATTTCCAGGCAAGTGACCCCATAATCTTGCCACAATGCGGACAACGGTTATTCATTCGAAGCTCCCTGCTGCGGACTGTGTCAGTCCATTCATGACCGCATGCAATACAACGCCACAATACTTTGCGCTTGCTTCCACTTTTGATAGTGTCGGGAGTATGGCGAGACCCATCGGCTGGTTTTACCCACTCTTCGGAAAGCTCAGGGTTAGTTTCTCGTAGACAGTTTCCACTATTTTCAATTAGGTTAACCGTTTCTTTTGCTTTCATTTGTTCATCTGGATTGATTGAATTTTTTGCTAACCATTTATTGAGCCCCAGTGCTGATGGAGTTCTTGGGGCTATCTCACGTTGATTTAATGGAGTTGTGGGCCTCCTGTCTTCGTGGCCGAAGATGACACCACCATTTTTTCTTCCGCCACAACTACATCCAAAGACCACGTCGTCAGGACGCTCAGCTGTTTGTCTTCCACATGATTTGCATTTCACAATCAATACATCGTTGCCCGGACGTTTACCATGCAACAAATCTACGAGAATATAGCCATTTTTTTGTTGCTAGTGATTCTGCATCTGACCAGGATTTATCTCTTTCTAATTTAATAGCACCTTGGTCGATGAGGTCTTTACGGGAATATCCTCGTTTTAATAGAGTCCGTACTGATTCATCATAAATGTTACCCGCCCATCCGTACCAGCCCATCCAATAGCAGGCTCTACAGACTGGTTCTTGAATATCGTTTTTTTATCAAGTATATATTTGAGACGGTAATGGGCATCTGTTCCACAATCAATGCAGGAGGTATAAAGCCATTCTGCCTTTCGATATTTTCCATCAGCGTTATACGGCTGTACCAGTCGAAGTCCTGCTTGTTGAAGAATTTCATCTAACTGTTCATTAGTAAGCTTCATCCAGATGTTCCTTTCGACTAAATATCTCAAGGTATGGTTGATTATATACGCAGTTGCATAGGAGATTGTCGTGTCACGTCTATTTATAAATAGTTATGCATTTACACAAGCCGCTAAAAGTATGTCGAAATGGAGAAAAGAATCACAAGTTCTTTTTTGTGCATGGGCTGTATTTATGGCGGTAATTTTCTTTAGATATACAGAGGATCACATGAAACTTCCAATAAGAGTTACGCGCTCTATGGAGGCATACAGACCTGGCGAGGATGAACTCTTATGGAATGGTCTTATCATTCCAATGATTGTAGTAACTGTTATCTGGATGATTGCTGAATTCTTCTTCGCACACCGTGCAAAGATTCAAAATCATAACCGCATGGAAACCCTCAAGTCGAAAAGTTCAGATGTAACTCCTGAGGAATTTCTTAGTAAGCGGATGTGGTTTACAGATAAAGGAGACAAGGTCGACTTCACTGGAGTATTTGTTTTACACAATTTGACTAAAGATAAATTTTTCGTGGGACATAGTATTCATGTTTTAGAACGAGTAAGACAGTACTTTACTGGTCAAGGCAACGGAGACGTCTATGCTGATTGGAAGATGGGCGATAAATTTATTATTTCAACATTAAGTCTTGTCGATAGCGGACATAAAGATCTTAATGAGCTCGAACAAAAAAATTATCGAGGGCATATGATGCTCGCGAGCGTGGCTATAACAAGAAATAAATAATTACTTTAATGATATTAACAACCAACTGTGCAACTTGAGGCACAGACAGGTTCTTACGTTTTATTGCCGATATCGGTAAAAATAGCCCCATTTGCTATAATAATCTCATCAGTTTTTGCCGATAGGGGGTGAAGCTCGATGGGATTTCTTTCTGCAGCAGAGATTGCTGAGCTCTGGGGCATATCCGAGAGAAGTGTGCGCAATTACTGTGCAACAGGTCGCGTAACAGGCGCTTTTCTCGTGGGAAAAACTTGGAACATTCCAGCCGATGCAGTAAAACCTTCTCGAAAAAACGCTAAAACATCGTCAATAAGTCCGCTGCTTTCGTGCTTGATTGAAGAAAAGGCCTCAAAAATAAAGGGTGGCATTTACCATAAGCTCCAGGTTGAGCTTACCTATAACTCTAATCACATTGAGGGAAGCAAGCTCTCCCTTGATCAGACGCGCATGATTTTTGAAACGGCGACTATCGGTGTTGAGGGAAATCCTGTTCATATTGATGACATTGTAGAAACTATGAACCACTTCCGCGCTATCGATTACGTGATTGACCACGCAAAAGACCCTCTTACAGAGGTCATCGTCAAAGAACTTCATCGTATTCTAAAAACAGGAACAACGGATTCTGCAAAGGACTGTTTTGCTGTTGGAGAATACAAACGCCTACCAAATGAGGTCGGTGGGCGAGAAACCACGCTTCCAGAAAATGTTGCTAATGAAATGAAATCGCTATTAGGGACTTATAACTCAAACAGCTCTCATACCTTTGAAGACATTGTTGATTGTCATGTTCGTTTTGAACGCATCCATCCCTTCCAAGACGGCAATGGACGTGTCGGCAGGTTGATTATGCTTAAAGAATGCCTTGCTCATGACGTTGCTCCGTTTGTTATCACTGATGATATGAAGTCTTTCTATTATCAAGGGCTCTCTCAGAGGGATAAGGAGAACGGCTATCTTCTTGATACGTGCCTTACGGCTCAAGATAGATTCAAAGCCACACTGGATTACTTCCGAATTCCGTACGGTGATAAATAGGCTTAACTGCTTTTCTCGTTTTAGCGTTATAGTGCTGTTTAGATCAATAGACTTCAACCTGTTGAGAGCGTTCTCGAGAAAAATATAGAGTCACCCGTAGAGCAGGTGACTCTAATTGTTCATTCATCTGTGCTTATTTCCCAAAACTTTGCATATATCTCGCCATTACTTCGAAATCTGCCAGCCTTCAATACGCGAGCGAGCTTCAACAAAGTCATGGTAGGGGCCACTGTGCGAGATAAGGTCCTCATGGGTGCCCTGTTCTGCAACACGTCCATCTCTAAGGAAGAAAATCCGGTCAGCTTCCTCAATTGTTGAGAGTCGATGCGCAATTTCAAGCACCGTTTTTCCCTTACAGAGTTGGGCAAGGGCTGCTTGAATCTCTGCTTCGTTTTCTGGGTCAACACTTGCCGTTGCCTCATCGAGAACAACAATAGGCGCATCTTTTAGAATTGCGCGAGCAATTGAGATACGTTGTCTCTCGCCTCCAGATAGTCGCGCTCCACCTTCTCCAACTTTTGTCTTATAGCCCTCGGGCAGAGCTTTTATGAACTCATCACAGCGTGCTGCTTTAGCTGCCGCAACAATCTCTTCGAGCTTTGCCTCTGGCCTGCTCAGAGCGATGTTACGCTCAATCGTGTCATCCATAAGATAGACGTCTTGGAAAACCATAGAGAAGTCTGCAAGAATACTGTCGCAAGAAAGCTCGCGTACATCGTGGCCTCCTATGCGTACGGAGCCGCCTGTTGCATCATAGAAACGTGCAAACAACTTGGCAACAGTTGTCTTACCTGAACCACTTCCTCCAACAAGAGCTGCAGTTGTTCCCTCGGGAATAGTCAGAGACAGTCCGTTGAGTACAAGAGGTCCATCTCCGTAAGCAAATGAGACGTCATGCATCTCAAGGTTGTGATGCTCAAGTTTTACAGCTTTGCAATTGTCATCGATTGCAGGTGCGGATTCGATGGTGTCAAGACGGTCGATAACTTCTCCGATGTGTCCAATTACGTAGGCAGCATCGCCACAAGCCTCGATTGATTGGAACAGCATAAAGGAGAACATCACTAGCGTGCAGAAGTTAAGAAGAGATATCGTGCCGTTCAGGAAAGAGATACATACGATAACAATGACGCCAATCGAAGCACTGCGTGTCACAAAGAGAAGCAAGGCGTTGAAGGGCTGGAAAGCAAGCTCGGTTTTGAGATTTACATTTCTAGAACGTGCGTATGCAGAGCGTACTGCTGAAACAGCAGCATCTACCTGACGGTAACTCTAACAACAGGCATACCGTGGATGTATTCCAACGTTGCTTGAGCCATATCCTCGCGTGCGTCATTTTGTGCGGGCGACAAACGCGCGGAATTTTTGAACATCAGCTCCAGTACCACCGTTGCTGCCGCAATCGCAGCCAATGCAAGGATGCAGGCCCGCAGATCCATGAAGGCGAGAAACGCCACCATTGCAGCTGCGGTTATGTATCCGTTGCCAAGCATGTCTACCATGCGCATACCGTGGATTTCTACGAATGAAAGCTCGGTTGTGAGTGCCGAGAGAATTTCTCCTGATGGGTGATTGTCAAAGTAACCAAGAGGGACGCGTTTCAGCGCTTCTCCGATACGTATGCGCACCTCGTTAGAACGTTCCGCAGCTACGGTTTCTTCGGCTCGTGCTCTCAACCACATGAGCGCAGCGCGTAGCGCAATCGAAGCAATAATGGCCAGTCCAGCCGTAAGTGCAATTTTCAGATCGGGTTTCTCGCCATTTGATAAGCCGAGAAACCCGCACATAGCCCAAGTGGCAATAGCGATGGGTGCTGCAGAAACAAGTGAGATAAGAAAAAGAGTATGCAAAGCCAAAGAGAATTCGCGTTTTCTTGTTGCCCGTCCAACGCACCACTTTTATAAGCGCACTAAACATTACGCTACCCCTTTCTCACTTCATGAGTTCCATTGGAGATATGTGCTTCCCACATGCGGTGATAGAGATCACTTGAACCAAGGAGGTCCGTATGTGTTCCCTCAGCGACGATGTTTCCGGAATCCATGACTACTATCTTGTCAAAAATTACGCACCGTTGAGATTCTGTGCGCGATTACAATCAGCGTCTTTCCACGTGCAAGTTCTGAGAGTGCCTGTTGAATGAGCTCCTCACTCTCGGGGTCTATGAACGCAGTTGCCTCATCGAGCACAAGAATCGGTGCATCTTTCAGATAGGCGCGCGCGATAGAGATGCGCTGGCGTTCTCCACCCGAAAGAGCTCCTCCGGCTTCTCCGGAAAGGGTCTCAAATCCATTTGCAAGCTTATCTGCCAACTCTTCACAGTGCGCAGCGGCAAGCGCGCGCTCTACCTCGGCGTCAGTTGCGCCCTCACGTCCGAGTCTTACGTTCTCAAAGATTGTTCGATCAAAGAGGAAATTGTCTTGAGTCACAAAGCTTACAAGACCAGCTAGCTGATCAAGTGGTATATCGCGCACGTCAGTTTTTCCAATACAAATTGCTCCTGATCCTGCGTCCCAGAATCGAGCAATGAGCTTGGCCATTGTTGACTTTCCAGAACCACTTGGTCCCACCAGAGCACACGAGGTACCTTCAGGCACTTCAAGAGAGATTCCGTGGAGCACTTCTTCGTTGGAATATGAGAATCGGACGTTCTTGAATGAGACATCGTGGGACGTGATGAGTGCGGGAGAGGAGACTTCGGGCAAGGGTTTCATCTCTAACAGCTTACTAACGCTGTCCATTACCTTCTCGATCTCCTTGAACATGTTTGTGTACTGGGTAATTTTGGTGAGAGGACCAATGGCGCCGATAGACAGCATGCAAGCAAGAGCCATCTGGGCTACGTCGATGCTTCCCGAGGCCACAAGAATGCATCCGACTGGTACAACTCCTAAAAGGAGCGTTGGCAGTATTGCAAACATGGCGTTCATGGGGACGCGAGCAGACCTATACCAGGCAAGTGTTAGTTTCTCAAAATCAGAGATGTCATTACGAAAGCGAGCATACGAGGAGTCGGCTTGGTTGAAAGTCTTGATGACTTCGATTCCATCGATGTATTCGACGAGTGTTGAGTTAACGCGCTCACTTGCTGTCCAGTATGCTGCATAGTCTCGTTCAAAGTTTTTAAAAAGGAGCGAAAGGGGCACAATTGACAAGGCTGGTGCGATGAGCATAGAGAGAGCGAGCCGGATATCAATTGAGCACACGATTGCAAAACACAAGATGAGAAGAAGCACATTGCTGGTAAATTCCGGGATAACGTGGGCAATGGGCAGCTCCATTTGCTCAATATCGTCAATGATTATTTTCTTAAGTGCTCCAGAAGGCGCTGATTGAACATCGCCTAGGGAGCATGCAGCAAGATGTTTGCAAGCGGCGTTTCGCAAGTTTTCAAGCGTATGGTAGGCAACGCTGTGTGATGTCGATGTTGAGGCTAGATAGCCTATTGTCTGAACTGCCACTCCGAGAAGGGCAATGAGTGCCCAGTGCCCAACTTCACTGATGGCAAGGGTGCCTGATATTGAAAGCGCAATCAACTTGTAGGCGGCAAAAAAGGGGACAATGCCTCCAACAACACCTACCACAGCACATAACAGCGAGGCTCCAAGTTTTAGACGCTGTCCGCGTGTAAATGAAGCAAGCCGCTGTATCCAACTGCTCTTTTTCTTTTTGCTAGGGTCCATGGGTCCTCCCAAACGACGAGTATGAGCAAATTGTATTCAGGACTCGTTGAATGAGAAAAAGCCCAATTGTCGCGATAAGCTCCAAGTGTATCTATGCGGGTGGATTATCTTTCTTGCCCAGCGCTTTCACGGTAATCGCCAGGTGCCATGCCAACGACACTACGGAATGTGGAAGCAAATTTTGAGGCATTGGTATATCCGACTTCAAATGCCACCTCACCAATTGGCTTGGAGGTTGTCCGGAGGAGGGTTGCAGCTTGTGCCATGCGATAGCGTGTGAGGTATGCGTGCACACTGGCGCCATAAACCTCCTTGAACCACCGCTGCATGCTGGCATAGGGAAACTCGAACTTTTGTGAGAGCTCTTTGAGTGTCTTATGGGAAGAAAGATCAGAGGTTATAGCTTGTTCTATTTCCTTTACCTTATCAACCTGTGCGCGCGTGAGACCGTACTGTCCAATACGTCCGCCTTCAGGAATATTACTGCCGAGAAACAAGAGAAGCTCCATAATCTTGAGTTTTAGGTAAGCATCTCTAAAGCGGTCATGAGCGTTATATATCTCGCAGAAAATATGCTCGACCGACGGTCCGCTACGGAGCACGCTTGGTTCATCGCCTGAACAGAACCTCTCGTAGAGCTGCTTAACACTTACAGGAAAGCCCTCGGGAAACATTGATTGCAGCGATTTATCTGCTATGTCGGGATCAAGACAGACGGTGACACCACGGTAGTGTCCAAACGGAAACCGAAAGAGACTTTCATGTCTTGCGTGATCGTCAATGGCAAGATCACCTACGTCAAGGTACAGGCATGAGTCAGTCCCGGACTCCCACTCAATTCTTCCTTCTCGACAATAGTTCAGGCAGAGCATGCGTGATCCTGGGGTAAGCTTAAAGCCCGATTCAAGGTTCCATACGCTTGTAAAGTCATTGAACATGAGGGTAATTCCAGGCATGACGTCATGCATTGTCATGATGCCCTGTCCGTCAGTACCTTCCGCCCTCCATACAGAATGATCTGTATCGTGCGTCACGCGACGGACGTTGCCACCCATGTCAGCATAGTTAGCAATGTCCATCGTGTCTCCAATCCCCTTCGTTTCTCTGAAGAGTGTTCTCAAAAAATGACAGTACCTTTGACCAGCCCGCATCATCGAGCGCGCCTTGGTCTACAAACGATCCGTCTTCCATGCGGGCAAAGTCGGTGCAACATGCTCTAATGAACTCAGGATCGTGTGTTACAACCACGACAGCTCGTCCTTCTGCCGCTGCTGCGGTAACGCTTGCAGCAACCTGTTCCATATGGGCAAGGTCAAGTCCACTGGTAGGTTCGTCAAGCACGAGTAAGTCACGACCTGATGCAAGTGCCGTAGCGAGGGCAACGCGTTGCATTTGGCCTCCTGAAAGCGACAGCGGATGGCGTTGTGCCAGTTCAGTTAAGTCCAACGATGCAAGTATAGTACGGGTAAGGCGCTCGTCAGCATGACTCGTGGAGTCGAGTACCTCATCAAATACGCTCTCTCGGAAGAGTTGATGGCTCACGTCCTGCATAACCAAGGAGCCGTTCTTTGGTCTGCTTGAGAATGGGCTGGGACCTTCTCCAACATCTTTGGTCCCTTTGCAACCGCTCACAAGACCGCAGATACAGCGTGCAAAGGTAGACTTTCCAGCACCATTGCTTCCGATGATGGCGGTGACACCTCCTCGCCTGAAAGCGATGTGAGAAACGTTGATACCGCGGCTCGACTGTGGGTAGTGATAGCTCATATCCCGTATTTCTACAAACTCGTTCTTCTCGCATCGTGCGCAGCACTGTTCAGCTGCAATGGCCGCAAAGGTTGGTGCACGCAGACCAAGCGCTCGCGCCTCGTCAGCAGTGGATGCATAGAATTGCTTGAGTCAATCTCGCGTTCCACGCTGCCTGAGCGCATCACAATAATGCGATCGGCGATGCCCTCCAACCAATGGAGTCGATGCTCGGAGATGAGCACAGTGCGGCCCTCAGCTTTCCATTTTGCAACAATCTTTCGGAGAAGTCCTATGGAAGCAAAGTCAAGGTTGGAGGACGGCTCATCAAGGACAAGAACATCTGGGTCAAGCATAGTGGCCGAGCCACAGGCAACGCGTTGTTTTTCTCCACCAGAAAGTGAGAGGCAGCTGCGGTCGATAAGATCTGTGAGCTCAAGCGCGTTGGCGACGTCCTTTAAGCGTGTGCGTATCTTGTCAGGTGTTATTCCTTGATTCTCACATGCAAATGCGAGTTCACCGGTTGTATCCAAACAGAAAAATTGAGTCTTAGGATTCTGGAAGACTGACCCAACCTTTGGCGCCAGTTCCCAAAGCTCGTGGTTGGAAGGTGTAAGACCACAGACCTCAATCTTCCCCGAGAGTTTCCCCTCATAATAATGGGGGATGAGGCCATTGACGAGCCTTGCTAGGGTTGTCTTTCCAGATCCTGAGGCACCCGTCAAGCAGACTACTTCACCAGGGGCTACGTTAAGGTTGACCTCGGAGAGACTGTTTTTCTCGATTGCCTGATAGCAGTAGCATGCATTTTTTATCTCGATCATTTCAATCCTAGTAGTAGAGCAATGGCGTGATCACTGCACAGATAGTAGCCATGGCGAGAAAGGCGATTACTATCCAGTCTCGTACGCGCATGCGTGCTTCGTGTATGTTTGTGCGAGCTGTTGGTCCACCGAGTCCTCGCACAAGCGTCGAAGCAGAGAGGTCTTCACCGCCTCGCACTGCTGAGACAAGCAGCGGTACCAGGCAATTCTCGATAGCGGAGATAGGGTTTCTGAACGTCTTGCTGCTGCGCATGCGTATAGCAGCAGCTATCTGACGGTAGTCGTCGGCTATCGCTGGGAAGTATCGAAGCATTACGACAAAGGGAATTTCTACTGCCTGAGGCATGTGCATACGGTCGCATGCTGCCATGAACTCACTCACTGACGTGGTTGTGACTAGCCAGGTTCCCATGGCAATACCAGGGGCAAACTGCCTTACGATTCCCGAGATGCCTAGCGTGGCAAAGAGAGCAACTCCAGTAAGGCATGACTCCGCGATTGCTGCCACAGCGCTTGCAGCCTCGTATAGCGTGAGGTAGGTGATTGCTGAGCGGAAATGGTGAGAGAGGGCTAGCATAATGAAAGGCGTTGCAATAAGCAGCGGCTTAACCACAAGGAGAGGCCCCGCGTTATAAGACCCAAGCATAATTGTTGAGACAACGAGTGTAGCAAGCACTTTAGTACGGGGATCAAGCACGAGCCCTCGGTTATTGGCAGTTGAGAGGAACAGCCCCTGTTTCATTATGCGATGCCGGCTCGTTCGAAGTGCTTCTGGAGAAGTTTCTTGCCAATGACGGCTCCGATACACCCTGCGACAAATGCAGCAAGAGCAAGAGGCAGAAGACTCCAGTCAGGGATGTAGCTAGAGAGCGCGTCGGCATATTCCCTGTCCGTAGCCAGAGGCGATACCTGCGAAATAGCTCACGCGATTCATGACGATGGGAATATAGTTACCTATCAACCAAACGCTCAGTACTCCGTGTGAAATTATGGCGCGCCCTGCGCTGTTATAGTTACCGCTTCTGAGGACAAGGTCGGCGAGAAGACCACATACTGGTCCTGTGATAAAGGCATATATGCCCATACCGCCAAGACCCATAAGGATGCCGAGGATGGTTCCCATGATAAAGACCATTCCGAAATGCCTTACTTTTGTGATGTAGAGCATGTACGGAATGCCTCCGATAAGCGGGCAGATGACGGAGAGCAATGGAATGAATATAGGAACGTAGCCCAGCATTGCCACAGCCATGATGATTATGAAGTAGAGAGCGGTGAAGATACCGATGTTTATAAGGTCCTTCGGTTGCAACCCTTTTTTCTTGACTGAGGGTGTTTCAGACATAATGCGTCTCCTTTCGGTTAGCTCTATCTAACTTATAAAGGATAGACACACAGAAACTCAGTCAATAGCCCATTTGTATCATTATGTCCCGTTTGTATCGTACGGCTGTATCTTGTTATCGAGAGTCTTCCGAGCTACTATAAGTTCAATTGAATTGCCGGAGCCTTTGGCAAGCACTGGCAAGAGAAGGGATTAGGTGCATGAATAACTAGCGATACTCATAAAGCCCGAATTTACGTAACGTCGCTGACGACACTACCGCGGGTGTAGTATTGCTTAATCATGTCTTAATTTACCGCCATTTACCTGTGTATAATCGCATGCTACTCCGCGTGGTCTTCGGCAGAACCGAGGTATCATGCAGCTTAATCTTTCAAATATTGAATATACCTATCCGTCATCGGTAGAGCCCACCTTACATGATGTGACTATTGTGCTTCCACAAGGATGGACCGGCCTTGTTGGTAATAACGGATTTGGTAAAACAACCCTCGCACATATCGTATGTGGTCTCTTGCAACCTGACAGGGGAGTTATAAGCCCATCGTTTTTCTCGGTATATTGTGCTCAAAATGCAACGGAGGCCCCAGCTACTCTTTTTGATTTTGCGGTTGCCTATGATGATGTGGCCATTAAGCTGAGGCGAGAGCTTTCGTTGGAGGATGATTGGCCTTGGCGTTTTGAAACGCTTTCGTGTGGTCAGCAGAAACGACTCCAGGTAGCGTGTGCTTTATGGGCATCACCTGACGTTCTTGTGCTAGATGAGCCCACTAATCATGTGGATGTGTCAACAAAGCATGCTCTTTTTGCGGCTTTATCGCAGTTCAAGGGTATCGGGGTGCTTATTTCACATGATAGGGAGTTGCTGGACAAGCTCTGCACTCAATGTTTGTTTGTAGCTAACGGCACGGCAAACATGAAATCTGGTAATTATTCTCAGGCATCATCACAGGTAGAGCTTGAACGCTCTAGCGCATTACACGCAAAGGAAGCGGCGCAAAAAGAGAAGACTCGCCTTGAGCGAGAAACCCAGCGACGTAGAGAAGAGGCTTCTAGAGTTCAGGCGCGCAAAAGTGGAAGAAACATTGATAAGCATGACAGTGATGCTCGTGCAAAAAAGCGAGGTTATATAGTCACAGGTCAAGATGGCAAAGCGGGAAAGCTGGCTACTCGCATGTGGGATAGACTTGAGAAGGCAACGGGTAAAGCCACAGGTATTCAGGTTGGAAAACAATATGATTCCAATATCTGGTTGGATAGTGAAGCAAGTAAGAGAAAAGTTCTGTTGAGGATGGAACCTAATAACATTCTTATGGGAGAGAGCTGCCTACAAACCCCACCGCTATTTATTGGTAATACGGATCATATTGGCATTGTTGGTGATAATGGCTGTGGTAAAACAACGCTGATAAAGAAAATTATTTCAAGTATTTCTGACGATGTGCGGATGTTATATATTCCTCAAGAGCCAACTGAACTGCAAAAAACAGAGACAGTAAGAAAAATCAAAGGGCTATCAAACTCCCAGCGTGGAAGAGTGTTGTCTATTGTGGCACAACTTAATTCCGATCCTGATTTTTATTCTTGCAGGTGAGTCAACCAGTCCAGGTGAAATGAGAAAGCTTTATGCTTGCGCAGGGAATGCTCGAATCACCAGAGCTTATCGTAGTGGACGAGCCAACTAACTATTTGGACCTTGGTTCAACCGTAGCGCTTGAACGTTTACTGTCTGAATATCCAGGAGCTTTATTGTTGGTCTCACATGATCTCTCGCTGGTTGATTCCGCTACATCGATAAAATGGAGCATTCAGCGATCAAATGACAACTTTGAGCTTGTGGTGCAATAGGGGCGAGAAACACGTTGGACAGTTACGGTGGTTGCGCGTTTGTGTTTGAGTAGCTCGCTGACACAGACCGCTGCTTTTTATACCGCTCGCCGTAGTTGTTCAAGCAAGCTAACTCCTGCTGAAAAAAATTTTATATAAACTAAAAAGGTCAAATCGATTTCTTCTGAGATTTCTCGTGTTTTAAGCATGGACTTCGGAGGGACCTATGCTTCACTTCAACCACGGTTCAAAAACAAGAAGCTAACGAGGGAAATGCAAGCGCTGCTGGCAACGCAGGCACGGGCACTGCTGGCGGTGCAGGCTCCACAGGTGTGCCGGGCACTACAGGAGCTGGGACCCCAACATCCCCACACCTCCTGAGGGATATCAACAGGCATCCTTTGCGTCTACGCTTCCAACGGTTGCTGATCAGACGGCTAACTTAGGCTCCCAGATTGGTGTCATTTCTCCAGGTGAGAGCGAAGAAGATGCTGAGGCTCGTGAGGCGTACGAGAGTCTTGCGCGTCACCGCAAAGCTCGTCGTAAAAAGAAACTTATTAAGGCAGGAATAGCCGCCGGAGTCTTTGTTCTTCTCGTCACATTGTTTATTTTGCCTATGTGCCAGGGCGGCCAGAACCAGAACACTACCGTGATGCCAAGCACTACGTTTGTCACGCGCGGCGAGTTCAGCGATTCTGTTTCCGCGTCTGGATCCATCAAGCCTGTATCGTCAACTGTGGTAACTCCCGAGGTAGATGGCATTATTCAGGATGTTCAGGTTTCTGAGGGCACGTACGTTCATAAGGGCGACAAGCTCTTTACCATCAAGAACGATGAGCTGGATAAGGCTGTTCGTAAGGCATCTCAGCAGGTAAAAGCAGCCGAGAACGAGGTCAGTAAGGCTCGCTCGGCTCTGGTCTCTGCTCGCAATGGTGTCTCAGAGGCAGGTGCTGAAGGCCAGGAGGCAAATGCTGCGTCTATTGCTGCTGCTGTGGAAGCAGCAGAGGCAAATCTGGAGAGCGCTCAGATTGCGCTTGAGGAGGCACGATCTGCTTACAACGATGCAATTGCCAAGGCAGACAAGCGTGTAGTCACCGCTCCTTGTGACGGAACGGTTATTGTGATGAACGCGGTGAACGGCGCTTCGGTTGGCTCGTCTGCACCAGGTGCTGGCAATGCCGGTCCTCTGATTACTATCGCGGACCTTTCCCAGATGAAGGTGAACGTCCAGATCAACGAGGTGGACATTTCCCGCATTGCCGTTGACCAGAAGGCGCAGGTCAGCTTTACAGCTCTGCGAGACTGTATTGCGATGCAGTGGTTACTCACGTTTCTGCTGTTTCGTCCAACGGTGCCGACGCAGGTGCAAGTTACGATAGCCCTGGTCGCTCCATTGTTTCTTACACCGTTGACCTGCTCATTAGCAGTCCCGATGCATCCATCAAGCCGGGTATGACTGCTAACGTGGACATTATGATTCAGCACATGGATAACGTACTGACCGTACCCCTTGTTGCTGTCATGGACGATGGCGATGGTGCTTACGTCAATGTTGTTACTTCTCGTGACGAGAAGGGCTATCCTCAGGTAAAGCGCGTATCGGTGACCGTAAAGGCACAAAAGTTCTACGACGGCCGTCATCGAGGGCGCCGGTATTGAGGATGGCACTGAGGTGATGATTGGCGGTGGCGCTGGCGGTCCATCTCAGGGCGCGGCTATGGACGCTCCGGCAGGCGCAACGTCCGGCTCGGCGAATGACGCAACAGGCTCCAAAGATTCCAAGTAGGCGACGCGTATGTCCAAGGTAATTGAGGTACATAAGCTGCATCGCATTTATGAGACGGCTGCAGGTTTGACGCACGCTCTACGGGGTGTTTCTTTGACTGTGGAGAAGGGTGAGTTTCTCTGCATCATGGGTCCGTCAGGCTCGGGCAAATCAACCCTGATGAACATTTTGGGCTGCCTGGATACGCCTACTGCTGGTTCGTACAAGCTCGAGGGACTTGAGGTTGCAGATCTTTCTGATGATGATCTAGCGGAGATTCGCGCCACGCGTCTGGGCTTTGTCTTCCAGTCGTTTAACCTACTGCCGCGCACTACGGTGCTGCGAAACGTTATGTTGCCGCTCATCTACTCGGACATTCCCGCAAAAGAGCGAGAGCTGCGTGCTTGGAAGGCGCTGCGTTCTGTTGGTCTGCCTGAGGAGTACTACGAGCACAAGTCAAAATGAGCTTTCCGGAGGTCAGGTGCAGCGCGTAGCTATTGCTCGTGCGCTGGTAAACGACCCGGCGGTTATTTTTTTGCCGATGAGCCAACAGGCAACCTAGACTCTGCAACAAGTGAGATGGTACTCAACACGTTCAAGTCCATGCAGGAGCGCGGCAAAAACAATCGTGCTGATTACACATGACCCCGAGACTGCCTTTTGGGCTGACCGCGTGGTACACATTCGTGACGGCCGCCTGCTCACAGACGAGCAGGAAAAGGAGTTTGTGAGGCAACACGCCGCACAGTCCGCGACGGGCGTACACCCCGTGACAGGCGCACATGCCGCGATGGGCGCACATGCTGCACCGGATGCGCATACCGCGACGGGAGGTATCGCGCTATGAGGCTGATGGATCTACTGCGAGAAACCCTGTCTGCGCTCAACGCCAACCGTGGCCGCAGCTTGTTGACGGTGCTGGGTATTGTTATTGGCATCAGCGCGGTTATCGCCATGACGGCGCTTATCGACGGCATCAAGTATTCGCTGGTCAGCTCGCTGGGCCTCAATCAGTCGCGCATGGTCATGATCTACGCATGGCCAGACCGCGAGGTCACACAGCAAGATCTTGACATGCTGCAGCTCAGTGTACCTGGCTACGAGCTTGTGACCGGCATCGACTCCACCATGGCCCGCGTCAACTCGGCCGAGAAGCAGTTTGACGCGCGAATCATCGGCTGCACGTCCGACTACTTTACCGTCATGGGCCTCAAGGCATCCGCGGGCTCGCTCTTCACAAAGTCCGACGTAGATGACACATCTAGAAACGTTCTTCTCGACAAATTGTCTGCCGAGAAGCTCTTTGGTAGTGCAGATGCATCCATTGGACAGGTTGTTCGCATCAACAACGACAGCTACACCATTGTGGGCGTGGTTGACAGTGGCCCAAATGGGGGCGGGCAAGGCGATACGCTGCTGGCCTATATACCATATTCCACGTATTCAGCGCGCCTGACGGGCACCAAAACTATCAGCCAGGTCTTTGGTTACGCTCGCGAAAACGTTGACATGAAGGCGCTTGCGGATGAAACAAAGTCCTGGTTGTTGGACTGGTTTAACATTCCTTCCGCGCAGGCAGAAGATCGTGTGACAGTTATGACGCTCTCGTCCATTATTGAGCAGATGAATGCCACGCTCATGTCGTTCCAGGTCCTGGTTACCGCCACGGCAAGTATCTCGCTTCTGGTTGGCGGCATTGGCATTATGAACATGATGCTTACCAACGTGACGGAGCGCATTAGGGAGATTGGCCTGCGTAAAGCTCTTGGCGCTCGCGCGTCCGACATCACCAAGCAGTTCTTATGCGAGTCCATTTTGATTTGCATTATGGGCGGTGTGATTGGCATTGCCCTGGGTTACGCCGGAGCATGGGGCCTGGCCGGCTCGTTTGGCAGCATGATACAGCTTGAAACTGGTATCACGCCCATCATCACCCCAAACATCGTGATGATTACCTCGGGAATCTGCATTGGCATCGGCTTGATCTTTGGGTATTGGCCCGCTCGTCGAGCCTCAAAGCTCAATCCTGTTGAGTCGCTTCGCTACCAGTAAACGGGGTGCGTTCAGTGACCGCTTGCTGAAAGTAAATGAACTGCATCCGTGAAAAACCTGCAAGTGAAAATAGCCTGCTACTAGTAGGGTTTCTCGCCAGGCGAGAAACCCTTTGAAGTGCGGTGGATTGTGCAGCTACAGCAGATCATCTGGTGGGAGTAGTTCGATTTCCCATGAGGTGCTGACATAGCAACAGATGTCTATGTCTGATGAATCAAATGTAGGAACTTGGTTTCCACAATCAGAATCATAAAAAGCCATATGATCGCGGGCTTTATACGCTAGTTCTCTCCTGTTAAAGTCGTAGTCTGCATGCTTAAGCCCAACCACCTTTGCTCCGGCAGCCTTAGCAAGAAGATTTGCTTTTTGATGACAGGCAACAATAGCATCTACAGATAGGTTGTCTTTAATGGTGTCGTTATGTGCTATCGAGAATTCAACTGAAAAGGTCACTTCATCACCACATGAACTGAGTGCTTTCCAGATTTTCTCGACAAGATCTTCTTCAAGCTGCTGTTTGATGGATAGTTTAGCGCGGAAATCATACCCTAGAAGTTTTTTCTCAGCGACATAATAGTCACCCTCATCATCTTTTTTGTACCGGTTTTCCTCGTGACCAGATACTGAATAGTTGTTGTTTTTAGAATTGAAGCAGGTAGCCCATTTTTCTCTATCGCATCTTTGATTGTTTGAAGCAGCACATTATATTTGGCTGTGCAGTCTTCGCGGATTTTGGAAGTTCCTTGAACAGTGATGTCTACGTCAATAGTGTCAGGCGCAACTTGCGTGCTCAGGTTTGTTGATACGTCAATCGTTCGTTTCATGGTGCGTTCCTTTCAGAGATGTTAGAGAAAAAATCAGCTGTTTGAACAGGTAATTTATTTCTCATCGTTGAATAATCATAGGCTTGAAAAGAGTTTTGAGTGTCCAGTGTAATGGACACTCATATAGTGGGTAGTAACTGACATTAACCAGGTGAAATAGCTTATTATTAGTGCAAGGGAAGCGTGGGTAGACAACTACCGCGCGGGAGAGGGACACATGATTTTGTATTTTTCTGCAACAGGCAACTGCAAATATGTTGCCGAGCGAATTGCCGCGGAGTTTGATGACACTGCAGTCTCGATTGAGGTTTCAAACGGCCAGGTAAATCTCTCAGAAAATGAGATGCTTGGCATCGTGACGCCAGTTTATAACTGGGAACTTCCCATTACAACTCGGGAGTTTTTGCAGAATCTCCAGGTCATAAGTGCCTCTGCGCTGTACTCGTTCATTGTAACAACGTACGGAATAATGGCTGGTTGCACGTTTGTTGACGCAAAAAAGATTCTTGCCAACAAAGGACTAGAGCTCAACGCTGGTTTTAGCGTCAAAATGCCTGATACCTGGACTCCAATTTTTGATTTGAGCGACAAGACAAAGGTCCAGCAAATTAACGACAACGCCGAGAGCTATATCAACGCCGTATTAACCGGCATCAAAGAGCGTGCTGTTGGTAATCATATGCAGGGTGTTGTTCCGTATGCAGTTAGACTTTTTATGGATCCCATGTATAACGACGAGAGAAAGACACAGCACTTCTCGGTTTCAGATAAGTGCATCGGATGTAGTCTTTGCGCACGAAAGTGCCCAGTTCAGGCCATTCAGATGAAGGATAAGAGACCTGTGTGGATTAAAGATCAGTGCGCCGCATGTCTTCGTTGCCTACATCATTGTCCTACGTTTGCTATTCAGTATGGTAAGGGAGCAACGAACAGACATGGTCAGTACAAAAATCCTCACGTCAAAGTGTAGTTTAGGTGTAAACTTTATGGTGTAGTTAGCTATAGCTAACAAAATGCTAATCGAACGGAGTTTAACCCATGCCTGCTCAGAACGAGAAGAAGGATCATCTTCCGGTACTTGGTGTTGGCCCCGCTTACGTGATTGCCATCACAGCGCTGACGGTTGCGTGCATCACCCTGTCCAAGCTGGGTTTTCTTCCGTATCTGCGTATTCGAGCAACGGTTGGCGTGATGCACGCTGTGGGTACGGCTTTTCTGATTGTAGGTATTTGGCTTTGGGTTTCCGCTGCTATCAAAGAAAAACTTCGCGAGAAAATCATCGCAAATCAGCTGGTAACAACCGGTGTATACGCACTGGTCAGAAACCCAATCTACTCCGCATTTGCGTTTGTCATGTCAGGTGCAACGTTGCTCTCTAGTAACCTTTATCTGCTACCACTACCTCTTGTGTTTTGGGCGCTTTTAACTGTGATGATGCAGGCAACGGAGGAGAAGTGGCTTCTCGAGCAGTTTGGCGATGAGTACAAAGAGTACTGTAAACGCGTTAATCGCTGCATTCCATGGTTTCCTAAGCGCTAACGTTTAACGTGAATATAAACGTGACCATTTGCTTTTATCCGAGCCCCAGTTCCATAGGTGAACTGGGGCTTATTTGATTTTCTCGCTATATAAATACTTTTACGAAGCGGCTATGATATACATACGTCCGCGAGACATGCTTGTGTCGCGCCTGTTCTATATACGTCACGCCAGTTTGTCAGTGCTTGTACCTGCTGCTTCATGAGAAACGAGAGATGCGATGCTGGATATTCGTCGTGTTTTGGCAAGTGCGCCCAAAAAGCATACGGAGGAGACGTTGAATCCTCTGACGACTGTTTGGGGAGAGGCGCTTGATGCGTCGAATATGTTGCCTGAGCATCCGCGTCCTCGCATGAAGCGCGACAATTACGTGATGTTGAACGGCGTGTGGGAGTATGCGATTGCGTCGGTAGATGGCGAGGTAGATGCAGAGACCCTTGCGCAACAGGAGATTCCTTCCCGTTGGGACGGGCAGATTGTGGTGCCGTTTTCGCCAGAAGCTCCGCTCTCTGGTGTTGGTCGTACGGTGCGTCCGCATGAGCTTTTGTGGTACAAACGTAAAATTGACTTGCCAAAACTGGTCGATGACCAGCGACTTATTCTGCATTTTGGTGCGGTCGACTGGATGTGTGCGTGTTTTGTTAATGACAAGCTTGTCGGTAAACATGTTGGCGGTTACCTGCCGTTTTCGTTTGACATCACGGATCTGCTTTGGCTCGGCCGAGGCGGCAGGTGCGGATGAGAGTGCGGCGAAGGTGGCGGACGCGGCGAAGGTGGCGGACGCGGCGAAGAGTGGGACCACCGCTGAGCTTGTGCTTTGCGTTTGGGATCCAAGTGACGCTGGCTCTCAACTGCGAGGGTAAACAGCGACTTTCTCGTGGCGACATTTGGTACACCGCTCAAAGTGGCATTTGGCAGAGCGTTTGGTATGAAGTTGTTTCTGCAGCTCATCTTGAGTCGCTAACGTTGAAGGGCGACATGTACGGCGTGCTTGAAGTTAAGACGAACGTACAGGTAAGCGGGCAGGCAAGCTTGCAGTCGGAGGCACTGGAGCTGGAGTTGGCGCTCAAGGATGAGCTTGGGCAAGACGTTCTTCTCGCCAGGCTTCCGGTGAGCGAAGCAGGAGAAATTTGCGAGGAACTACAGGTAGACAAACCGCAGTTGTGGTCTCCGGAGAGACCGTACCTCTATTTCGTGGAGGCAACACTTTGGCGGGATGGTGTAGCGGTCGATTTTGTTCGGAGCTATTGCGCGTTTCGTACTGTTGAGGTGAAGCCTGATGAGGTTGGCGTGCCAAGGGTTCACTTGAACAGGGCGCCATATTTTGTGCGTGGCGTGCTGGATCAGGGCTATTGGTCTGACGGATTACTGACGGCGCCGTCCGACGATGCGCTGGTATATGACGTAGAGGCCATGAAGTCGGCTGGTTTCAATACACTGCGAAAGCATATCAAGATTGAAAGCGAACGCTGGTACTACCACTGCGATCGTATTGGCATGCTTGTTTGGCAGGATTGCGTTTCGGGAGGTAGCGCGTATAGTCCCTGGCACACGAGTCAAAAGCCGACGCTGTTCAGCTTTACCTGGGGTCGATTCGACGACACAACTCCAAGTCATCACGGGGCTTTATCCTCAGGTGAAGAGGGCTATCGCAAGGAGTGGACAGAAACTTGTCAGGAAATGGTCAAGCTCCTGGATGGGCATCCTTCGATTGGATTTTGGACGCTCTTTAACGAGGGTTGGGGACAGTTTGATGCACGAGCTGCTACTGAGGCTGTTCGCGCCTTGGATGCAACACGTCCAATCGATGCGACAAGCGGTTGGTATGACCAGGGCTGTGGTGATTTTCTGAGCATTCACAATTACTTCCGTCCACTTCGCGCAGGTTGGAGCGGGAAACAACGGGGGAATCGAGCGGCAATAATCTCTGAGTTTGGTGGTCTTGCGCAGATGACACCAGGTCATACGTCACTTGACCACTCATATGGGTACGGAGATTTTGCCACGGTTGAGGATTGGCGAGTGGCTGTCAAAAAGTTGCTTACAGAGGCGGAATCGCTGCAGGTTGAAGGCCTTGCGGGATACATTTACACCCAGGTATCTGACGTTGAGGAAGAGGTAAACGGCCTGCTCACTTACGATCGAAAGATCAACAAGTTTGAAGGGTAGCAGCTGCCGGGTGTTGTTGGACAACGTTAGATGGCTTCGGTAGTGCTTGAAGGTATCCGGTAAGCCAAGCGATGTATTGTGAACCGAAGGATGCCCAGTTGATTGAGGCGTGTCCAGTAATGCCGAGTGTTGATTTTCGCCAAAGTGGTAAAAAAATGCGTTTAGTTGGAGTTTCATTTTTTTCTGCATATCGTGTTTTCGCAGATAAAAAAATTGCAACGGTGGTAAAAAAATCGTCTTAGTTGGAGCTGAAATTTGATTTTTTTAAAGTTTTGATCTCCAACTAAACGGGTTTTTACCTTTTTAGCCCCTTAAATTTTGCTCCGAAAAATTGGATGATACGTAAAATTGAATATTTGAGTATAGATATTCATAGAATTGAATACATCTCTAGCGGGAAAAGGAATTTTGTAACTTAACACAAAAAACTCGCCTTCCAGAGGTCTGTTTCTGGAAGGCGAGGGAAGTGTATCACTCCAGTTGTGCATCATTGCGCTTGCTCGCACGTAGACGCAGGTAGGCACGTAGGCGCGTCAAGTGCGTCGCGTCCGCGCGTCGCGGTCGCGCGTAGCTGCACGTTAAGCGCTTGCACCCGAGGTAGCATCTACGCCTGCGCTTGGTGCGGGAGCACCAGCGGCAGGGGCGGGAGCGCCAGCTGGCGGAACAACTGCGCCGCTAGCGCTTACGAGGCGCTGACCTGTGGTTTGCAGATACCAATCCAACCATGGCTTGAAGTTGAAGACGATCTCGTTGATGCCCGCATACGAGCCATCGGGGTAGTACATTGCCTGGTAGTTATGGGTGTTGATGATGTCGGCTGGTGTACCTGGGACAATGGTGCGTACGTATTCTTTGTCGCCGTTGCGAAGCACGCCGATGACAAACTCAACGTTTTTCATGCGACCCTCGGGAAGAGAGCTGTGAACTGTGGAAAGACGGTCACCCGACTGCTCAGGAACGCGTTTTGCCAGCATAGTGTCTGGGTTGTCGTGAGTATTGTTGTAGTAAAGGAACTGGTTGTTGTCGTCCGCGTAAGTTAACTCAAATGGCATTGCCTTCAGGAACATGTCAATCTGGTTGACCGTCAAAATGCCGTGGTCAAGCTTAACGTATGTGTCGCCCGAGACCGCGCCCACAAGCTCGGCGGCCTTCTCGACCCAATCAGGATCGTCGGGATCAATGCCCTGGATAGTGGTGGAAATTGAGTTGGTTACGTCCAGATCCTCTGGCGCGATTGGCTTTTGGCTTCTTCAACTTGGAGACCACCTCTACGTATTTGACAAAGTTATCCAGGCAAAGGCCCAGGAAGCCGACGGTGCGCTCGTCGATAATGTTGCCGTCCTCGTCGAAAGCCTGCTTGGCCTTTCCAAGAAGGAACTCGTTACCAGGCAAAACGTATGCGTTTACGCCCGGAGCATCCATAATCTTGCGCAGATGAACTTGCGCGCGAGAAGTTCCCTGGTCGTAGTAAGAAGCGCCGACAATCATGACAGGCTTGTTCTCAAATGGATGCACGTCGTAGGAGAGCCACTCGATGACACTCTTCAGTGCAGGTGAGATGGTGTGGTTGTGCTCGGGCGTAGAAATAATGACGCCATCAGCGCGGGTAATCTTGTTGTACAGCAGGCGGAGCTGGAAGTTTTCGTCCCACTTGAGGTCCTGGTTGAACAGAGGAATGTTATCAATCTCAAGGATCTCAAGCTCAAACTGCTTGGCAAAGTGCTTTTTGATGAAGTGCAGAAGCTTTCGGTTATAGGAAATCTCCGCATTTGAACCGACGATTCCGACAAATTTCATAGTAGTAGTTCCTTCCAGGCCTACAGGTTTTCCCAGTCAAAGTTCTCGGCCTCTTTGCGGAGAAGTTCGCGCGATGCGGCCATTTTTTTCGTTGAGTTTCACAAACAGACGGAAATCGTCAAAAAGCAGGTCAAGCTTCTTGACGGTAGCTTTGTCCTTCAAGCTGCCCTTCTCGTCAAATGCCTGCTGGGCTCGGCCAAGAAGGAACTCGGAACCTGGCATGATTGCGGCTTTGAGCTCGGGAGCGTCCAGAATTTGGCGGAGCTGCAGTTGCGCACGAGAAGATCCGAGCGTGCCCAGGGATGCGCCGACAATCATGACTGGCTTGTTGACCATAGGAAAGATGCCGTAGGACAGCCAAGCAAGCGCGTTTTGCAGGACCGCTGGAATGGAGTGGTCGTACTCTGGTGTTGCGATGATGACGCCGTCGGCGGCCCTCAATTTTTCTTTGCAAGCTCTGAGACAACCTCGGGGACCTTCATTTTTTTGCGGGTTTGTTGAACAGGGGAATGTTGTCAATCTCCACCAGCTCAATGGCGGCTTTTTCGGCAAAATGCTTCTGCATAAACTGCAGCAGTCTTCGGTTATTTGACTCTTTTGAATTGGTGCCAATAAGGCCAACAAAGTTAAGCATCAAACTTCCTTTCTGAATTACGCAAGGAACTCAGGCGAGATTCCCGACGAATAATATACGCGATTATCAGTGGTTACTATGAGCGCCTCGATGCCTTTTTCTTGTTCCACTCGGGCAAGAAGCTGACGGGGTTTCTCGCCATAAAGGCGCGTGGTCCAAATTTCTCCATCAAGCGAGTTGTCCGAGATAATCGTGATGCTCGCAAGTTGCGTGTCAACTGGATAGCCTGTCTTGCGGTCAAGAATGTGGTGATAGGTGTGCTCGTTTACCTGCAATTTCCTTTCGTAGGTACCGGAGGTCACCACGGACTGGTTGCAAATAGGCAGCACCGCAAGGTTGGTGCCTCGCGGTTGTCGCGGATTCTGGATGCCAATCTGCCACGGCCTATCCGCAAGGGCATTGTTTCCAATTGTCTTAATGTTACCGCCAAGGTTAATAAGGGCAGAAGTGACGTGCTGACTTTCCAGATAATCTGCAATTTTGTCGGCAATGTAGCCTTTGGCCAAGCACCCCAGGTCCAGCTTCATGCCCTCTTTGGCGAGAAACACGGTGCAGCTCAGAGGGTCTAATTCAATGAGCTGTGGATCGGTAAGCGACAGCGCGTGCGCGACCTCGGCGTTATTTGGAATGCGCGCGTCAGCAAAGCCGATTCGCCATGCTTGTACCAAGGGGCCAAGTGAAATGTTTAAATGACTTGCAGGTATAATGCTTTGTTCTTTGCCAATCTGAATGAGCTCAAACAGCTCGGGGTCAACGGGGACAGGATGTTTGCCTGCTGCATGATTGACCTGCATAAGCTCGGAATTGGCGTCATTTGCGTTAAACCGCTGGTTATAGATGTTAAGGAGTTCAAAGACATCGTCAAGTAGCTGTTCTGCAGTGTACTCTTCCTGCGAATCATTGGAGGGTGGCAATAAAGAAATGGTGATAGTCGCGCCCATCAAGTGAGTTGATCTGGAAATGTAGGCTCGTTCTGACACGACTCTCCTATAGTGTCTAACAGCAGTTTGTTTAATTTTATCTGCAGATTGCTTAGCAGTAACTCTATTTTACGTTTGTTTGTTACGGTCATTTGTTGTATCCACAACATTTTGGCGAGAAACCCTACAGTTTTGGCAGCTCGCTGAAGACCGCTCCCGACCTCATAAGCGAAGAAAAACTGTGAAGTTACTTTGATTATGTATGCTTCACACTTGTTATTTATTGTTGATATGACTTTATTTCAGTCTCATTTTTCAAACTCTGATTGGTAATTGACTCTTGGCTGATGCATATAGCTAGCCAATTTTTTGAGCATCTTTTGAAAAAAGTTAAGTATAAGAAAGGTAATTACTTGCAACTTTAGTAAATGGAATTAAATCTATGCACTTCATAGCATTAATTGAGCACAATTCAGTTATTCAAGTACATCTTTGTCCAAAGATGTAATAAAAATCTTAAGTAGAACAAGATATTTCTTCAAATATTTTGTCAAAAACCGTTACTATATTTACTGGAGGTATTTGTACCTCCATGGGGTAAACACGTAGGAAAGATGGGGTTGATATGAGCAACTTTAAGAAGACGTTTGCAACTATGTTTGCAGCCGTAATGATGCTTACCGGTATCATTATTTTAGGTACAAGCACTGTTGCAAAGGCAGTGACCTATCCGTTATCGCAAAACATTGATTTTGGCGCTGACGGAGAACTTACTGTTAACCTCAAGCCAACTTCACCTACAACTGTTAAAGGCAATGCAAATATCTCCACAGGTATCGAGATTGACGCAACCGGCCTCCATAGGCCAATCGACGGTCTTTACCTGGAGATCGAGGTAAACACCAAGCAGTCCGCTACGGATGTCAACAACACCAACAACATTACTCCCTAATACCTACCTTGATAACTTTGCTACTCCAGCAGCAGCTACACAGCCTATCATCAAGCGCGAGGAGACCATCGTTACCCCTGATGGCAGGACCATTAAGCGCCTGTACCTCAATACTATCGATACCACCGTTAAGCTGGAGCTCCCTTATGTTATGAGCTTCAGAGACATGGTTACCCCAGCAGATTTCCAGCTCAAACCAGTTGTTCGTGTGTACAATGCAGACGGCACCGAGCTTGCTAACATGCCTGATCAGACATACTCCATCACCTACGACAAGCCTTGGCTTATGAAGCAGGTTGCAGGTGAAGAAACCAACGATCAGCTCCTGTACGGTGGTATTAACGCCCCAGGTGATTCGTCCGCTCTTTCCAACGATAAAACTTCAGACGTCATCTTCAGCTTTAGGCTTTACCAGTACTATCGTGCTTATCGCTCCATCATCATTACTGATACCCTTCCTACATACGTAAACGCAGCAGGTCAGACCGTTACCGCTCACTTTGACCCAGCTAAGAACCCTAACTGGACGCTCAGCCCAGATGGACGTACCGTAACCCTCAAATTTGATATTCCTGCAGGAACCACCATTCTCAACGACTACATTAGAGATAACCTTCCTGCATATTCCCAGCTCAAGCTTTCCTTCCCGGGCGCTCGCTACCTCAACGGCACTAATCGCGTGATCTTCAACAACACTGCAACAGTTCAGGGTATTCCTTACAACCCAAGCACTGCAGAAGAGACCGTTGGTCAGGTTCCTGGCAACGAGCACAACTTTGATGACGACTCTAAGCAGTTCCGCCTTGCTGGTAATGATTTCAGCGGCAACGGCATGCTTAGCAAGCGCGGTCCCGTTACCATCCAGTACGACAAGAACGGTCTTGCTGTTAGGAAGCTTGACTACACCATCAAGCTGGTCAACAAGCTAGACACCCCACTCACCGACATCGAGTTCATCGAGGATGTTGCCAACACTGACAACCGCCTCTTTATGACCGCACTGACCGGCAATCTTGTTGCAGTTGGCCAGCGAGTTGGACTTAACATGGACCAGATTGAGGTCCGTGGCTACAAGGCAGATGGCAGCTACGACATCATTCCTACCAGGACTAACGGTGCAAACTGGCTTTACCGTGCTGACATGAACTCGGCAAGCCAGCAGCAGCTACAGTCCTATCTGGACCAGATCAACCAGGGTACGCTTGATCCATCTAATGCTTCCGCTGTGTCTCCTCAGTACAGGAAGATTGGTATTTACTTCAAGAACGTAACCCTGCAGCCAACCAGCAACATTGATTTCAACATCCAGATGATGTTCATGAATCCATTTGGCGAGGTTTACAGCGATAGGCCAATTACCAACATCATCAAGGTCAACGCCAACAAAGTTAATACCGACGGCACCAAGACCCCAATGAACTTCTCCGCAAATTGGGATACTCGCTTTACTCCATTTAGCGAGAAGGTCTGGCTGTCCAAGTCCTCTTGGTACCAGCGTGTTGGTATGCCTAACGAGCGCTTTAGTGCTCGCGTGGGCTTTGCGCTGACAGAGCTTTCACCTGCTCGTTACCTGAAGAATCCAACCTTCGTCGATCTTCTCCCTACGGGCGTTTCTTATGACGAGAACACCTCTGTTTCACCAATTGCTGACTCACTGCAGCCTGAGAAGGTTGAGTACATCAGGAACTATAACGAGACTGGACGCAATGCAATCAAGATTACCCTTCCATCCGGATACGTGTATCAGTATGGAACCATGAGTTATGAGATTAGGAACCTGGTAATCAACGACGACATCATTCCTTCTAAGGCCGAGAATGACGTTCTGAACAACAATAATGACGTCTACTTCTACGCCACAAACTGGACTCACGGCACACCAGATGACTTCTCGGGTATGTATAACGCCAGTAACTTTGTTCAGGATAATCTTGACATCAATATGAATGGTGTCACTGACGAGACTATTCTGAAGGCAACTGCAAAGGTTCTTGGCAACAACGTTGAGAGTATCCAGTCTGATAAGCACATCCGTAGCCTTGAGCCAAATATTGCTGGCGGCGGTGCATTCTACGGTAGGGCATTTACCTCGGCTACTATCATGACTGACTTTGGCGGCGTCACTGATACCAGCGGATTGTTCCAGTATCGTCTGAGCATTCGTAACTACTACAACACGCCAATGAATAAGATTCTTATGTACGACGTGTTGCCATATGTGGGCGACGGCAGAAACTCTGCTTTCAGCAATACACTTCAGGGTCCTATTGAACTGAAGATTGGCTCAACTGACGTCAGCTCCCAGTACGATATTTACTATCGCACCGATGAACACCCAGCTCAGAACGATATCAACGAGATTAACAGCCCAGAATGGACTAAGACTCCAACTGACTACACCAAGGTAACGGCAATCAAGATTGTTGGTAAGGGTGGCACTATTTTGCCTCCATACACCGTTCTGTCTGCGGTTCTTACCATGAAGGCACCACTGTATGATCCAAACCTCTCCGAGGCTCTTGCATACAACGACATGAGCGTTATCTACAACAACGAAGCTGCTATGCGTCGTACCGAGAAGGTCGCAAACCAGCTTGTTGACATCATGGATGTTAAGGTAGAGAAGAAGTGGCTTGATGCTGACGGCAACGCAATTGCTCAGCCAGATGCTACCTCCATTATCGTAAAGCTTCTTGCCGACGGCGTTGATACCGGTAAGACGCTTGACCTTACCGCAGCCAATAACTGGACTGCTTCGTTCACGCATCTTCGTAAGTACACCGTTGAAACTCACAACGATGGTACCAGCACAAAGACTCCTATCGTCTACACTCTTGAAGAGGTAGGCACAGACGCTAATGGCATGGTCACTTACAACGGTAAGAAGTACAAGGTCACCGCTACTTCTGGTCAGGCGGATGAGAACTCACCAAACGATTCCGTTGCACTGAGTGTGACCAACCAACTGCAGCAGGAGAAGGTCTCCGTCTCTGGCAAGAAGCTCTGGGACGACTCTAACAACAACGACGGTAAGCGCCCTACTTCCATTGTTGTCAGACTTCTTGCAGATGGTGTTGAGGTTCAGCACAAGACTGTTACCGCTGCCGACAACTGGGAGTACACCTTCTCTGACCTGCCTAAGTTCAACGGCAACACAGTGATTACCTACACCGTTTCTGAGGATGCAGTAACAGGCTATACGGCCAACATCAACGGCTACGAGATTACCAACTCTCATACCCCAGAGCGTATTAACATTCCAGTTAAGAAGGCTTGGGTGGACGATGAGAACGCTCAGGGCCTGCGTCCTACTAGTGTTCACGTCAGGCTTTACGCAGACGGTGTTCAGGTAGGTGAATTTGATCTGAATGCGGCCAACAACTGGGAGCATACGTTTGCTAATCTTCCTAAGTACAACGCAGGCAACGAGATTGTTTATACCGTCAAGGAAGATACGGTTGCTCACTACACTACTTCCTATTCTGGCTCTTCAGCTACTGAGCTCACGGTTACCAACACCATTGAGGGTAAGGTTTCTGTTCCAGTAACAAAGAAATGGATTGGTGCACCTGCTGATAGCGTAACTATTCACCTGCTCGCTGATGGTGTTGAGGTTCAGAGCGCTACTCTGACTGCTGCAGACAACTGGCAGCATACGTTCAGCAATCTTAACCAGTACAACAATGGCGCGCTGATCAACTACACCATTACTGAGGATGCAGTTGACGGCTATACCACCCAGATTACTGGCGACGCTACTAACTATGTAGTAACCAACACCAACATGAAGACTCGCGACATTCCGGTCACCAAGGTTTGGGAGAACCAGGAAGGTGATTCTGCTGAGATTGTTCTGTATCGTGACGGTATCGAGGTTGATAGGGTAACTATCACCAAGGCTAACGACTGGAAGCATACCTTCAGCAACCTTGAGTTCTATGACAAGACTGATGGTCACGAATACGCATACACCATCTCCGAGACTCCTATTACTGGCTACACAACTCAGATTACTGGTAATCAGGACGATGGCTTTGTAGTGACCAACACTGCTCCCGTCATCCCTCCAACCACTCCAGAGCCTAAGAAGTCACGTCTTCCATACACTGGCGACGCTTCTGGTATCGCTTCAATTGTTGGAGCTGCAGCTCTGTCCCTGAGTGGTCTTGGTATTGCTCTTAGAAGGAAGAACAGCTAGTAGCTAGGTTTTCCAACTCGTTGATAGCTGACTAAAAAACAGGCTCCTGGTAAAACCAGGAGCCTGTTTTGCGTAGCACGTGGAAGGCCGCCAACGCCGCCAGGCTGTCAAGGCCGCCAAAGCTGCCAGACTGTCAAGGCCACCGCATGTGCGACGCAGAACTATCCCGTCGTATCGCTATCCTGGTGTTTTGTAGAGTTTCTGAATCCGCCTCTGTGCCAAGTGGTAAAAAATGCGTTTAGTTGGGGGTTACATTTTTCTGCATACGCGTTTGCCCAGGAAAAACTTTTAACTATGGTAAAAATTGCGTTTAGTTGGGCTTCAAATAGGGAAATTTCAATTTTCATCCCCAACTAAACGGCTTTTTTACCTTTTTGGGCACTAAAATCAGTACCATAAAATTGCGGTATTCACGATTATGAATAAACAGATTCCATTATGCAGAAATCAAATTGTTCTAACGATTTTGACGGCTCTGCCAACGCCAAGTTGTTTTCATTCGCCGAAAAATTAGCGTGTACCAAAGAATTATCCAGCAACACGATATAATTTTAGGTAGTTTCTAGTTATTTCTTGTACTGCAAAACGTGGAGGTAAAAGGTACATGAGAAGCATTTTTGATGACCGTCAGGTATCTATTAAGTGTGACGACAAGTATTCTTACACCGTTACAAAAGATGGCTTGTCTTACGTTCCGGGCAACGGAAAACCAGAGGTAAACGTCCAGTTTGCTGAGGTTGGCTCAACCTTCTTACTGAACTACTGCAGCTCAAATGGTCCTTACGAGATTACCTTTAAGAGCAATGAAGGTCACAACCTCGCTAGCATTGACACAGATCTCAAGTATCGTGGTTTTGGCCATAACATTCTTGATACCAAGACTATCATCCTTGCTTTTGCAGCTAACAAGCTTACCAGCGAGTTCCCTAATAACCTTCAAGCCCTAAACATCACACTTGGCTTTAGCCTTAAGGAGAAGAAGATTACTATCTCCAATGGTGTAATTTCCGGCGCAAAACACCAGGTCAAACTATCTGATATTCGCCGAGTTCAGTGCGTTGCAGGTGGTGCCCTCAACAACCTCTTTGTCTTCACTAAGGAAAAGGGCGGCTTCTTTGACAGAGCAGATATTGTCCTTCCTGTAAACGAACTCACAGTCCCCATTCTCGAGGCTGTAATGAGAAAAAATACTGGTCATGGTATTGATTTCAGTAGAGGCAATGGCTTTGACCAGCCAAACAGCGAATATATTGTCATTCGCTACATGGATTCAAGCTTCTTTGAGACCGCTCCTGGTATTTTCCAGGAAGAATGGCAGAAGGATGCCTACGAGTTTGTTAAGTCCTTCGGCTATGATTTACAGACTTTACTAGGGGAGTAATCACTGGCGAGAAAAACGTCTTGTCCAAACAAAAACAGCCGCCTTCTTATTTGAAGACGGCTGTTTCACTGTTAAATCAAATATTAAATCAATTCACTTTCATCAGTGATATCAATAGAGTCCATATCAACAATTTCTTCATTAGACAATTCTGAGCCTTCTGGCATTACATTGTTAATAAACATGTCAATTGCATTTTTAGCAATTATTTTAGTGGAGATTACATCAATACTTCCTCCAACAACGCCTCCAATAAGAGGAATTGCTTTTCCGAGATTAATAATTCCCTTTTCACCAAATTTTGTAATTAAACGGTATCCAATACGCTGATTGATAGCAACTAATGCTTTGCCTGGAATTTTTTTAATAGCAGCTTGGAGTGTTTTCTCACCAAACTTAATTCCAACTTGTTTAACAACATCTTTTAATGCAGATCCCGTTAAGGCAAGATATACCATGGTTTGTACTTGATCCGATTTAATATCATAACCACCTAATTTGCAATTCCGGCAACCATTCTTAATTGGACGTATAGAACGCTACCTATATTTGCGGGAATTGAGACAGGCAGTGTAATAAGGCCACCGAGACCAGTAAGAAAACCTGATGTGCCACATTTGAGAACTTGATTTTGAACGAGCATAAGAGCGGCATCTTTAGGTGTGTCGGCTTTACTAGCGTAGTCATTTACCATTTCTTCTACTGAACGACTTACTTTTGGAATTCCATCTAAAGCTTTCCCATAAATATCTGAAAGAATTTCTCCAGCATCAACTTCAGTTAGTTTTTTTAAAAGTCAATAGGCAAATGAAAATTGTTTTTCTCTTCGGGCATAGGAATTCCTTTTTTTCTAGAAATGAAATAACATCCGATAAGAGATATTTTTAATAGATTATTTGAAAAGTCAATGAAAAAATGGCCTCGAATAAATCGAGGCCATTTTACATACTAAGGAATGTATAGACCTTACTTCTGCTTGCGAGCTTTAAGTGCAAAGCCGAGAGCGGTGATGCCAGAAGCAACCATGCCAACAGAAGCAATTACAAGTTCAGTGACATCGCCGGTGTCAGGCAAAGGACGCTTTTTCTTTGGTGTAGAAGGCTTCCTTGGCTCAGGATCTGGCGTTGGCTCTGGATCAGGAGTTGGCTCAGGATAGTCGTTAGTGAAGACCGAACCAGCATTGCTGTTGCACTCGCCAAGGTCAACCTGTGTAACCGTTCCATCCTCGGCAGTCTTGGTCATGTAGCGCATGAAGTCGAGTGCGCCCTGACCATCATCAGTAACAACGTAAGTTACGGTGAAGACAGACTTGTCATAAGTGACTCTTGGATTGGTACCAATAACCTCTTTGATGGTGTAGACATAGGTTCCAGGTTGAGTGAAGACTAGCTCACCAAAGTGTCCGATACCAGAAACCTCAACATCGGTTTCTACAGTGTCTGTAGTAGCACCGTTTGGCATTGGATAGGAAGGATCATTGCGAGTGAAGGTAAACCTAAAGATATCCTGTGCAGATGGAGTTCTTGGGTCGCCGTCGTCTTCCTCAGGAAGAACAGGTGGGAAGTTGTCTGGCGCAACTGGAGCTGCACCAGTTACAAGCTTCTCAACATATGGATAATCCCTTGCAGGAAGTGGATCAGGATAGACGTTGGTGAATACTGCGCCAACTGCATCGTTATTCTCGCCAAGGTCAACGGTAGTGACATTTCCATCCACATCAGCCTTGGTCATAGTGCGCTCGGCCTTCAGATGGCCTTCTCCGTCGTAGGTTACCTTGTAGATGAGGGTGTAGACGGACTGGTCATACCTGATGCCCTGGGTGCCCATTTCCTCGTAGATGGTGTAGGTATAGGTTCCTGCTTTGGTGAAGGTGATCTCGCCGAATGAAGCGGTTCCGTGGAGCAGAATCTTTGTCTGCTTGGTATCGCCGTCGGAGTTCTCAGGCATTGGGTAAGAAGGATCAGTGCGCTTAAGCGTGAAAGTGAAAGTATGATCCTCATCCTCGGTTACAGCTCTTGTGCTACCAAGCGAGGTTGCAACCATGCCAGGAGTGTCGGTATCTGGCACGATATTGCGAGGATAGCCGCCCTCAACAATCTTAGTGACAGATGGAGCATGCTTTACTGGCTCTGGATCCTCGTTGGAGTAGTGGTTGACAAACTTAATACCTGTTTCCCAGTTCTCAGCAACGGTAATTTCTTGGGTCGTTCCATCAGGATTAATCTTGGTGTAGAAGCGCTTGAGTTCTAGCTTGCCATCCTCATTGCGAGAAACCACATACTTTAGCTTGTAGTAGGTCTTGTCGTACCTGACATTAGTCTGGGAGCCGGTAAGTTCGCGGATTGTGTAGGTATAGGTGCCTTCTTCGGTGAACTTGAATTGGCCGAATGAGCTGGTACCGATGAGATAAATGGTTGTTGAAGCGGTATCACCTTCGGTACCCTCGGGCATTGGGATAGGAAGAATCATCGCGGGTTAGCGTGAAAGTGAAGACGTCTGGCTCGTTTACAGGCTCAACATCGTTGAGGAGAGATGCGGGGGAAGGCTCACCAGCTGCAGGTGGTGGGAAACGAGGGATATCACCCGTTATATCTTTTTCAATATATTCATCGTGGTAGAGGTAGTCGCTACCCTCTTCTGGGTAGTGGTTGGTGAATACCGCGCCGTTCTCATCGTTATTCTCGCCAAGATCGATGACAGTAACGGTACCGTCAGGAGCAGTCTTGCTCAGAGCGAGCTTTACCTGCAGCTGGCCGGAGCCATCGTCGGTGACGGTGTATGTGAGGGTGTAGACGCTCTTGTCGTAGTCGATGTCCTGATTGCCCTCAATCTCCTTGATGGTGTAGACGTAGGTACCAGGCTGCTCAAAGGTGATGCTCTTGAACTCAGCGTCACCAGCAAGAATTTTACGGGTACGCGCGGTGTCTCCCGTGGAGCCCTCAGGCATTGGGGAAGAAGGATCAAGACGCCTAAGCTCAAAGACAAAGACGTTAGGAGCGTCAGCTTCGTCTTCGGAGCCATTCTCCAGGAAGTCATTGATGAGGCCATCAATTAAGCTATCGCTGAGACCGTCATTGCCAGCGCCAGGTGGGTTGCAACGTCAGCAGCACCACCGTTGAGAAGAGAGTCCAGAAGGGAAACAGGAGATGGGTAGCCAGGGTGAATCTCAACTGGAACATCACCGGTAACTTCCTTCTTGACGGATGGATTAACGATAGCAGGCATTACGCGATACTCGTTGGTGAGGGTCTGAGTTTCAGTGTATTGCTCGGCAGTGAAGATGTGGGTTCTCTCCGCGTAATAGTAGTTGAGAGGGGTTTCGGTAATGGTATAAGAGACGGTGTCTGTTGCTGTATTGTCAACATACTTGCGAAGACCCCTGTAGACAATAGTGTAGGTATTGTCACCGTTATCAGTAACGGTAGGAGTTACCACACTAGTATCAAGGTTCTTATCGTTGGTGAGCTCCAGGTTGTTAGCGCCAAAATCGGCAGGAGTTGGACGCTTACCAGCTGCATTGTTGTTGTCTTTCCAAATCTTCTTGATGGTGATATCAATGCCTGCAAAACTTAGCGCATGAGTTGAAAGGCTACGAGTGGAGTGGTTGCCAGCAATGTCGTAGTCAAGAACGCTGCTGAACACGCTGCGCTTACTGGTGTAGGAAGCGTCAACGTTGTCGGCAACCTTATAAGTGACGTCAACAAAGCCGCCGCTGTTTGCAGCAAGAGCGCGTGTAGAAGTAAAGAGCACCATGTCGGCCTCAGCCGGATTAGTAACTACGGTGTAGTCACTAGGCTGTGGAGCATGGTTGGCATCGTAGGTAACACCAGGATTCAACTTAATGTACTTGTGGGAGAAGTTCGAAGAAGAGTTGACGCTCTCAAGTGCCAGAGGCAGTTGAGTTGCACCCTCTGGGGTGATGCCAGCGCCGCGATTTACCGACTTAGACAGCAATGGAACAAACAGTTGAGTGGTATTTGCGGTGTTGCCGGTGTTATTGCGGACTGCAATATGAACGGTAGCAGTGTCTCCACGCTGCAAAACAGGAGTGGTTGCATCCTTGTTTGCAGAATCGTAAGTGTAGTCAGTAACGCTTCCGGTAATGCCGTCCTTAACGGAGAGGGTGGAGGCCGCGGCAATTGCAGAAGCCTGGGCAATGTTGATACCAGGGCGCTCGGAGAGAGAAACCATGGTCTCGCCAGAGTTTACGCTGTTACCAAACAGGCTGGTGTACTGGGAAGTGTTCCAGTTGCTGCGGTCCCAGTGCTCAGGCTTGATCTCTGCACCAATTTCCTTGAAGTCCTTGGTGGTAATACCAATGAAGTCATTGATGTGGTAGATGCCCTTACCAGCAAGATCAGTGGTTTGGACATCCATGCTGACTGTCATGTTCTTGCTGGTGAAGTCTGGCTGATACTGACCACGAGTCTCGGTGCCAATATCAATGGTGTACTTCCAGACCTTAACTGCAACGCCGTCCTTATCAAAGGTGCCAACAAACTCAGGTGCACTGAGTGTGCCGTTAGTGACGGTCAGGTTGCTGTAGGTAAAGCCCTCAGGCATGATGACGTAGAGAACTGGCTCCTGAAGAGGGTTCCAGTCCCAATTGGCATCGTTAATACGACAAGAAATCTTAAAGGTATCGCCACCGTTAATCTGTGTTTTATCGATACTGCCAACACCATTCAAAACCTTTGGCGCGCCAGATTTAGCAACTAGCGTGACACCTGCATCAGGAGTGGTACCTGTGTCGTAGAGCTTGACGTTAGTGACAACGTCGGCGTTAGTACCCTCTTTCCAAGAGCCAAAAACGCCGTTAGAGACGTAGCTCCAGCCGTAGTACTCGTCAGTGACAAACTTGTTGTTTGGATTCCAGGTGTCGAGAAGATCGCTCATTGGTCTAATGCCATCGTAACCGCCAAGGATTGGACCAAGATCAACCTTGATGGAAGTAATAGAGGTATTGATATCGAGACCAAGAGCAGTGTTGGTGATAAGTGCTGAAACACCAGAGGTGCGCAGAATGCTTGGGTCAGCAGTTCCGCTGGAACCATCAGAGGCGGTCCAGTGGATTGGACCGTAGGTCATGCCAGCCTTGTAAGGAATGGTGACGCCACGAATAATAGCAGTCTGATTCTGGTCGATGGTCATCTCAAGCGTCTTTGGAGCAGTATCTGTGGTGAGCTCATTTTTGATGAGATAGGTGCCAAGACGAACGTTGTAGCTGTCATTCTTTTTGTATGCCCAATTAGAAGGATGGTCAACAAGTGCGTGAGTAGTGATTTTCTCTGGGTCAAGTCCGTCAAGAATGGTGACGGTCAAAGTTGATTGATTTGTTCCGGAAGTGCGGTCGACGTTAGGAGTGTCATTCCAAATGGTTTTAGTGAGGTTCTTGATAACAATGTTGAAGGTAGAACCATTTGCCCTAGTGCTCGTAGCAGGAACTTTAATCTGCGGCTTAAAAGTTGGAGTACCAGAATAAGAACCAGGCTCATTCCACTCAATAGTTGCAGTCTTGTTGGTACCGTCATCGGTGGTGCTAACAACAGCTCCCATAGTGTGATAGAGGCTAGTTTCTTCAACACCAACAAGCTCCATATCGCTTGGATATACGATCTGTACGGTGGTCTTACTGTTAGCTTCGGTTAGAGCACGACCGCCTGTTGTGGATACCTGAAGGGTAGAGGTAGTACCACCCTTAGAGACAACTTCAGTGGACTGGTCCGCCCAGAAACCATAGGTCATTGGATCGGCTGCAGTAACAGATGAAGTATGTGGATCAATGTTTTGTGTTGCTGCAGTACTCAGACTGACGCGAATAGCGTTAGCAAGAACCTGACTTGCGCTCTGGTTCTCAAGAGCATCGTCAAGCTTGAACTGAATCTCGCTTCTGGAAGAGACTTGGGTCAGGCCATCTTTGGTCATGTAAACCAAGTCACCACTGCGGTTCTTCTCAGAACCTGCACCAGGATAACCATAGGGGAGAGTTCCTGTTCCTGTAGGTGCGGTAATCAGCTGAGAGAAGCTGGTGTTTGAGATGGCTCCTACAGTAAACGTTGCACCTGGAAGACCAGTGACGTAGAGTCCATCGCCAAACCTCACGTTAAGGTAGGTTGGCGAGAACTGCAACGAGGCAGGGATTGTATAACCAACATTCAATGCGTAGGTAACTCCCGCCTTAAGAGCAGGAGTTTGGCCTGCAAGAAGGTCGGCAACTTGAGCGTGGGTAGACGCATCCTCAATGGTTAGAGCATTGATTTGAAGACCTGTGGTGTCTTCTGCGTAAGCCACGCTAAGGTTGGGCAGCAATGCTGCGACGAATGCAACGGCAGCTAAAAGCAATCCCGCTACAATCCTTGCCTTACGTTTCATAGCACATCCTAACTAGAGCAATACAAGAACAGATCACTTTCTTTCTTACTTATTCTTACGACGCTTAGTAATGCCAAGTGAAGTCATTACAGCGGTCATACCTGCGAGAAGCGCAGCCATAGGAGCCATGACAGAAGCGTCTCCTGTGTTAGGAGTCTTCTTTTTCTTCCTTGGCTTAGCTGGAGTGGAAGGAGTTTCTGGAGTCTCTTCCTCAGCAACCGTAATGGTCAGCTGAATGGTGTCGTTATCTGTTGCAACAGCGTCCTTGCCGTCTGGCCACTGAACGCCATTCCATACAAACGAGAAGACCTTGCGGTTGCCCGCAGCAGAGTCAGCGATAGCGCTAAAGGAGCCGGTAACGGTGCCAACGGCGGTGAGCTGAGTGCCCGCAGCAACGTTGGAGTCAATGGTGACGCCAGGAATGGTGAGCTTCATCCAACCATCGTTTGCACTGGCCTCATCAACAATGCGCTCAAGGTCAGAGTAAGTCCTAATGGAGGATGGATCACTGAGCTCAAATGTGATCGTAACGGTACGGCCGCTGACCTGAACATCGCTGACCTTAAAGCCGCTACCAAAGTTGGAAACCCTGAACAGTAGAGGTAGTAAGGTTGTTTGGAAGAGTCATTCCCTCAGGAACAGTCAACGTTGCGGTGAACTTAAACTTGAGGTTACTCAGGGTAATGGTGTCGTGGTTGGTATTAGGGTAGGAACGCTCGATATTGTTCATCTGCTCCTGAATAGAAGAAGCAAGAATTGAACCAGTGAGATTAAAGGTAGTGCCTGCCTTCATAGTGATGACTTGGTTATGCTCGGTATTCTCGTCAGCGAGCATATCAGCAGGAAGATTCATCTCAATTGGATTGTTGACAATCAGAGTCTGCTGAATGCCATTACCACGAGGGTCTCTGTTAGCCGCAATCTGAACGCCATCCCAGCTCAGTTCGAACTTTCTAGTTACGTTGGTAATGGTGTTCTTTGCATAGGAGTTAAAAGTACCGGTAAGAGTGCCAGTAGCAGTAAGCTCCTGACCATTAGTGACCTTGGTTGGGTCAAGCGTGAGTCCATCAACAGTGACGGTAAGAGGTCTTGCAATCTCTGGAGTAGCTGCATCGTCTTTGCCAACGGTATCAACAGCATCTTTGAGCTGTTGATAGTTGCTGTAGCGTCCCTTAAGGGTCATGGTAACGGTAACTTCCTGACCATTGACAGAAACATTTGTAACCTCAAAGAGATCACCTAAGCCAGAGGTGGTTACTGTTGGGTTAGCTGGGACAACAACACCTTCAGGAAGAGTGAGCTTAGCGGTGAAGGTTGAAGTTGTGCCAGAAAGAGTGATCTTGGTCAGATCAGAAAGGCCTCCAGCAATGCCATTCTCAAAGGTAGTCATCTGGTTAACGATAGAAGTTGCGTCGATGGCACCAGTAAGGCTAAAGCTCTGGTTGTTGGAAACTTCCTTGATCTGAGTAGTGTTGTTCTGAGAGTCACTCCACATATCTGCAGGAAGATCGCTTGCAAGTTCAATCTTCTGGATGGAAGGATCTTCCTTCCACTTGAGGTAGTAAGTGACATCGTTGGTAAGCGTTGCGCCACCGTTAATGGTTGCAGGGGAGTTACCTGCGGCATCAGTGAACCAGTAGTGATAGTTGTGACCAAAAACAATGCCAAAGAACGTTACAGGAGCATCGGTGTTATCAAGAATATGATTCTCCAGTGTTGCAATCTCTGTATAGGCAGTATTGGTGTTAGTGCTGGTTGGACTTGCAATTCCATCAGTAGATGTGGTTAGAGTATTGCCGCTAAGATTCTGCAGCAGAGCATTAATGGTGGTTTGCTCAGCTACAGTTGGGTGAGTCTTGATAGTTGCAACCTCTCCGCCGTTTGCATCGGTTGTGATGTCAAAGACGTTAGGATTCTGCTTAAAGACGCTGTTTGCCGAGAAAGTACCACCATTTGCCGAGAAGGACACGGTAAGGTGCTGCTCTTCCCACTCTGCATACAGATCAACAGTATCGGTACCTGCAGGAACAGCAAGGCTGGAATTAGCCGCTACCTCATCGCCAGCGCCGTTTGCCTGAGTGGTCCAGCGCTTGAAGGTTTTACCTGTAATGTTGAAGTTGCTGTTGCGATTGTTAACGTCAGTGTTAGAAAGAACGTTAACGGTGCGGCCAGCGTTTGTAGCAACGCGCTCAATAACGGTAACGCCGTTGCCGTTGTGATACCTGACATAGAGCCAAGCAGTGTTTGCCTTCCAATGTGGATAGACCGTCATGTCAGAGTTGACCTGGGTATCAGCGGTGAACTGATGCTCAACGCCTGCTGCGTCAGTGTAGTACCAACCGTCAAATTCCTGACCACTTGCGTAAGGATCTGCAGGAAGAGTAGTGGCACCTTCTGCAACAGAAGAAGCGATTGCAAGAGAGTTGCCGCGCATAGCAAGAGCGGTCTTGTTGGCGGTAGTGCCGTCCGCAAAGGTTGGATTAATTCCCGCAACACCAGGGCATTGAGGTCGAAAAAGTAACGGTTGCAGCAGGTGCCCAAACGTGCTTTTTGACCATCGCTTGAGGGCTTAACAACTGGATAGGTGTACGTTGCGCCGTTAGCGTTGATGAATCTTAGGGTGTTGGTTGATGCGTCAGCAAGAGTGAAGTATGAAAGAACTTCATTACCGTTAGCTGCACCGTTAGTAGGGATAGTGCTGCCAAAACCACTGTTATAGCTTGGTGCGTACTTAATAAGGTGAGAGCCACCGACAACGTTGTAGTTTTGACGAGTCTGACCAGCGCCGTTATCGGAGTTTTTGGTAGCAGGGGTATCTACCAGGCTGTTGCCAATGAACTGGATGGATCCGTTAGTCTGAGCACCGAAGAGGGCGCCAGAGTTACGACCGTCACCCTTAATAACAGAGTTGTTGATGATAACATCGCCAGTGTTGACGTTAAGTCCACCTACTCCACCATTAGTGAAGTTAAGAGTTGAGTTAGTAACGGTGACAGTTCCGCCAGCTACACCAACAGAAATACCCGAAGTGGAGCCAGCATTTGCGTTAATGGTGGAGTTAATAATATTGGAAGTTCCCTGGATGGTCATACCCGTCTGACCCCAGAAAGATGGGTTAACAGTCAGGGTAGAGTCATTCATGTTGAGCTGGTTGAAATAGAAAGTCTGACCAAAGCCCTCAACAGTAAGATCGGTGTTTTTAAGGTTAAGGTCACGAGCATCGTTCCAGGTACGAGCCTGTGAAGTTACCTTAATAGTAGCGTTTTCAAAAGTGACGCCAGACTCATAGAAGTTGGTATTGCTCTTATCGTCAGCGGTAATAGTAACGCTGTTCTTGTTGGTAGATCCCTTAACGGTGCCGCCAATAGAGATACCGCGCGTACCGCTTGCACCTGCGTTGTTCCTGAAGACGTAAGTACCATCAGTGATGGTAGAACCAACCTGTGTGGTTAGTGCCGTCTTGAAGCCGGACATGGTAAGGGTGCCCGTGCCGGTCAGCGTTGAGCCAGATGATAGAACCAGACCGTCAATGCTGTTTCCAGTGCCAGTAAGCGTTGCGCCCTCAGATTCAATCTTGAGTGTGAGACCAGAGGGAATAGTAACCGTAGAGGTCAAATCAAGGTTGCCTTTGAGGTGAATGGTATTGATTGAAGAAGTTTCTCCCCACAGCTCTAATGCCTTTTGCAGGGATTTGAGAGCGTCTGTACTAGAAGAACCTTCATTGGCATCGTTACCGTTGGTTCCGTCTACCCAGAGCTCAGTTGAGACAACTGACAAGCTTCTTGTCACACGGCGAGAAGATCCTCCAGCAGGGACAGTAGCCTGATCAGCATTCTGCTCTGCAGCTGCTACCTCAGTATTAGCAGAAGTCTCTGTTGAAGACTGATTGGTTGCCTCTGAAGAGGATGCTGTGGCATCAATTGTTTGAGTTGCCGCAACTTCTTGTGTCTGAGTGACCTCCTGAGAGTTAGCAATCTCCGCTAACGCTGAAGAGGGAACCAGGAAAGCGCAAGCACCAAAGACATAGCTGTCTTTGCGCCTTTGCTAGCAAAGTTCTTTTCCTTTTTGTCCATATCTACTCCCAATACGTAGTGAATACCCAAGCAAAAACGCAGTAGTTTTCTGTGGTAATTTGTATCTAACGTGCGCGTACAAGATAAAAGAAAACTACACAGACTTAAAGCATTTTATGTATAGATAATTATCCATCATTTTGCTAAAAAAATTTGAGTCTCAGCCAGCAAATTTTTATGCCTTGAACACATTTCAAAAATAATGTTTACCTCATGTAATATAAATAATTCAATGAAAATATTTTTATGTATTTAAAAATGGCAGTTAAAAGCGCACTCTTTTTGATGATTTTCTCGACATTTGTCATAAACGTGCATTAAATAGAAATCTATCAATTTTTATCTATACAACAATTTTTGTAACGAGCGCATACAATCTTTTTGTTCAAGGTTTTAGCGCTCGAAAAAGAGACTTGTACAATTGCAGTTGAAAAAGAAACGAACTAGCAAAACACTCTAGAAGACTAGTTCGCAGAAGAGATTTGGTAAGAAATTTATGAGTCCAACAGTCATTGATGAAGCTTTAAATTTTGTGAAGCAGATCTTCTCCACAGATTTTAGTGGCCACGATTACTTCCACACCCTGCGTGTGTACAAAATGGCTGTAAGAATTGCGCAAGAGGAGGGGGCAAATCAAGAGATTGTTGCTCTTGCTGCGCTTTTGCACGATGTTGATGACATCAAGCTTTCTCCAGAGACGCATGAGCACAAGGATAGGGCTGTTGCGTTTCTGCGTCAGCACGCTGTTTATGAGACCACTATCCAAGCTATTTGCACCGCAATCGATGAGGTTTCTTTCTCGGGAACGGACTCAGTTATTCCTTCGACGCTTGAAGGAATGTGTGTTCAAGATGCTGATCGCCTGGACGCGCTTGGTGCTGTTGGCATCGCACGTACCTTTGCCTATGGCGGAAGTCATGGTCGCGGTATGTACGATCCGGATGAACCACCAACTCTCAACATGAGCAGCGAGGAGTATCACTCACACAAATCAACATCGCTCAACCACTTCTACGAGAAACTATTTTTACTGACAGACATGATGAATACGCGCAGTGGCAAAGAGCTAGGAAAAGCTCGCGAGAAGTACATGCGGAAGTATGTAGATGAGTTCTTAGGTGAGTGGAACGGTAAACGTTAAGATATAGTTTTTAGCTATATGAATTAGTTAAGTATTTGTATTTCACAAGTAAAGTGCTGATTGTCATACTGGTTTCTCGTAAGCAGTTCTAAGGGGTCATTATGGCAATCAAAAATGATAAAACTACTCCACATCGCTTTGATGTTGTTGGCAGCTTTCTTCGTCCAGAGAATCTTAAGCAGGCTCGTATTCAGTTTGAAAAAGGTCAGATTGATTCACATGAGCTCAAGCAAGTAGAGGACAAAGCTATTACAGAGCTTATCCAAAAGGAGAAGCACGCAGGCCTTAAAGTCATCACTGACGGTGAGTTTAGGCGTGCAACCTGGCACCTTGATTTTATGTGGGCGTTCGAAGGTATTGGTCATGCGCCAACTAATACTGGACTTCCTTTCCACGATGAGATTGCAGAGATTGACGACACCTTTCTCGTAGGAAAAGTGGAGCTCATCAAAGAGCATCCCTTTATAGAGCACTTCCGCTTTGTCCAGCAGTTTGAGGACGAGACAACCGTTGCCAAGCTTACTATTCCTGCACCTGCACAGTTCATTGAGCAGTTCATTATGCCCATGAACCGCGAGCAGACTAACAAGTACTATGCCAACGACCAGGACCTTCTTGAAGATATTGTTGCTGGCTACGGTGCGTTTATTAAGCAGGTATATGCTGCAGGCTGTCGTAATCTTCAGCTTGATGACTGTTCATGGGGCGTGCTAGTTGACCCTCGTGCAGAGCTTTTCTTTGGCGCTGACCAGGAGGGTCTTAAGAGGATCAAGGCACTGCTCTTGGAGATTAACAATCGCGTTCTTGATGCGGCTCCAGCCGACCTAACTATTAACACGCACGTTTGTCGTGGCAACTTCCATAGTACCTGGGCTTGCGAGGGCGGCTATGACGATGTGGCCGATGCCCTTCTTGCTCAAGAGCACGTAAACGCTTTTTTTCTTAGAATTTGATGATCATCGCTCTGGCGGCTTTGAGCCCCTGGCTTCTGTTCCAGCTGGTAAAAAGTTGTACTTGGTCTGATCACCACCAAGCACGCCCAGCTGGAAGAGAAAGCCAAGGTTATTGAGCGTATTCATGAGGCAGCTCAGTATGTACCTCTGGAGAACCTCTGTCTTTCTCCTCAGTGTGGCTTTGCAAGCTGCGATATTGGTAACAAGCTCACCGAAGATGAGCAGTGGGCAAAGATTGCGCTTGTAAAAGAAATTGCCGAAGAGGTTTGGGGCTAAATATCAGTTTATTTACGGCTTTTTCTACGACTTACATGCCGTTTACCGAAGAGTTTCTGACCATACGTTCTTCTCGACTCCTGTCCACTAAAATGGACAGGAGTTTTTATTGGAGCTAGACTTCGGAGGCAGTATGCCAAGCGAGAAGACCCGCTGCTTGCACCTCGTAAAAATTTTTGAGGAAGAAACTGACGATGACCATGGCTTAAGTACTCCTCAGCTTATTGAAAAAGCTGGCAGAGCGCGGGCTAAGCGTGGAACGTAAAACGCTCTATGATGACATCAAATCTCTGCAGAATTTTGGCTACGACATCCAGTCTTACCAGCGCCATCCCATTGAATACGGCCTGGCTACTAGGAAGTTTCAGGCTGAGGAGCTCATGTTGATGGCAGATGCTGTGCAGTCGTCAAAGTTTTTGACAGAGCGCAAAGCAAATAACCTGGTGAGTCTTATCGGTGAGCTGGGTGGAAAGTCTACCTCTGACACGCTGAAGAAGCGCATCCATGTTGAGGGTCGCATTAAGTCGCAAAATGAGTCCGTGTTTTATGCTCTCAATGCTATTCAGACGGCACTCTTGCAGAAGAAAAAAGTCTCATTTAAGTATCGCAAGAAGGGCTTTAATGATAAGGTTATTGAAGAGCTTCCAGTAAGAGAAGAAACACCTGTTCAGCTCACCTATATTGATGATTTCTACTACCTTATTGTGTGGAATGATAAGCATCAAAACTTTGTCAATTATCGTGTGGATCGCATGTTCAGACTTGAGGTTTCTGATACTGATGCCACGGTTAATGAGCAAATCAAACAGTTTGATATAGATAAGTATCAGGAGCGTGTCTTTGGCATGTACTCGGGCGAGGTTGTTGAGGTAACACTTCGTGTTAATGAGCGTGTGATGTGCTCGGTGTACGACCGTTTTGGCAAGAACATTATTTTAAACAATCCTAGTTCTGATGGAACTACAGCTGACGTACATGTTTCTGTAATGGAAGCGCCAACGTTTTATGGTTGGCTTGCAACATTTGGAACAGATATAGAACTGGTAGCTCCAAAGAAGACCAGGCAGAAATACCAAGAGTACTTGAGCGGAATTCTTCAGAGCTACCAAACACAGAAAGGGGACTAGCCAAACGGCGAAGACGGGCTAAACGGACGGGCTAAACCGGACAGTTCACGAGTACCAATTAGCGAGCATCAATGACGTAAAGGCCTGCTTTGACGAGAAGATGACCATGATGGTCACTGAGTTGCGTAATCTTGCAGGTAACAATGTTTTGATGTCCATAGAAGAGCAAAGTACTCAGAGAGAATTGCTTTCTCAGGAACAAAGCCCAGCTTGTGGTCATTAGAGTACAGAGCAAGAGCCTCTGGGTCGTAAGGGTTATCGCGTTCAGGAACAATGATCAAATCTGAACCAAGTTTAAGCTGATCAAAAATAAGAGGAGCGTCGTAGTAGGGAAGACCGGAAATAACAAAGGAATCAACGAGCTTTGTAGGACTATACATAAGAGCCTCCTTAGAAGATGTTGATAACAGAGTACGAAATTGCGAAAGTCTAAGTGTCCAACAAATTGGACAGTATAAGAAAGCTGTAGGGTAGTAAAAAGCTTTAAAGGGAGCTTGTATGATTACAACTAAGAGATTGTTTCTTATTCCATGGCATGCATCTGATGCCAATGAGCTCTATGAATTGGCAAAAGATCCAGAAATTGGTCCACTTTGTGGATGGGAACCTCACAAAGCTTTAGAAGATTCTAAGCAGGTTCTTGCAAACGTGCTGTCCGATAAGTCCTGTTATGCCGTAAAAGATATGAAGACAGGTCATGTAATTGGTTCAATGTCATTGGATTTTGAAGAAATTCCTGATTCAAAGGATTCCTCAAAGCAGCTGCATCAGGCAGAAATTGGCTATTGGATTGGTCGTCCTTATTGGGGGCAAGGGTTTGCATCTGAGGGTGCTCAAGCTCTTACCGCATATGCATTTGAAGAGCATGGTGTTGACCAGGTAATTATTAGATATCTTGAGCGCAATAAAAAGTCTGCTTCAGTGGCTCGTAAGTGCGGCTTCACGGAGATGGGCATTATTACAGACTTTAATAAGTACACAGGCAAAGAAGAGCAGTTTGGTATATCAATGCTCACAAAAGCGGACTGGGAACGTGTTCAAAAATAGCAGTTGTTCTCGCTATTTTGTGTGTTGTTTTTAAATGTTGCATAAGGCAAACTCGTATATGCAACGACAAAACTACAGGTAAAGTAAATGAAACAGTTAGTGTACTAAAGATTCTGCTTGGAAGAAGAGCGAGAGAAGTTTTATATGATGATTAATAAACGCCTTATTGCCCTTATCGATGAGAGTAAGAAATACATTGGCTTGACTGTGCTCTACCAGTGGCTTGCACTGCTTGCCAACATTGTATTTATGTACTCTCTGGCAAGAATGATTCAGGCGCTCTTTATGGATTACTTTATCTTCGAGGAGCAGCTGATATTTATTGGTCTTTGCCTTATTGCTGTGGTGATTCGTATTATCTGCAAGGTTGCTCAGCACAAGACAAGTTTTTATGCAGCTAAGAGGGTTAAAAAGACCCTTCGCGAGAAGATCTATCAGAAGCTCTTAGAGTTTGGCCCTTCTTATAAGAACTTATACGCAACCAGCGAAATTGTTCAGCTGGCAGTTGAGGGTGTCGATCAACTTGAGACATATTTTGCGCAGTATTTGCCACAGTTTTTTTCTATGCAGCTTTGGCGCCATTGACACTATTCCTGACGTTGCTTTTTATTAGTCCGGTAGTTGGCATTGTTTTGCTGGTATTTGTGCCGCTCATTCCAATGACCATCGTTCTTATCCAGAAGTTTGCAAAGAAGCTTTTGTCCAAGTATTGGGGCCAGTATACGCAGCTTGGCGATACGTTTTTGGAGAACCTGCAGGGTCTGACCACAGCAAAGATTTACAAGGCTGATGGTTTTAAACACAAGCAGATGAACGAGGAAGCTGAGCACTTTAGACGTATTACCATGAAGGTCCTGACCATGCAGCTCAACTCTATTACTGTGATGGATGTAGTTGCGTTTGGCGGAAGTGCTCTTGGAATGATTCTTGCCATTCAGCAGGTAAATGACCAGATAATCTTTATGTGGCAGGGTGTGTTTATTATTTTGATTTCGGCTGAGTTCTTCCTGCCTATGCGCCTTTTGGGCAGTTATTTCCACATTGCCATGAACGGCATGGCGGCTTCAGACAAGATTTTTGACCTACTTGATACTCCCGTTCGCGAGCAGGGAACCAAAACCGTTCCAGAGTCCAGTGATTTGACACTGCGCAATGTTTCTTTCTCTTACGACGGCGAGAAGCCCGTCTTGGTGAATGTTTCTTTTGGAATGCGCGCTCATTCTTTGAATGCCCTGGTAGGAGAGTCAGGCTGCGGAAAATCAACAATTGCAGCACTTCTGACTGGAAAACTTCGCTCGTATTCTGGCGATGTTCTGTTTGGAAATACCAGTTTGTCAGACATTTCTGACCAGAATTTGCTTCAAAAACGTTACGTATATTGGTCATCAAGCACATCTCTTTATGGGAAGCGTTCGCTCTAACCTTGCCATGGGTAATCCAGAGGCAATTGAAGAACAGCTCTGGCACGCCCTTGAACAGGTTAATCTTGCTGAGTTCGTAAAGTCTTTGGGTGGACTTGACGCGCCAGTTGCCGAGAAGGGCTCCAACTTGTCTGGTGGTCAGCGTCAGAGATTAGCACTGGCCAGAGCCCTGCTTCACAATAGCCAGATGTACATCTTTGATGAAGCTACTTCAAATATTGATGTTGAGAGTGAAGACGTCATCATGCAGCAGGTTCACCAACTTGCTCAGTCAAAGATGGTGCTGGTAATTTCTCACCGCTTAGCCAACGTTAGAAATGCCGATCAGATTGTTGTGATGCAACATGGCCGCGTTGTTGGAAGTGGCACTCATCAAAAGTTGCTTGCAACAAATGACGAGTATAAGCGAATGACGCAGGCCCAGACCGAGCTTGAGAATTATGTGAAAGGAGTTGAGGCGTAATGAAAACAGAAGTTAAGAACAGCGCCACAACTGCACGTACTTCTCGCCGTAGTGCGCTCACTATTATGCTGAGACTGGTGGGGCTGGTTCGTCCGCTGGCTGGCTTTATGATACTTGCAATTTTGATGGGTGTTTTGGGTAACCTTGCCGCCACGTTCATCAGCATTTTTGGAGCATATGCGCTGCTCAGCGCTATGGGCTTTGCTTCATCTTCTCCTATGGCGTTGCTTTTTGGTGGCATGCTTTTGTTTGCCCTGGTCCGCGGTCTGCTGCGCTATGCCGAGCAGGAATGCAACCACTTTATTGCGTTTAAACTACTTGCGCTTATTCGAGACCGCGTGTTCACGGCGTTAAGAAAGCTTGCGCCAGCAAAACTTGAGGTCAAAAAAATAAGGGCAACCTGATGAGCGTCATTACTTCAGACATTGAGCTGCTCGAGGTTTTCTACGCACACACTATCTCGCCTATCTGCATTGCGGTTGTGTTCTGCGTTGTTATGGTGTGGTTTATTGCAGGTACTACCAACTTGATTTTAGGCGTCATTGCACTTGTTTCTTACCTGATAGTTGGCGTGGCAATTCCGCTTGCTATGTCTAAGCGCTCCGAGCAAGACTCTGCTGAGGCAAGAGATCTTGCTGGTAAACTCTCGACGGTTACCCTTGATAACCTGCGTGGTCTTGACGAGATTCTGCAATATAACACTGGTAAGCAGATGATTAAGGAAACAAGTCAGTTAGCTGATCAGTTAAGCGACAGACAGCAGGCAGTTAAGAAAGCATTTGGTGTCAACGATGCTGTCACCTCAACGGTCATTCTTGCCGCAACGCTCGTCATGTTCTTTAGTTCGTTCTACCTGGCCTATAACCAGCAGATTTTTATGACCGATGCTTTCATTGTCACCATTGCATTGATGAGTTCGTTTGGGCCTGTTGTGGCTTTGGCAGCACTTGGTACAACCCTGACCAGTACGTTTGCTGCGGGTAATCGTGTTTTGGATATTCTGGAAGAGAAACCCCTGGTTGAAGATGTAGTGGGTCAAAAAGACATCTCCTATGAAGGCGTGCGTGTATCTGAGCTTTCATTTGCGTATGATAACGAGCAGATTCTAGACAACATTTCCGTGGATATTCCTACCGATAAGATCGTGGGAATTGTAGGAAGAGCGGCTCAGGCAAGTCTACGCTGCTTAAACTCTTGATGCGTTTCTGGCCAGCAACACCCGGTGCCATTGAGGTTTCTGGAACCCCTTTGGAGCAGGTTAATACCTCTAACCTGCGTGATCTTGAGAGCTACATGACGCAGGATACGCATCTGTATCACGATTCCATTAAGAACAATCTCCGCATTGCAAAGCTTGATGCAACAGATGAAGAGATTATTGAGGCATGCAAGAAGGCTTCAATTCACGAGTACATTTCCACGCTGCCTCAGGGCTACGATACGCCTGTTGCAGAGCTTGGCGACTCACTTTCTGGCGGAGAGCGCCAGCGCATTGGCCTTGCTCGCGCTTTCTTGCATGACGCGCCACTCATGCTGCTTGATGAGCCAACTAGTAATCTGGACAGCTTGAACGAGGCAATTATCTTGCGCTCACTTGATAAAGAAACTGAGCGTAAATCCGTGGTTCTTGTCTCTCACAGGGCATCTACCATGGGAATTGCAGATGTTGTTTACACCGTTGATGGGGGACGAGTGAGCTGATGACACCTGAAGAAATTGCGCAGAAACGTCAAAAAGAAAAAGATCTTATTTCGCTCATGATTCGTTTTTATTGCGAGAAGTACCATCACACCAAAGCTCATGAGCCTCTGTGCGACGAGTGTGCTGAGCTTGAGAAGTATGCGCATACGCGTGTGGACCGCTGTCCTCACATTGAGACAAAGACGTTTTGCTCAAAATGCAAATCGCATTGCTACGGTAAAGAGATGCGTGCTCGCGTTAAAGAGGTCATGAAATCCACAGGACCTCGACTGCTCCTACACCATCCAATTCTGGTAATCAAGCACGCGCTACCGTAAGTAAGCGCTGGTAGATACCGTGAGACTAGTTTCTCCACGCATACCGAGTCTTGCATTGTAAGCTTTAAACTTCCACGGTCTTCTCGCCACAAAAGCGAGAAGACCGCATTTTGAATCTTTTTCATTTGAAACATAACTGTTAACTCTGAGAATTACGTATTTTTGTCGCGGCGCGTTGGGTTTACAGTGACCTCTCGCTTTACAGAAGGAGGTACTGCGTTGATTAAATCTAAGAAAGCGTCATTTATTTTTTTAAGCTATGTATTGCTGTGATTGGCACCTTTGTACTGTGTGATTCTGCGGGCGTCTTCCGAATGAACTTCCGCGTTTCTTTCTTGTATTACTTCACCAACATCTCTAACCTGCTGCTTGTTGCCTATTTCTGGGGCGCACTGTTCCAGGCTTACAAGCATCCCGAGACCGCTCAGAAGCCATGGATGCCAACGGTCAAACACACGCTTATGCTGGGCATTACCGTAACTGGCCTGGTAGCTTACTTCCTGCTTGACCATGGTGAGGTCTTTGTTAACGGCGTCTTTAAATTCAACAATTTTATTCTGCATGATGTGATTCCTATCTGCGCCGTTTTGGACTGGCTGCTCTTTGACGAGAAGCCAACTATGGGCTTCAAAGAGCCTCTGATCTGGCCTTTGTATCCGCTCACGTATTTTGCGTACATTATTGTTTTGGTCCTGGGCTTTGGCGTGCAGATTAAAGAGAAGTCTCGCTGGCCTTACGGATTCATGGACTTTGACAAGCTAGGAGTCCCAACAGTTGCTTTGACCATTGTGATTTTGATTGTTGTCTTTGTTGCCCTGGGCTACCTTTACGTCGTCATTGACAAAAAACTTGGCGAGAAGATCAAGAAGGCTGAAAACTAATCTGAGTAGGTTAAAAGTTGGGATGACCGCAAGGTTAAACCTAACGTATTGAGGAGAAAACCACAATTGATTGTAAAGTGCCTGACATTCGTGAACTGCCTCTCATTTCTTGGACACGAGAAATAGGAGGCAGTTCACATTCGTCGGGCGCTTTTTTATGCCGTTTACGGGAGTACATTTGGAACGCGGCGTGTGTGCTGGTAAACTATTAAAAAGTTGATGAAGGAGGTATGTATGTCACTACGTCGTCATCTGATTAATGGTTTGGGATTGGCCCAAAAAATTGCGCTTGCTGTTAGCGTGTTTGTAATGGCAGTTGCTTTGCCAGTCATTGCAAAAGCTGATGTTATTTCTACGCCAAGAATTGGTAGGCAATCGAGCCTTCTATCTATGGCTGCAGTCTCTATTCTTATAGCAGTAGTTGGCGTGATTATGATCATAAAGCGTCGCAGGTAAAACCTTGACCACAACACTGCGAGTCCTACCAAAAAAAGAAGTCACTACATTTGCGTATGCACTTTGCCACTTTGTAGTTGACTTTGCCTGCGTATCTTCAATGCTCTGTGCTGTAAGCCGAGTGTTGGGCGAGTCTGGCCAGGGTTCGCTGGAAGTTGTTGCGCTCAGTATTTTGCTGTATGACATAGTTGCCTTTACCCTGCAGCTACCTGTAGGCATTGCGCTTGATCAGCTGGATAAGAACTCCTATGCCGCCTTACTTTCGTATGCTTTAGTGGGCGCTGGAGTTATTCTTTCGCTGGTTCCTGTAGCCCTTCTCGAGTGGCCTGCGATTCTTTTGCTGCGATTGGAAACGCACTCTTCCATAGTGCAGGTGGACTGAGCGTCCTTAATATCTCGCAAAAACATGCAGGACCTTCGGGAATCTTTATTGCAACTGGTGCAATTGGAGTCTTTTTAGGTACACAAAGTGCTCAAATGGGAAGACTTCAGATTGCGTTTTCCCTGCTTGTGCTGTTGTTCTTATGCGCGCTTATCACGCTTGTAGTACAAAAAGTTAACAAGAAGTACTGGAACGTGCATAACGTTTCGTTTGATATTTCGGAGCTTTCATTCAATACCTTGCTTGCGATTGCACTGCTGAGCCTTGTGGTGGCGCTGAGAAGCTATGCTGGCATGGTCATGGCATTTCCTTGGAAGAGCGAGATGCTCTTACTGGTATTAAGTATCCTTGGTGTATTTGCAGGTAAAGCGCTTGGTGGAATGGTTGCTGATCGTATTGGCTTTAGGACTACAGCTATCTTTTCGCTCATTGTTGCAGCCACCTTGTTTGCGCCCTCATGGGAGATACCAGTTATGGGCCTTCTGGGTGTATTTTTCTTCAACTTTACTATGTCCATTACGTTGGCATCTCTGGCAAACATCTTGCCTAACGCAAAAGGCACCGCGTTTGGACTAGCCAGTTTCTCATTAGCCGTAGGTGCGTTGCCTGCGCTCGTAGGATTCCGTATTGAACATCCTGCAATGCTCTCTGGTATCAGTTTGGTCTCGGCACTTGCGTTGGGCGTAGGTCTTACGTTAGTCAAAGGTTCCGTGGCTACAGGGCCATTTGGTCATGAGCGTATGTTCCAGGCAGCACAAGTTGTTCAGGGTGTAGAGGAAGATGTTCTAATCGCAGAGCTATCTGATCAGGTTGATGAGCTTGCGGTTGAAGATGAGTGTGCGGCTGAAGACTACCTTGTTGCGGAAGACAAACAAGCAGAAGGCTAATGGCATGGACGACCAAATATTTTTATTGCCGTATTTGATAACCATTATTCCGATATTTGCGTTTTGTCTGATTCTGACTATTACTGTCGAGCTTATTGTCGCAAAATCGCTGGGCGTTAAAGACAATCAAGCACTGTTGATTGTTGTTGCTGCTCAAGCGTTTACTAATCCAATTGCTGTTTTTATCACAAGCGCCCTTGTTGATGTGGTTGCTAACGATGTTCAGTACTGGGCATGCGTCATAGTTGTTGAGCTGGTTGTTATTGCTGTTGAAGGTCTCATTTACAAGGTAAAAAGAGTAAGCAACATCCCATGGACTCTTTCAATCTTGTCCAACCTTGCGTCAGTATCCGTAGGTATTCTCGTTCAAACACTTATATAAAAATTTAGCGAGAAACCCTTTGAATAGGAGGGGTTTCTCGCCAAACTTAGGGTGATTTATAAGATGAAGCCTTAATGAACCATTGCGATAAGAAGAGCTCCGACCATAAGACCAATGGATGTTCTGAGAGCCGCAAAGGCTTGCCTGTGCAAGATTTTTTGTGCACGAGTTGCGTGAGCGAGCTGGGCTTTTGAGGTGTTGAGTGTATGCATTGGTCCTCCTTTCTTAGTTCTTGTTTAGTATATGTCCAAAAGTAAGCCTTGGTAAACTCTTAAATATAAAAATGATACAAAAGACCACACCGAGAGTGAGTCCTATCATTCCTCCTGATGAAGCATCAAGGTAATAGCTACCGGTGATTCCCATGAGCACACTAAGCGTGGCAATGAGTGGAGAAATCCAGAGCATATGTCTCATTTGGTTGGTGAGAAGTCTTGCGCAGGCACCAGGAACAATAAGAAGTGAGACTGACAGGATTACGCCAACTGCCTGGAGCGATATGACAATCGCAAGCGCAAGAGCAACTAGCAAGAATGTGGTCAGCGTTTTAGTTGAGAGACCAATTGCTTGGACCTGCGTTGGATCAAATGAAAGCAAGGTCAGGTCCTTGTTTTTGAGCAGGAGTAGAAGCGCAATGGGTAAACCAATGCACAGTATCTGCAGCATATCAGCTGTGGTGACTCCCAGAAGGTTTCCAAACAGAATGTGGGACAAGTTAATTTGGCTGGGAACTTTTGATATAAGAACTGTTCCCAGTGCAAAAAATGTTGTAAATACGATACCAATAGCAGTATCGGGACGTACAATCTGGCTCTTTTTGACTTGTCCGACTAACACCACAGTTATGAGAGCAAATACAAGCGCTCCCACTAGATAGGGAAGTCCTAGTAGGTGAGCAATAACAACGCCTGGAAGAATAGAGTGCGAGATTGCGTCGCCCATGAGCGACCATCCCATATGAGTAATCCAGCAGCTTAAAAGTCCGCAGACTATGGCAGTTGCAATTCCGGTGATGAGGGCTCGTTGCATGAATGCGTATTGGAGAATATCTACCTCAGGCATGGAGCACCTCCTCAATATGCGTATCTTCGGAAATACCAGGTTCTGCAGGAGGGCGTCTCCAGAAAGAATTTCTTTTTGAAAGACCCTGCGCAGTGATTGTTCTGTTGATGACCATGCAAAGCGGGAATTTTTCCTGAGCCAAGTTAATGTCATGAATTGAGACAAGCAATGTTTTGCCTTCTTTACTGAGGTTATTGAGCTGTTCGGTGATGATGGTTTCAGAGCGAGCGTCTACTCCCGCAAACGGTTCGTCGAGAAATACCAGCTCAGCAGCTTGCGCTATTCCGCGTGCCACAAAAACACGCTTTCTTTGTCCGCCCGAGAGTTGGGCAAGTGGACGATCTGCAAGGTCGGCCAGGTTAACGCGTTCAAGTGCCTGGGCAACCAGCTCTTTGTCCTGAGTGGAAGGTATGCGCATCCAGCCCTGATGAACATATCTACCCTGCATAACAACGTCTTTTACGAGCAACGGAAACGTCGCGTCAATTGCCTCCGTTTGAGAAACGTAGGCTACTTTGCCCTGCTTGCGAGCCTGTGAAAGAGGTTGCTTGCCCCAAGTAAGTGAACCCTCCCATGCGATGGTGTCCATAAGTGCTTTGAAGAGCGTGGACTTGCCTGCACCGTTGACGCCTACAAGTGCGCAAAGATCTCCTGTTGAGAGCGAGAAATTTACGTCATAAATGATGGGTTTCTCGCGGTCTTTTTTCTCGTACCAGGCATATAGATGTGAAACAGAAAGAGTCATTGACCGCGCTACCTTCCCGTGAGACCAGATACGATTGCGTCGGCATCATGTTGGAGCAGGTCAAGATAGGTGGGCACGGGGCCATCGGCTTCTGAGAGGGAGTCAACGTACAGAAGGTGCTTCTCGTCAGTTTTGAGAGCGGCACCCGTCTCGTCGGCTACCTGCTGCATTGCCTTAGGACTGACCGTTGATTCGCAGAACACCGCAGGAATTTGCTGCGCCTTTACGGCTTCGACAACCTTGGCAATCTGCTGCGGAGTGCCTTCATCAGCGGCGTTAACGGCCCAGAGGTAGAGCTCCTTCATGTTGGTGTCGCGGCACAGGTATGAGAAGGCCCCTTCGCAGGTAACCAGTGTTCGCTGGTTTTCCGGCAGGGCGCTGAGCTCCTCAATCAGGTGGGAGGAGATGTTGTCGAGCACCCTTTTGTAGGCGTCGCCGTTAGCTTCGAAGTCCTTGGCGTGATCAGGGACAAGGTTGCTGAGTGCGCGGACGATATTCTCGACATAGATCTTGCCGTTTGCGGGCGACATCCACGCGTGCGGATTGGCTTGACCCTGGTAGTCACCTTCGGCGATGGGGATGGCGGTGATGCCTTCGCTGAGGTCAGCGCGCTGTGCTGGCGAGTCGGCAACAAAGCGCTCAAACCAGCGCTCAAGTCCCAAACCATTGTTGAGGATAAGCTGGGCTTTTTGCGCGCGTTTGAGGTCGTCGGGCGTGGGTTCGTAGTCGTGGATTTCAGCACCGGCTTTGGTGATGGATTCTATCTGGCAAAACTCGCCCGCAACGCGAGAAGCCATGTCTTGAATGACGGTGAAGGTGGTTAGGACAAGGGGAGTGGTAGGGTTCTGGTTTTGTGCGGAGCTCGAGCTGGCTGCAGAATCGCGTGGGCCGCAAGCTGCGAGCGATGTGATTGCTGCGATAGATCCAGAGCCGAGCAAGGTGAGTACTGACCTGCGGGTCATAGTTGAGCTGCGCTGTGCGACGCCTGTGCGTGTAGCGCTGGGAGAGCACGCTGGTGCAGAAGAGCGTACGGAACTGGTTGACTTTGTGGCGCCGGTAAAATATGCGCGCAAGCCCAGTGGAGCGCGCGCAGAGAGATGCTTCATAGCGACCTCTTTCCAAAAGATTGAAGGGTACTAATGGTTTCTCGCCTTATTGTATGCTTATAAGTTAGCCTTGTCTAACTTTGTGATAAAATGCCTTGTGATGACGAGGTGTGTTTTGGATGTACTATGCGTATCGGAGTTGCCGAGCGTATCAGGGGTTACTGTGTGTATCGGAGTTGCCGAGTTGTTGAGCGTATCGGGATTATTGTGCGTTGCGTAATCACTCTGTGAAACTTGCGACTTTTGAAAGAGGATTGTTAAGAGCTAATTGTTTAAATTGAGTATCATTTATGACAATTATTTCGTCTAGGCAGTATATCGATGAAAAAAGTGTTTCTGAAGATAATTTTTTCTGTTATTTGTTATGTAAATGCAGGTATGATTTAGTTGTTTCCTAATGGTTTTGTGCTCGTAGATTCAAAGGAGAAGAGCATGGCATTTGATTTTACCGGTAAGCTCGTACTGGTCACCGGCGGTAACTCAGGCATCGGCGCTGAGATTTCCAAGGGTGTCGTCGCAGGTGGCGGACACGTAGTTGTTTGCTCTTTCGATAAGGAGGAGGTTGGCCAGAAGTTTGTTCAGGAACTTGGTGAGGGAAACTATTTCTTCTTCATGGACATTTCTGATGGCGAGGCAGTTAAGAAGACTGTTGCTCGCATTCTTGAAGAGTGCGGCGACGTTAACGTTCTTATCAACTGCGCAGGTCGCGTAAGCACTGTTCCTTTTGCAGAGGTCGACGATGTCGAGTGGGCTAAGACTATCGACACCAACCTCACTGGTACTTACAACCTGACCCATGCTCTCTGGCAGCACTTCATCGACCGTGGCGGCGCTCGTATCGTCAACGTTTCTTCTGTTGCTGGTAAGATCGGCGGCGGCCTGCTTGGCACCGTTGCTTACGCTGCTTCCAAGGCTGGTGTTAACGGATTCACCAAGGCTATCGCTAAAGAGGGCGGTAAGTACGGCATCTCTTGTAACGCTGTCTGCCCATCCTTCACCATTACTGGTATGACCACTGCACTTTCCAACGATCCTGAGAAGTACAACAAGGTCATCAGCATCATTCCTTTGGGCCGCCCTGCTCAGCCATCTGAGCCAGCTCAGATGATTCTGTTCTTTGCTTCCGACGCTGCTAGCTTCGTCAACGGTGAGATTGGCGACTGCGACGGCGGCATCGTAATGGACTAGGTGGAGTACATGGCTGAAAAAGAACCAATCTCCATCCAGCACCCATTTAAGGCTCTGGGCCGCATTCCAGGTGCAAACATCCTGGTACCACTGATGCTTGGCGTCTTTATGAACACAGTTTTTCCAGACGTTTTTCCAACGCTTGGTAGCTTTACTGCTGCAATGACCGTTAAGGGTACTGCCGCTCTGGTTGGCGCTTTATGCTGTGTGTTGGTGCAACAATTTCGTTCAAGAGCGCACCTAAGGCTGCACTTCGCGGCGCAATTATCATTACTTCTAAGGTAATCTTCTGCGTTGCACTTGGCCTTGGCGTTCTGTTCTTCCTGAACGACAACCTGCTTGGCCTGTCTTCAATGGTTATCCTTGCTGCATGTTCTGGTGCAAACAACTCCATGTATGCAGGTCTTATGGCCGACTACGGCAACGAGTATGAGCAGGGTGCAGTTGCAATTACCACACTGATTGTTGGACCTCCAGTTACCATGCTTGCTCTTGGTGCAACTGGTCAGTCGCCAATCAACTGGTCCTTGCTTGGTGCAGTTCTCCCAATCATCGTGGGTATTTTGCTTGGCAACTTCTTCCCATCCATGAAGAAGATGCTAACGAGCGCTTTACCAGCAATCATCGTCATGACCTTCTTCGCAATGGGTTCGACCATGAAGTTTGAGTCCCTAATCATGGCTGGTCCTGCAGGTATTCTACTAGGTGTCATCTGCTCCGTCTGTGGTGGCTTTATCAACTACTTTGTTGATCGTGCTACTGGCGGTTCTGGTGTTGCAGGCGTTGCTATTTCTTCTTGCGCAGGCGCAAATGCGTTAACTCCTGCTGCTATGGCAGAGGCTAATCCAGCACTGTATGGCGGCGCTGTTCTTGCGACAGCAAACGCACAGGTCGCAGCTGCAGTTATTGTTACTGCAATACTGACTCCTTTGATTACTGGATATGTAGCTGAACACTTTGCTAAGAAAGATAACGCTGTTGAAGAAGCTGTCGAGGCTACTGCATAAATAGCTTTATCATTTTAAGCAAAACTCCCAGCACCTTACGGTGCTGGGAGTTTTTGTATCAGAAAAAGAGCGTAAAAGGAGCGCGAGGCGAAAAACAGCCGGAGCAGGCTTGGAAGGCTCAAGTGGTAAAAAAATGCGTTTAGTTGGAATTTTTCATTTTTTTGCATACAACATTTGCCCAGATAAAAAGTTTTTGACGCGGTAAAAAAATCGTCTTAGTTGGAGATAAACCGACTTATTTTAAATTTTCATTTCCAACTAAACGCGTTTTTTTACCTTTTTCGCTACATAATTTTGAGCTCAAAAAAATTACGTATGCATAGAAATGAATTTTTATTACCCATTTATGCAAAAAAGTAAAAAGTAAGAGGGGTCAGAGCAACACGCTCTGACCCCTTTTGATTAATTGCCACAAATTTGCTTTCGCACAGCAAAAGGTTTTATTACTTAATTAGGATAGCGCCCTCATAACGGTCATGGACATCCTGAGGCGTGACGCCCATGTGCTTTTTGTACAGCCTGCTGAAATAGAATGGATCGTTGTAGCCAACAGCTTCGGCAGTCTCACGGACAGAAAGACCTGATTGGAGCAACTGTTGCGCATGATCAAGTCGTTTAGCAATAATGAACGTCATAGGACGAACGCCAAAAGACTGGACAAAATTGTTGGAGAAGCGTTGAGTGCTCATACCGCAACGTTTTGCCAAATCAGGAATGGTAATAGGGTCGGCAAAGTGAAGTTCAATATATGTACGAGCCTCGGCCATGCTTTCCTGAACTTTTTGGCTGTTAGTAAGCAGGAACATAGACTTGATAAGCTCAGTACCGTTAACAATCTGTGCCACACGATTATCCAAGGAGGGAACAGCGTTAAGTTTTTCCAGGTCAAGAGTCTTATCAAGAATGCGGTCAAATCCCTGAGGATCAAACGCGTATGCATTGAAGATTGGACTGGTAGCGTCTCCAGGAACACCATCGTAATAGACGTTTACATGGTCAAACGAGCGTCCATAAAGGGTACGATAAGACACTGTCTGACCAGCGGGTGCATGAACAATCGTTGTTCCTTCGCAGATGAAATCCTTGCCACCAATAGTAATTTCAGCAGCACCAAAAACAGAAATGATGAACACAGAGTGTGCAAGCGAAAATGTAACTTGAGAGTCAGCAATCTTCTGTTGGCGATTAATCGAAAACACGCTGTAGGTCTGCCGTGAATAGGTCTCTTTTAGCTCTTGCAGATTAGCCTGCATAGAATCTCCTCATTTTACAGGCGTTTGACCACGCCGAATATAAAAAATAACATGGAGTGTATTTTAGTCAGTAGAAATATGATTACAACCCAAAATAGAAGAAAAAGCCCTTTTTAAAGGGTTAATTTTTGATTAACGAGAAGGACAAATAGCCACATAATTGCTGCTAAATAGCTCAAAAAGAGTTTACCTAATGATACTTTTAAGGTTCGTAACTTATCGCATATTTGTGCCGCTTATCCTGTTCAATACGCAGTTAGAAGACATTATTTGATATCATAAATTAGATATGCACAAAATTATGCTTCTTGCAAAAAAATCTTAGTTGAAGCACTTGAGGTATTAAAAGAAGGTTTGTTTATGGAGCAACTTGCGCACGTATTTTCACTTATTGTTCAGCCCGCATATGATTTAACCGGCAGCTGGTGGGCGGCAATCTTCCTCTTTACTCTTGCAACTAAAAATTATCCTAATGCCTCTGGCACTTTGGACGCAGCAAAACTCAATCGTAATGGTGCGTCTTATGCCCGAGACATTCCGCCTGAAGACGCGTTACTTCGGCGACAAAGAGACCATCGAGGAGCGCTCTAACGAGCTCAACAAAAAAAGCTGGCTATCATCCGCTGCTGAGTCTCATTCCCTGGGAATCCAGGTAGTCATCCTGTTTGGCTTGGTTGATGTCATCCATGGTATTACCGATTCCGGCGCTCCTGGCACCGAGTTTCTGGGCATGACACCAATCATCGACGGTGGTATCACCTGGATTATGCCACTGGCAGCAGCTCTGTCTTCGGTTGCTCTTGGCCTTGCTTCCAACAAGCTGAATCCACTTCAGCGCGAGCAGTCTCGTGCAGAGAAGAACACTACTAACGGCCTCTCTATTGCAATGTCACTGGTACTTGCAGTCTACGTTGTCTGTGGCATGGCATTCTACTGGGTCTGCTCAAACCTTCTGTCCATTCTGGTACAGGTGGTATGCAACATCATCATTGACCCTCGTAAGCAGGGTTGATTACGATGACCTCAACGCTGCTCGCGATGAGTTTGAGGCAATGGACGCAGCAACCAAGTCCACACACAAATGGTTCCAGCGCGATCCTCATGCTGCTCGAGAAAAAGAGGACTACAAGCGCTTCTTTGACACCATTGGCAAGCACTTGGTCTTCTACTCCGAATCAAGCGGCTTCTACAAGTACTTCCAGGGCGCCATCGAGTGGCTGCTGGCAAACTCTGATATTCGTATTCACTACGTCACCTCTGACCCTAACGACCAGGTCTTTGAACTGGCAAAACAGCAGCCTCGCCTGATTCCGTATTACCTGGGTCAGCGTCGTCTCATCACGCTCTTTATGAAGCTGGATGCCGACGTTGTAGTTACGTCCCTCGGTGACCTGGAGAGCTCCTACATGAAGCGCTCCTACGTGCGCAAAGACGCTGAGTACATGTACATGTGCCACCACATGACCTCCATGACGGTTACTTCGACGCGCAACGAGTACACCTACTACGACGACGTCCTTTGTGTTGGTCCTCACCAGCAGCACGATCTTGAGCTGGTCGAGAAGTACTACGGTACGCCATCCAAGAGAAAGCCTGCTATTGGCTACGATCTTCTCGACAGATCAATTAAGAACTACCAGAAGCAGAATCTGGGTCAGCGCAAACCTGGCGAGAAACCCCTGTTGCTGATTGGCCCTTCGTGGCAATATGACAACTTGATGGACAGTTGCCTTGACGGCATGCTTGAGCAGCTCATGGGTCGCGGCTGGCGCATTGTGGTTCGTCCGCACCCAGAGTATTTGAAGCGTTATCCTGCTCGTATGGAGGAGATTCTTGGTCGCTATGCAGATGCGGACCCAGAGGAGCTCTCCTTTGAGACCGACTTTAGCTCCAACACTTCGGTTCTCTCGGCTGACCTGCTCTTTACTGACTGGTCAAGTGTTGCCGAAGAGTTCTCGTTTACTACGCTCAAACCGTCGGTCTTCATTGACACGGCAATGAAGGAGAATAACCCCGACTGGAGCAAGATTCACACAGATCCTTGTGACATTACGCTCAGGAACGAGATTGGCCGCAGCTTTGATCCTAAGGACCTCTCGGATCTTGGTGACGCGGTTGCGCAGATGCTCGAAGAGACTGATAGCTGGTCGCACAAGATTGAAGAGATTCGTAACAACATGATCTTTAACCTTGGCCATGGCGGAGAAGCCGCGGGTAAGTTTATCCTCGAGCGCGTTTTGGCGCATCAGGAGGAGGCTGCTGAGCAGGGTGATGCCGCAACTGCTACCACGACTGCCAAGAAGAGTGATGCTGTCGACGCTGACGCTGTCGACAAGGTCAACGTTGCCGACATCGACGAAGCCATAAAGACAACTGATGAGGACGGTGTTTCTCGTGACTAAAACTATTACTTCTCCCATGAGAAACTCTTGTAGCGCAGCTGCTCAAAACCGCGCAACATTTCTCCACGCTGCACTTTACGTTACAGTACTGACGTTTGTATGGTGGGCACTTCTGCCTGCAACAGCACAGGCTTACGTTGACCCATCCGTCATGACCTATACCATCCAGGCGCTGGCAGCCGTGGTGGTTGCGCTGTCAGCCGTACTTGGTGTGGCATTTAGACGTTCGCGCAAGGTGCTCTTCCGCATCCTCAAGATTGACGAGAACGCAGACAAAATTGTCGAAGGCGCCGTTCACAAGGTGGACGCAAAGGGTGCACGGGCTGCAGACGCTCAGATGCGAGAAACTCTTGCAGCTGAAGCCATCCGCATCAAGGAGCGCAAAGAGGGAACGCTTAAACCTAAGGGGCGTATTGGTGTTGCGTTTATTGTTTCGTTCTTCACCGTTTTTACCATCCTGGTGGTAGCCCCTCTTGAGCTGGTTGCCAATAGCGCGCGTGATCTCTCGTTCAACCTGAACGATGTTGCGGGCCCTGTTATTATTGCCGGTCTTGTGCTTACGCTCATTTTGACGGTATTTCTTTCACTGCTGCGCAAGCGCTTCTTTAACGTGGCAGTGGCCCTTGTGGGTGCGGTTGGTTTTGCTGCATATATCCAGGTAGTGTTTATGAATGGCGGTATGCCTCTTGCTGACGGTCACGAGGTCATCTGGTCAAACTTCACCAAAAAGATGGTTATCTCGGGCTTTGTCTGGCTGGTAATTATTGCTGGTAGTGCGGTTTTCTCGATCATTCGCGCTCGTCAATTCCGCACCGGTCTTTTGGTAACGTCCGTAGCGCTTGTCATTGTCCAGACAGTAGGCGTTGCCAGCCTTTGGGGACCATCCATTGCTGCATCAATTGATGCAAATCCAGAGAATTACCAGGTAGTTGCAACTCGTGAGGGTTTGCATAGCGTTTCCTCTAAGAAAAACGTCGTGGTATTTGTTCTTGATACTACCGACACCGCTTTTGTCCAGAGGCTCTATGATGAGCATCCAGAGACATTTGCTGGTTTGACTGGCTTTACGTGGTACAGAAACTCTGCGGGCTCTATGATTCCAACCCGATATGGCGTGCCATCGTTGCTCTTTGGTACACGTCCTCAGCCTGGCGAGAATTTCAACGAGTTTGTTTATAACTGGGCACAAAGCGATCAGTATCTGAGAGACATCCAGAATGCTGGATTTGAAGCTGGACTGTACACTGATCAGCTCAATTACAACCGTTATAGAGGCACAGCTCAGAAGTATTCCGTGAACTACCATCCACCGGTTGGTAGGGGACTTGATAACCAGCTGGATGTTTTTGGGGCGCTGCGCATTCTCTATAAGACGGCTCTGTGTAGGGACATGCCTTGGGTGTTTAAGCCTCGTTTCTGGTATTACACTGAGGACCTCAATGTGCGTATGCGTCGCCAGGTAAATATGGACGAGGTTGACCTATCTTCACAGCCATACACCGAGGACGACCTCAAGTATTACCAGGAGCTGCAGCACTACGGACTTTCGATTGACGATACGGGTCAGAACGGTTCGTTCCGCTTCATTCATCTGCTTGGCTCGCATCCACCTTACATTCTTGATCGCAACGTCGAGCGCACTGATGATCCAAGCAAGCAAAACGTTGACGAGCAAACCATTGCATCTTACCGAATTGTTGAAGCATATATTGCTGAGCTCAAGCGTCTGGGCGTATATGAGAACACGTCCTTCATCATTACTGCTGACCACGGTGATTGGTATTTGACGGACAGTGATATTCAGACGCCTTCAAATCCAGTTATTATGTACAAGCCTGCAGGCCAGACTCCTGAAGAAGCTGCTCAGCCTATGCAGATTTCTGACGCACCTGTCTGGCACTATGACATTTTGGCCCAAACACTGAAGGACATGGGTGTTGACCAGCAGACACTATCCAACTACACCACACCTCTCGATGAAGTCCACGAGGGAGATGTTCGTCCTCGCTACTACATTGAGACCATTTCAAATGGCAAGCGAGACATCTTTGTCAGGGAGTTTGTCATCAACGGCAATGCTAATGACATGAATGACTGGAGTCTTACGGGCAACGAATGGCGCGTTGACCCCTGGCATGATTAATCGAGCTCTCCTCCAGCGATTAGCCCCTGGCGAGAAACCCAACTAATCGCAATATCCATCCACAAGAAAAGCCGTGTCTTTCCGACACGGCTTTTTTCGTGAGAATTTATGTGAGCGAGCTTGTAAAGTGGAGTTCAACGATGAGTCGAAGTGACTACGGCATAATCCATGCAGGTAGACCATCAGAGAAGATGCGTGCAAGGGGATATACCTCTTCTATGGTCAATGTAGCAACAACGCGATAAGGACCTTCTGCTGAGACGTCAAATACCAGCGCAAGGGGTTTCTCGCCATCGGTGGTAGGAAGTGCAAGGTAGACGCAGTGCTTGGACGGATTGTAGAGCTCAACAGCCATGCGCCAGCCGCGCTTTGCAGCACGAAGAGCGTTCTGTACCAGTGGCGAGTCGTCATCAAATCCACGCTCTGGATCAAAGAGAAGGGGAGCGTGAGTTGAGACAGGTAGCGAGAAGTCAGCATCGGTGTGCATGAGCTGCTGCTCATTCTTTCTGTATACATACGCTGCAGAAAGACAAGCCTGTGCTATCTGAAGAGATGGTGTGTCGCTCAGATAGGTAGTGGAAAGTGCGCTCCAGTCGGAAACAGGAGCCTCGTTCATAACCACGTCAACTGGGTTGACGGGCAGCTGCTTTGCTGCTGCAGGGAGCTTTTCCCACGAAGCAATGGCAGACTTTGGCAGTCCACGGAGCACGTCAACTGTCTGATCATGCAATTCATCTGCGGAAACGCTGAGCTCCAAAGCGTCCAGGGACGCAGAGCTCCGCGCTTAGATTTGCGAATGGTAGCGGTAATAACCTCGTCTGTCTGGGGTTTCTTGTAGCGCGTGTTAAACGTGAACGTGCCGCCCTTAGAAATGAGTGCGCGAGAAGACTCGGCAAGTTTGAAGTCTTCTTCCAGCTGTTTGAGGACGTTGGCATCAACGGGAGCCATCTGATACAAAAATACCAAGAAGTTCGTTGTTGACGTGGACATCTTCCTCAAAATTGGCAGGGTATGTTGGGGCAGGAGCAGGAGTCTCATTCTGATTGATTACCTGCGTAGAAGTTTGGGATTCAGAAACTGTAGTGCTAGGGGTGGAACTTGTTGTACTCAGCGCCTGTTGCAATACTGAAGGAGTAGCCTCGAGTGTCTTCTCTTCATCGGAGCCGTCGTAGGGATTGTAGGTAACCGTGAGCGAGATGGTAGGTTCAGGTGCTATGGGTTCCGGAGCTTCAGTCGCAGGTTCAAGTTCAGGCTCTGGAGCTGGTGTTTCGGTCTCGTCAGGTTCCGGAGCTGCGTTATCGGCAGTCTCCTGCTGAAAGTCTTCCTCAGGTACGTCTGCACAAGGTGTTGCTACAACAGGCGCCTCAGCAGCAGACTCCTCTGCGATTAGTGCTGTTTCTGCAATAGACAGTTCCTCTGAGCTCTCCGCGACAGGTAGCTCCTCTGGCTCCGTCGGCTCTTCTTGGTTAGGAAGTTCTTCCGCTTCAGGTCCTGTCTCAGCTACCAGGTGCTTAGGCTTGAGAGGGCGAATGGACTTGGCTCCGCGACGACGTTTCCAAGGCTTGCCGTTGTTTTGAGCTTCAATGGTTTTCTCGCCAGCAGCAAGGGCAACCTCAAAGGTATCAAAGGTCAAAAAGCGTTGCGTAGACGTAACCCTTTTTGAAGGCCGTGATCTTAATGAAGTCAGGACAAGTCTCCATAAGCGAGCGGATGTCGTTAAAGCCAAAATCTTGTGGCGCAAGACCGTCCTCTAGAAGGATACCTTCAACGGTAGAAAGGGGAGTCTGCTTGGAGACGCCGATAGTAGCTTTTAGTAGTTTATACAGGTAGAGAGCGTGTTCTTGTTTTATAACAGCCATGATGCTCCTGAGATAGTAGTTAGTGGACTACATACTACTCGATTTTGAACAGACAAAGATACTGATTACGCACAGAAAGTCGCAATACGTAGCGAAAAAGCGAGAACTGGACTGATAGAATAAGGCTAGATTGAAGGGAGCTTACATGATTGGTCGTTTTATTAAGAGAGCTGCAGTTAGAGCTGCAGGTTTAGCAATTACTCAGTATGCCGCAAAGCGGCGCTTCAATCTGAGGCGGGAAGAAAGCTGCTTGCTACAACGGCTTCTAAGGCTGCTAACTTAGCAGGTAATATCGCAAAAGAGCAGATTACAGCTGGGTTTAATGCTCATATTAGGCCAGCACTCCCAAGCGGCGATGCTATTCAGTCATCAGTCGCTCGCGCTCAGTCGGCACTTCGCTCAGCACAGACTTCTGTATTGTCCGCTCAGGCACAACTGCAGTCTAATCTGGCTGATCGTTTTTCTCGCCCAAAGAATAAGCTTTCTAAGCAGCTTGCAAGCACCGCTGAGTCGCTTGAAGAGGTAGGGGAGACCCTAGCTGAGCATCAGGATGCTGCTACAGAAATTGCTCTTGATGAGGCAACTGCTCTAGCGCAGAGTCAGGAACCAGAAACACTGGCAGCTCCAGCCAAGAAGAGCAAGACGCTCAGAAACGTTGCTATTGCTGGCGGTGTTGTTGCAGGTGCAGCTCTTGGTCTTGCGGCATACAGTGCCTATTCCATTGCTCCTCGCAAGCAGAATGATCGACTGCTTCTGGAGCGCTGGCATGAGATTGCCCGCCATCGCTACGCCCATCGTGGTCTCTACAACAACGAGGCTGGCGTTCCAGAGAACTCTTTGCTTGCCTTCCGTGCAGCTTGCGAGAAGGGCTTTGGCTCCGAGGTTGATGTTCATCTGACTGCCGATAATCAGCTGGTAGTTGTTCACGATTCCGCACTTGATCGCCTTTGTGGTGTTCAGATGATTGTTGAGGAGTCTACGCTTGAGGAGCTTCGTGGTCTCAGACTTCTTGCAACTGACGAGCAGATTCCAACTTTTGCTGAGGTGCTTGAGACCTATGCCTGGAGTGGCGCTGGTGAGCTGCCAGCACCTTTGATTATTGAGGCAAAGACGCGCAACAATAACGCCGAGCAGCTGACCGCAAAAATCATGGAGGCACTTGACCTTCGTCCTGTTCGCGCTTGCATTCAGAGCTTTGATCCTCGAGTTCTGCAGTGGCTGCGACAGAATCGTCCTGAGATGCTTCGTGGTCAGCTCTCAGAGAACTTCCTGATTGACCGACAGACTAAGCACATGAATATTGCAACGCGTGCTGGTGCAACAGCTCTCTTTGGTAATTCTGTTGGTCGCCCAGACTTCATCGCATATAAGTTTGAAGACCGCAAGAATCCTTTTGTCAAGCTGGCTTGCAACACCATGGGTGCGCACCTCATTACCTGGACCGTTAGGAATGAGGAAGACATGATTGCTTCAGAGCTTGAGGGAGCTCCTGTCATCTTCGAGGGCTTTGTGCCATCGCCTTCTTCGCTGATTAACTAGTTTCCCAATTAGCGAGAAGAATGCCTGGTAGAAAATCTCATAGCTCTTCTGTGCTCCACGGGTTTCTTGCCCGTGGGGTTTTTCCATACCAAAGATTCTCTATAATATAGTATGAATATATGTACATATATAAATTTATGGAGTAGACTAGGAATAACAACAACCCAAGGAGGAGCCATGAGCTCAAAGACAAAGGTTAAGATTGCTCGCATTGTCTGTTCTGCTGTTTTGCTAGGTATTGCTTACGCGGTTGAACACGCATTTGACCTGCAGCTCTGGCAGGCACTCTTACTCTATCTGTTGCCCCTATGCCGTTGCGGGATACGATGTTGTGCTAGAGGCATGGGAGAGCATCACTGAGGGCGAGTGCTTTAACGAAGACTTGCTCATGACCATTGCTACTGTTGGTGCCTTGCTCATTGGCTTTGTGCCTAACGGTTCTCCTATGTTTGATGAGGCCGTCTTTGTCATGCTGTTCTTCCAGGTAGGAGAGGTGTTTGAACACCTTGCTTCCGATAACAGCAAGAAGTCTATTGCCAAGCTTATGGATATTCGCCCTGATAGCGCAACGGTTGAGCGTGACGGGCAGCTGCTCACTATCTCTCCAGAAGAGGTTAAGCTGGGAGAAATTATTGTGGTCAAACCCGGCGACCGTGTCCCTGTTGACGCAGAGATCATCGATGGTTCTACCAGCCTTGATACCGTTGCTCTTACTGGTGAGAGCGTGCCTCGTGACGCAACAGTGGGAGACAACATTATCTCAGGCTGCGTAAATCTCTCTGGTGTGGTACGCGCCCGCGTTACTCACCTCTTTGAAGATTCCACTGCTACTCGCATTATTAAGTTGGTAGAGAGCTCAAATCAGAATAAATCCAAGAGTGAGAGCTTTATTCGTCGTTTTTCTCGCGTGTATACTCCAGCTGTTGTTTACGGTGCCATTGCGCTGGCATTTTTTTGCCACCACTGCTCTCGGGAGACTTTGTTGGCAACGCATCAATCTGGATTGTAAGAGCACTGACCTTCCTTATTGCATCTTGTCCGTGTGCGCTGGTAGTTTCCGTGCCACTGGCCTTCTTTGGCGGTATTGGCGCTGCTTCGAAGGAGGGCATCCTGATCAAGGGCTCTGCGTACATTGATATGCTTTCTACCCTTGATACCGTTGCATTTGACAAGACCGGTACGCTGACCGAGGGTGTCTTTGAGGTTCTGGCTGTTCATCCTCAGGCCATTGGCGAGAAGGACCTTCTGCACCTTGCTTCTCACGTTGAGATACACTCCACACATCCCATTGCTGCAGCTCTTCGTGCTGCTTATCCAAGCGAGGACGATGACTGTGTTATCACGGACATCAAAGAAATTGCTGGTCAGGGCATTTGCGCTAACGTGAATGGTAAGAGCGTTGCTGTTGGCAACTGCGCACTTATGGAGAGCGTAGGAGCTTCTTGGAAAGCGTGCGAGAACCACGGAACCATCATTCACGTGGCTGTTGATGGGACCTACATGGGCCACATTGTTATTTCTGACCGCGAACGAGCTGATGCTCCAGCAGCAATCGCTTCCCTCAAAGACGTTGGCGTTTCTAAGGTTGTTATGCTCACGGGCGATAAACGCGACGTTGCAGAAGAGATTGCTGCTCAGATGGGCATTACTGAGGTTCGTGCTGAACTGCTTCCACAGGATAAGGTTTCTGCCGTTGAAGGCCTTCTCGCCCAAAAAGACAGCTGGTAAGTCCCTTGCTTTTGTCGGTGACGGCATCAATGATGCACCCGTTCTTGCACGCGCTGATGTAGGCGTTGCTATGGGCGTTTTGGGGTCTGATGCTGCTATTGAGGCCGCCGACGTAGTTCTTATGGACGACAAGCTTTCTAAGCTCTCAAAGGCCGTAAAGATTGCTCGTCATACCTTGGGTATTGCAAAGCAAAATATTGTGTTTGCTATTGGAGTTAAGGTTGCTGTTTTGATCCTTGCAGCCTTTGGTTTGGCTCCCATGTGGCTAGCGGTCTTTGGAGACATAGGCGTTATGGTGCTTGCAGTTCTTAATTCCACGAGGGCATTGAAGATTCAATCTATTAAATAGACGGTTTAGAGCACCAATAGGACTGCACCGAGCAGCACAGCCTGCCTCATAGCGCGAAAGCACTACCTATTAGCTTCTTTCACGAAGCCTGCGAGCACGGTTTGCAAGATTGCGGACCGTGCTTTCCATGCCATGAGGGATATACGTCAGCGACTCTAGGTCTTCTGGAAGGTAGTCAACAAGGCTGACAGGTTTTGGAGGCGTGAAATCAGCAGGCACAGGCCCCGGCGCAATCAGATATGCGTGTACCTTAGCACCTTGAGCACCAAGTTTTTGCTCGTACTCACTGGGAACGTCTCCAGGAAAATCCGCCTGAGCATCACGCGTCTGCCAGATAAAGGTATATCCAGCAAGCTCAACCTGCTCAAGCGAGAAATCAAAGAGGGGCTGACTATCAGTTTTGAGGCGGATAACACCGTCTTTAGATAGAACATTTCTATATTGCATAAGACGCTCAGCGTCAGTAAGACGTAACTTTGCTTGCTTAATTCTGGGGAATGGAGCAGGAAAGTTAAGGTAAATCACAGAGACTTCTTCTGGCGAGAAATACTTATCAATCTTCATACCAGTTCCAGGAACTACGATGGCATTAGGAAGACCTGCCTCATACATTGTTTTTGCAGCATATGAGACACAGATTGGTTCTGTATCAATAGCTATAAACAAAATATCAGGATTTGCTTTAGCCTGAGCAGCAGTAAAGGAACCTTTGCCACAGCCAAGGTCAACGCGCACCTCTGAGTAGGGAGTATGTCCGTCAGGAGAAATTGGCGCGCATGCTGAAGCCCATCTTCCCTTAAGCGACTCTGGATGAGACTCGATAACATGAGCGTAGGCTTCAAGACGCTCTTCCAGAACAAAGTTTTTAGGCAAACGTGCATGTAGTGCGCGCAAAATAACTCCTCAATTAGCAAGTTTGATGAGCTTTTTATTTATAGAAGCTGATCAAGCGTATCTCCGTATGAAGGTAGGAATTCTGTCATAAAATCTCGCACTTCTGGAAGAGAATCAGCTAAATCTTCAACAACTCCACGAGTGGAAGCTTCCGCGGTAATAAATTCTGAGTTACCAGACTGAGCCTCTTCAATACATTTAATAAGTGCTGCAATTTTATCTGCGGCCTTAATGAGTTTTCTAAGGTAGACCTCATTTTCTGGAGCATCTGTACTATGAGTAAGTATTTTTGCATAGGCATCTTGCAGGTCTTCTGGAAGCGTGGAGAGAATGGTTTTTCGGCACGTGCCTCTACTTGATGGTAAGCATCTCTGATCTCTGGATTAGCGTATTTAACCGGGGTAGGCATGTCTCCAGTAATAATCTCTGAAGCATCATGGTACAAACCAATAAGCGCCGCACGATCTGCGTCAAGATTTTTGTGGTAACGAACATTTGCAATAGTTGCCAAGCAGTGAGAAATAATAGCTACATCAAGGGCGTGTTCAGCAAGGCTCTCAGAGCGAGAATTGCGCATCAGTGACCAACGCTCGATATAACGCATGCGAGAAATAAGTGCAAAAAAGCTAGATGATGCCGAAGATCTCTGGGTCATTTCTCCTCCTTAATTTGTTTTGTAAACCTTACCACGGATACCGGACAAAAATTGTTTCTGACTCAATTATGCAATCTTGTCATAGTAAATATGAGGGCTACCAAATACTTTAGATGTTTATATGAATCTATTGAAATATAAACATCCGTTCATGGGTATTTTTGCCCCGTTTACGGTAAGCCTTGGCTAACTTATTATTATTGAGTTAGCTATGGCTTACTATGCAAATAAACCCCTCGTCCACTTAAAAGAAGTAAGTGGATAAAAAAGGAAGGATGGGAAACATGAGTAAGTATGCTTTTGTAGGCGGCAAGCTCGTTGACGGTACTGGTGCTGCACCGGTCGAGGACTCCCTTGTCCTTATCGATGAAGACAAGATTACCTATGCTGGTCCTCGCAAGGAGGTCCCAGAGGGATATGAGGTTCGTGACGCATCCGGCCACACCATCATGCCTGGTCTTGTTGATACCCACCTGCACTTCTCCGGCAACCTGACCGACAACGATAACGACTGGGTTATCGAGTCCGTTGCTCAGAAGCAGGCATGTGCTGTCAAGCAGGCTTATGACGCTCTCTCCCACGGTCTCACCACTGTTGTTGAGATTGGCCGTAACGGCATTGCTATCCGCGACCTCGTCAATATGGGCATTATGCAGGGTCCTCGTATCTACGCTACTGGACTTGGTCTTTGCCGCGTTGCTGGTCACGGTGACTCTCACCACCTGCCACTGCAGATCTCCAAAGATGGTCACCCTTGGGGCGATCAGGTAGATGGTCCATGGGAGCTTCGTAAGGCAATTCGTCGTCGTCTTCGTGAAGAGCCTGACGGAATCAAGATTTGGGCTACCGGTGGCGGTATTTGGCGTTGGGACTCCGATCGCCTGCAGCTCTTCTGCACCGAGGAGATTAAGGCTATTGCTGACGAGTGCGCACTGGTAGGCATTCCTCTGTACGCTCACTCTTACAACAACTTTGACGCTGCGTATGACTGCGTACGCTTTGGCTGCAAGCAGCTCATTCACGGCTTTGAGCTTGACGAGCGCACCATGAAGCTTATGGCTGAGCAGGGAACTTACTTCACCCCAACCATCGGCTTCCTGCCAACTTGGTACGGAACTTATCCACCAGACTGGACTCCAGAGCTTGAGGCATTCCCAGGCGAGACTGTTGTCGAGAAGGGCCTTGCACGCACCTATGCAAACCTCCGCAAGGCTTATGAGATGGGCATCACCATCACCATCGGCTCCGACTCCTTCAGCTTTGTCACTCCTTACGGCTATGTCACTATCGACGAGATGTATGACTTTGTTGAGAAGGTTGGCATCTCTGTTCTTGACACCATTGCTGCTGCTACTTACAACGGCGCAAAGATGCTGGGCAAGGAAAACGAGTTTGGTGCTGTTAAGGAAGGCCTCTCTGCTGATATCCTGGTAGTTAAGGGCGACGTTGCTACTAACATTCGCGATCTCACTCCTGAGCACATGGATGTCATCATGAAGGAAGGCAAGATTATCGATCGCGGTAGCTTCTAAGCTTTCTGTTCGATAGTTTGTAACGCGTAGGTTGGGCCCTGACTCACTAAGCGTCAGGGCCCACTTTACCGGTAATAAGTTTATTCTTTTGATATAAAAAGTTTGACATTTGATAGGAGCTCACTATGTCTGAACCAAAGCAGGTGAAAATTGTGCTGCTTACCGGCTATTTAGGAGCAGGTAAGACCACTATTTTGAACCACATTCTTTCTAACACTGAAGGCATTCGCGCAGCAGTTATTGTCAATGATATTGGCGAGATTAATGTTGACGCTGGCCTTATTAAGGATGGTGGCTACGCTAAAGAAGGCGACGTTATTCCTCTTACCAACGGCTGCCTTTGCTGCACGCTTTCTAATGACTTAGCACTTCAGTTGGGTGATTTAGCTGATACCGAAGAGTTTGACTACATCATTATTGAGGCTTCTGGTATCTGTGAGCCAATCCCCATTACCTATAACATTTCTGCATTCTGTAATCAGAGCCAGCATGCAACTAATCACTCTCACCTCAACCTTGATAACATCGTTGCGGTTGTTGACTGCGCCCGCATGTTTGAGGAATTCCACAACGGCGCCGATCTTCTCGACCCAGACATTGAAGAAGATGACATTGAAAACCTGCTCATTCAGCAGATTGAGTTCTGTTCTACGCTGGTGCTCAACAAGACCGATCTGGTCACTCCTGAGCAGCTTCACGAGCTTAAGGCGCTCGTTCGTGGTCTGCAGAAAGACGCTGTCATTGTCGAGGCAGTCAACGGCGATATCCCAATGAGCGAGCTTATTGACACAGGTCGCTTTGACTTTGACAAGGCATACGCTTCCGCTGCGTGGATGGATGCAATGGAACACCCTGAGGAGCACGAGGACCCAGAGGTTTTGGAGTACGAGATTACTACCTTTGTGTATCGCCGCCGTCAGCCATTTGACCTGGACAAACTCAATCAGTTTGTGGCTAGCTGGCCAAAGAACATTATTCGCGTCAAGGGTAGCATTTGGATTTCACAAGACCCCGAGATGAGCTACGTATTTGAGCAAGCAGGCAAGCAGGTTCAGTTCTATGAGAACGGCATGTTCTATGCGTCGCTTCCAGAGGATGAGCGAGAAAACCTTCTTGACGAGAAACCCGAGCTACGCGCAGAATGGGATGATGAACTGGGTGATCGTCAAACAAAGCTGTGCTTCATTGGCCGTCATATGAACCATGCTGAGGTAGAAGCTGGTTTGGATGCATGCTTGACTGAGTATGTTCCTGACGAGTTTGACTACTAGCGTTTTCAGCGCCAAGAGCTCCGGCGCTTGAAATCGAGGGACCCAGTTTATCCGGGTCCCTTTTTTAGGTAAGAGGTGCCTAATGACTAAGATTGAGCAGCTTAAAGACTGGATTCAGTCGTCAGATAACATCGTGTTCTTTGGTGGCGCTGGCGTGTCAACAGAAAGCGGTATTCCGGATTTTAGGGGTACCAACGGTCTGTATCGTCAGGGCGGCATTAAGGTAGAAAACATGACCATTGGTCTGGGCCAAGATGGCTACGACATGGGAAAAGAAGCCTATGACTTGGGAAACGGCGTTACGGTAGATCCTGATAACGAAGAATCGTTTGCCTACAGCAAGGCGCCAGACTTTACACTCGAAGAGATCTTCTCGCTTGATGTGTTTTTAGATTATCCTGCAGCGTATTACACGTATTTTAGAAACTCTCATCATCTAGGGGAGGCGCAGCCAAACATCGCTCACAAGTGGCTGGCAGACTTGGAAGCTGCGGGAAAATTGCGTGCGGTGGTGACACAGAACATCGATGGACTTCATCAAGCCGCTGGTAGTAAGCGTGTGTTTGAGCTCCATGGCAACGAGACGCGCTTTTATTGTCCCGAGTGTGGTCACAAGTACACACTTGATCAGATTGAGGAGCAGTCTTCTGTGGTGCCGCTTTGCCAATGTGGCGCAGTTATTAGGCCTGATATTGTCTTTTACGGAGAAGGCCTTTCTATGGATACGGTCTACGGCGCGATACATGCCATTTCTCAGGCAGATGTGCTTATTGTTGCAGGAAGTTCGCTGGTAGTGCAGCCAGCCGCCGGTCTTCTCGACTACTACGAGGGCAACAAAATGGCTATCATCAACGACCAACCCACGCCGTACGACAACCACGCCAATTTGGTAATCAGAGACAGAATAGGTGCCGTCATAGAACAGCTCCTGTAGAAAAACGCCTACCCGCATTTGTGCAGGTAGGCGTTATCATTTCAAGCAATAGCGAGAAGCCCGTAGACGCGAGAAACGCGCGCGAGAGCCCGAGGACACGAGAACCTCGTGAATTAGTTGGCTTCCTCAGCAAGGGTTTGAAGTGTTGCCATGAGGGATGGAACAACTTGCTTCTTACGGCTAACAACGCCAGGAAGAACAGCAATGTTGCCGTCAACCTTCACGCCAAAGGCGCGCTCGATGACGTTTGCTGCGTTAGCACCGTAGAAGAGCATTTCAGTGACCTGGCTCTTAACATCGGTGAACATGTAGAAGACCATAGGAAGCTCTTCGGACTTAGCGGCAGTCTCCAAGAACGGACCAACAAGTTCCTCTGCAGCTTTGCGGCTTGTCTCGGTCATGAAGGAACCCTGACCAACACCAAATTTCACGCCACCACGGCTGAATACCTTGTAGTCACCATGGAAAACTTCTTCTGCAGTACGACCAGTGAGGTCAGCACCGGCGTCAAACATCTTCTCGGAGTAGGCATCAATGTCTTCTCCACAAATCTCAGCAAGCTTTTTACCAGCAATAACATCGCGCTCAGTACAGGTAGGAGAGCGGAATGCAAGGGTATCAGAAAGAATTGCAGAAAGCATGAGGCCGGCGATGTTCTTTGGAATGTCAACACCATACTCATGGTAGAGGCCATAAATGATGGTGCAGGTGCAGCCAACAGGAACATTTCTGAAGGTAATTGGGTTGGATGTCTCAATTGAACCAATGCGGTGATGATCAACAATCTCCATAATTTCTGCCTGCTCAAGACCTTCAACAGCCTGAGTGCGCTCGTTATGGTCAACAAGAATGACATGCTTCTTGCGAGGATTCAAAAGACCAGGACCACTGATAAGGCCAGCAAAAGTACCGTTCTCGTTGATAACAGGGAAGAAGCGGTGCCTAGAGTTGGTCATTGCCTTGCGAGCATCGTCAATTGCGGTGTTGACGCTGAACTTGAGAATGTCATCAGTGAGCATCTTCTCGCGGACAGGCATAGACATAATGAGCAGTCGAGCAACCTCAAAAGTATCACGAGGAGTGCTGATGATTGCACAATCGCGCTCTTTTGCCAGGTCAATAACATCCTGAGCAATAGGGGCATCGCAAGAGACAATGAGGCAAGAAGCACCATGATCTACGGCAATGGTCTGGTTCTCATGGTTGCCAGCAACAACAATAATATCGCCGAAGCTAACAATCTCTGATAGAGCTGCAGCACTTGTGCCAACGCGAATGTTGCCCTTTTTAACAACGCCGTCCGGGTCACCAAGAACCATAGTGCCATCAAGAGTTGAAACGATATTTGCATAGCTTGTATTTGCCTTTGAGAGTAGGTTTGGCTCAGAAAGGCTCATGTTTGCGTTTGCAATATCTTTAACAGCAATCAGGCCGGTTAGTTCTTCATCTTTACTAGTAACGCAGAGCGTATCAAGCTTGACTTCTTGCATAAGCTGCCAAGCAGCGTACAGACTCATCTCAGCATCAACTTTTGGCTGAGCCTGAATTTCTGCATCTTTAATCTGAGGAGTAACCGTAGTAATGAGCTGTGGCTCCTCAAAGCCGAAGTGATTCAGGACAAAAAGCAGTCTCGCGGTTAAGTGAACCTGCGCGACGAGCTTCATAGATGGGATCGCCAATTTGGTTTTTAGGTACGCATAGGAAATTGCGGAACAAATGCTGTCTGTATCTGGATTCAAATGGCCAATGATATTAACTTTACGTATTGCCTCTGCCATCTTCGCCTCCTCAATATCGTCGTTGTTGTAACTTTTCAATTAGAGCACACTTTAGCAAACACGTTTTGTTTCTTTTTTAATACCTTTCTGTAGTGTACCCCTCTCTGTTTTCTCTTAGAACAGAAAACCGCAGAAAAACAGCGTGCGTAGCTGTGAATCTGGTGAATGTGTATAGGACAAATGACAATTCAAAAATTGAAGGAAACCAGTACAATAAAAGAGATAAAAAATCGATCGAATTGGAATACCCATTGAGTTCTCCTACGCGTTTTTCTGCTAAAAAAAGAAACGCTCGCTATAGCACAAAAAAAGAGCGCACCCCAGAGCCCTCTTGTGAGGTTCAGGAGGCTATTCCTGTTGAACCATTGCAGATTCCAGTTGTAGAAACAGTGGATACAACGCCTGTGCAGACTGTACTGGCTTCACCAGCTCCAGAGCCTGTTGCAACACACGTGCCCGCAGTTGCTACTCCAAAGGTGAACGCTTCAAAGCCTGTTGCTACACGCTTTGCTCCCACAAAGAAAAAGCGCGGCGGCGTACAACAGTCTGCTCGGAAAGGCGTTCGTTTTGAGAAGCGCGCTCACACACAGGTAGATTCTGCTCCAGAAGAGCGAACTTCTCGCCCCGTAAGTGCGGGAAGGAAAAAGCTTGAGGTTATGAGTGTAGCTGCAATTCTTGCCTGTGCATTGCTATCGCTTCTGTTGGTCAACCGTCCAAGCACAAAGACGCTGGTATTTGGCAATAACCAGGTGACGTATACCGGCACTACCATTCAAGGAAAAATGAATGGTCAGGGCAAAATGACCTTTGAGAATGGCGACACCTACGAGGGAGAATTTGCTGACGGCTATTTCCAAGGCCAAGGCACGTATACCTCAGTAGATGGCTGGGTTTACGAGGGACAGTTTGTAAAAGGTCAGGCAGATGGCCAAGGAAAACTGACTACACAAGACAACATTGTGTATGAAGGAACGTTTAAGCAGGGGATTTATCAAAGTGCGAATTAAATGGTTTTCGCTTGTACGTATAACAGGACTTGTTCTGGTCCTTATATATCACTTTTTTAAGGACGTCCTACCAGGCGGCTTTATTGGCGTTGACGTGTTCTTTACGTTCTCGGGCTACCTCATTACAGCGCTTTTGATTGACGAGTTTGCGCGTTTTAGGTCGATTGATTTGATTGGCTTTTTGCGTAGGCGTTTCTATAGAATTGTGCCTCCACTTGTGTTTATGGTGCTGGTTTGCACACCTTTTCTTTTGTTGGTTCGTACCGAGTTTATTGCCGGTATTAAATACCAGATTGCCGCAGCTCTTGGCTTTGTAACCAACTACTTTGAGATTGTATTAGGAAGCAGTTACGAGAATCAGTTTGCTCCTCATGTGATCTGCACACCTGGAGTCTTGCCGTTGAGATGCACTTCTACGTGCTGTGGGGCTTAGCTGCATGGCTTCTTGCGTGTGTGAGCAAGACCATTACCAGCTACAAGGTAAAAAAATCGCAGGAGCTTCTGCAGTACTTTTGGTAGCAACATACGCTGCAATGGCAACAGGTGCTCCAGCCTCCACAAATCTATCAATTCAGTACTTCTCCACGCAGACACACATTTTTCCCGTTCTTTATTGGTGCACTGCTGGCATGTGTAGCAGGTATCGCTCAGACAGGCGCTCTCTTTGAGCAGCTTGAGGAAAGACTCTCAGCTCAACAGACGGTGATTGGTCTTGTGGCCAGCTTTGGAGTGCTCGTTCTTCTCGGCGTATTTATGCACTTTGACGACCTCTTTACCTACACGTTTGGTTTTCCTCTTTGCTTCTCTTGCCGCCGCCGCAATGATCTTCTTTGCGCGCATGCTTCACCAGAAGACAGACGGTATCAAAGAACCAGGTATTGTCTCGTTTGTGGCCGATACTAGCTACGGTGTGTATTTGTTCCACTGGCCGTTGTACATTATTTTTGCCGAGAAGGTCAATCCAGTCCTTGCGGCTTTTCTGACTCTTGTGCTCTCATTCGTGTTTGCAAGCTGCTCGTTCTATGTACTTGAGCCAGCTTTGGCAGGCAAATCTCCAGAGCTCTTCTCGCGCGTTAAGCTTGATGCTCAGAAAGTTCTCCGTGCTATCGGCCTTGTGCTGGTACCGTTTACTGCAGCTGTTGCTTTCATTGCGCTGACAGCTCCGCAGCTGAGTGATTTCCAGAATGACCTTCTGCTCAACGCATCGCTGCAGGAGCAGAGCACCATGACCATGACGCGCAAGCATGCGGATACCTCTCAGGCAAGTAATTACAACGTTGTCGAGGGTGTTACCTACATCGGCGACTCTGTGTCCCTTCGTGCTCGTTCTTTCTTGCAGGAGGCGCTGCCAGACGCGCAGATCGATGCGTCGGTCAGCAGAAACGTTGCAATGGGCGCTGACCTTCTGCAGACTGCTATCGATAACAACGCTCTCTACCAGGACGTTGTTGTGGCTTTGGGTACCAACCCTGTGGGTGGTGCCGACGCAGTTGATAGAATCGTAGAGATGCTTCCTCGCGGTCATCGCCTCATTTTGGTGACTCCTTATGACGGCAGAAACTCCGATCCTAATGCCGGAGCAAATGCTATTCGCGCACATGAGCTGGAGCTTGCTCAGCAGTACGATTTCATTACCATCGCAGACTGGGCACAGGTTGCACAGGAGAATCCAGATATCTGGGAGGGAACTGACTACGTCCACTTTGGCGCAGATACAGACTCCATCACACGCGGCGGCACCCTTTACGCACAGATGGTCAAAGACGCCATTGATAAGGCTAATCAAGGTCACGTAAAACCATAATTCAGCCGACATTTTTCCGGTTCGCCTACGCTGACATGGCAGAATGGCAATTCACGGCGTGATGATGTCCGATGTTTTGGGGCTTGCTGTCTAGCGCGAGCTGATGAGCTAACGGCCATTGAGGCAACGAGGCAATAGGCTAACGCGCCTCGGATGGGCCACGAACGTACTTTCGTGTACCGCAAATGTGCTTTCTTAGCTACAAATAAGTGCCTTTAACAGCAGATTTTTACGTCACGTAAAGTTTCGCTGCTTTCTGGCTATTTATCTACAACAAAACGTCTGACTTCCTCTCGGCTTCCACCTGACTTCCAATAGAACAATAAAATATCCCCAGGTATAGTTCTTTCGATATTTCATTAGAATGGATTATGTGAATATTTCATCTGACAGCCCCTTAAGGAGGAGCACATGGCAGAGTTTGTCTATCAGATGTACAAAGCCCGCAAAGCAGTTGGTGAGAAAGTCATTCTTGATGACGTCACCGTCGGCGTATACCCAGGCGCAAAAATCGGCGTCGTAGGTCCAAACGGCATGGGAAAGTCTACACTGCTCAAAGTTATTGCAGGCATAGAGGACGTCTCTAATGGCGAGGCTAAGCTAACCCCAGGTTACACCGTCGGTCTGCTCCAGCAGGAGCCGCCGCTGGATGAGACCAAAAACGGTCAAGGAGAACATCGAGCTTGCCTTCGGTGATCTGCTTGCCAAGATTGCACGCTTCAACGAGATTGGCGTTGAGATGGGTAATCCTGACGCCGATTTTGATGCCCTGATGGCAGAGATGGGCCAGCTCCAGACTGAGATTGACGCAGCTAACGGCTGGGATCTGGACAGCCAGCTCTCTCAGGCAATGGATGCGCTCCAGTGCCCTGATCCAGATTCTGCCGTCACCCACCTTTCGGGTGGCGAGAAACGCCGTGTAGCCCTGTGTCGTCTGCTTCTTGAGGGCACCTGACCTACTACTTCTGACGAGCCCACCAACCACCTTGACGCAGAGTCGGTGCTTTGGCTTGAGAAGTTTCTGCACGATTACCCTGGCGCTGTCATGGCTGTTACGCACGACCGTTACTTCCTCGACGACGTTGCTGAGTGGATTTGCGAGGTTGACCGCGGACAGCTCTATCCTTACGAGGGTAACTACTCAACTTACCTGGAGAACAAAGCAGCACGTCTTGAGGCTCAGAATCAGCAGGACGCTAAGCGCGCAAAGAAAATGCGCGCTGAGCTGGAGTGGGTTCGTTCGTCTCCTAAGGCTCGCCAGGCTAAGAACCGCGCACGTCTTGATCGCTATGAGCAGATGGAAGCAGAGGCTCGCGCATCCAAGAAGCTTGACTATACGGAGATTCAGATTCCTGTGGGACCACGTCTGGGTCAGAAGGTCCTTGAGGCAGATCATATCCATAAGGCCTTTGGAGACCGCGTTCTTATCGACGACCTCTCGTTTAGCCTGCCAAGAAACGGCATCGTTGGCGTGATTGGCCCCAACGGTGTAGGTAAGTCTACGCTGTTCAAGGCTATTGTCGGCCAGGAAGACCTTTCTTCTGGCACGCTCGAGGTCGGTGAGACTGTTAAGATTTCTTACGTTGACCAGTTGAGGCAGGGGAATTGACCCTGATAAAACTATCTGGGAGGTTGTCTCTGACGGCAATGATTTCATCAAGGTAGGAGACGCCGAGATTCCAAGCCGCGCCTATGTGGCCAGCTTCGGCTTCAAGGGGACCTGATCAGCAGAAACGTGCTGGCGTCCTTTCTGGTGGCGAGAGAAACCGTCTAAACCTAGCTCTTACGCTTAAGCAGGGAGGAAATCTCCTGCTTCTGGACGAGCCTACCAACGACCTTGATATTGAGACACTTGAGAGTCTTGAGGATGCGCTTGAGCGCTTCCCAGGATGTTCTGTAGTAACCAGCCACGACCGCTGGTTCTTGGACCGCATTGCTACACATATTCTTGCGTGGGAAGGCGATGACGAGAATCCAGGTAGGTGGTTCTGGTTTGAGGGCAACTTTGAGGCATACCAAGCCAATCGTATTGAGAGACTTGGTCAGGAAGCCGCTCGTCCTCATCGCATCCACCGCAAGCTTACGCGTGACTAGGCATAAAAGCAGTATCTACGAGGGGCTTCAAAGATAAAATTTTTACATAGATTAACTCTTGGAGATTATGTAAAACTTGTTTAAGAGAAGCTTAAATGGGTATTAAAAATGAGAAGTCATTAGGCTTCTCATTTTTTATGAGAAAACATTGTTATGAGGAAAGAGAAGAACATGGCACTTGATACAAACGTCGGTAACATCCTTACCCAGCAGATCAACAAAGAGTTCTATTCCGCATATCTCTATCTGACCTTTGCAGATTTCTATGAGGAGCAAGGTCTTAAGGGCTTTGCAAACTGGTATGTTATTCAGTCTCAGGAAGAGCTTGCTCACGCACGTATCCTTCGTCGTTATCTGCTTGACAACGATTGGACTCCAAACCATGGAGGCAATCGCAAAGCCTGACCTTACCTTTACCAAGGTAGTTGATCCCATTAAGGCAGCTTATGAGCATGAACAGTTCATTACCGCAAGCATTAACGAGTGCTATGTAGTTGCTCAGAAGGCAAATGATTTCCGTACTATGCAGCTGCTTGACTGGTATGTTAAGGAGCAGGGTGAGGAAGAGGCAAATGCTTCCGATCTTCTCAAGGCAGTAGAGCTTTTTGGTGGAGATCCAAAGAGCCTCTTTGATCTTGATCGTGAGAACGCTGCTCGCGTCTTTGTAGCACCTACTATGCCAATGTAAGGCGCTTTTGCGTTAGTACTTACAGTGGGGTTTCAATAGCTTCTGGAGTATCAGAAGGACCACTTGAAAGTTCAGCAAAGATGGCACCGCCTATGATACAGGCGGTGCCTATTATTTTAAGAAGACCAAAAGGCTCGCCTAGAATAAGTGCAGAGAAGATTACAGCAGAAAGCGGCTCAAGGTAGCCAAAGACCGCAACGCGCTGAACAGGAATTTTTGGTAATTTGCGGGAAATACAGAAGCGATCCAAGACCAGTATTAAAAAGACCAATAGTAAGAACGGCCAGCCAGTTTACTGTCTCTGGTTGAGCAGGAATCTCAATTCCGTGGAACACAATGGTTACCACAGCAACAATAACGCAACCAATACCCAGCTGAATGCTTGTTCCTTCAATACCAGAAACATCCTTGAGCTGCCTGTTGCAAATGACCATGACCGCGTAAAGAACTGCAGAGAGAGCGCCTAAAAAGAAGACCAAGGGGCGAGAGGTTCAGTCCAACTCCATAGCCAATAATAAGCGCTGCACCAACTACAACAATAAGGAAGCCAAGCACTTTTTTTACCGTGAGTTTCTCGCCAAATAAAAGAGGAGTTAGGGCCATAACAATGACAGGCCCACAGTAGTATTCAAGTGTTGCAATACCCACGCCTACCAGTCGATATGCTTCAAACAAGAAGGTCCACTGAAGACCTAAGGCAACACCTGAGCCAAAGAGCGCCCGGAGGTCCTTTGGGTGATTTTTGAATGGTGAAGGCTTCTTTATGCGCAAGCTTTACAGCAAGCAAGAAGAGCGTACCTAAGAACATGCGGAAAAAGACAATTTGGTAGCTTGGAAGGTCAATGTAGCTGGCCACGATTCCATTAGAACCGCAGATGATTAGAGCAATTAAATAAAGAACGGTAGGTTTAAACGTGGTGTCTCTCATTAGTTACTCACAAGTTCCTGCGTCCACAGGTCGTGGAATACGGTCATTACAAATTACCTGGTAGAACAATTTTTCTTGTTCGTGTTGATCAGATGTTTGACCAAGAATCCACATTGTTTTTGCAACAAGAGCTTCAGTGGTCATGTCATCTCCAGAGAGAACGCCAGGCATATCTTGATAGATTCTTCCAACCTCATATACGCCCAGGTCAAGTCCTTCTTCCGGAACTTGCGTAGTAATAACAACTGTGCGACCAGAGACAATCCAATCGGTAATAGCCTTCTCGTACGAGCCGTCGTATGAAGGAATACCGCCAATGCCAAAGGTTTCAAGCACAATGGCGTCGTAATCGTTCTTCAGAAGATAGAAGATGGATGGATTAAGTTCTGGAGTTAGTTTAAGCACAATGACGCGCGTGTTAAGTGTTTCATAGGTAACAAGACCGCCATTTACCTGCTGCTCATTTGGTGCGCTACGAATAATCTTGTTGCCACGAATATGAGCAAGCGGTGGATAATTCATGCTGGTAAATGCATTGAAGCTCAAGGTACGCTGTTTGTGTGCTCGCGTGCCTGCAATCACCTCGTTGCCAAAAACCACTACAACACCGGCGCTTCTGTTGTCGAGCGCGTAGAGTACGGAGTGGTAAAGATTGAGTTTGGCGTCAGTGAACGGATTTGCCATTGGCTGCTGAGAGCCCGTAAGCACAATGGGTTTCTCGCTATTTTGAATCAGGTAGGAGAGGGCAGCGGCAGTATATGCCATGGTATCGGTGCCGTGAAGGATAATAAATCCGTCGTAGGCGTCGTATGCCTCCATAATGGCATCTCTAATCTGCAACCAGTTTTGTGGACGCATATTAGTGCTGTCGATATTCATGACTTGTTTGAAGTCAAATTGACAGAGCTCATGAACGAGAGGGACGTTAGCTAGAAGTTCTTCTCCCGAGAGCGAGGGAGCTAAGCCTGATTCGGTGGAAACAGAAGCAATCGTGCCTCCTGTTGCCATCAGTAAAAGTTTCTTCACACGTCCCCCATGAGCTCCATTTGTGCAGACTTTACAGAAAATGTGTCTGTTAGAGCATTATTGTAGCGGGATAGATGCTTCTCAAGACGAGAAAAAAGCAAAGTCGGTGTATTCTTTTTCGGTAAGTGAAACTTTTTAGCAAGGATTGTTGATGGCAGAGAACAACCTATTTGGTCTTGGTAAGAAAAAAAGCGCCCAGCTCAGGTCCCGCGAACCATCTCCAGAGACGGAGAGTCTTCCACGTCTCCTCGTGAGGTGCGAGGTCGTCATGCAGCTGTTGGAAGCCGTGCTCAAGCACAGCGTAGGACGCCTCAAGATCGCCCAACTAATCCTGTGAATCACGCTCGCGCAGACGTTGCTCGTGCACGTGGTCGAGCGAGAACCGCTTACGGTAATCACTACGGAACACTCAACCCCTAGAGACGAAGCTCAGGCGGCATATGCGGCTAGGGAGGCGTCGTTCTTCTCGCATGAAGTTGGGTCGTATGGCGCTGGCAGTGCTGCTTGCGGTCATTATTTTGTGGGTTGTGTTTACGCTGGTAAGTTCTTGCAGCCCTGGTGGTGTTTTTTGCACACGCTCAGGCACTTGATCCTACCGTTACCCTGACAGGTTCAGTGAACGTCGGATAGGCCTGTACGCCGTCGCATGAGTGGCGGTACAAGCACTCTTTATTGAGGATTTTTGCTCGAAGAGACGTTTGAGAAGTCTAAATTTAAGTCTACAGAACCAGTAATGCCGTCAACCTGTCCGGTTGAGGGTGTACTGCCATATCAAAAAGTTAAAGTTCACGTCTGGCTCATCAACGTATTGTGCCAGCCAAATAGGTTCGTTAAGTGAGACCAGGTCAAAGCGATTTAAATCAACTTTGTTGCCATAGACAATAACGCGATATCCGGCTTCTTGGATGGTTGTGCAGAACGCGCGTGCAATAGCGTTTGTCTCAGCAGGAGAGAGATTATCAGCGCGACCACTGTAATCAGGAGATGGCTCTAGGGTCAAACGCAACGGGAAGCTCAAGCTCGGTGATGCCAGCCTCTCTGAGCTGCTGCAAAACAAAGTTTGCCTCCTCGCGAGCCTCTTCAACCGTAATTGCCTGTGAGAAGAAATAGACACCCACCTTAAGGCCAGCATTTTGCGCACCCTTGAGATTTGTTTCAAACAGCTCATCAGCGCGAATTCCGCCTTCGGTAGAGCCTCGGTAGCCAATGCGAAGCATGGCAAACTGAATATCGTCAGAAGCAACTGCCTCCCAGTCAATGTATCCCTGGTGAGAAGAGACATCTACTCCCGTGCTGGTGAGCTCTTTTCCGTCAACAATGTAGTGAGCGCGGCCCTGTGCGTCATAGCTGAGATTTTCCCACTCATAGGGGACCTGATTTTTGATAATCAAATTGTTGTCAAATGACAAAGAGAATAGTCCTTGGCATGACTGTAGAAGTGCCAGGGTAAACACAATAGCCAGCGTAATCAGACCCCATTTAACAACAGGGTTGTTTTGTGATTTTTCTTCAAGGGTATGCATCACATGCCGCCTGTGCTTTGAAGCAGGTGCAGAAACAGATGTACGTTTAGTTTTAGAACGAGCCTGGGAGGTTCTCGTTTTCTTGCTTTTATGTGGGTCGTTAAAAATCACTGGTGAAAGAATTGTCCCTGTTCAAAAATTGGTTCGCAGCACACGTTGATGCCCAGCTTGTGATAGATGGACTCATCATCGCTAGAAATGATTGACGAGAAGTATGCATCGCAACCACGAAGCAATTCAGTTGCATCAACTGCTTTTCCAGCTAATGGGTTTTCAATAGAGCTGATTGAGAGCGCAATGAGCATCTCATCAGCGCAAAAGGCTGGTGCGAGCCAACTTAAAATTGTCCTCTTTTAGCGTGCAAATGGGCCTTAAGACCTCATCCGAGACAATAAACGTCTTCTTCTCAATACCAACTACGTATTTGAGGGCGTTGAGCAAAAAGCGACGCTGGCGCGCCTAATAGCTCTGATGTCTTGCCGGTAATAATGGAGCCGTCAGGCATAACCATGGCACCCGCAAGCTTTCCTGTTTCTTCTGCCTTGTGTAAACAAGCCGCATGAGCTGGCGAGAAGTTCTGGTCAACGTTAACATCTTTCATCAAGAGATTAATCTTGGTGAGCTCACGTTCACCCATGCCTGTACGCTCGAGTTTCTCGGCAGCTCTAAACCATCTGCGGACAATCTCCGCTTTTGCGGCTTCCTGGCACACCTCGTCATCAACAATGCACTTGCCCACCATGTTAACGCCCATATCGGTTTGGGGGACTGGTAAGGGCTTGTACCTGCGATTTTTCTCCATCATGGCCTTGAGTACGGGGAACGCCTCAACATCACGGTTGTAATTGACGGTGACCTCACCGTGCGCCTCAAGGTGGTAAGGATCGATGATGTTGTTGTCGCCCAAGTCGGCCGTTGCAGCCTCATAAGCAACGTTAACAGGATGCTAAGCGGGAGATTCCACACAGGGAAGGTTTCAAACTTGGCATAACCTGCGCGAACACCACGGGTATTCTCGTTGTAAAGCTGTGAGAGGCAAACGGCAAGCTTGCCAGAGCCAGGACCAGGCGCCGTTACAACAACTAGAGGATGCGTTGTTTTGACAAACTCGTTTTTGCCATAGCCCTCTGCCGAGACAATCAGGTCAATATTGGATGGGTAGCCTTCAATGGGGTAGTGACGATACACCGCAATACCCATGTTTTCAAGGCGCGCACGATAAGCTTTTGCCTTTGGTTGACCGGAATACTGCGTAATAACAACGCCGCCAATAGCAAGACCGCGAGCACGGAAAATATCCATAAGTCTGAGCACGTCATCAGCGTATGAGACACCAATATCACTTCTGCGCTTGCCGCTCTCAATATCATTTGCATTGATGGCAAAGACAACCTCTGCCTCGTGAGCAAGCTGTTGAAGCATTTGAGCCTTAGCGTCTGGGGCAAATCCAGGGAGAATACGAGCGGCGTGATTGTCGTCGAGCAGCTTGCCACCAAACTCAAGGTACAGCTTGCCGCCAAACTCACTGATACGCTGGTGGATTCGATCCGCCTGCATAGTGATGTATTTCTCGTTATCAAAGCCGATACGCATGCGTCCTCCTGCCAAGATTTACTGTAGAAATTGTATCATCAAGCGGAGAGTTCCTATACGCTATAAGCTGTACACGTAACAAAAACGAACAAACAAGGAGTCGTGCATGGATAGCAGGTTTTCACAAACACCTTCGCGTGGCGAGAAGTTCAAACAGCTTGCACTCAGCGCTTTACGTGCGTTTGGGTACGGCTGCCTTGCTGCGGCTGGTATGAGTGCGCTTATCTTTGCATTTGCTTTCTTTACCAGCGGAATGGATATGTTTACGGGCATCGATTGGGTGCGTCGTGTTATGTATATCATTTCTTCACTGGGAATTATTGCCTGTGGAGTTGGTCTGCTCTTTAGCGGAAAAGAGTACGAGGATCGTCAAATGGGCTTTACCCGCGATATTGATGATCCTATCAGCCTCAAAGAAGGAAAGCTTGATCCTCGAATTTCAAATATCGAGACAAACCACCTATCTTGGCAGGCTGCAATTCTTTATGCCTCTATTGGTATGTTTGTAGTTACCACCATTTTTGACGAGGTAATGAGCCATACTTTCTTGATGTAAGTCTGTAGCTCTACCAGCAATAAATGCACTAATACAGAGGTAGTTCTCCCGTTAACGGGTCAATATCTTCTGCTGCAAGTGGCTCAAAAGCAATACAGGTAAATGTGGGTTCTCCGTGGAACTCGGTAAACCCTGCATCCCTAATTACTGCAACAACAAAGCCACAAGCCCTACCTTTAGCTGCAAGTTCTAGCAGCTCTTCTTCAGAGTCAACATAGACACATACCTTTGCAACACCAGCATCAAACCAGTTAGTGATTGCAGAGGTGTCCTCGTCAGCATGGTCCAAATACACCCAATTTTGATCTTCTGTCACACGAACTTGCTCAAGACGATGTTCTCTTGCAAGTGCCATAAGCGTAGCCTCTACACAGGCATGGCTGGCCTGAGCGGCAATTTTTCCTTTACGCATTTTAAGATCGCGACGAATGACAATCATTTGTTTTGATTTGTAAGAAGAGCTCGGCATAAAAAACCTTTCTAGAAACTGAACGTTAAGTGTACCATTCACGGCTTTCCAATTTTTGTCGCGAGAAAAACGTGGAGCTTCAAAACTGTGCTCTAAAAGTTAAAGCACAAAAAACTACTTTCAACTTCGAGGGTACTTCATCAATAAATTAAATAACAACAGAGCTTCAAGGAACATATTCTCGAGCAAATTGGTAGGGTTGTTGCTCGGAGGTAGAGTATGAAAGAACTAGTCATTCTCATTATGTTTCTAGGTGCATCACTATCCGATATTCGAAATCGGACTATTCCTAACAGAATTCCTGCTTTTCTCGTGCTGTATTGGCTGTCCAGTGTAGCGTCGAGTGAAGATCGTTTTCCCATGGTTATAAGGGCTTTAGAGAGTGAATTTTTATATTCTTGTAGCTTTAGGTGTGGTAGGTATTGTTACAAAATTTATGGGACATGTGTCGTTTATGGGAGGAGGGATATTAAGCTCATTTTTGCAGCGTGCCTTTTATCTTGAATTAAAAAGAGACATTTGTCTTTTTATTTTCAGCAAATATTTTAGGTGTTATGTTTTCTCTTATGTTCATACTTTGGAACAAATTTTCATCAAGAAAAAAATAAACAAAGAACAAAGAAAAAAACCAGTTTAAATGATATATTTTATTTTACAATTCCGTTGGCACCATTTCTTACTTTTGGTGTAGCACTTGCCCTATTTTTGCGCTAAAATCGGGAAGTGTTATATGAATTTAAAAATTCTTTTCATTTACGAATATATAAAAAGTTTTTCTGCTATCAATAGTTTACACGTTGCGTTGAGAGATTGAGTACCCCAACACTCAATTTCATTACTGAATGGCCCCGACTGTTCAGATTTCTCGTTTTAGCGAGGCAACGTATGCCATGGAGGCAGGACGACTTTTTAACGTGGTCGCACACATGTCGTTCCTGCCTCATGGCAACCTTTAAGAGCAAAAAGCTCTGTTTCTGATATACCCATTTCTTATCTTTTATAAAAAGCAAGAAAACCATCATTCCCCTTTTTTCCTGCTAATTTATGTTGTCACATAGGGGTAGGTTAAGAAAATTACTGAAGTATGGCACTATTTGTTGCTAGCCTGATTCAAGTGCTATTAAGAGGATTGTCGTTGATACATTATTTTTGAATAGAAGCTAAGTCTTTTGCATAACTTTTGAATAGCTAGAGAAGACTCTCTCTTATGATTCATTTACGTAACAGATGTGCATACCTCTTCGAATTTCTGCTTGTAAAACAACATAACAAATTGTATCTGAAGATATTTTAGTGTAGTATCATAGGGATAACAACACGGGCATAGCGCAATGTATACGCGTGTTTTTCAGACATCGTCGAGCAGATGGGGCTGTGAGATGGCTAAGGCAGGTGTTACCAAAAAGACCGACCCAGGTTTGGGTAGGACAGTAGCAAGGCTGTTACAAGAAAGCGGCAAGCGCCAGGTAGACCTGTGTGAATTTTCTCATTGGTCACGCGCCTATGTCTCTTACATTTGCACTGAGCGTCGTAAATGGCCTTCGTTTGATAAGGCAAAGGTAATTGCAGATTTCTTCGCACTTACTCTCGATCAACTTTGGTATGAGCATCTTAAAGATCTTGTTGATGCTGGAGTTGAACTTACTGAGGCACAGAAGAAGAATTTAGCAGAGGGTATTAACCTTCCTAATCCTACTGTTATGCATGACGGAAATGACAATAGAGAATACCTTCAGCCTGTTGTAGCTTCGGGGAACGGTGCAGATTACACGCTCCCGGAAATTCTTGGTATCGAATAAGAAATTTTCACTTCTTTTTATTGTTTACAATGCCATACTTGCGGTATACGCGTATGATTCTGCGTTGTTCAGATAACATGGGGCTATCTGGAGAGTAGGAGATGTGCAAGATGGCTGGACTACACTGTTCAGACTGTGCTTTTTAGCTCGTTTAAATTTAACGAGGACGCCCAGATGTATCAGGCGTACTGCTCGCGCGGCTATTTGCTGGCTGATCCACACATCCATGAGATGTTTGCTATGCACTTCGCTAAGTCTCCAGAGGAGTTTGTTCAGTAAAAGATCCGTTTAATCGCGAGTATCTGAGGAAGTCATACATCTGCGGAGAGTTTATTAAGCGTAAGGATAATCTGGGTTAACGGTAGGGTCAAAAACCCTGTTATGTTTCATAACGGGGGTTTATTAGCTCTGCTGACGTGTTTCTCGCCCTTTTGATATCAAAGAATTAAGTAATAACTTCAATAGTTGTTATGTAACGCTTATAGATTTTTTTAACATAATTGATTAACTTTCTGTTATATGTTCCCTCAAAACAAGGTAGTATCTTTTTTGGGGGAATCTCCTTGTTACAAGGGGATTTAAAACATTTCAGAAGGGGACGGCAGCAATGTCGAGGCGACCACAATCAGACAGCTGTGACACACGTCACAGACTTCTTCAATCCGCAGAACAAGAATTTGCTATGCAGGGATATGACAAAGCATCTCTGCGTCAAATTTGCGCACGCGTGGGTGTAACCACTGGTGCTCTCTACTTCTTCTTTGAAAATAAAGAGGATCTCTTTAAGAATGTATTGATTCCAGTAACTGAGGGAGCCATTCAGATTCTTGAAGACTATAAGGAACGTCTTTTGACTTCTGAGGAAAGAAATATTGAGGATACTCCGCTCGGAGATAGAGAAACTCTCGATATGTTTCTAGACCTACTGTATAACAATAGATACGTAGTCAGAATTCTTGTGAACAACCGTGAGAATCAGCATGTTGTGCGTTTCTTTGATGCTCTGACTGAGGTTATCTCTTCTACTATTAGGGCAATTCTTTATCCTAATGTTGCTCAGGTAAAGCCTTACGATGAGTTTATTATTACGTGGCTTGCACAAACCGAAATGACTACCATCGTCAACATTCTTAAAAACGATGAGACACGTGAAGAAGCAGATGGACACATTAATTCTGCAGTGATGTTTACGCAAGGTGGTATCAAGGCTTTAGTCGCCGAGCATTAAGTGTTCATCTATACATAAAAATTGACAAATTCTACTTATTTCGGCTATTCTCTTAAAAGGTAAAAAAACACCCGAAGGAGACCTTTATGAAGTTTAATAAGCTCGGCCTCGTAGCAGCATCCGCTTCTGCAGTTCTTGCACTTGCTGGCTGCAATCTTATTCCAAATCTTTCTGACCCTGGTACTACACCTGGTGGTCAGCAGCAACAACAGCAGCAGGTTGCACCTGATGCAAATACCGCAACTAAGCCTTCAGAGACTCGTCCTGGTGACTCTGACTCTCAGCAGCTCTATGACACTCTGATGGATAAGCACAACACTTCAGAGCAGATTGCCAACGTTCAGAAGTACGTTGATGATGTCAAAAAGACTGCTGATAAGACTGTTGTTCTTATTGATACTGATAAGATTACTGTTACCGTTACCGGTGTTGGTATCGACTTTGAGAACTCCAACGGCTACATGGTTGAGGTTGTCAACAAGACTGACAAGAACGTCTTTATTCAGACAAGTGACACCAACATTGGCAAGGATGAGCTGAACCTGTTTGTCAATGCAGCACCTAACAGCACCACTAAGGGCTTTGCTTTCCTTGATCCAGGCGTAAAGCTTGATCCTACTGCATCTGTCCGTGGAACCATCCTCGCACTTTTATGGTACCGACTACAGCATGGAATCCTTCAATATTTTGATTTAAGTTGTCCTAAAGATTTTTGAATAGAAAGGCTCAGTCTTTTGGCTGAGCCTTTTTCATTAACTCGTTGAACAGCGCGAGAAGAGAAGTCAATTTTTGATGGATAAATCAACTAAACTATAAAAGCTACTAAATATCTAACTCACATACGTATAGTCAGAATAAGGAGTTCAGATGCCAGGTTCAGATATGACTACCAACACTTCAACTACTGATTTAATTTTCCTGAAGCCTGTCTTTCACAATAAGATTTGGGGCGGCAGAAGGCTTGCTGAAGAGTATGGCTATGACATTCCTGACGGAGCAGTAGGTGAGTGCTGGGCAATCAGCGCCCACCCTCATGGAGACTGTGAAGTTGTATCTGGTGCTTTTGAAGGAAACACTCTTTCTGAGCTATGGGCTTCTCATCGCGAGCTTTTCGGAAATGAAGAGGGAGATTGTTTCCCGCTGCTTATTAAGATTCTTGATGCAAAAGATGATCTTTCCGTTCAGGTTCATCCAGATGACACGTACGCAGCAGAACACGAGAATGGCTCTTTGGGAAAGTCTGAGTGCTGGTATATTCTTGATGCAAAAGAGAATGGCGATATTGTTGTAGGACAAAATGCCTCCTCAAAAGAAGAGTTTGTAGCCATGGTTGAGCAGGGAAAGTGGACTAAGCTGCTTAATTACGTTCCTATCAAGGCTGGAGATTTCTTTAGGATTGATCCTGGAACCGTTCACGCCATTAGAACGGGTACGCTTATTCTTGAAACTCAGCAGAGCTCCGATGTTACGTATCGCGTCTACGATTATGACCGTTTAGGTGATGACGGTAAGCCTCGTGACTTGCATCTGGCACAGAGCTTAGAGGTTATTGATTACGCTCAGAAAGCTCCAACTTCAGGAGAGATTACTGCTCCAGAAATTGATGGTGTTACAGAGCTTATGAGCTGCAAGTATTTCTCGGTAGAAAAATACGAGATTCATGAGGCAAAAACTATTGCTCAGCCATGGTCGTTTATGTGCGTAAGTGTCATTGAGGGAGAAGGTACGGTTTGCGCTGATGGCGGCAATGGAGTAGAGCATAGGATTTGCAAGGGCTCGCATTTTATTGCACCTGCGTCTTCTGGTAGCCTGCACTTTACGGGCACTATGACGTTGATTACCTCTCATCTTCCTCATACAAAGTAGGATGATATATGAATTGAATGCACCTCAATTTGTAACATTTGACTCTTTTCAAGTAGAATATATAAGTTAATTATTTCATACGCTTATAGGAGGAACGTATGAACAAAGACATGATGACTCGTCGTGCTTTTGCTGGATTGGCTGCAGGCGGTGTTGCCAGCACGCTTGCTGCTTGTAATAGTGATGTCCTTCAGGCAATCTTAAACCCTGATTCTGTTCTTGGTGGAGCTGGTCAAGATCCTCAGAATGGCGGTCAAGGCGGTACTGGTGATGCACCTTCTCAGTCAGATTTTGTGAAGCTTGAAGAGATTCCAGACCATCCAACGCTAACCGGAGATTTTTCTAAGATTATTACTGGCGTCTGGTGTGTTGACAATGGCGTTGGAACTAAAGGTGGATCAAAGGAAGGCAAAACCTTTGACCATGGTGGCATGCTTAATCAGGGCTATAACGATGGAACCGTTCTTTACTATTCATTCAAAGAAGACGGCACTTTCTTCATGCATAATTTTAAAGGTGTGAAGAATGATGGTAAGTGGGAAGCAAAAGGAACTATTGCCATTCAATGTACGTATGATGATGGCGATAGTGTGCCAATGCTTTTTGATAAGGACGACAACAACTATCTGAAGTACAGTGATGCCAAGAGCGAAATTACATTTAATTTCAAAAAACTTTCTGACAATCCAGACGATACTTCACAGATAGCTTATATTGAAGGACAGGTAGTCAATTTTGCTGCCACCATTCCTGGTACGTATTATCTCTTTGGCTTGCACTATGCAGATGGTTCTAAAGAAGATTTGACCAGTGATCAGATTGAGTCTATGAATAAGGGTTCTGGCGGAGCGTATACCTTCTCTGCTCATAAGGATGGAGCTGCTGCACTGTTCTATCCAGACGGTAGCGTTTCTCCTATTCAGATTGTTGCAGAAGAGCCTTCGGCAGATGGTCTTTCTTTCCCCATTCTTGCTCAGGGCTTTTCAGAAACTGAACAGATATCTAAGTCTGTTCTATACACTACTGCGGAAAATTAAAAAAAGCTTCTCAGTATTGATGCTCCTGGATTTACTCTTAAGTTTGCCCTCCTTAATCACCGTGAGGATGATTGGGCTAAATATGAGTATCCACCAAAGGCAGAGTTCCCTTGGCAGCCAGATGGTAAGGGTGGCTATAAGCTAGTAACCCCTACTTCTTCTGGTTCTGGTAATGGTGGTAGCTCTTCAGGAAATGGCGGCAGCTCATCTGGAAATGGTGGTAGCTCCTCAGGAAATGGCGGCGGCAAGGGCGGATCAGGTAAGAAATAACCCAGCCCTTTCTGGTTTCTTTCAGTAACAAAAAAGCAGGCATATGATATGCCTGCTTTTTTTCTTGCTAACCTTTTACGCGTGTAAAAAAGCGTGCTTTTCAGCAGAATGCTGATGTTACGCAGCGTGTGCGCCGCCCTCAATCTCACCAGTGCAGTGTGGGCAGCGGGTTGCGCCTTCCTTAACCTCTTCAAGGCAGTGTGGGCAGTGTGGAGCTGCAACCTCTTCACCAGCTTCTTCTTCGTCCTTCTTAAGCTTGGAAGCCTTCATGAACTTATTGAGGGCCTTAACCATGCAAAAGACAATGAATGCAATGATCAGGAAGTTGATGATTGCGCTGATGAATGCACCAAAGTCAATGCCGTTTTGGGTGCCAGGAACTGGAATAGAAAGACCAGAAACCTCGGTACCGCCACCAGAGATCAGCTTAATAAATGGGTTGATGATGTCATTGACAAGGGAGGTAACAATAGCGGTAAATGCGCCGCCAATGATGATACCAATAGCCATGTCCATAACATTGCCCTGCTGGATAAACTCTTTAAACTCCTCGATAAACTTTTTCATTTCATCCCTTTCGTTTAATTGGTAGAGGACAGATATTTCTACTCGCGTCTACGGCGTGCGCTTATGCGCTGGCCAGACCATAGATGCGAGAATATTTGTCAGTTAGATACTTGGTGTAGTAGTGGACGTCAAAAGGCTCACCACATGCACCCATGATGAGCTCCTTGGAGTCTTTTGCACGACCCCAGGTCCAAATACGGCTGCCCAGCCACTCCCTAATAGGAGCTAGGTCTCCTGATGCACAGACGGCGTCAAAGTCCATACCCTCAGCAATCATGGCGTGCTTGTACTGTGCGCCATAAGCGCTACCAAGTGCGTAGGTTGGGAAGTAGCCAAACTCACCCCATGACCAGTGAACATCCTGAAGAGCGCCTTCAGTGTTGTTTGGAACCGTAACGCCCAGGTACTGCTTGTACTTCTCGGCCCAAAGAGCTGGGACATCCTTTGCAGTAATCTCGCCAGACAAAAGTGCCTGCTCCATTTCGTAACGGATGAGGATGTGCAGAGGATAGGTGAGCTCGTCCGCCTCAGTACGAATGAGACTTGGCTGTACCTTATTAGCTGCCGAGAAGAGCTGGAAGGCAGTAACGCGATTCAGCTGACCAGGGAAGTGCTTGCGCATAAGCTGTATCAGAGGCTCGGCAAATGCCTCAGAAAGGCCAACGTAGTTCTCAAAGAACCTAGACTGAGACTCGTGCATACCCATAGAAGTACCAGTGCTCAGAGAAGTAAAGCGGTACTCCCAGTTGATTCCCTGCTCGTAGAGGGCGTGACCGTTCTCATGCAGCATGGAATAAACGTTGGACAGAACATTATTCTCGTAAGCGTGGCTGGCAACCATAACGAAGCCAATACCAGGGCCGCCTGTGTAAAGGGTGTTCAGTCTTGCCAAGCCAGAAAGCATCTTCATCAAGACCTTGGAGCTTTACCAGGTCTTTTGCAAGATCCCACTGACGGTTAACGTCAAACTTGCCCTCAAGAGGTTTGGTACTTGGCTGACGCTTAGAAGCCATGCAGTCAGCAACAAGAGGAACAACAACCTCTTTAACGTTGATGAAGAAGGTGTTGTAGAAGTCTCTATCTGTGTCATGCTCAAAATCGCTGAGCAGTAGATCATAGGAGTCTTTGGAAGCATCGCGAGCCTGGCACATTTCTTTGCGAAGCTCTACCAGCTTGTCCAGTTTTGGCGCAAAGAGAGACCAGTCGTCACTGTTCTTTGCCTGCTCCCAGACCTCGTTAGCCTCAGTAGTGAGACGAACAAAGTTGCTCTGGAGCTCAACAGGAACATCTACCAGCTGGCTTCTATCGCGACGTAGAATTTTAACCTGCGCACGGTGAGTCTCATCAAGCAGAGCGCGGTTCTCGTGAAGTCTGTCAAGGAGTGCGCCAACAGCAGGATCACAGAGGGTCTCCTGGACCTGCTCGCCAAGGATTGCCAGGGCTTCTCCACGCTCTTCAGCAGCCTTCTTCGGATCGATGCACGGTCCAAAAGAGCCAATCTCATTAGCTGCATAGTTGAGGGCAAAAAGCTTCTTCTCTAGTTCATCAAGTTTGGCGATATCATCGCGGGGATTTGAAAGCGCTGCGTTCAGTTCAACAGTGTTATGTGCGCTGTCCATACCAATCCTCTCTATAAAATTTAGGCGCAACCAGTATGTTTACCGGTCATCCGTAACCGTTTAGCGTATGCGCCATATTTTACCCTGTAATTTCTTGATATTTGAGGGATACTGGAAAGACTACGCCCTAAAACAATAAGTACATCTTTTCGGCACAATTTCGTGATAAAAGATGACTTGTAAGGAGTATGAGTTCTATGGATGACAGCAGAATCTCGTTTGATTTGTGGAGTGATCTCTACGCAGAGCGTGTACAAACCATGCGTAAGAGCGAAGTGCGAGATTTGTTTGCGGCACTTTCTCGTCCTGGAGTCATTGCACTGTCTGGTGGTCTGCCAGATATTTCATCTCTGCCGCTTGATCAGGTTGCAGAGTGTGCTCGTCGCTGCGTTGCTGTTGAGGGACTCAGATCTCTTCAGTATGGAAACTCTGATGGACGTATCGAATGCAGAAGGACCATTTGCAAAAATTTTTGGCAGCCCAAGGTGTTGAGGCTGATCCTGATGAGATGATCTTGACGTCAGGTTCTCAGCAGGCACTTGATTTCTTAGGTCGTGTTTTCTTGAATCCAGGGGATGACGTCATTTGTGAGGGCCCAAGCTACCTCGGTGCTTTCCAGGCGTTCTCTGCGTATGAGCCTACTGTTCACACCATTGATATGGATGAAGAAGGCATTAGGACAGATCTTCTCGAGGCAAAGCTTAAAGAGCTCGCAAGCAAGGGTAGAAAACCTAAGTTCATCTACGTTATTCCTAACTTTAATAATCCTGCCGGCATTACCATGTCTCATGCCAAGGCGCCTCCGTCTTCTTGAGCTGGCTCACCAGCACAACATTCCTGTTGTTGAAGATGATCCGTATGGTCTTATCCGCTTTGAGGGAGAAGATTTAACGCGCCTTAAAACGCTTGATCCAAACGTCATTTATTTGGGAACTACATCAAAGATTTTTGCCCCAGGACTGCGCTTAGCTTGGATGGTTGCACCTCGTCACTTCCTTGAACGGATTAACCTTGCTAAGTCTGGTTCTGACCTTTGCACCAGCCCTTTTAACATGATTCTTGCTGAGCACTACTTTAACGAGGTTGATTGGCAGGCAGCACTTGAGGTGTCTAAGTCTCGCTACAAAGAGAGAAAAGACGCCATGTTGGCCGCGCTTGCAGAGTTCTTCCCTAAAGACGTTACCTGGACTAAGCCAGAAGGTGGCCTGTTCCTGTGGGTAACCTTCCCGCCATACCTTAATACTGAGCAGTTGCTTCCTCGCGCAATCGAAGAGGGAGTCGCCTTTGTACCAGGTGTTTATTGCTATCCTGACCAGCGTATTAGCTCAAGTATGCGTCTGTGCTACTCATTTGAGACGCCCGAGCGCATTCGAGAGGCTATTCGAAGGTTGTCTCTATGTATCCAAGATCGCATGTCGTTGTATCGTGCATTCTTGGAAGCAGGTGCTCTGCCAGAGTCTTCTCGTTCAGAATCTCATTCTTTTACAAGGGAGTGTTAAGTATGGCTACTAAAGTTGCTGTCATTATGGGCGGAGCCTCTTTTGAGAGGAACTTCTCGCTTAAAAGCGGTGCTCTTGTATCTGAGGCTTTAGAGAAGCGTGGTTATGAGGTGCTACCACTTGACGCAGATGCTCATCTGGTAGATACCCTCCGTGCCGAGAAACCCGATGTTGCCTTTGTATGCCTTCATGGTGCAGGCGGAGAAGATGGTGCAGTACCTGCGCTTTTGGAGTTCCTCAAGATTCCGTATGTAGGTTCAAGACCAGCTTCTTGTAGGGCCGCTTGGAATAAAGCGGACATGCCCTTTATTGTGCGCCAGGCCTGGTCAAAGGATGAGTCCGAGGTTATTTGGCCTCCTCAGATTGTACTGACAGCTAGTGCATTTAAAGACCTTGGAGCAGCAGCTGCTCTGGATCTGGTTCCTGAGCGCTTGGGTGGCGGCGTTGGCTTCCCTCTGGCAGTTAAGCCTGTTCACGGCGGATCCGCTATGGGCCTTTCCAAGGTAGACGGTGCTGATCAGTTAGGACCAGCACTTCTCGGTGCACTTGGTTTTGACGACTCCGTCATTATCCAGCAGTGGATTGATGGCGTTGAGGTTAGTGTTACCGTGCTCTCTGATGCTGAGGGCGAGAAACACTCCCACCAGTAGAGATTTCGGTAACCAAGGGTATTTATGATACGGATGCTCGCCTTGATCCAGAGCGTATTCAGCACTTCTGTCCTGTTCGCTCTGAGTCGCTGGCAGCTCTTGGCGCAGATCCAGCTGTTGCTCGTGCAGCTCTTGAGCGTGCTGCTCTTGAGGTGTACACCGCTTATGGCTGCAGGGATCTTGCTCGTATTGACTTTATTTGGGATGGACATCACGTACTGGTCATGGGCCTGAAGACGTTCCCAGGACTTACGGAGACCTCCCTTGTTCCAATGGCTATTGAGGCTGCGGGGTACGCTGTTGAAGACGTTCTTGCGCAGCTTGTTGAGGGTGCACTAAAGCGCGGTAACTAGGGGGTTTCATGGAATACGTATTGGGCATTGATGTTGGTGGTACCACCATCAAGTTGGGACTTTTCTCTGCAGACGGAGAACTGCTTTCTGAGCAGAAGGTTAAGACACCAGCTCTTGATAACCAGGAGGGTTATCAGACGGTAACCGATGCCATCAAACTCATCGTCCATGGTCAAAAGGCTAGCCGCGATGACGTTATTGCGTGTGGATTGGATATTCCAGGACCTGTGGCAGATGATGGAACCGTCGGTCTTCTCGCCAATGTGGACATTGACCCTGAAGGATTGGTGCAGGCAATTAATATGTGTCTGCCAAATGCCGCTATTGCGTTTGTCAACGACGCAAACGCTGCAGCTTTGGGTGAGGCATGGGCCGGTGTTGCCGTGGGCGTACCGTCGTTTGTGTTGATTGCGCTGGGAACCGGTGTTGGCGCAGGCGTTGTTGTAGACGGCAAGCTTGCTGCGGGCGCTTTTGGTGCTGGTGGCGAGATTGGTCACATCATTGTTGAGCCTGATGAGGAGCTGACCTGCGGTTGTGGTCGTCACGGCTGTCTGGAGCAGTACGCTTCTGCCAAGGGAGTTGTCCGTCTGTACCTGGAAGAATGTACTTCTCGAGGCGTTGTTCCTGTAACCATTGAGCACGAGACCGATACGGTGTCCGTGTTTAGAGCTCACGCTCAAGGTGACGAATGTGCAACCCTTGCTATCCACAAGATGTGCCACTACCTGGGTCTTGCTATGGCGCAGGTTTCGTGCGTGGTTGATCCTGCCATGTTCTTGATTGGCGGAGGTGTTGCGGGCTCGTTTGCAACGTTTGCCTCTGAGCTGCGCGAGAGTTTTGAGCAGTATGCCCTGCCTGTAAGCAAGGGCGCTCGTATTGAGGCCGCGAGCTTAGGCAATCAGGCTGCAATGTATGGCTGTGCGTACGAGGCGCTGCGCCTGAGGCAAGAGCGTTTTTGGCAAAGAGGCGCTGAGTAGGAGTAGGTTTCTGATGCACGTTCTTCTCGCCCGGAAAAAAATGTGGGTTCGTTTGAGTGCCTGGCGAGAAAAAAACATCAGAATTTTTGTCATAAACATCCTCTGTAATGAAAGTACGTTCAATAACATAATTTTCTGGTTATAATTTACGTAAAAGCGTAGTTATCGAAGCTGCTCAGTGCTAACATTGAGCAGCTTTTTTGGTTGTGTTTGGAACGGTTCCGAGCACTAGGATGAAAGGGGAGTGCTGTGGCTGACGAGTCAAAGTATGACATCGTTGCTGCTACTGGTTGCCCAACCGGTATTGCGCACACCTTTATGGCTAAGGAGGCCCTCGAGAAGGCCGCCGCAGCTAAAGGTCTTACCATCAAGGTTGAGACTCACGGCCAGGTCGGTGTAGAGAATGAGCTCACCGCATCTGAGATTAGAAACGCTAAGGCAGTAGTCGTTGCTGCCGATAAGGACGTTCAGGCCGAGCGTTTTGCCGGAAAACCAATGGTAAATGTTGGTGTTACTGCAGCTATTAAGGATGCAGAAGGTCTTATTGACCGCGCTCTTGTTGCTCTGCCTGAGGGCGAGCTTGCAGAGGCAGATGACGCTCCAGTCTCAAGCACTATTGAGAAGGAGTCTGTAGGCCACATCATCTACAAGCACCTCATGAATGGCGTCAGCCACATGCTGGTCTTTGTTGTTGCTGGTGGTGTTCTGACTGCTGTTTCATTCCTCTGGGGTATTACTTCCTTCAGCTCCACTGCGCCTGACTACAACAGCTTTGCTGCCATGCTCAAGATTATCGGCGGCATTGCAATGGGCCTTATGGTTCCAGTTCTTTCTGCTTACATTGCTGAGTCTATTGGTAAGCGCCCTGCTCTGGTTCCTGGTTTTGTTGCAGGTATGATTGCTATCCAGGGTCTTCCAATTAATCCCGACACTGGCATGATTGATGCTGGTGGCGCTGGCGTTGGTTTTGGCTTCTTGGGTGGCATTGTTGGCGGCTTCCTTGCTGGTTATGTCATTGTTGGTCTTGAGAAGCTTCTTGCAGGTCTTCCAAAGAATCTTGATGGCCTGAAGGCAATCTTCCTATACCCACTGCTTTCCACCACCATTGTTGGCCTGGTTATGCTAGGTATTTCTGGTCCAATGGCAGCAATTAACACCGGCATGATGAACTTCCTGCGCGGTCTGTCTGCTTCTGGTCCAATTGTCCTTGGTCTTGCAATTGGTTGCATGTGCGCATTTGACATGGGCGGCCCAGTCAACAAGGCAGCTTACGTCACCGGTACTGCACTTCTGACCGAGCTCTTTCTGCTGGTGTTGGTACCCCAACTTATGAGTTTGGTACCAACTTTATGGCTGCAGTTTCTGCTGCTTGTATTGTTCCTCCACTGATCACCACTTTCGCTGTTGTTGTTGGTAAGAAATACTTCACCAAATCCGACTTCAACGCTGGTCTGGTCAACTTCATTCTTGGCTGCACCCACATTACCGAGGGCGCTATTCCATTCATGACCAAGAACATTTGGCCTGTCATGCCTATCATGATGATTGGTTCTTCCATCGGCTCCATCCTGACGCTGCTCTTTGGCGTTCACGATCCAGCACCTCACGGTGGTTTCCTGGTTCTTCCCGTTGTCGATGGCGGCCTTAAATGGGTTCTCGCCATTCTCATCGGCGCTGTTGTTGGTGGTATTCTCTTTGTTGCTTTCAAGGCATACGAGTACCGCAAGAACGGCAACCAGATTGTCGAGGGCTAAGCGTTACGCTTAGCGCACTCTAAGCAAATGCCAAGGATTCATCTTATGACCAGGTACGCGCTTAGATAATCGCGATAAAATATGGACTCGGCGATTTCGTCGGGTCCATTTTTGTTCCAGAGGGAGCTTTGATGATTTACACACTTACCACTAATCCTGCAATCGACATGAACGTCAATTCGGGAGTTCCTTCTTATACGCACGTCAACCGCACAACCGATGCCGTTTATACGCCAAACGGCAAGGGTTTGAACGTCTCGTTTACGCTTGCTCACTACGGTGTCGAGTCCACTATCCTGGGCTTTTTTTGGCGGCTTCTCGGGCAACTATATTGTTGAAGAAGCATCCAAGATTTGTCCGGTCAAGCCTGTGTGGATTGACGGCATCACCCGCGTAAACATTTTTGTGACCACACCAGAAGGCGAGCTTAAGTTCCCTAATGCAGGTGCTCCCGTTATTCGCTCCAAGCAAAATGAGATGCTTGAGCTGCTGCGTAATGCACCCGACCTGGACGTATTGGTGGTTTCAGGCTCGCTTTCCCCTGAGATGGATCCAACCTTCTACGACGAGCTCTTTGATCTTTGTCATGAGCGCGGCGCTGAGCTGATCCTAGATATCTCACACAAACACCTTGCAGAACTTGTCGAGAAAAAAACCGCTGCTCATCAAGCCAAACGACGAAGAAGTGGCAGAGATCTTTGGTGTCGACGTCCATAACGAGGGCCGACGTTCTTCTCGCCCTCCACAAGATTCACGAGCGAGGTGCAAAGAACATCCTGCTCACGCTAGGCGGCGAGGGTGCGTACTTCTTTAACGGTGAACATGTCTGGCACGCAAATGCTGCGCAGGTAGAGGTGCTTTCGACGGCGTGTGCAGGTGATTCGACGCTGGCAAGCTTCATGTCGGTTTGGCTTGAGGATCCGTCGGCTGTCGAGAAGGCTTTGACGCGCGCGATGGCTACCGGCGGAAATGTTGCGATGAGTGCCGGCCTGGGCGACTTTGCGCTGGTCGAGAAGATCGCGAAGTCCATCCACGTTGAGCTGGTGGAGTAGAAGCGGAAGTCGCTGGATTGAAGTGCGTTTAGTCTCCATATCTGCAAAAATAAGTCTTTTCTCGCCTCTTGATTTCATGTAACGTATAAGGGCTAATGTGAAAATTAGGGTTTTCGAACCTCTAAAGAAGGAGAGTGCAATGTCCGGACACTCTAAGTGGGCCACAACTAAGCACAAGAAAGCAGCTATCGACGCTAAGCGTTCTTCGCTGTTCTCTAAGCTTTCCCGCAACATTACTGTTGCAGCTAAGACTGGTGGCGACCCAAATCCGGACAACAACGCTAGCTTGTCTGCCGCTGTTGCCCGTGCACGCATGGTTTCCATGCCTAACGCAAAGATTCAGGCCGCTATCGATAAGGCATTTGGTGCTGGTGCTGATGCCGCTGTTTACGAAGAGATTGTTTACGAAGGATACGGTCCTGCTGGTGTTGCAGTTTACGTTGACTGCCTGACCGATAACAAGAACCGTACTGCCGCTGACGTTCGCTCCGCATTCTCTCACTCTGGCGGCAACCTTGGTACCGCTGGTTCCGTTGCATTCCAGTTCGAGCGTAAGGGCTCCATCGCAGTAGACAAGGTCATTGTCTCTGAGGAGAAGAAAGTTGCCGACCGCGAGAACGCTGTCGATGAGGACGAGTTCATGATGGCAGTTGCCGAGGCTGGCGGAAACGATTACGAGGATGCCGGCGATCAGTGGATCGTTTGGACTGCATACGACAAGATGCAGGATGTCCAGAAGGGCCTCGAGGCTCAGGGCATTGAGGTCAAGGGTTCCGAGCTTACCATGGTTCCAACCACCCCAACTGACGTCTCCGTTTCTGATGCAAAGAAGGTTCAGCGTCTTATCGATAAGCTCGACGAACTCGATGACGTCCAGAATGTTTATAGCACTATGAACATCACCGACGAGATTGCTGCTGCTCTCGAGGAGGAGTAAGCTCTCTGGATCGTGTGACGTGTCGATGCGCGATAGGCGCAGCAGGCGCGATGACGCGGGAGCGCGATGACGCGAAAGACGCGTTGAGCACGACAAAGCTACGCTAAAACCCCGCCATCTGGCGGGGTTTTTGTTTGAGCTGCGATAGTCTGGGAGATCAACGTGCGGTTCGGTGCGTGGCTAGCGCATTCTACTAGATTTCTCAGAGCTTAAGACGGTTTCGAGAGCACAGACCACAGTAAAGTCACTTAATTACACCGTTCTGAGAGGGCAGACCACAGCAAAGTCACATATTCTGTATATACAGAGCCAAAAACATAACTTACAGGCCAAAAAGCCACACCAAATGACGATATTCTGCAGAAATCGTGCCTTTAAACAGGTAAATTTGCAGAATAAGTGACTTTGCTGTGTTTTTTTGAGACGCCAAAAAACAGGGCCTAATAAATTTATGCATACAGATGAATTCACCCATATGAATATTCATGTGGGTGAATAATCGTGCATCATGGTAGTTAAAGTTTTGATGTCGTATCATCTTGAGCTATTCGCACGCAGCAAAAAATACGACGAGTTAACGTTCAACGCCCTCGTGAACAACAGAGTCCAAGCTAAACCTGTGTAACTCTCCGCTAATCCTGCAGCAAACTTCGAGCTACCTAGCTACCCAGCCAACTAGCCTACAGGCTGACACGGATAACCTTACGTACTCCAGCGGCTTCGAGGGTTGTTACCTGCGAAATCGACGCAGAATCGTCGGTCATAAGCACGTCAATATCGGATGGAGATCCGTACTGGAAGCTAGAATTAACACCCAGCTTACTTGCGTCTGCCAGAACTATGTGCTGTTCAGAGTGCTTGAGCATCAGCGAGTTCACGCGCATCTCGTTTGAGACCAGGGTGGTCAGGCCTCGCTCTGCTGAAACACCCGAGCAACCCAGAATGCACTTAGCAGCGCGAATCTGGTTGATTGAAGCTAGTGCAAAATCACCAGTCATAGACTTTTTGCTGGGCGAACTTCTCCGCCAGTAAGTAAAACAGTCATTGATGGGGGATAGTCAACAGCAAGTACGCTTCCGTTGTTAGTGACAACAGTGATGTTCTCAGCGGTAATGAATTCTAAGACTTTAATGGCGGTTGAACTGGTGTTAATGAAGATGGTATCGCCATCTTTAACCAGTTTAGCAGCGGCCTGCGCAAGCTTGAACTTAGCAGTTACTTGGTTGGAACTCAGTCCAGTGGAGAGGGGTCAAGCAGGGTGGCCATTCCATAGCTACGAGAAATAAGGCCCTGAGCTTCGAGTTCATCGAGGTCACGACGAATGGTAAGTGAAGATACCTCAAACTTATCAGCCAGATCGCTGACAGAAACCTGGTGGTTTTGCTCAAGGAGACTCATGATTGAGTTTCTGCGCGATGAAACAAAAGAACGACTTGTGGCCATGAATCCCCCAATAGAAATCGAACTGTCCGTAGTACAAACTTACTTGAATAACAGCCGGCGTAAACACAACCTGCTGAACAACAAAACTGCCTGTAGACCCTATATAGATAGTTGCAAACTTTTCAAAAAACACACTGGCGAGAAACCCGTTCGATCGTAAGAATGAATAGCTTTCTGTGACGTATTGTCACTGTTTATGTAGGTTAATTACCTTAATCGTGGCGCAATTATGTAAGATATTTAACCAACTGGAACTCTAGAAAAACAACGTACAGACTGTTAGAACCTTTTGAATAGTTGGCGAACAATTGCACAATAGTTTTACGTAGAATCTTCAGATATCTTACAGCATATCATGAACGTTTTGAATACTTAAACGGATATTATTTAACGGTCAGCGGTCTTTATGACGTAAATCTCTAATGTGAGCATAGAAAAGTGTTGCTAAAGTCCCAATTTCAGCTATACTAACATTATCGATTCGATTGGTAAAACGTTCTAAACGTTCAACAAATATGGAAATTTGTTATACGACTGGGCAAATGTCATATAAATTATTTATCTAATTGTTGAAGTGTTCAGAAGATTCAAGTTTCTGTCATTAAGCGATGCGTTCTTGTGTGCTCTTGTTATAGTCCAACACAAGGAAAAGATTCACAGTAGGCTACTGGAGAGGAGTGAATCGCATGCTACTTCGCGATATCTACGAGCAGAATCACTATGCTTTCGTGAAGACCCCCATGACATGGGAAGAGTCTATTAGAGAGTGCTGCAAACCACTGGAGGCTGATGGAACTGTCAATTCAGAGTATGCAGACGACATTATTGAGTGCGTAAAGAAGTTTGGTCCCTACATTGTTATCGTTCCAAACGTTGCAATGCCACACTCAACTGCTCGCATTGGCTCTAATGGAAAGACTGCTATTGGCTTTATGCACTCTGATGTTCCTGTCAATTTTGAGGATGGCGACGATGAGAAGCAGGTTAAGACTTTCTTTACTCTGAGCGCTACCGATCAGGATGCTCACCTTAAGAATATGCAGATGCTTGTTCAGGTTCTTATGAACGAGGAGGTTCTTGAGCGTCTTAAGAACATTCAGTCTCCTGAGGAGCTTTTGGAGATTGACAAGCTTATCTCCGAGTAAGCACGCCCGTTTGGGCACGTAATTGAGGATTTCCTTTTGTAGTGTGGGCTGCAAAAGGTACGTATGTAGGACCCTTTGAAAGGGGTATCAATGGATATTGTTCTTGGTATTTGGAAATGGTTTGCGAGCAACTTCTTGACTCAGCCAGCCTATTTCATCGGTTTGATTGTTGCTATCGGCTACATTCTTCTTAAGAAGAAGTGGTACGACGTACTTGCTGGCTTCCTTAAGGCAGTCATTGGTTATCAGATCCTCCTGGTTGGTTCCGGCGGCCTGGTAACTGCATTCCGTCCAGTCCTTGTTGGACTTGAGGCTCGCTTCAACCTTTCTGCAATGGTCATTGACCCATACTTTGGCCAGAACGCAGTACAGGCAGGCATGGAGGCATCTAACGCTCCTGAATTTATCGCAGGTCGTTCTTTCTCCTCCGTCATGCTTCTTCTGCTCTTCGCTTTCATTCTGAACATTGTTCTGGTTGCTTTTAAGAAGCAGACTAAGCTTCGCGCAATCTTTACTACTGGTCACGTCCAGGTTCAGCAGGCAGCAACTGCATTTGGCTTATCCTCTTCTGCTTCCCACAGCTTAACGACGTTACCATCCTTGCAGTTATGACTGTTCTTCTCGGCCTTTACTGGGCAGTTGGCTCCAACCTTTGTATTGGACCTACCCAGGACCTCACTGATGGCGCTGGCCTTACCATTGCTCACCAGCAAATGTTTGGTGTCTATTGCGCATCCAAGGCTTCCCGAGTGGCTCTCCAAGCACTCCAAGAAGGAGTCCAAGCGTATTGAGACATCGAGCTCCCAGGCTTCCTTAAGATCTTCAACGAGAACCTTGTTGCAACTGCAATTCTTATGACAGCATTCTTTGGTGTCATCCTTGCTGTTCTTGGCCAGGACTTCCTGCTTGAGAACAAGTTCATGAAGCCAGGTCAGGATTTCTTCTTCTACATCATGACCACTTCCTTCCAGTTTGCTGTTTACCTCTCCATCCTGCAGCTTGGTGTTCGTACCTTCGTTACCGAGCTCACCAACTCCTTCCAGGGTATTTCCAACAAGCTCCTCAAGGGTTCTGTCCCAGGCGTTGACTGCGCAGTTACCTACGGCTTTGGTTCTCCAAACGCAGTTACCCTCGGCTTCCTCATGGGCGCAGCTGGCCAGTTCCTGGCAATCGCGGCTCTGCTGCTTCTGAAGTCCCCAGTTGTTGTTATCGCAGGCTTTGTTCCACTGTTCTTCGATAACGCTACTATCGGCGTTTATGCAAACAACAAGGGCGGCCTCCGCGCAGTTCTCATCATGCCTTTCATCTCTGGTCTTCTCCAGGTCTTCGGTTCAGCTCTTATCGCTGGCTGGGTTGGCATGGCTGCATACGGTGGATACCTTGGCATGTGGGACTGGGCAGTTGTCTGGCCAATCATGACCGGCATCATGAAGTTCCTGTCCTACGCAGGCCTCGCAATTGTTGTTATTGCTCTAATTGCAATCCCACAGCTCCAGTACCGTGCAAACAAAGACACGTACTTCATGGAGGTTGAGGATTACCAGAAGTGCAAGGAAATCCGCGCACAGAAGGCCGCCGCAGCTAGCGTTGAAAGCAAGTAGCCCTCTTTCTTCCTACCCTGAGCAGACCCCCATCTGCTCAGGGTTATTAGTAATACTCGGCACATTGTTTGATGCAGTATTTGCTTTAAATGCGAGCATCGTAGCGCCCAAATGGGTACATACACAATGTGTCCGTAATTAGTTTGTTTTATTGAAGGAGTCAACATGAACGCAAAGATTTTGGTCGCATGTGCTAACGGTGCCGGCACTTCTCTGATGATGAAGATGACCGCTGAGCGCGTCACTCAGAAGCTCAACATGGGCGTCGATAAGATTCACCACTGTGCACTTTCCGAGGGCGTAAGCTCTGCTCGTCAGTATGACATTGTTTTTGCACCACTTTAACTTCCTGAATATGTACGAGGATGCTGCTAAGGCTGGCGTTACCGTCATTGGTTTGCGTAACGTTCTTTCTGACGCAGAGATGGAAGAGAAGCTTAAGGAAACCGGCGCTGCAGAGAAGTTTTCCGCATAGTTTAGGTTTCTAAAGAATCGAGCACTTTAATGACTTTTGAAAAGAAAATTCTTGCCGAGATGCCTAAGTGCTATGCGCTTGGCATGTTTGAGGGAGAAGACGCACCAAGCTTTTTAGCTGCTGTCGAGAAGGACGGTCCAATCCGTCGCTTTACGCTTGATGGTGAGCCTCTGGAGACTGTTGCTCCAGGCCCTGGCGGCGTCATGACCATTACACAGGTCCCTGGCAGGAAAGATCAGTTCCTCGCAACCCGCAAGTTCTTCTCGCCAAACTTTGGTGGAGACGACGCGGCAATTGCATCCTATACCAAGCAGGCAGACGGTTCTTGGTCTGAGCAGATTCTCTGCGACCTCCCTTATGTTCACCGTTTTGGCATCTTGAAGGGCGCTGATGGTCAGCTCTGGATTATTGCTTGCACTATCAAGGGTGGAGCTGAGACGGGCGTCAAGGATGATTGGCGCACTCCAGGTGCTGTTTGGGCTGCTCCTCTGAGCGATAACCTTGAGCAGTACACCGCAGACAACCAGCTTAAGCTGACGTGTGTTGCTAACTATCAGGTTCAGAATCACGGTTTCTGGACCGCACCTGATAAGTCCTATGTTTTGATCTCAACCGCCGCTGGCGTGTTTAGATACGTTCCCCCAACCACCCCTCAAGGTGCTTGGGATGTCACCTGCCTTCTGGTCCAGCCAACAAGCGATATCGTTGCTACTGACTTCGACGGCGATGGCAAGCTAGAGATCCTTACCTTCTCCAAGTTCCACGGCGATACCCTGGCAATTTGGCATGAGGGAGAGACTCGTGACCGCTATGAGCAGGTTTGGTGTGACCCACAGAAGCGTAGCTTCCTTCACGCGCTTTGGGCAGCTGAGCTGAACGGCGAGAAGTGCGCAGTCATTGGCAACCGTAAAGATGGTCGCGATTTGTTGCTTGTTAGATACGTTGACGGTGGGTACACCGTAGACGTTATCGACCACGACCTCGGACCGGCAAACTGCATGGTGTATAGGCATGACGGCAGCGATTACATTGTTGCTGCATATCGTGAGACAGACCAGCTGGCTCTCTACAAAGTAGTGGAGTAGGGCTGCGTTTTGTAGTGAGCGCTCAGGATGAGCTTCTGAGCATGCAAGCAAAGTCCTGAGCGCCGCTCAATTATCTGCGTATACATCAAAGTACTAGTCCTCTGTTTTATAGAAAGGAGCGCGTAATGGCAGATTTGAAAGACGTCACACGCGACAGTTGGATTATGAGCACCTTCCCTGAGTGGGGAACTTGGCTCAACGAAGAGATTGACAATGCCGTAGTAGAGCCAGGCCAGGTTGAGATGTGGTGGCTCGGCTGCGTTGGTATTTGGTTTAAGACTCCTGGTGGAGCAAACGTTGCTGTTGACTTCTGGGCAGGTAACGGTAAGCGTACCCACGGTGACGGACTCATGAAGCCTGGTCACCAGATGGCAAACATGGCTGGCGTTCGTAAGATGCAGCCAAACCTTCGCAACGTCCCCTTTGTTATTGATCCATTTGCTATCAAGAACCTTGACGCAGTTGTAGTAACTCACATTCACCAGGACCACATGTCCAAGGAGCTTGCAGCTCACGTTGTTAACAACAACATGACCACTACTGACGAGAATGGCAATGAGATCCCAGTTCCCTTTATTGGTCCTAAGGATGCAGTTGACATTTGGGTTGGCTGGGGCGTTCCACGTGAGCAGTGCATTGTTGTTAAGCCTGGCGACCGTGTTAAGGTTAAGGACATGGAGATCGTTGCATACGATTCCTTTGACCGCACCATTATCGTTACCACTACTGATACTTCTGAGAACCGCCCAGACCTCTGGGGTAAGTGCCCAATGGACATGGACGAGAAGGCAGTTAACTACCTCTTTGTCACCCTGGTGGAAACATCTATCACTCCGGCGACTCTCACTACTCCATTTACTTTGCTAAGCACGGTAAAGACATCGCTCAGGAGTTTGGCGGCGTAGACGTCTGCTTTGGTGCTTTTGGCTGCAACCCAATTGGTATCCAGGACAAGATGGAAGCAACCGAGATGCTTCGCATGGCTGAGGCTCTTCAGTCCAGGTTGTTATCCCAATTCACCACGATGTTTGGACTAACTTCCAGGCAGACGTCCAGGAGATTAAGGTTCTTTGGGACATGCGTAAGGATCGCCTTGACTACAAGTTCCACCCATTCTTCTGGGAGGTCGGCGGCACTACACGTATCCACAGGATAAGGATCGCTTTTCTTACCATCACTGACCGTGGCTTCCATGATTGCTTCGATCACGAGCCAAACGTTCCATTCCGTAGCGTTCTCTAAGGAGCAGTCTCTATGATGCTTAAAGAGCTTCGCGATGAAGTGTATGAAGCAAACATGGACCTGCCAAAGCATGGACTCGTTGTATTTACCTGGGGAAATGCTTCTGGGCTTGACCGTGAGCGTGGCCTGTTTGTTATCAAGCCATCGGGCGTTTCCTATGAGGAGCTTAGCCCAGAGAATCTGGTCATCTGCGACCTAGACGGTAACGTTGTTGAAGGTGAGATGAACCCATCTTCCGATACTCCAACTCATGCATGCTTGTATCGTGCATGGGGCGATAAGATCGGCGGAATTGTTCACACTCACTCAACCCACGCTGTTTCTTGGGCACAGGCAGGACGCTCTATTCCTTGCTATGGCACCACACATGCAGATTATTTCTACGGAGATATTCCTTGCGTGCGCAGCCTTACTAAGGACGAGGTAGAAAGTGCCTATGAGCTTGAGACCGGAAACGTTATTGTTGAGGGCTTTGCTAACTTGGACCCCATTGCGGTTCCTGGAACGCTCCTTCACAACCACGGTCCTTTCTCTTGGGGTAAAGACGCAATGGCTGCTGTGTATCACGCAGTAGTTATTGAGGAGGTTGCTAAGATGGCAACACTCACCGAGCTCAATAACCCTAAGGTTCAGGAGGCACCACAGTACCTTCAGGACAAGCACTACATGCGCAAGCATGGTCCAAATGCCTACTACGGACAGGGTAATCACTAAAGCCTGTTCAGTGAGTAGAATCTGTTTCAGTCAGGCGGTCTTTTTAAGGCCGCCTGTTTTTAAAAGGAGAAGATATGTCCAAGTATCAGCTAGGACTTTACGAGAAGGCCACTCCAACTGATCTTTCTTGGGAAGAGCGCCTCATCGTAGCAGGAGAGTCTGGCTTTGATTATGTTGAGATCTCCGTTGATGAGTCTGACGCTCGTCTTTCTCGCCTTGAGTGGACTGGTGAGGAGCGTGCAGCAGTTCGTCAGGCAATGGTAAACTCTGGCGTTCGCCTGGGCTCTATGTGCCTTTCTGGTCACCGTAAGTATCCTTTTGGTTCTCGCGATCAGGCTACTCGTGAGCGTGGCCTTGAGATTATGCAGAAGGCGCTTGATCTTGCGGGTGACCTGGGACTTCATACCATCCAACTTGCTGGCTATGACGTGTACTACGAGGACGGCGCAGAGGATACGCGTAAGTACTTTGAGGAGAACTAGCAAAGGCTGTAGAAATGGCTGCTCAGGCGGGCATTGTTATGGGTTTTGAGACCATGGAGACTCCTTTTATGGATACAGTCGAGAAGGCCATGCACTACGTAAACCTTATCAACAGTCCGTATCTTGGTGTGTATCCTGATGCCGGTAATTTGACCAATGCGTCATTTATTTATGGCAACACCGTTGCTGATGACGTTGCTCTTGGTGCTGGTCACATTTTTGCTGCCCACCTTAAAGAGACTGTTGCTGGTGCGTATCGTGAGATTCCATTCTCTACCGGCACTACTGACTACGAGGGAGCTCTGTCGCAGCTTGTTCCTCAGGGTGTCAGGCGCTTTGTTGCAGAGATGTGGTACACCGGCAACGAGAACTGGAAAGAAGATCTTGTCTTTGCTTCCACCTACGTTCGCAGCAAAATTGATAAGGCGTTTGAGGGGTAAACGGCCTTTTTGCACTTGTTTTGGGTTTCTCACCACAGGCGGTACATAAGAATCTGTACAATGTGGATGAGCTCTTTCTTAGTACGACGTACGTTTCCAAACTCGTTTAAGTTTGTACAGGGAAGGATTACACATGAAGTTCTTTATTGACACGGCAGATATCGATGAGATTTCTGAGGCTTTAAGCTGGGGCTGCTTGGCAGGTGTTACTACCAATCCATCGTTGTATGCAAAGATTGGCGGCAAGCTAGCCGACTTTGAGTCTCATATGGTTAAGATTGCTCAGCTTTGCGAGGGACTTCCTGTTTCTGCTGAGTCAACGGCAACAACAACTGAGGGCATGATTGAAGAAGGCCGTCACCTGGCTTCTCTTGCTCCAAATATTGTTGTTAAGCTTCCTATCTGCGCTGAGAGCCTTGCTGCTACCCATCAGCTTGCTTCTGAGGGAATTCGCGTCAATATGACGCTGATTTTCTCGGCACCTCAGGCTCTTCTTGCGGCAAATGCTGGCGCCCGTTATATTTCTCCATTTGTTGGTCGCTTTGATGACATTGGCGAGGACGGCATTGAGCAGCTGGGAACCGTTGTTTCTTGCATTGAGAACTATGCATGGGATAAAACGTTGATCACACCGTAGAGATTATTACGGCTTCTGTCCGTACGCCAAACCACGTAACACAGGCAGCTCTGCTTGGTGCTGACATTGCAACCGTTCCATTTGGTGCTCTAAAGAAGTGCCTGAAGCACCCTCTGACCGACGCCGGTCTTAAGTCTTTTGAGGCAGACTGGGAAAAGGTTAAGGCTCAGCAATAAATAGTGATTGAGGTACGCCCAGCTTAGGTTGGGCGTACTTGTTTTGAGAGGATGAGAATGGGAACATCTGCATTACCCGAGCGCAACCTCACCGATGATGAGCTCAAGCTTGCAGCTAATACGCTGAGGCGCGATGTCATTGACATGCTCGAGAAAAGCAAGTCAGGTCATCCCGGCGGCTCTCTCAGTGCGGCAGATATTGTGGCTACACTGTTCTTCTCGGGAGTTATGAAGTACAACCACAACAACCCAGAGGACCATACCGAGGATAGGTTCTTCCTGTCCAAGGGTCACGTGGCTCCTGTGCTGTATGCTGCGTACCACCTGCTTGATTGGCTCCATGACGAGGATATGGTTACCCTCCGTCAGCTTGGTAGCCGACTGCAGGGTCACCCAGATTGCCACGCATGTCCTGGTATTGAGGTTTGCTCTGGCTCTCTTGGCCAGGGTCTCTCGGTAGCTGCAGGATGCGCTCTGGGACTTTCTATGGACGCTCTGGCAAGCGGCGAGCGCACCAAGAAGGTATTTGTCCTTCTGGGCGACGGCGAGCTGCAGGAGGGCTCTAACTGGGAGGCATGCATGTTTGCTGCTCACCAGAAGCTGGATAACCTCATTGCCATTGTGGACCTCAACAATCTGCAGATTGACGGCCACGTAACTGACGTGTGCTCTCTTGGCGATATTGACGAGAAGTTCCGTTCCTTTGGCTGGAACGTACTGCGTGTTAACGGTCACGAGGTCACTGAGGTGCGTCAGGCCCTTCTCGCCGCACGAGATGGTCGCGAGGCAGGAAACACCGCGCCTACCGTGATCATTTGCCAGACTGTCAAGGGTAAAGGCGTTTCGTTTATGGAGGACAAGGCTTCCTGGCATGGAAACGCTCCTTCGGCTGAACAGGCTGATCTTGCGCGAGAAGAACTTGATGCAGCAAGAGAGCTTCTTTGATTGATCTTCAGGGTGAAGGTAAGGAGGTTGCCAATGTCTAGAGCAACTCGTGAGGCATATGGTCAGACTCTTGTTGAGCTGGTAAACGAGGGTCACGATATTGTGGCCGTTGACGCAGACCTTGCCGGCTCCACTAAACTTGCCGACCTCCAGAAGGCCTTCCCACAGCGCATGGTTGACGTGGGGAATTGCTGAGCAGAACATGGTAGGCGTTGCGTCAGGGTCTGGCACTTACGGGACGCACCGTGTTTACCGGCTCGTTTGCCGTGTTTGCAACCGGTCGCGCTTACGATCAGATTAGAAACACCGTCTGCGACTCCGGCCTCAACGTGAAGATTTGCCCTACGCACGCAGGCATTACCGTAGGAGAGGACGGCGCCACTCACCAGTCCCTTGAGGACATTGGCATGATGCGCGCCCTGCCTCAGATGCGCGTGCTTGTTCCCTGCAGATTACAACGCTACCAAGGCAGCGCTCAGGGCTTGCTGCCGAGGCCGATGGCCCTTCTACGTGCGTATGGGTCGCCACAAGGTTGCCGACATCTACGACAGAGTCCTTCAAGGGGCGGCCTGCCTTTTGCAAACGTTTTGCGTGAAGGCACTGACGTTACCATCGCTGCCTGCGGTGTTGAGGTTGCTCAGGCACTTGCAGCCGCAGATTTGCTGGCAGAGGAGAAGATTTCTGCCGAGGTTATTGACGTGTTCTCCATCAAGCCTTTGGACGAAGAAGTTATTTTGGCATCTGCCGAGAAGACCCGTCATGTGGTAACCGTTGAGGAGCACAACGTGGCAACAGGCCTTGGAGCTGCAGTTGCCGAGCTTCTGGCCGAGCAGCTACCAACACCCATGCGCTTTGCTGGCATGCGCACCTTTGGCACCTCCGCTCCTGGCGACGTGCTGCTTTCGCACTTTGGCCTGGACGCTGAGGGCATTGCCGCTCGCGTTAGGGAGTTTCTGCTCTCGTAGACACGTGCGAGAGCTGCAACGGCAACGCCGCAGGTCAGCGGCGCGTGCGAGCGCGAGTGCGGGCGCGGGTTGCAAGTGATTTCTACCCGGTATCCATTTCGTGTGGATGCCGGGTTTCTTGTGCGGATACGCTGCTAGTGGACGGGTTTCTCGCCAGACAGGCGGTGCGAGCCCGGCGCGAGCATCAGGTGTACGCTCGCTCGCGCCTGATTTTCTCGCCAAGTCTGAACGATTTGCCGGAAAAGCACACCATGTCTGAGCTATTTGCCGGTTTTTCTCGCCATGTCTGAGTAAATTTACTCAGACATGATGCAGCTTTCAGGCTCGTAAAATTCTAGGCCACGTAGCCTATCTTTCACGCGCCTGATTTTTGCAAAGAATCTGTAACTTTTGCCTAAAAGTGTAAAAGAATCTGTGGATTTGCCTGATTTTGTCAAAGAATCGGTGCTGCAATTACAGATTCTTTGCACTTTTCAGGCGTGCGATGGCGAGAAGAGCGCTTGGCGAGAAACTCGAGCGCTCGGGTGTTGGGCTGCGGAGTTTCTAGCCATGAAAAAAGACCTGGCACCATGAGGTACCAGGTCTTTTATGATTGCATGTAAGCTTGCTGTGTCAGCTGTAACTGAACTGCGAGCCAAAGCTACGCCAGGCGAAACCGGCGGACTAGCCAAGGTGTTTGGTGATGGAAGCTGCTGCTACCTTACCAGCGCCCATTGCCAGAATGACGGTTGCAGCACCGGTTACGATGTCGCCACCAGCCCAGATGCGAGGATCGGAAGTACGGCCCTCTTCGTCGGCCTCAATGTAGCCCCACTTGTTGAGCTTGATGTCGCCGATCATCTTTGCAAATGGGTTAGCGTTGGTACCGATTGCAGAAATTGCAACGTCGCAAGGAATGTCCTCGATAGCACCCTCGATAGGTACTGGACGACGACGTCCGTCAGCGTCAGGCTCGCCGAGCTCCATCTTCTGGACGCGAACTGCGCAAACAGCGCCGTCCTCGCCAGCGACAAACTCGAGAGGGGAGACAAGAGGAAGAACCTCAACGCCCTCAGCCTTTGCGTGGTGCAGCTCTGCACGACGAGCAGGCATCTCTTCCTCAGTACGACGGTAAGCAATGATTGCACGCTCAGCGCCAAGACGCTTAGCAGTACGGACAGCGTCCATAGCAACGTTGCCGCCACCAAAGACAACGACGTTCTTGCCGTGCTTGGTTGGGGTGTCGTACTCAGGGAAGTTGTTAGCCTTCATAAGGTTAACGCGGGTAAGGTACTCGTTTGCAAAGAAGACGTTAGGCAGGTTCTCGCCAGGGATGTTGAGAAGCTTTGGAAGACCTGCGCCTGTAGCAATATAGATTGCGTCAAAGCCCTGCTCAAAGAGCTCGTCTGCATCAGTAATACGACCGACAACAGAGTTGTACTCAAACTTAACGCCCAGCTCCTGGAGGCCGTCAATCTCGCGCTTAACAACAGCTTTTGGAAGACGGAACTCAGGAATACCGTAGACCAGAACGCCGCCGCCGGTGAAGAATGCCTCAAAGACGGTAACGTCAAAGCCGTTACGAGCAAGCTCGCCAGCGCAAGCAATGCCGGAAGGACCGGAGCCTACAACTGCAACCTTCTTGCCGTTCTTTGGAGCAACCTCTGGCTTGAAAGCAAGCTCAGGCTGGTCGCCAAGGAAGCGCTCGAGCTGACCAATAGCAACTGGTTCGCTGCGCTTGCCCATGATGCAGACACCCTCGCACTGGTTCTCCTGTGGGCAAACACGACCACAAACTGCAGGAAGCATAGAGGACTCGCGGATGATATCAAGACCGCGGCCAAACTCCTCTGCACGGATTGCCTCGATGAAGCGAGGAATATTGATGTTTACAGGGCAACCCTGAACGCACAGTGGATTTTTACAATCCAGGCAGCGGTTTGCCTCTGCAATTGCCATCTCTTTAGTGAAACCCTTGTCGACAGGGCGGAAGTCTTGTGCGCGCTCTGCTGCTGACTCTTCGTTGTCAGCTGTACGAGGTGCCTTGACGTTTGGAATGTAGCGACCGTTTACTTGTGGCATGCGCACCTCGTCTCCTCGTAAGCCTTAATCGACTGGCCTTCCTCGGTGAGGTAGGCTGCCTGACGTGCGCGAAGGTCGTTCCAGTCAACCTTGGTTGCGTCAAAGTCAGGACCGTCAACACAAGCAAACTTGGTCTCGCCGCCAACCTCAACACGACAGCAACCGCACATACCAGTGCCATCGACCATGATTGGGTTCAGGGAAGCGATGATAGGTGTGTCGTACTTCTCGGCAGTGAGAGTAGAGAACTTCATCATAGGAACTGGACCAACGCAGAAAACGCGGTCGACCTTCTTCTCCTGCAGCAGACGCTCGAGAGGTGCAGTTACAACGCCCTTCTCGCCAAGAGAACCGTCATCTGTGGTGATGTGGATGTGTTCATCGTCCAGGATGGAACGGAATTGATCCTCAAGCAGGAGCAGCTCTTTGGTACGAGCGCCCATGATAGCGTGAACCTTGCGACCTGCTGCTGCAAGCTGGCGGGCAACAGGGAAGGCGATAGCCAGGCCAACGCCGCCGCCGATAACTGCCCACTTACCCTCGCCCATCTCGGTAGGCTCGCCCAGAGGACCAGTGACGTCCTGCAGGGGAATCGCCAGCCTCATAGGGTAGAAAGCATCTGGGTGGTCTTGCCGATTACCATGAAGATAAACTCGACCCAACCCTCCTCAGGATTCCAATCCGCAAAGGTAAATGGAACGCGCTCGCCACACTCATTTGCGCGGACCATCAGGAACTGACCAGCATGTGCATGCTTGGCCATCTGTGGTGCCTCGATGCGGAACTTGAAGACCTTCTCGGAGAACTGAGTCTTTTCGAGGATCTTATACATTCAGTGGTACTCCTCTCCTAACACACTACAAACTGCGAGTGAGGTGCCGAGCCGCACTATAGCGTGCCTTCTGGTGAGAAGACAGTAGCAGGTGACGCATGCATCTCACGTATACGGGGTCTGGGTAGCCCGTATTCGCAAACAACATATCTATTGTACTATTTGCGCATGATTCAAGTCATGAGTAATTCATGAATGAGCATAAATATTTCGTAGAATGTTTTGCCTGCTAAAAGGCATAGGGCGAGAAGTTCGGTGAGCTTGTGTCGTGTCGGCTCGAGAGCAGGCTGCGAGGATCGCACTGACCGTTAGCTGCGGAGGAACTGTGATGCGCAAGGATGGCTAGCTGCGTAGAAATTGCTCCACTTGATCGGCAGCCGTCTGGGCGGTGATTAGGAAGTCTTCCAGGTTGTTTCCTTTGAGCTCGCGCAGAACAAAGTCCGCTACCGGCATCTTTCCGGGAGGGCGGCCGATGCCAAATTGCAAGCGCATAAAGTCTTTGGTTTGAAGCTTATCGGCAATGGAGCGTAGACCATTGTGCGCGTTGAGTCCGCCTCCTTCTTTGAAGTTGAGCTGGCCTTCTGCAAGGTCAACTTCGTCGTGAATAACGAGGATTTGGGCAGGTTGAAGGTGATGTGCGCGAGCAAGTTTGGAGAGAGGACCGCCACTGGTGTTCATGAAGTCTTGAGGTTTAGCCAGAAGTACACGGCGTTTCTCAGCAGGTGTGCCGCCAGAAGCTGCTCCTTGAGCTGCGGGAATCGTGATTTCTGCGACTTGGCAGCCAGCCTCACTTTTCCAGTACGAGACGCCGTGGTGCTCGGCAAGGGCATCGATGACGGCAAAGCCGGCGTTGTGTCTGGTATGCGCGTATTTCTCGCCAGGATTTCCTAGACCTGCTACGAGCACAACTTTGTTACCGTGCATTAAATGCTCCTTCGGATTGCATTGCGGACGATTATGATGGTAAAGGAAAACGACGAGTTCGACCATCTAGACTTGAAACGTGTGGCAGGTACACAGCGCGCAGCGCGCGGTGGGCGGCGTGCGGTGTGCGGTAACCGACGACAAGCAATAGCGATCAACCGCAACTGAGATGCGGAGGACAAGATGACAAAGATTCTGGTTACCGGATTTGAGCCTTTTGGTGGCGAGAAAAATCAATCCAGCTTGGGAGGCTGTGAAGGCATTGCCTGAGACTATCGGCGGCGCTCAGGGTGATAAAACTGCACGTACCTGTTGAGTTTGGAGTCGGTGCGCAGAAAGTTATCAACGCGCTTGAAGCAGAACGCCCCGACATTGTGCTTTGCGTGGGTCAAGCAGGAGGTCGAAGTAAGATTACGCCCGAGTTCGTAGGCATCAACTGGGCTCACGCGCGCATCCCCGACAATGCGGGTAAGCAGCCGCTCTCGCAGCGTATCATCGACGGCGCACCAGACGCGTATTTTGCAACGCTGCCGGTAAATGCCATGGTTGCCGCCATGAACCAGGCGGAGATTCCCGCGGCGGTTTCGTACACTGCGGGCACGTATGTCTGCAATGAAGTCATGTATCAGGTCCTTCACGCGTTGGCCACGAGGTTTCTGGAGACTCGCGGTACGTTTCTGCACGTACCATTTGCAACGGAGCAGGTCGCCGAGAAGAACCGTGCTGTTGGCGAGAAGAATCGCCAGGCACCAAGTATGTCGCTTGAAATGATGACTCGCGGTTTTGCAGGTTGCGCTGGAGGCGGCACTTGCAAACGACGTTGACTTTACGGACTCAGAAAGCGGAACGACCTGCTAGATTGCGCGCCGCTTACAGTGCGTCTGCAAGTGCACGGGTTTCTCGCCAGGTGCGGGGCGCGAGGTGCGCGGGATTCGTGGGGCGCTGCGAGCGCACCGGGTTTCTCGCCAGGTGCGCCTGAAAAGTGCAAAGAATCTGTATTTGAGACACAGATTCTTTGACAAAATCAGGCAAATCCACAGATTCTTTTACACTTTTTAGGCAAAAATTACAGATTCTTTGAAGAAATCAGGCGCGTAAAAGATAGATTACGTGGCCCTAAATTTTGAGCCTGGAAACTGTATTATGTCTGAGCAATTTTACTCAGACATGGCGAGAAAAACCGGCAAAACCACTCAGACTTGGTGCACTTTTCCGGCAAATCGTTCAGACATGGCGAGAAAATCAGGCTCGCTCCAGGCGTGCGCTGATTGCACGTCGGGCTCGCACCGCCAACCTGGCGAGAAACTCACATCACTAGCAGCGTTTACGCACAAGAAACCCGGTATCCACACAAAGTAGATACCGGGTTGAAATCACTCGCGATCGCACGCGCGGTTGACCTGCGGCGTTGCCGTCGTCGAATGCGTGGCTGACCTGCAATCTTACAGGTTGAAGTCGCCGCCGAAGATGTCGGAGACAGGACGGTCGGTGTAAACAGCATAAATTGCCTCGGCAAGCTCGTTTGCAATAGTGATCGTCTTGATCTTGGAGCCTTCCTGGTTTGCTGCTGGGCAAGGAATTGCGTCGGTGACCACGCACTCCTCAATAGGAGAGTTGTTGAGACGCTCGATTGCAGGACCAGAGAAGATACCGTGGGTTGCGCAGACGTAGATATCACCTGCACCCATTTCCTTCAGCTTAACAACGGATGCGCAAAGCGTACCTGCGGTATCAATCATGTCGTCGTTAACAATGCAGGTCTTGCCCTTGATGTCGCCAATGATGCCCATAACAGCACTTTCGTTATGGCGAGGGCGGCTCTTATGTGCAATAGCAAGGCCACAGTCAAGGTAATCAGAGAGCTTCTTAGCAGCCTTTGCGCGACCCATATCGGGGGAGACAACAACGGTATTCTCCCAGTCAAATGGCTTGCTCTTAAAGTAATCGCCCAGAAGGTAAAGAGCAGTCAGGTGAGAAACAGGAATGTCAAAGAAGCCCTGGATCTGGCCCTGGTGCAGGTCAAGTGTGATGACGCGGTCAACGCCAGCGTTCTCAAGCAGGTTTGCCATCAAACGAGCGGTAATAGGCTCGCGAGCAGCGGCTTTGCGGTCCTGGCGAGCATATGCGTAGTGAGGGATAACTACGGTAAAGCTGTTAGCAGATGCGCGCTTTGCGGCGTCGGCAACAATAAGCGTTTCCATAACCAGGTCGTTGACGTTGACACCTGCCAAAGTCTGAATGAAGAAGACTTCGTCGCCACGAACAGACTCATCAAAACGGGCGTAAATTTCTCCGTTTGCAAACTTCTCGAGGAGAAGACCTTGCAGCTCTAGGTGAAGAATGTCTGCAACTTTATGAGCCAGCTCTGGGTTGCTGGTACCGGTGTAGAGCTTGATGTTTCTAGCAACTAATAGCGGATCACTCAGATTCTCGAACATCTAGTCCTCTTTCTCAAGCTTGTGACGCCTCTGGGCGGCGTATCCCTCAACAATTTCTGCTCAGAGCGCTCGAGTGCAAGCGCGTCTGCTGGTACATCCTTTGTGATGCACGAACTTGCCCCCACAAGTGCGCCATCACCAATTGAGACAGGTGCCACCATCATGGTATCGGATCCAACAAAGACGTTGTTGCCAATGTGTGTCTTGAACTTGTGGTAACCGTCGTAATTGCACGTAATTGAACCTGCGCCAATATTGACGCCAGAGCCCATGGTAGTGTCACCAATGTAGGAGAGGTGAGGAACTTTAGAGCCTTCACCGATAGTTGAATTTTTGATTTCGACGTGGGTGCCTGCCTTGGCGTGAGGCATGAGGTGTGTCCCTGGGCGCAGGTAAGCGCGAGGACCGCAGGTAGCAAAGTCGTCTACCTGTGCGTTGATAGCTACAGTCTCATCGACAACAGCGTCGTTGCCAACAAGTGTATCGGTCAGGCGAGTATTAGGACCTACCACGCAATTCTCGCCAATTGAGGTCTTGCCGTAGAGCATAGTCTGTGGGAGAACCTCGGTGTCCATACCAAGCGTGACCTCGGGACCAATCCAGACGGAAGTTGGGTCCAGCATGGTGACGCCCTGGCTCATCCAGTGCTCGTTAATGCGCTCCTGCATGATGCGGGTAGCAACGGCAAGCTCGGAGCGGGAATTGACGCCTAGCGCCTCTTTGTAGTCGTCAACGTGGACGGCAGCAACAGGCTCGCCCTGGCTGACGTAAAGGCCCACCATGTCAGTGAGGTAGTACTCGCCCTGAACGTTATCATTGCCGAGAAGATCGATGTTTGTGGTAAGTCTTCCGCCACAGAAGCAGTAGACGCCAACGTTGCATTCACGCTCTTGCTCGCGCTGCTCTGGTGTAGCGTCTTTGTGTTCAACAATGGCAGTTACCTGGCCGTTAGAAGAAATGACGCGACCATATCCAGTTGGATCTGGTGGCGTCATCGTAAGTACGGTACATGCGTTGTGATGAGCTTTGTTCTCTGCAACAAGGTCACAAATAGACTGTGCGCGTAAAAGTGCTGCGTCACCGTTGATAACAACAACGGGTCCCTTGAAGCCACCAAGAGCATCCTTTACAACCTTGACGGCATGGCCGGTGCCAAGACGCTCGGTCTGGGCAACATACTCAAGGTTAGGGAAGCAAGAAAGTGCAGATTTAACCTCGTCAGCGTGGTTACCAACAACCACAATGACGCGCTCAGCGCCAGCAGTAATTGCGGCGTTAACGCTCCACCAAACAATGGGTTTATCAAGTAATTTGTGCACAATCTTAGGGTGGCGGGACTTCATGCGCGTTCCCTCACCTGCAGCGAGGACAATCGCAGTAAGTGGCATACGTAAGCCTCCAAAGTACTTCGTATTACTCGATACGAGTGCGTCCCTACACAAAAGTTGCGTAAAAAATGGCTGGGGTAGTAGGATTCGAACCCACATTCCAGGCACCAAAAACCCGTGTCCTAACCGTTGGACGATACCCCAATGTAATCACTACGTTGGTTTTGTCCGCAACTCTAATAAGTGTATCAGCTTAGCGAGGCAAATGCTCCACAAATTGCATCAAGAACAAGAACTGCCAAAGTCTGTGCGTCTGCGGTAGTAAATGAACCGTCAACGTTTGTTCCTTCTGGCAGCACAATCTTGATAGGGGAACCCGTTGCATCAGCAGATTCAATAGCAGTGCGAAGTCTTGCTGGCAACGATTCATTTTCTTCCATAGAAACAGAGCCAATACCCACCTGTCCGCGCGCGGGCATGCTTGGGGCATAGTCTGTGGTAAGAACCAAAATGGTAGCTGCATCAGTAGGAGAGTCAGCACGATCAATCATGGTCATGCCGCTTGCCTCGGTAGTTGCCTTAGAAAGGTTATAGACGCGGGCGGCTACGTTTCTAGAGATAGGATCTTCTCCCGTAATGGCAATGCAGGTGGTTTCAAGAACGTTGGCAGCACGCGCAAAGCCCATAGGGCCCTGTGGATGAGGACCTTTTGCCTGCTTACCGGACCAAACGTGGCGTAGGCGCTCAATAGCATCGAGGGTGTCCTGAAACGCCATGCCATCAGCAAGTTCGCCGACGCTCTCCTGGAAGAGCTTAACGGCCGCCTCAGTGTGAACACCATAATGGCCATCAACTTTTCCGCACGAGAAACCCAAGATGTTGAGACGCTCTTGCAGCTGACGCACGTCATTACCGTGGAAGTTAGGAAGGCGCAGGTAGAGGGTTCTGTCTCCAAGTTCATAACCCTCATCGACCATAATTGCCCAGGTAGAGGCATCTACTTCTTCTCCAAGAGAAAGGTCATGGTCAAGCCTAAAGCGCGCAACTGCGCGAGCAGTTGACTTGCCAAACGTGTGGCTCTGGCGCTCATCGTCTTCGATGGTGTAGCCAAGCTTTACGAGGCGTTCCTGAATGTCTTCAACGGCAGCACCAGTGCTACCAGGAGTAATTGGATTCATAATTACCTTTCTCGGTTCACAAAGAAGTCTGCCATAGACAAAAGTGTGTCGCGAGCGTCTTCAGTAAGTATCACGTTTTCAAGCACGTGTTTTGCCTCATCAACTAAGGCAAGAGCGTGCGTGCGGACAAATTTTATCGCATTAGCGCTTTCCATAAGCTCCACAGCGCGTTGAAGCTTCAAAGTATCGCCTGTATGCGCAGAAAGTATGGAGACAAACTCTGTCTTTTCTGCTGCGTCAAGATGCTCAAGTGCGTAGACCACGGCGAGCGTGCGCTTACCTTCAGTGATGTCTGATCTAAAGTCTTTGCCCTGTACCTGGGCGTTTCCGACCAGGTTAAGAAGATCGTCTTGCAGCTGGAAGGCAAGGCCTACCTTAAGACCAAACTCTTTGAGTGCGTTAAGTGTATTCTGGTCAGCCCCACCGATTAGCGCGCCTAGTACCAGGGGATATGCAGCAGAGTAATAGGCGGTCTTGGAGAGCGCCATAAAGATACTGCTCAGAGGTAACATCCCAACGCTCGTTTTGAGCCCAACCAAGGTCAAGCGCCTGACCCTCAAGGGTGTGCTCCTGCATGGCGAGAAGGGCGTCGATAACGCGAACTTTAAGCTGGTCAGAGAGGTGGTCGGCTACGGTAACGCGTCTGACAACATTGACCAGCGCAGAATCACCAACGTTGATGGCAAGTCCAGTGCCAAGTGTCTTGTAGAGGCACTTCTCGCCACGGCGCAGCTCTGATTTATCTGCGATGTCATCGTGGATAAGGGCTGCCGACTGGAAGTCCTCGATTGCGCAGGCCACGGGCAGAGCGGCTTCTGCCGAGCCTCCAACCGCCTCGGCACCTAGGCAGCACAAGACCGGGCGCACGCGTTTGCCGCCGCCCGCGCTGAAGTGAGAGAGTGGCTGGTAGAGGTAGGTGTTTAGGTCCGCGCGGGTACGCTCCGAGGGCGCCGCCGTCACTGTTGTGAGCGAGGCCGCTGCTGTTACGGGTACCGTTGCTGCTGCAGACGTTGCCGTGGGGAGACCGCGCATGATCTCTGCCTCGACGGCAGGGAGCTTTGTGTGAGGTAGTCGGCGAAGTTCACGGATGTCCTAGCTGCGATAGCCGTCTGGGTTCATCGACTGCCACTTCCAGGAGTCGCGGCACATGTCAGCAAGGTTGTACTGAGCCTTCCAGCCAAGCATGTCAGCAGCTTTCTGGCAGTCTGCGTAGTTAGTTGCAACGTCACCTGCGCGACGAGGCTCAATAACGTAAGGAATCTCTTTGCCGCAAGCCTTTGAGAACGCCTTAATAACGTCAAGTACCGAGCTACCAGTGCCAGTGCCCAGGTTGAAGATTTCAACTCCTGTGCGGCCAGCCATCCATTTAAGTGCAGCTGCATGACCAGAAGCAAGATCGCAGACGTGGATGTAGTCGCGAACGCCCGTGCCATCTGGCGTGTCGTAGTCGTTACCAAAGACGTGAACAGCTTCGCGCTTACCCACAGCAACCTGAGCTACGTAAGGCACCAGGTTATTTGGAATACCTGCAGGATCTTCTCCGATAAGTCCAGACTGGTGAGCGCCAATAGGATTAAAGTATCTAAGCAGGACAACGTTCCACTCTGGGTCAGAGGTATGAACATCGGTCAAAAATCTGCTCAATCATCCACTTGGTCCAACCATAAGGGTTGGTTGCGTTTTTTTCTTGGCGCTTTGCTCGGTCAGAGGAAGACTATCTGGGTCTCCATAAACGGTTGCAGAGCTCGAGAAAATAATTGACTTGCAATCGTGGTTTCTCATGACATCAAGAAGGGTGAGGGTATTGCCCAGGTTGTTTGTGTAGTACTCAATAGGCTTGGTGACGGACTCGCCAACAGCCTTGAAGCCTGCGAAGTGAATGACAAAGTTAATGGCGTGCTCATCAAAGATGTGGTTGAGTGCATCTGCATCGTTGACGTCTGCCTCGTAGAACGAAAGGCGCTGAGCGTTTTCTTCTCCCACAATGGTTTTGATGCGATCGATAACCTTTGCCGAAGCATTGGAGAGGTCATCAACAATAACAACCTCGTAGCCGGAATTGAGCAGTTCAACAACGGTATGGCTGCCAATAAAGCCTGCGCCGCCAGTGACAAGTACGCAGGAATTTTGTGGAATCAGAGCGTCAGACATATCAATCCTTTCGTGGACTATATCGTCATAAGTATACGGCTTTTCTGTGCAGCGTTGTGCGGTACGAGCACGCGGGTTTCTCGCCAGGTGCGCTTGCGGGCCCGCTTGGCGAGAAACCCGTCCACTAGCAGCGCTATCGCACAAGAAACCCGGTATCCACACGAAATGGATACCGGGTAGAAATCACTTGCAACTTGCGAGCGCACACGTCGCTGACCTGCGGCGTTGCCGTCGCCATGCTCGTGTCTTACTTGAAGTACTCGACGCCACCTTCAATGAGGGGCTGGAACTGGTCACCGGCGGTGAGTTCAGGGATGTTCTTGTAGAGGCCCGCACCGGAGCGCTCCGTGTGGCCCATCTTGCCCAGGACGCGACCATCGGGGCTGGTAATGCCCTCGATAGCCAGGACGGAGCCGTTAGGATTAACGGAGAAGTCCATGCTCGGAACACCTGTTGCGTCAACGTACTGTGTTGCTATCTGGCCGTTAGCCTTCAGCGTCTCAAGCAACTCGTCGGAGGCAACAAAGCGACCTTCTCCGTGGCTGATTGCGATGGTGTGGATGTCGCCAAGCGTGCACTTGGAGAGCCATGGCGACATCGTGGATGCAACGCTGGTACGAACAAGCTGGCTCTGGTGGCGGCCGATGGTGTTGAACGTCAGTGTTGGGCAGGTGTCGTCCATGGGTCGGATATCGCCGTAAGGAACAAGGCCCAGCTTGATGAGAGCCTGGAAGCCGTTGCAGATGCCCAGCATAAGGCCATCGTGCTGCTGCAGAAGTTCGCGGACAGCCTCGGTAACCTGAGGTGCGCGGAAGAGCGCGCAGATGAACTTAGCAGATCCGTCTGGCTCGTCTCCGCCGGAGAAACCGCCTGGAATCATGACAATCTGGCTTTTCTTGATGGACTCTGCCAGTGCATTTGCGGACTCAACAATGTCCTGAGGTGTCAGGTTGTTAATAACCAGTGTGGTTGGGTCAGCGCCCGCACGCTCAAAAGCACGCGCAACGTCGTACTCGCAGTTGTTACCTGGGAATACGGGGATGATGACGCGTGGGCGAGCAGGTGCGATAAGGGCTGGACCAGCATAGGAGTGTCGTGTGGATGCGCTGTCGAAGCTGATTTTCTCCACAGCCTCGTCGGAGCCTCCGCGGTAGGGGAAGACCTCCTCAAGTGGGCGCTCCCATGCTTCCTGGAGCTCGGAGAGGTCGATCTTCTCGCCACACGCGCTAAAGGTGTACTCGGACGTGGTGACGCCCAGAGGAGCCACGCACACGCCGTCGACGTCGTCAACGGAAACGCCATCTGCCAGCTCAACGATGAAGGCACCGTAAGTTGGCGAGAAGAGCGCGTCGGCAGAAATCTCTGGGACCAGCTCAACGCCCAGCTTGTTGCCCAGGCAGCTCTTGAAGAGAGCCTCGGCCACGCCGCCGTAACCTGGCGTAGTAATGGCAAGTGCGCTCTTGGACTGGACCAGGGTGCTGACTAGCTTGTATGCGGTGAGCAGGGACTCGTTATCGGGGAGAAGACCGGACTCGTCGTAGGATGGGACAATAGAGATAAGTCTGTGACCTGCACCCTTGAACTCGTTGGAGACAATCTTGTCCACCTTGGTAAGGCCGGTAGCAAACGAAACCAGCGTTGGTGGAACGTCCAGGTCCTCAAAAGTGCCGGACATGGAATCCTTGCCGCCGACAGCTGCAAGGCCAAGGTTGACCTGGGCCATCAGTGCGCCGAGAAGGGCCGCGGCTGGCTTGCCCCAACGGTTAGGATTCTGGCCGAGCTTCTCAAAGTACTCCTGGAAGGTGAGGTAGAGGTCCTGGTACTTAAAGCCGGTAGCAACCAGCTTGGAAACGGACTCAACAACAGAGAGGTAGGCGCCACGGAACTGGTCGGCTTCCATGAGGTAGGGGTTAAAGCCCCAGGCCATGCCCGAAACCGTATTGGTCTGACCCATAACAGGAAGCTTAGCCACCATAGAAAGGGCAGGGGTCAGCTGGCGAGCGCCGCCGAATGGCATGAGGACGGTACCTGCTCCAATGGTAGAGTCAAAGCGCTCGGAGAGACCCTTGTTGGATGCAACGTTTAGATCGCGTACCAGCGAGTGGAGTTTCTCGTCAAGAGTTGTGCCTGCCCAGGTGCGCTGGTAGGCAAGAGGCTTGGCCAGGCGCACGGTGATTGATTTAGGTGCGCCGTTTGAGGCGAGAAAATGCACGGCTAATGTTGACAATCTTCTGACCGCGCCAGCGCATGACCAGGCGAGGGTCCTCGGTGACCGTTGCCACAATGGTTGCCTCGAGGTTTTCTTCGCGGGCGTATGTGCAGAACTGATCGACGTCTTTTGCCTCAAGCGCAACGGCCATGCGCTCCTGAGACTCGGAGATTGCCAGCTCAGTGCCATCAAGGCCGTCATACTTCTTAGGAACAGCATCCAGGTTGACGTCAAGGCCGTCGGCAAGCTCGCCAATAGCAACAGAGACACCGCCTGCACCAAAGTCGTTGCAGCGCTTGATGAGCTTGCAAGCGTCTTCACGGCGGAAGAGGCGCTGAAGCTTGCGCTCAACAGGGGCGTTACCCTTCTGGACCTCGGCGCCGTCGCGCTCAATGGAGCCAGCGTCGTGTGCTTTGGAAGAACCAGTTGCGCCGCCAATGCCGTCACGACCAGTGCGGCCGCCGAGAAGGACGATGATATCGCCATCTTCTGGACGCTCGCGGCGGACGTGGCTTTGAGGAGTGGCGCCTACAACAGCACCAATCTCCATGCGCTTTGCAACGTAGCCTGGATGATAGAGCTCAGAAACCTGGCCGGTAGCAAGGCCAATCTGATTACCGTAGCTGGAATAACCTGCAGCTGCCGTGCGAACGATGGTGCGCTGGGGAAGCTTTCCAGGAAGTGTCCGAGAAACAGGAACGGTTGGGTCTGCGGCGCCGGTGACGCGCATTGCCTGGTAGACGTAGCTGCGGCCAGAAAGGGGATCGCGGATTGCGCCGCCGATACAGGTAGCTGCGCCTCCAAAAAGGCTCAATCTCGGTTGGATGGTTGTGAGTCTCGTTCTTGAAGAGGAAGAGCCAGTCTTCATCTTTACCGTCAACGTCCACCTTGACCTTTACGGTACAGGCGTTGATTTCTTCTGACTCATCAAGATTGGTGAGGACACCCTTCTCGCGAAGGTATTTTTGCACCAATGGTTGCCATATCCCAGAGAGAAACCGCACGATCTTCTCGCCCAAGCTCTTTGCGCATGGAGAGATACTTCTCAAACGCGGCCTTTACCAGGTCATCATCAATCTGAACACCGGTAATTCCGGTGTTAAAGGTGGTGTGGCGGCAGTGGTCAGACCAGTAGGTGTCAATGACACGAATCTCGGTGATGGTAGGATCGCGCTGCTCTGTGGTGAAGTACTGCTGGCAGAAGGTGAGGTCAGCCAGGTCCATAGCAAGGCCGTGAGAAGCAATGAACTCTTTGAGGCCGTCCTGGTCAAGGGCGTTAAAGCCCTCAAGAACCTCTACGTCTGCAGGCTCTGGGATGGAAATCTTGAGAGTCTCGGGCAACTCAAGGGAAGCCTCGCGAGCTTCAACGGGGTTGATGAGGTAGTTCTTGATGGCGGTAACGTCTGCCTCTGTGAGGTTTCCGGTTAGCACGTAAAGGCGAGCAGAGCGCACAAGTGGACGCTCTCCCTGGCTGATGAGCTGCACACACTCAGCTGCAGAGTCTGCGCGCTGGTCAAACTGACCAGGCAAAAACTCAACAGCAAACGTATGAACAGCCGCACCTTCAGAAGAAAACTCTGGCATGGTACGGCTGGCAAGATCGGACTGTGGCTCTGAAAAAAACGGTGGGGATACAGGACTCAAAGAGTTCCTCTGAAATTCCCTCAACATCATAGCGGTTAAGCAGGTCAATGCGTTGTAACTCGGTAATACCAAGAAGGTCTTTCACTTCTTTGAGCAGGGCTTTTGCCTCGCCCTCGAAACCAGATTTTCTTTGGACGTAGACGCGCAGGACCATGGGGCCACCTTTCAATGCAAGCCTTTTACGCTTTTACTGGCTTTATTGTACGTTACTTAGGTGACCAAATTGGCGGTTGTCGAGAAAAGAAAAATGGGTTGTAACAGAGCGTTAAAAATACAGATTATTTAGTTAAAAGTTTTTCGCCAGTACGCTTAAGCCAGCGTGCTTTACGCCAGCACAAAGATAAGGGCGATAAAACAAACGGTTGCGCCCAGGGCAATTGCCTCGTGAGCGCCAAAGGTTGGTTGATGCCAACGTGTGCGAGAAGCCCCTGCTACATAGTGGCGAGCATCAAGTGCCTTAGATAGGTTGTTGGCATGCCTGAGCGAGCTGGCCAGAAGCGCCACCACAATGGAGAAGGTCGCACGGAGTCTTTTGGGCAGCGAACCTGAAGCAACGTCTCCTGCGCGAGCAGTTTGAGCCTCGGAAATGGATGCAGCATCGTCTGCAAGTGTTGGAATAAAGCGCAGCATAAGCGAGAAAAATCATGGCAATTTCTTTGCCGGGAAGACCAATCTTAGAAAGTGGCGAGCATGCTGCTTCAAAGGCATTGCCTAGATCCGTTTGAGTTGTGGTAAGCAGGAGTAGTGCACCCATTAAAATTGCAGATAAAATGCGTACGGGGTAGAGAAAAGCGCTCCATGCTCCCACATCGGTGATGGTAAAGATTGACCAAGAGACAAGCACAGATCCTTCTCGCGTGAGCAACAGATTGAAGAGCGAGAGGAAGATGAGCAACCAGGCAAGTGGGATGATTGACACAAGTACTTGTTTGACAGGGATTTTTTTGCCAGAGCCAGCAGGCAAAGCGTGCCTAGTACCAGCAGTGCAAGCTGTGGCGCGTTGCGGATAAAAAATGTTGCAAGCATCAGAAGGAGTGCGGCCAGGCATTTAACGTTGGGATTAAGCCTATGGATGAGCGAGTTCCCGTGATAGTACTGGCCCACAGAAATCTTAAGCGCCATAGTAACCTCCTTGCGAGAGGTCGTCGGTCTTTGTGGCGCTGGCTCGCGCACCGCCAGAGTTGGTAGGCAGCGCAGCAAGCAGTGTGTCTACCAGCTCAGACAGAGTCAAAGGTTCTCCCAGGTTGATTCCCGTAGTGTGGAACAGACGTTGCGCCCAAGCAAGCGCATGAGGAATGCCCAGACCAAGTTCCTGGAATTCTGCCTCTGAGAAATGAGTAAATGTTTGTTGCGGCGAGCCTGAGAAAACCAGGTTACCCTCATGAAGCACGATAATCTGGTCAGCTTCCGCCGCATCCTCCATCGAGTGTGTGAGCTCAATGACGGTACAACCATCTTCAAGAACAGCGTTGATAATTTTTCTGAGCTCAGAGCAATAGTAGGGATCAAGTCCGCTGGTAGGCTCATCGAGTACTAGCACCTTTGGATGCATCGCAATAACGCCTGCAAGTGCGCAAAGTCTCTGCTGGCCACCAGAAAGCTCAAAAGGGGATGCATCTGCCTTGTGAGAAAGGCCCACAAGTTCCAGAGCAGCATTCACGGCGCTTGCGACATCGCAGGTAGAAAGACCTAGGTTAGTAGGGCCAAACGCCACATCTTCTACAACCGTTTGTGCAAAAAGCTGGCGCTCTGGCCGCTGCATGACGTAGCCCACAATGCCGTGAAGTTTTCTGCGATTTTGCTTCTCTCGAGTATCCAAACCAGTTACACAGAGGCTACCGGCGTCAGGCGTATCAAGTGCGCAAATCAAGCGCGCCAGGGTTGACTTGCCGGAACCAGTTGAGCCAATCACGGCAACATGCGAGCCTTTTTGCATGTCAACCGAGATGTTTTTTTGAGCACGGGTTTCTGGTACGAGAACGTCACGTCGCGCACAGAAACCGCTGCTGGCTCGGACACGCTGTCGGCTGTGGCCACGCCGTCACAACCCGCGGCCATCGCTCCGCAGCTTTCAGCCACGCCGCCACAACCCGCGGCCACCACACCGTAGTCCGTAGCCACGCCGCCCTTCTCGCCTCGCGACCCCGTGGCGAGAAGCCCCGTCAGCTCGTCGAGCACGCGCTTAGCCGAAGGGGATTTGCACACGACAACTCCACGGTTGTTGAGCGCATGCGCTACCTGATAGGCAAACGGCTCTTCAAGATGCAGGCATTCAACTAGCTCGTGCTGCTCAAAGAGGGCTTCAGGTGTTCCCTCAAACGCAACGCGGCCGTCGTCTAAGGCAATAACGTGGTCAGCAGAAACCACTTCGTCCATGAAATGCGTCACATGAACGATAGTTTTTCCAGCTGCACGGAGTTTCTCGACAAGCCCCATAACGTTATTTCTATGAACAACGTCAAGAGCTGCGGAAGGTTCGTCAAGAATGAGGATCTGGGGCTTCATGACCAGCGCGCCCGAGATGGCCACGCGCTGCTGCTGGCCGCCCGAGAGCATCTGTGGATTTTCGGACGCAAACTCGGTGAGAGTTCCAAGGGTAATCTGCTCTTCTACCAGCGGTGTTATCTGATCGCTGGGCACCTGAAGATTTTCCAGACCAAAGGCAATATCGTCTGCAACCACGCTGCAAATAATCTGATCCTCAGGATTCTGGAAGACCAGGCCAAGCTGCGGGCGAATGGCCTGGTATGCCTCAAAAGTCAACCTGGCCGTCATTGACAACGGTGGTTCCCAAAAAGGTAACAGTTCCCTCGTCAGGGGCGGAAAGGCCAGAGAGAATTGAGGCAACGGTAGACTTGCCCGAACCGTTTGCACCAACAATACAGGTACGTTTACCTGCGGGAATAGAGAACGAGACGTGGTCTAGGGCAACCACGCCTTTTTCGTGCACTAAAAAGTCACGTCCAAAAGCGTCGCAGCTACAGGCAGGTCCTGAGTTTGTGCGATGCTTTCAGACGTGTATAAATCAGGGGAATTGTTGCCCAGGTTACTCACCGTTTTTGATGCTCTCAAAGAGTGATGTAGCTGAGCGCATGATAACAACAAAGATGATGCTGTTAATAGCAACCTTCACCACGTTAAAGGGGAGAAGTGCGGGAACAATCAGTCCGCTTACTGCCTCGACGCTTATGCCGGTGTAGATTGGCGTAACTACAAGGTTGCCCAGAATGCAGGCAACAACACTGATAACGCTGCCCACAATGAGGGCAAGTACCAACTGCTTGATCTTCTCGGAACGGTTATACACAATCAGCGAAACAGGCAAAACGTAGCTAAGCGTTGCCAGAATTGCCATGATGGTGCCGTAAATTCCGGACTCCGTGGTGAGGTGTAGAAGGTAGGGAAGCACCGAAACAATCGCGCCCGCAGCAGGGCCAAAAGCTACACCTGCAAGCAGGGCAAAGACGCCCGATGGATCGTACTTCAAAAACGTCACGCCTGGGATGAGCGGGAACTGAAGCACCATGGTGCTGATTGCAGCAGCTGCACAAAAGCATGGCGAGAATAGCAATTCTCTTGGTGGACCAGCCGTTAGAAGATGCGGTTGTTGCGTGGGTTGAGTGGGATGAAGCCATAAAAGTCTCCGTTTCTGACATCCGGACTGTACCGTTGGTCCTGGACTTTAACCAGGTTAACCGCCTTTGCGGGTCGCGGACTTGATGGCTCTTTGAGCTGGGTTGTTACAGACCCTAAAGCTCGGCCACCTTACCACCAGTAGGTAATTGCAACCATTCTTGAAACATATCGATATTCACTATAGCAGAGTTAACAGCTTATAACACATAAAAACAGGATGAACATTTGTGTTAAAAGAAATGCAATTTCGCAGTTTTGAAGTGGTTTTCTTTCCAGTATTTGCTGTTTTACCTTGCCATAACACTATGTTTTTTTCTTGCTCCAGAGCCACGTTTTTTTCTCGCTTGCGATAAACTATAAAAAAGTAACTTACTAAGGAGCGTGTTACATGTCTGAAAGTGGCTATGACTTACAAAGCCTGGCCGGAAAGCTTTTGCTCGATTGTTGGAGAAGAGAACGTCCTGGTAGACGAGCCAATGAGCGAGCACACCACCTTTAAAGTGGGTGGACCTGCAGATCTCTATGTCATCCCTGATGATCCCGATGAGGTTAAAGAGATTCTCCTTGCGATCAAAGCCGCAGAAGCTCCTTATTTTTATTCTTGGCTACGGCTCTGACCTGCTTGTTTCCGACGCAGGCTATCATGGCGTGATTATTGCTGTTGCCGATGGACTCACCGGCGTAAGTATCGACGATACCGAGATGATCTGCCAGGCAGGCGTTGGCCTCAAAGAGGCGTCCGAGATGGCCTGTGAGCTGGACCTTTCTGGACTCGAATTTGCGTGCGGCATCCCAGGCTCTGTGGGTGGCGCATGCTTCATGAACGCAGGCGCTTACGACGGCTGCATCGCTGACGTGCTCAAATCAGTCCGCGTTCTTCTCGCCGATGGCACTTTTGCTACGCTGGACGCGTCCGAGCTTGACCTGGGGTATCGCCACAGTAGAATCGCTGATGAGGGCATGATTGTGCTTTCCGCCACGTTTAATCTTCATCGCGCAGATGGCGAGAAGATCCGTGAAAAGATGGAAGAGTTCACGCGCGCTCGCGAGGAAAAGCAGCCTCTTGAGCTGCCTTCCGCTGGTTCAACTTTTAAGCGCCCCGAGGGTCACTTTGTAGGCAAGCTTGTTACCGACGCTGGTCTTAAAGGCTATCGCTTTGGCGGTGCCGGTGTTTCTGATAAGCATGCTGGTTTTGTGGTCAACTACGACAACGCTACCGCTGCTGAGGTTCATGCGGTTATCGAGCATGTCCAGGCCGAGGTCAAGCGTCAGTTTGATGTTGAACTTCACCCAGAGGTGCGCTTCCTCGGAGAGTAGTGAGCCGCGCGACTCGCACCCATCCGCAACGGATTGCACGTGTCCGCACGGCGCTGTCGCGTCCGCACACAAATCGCAACGTAAACCGCCTGTCTCTCAATTTGAGGCAGGCGGTTTTGATGTACGATTTGAGACGCGTCGCGTAGTTCTGTTATCCCAACTTTGGGATAAATGGTGGCAGTCCGTTGTCGTCGGCCGAGATGTTGCTGCTGACAAACCTCCTGGTATCTGCAGCGAAAGTCAGCTCCTCGTTTGAAACAAGAGGACGCAGATATGCAAGGGCCTTCTCGGTAACCCAAAGACCGTCGTCAGAGATCATTTCCGCAGGTACAGACTTCACGCGATTGGCGATTTCCGAGATGGGGATGCAGCGGATTTCCGCTTGATATGGCACGTCACTAAGCCGTTGCAGCCCAATCATACAGCCAGTTTTGTGGGCAAGAAGTGCGTCCACTCCAGCTTTTCCCAGCTCAAATGCCTCAGTCAGATCAGTTTTGCTGGATGAGTGCATGGCGCAGCGCTGCAGTGAGTTGAGGTTGATGCCTCTAATCTTAGCGTCGAAGTGTTTCTGGAAGAGTTCGGCCAGATAAAGGGCGTTGCCGGACTGATCCGCCAGGTGTCCAAAGGCATCCATCTTCATATGGCTCTTGTCCAGAAGTGTTGAACCATCAGGTCTTCTAACACCTTCGCTGATGACAATCACCACACTATTCTTGTGCGCAAACAGCCCAGCTGTCTTTCGCAGAAGCCTTTCTTCATCGTAAGCAACCTCGGGAAGCAGGATAAAGTCTGGAGCCTCTTCGTTTTTCTCGCGAGCAAGCGCTGAAGCTGCACCGAGCCAACCCGCATCGCGGCCCATGGTCTCGACGATAGTGATGTTTGGCTTGCCGTAAACCTCGGAGTCGCGAGCCAGCTCTCGGACAATGGTGGCGATGTACCGCGCTGAACTGCCAAAACCTGGCGCGTGATCCGTGCCCTCAAGGTCGTTGTCAATGGTTTTGGGGATGCCGATGACGGAAATATCATTGTTATGCTGGGCAAAGTAAGTCGAAAGCTTATTGACGGTATCCATGGAATCGTTGCCGCCAATGTAGAGAATGCCGTCGATACCAAGAGAGATCAGGCGGCATTCAATGTCCTTGTAGAAGGGCGTTTCTTCGGAGACTTCCGGAAGTTTATAGCGACAGCTTCCTAGAAAGCTCGAAGGTGTTTTTAGCGAGAAGGTCCACGGTGTGTTGATGCTGTTCGGCAATGCACTGCCGGTCCGTGTCACATTCTTGCTGTTCAGCGACGTGTTGCTGGTTTTCCTGCGGAAAGAACAGCTTGGTCAGGTTGGTGTAGCGACCATTAAGAAAACCTTCGATGCCGTTTTGCATACCGTAAATTTCAATGCCTTCTTCGTGCGCGCGCGAGATAATTCCCGCCAGAGAAGAGTTGATTGCAACCGTCGGACCGCCAGATTGGCCGATGAGTATTTTTCTAATCTTACGCATGTAACTCCCTGTGTTTCAATCGATGGACAAAAACAGAGAACGTTGACGCGTTTGTATGTCGTTTACCTGGGTGAATCTGATGCAGAGTCAGCTGAACACTTGAGTATCCAGGGCCTTCAATTACCGCTAAAAATTGTCGTTGCAACCGTCCCCTAAGATTGCAAAAGACACAAAAAAAGACATACGTTAGAAAACTATACAAAGTAACAATTCAGTACGTTTTAACTGCACTTTTATGAGTACGTAGCCATACCGTTCACAAAAAATATTGATAGGTGAACGGTAGAAAATTGCTATTTTTTGCAGCGAATTATTGCATTTTTTTGATGCGCATTACGCATGGTTCGCATGCGTTAAGCGATTTTAGCGTGGAACTGGACGGGTTTCTCGCGATTGCCGTAGCAGCATTACAGAGCACTACGACAGGGCCACATCAACGGTACAAGCACCACAGCAACGCTGCGCCAGCGCTAAGACAGCTCAGCGAGAAAACGGGGAAGCCCGTCGGCGGAAATCGGTTCCTCGGCACCTGCAACAAGAGGGCGTAGGTAAGTTAGGGCAACGTCGGTGACATTGAAGCCATCCTCGGAGATCATTTCTCGAGGTACAAAGCTTTACCTTGTTGGCAACATCAGCAACGGGGGTAGTTCGAATCTCCGTGGCATAAGGTGCATCCGAGATTCTATGAACACCAACCATAACACCTGTTTTACCTTGGAGAACTGCTTCAACTCCCGCAGTGCCTAGCGCCTCGGCTTCGTCTAAGTCAACCTTACTAGCAGCATGCGAAGCACAGCGCTGCAGTGTATTGAGCTCAATGCCGCGAGACTTTACGCCTAGCTGATCCTTGACTAGCTGCGACAGATACTGTGCTGTTCCGGACTGCGCTGCAAGGTGGCCAAACGTGTCAATCGCAACAGATTTTGCATCAAAAAGGAAACTACCATCTGCGTGATGGACGCCCTCGCTGACAACAACAATCACGTTGTTCTTCTCGCGAAGTCGCTGTTCAATGACAGAAAGTAGCACGTATTCATCAAGCGGAACCTCGGGGAGAAGTACAAAATCTGGCGCAACTCCGCAAATATCTTGCGCCAGTGCTCCGGCTGCCGTGAGCCAGCCAGCGTCACGACCCATGGCCTCGATAAACGTGACATTTTTGCTGTTGTAGACGACACCGTCGCGGGTGAGCTCGGCGGTTACCGTTGCGACGAATCGTGCCGCACTACCAAAGCCGGGGGTGTGATCGGTTCCCTCGAGATCGTTGTCTATGGTCTTTGGCACACCGACGACACGAATAGCACTTCCTACCTGAGAAAAGTAGCGAGACAGCTTGTCCGTGGTATCCATGGAATCGTTGCCACCGATGTAGAGTACAGCGTCTACCTGGTAATTCTTAAGCTGCGTGTCAATCTGCTGGTAAATAGAGGGACGCCCGCTGGTTCAGAGCTTGAGCAAGTGGCAGGATTAGGCTCAAGCTCCGGCAGCTTAAAGCGACAGCTGCCCAGCCAGCTTGAAGGAGTTTTTCTTAGGAGCTGAAGGTTTTTCTCGCCAGGATTTACTTCGTTTTGATTGAACACCTCGAGTTCAAGCACTTCAGCCAGGTCAACGACGTTGCCCTCAAGAAACCCCTGGATTCCGTTACGCATTCCAAGCACGCGAAGACCCTGGGTATGAGCCGTGCGAACAACGCCTGCGAGCGACGCATTAATCGCGGCAGTTGGTCCGCCCGACTGTCCGACCAGGATTGTGCGGATTGCGTGCTGGGATGTTGTATGCATGAGCGCCTCGGATTCTTGAGTGTTGACGTATCAAGTATAACCGTGACAGGGAGGCTACGGCGTTAGTGAGACGCCGTGAGAATAATGTGATTTCATGCAATAAATCGCAAGAGCTGCGGTGTTGTTATATCGGTGATTGGGGAATTGGCAAGAATCTGCAGATAAAGTGAAGCTTGATGGCTTGGATGCATTGTGAAATAGCTTCAGCAATGTGATTCGAACTCATCTGAGTTTGCTCAATTCATAGTTATGCATAAGCCCTATCTTATATACATAATTATGAATGAAGATATATCAAAGATTTAATTACCCTAAATTTCAGGGTTAAGCAAACACACCCTAAGTCAGATAATCTGCAAAAATCAAAGGTGAAAAACACATCTAATGAAGATATTCTGCACGAGATGAGCATTTTAGGCGGAATGTATAGGCATTTTCAGCAGATTATCTGACATAGGTGTGTTCGAGCGTTTCGAAGCCGATGCGGATGCACCTGCGGAACCCGTATGCCCGTCAAAAAAATATCGCAGGTGGCGAGAAACCCGCAGGTATTGCTGCCAGTCCTGGTTCCGTGTCGCTCTGCACCCGACGTCAGCCGCGTACTGGCAGCTCGTACCGCACCGCGCACCCGCGCACAAAAAAGCCGCACCTCAAATGAGATGCGGCTTCGTAGCTCTTAGCGTACAACCTGCGGGTTTAGCGAAGGTTGTAGAAAGCGTCCATGCCCAGGTACTCAGCACCCTCAGCGAGGTCATCCTCGATGCGGAGAAGCTGGTTGTACTTTCAGCAACACGCTCGGTACGAGCAGGTGCACCAGTCTTGATCTGACCAGCGTTGGTTGCAACAGCAATGTCAGCAATGGTGGTGTCCTCGGTCTCACCGGAACGGTGGGAGACGACTGCGGTGTAACCTGCGCGCTTAGCCATCTCGATAGCCTCGAGGGACTCGGTCAGGGTACCAATCTGGTTGACCTTGATGAGGATGGAATTACCAGCGTGAACCTCAATGCCCTTCTTCAGGCGCTGAGTGTTGGTAACAAAGAGGTCGTCGCCGACGAGCTGGATCTTCTTGCCCAGACGCTGGGTAAGGATCTTCCAACCGTCCCAGTCCTCCTCTGCAAGACCGTCCTCGATGGAGACGATTGGGAACTTCTCGACCATTTCCTCGTAGTAAGCAACCATTTCCTCGGAGGTAAGGGAGCGACCCTCGCCCTTGAGGTCATACTTACCGGTCTCCTTGTTGTAGAACTCAGAAGAAGCTGGGTCCATAGCAAAGCGGAAGTCCTTGCCAAGCTCAAAGCCAGCAGCCTTAACAGCCTCGGAAAGAAGCTCAAGTGGCTCCTCGTTGGACTTAAGGTCTGGAGCAAAGCCGCCCTCGTCGCCAACACCGGTGTTGAGGCCCTGGGACTTCAGAGTGTCCTTGAGGGTGTGGTAAACCTGTGCGCACCAGCGAAGAGCGGTGGTGAAGTCAGGAGCACCAACAGGCATAATCATGAACTCCTGGAAGTCAACGTTGTTGTCAGCGTGGACGCCACCGTTGAGGACGTTCATCATAGGAACAGGAAGAGTGTGAGCGTTTGCGCCACCGAGGTAAGCGTAAAGTGGAAGCTCAGCAGAAGCAGCTGCAGCGTGAGCAACAGCAAGAGAAACGCCGAGAATAGCGTTTGCGCCGAGGCGACCCTTGTTTGGAGTGCCGTCAAGCTTGATCATAGCGAGGTCAAGACCGCGCTGATCCTCTGCATCCCAACCAATAACAAGGTCGCGGATCTCAGTGTTGACGTGCTCGACTGCCTTCAGAACGCCCTTGCCCAGGTAACGGCTCTTATCGCCGTCGCGAAGCTCTACAGCCTCGAACTCGCCGGTAGAAGCGCCGGAAGGAACGATTGCACGACCAAAGGAGCCGTCGTCAAGAACAACCTCAACCTCAACGGTTGGATTGCCACGGGAATCGAGGACCTCACGTGCGTGAACATCAAAAATCTGGCTCATAGCTCACCTTTCTTTAGGTTTAACATTTTGCTGATTGCACAGACATAACTAGTATACCCATTCTGTTATGAGGTGTGTATTGTAATTACACAGAGTATTAGGCCAGAAGAAGCTAGTATTTGACCAGGCAGAGATACTATTAGTCAATGCATAGATAGTATTTGACCAGGCAGACGTACTGTCCACCTGGTCAAATAGAAAATACCTGTAGAATTATGCAGAATTCTGCAGAATTGTTGGGTAAATATATAAATTATTTTTGAGGATACACAACAACCAGCAGCATCTTGAACTCTTCTGGAGCCTGGAGTGCATGTGGATGACCAAGTGGCATCACAATAGACTGGCCAGCTTCAAGGGTATAGACGTCGTCATCGATGGTGATGCTTGCGCGTCCCTCAAGAATGGTGACAAATGCGTCGCCACCTGCGCGATGGCTTGCAATCTCTTCGCCTGCGCCAAAACCAAAGAGGGTAACGCTGACGGCATCGTTTTGCGCAAGAGTCTTGCTGATGACCTGGCCAGGAAGGCATGCAACCTGGTCTTTAAGGGTTACTACAGTCTTTGCGTCGATGTTCTTCATGACACCAGGAATCAATTCTTCGGACATACTAACCTCCAACGGTAAATGTTATCGATGACTAGCATTTACCCGATTCAGCCGTCTTCAATCAGTAAATTTCAAAAAAAATCGCAGGTAGAAATTGCTTTTTTTAAAGCAATTTGCTGAGCAACGGAGTCATCTTTCCCTGAGAGACCACCATCACATGATGCATCGCACGTGACAGCGCGGTGTAGAGCCTACGGCGAGAAATTCCGTCTGCTTTATACACTTCTTCTTGTGCGTCGGCAACAATGACCTGATCAAACTCAAGGCCCTTTGCTAGTGCAAGGTCGAGAAGGACAACGCCCTTCGCGGGGAGGGAATCGTGGCTGGTGAGCACTTTGACGCTGTCCGCGGCGTCGCCGCCGCCCTCTGCAAAAACCCCTTCCAGCTGTTTGGCCAGCCAGCGAACACGAGACTTCTCGGCACACACAATGGCGGTTAGCCCGTCAAACTCTTGCGCCTGCTTAATAAGGGACTTCATAGCCTGCAGGTACTCGGCGCGCTCAGCATCTTTGTCGTCGGCTACCACTTCAAAGAACTCAGGTTTTTTGCCGCCGCGTTGAACGGAGCTTGTCTGGCCACGCTCTTCTTCGCTCAAAAGCGAGGTAAACAGTGCGGTAATCTCGGGAGAGGAGCGGTAGCTGGTCAGAAGCTTGCAGGTAGAAACAGCGCCCTCACCGTGTGTTGCGCTAAAGATCTTCTCAATATGCTCAAACGTTGCGGTATCTTCCCAAATTGCCTGGTTAGAGTCACCCAAAAGCAGAAAGTGAGCGCGCGAGAAGTACTTTCCAAGCACCATAAGCTGCGTTTCGGTGTAGTCTTGGACCTCGTCAATCATGACAAACTTGACGTTTTTCTCGCCAGCACCTGTGATAAGAAGACGCAGGTAAACACATTCGGCGCCGCTTAGTGCGGAGGCGTTGAGCATGCGCATGCCAATGCGGTCGATGCGCAGCCAGGAAGCGGACTCGATGACCTCGTGTGCGGAAGCAAAGCGCCAGTTGAGGAACTCGCGGGTGCGCGCCAGAACTTCTTCCTCGTCGGAAGGGCTGATGGTGCGACCAAAGACCTCAAGCTGCTGCTCAACGTCAAGTGAGAGCATCTCTTCTTGGATTTCGTCGTTGTGAGCCATCTGGCCAAGCCTGCGCTCCAGGCGGGTGTGGAGCTCGTCTTTGGCAAGTGCAATGAGGCGCGGTCCCACAGGGAATTGCGAGAACTTTGCCACAGAACTAGCAACCTGAGCTGGCTTAATGAGCGTAGTGCCCTCAACAGAAATGGCCTTGAAGTCGTCCTCGTAAAGCTCAAGTGAGGCAAGTTGCTCTTCAAGTTTCTTCAGAGAATCGGGGTTGTTGTGAGCGCCAGATGCGTGGTCGGCCAGACTCAAAGCCTTGAGAAAAGAATCCCAGGTGAATACCTGTGGATTGTGCTCGCCCATGCTGGGCAAAACGGTGTTAATGTAGCGACCAAACATCTCGTTAGGAGTGAACAGGTACACCTGATCTGCGGTTAGTGTGGTGCGCTGCTGGTAGAGAAGGTATGCAATACGCTGCAACAAAACGGACGTTTTGCCCGAGCCTGCAATGCCGTTGACCAGCAGAACCGGCACGTCTTCGTGCCTGACCACAACGTTTTGTTCGCGCTGGATAGTTGCGGTGATGGCCTGCAGCTTCTCGGTATGCTGACGCTTCAGAGCCGCAAGCAGCGAGAATCTTCAATGGCAACCGTTGTGTCAAAGTAGAGGTTCAGCTTGTCGCGCGTGATGTCAAACTGTCGGCGAAGCTCCAGCTCAACCGTTCTTTTTCTTGCCGTCTACCTGGTACGACGTAGTACCCATCTCTTGGTTGTAATACGTCTCGGCAACGGGGCTGCGCCAGTCAACAATAAGCGGCGTACGGTCTTTGTCCGTAATGCCCGCCGCTCCAATGTACACATCGCGAGAAGGACGTCCGGGTCTCATTTTGAGCGTGACCTTAGCAAAGTAAGGCTGCCTCAAGAGGATTTCGACTCGACCGAGTTTCTCGACAGTGAAATCGTGGTACTGGTTGTAGGTATCAATAACGCTGTTGAGCGTCTCAATGGCCGCAAGGGTCTCGATTGTTTCGTCCGCTCCGCCAAAGTCTGGGCGGATTTCTTCACTCATCTGACGAAGGTCTCTAGCTGCATCTTTTTGCGTAGTGTTGAGCGTTGTGTCCAAATCCTCACGAATCTCAACAAGCTTTTGATAAACGTGGGAGAGGTGCTCTTGCTCTTGCTGGTGGATTGGATCCATGATGCTCCTAGATAGTTGCGTCTTCGATGCGGCGGCGCAACTCGTCAATGCCCAGGCCGGTCTCGGATGAGGTAATAATGGCCTGTTCAGGGGTGATGTGAAATGCCTTGCGAAGAGCGGCTGCGGCTTGGTTTTGCTTTCCGCGTGCAATCTTATCTGCCTTGGTAAACGCAACTACAAAGGGCAGCTCAGCCTCTTGGAGAAAGCTAATCATCTGCAGGTCAAGCTTTTTGAGCTTCATGCCTGATGTCAACAAGGCTAATGACCAGGTTAAAGCTGCGTTCTTGCTCAAAATAGCCGCCAATGAGGTCTGCCCAGCGCTGTTTTTCTTGGCGAGAAACTCGTGCAAATCCGTATCCAGGCAAGTCTACAAATTTGACGCCATCAACATCAAAGAAGTTGATATTAGCGGTTTTGCCTGGAACGCTTGAAACTCGTGCAAGCTGTTTTCGTCCAATCAGTTTATTTAAGAGGGAAGACTTTCCCACGTTTGAGCGGCCCACAAAAGCGACCTCTGGGGTCTCTGGAGAAGGAAGTTGTGAAATTGCCCCGTATGATGCCTCATATTGTGCGGTTTCATACTTAAGACCCATGATGCCTCCCATTGCGCTTCAAAAACGTAAGGAATTATTTTAGCGCAAACTGGGAGACAGCTAACAATCCATTCATCCGTAGTGGGAGGGGTGGCACGATCTGTAGTGGGGGTGGTGAAATCTGTAGCTGGAGTGGTAAGAATTGCTACAAAGACACTCGAATTCGTTTTTCTACAGGTAGACGAGAAACAAGCAAATCAAACGTCGTATCAGTAATCGGATTTCTATAGATTTCTTCTCCTGTGAGATTTACTACATAAGGCACATGAAGAACATATGATGTGTGCGGTTTGATGGCAATTCACGAAGTTGTTATATTTGGCTGGGCAAGCGGCCAAAGGGAATTTTCATTTCCTAAATCGCAAATGTAATAAGTGTTGTTGGCTTGTGGAATTAAAACCGCGCCGAGAAAATCTATTCCACCTATGGGGTCAGTCTCTTCTCTATCATTTTTAACTTCTATAGTGACATCTATCACACTTGTTTGATTGCCATGAGCATTGGGTTGTTGTGGTGTAATACCATGTTTTTCCAGGTAGCCGTCATATGTGGTTAGGGCAATTTCAGTTATTCGTATTGAATATCCCTTTGTATTCTCAGAAGACGAATAATGAAAATTTCCGTCAAGAGGGACCCATTCTCCCATTTGATAAATCTCTTCGGGGATAGTTGGTGCATGGGTATTTACCCACCAAACCCTGTAGCCAAGAGCACAAACCAGTACAAGGCTTATGGCAATTGCAAATAATGGTAGTTTGCTTTTTAGTTTCATGATGCACGTCTTTGCACGTCGATTTTCTCGACAATTTTACCGAGCTTCATTTTGTAAATTACATCGCAGACAACTTCTAAGAACTCAGCATCATGACTTGATACGAGAAGTGTTGCGCCTCTATCTCTTTGTTCAACAATTAGCTCTGTGAGCATATGGACGCCGTCTTCATCAAGAGCATTTGTTGGCTCGTCAAGAATAATTAAATCCGGCTGCTCAAAAACGCCATGGCAATTCCTAAGCGTTGCTTCATGCCAAGGGAGTATTTCCTAACAGGTCTTTTGTCTTTAGGATCAAGTCCTACTTTTTCAATTGCAGCATCAATATCTTGCTCAGACGCAATTTGTTTTATTGACGAGAGAATCTCTAGGTTCTTACGACCGCTATATGAGCTGAGAAGTGCTGGTTTTTCTAGGAGCAGGCCAACACTTGGTGGGAAATCAATATCATCCCAGAGCTTTTTGTTTTCAATAGAAACATATCCTTGGGTAGGCTTAATGAGACCACAGATCGCTCGCATAAGCATTGTTTTGCCAGAGCCGTTTTGGCCTTCGAGACCAATTATCTCTCTCTTTTCCAGGGATAATGTGACATCCTTGAGAACAGTATCGTTTCCGATTTCTTTTGTTAGATGCTCAACTGAAATGTACGACATGCTTACTCACCGCCAAACTCTGCATTTTTAGTTCCGATGAGGCCAAAAAAATGTTTAAAAAAATGATTCCAACAAGAAAATATAAAGTTGCATACATAAGGCTATATCCTTCTGGATTAAAAGGAAGAAGTCTCGAAAAAGTCATTAATGTAGAGGGGAATGGAAGTTCAGGAAAAAACTCTCCTAAAACTAGTAGTGCTACGCTTAATAATACAGCTAGTGAATTGTGAGTATAGAATTTCATTACTTTGTAAATAAAGGAAAAGAACAAGAGACCAAGATAATAAATGCTGAGAAGGGCTAATACTTCTGGGGCTGTGAGTGAAAAATTCTGTACCAGTTTGAACGGTATGGTAAATGAAGATATCCACATTTAGCGTAGCAATATCAGGGCTATTACCTGTACAAATAAGTAAGATAACGTATGTCATTATATAGACGGCAATCAAAAAGAGAGAAGATACGATTATATTTATATAACTATAAATCCAAAATCTAGTTTTCTTCTCAAACCTCATCATGCGTTGAATAGAAAAAAATGTTCATTTGTGTCTGAGCTAGAAATAATGATTATGAGAAGAAAAAGAGATGCAAAGCGCGGTCCACTCTACGTAGAGCGTGTGGGCAGAACCGAAGAATGTTGCGATAATCAAATCACCTAAAGAAAACGAATATCCTCCTTGTGTAATTAAGCTGAATTGAGCAAAAGAAGAAATAAACGCTGTACAAGATAACAACATCACAAAAAGCGCTGCTAGAAGATTTTTATGCATATCAAAAAGTTGAGTGAAGCTCCTTGAAATTTGATGTTTCATAGCAAATCACTCTTACAAGTCTTTTTGTAAGAAATGAAGATTACTAGTAATAGCAAAACAAAAACAGAAGAAATAAAAGCCAAGTTTTGTTGAAGCATATTCAGAACTTATCAACTGAAAGAAATTTAACTTAATGAATGCATTTTGCCCTACTTCTCTTAAGTGAGCAGAGGAAAGGATTGCTGAAAATTGCGAGCCTAAGAATGCTAACAGGTGAAGTAGGAAATAAGAAATAAAAATTGCTTGAAATGTGGTCTTAGTTAAACTGGCAAAAAGACAAACGGCGCAGGAAAACAGCCCTCCAATTATGAAGGCTAATACGGAGAGGGCAATGACATAAGCAAGAGGAGAGTTATAAAAGAGTCCTGAGAACAAAGAGTTCATTGAGACTGCGGTATATATCTCATCGTAAATTTTTGGTGTAGATAACGGTAAGAAACAGATTACAGCTAAAAAATTAAGGATAAGAGGTAGGGCAGAGCAAATACCACCAGAAACAAAACTTACGTATAGTTTTATCCTGATAACACAAGCCTTTCTAATTCTAAGACATTGCTGTTCCAGCACTCCTTCTTTTGAATCGTTGCTTAGTATCCAAGCAGTTGGGATGGTTGCTAAAAGCGGCCATAAGAGATAGTACAGTCCACTGTAAAATTCCCCGATTCGTGTTGGGATCCAAGCGGTATAAGCAGAAACGAGAGAGAGTAAAGTGTTATAAGAAAGATGATTTCCCTGTTGATAGGTCACTTCTAAGATATCTAATTCAAGCTGTATTTCAATCCAAGCGGCAAGTAGCGCAATACAGATACCAATTGCAGCACATGTCCAAAATAATGGATTATTGGTAAGTTGTCGCTTAAATTCAGACTTAAACAATGAATTCATAGCAAACACCTACTTATCACTTTTTAATGCAGACTGTATATCAACTAACTTTGCGTTTGAATAAATTCCTCCCATATTTGCCAGATGAATAGAAGTAACATCCCTCAGTTCTTCTGGAGATAGCGCAAAAGCAAGTTTGACGTCACATTCATCCCCTGCATTAATCCAAAAATACCCTTTAGATTTATCAGCATTCGAACTGCCAATTCGGGCATTTTCAGGTGTAATTTGGGACATGAAAATATTATGCCCCTCAGCATCAATTGAGTAACTAGAAAGCAATATAGAGTTCATCCCGTTTGGGGTGCGCTTTTGAACAGCATCTATGTTTTTAAAATGAAGCGTATAGACTAGATACAAGCTATTTGCATTTTCCGGTGTTGACGAATGGTTAAGTGCTTCAGAGGTAAACCCTGCTTCGTCTATAGAATGATAAAGGGTTACGTCTGTTACCGTTACCTCTATTGTACCAATCCATGGTAGATAAGCCCCAAAAGGAGTCTCAGCTGGATTACCTACTTCTTGATCGAGTCCAGTTAGTTGTACAGTATCGCCAATTTTATAATTTTCCGAGGCCTCGTTTTGCCTTTGTGCAACTTGTTGTGCAAAAAGTTCTTGTTGCGCTTGTTTTTGGGCAAGACTATAAAAATAAAGTAGCCCTGCAATGGTGACACAAGCAATCAATAAGGCCAAAGAACGAGCCTTTTGGGGAAGTTTATTTGTTTTTAAGCTTAAGTTTCTAGAATCGTGAGAAAACATAATAAACCCCAGATGACCTCGATAAATCTACTACACGAGTCGGGACTCCATACGCCCTTCACTATGTTTTTCTTCGGTCTTTATCCTATTGCTGTAGAGGAGTAGTTGCCGGCTCTCTTACCTTAATTCTATTCCTATAGGCATCATTGTTACGTCTTTTACTGTGAACGGTATCTTTTTATCGGTTAATAAATAACATATTCAATAACCATTATTTATTAAAAAGAATCGCCACAGCTGGATAGCTTTCAATTTAGTTAATAAAGCATAAAGAACGCTTAAAACAACTAACTTCTTTATAGACCCTTTACACCCATGTAACTGCCTGGCAGCAGCGCTTAAGCGCATCGATGTAGAGCTCACCAAAGGGCGAGAGGCTCTTCTCGTCGTGTGTAACGTAGCCAACTTCCATGTAATCATCAACAGCCAGAGGAATTGCAACAATGTTTGGGCCGTTGAGTTCCTCGTTAATAAGGCCGGTGCTGATGGTGTAACCGTTCAGGCCAATAATCAGGTTGAAAATAGTGGCGCGGTCTCGGACCATGATGTCCTTATCGCGATCAAGTGTTGCCAGAAGCTCCTCGGAGAAATAGAACGCGTTGTGCTCGCCCTGCTCGTAAGAAAGGCGAGGGTAGGGGGCAAGATCGTTGAGTGTTACCGAGGAACGCTTTGCCAGCGGGTTATCTTTTCCCACAAAAACGCTTGGTTTGCACTTAAACAATGGCGAGAAAACCAAGCCCTGGTCCTGCAACGTTTTTCTAATAACGCGCTCGTTGAACGAGTTGAGGTAAAGGACGCCTACTTCACTTCTTAGCTTTGAGACATCTTCAATAATCTCGTACGTTTGCGTTTCTCTGATACGGAAATCGTACTTTGAGCCGCCGTGCTCTTTAATCAGGTTGACAAAAGCCTCAACTGCAAAGGAATAGTGCTGGCAAGAAACACAAAAGCGCTGCTTAGAAGGGGCGGTGCCCAGATAGCGTTCTTCGATGAGGTCAGTCTGCATGACAACTTGCCTGGCATAACTCAAAAACTCCTCGCCATCTGCGGTAGGTTCAACACCCTTGCTGGTCCTGTTAAAAAGGGAGATTCCCAGCTCGGCCTCAAGCTCTTTAACTGCGCTACTCAGGGTAGGCTGCGAGATAAAGAGCTGTTTAGCTGCGGCGTTAATAGTGCCTGCCTTAGCAATAGCAAGAACGTATTTAAGTTGAGTCAGAGTCATAAGTCAGGTTTCTACGCAGAGGTTTTTCTCGCCTTATTTAACACCATACTGCTGGTAGTAGGCATCAATGGCGCTCTTCAAGGTGTCGTCGATAATAACATTGCCGTCAACCTCTTTGTTGTAGAGGGCCTCGGTAACCTCATCCATGGAGACAATGGCTGCGGTTGGCATGCCCCAGCGCTCGGAGACTTCCTGGAGAGCTGCAACTTTTCCGCCCTTGCCAACTTCCATGCGATTGAGCGAGACAATAAGGCCAACTACCTGGATGTTTGCAATAGAGGTAATCAGTGGATAGGTCTCTTCAATTGACTTACCAGAAGTGGTGACGTCTTCAACCATGACTACTCTCTGGCCGTCTTTGAGTTCTGCTCCTAAAAGCATGCCTGCGTCAGCGCCGTGATCTTTTGCTTCTTTTCTGTTGGAGCAGTACTGAACCTGTTTGCCATAGAGCTCATTAATGCCCATTGCAGTGATAACGGAAAGGGGAATGCCCTTGTAAGCAGGACCAAAGACTACATCAAAATCCAGGCCAAAGTTGTCGTGAATAGCGCGAGCGTAATAAAGACCCAGTTTGTGGAGCTGCTCACCGGTGACATAGGCGCCAGCGTTCATGAAGAAAGGAGATTTGCGACCACTCTTAAGCGTAAAATCACCAAATTTAAGTACGTTGCTCTGGACCATAAACTCAATAAATTCGCGCTTGTAGTCTTCCATAGCTTCTCCTTTAGCAGGCCTTTTGAGGTGGCAGCACTTTGTAGGTATGTTCTACTGCACTAGTTTAGCCGAATTGCGGATATGTGTTTTATGGCGCGCTGTTTCATGGCGCGCCGGCTTGGCTGTGTGAGATTAGCGTAATTACCGCCAGTTATATAAAAGTGAGCGCCTGCCATGAGGTTATGCGGTATTCTAAATAGATATTTGTTCGTCTCGCAGGATAGGCCTGCAGAACGCAGGAAAAGCCTGCAGAGTGAGTTACAAGGAGGGTATGCCCGTGGAGCGCATCACGATTTCTGCATTGTACGCAGATGCAGAGCAACTTGGTGGCCAAAAAGTTACCGTGGCCGGCTGGGTACGTTCAGTAAGGGATATGAAGAATTTTGGCTTCGTCACACTTAATGACGGTAGCTGCTTCAAAGACCTACAGGTTGTTATGAATCGTGAGAACCTTGGCAATTACGAGGAGGTTGCTTCTTGTGGCGTTGGCGCTGCTCTGATTATCGAGGGCGTCCTTGAGCTTACTCTGATCGCCCGCAGCCTATTGAGCTGCAGGCTCAGACCATTGTGATTGAGGGACCATCCAGCCCAGATTATCCAATGCAGAAGAAGCGTCAGTCTCTTGAGTACCTTCGTACGCAGCAGCATCTTCGTCCTCGTACCAACATGTTCCGTGCGGTCTTCCGCATCCGTTCTGTGGCTGCCTTTGCCATCCACCAGTTCTTCCAGGATCGTGGCTTTGTCTACGTGAACACTCCAATCATCACTGCATCCGATGCTGAGGGCGCAGGCGAGATGTTCCGCGTTACCACGCTTGATTTGAACAACGTTCCACGTACCGAGAAGGGCGATGTTGACTACTCAAAGGACTTCTTTGGTCAGTCTTCTCACCTCACCGTTTCTGGTCAGCTTCAGGCAGAGAACTTTGCTATGGCCTTTGGTGACGTTTACACCTTTGGTCCAACGTTCCGCGCAGAGAACTCCAACACACGCCGCCACGCTGCAGAGTTCTGGATGATTGAGCCAGAGATGGCTTTCTGTGATCTTGCACAGGACATGGATGTTGCAGAAGAGATGCTCCGCTACGTTATTGCATACGTTCTTGAGCACTGCCCAGATGAGCTTGAGATGCTTAACAAGTTTGTGGATAAGGGTCTGCTTGAGCGCTTGAACCATGTTGCAACTTCCCAGTTCTCTCGTGTTTCTTACACCGAGGCAATTGAGATTCTGCAGGAGGCAGTAAAGGCTGGTCAGAAGTTTGAGTATCCCGTCGAGTGGGGTATTGACCTTCAGACTGAGCACGAGCGCTACCTTACCGAGCAGCACTTTGGAAAGCCAATCTTTGTCACTGATTATCCCGCAGAAATCAAGGCCTTCTACATGCGTCTTAACGATGACGGCAAGACTGTCGCCGCAGCTGACTGCCTTGTCCCAGGCATCGGTGAGATTATTGGTGGCTCGCAGCGAGAAGACCGACTTGAGCTTCTGGAGAAGCGCATTGTTGAACTTGGCATGAACCCCGACGATTATAAGTATTACTTGGATCTTCGCCGTTACGGCTCTTGCACGCACTCTGGCTTTGGTCTTGGCTTTGAGCGCCTTGTTATGTATCTCACCGGTGTGGGATAACATCCGCGACGTTATCCCTCACCCTCGTACCGTTGGCAACGCTGACTTCTAAGCTTGCAGGTCACAGGTGGCGCAGGGACGCGTGGATAGAGCACTAACTTTACCGCCACAGTTGCCAAATCTTTTTAGTTGAATTTTTTTGTGCAGGTTATGCATAGCCGTTATGCAATAAACGCATAGCAAAGATGCGAGATAAAAAGTTTTTCTCGCCATATACCGATATATTTGCCCGTTGGCAGTAAAAATAGGACGTTCGTGCAAAATTGCGCGGGCGTCCTATTACGCTATAAGGAGCAGTTTTCTGCAGATGACCAGCGGAGGTAAACATGGTAAAGACTTTGGTTCTTGTACGACATGGTGTATCTGAACGTGGCTCTGAAGACATGAGTCGAGAGCTCACACGTGCTGGTCAGAGGGCTTTATCTGCCAATTATCCTCACATCTTTGGACTGTTAGGGCCAGAGGGTGAAGAGGCTGAGATTTGGACAAGTCCGGCCCTTCGTGCACTTGAAACTGCAGAGATTGTGGCAGAGGCTCTGGATGCAGAGGGCCTAGAGATTCATGACTCCCTTTACGATCAAGATCTTCCTGCACTTCAGGCAGAGCTTGAGCACGCTGATGCAGAAACGCTGATTCTCGTCGGACATGCTCCATTTTTAGGCTATGTTGCAGAGACTCTTTTGGGATTTGAACTTCCGCTGACAAAGGGCGCTGTGTGCGCTATTGACGTATGTGGTTCGCTTAGTCATCAACATGAGTGTGTCTGGAAGCAGCTTGGAGATGTTCGCGAGCCTCACGGTAAGCTTCTTTGGCTGGTCAGTGGTCCTTCCACTCAGCCTTGGGAGACGCTTGATGCCCTGGATGAGGCATGTGCTCACGCGGCAACCAACTTGGAGGACGCATATGTAGAGTTCCGCGCTCATCCAGAAGATCCTGCGGTAATCGCAGCATTTAGGTTTGCCCTCAGGGGAACCCAGCTGCTTACCAAGTTCTTCTCGCCACTTCTTAATGAAGAGGCGGTAGAGATTGCTGAGCCTGTTTATAGACTGATGCTTGGTGCAACTACGCGCCTTCGTGAGATTGACGGCTTCTCTGATACCGTTGCAGATTTGATGGAGTCTGGAGAGCTTTCTCAAGGCTCCAAGCTGGTCAGTGCTGTCGAGGCAGCTCGCGAGACTGAGCGCGATCGCGTCTGTGAGGCTCTGCGCAAGAAGGCGGTTCGTCGTAGCCTGCGCTGCGCTTTGGATGAGCTCTTTGAGCCTGCTTGGTCAGACGCGGTGCTAAGAGATGGTATCTCGTTTGAAGACATCAGCAGCCGCTTTGATTACATGCTTGAGACCATTGATGCGCGCCTTTTTGGCTTGGATATGACAAGCTTCTCCGAGGTACATCACGCAAGGCGAGAAGTTCGTGAAGTTGAGCACATTCTTTTCCACCTCAGTGATATGCTGGGCGAGAAACGCGCAAATTACACCCAGATTATGCAAGACATTGACTCTGAGCTCAGCACTGTTTGCACAGCTCAGCGCAACATTTCTTTGGTCAAAGAGTGGAAAGACTCTATGGATTTCAGAGATGTTACCTCAGACCTCGCAATTGTTTCAGAACATGAAAAAGTTTTGATTGAGCGTGTGATTGAAGGTAGAGAGACTAGTATCCTAAAGTAATCACACAGTCCACGTTTGGAGCACATTAACGTTTGTGCGGCGTGGATGATGATTATGAGGGAGGATGCTATGTCTGAGAGCATCGAGACTCGCTGCGTACAGGGCGGTTATCAGCCTGGTTGCGGTGAGCCTAGGCAAGTGCCTATCATTCAATCAACCACGTTCAAATATGACGAGTCGATGCAGCTTGGAGAGTTGTTCGACCTCAAAGCTGCTGGCTATTTCTATTCTCGCGTGCAGAATCCAACGCTGGATACTGTAGCCTCAAAGATTTGTGCTCTTGAGGGCGGTACTGCTGCAATGCTGACTTCTTCTGGTCAGGCAGCAAACTTCTTTGCCGTCTTTAACATTGCTGAGGCTGGAGATCACTTTATTGCGCTTTCCACCATTTATGGCGGAACCTTTAACCTGTTTGCTATCACCTTTAAGAAGATGGGCGTGGAGTGTACGTTTATCTCGCCAGATGCAACTGACGAGGAGATTAACGCTGCGTTTAGGCCAAATACCAAGTGCGTCTTTGGTGAGACTGTTGCAAACCCTGCGCTGGTCGTCCTTGATATTGAGCGTTGGGCAAAGGCTGCTCACGATCATGGCGTGCCACTGATTGTTGACAATACGTTTGCCACGCCTATGAACTGCCGTCCTCTTGAGTGGGGAGCAGATATTGTGACCCATTCCACAACCAAGTATATGGACGGTCACGGCTCTGCTGTTGGCGGCGCCATTGTTGAAGGTGGCAAATTCGACTGGGCCGCACACGCAGACAAATTCCCAGGTCTGACCCAGCCTGATCCTTCGTATCACAACCTTGTCTATGCAGATACCTTTGGTAATGGTGGCGCCTTTATTACTAAGGCAACTGTTCAGCTTATGCGTGATTTTGGTTCTATTCAGTCACCACAGAACGCTTTCTATCTTAACCTTGGCCTTGAGTCTCTGCATGTTCGTATGGCTCAGCATTGCAAGAATGGCCAGGCAGTTGCTGAGGCGCTTGCAAACAATCCTAAGGTTGCGCACGTAAGCTATCCTGGTCTTCCAGGCGATAAGTACTACGAGCTGGCTCAGAAGTATCTGCCAAACGGTTCCTGCGGTGTTATCACTGTTGACGTTGCTGGTGGTCGTGAGGCTGCCGAGAAGTTCCTGGGTAACCTCAAGGTATTCTCCATTGCTACACACGTTGCAGACGCTCGTTCTTGTTGTTTGCACCCAGCTTCGTCAACGCATCGTCAGCTTACCGATGAGGAGCTTGTAGCAGCAGGTATTACCCCAGGTACTGTGCGCTTGAGCTGTGGTATTGAGGGCACCGAGGACCTTATCAACGACGTCGAGCAGGCACTTGCTGCGCTGTAGTTAGACGCTCAAAAACCGCTCATGTTTATGGCGAGAAGATCTTGGAATCAGAAGATCTTCTCGCCATGTTTTTGTGAGGAGTATGTTGTTGTACGGAGCTTGCCGGGCGCGCGGGCTATTGAGCTCGGGAGATGGACTCGCCGTCCAGGTGGTCTTCTGGGCTAGAGAGGTCGGAAGCTGCAAGCTCTGCCTCTGCAAGCTCTGCCTCGGTGAGCTGGGTATCCTCATCCTGAAGCTCAGATGCTTCGGTTGCGTCATCAGCTTCTACACCCCTAAAGTGCTTGCGATAGATGTGGATGAGGCAGCCAACAGAAAGCAGCGCCGAGAGTATGTTGGATACAACTGAGACGTACCAGAGCGCGTCCAGACCAAATGGCCTCAGAACCATAAGCGAGCTGATAGGGAAGATGAGTGCCATAAAGACGCTCAAAAGGTTGGAGATCTTTGTTTGCTTGAGCGCAATAGCCAAGCTCTCGGTGCACATAGTAATCCAGCTAAAAATAAAGATAAAAGCGTGAATGCGCATAGCCGGGATGGCCATGTTAAGCAGCTCTTGTGTTCCTTCTGGCAGGTACAGTTTGACCAAGAACTCCGAGAAGAAGAACGAGACGCAGAAGGCAAAAATGCCAATGATGATGCCTGTGGAGAAGATGTACTTCTCAATGGCAAGTACTCGATCTTTTTTCTTTGCGCCCCAGTTATAACCAATAGCTGGTTGCATGGCATCAGCTTGTCCATAAATGAGCGGCTGAATGAGTCCGCCAGAATAGAGAAGCACGCCGTAAGAAGCAATGGCAATATCTCCACCAAGGGTGAGCAGAGCAGCATTCATCAGCAGGGAATAAATCCTACTTGAGATGTTCTGCATAAAGATAGGAAAGCCGTTTACAAAGATCTCTTTTATGTGCGTCCAATTAAAGTGTGGCTTCACAAATTTGAGAATCTGCTTGTTGCCAATAAAGGGCCAAACACCGTAAAGGGACGAGAAGGTAATAGAGATGCAGTAACCCAGTGCTGCATACTCAACGGATAATCCCAAAATTCCCAGGAAGTAGTATTCAAGTACGGTTCCCAAAATTGCAGAGATAAAGGCAATGCTGGTAGAGCGCCTAATTTTTCCGCAGATCTTAAGGAAGTTATCAACGGCGTACGAGATGCACATAACTGGTAAGAAAAGAGTCCATACGCGCAGGTAGATAGTTCCTTGCTCGGCAATCTTTCCCTGAGCACCCATCAGCGCCAGAACGTTTGGTGCACAAAAGAAGAAGAAAATGCCGCTGATAACACCTGTGGTAATAAGCATGATGAATGCAATGGTAAAGATGTTATTAGCCGTCTGGTGGTTCTTTTTGCCATGTTCAACTGCAATAACCGCAGAAGCGCCAACGCCAATAAGGTCGGCAACCGCAAAACAGAGAATGACCAGTGGGATGGCAATGGTTACCGCGCCAAAAGACTCCTGACCCAGATAGCGTCCAACAAGGATTCCATCTGCGGTGTCGTAAAGCATTGACGCAAGCATAGCAATAGCGCCTGGAAGGGCTGCTCGTATAAATAATTTAAATGGTGGTGTTTCCGCAAAAAGCTTATTCGATTCCATAATTCTCCTCGATTAGTGGTGGAACATGTCAGACAGACTCGTGGTGTGGACATGTGACACGCTCACGAGAAGATTAATAAAGCATCGAACAAGCCTCCTTACATACTTGCAGGTACACGGACAGTTGCACATACTAACACAGCAAAGTAGCTAATGCTATGATTTATTTGAACATTTTGGACAAGTGTGAGGATTTTTTGTGCCAACGGAACAGAAGAAAGACATGGGCGCTGAGTTTGCCAAACTGGCTGAAAGTTCAAAAGTAGGCGAGCTTTCTAAAAAGGTCACCGAGGTATCCTCTGAGCTGGCAGAAAACGTTTCTGAAGTAGCGGAACGTGCCGAGAAAATCCTTGTAGTTGATGAGGATCAGCCGTTGAACCGCCTTGCATCTGACCGAGTTAAGGCTACTGTTCCCAGAACACCTGCTCAACATATCTTGCGCATTGTTTCAATTGTTTTGATTATTTTAGGTGCAGCAGATGTTCTGACTACGTCGGCATCTCTTTTTGCAACTGTTATGGGCTTACAGCCTGCTGTTCCTTTGGAACAGCTTGAGTTCAGCGGTGTGTATTTTACGTTCAGCAATAACGTGCTTCTAGGCTACGTGTTTGTATTGCTTATTGGTGTGTTGCAGGTTGTGACCTCGGTACTTGGATTACGTGCAGCCAAAGACTCATCAAAAGTTGAACCATACAGATTTCTTTGCTATCTGATTGGCTTGATTATTCTGGTAGGAATTTTGTGGGCTTGGGGTAGAGGAGACTTGATCATCCTGGACCCATTTATCCAGCTCAACACCATTGTCTACGTGGTAATTTGCTCTAATCTTGCGGATAAGGTTAAGAAAGAGCATGACCAAGGCGTTGTGGGAACTACGTATTGGCGCTCTCGTCACCAGCGAGTTCTTCATTTGTTTGCGCTGGTATCCATTGCGTTTAGTGGCATTGCTCTTTTTCTGGTACTAATATTGCTTGGATTGCATGATTTTTCTAGGGTTGTAAATCTGCCTGCCCTGACAACTGTTAATCAATTTCTTGCACAGCAGGGAATCCTTACTATTTTCTTAGTGACGCTAGGTGCGGCATTTTCTCTTATTGCAGGTCTTTTAGCTCTCAAGGGCTCAAATGATGCCCGATTTATTAGACCCTATATTCTTGCTGTTACTGTTATCGTTCTGTTTGACGTAGCAAGAATTATCTTTTACGGCACTAACGCAGGGTATTCCTGCCGTAACCAGCCAAGATATCTTTGAGCTTGTTTACAATGCCTCCGGATTGTACTTGGCTATTCGTATTGAGGCAGGGCTTCCCTAATAGCTATGGCTTGCGCTTGTGGAAAAAGATTCGCTCTCACGCCTAACGCTTCTCTTGATTGCTTGTAAAAAGCCTCTACATCCTTTTGGATGCAGAGGCTTTTGGTTGTAGCGTTGCTGTTGCTTATAACAGTTCTGTGCTTGTAGCCTTACAGGTCAAGTTCCATCAGGCGAGCAATGCTGACAATGTAAATCTTAAGGGCACGCTTGAGCCACTCCTCAGAGATTCCCTCGTCAGGACCATGCTCCATGCCAACCCACTCTGGCAGGTCTTTTGCAGCCTTGCTGTCATAAGGACCAAAGGCAACTGCGCGCTTAAAGTGACGTGCATAGGTGCCGCCGCCAATAACAAACGCCTGCTCATCGCTGCCGGTATACTCATGGAAGGTATCAAGTAGGGTAGTAATCTCAGGGGAGCTTGGATCAATATAGAAAGGCACGGCATCGGAGAGAACCTCAAAGGTGCAGCCGTGATCCTCGCCAAGATCAGTCATGCGCTTAGTGATAGCCTCGCCAGTGGTGGAAGTAGGATAGCGAGAGTCAATGGTCTGTACGTAGGCATCGCCCTTGGTGCGGATAGTGCCGGAGATGCAGGTCAGAGGACCAAACTTATCGTCAGCACTCTGGATACCCGTACCAGTACCATCAGTAGTTGAGCAAAGCTGCTTAGAGAAGGTCAAGAAGCCGCGCTCTTCTTCTCCACAGATGTTGTTATCAAGCAGGTAGGTTACAAGCAGACCAATTGCGTTGACAGTTCCTTCAGGCATGGAAGCGTGTCCACCCTTACCTGTTGCGTTAATGCGAGCAAGCTTAGTGCCATCATCTTCAACGCCTGCGTCCTCAACCTTGATGGAATCAGTGTCAGCCAAGGTAGATGCGTCAGCGCGAACAAGTGCGCTTGCAAGACCTGGAATAGCGTTAGGTACGGTACCACCATCAAGCTCAACGATCTTCTCGCTGTGTGCGCCAGCAATCTTTGGAGATGTGAACTGTGCGTGATACACGCCCTTCTCTCCGCAGATAAGGGGGAACTCAGCGTCTGGCGTAAAGCAGAATGCTGGCTCTGGATACTTGGAGAGGTAATAAGGAACGTCACCCATGCCAGTCTCCTCGTTGTTACCAACGATGGCACGCAGGGTGTAAGGAAGCTTCTTGCCAGTCTTTTTTGACCTGTTCAACAAAGAAGTGAGCTGCCCAGAGCGAGAGCGCCAGAGGGCCCTTATCGTCAAGAACGCCACGGCCCAGGATGAAGCCCTCGCGGCGGGTAACATCAAGAGGGTCTACCGTCCAACCCTTGCCCAGAGGGACAATATCGGAGTGAGCGATGGTGGCAAGGTACTTCTCGGACTCACCAGGAAGGTCGCCAAAGCCCAGGTAGCCATCTACATCTGTAGTCTCAAGGCCCAGGCGCTCTGCAATCTCAAGACCGCGACGAAGTGCCTCATAAGACTTTGGACCCCAAGGCTTGCCAGGCTCTGCTAGAGACAGATCCTCAACGGACTCTACCTGCACAAGGTAACGGATATCCTCAATAATCTCTTCCCAGTGCTCGTTGACAAACGCCTCGGCGCTTGCTTTGAGTTCTGCATCAGTCATGAAAAACTCCTCTAATTCAAACGTTTGACCTTGAAACATATGGAGAGCAGCGGTTTTAGCCACATCCCGCGTATGAAATAGACAAGGTCGGGAACAAGGTACTAGTTACACTATACTTAATACCCCTTATCAAAGGAGTTAACTATGACGAAAAAGACTTTTATTGGAAACGCATCATTTCTTGGCGTTTTAACGGTTTGGGAATTGTTTTGATGGTTCTGAGGCAAACGCTGCCTCAAGACACTTCCACGCCACTGTTCTATTCCTACATTGTTGCGCCAATCATGTTGTATTTTGGCATTGCTGGCCTGGTGGGTCTCTTTATTGCACGCAATACGGGTTTCTCGGTAACTAAGACAGTTGCAGTTGTGCTGCGCTCGCTTGCTGCAATCCTTTTTGTGCTGCCATTCTTTTTCTTTCTGATTGTGGTGCTTCCTTGGGTTCTTCTTAGAGGACTTTTTGCAATCCTTATGGTTGTCATGCTCTATGCACCATGGTTCTGGGCGCTCTTTGGCCTGCTCTACGGCTTGAGCTGGGCTCAGCAGAAGATTATTGAAGACGTTACCGCTGATCCATTTGCAGAGGATGCAGCAGCTCAGAAAGCTGCTGGCGAGAGGACCGATGCAGCTGACACTGATGCAGTTGACGGAGACGCAATCAACTAACGGTATAGGTCCACGCTCTATACAGCACAACAAGAAAGAAGCAACTCGTGCTTGAACTCAAAGGTATTTCAAAGCGTTATAACACCGGCGGATTTGAACAGACCGCAATGGACCACATTTCCGTTGCGTTTAGAGATAACGAGTTTGTAGCAATCCTTGGTCCTTCGGGCTCAGGTAAGACTACTATGCTCAATGTCATTGGTGGTCTTGATCGCTTTGACTCAGGAGATTTGCTGGTAGATGGTATTTCTACTAAGAAGTTCAAAGAACGAGATTGGGATACGTACAGAAACAATCGTATTGGTTTTGTATTCCAGGCCTATAACCTTATTCCTCATCAAAGCGTGGTGAGTAACGTTGAGCTTGCGCTGACGCTTTCTGGTGTCTCCAAGACAGAACGTCATGAACGTGCGCTTGAAGCCCTTGATAAGGTTGGCCTTAAAGCACACGCAAATAAGCGTCCAAATCAGCTTTCTGGTGGACAGATGCAGCGCGTGGCTATTGCTCGTGCGCTGGTAAACGATCCAGAGATTTTGCTGGCAGATGAGCCAACGGGTGCGCTTGACTCTTCAACATCCGTACAAGTTATGGACTTGCTTAAAGAAGTAGCCAAGGACCGTTTGGTTATCATGGTTACGCATAATCCTGAGCTGGCTCATCAGTATGCAACGCGTATTGTTGAACTGGCAGATGGCCAGGTAACTGCAGATTCAGATCCATTTGATGTTGCTAGTGTTGCTCATCGAGAGGCAAAGCCTTCCCGTAAAACCTCGATGTCGCTTCTAACTGCACTAGGTCTCTCGTTTAATAACCTCATGACCAAAAAAGGCCGTACGCTTATGACAGCGTTTGCAGGCTCTATTGGCATTATTGGTATTGCAGCAATTCTGGCGCTGGCAAATGGCGCAAACGAGTACATCAAGAAGGTTGAGGAGGATACGCTTTCAATGTATCCACTCACCATCTCTGAACAGTCCGTTAATATTTCTTCTTTTATTTCTGGCAGCGGAAGCAGCTCTGACTCGGCGGACGCAGAGGGCCAAGATATCCAGAGTGAGATGACTCAGAACCAGAAGAATGCTGAAGCTGCAAAGCTAGAAAACCAGCCGGTTGAGGGTGCTATTCCTACTAATTCAAGGCTGGGTATGCAGGCAGAAAGTATTGGTTCCAATGACCTGACCAGCCTGAAGGCATTTCTCGATAACAATGGTGGCGGAATCAACTCCTACGCAAGCGCTATTACCTATGGCTATTCTGTGAGCCCCTTTATTTACCTGCCCGCAGGCGCTGACTCCAGCTCTTCTGATCCTGTTCAGGTGCAGCCAGACACCACGTTTTCAAAAGTATCGCCTAAGATTCCGTCTTATAATCCACTGTCTTCCTTTGTAAGCACATCGCTTTTTGGTGAGCTTCCTGGCAATCCTTCTATTTACGAGGATCGCTATACTGTTCGAGCTGGTAGATGGCCTACTGCTTGGAATGAAGCTGTTTTGGTGTTGCGTCCTAATGGTACCATGGACGATTTTTTGGAGTACACGCTTGGTCTGCGTGACTATGCTGAACTGCGGTCTACTGTAGACAAAATTGCAAACGGTGAGTCTGGAACTCTTGAAGAGCCCAATAATACGTACACCTATGAGCAGCTGATGTCTCCAACGTTTAAGCTGGTTATGCCTCATCAACGTTATGTTTGGGATAGTAATCTTGGCGTGTGGACAGACAAGTCTGATGATCAGGAGTACATGAATAACCTGATTGCCAATGCCCCTGACCTGCATATTGTTGGTGTTGTCCAGGCAAAAGATCCAACCACCTCAGGAGCTCTTACCGAGGGCATCTACTATACGCCACAGCTGACTCAGAAAATGATTTCTGACGCGGCAGCTTCTCCCATTGTTCAGGATCAGATGAATCGTCCAGACATTGATGTTTTTACTGGTAAAACCTTTGAGGACGAGAAAAACGGTCAGACTTCAGAGGGTCTTTCTATCAGCTCGTTGATTTCTATTGATTCAGGTGCGCTATCCTCGGCGTTCAACTTTAATCCACAGGCACTGAATTTCTCGTCAATTAATCTGTCTGGCTTGGATATGTCCTCGCTTGACCTTTCTGACGTGCAGCTACCTGCTTTTGATCCGTCACAGCTTAATTTGTCTGATGGAGATGTACTGTCTTCCATTACGTCTTCACTTGATCCTTCTGCATTGGCAGCGGCTTTCCCAGAGCTTACCGCGTCAGATATTCAGCAGATTCTATCAGGCATTACCGTCAACTTTAAACCAGGTGGACAAGCTGCCATTTCTTCACTTATGGGAAACATTGCCCTAGGATGGAATTCTTGGAGTGCGGCTAACCCCGGCAAGACCATGGCCGATTACTTAGCTACGGATCAGGTGCGTACACAGATAGTAACTACAGTTTCTTCTGCAATTGATACTGATGACCTACAACAGCAGCTCGTGAGCGCTTTAGCAAATAAGCTGGGTACCAGTCCAGATCTTCCAAGTGTTCAGGCTGAGGTTTCCCAGAGGCTTATGAGTGCCTATCAGTCACAGATTGCACGTGCACTTTCTACTGCCATTACACGTGCAATGAGCGCTTACGTGCAGTCTGCGTTAACAAGTGTGATGACTCAGGTGGCCTCAAAGATGCAGGGTCAGATTGCTGGTGCATTGAGTACTGCTATGCAAGGCGTAGTAGCAAACATGTCCAATGCTATGCAGGTAGATCCATCAATTCTGGCAAGTGCCTTTAAGCTTAATGCTGACCCGTCTCAGCTTGCGGCAATTGCGTCGTCGATGATGCGTACGGCGCCTGCAACATATGAGTCAAATCTTGCAAAGATGGGATATGCAGATCTTGCCAAGCCTACGTCAATCAATATTTATCCTAAAGATTTTGCGAGCAAAGAAAAAATCGTTGAGATTCTTAATAGATACAATGCGGATGCAAGAGCTGCAGGTGAAGAGTCTAAGGTAGTTACCTATACCGACATTGTCGGCGCGTTGATGAGCTCCGTTACACTGATTGTGGACATGATTTCTGCGATGCTTATTGCATTTGTATCTATCTCGCTTGTTGTTTCTAGCATCATGATTGGCATCATTACGTTTATCTCGGTCCTTGAACGTAAAAAGGAGATTGGTATTCTGCGCTCCATTGGTGCTTCCAGGCGAGACATTGCCAACGTATTCAATGCTGAGACGTTTATTGAGGGCCTTATCTCTGGTGTTATGGGTATTGGCATTACGCAGCTACTCATTTTGCCTACAAATGCCGTAATTAAAGCCATGTTTAACGTGGACAACCTGGTGGTCTTGCCGCTGAATGGCGCGCTCATTTTTGATTCTGATTAGCGTTGGTTTGACGCTCCTTGCAGGTCTTATTCCTGCAGGCAGGGCGGCAAAGTCCGACCCAGTTCAGGCACTGAGAAGCGAGTAGCCCACTGCCTAAGCGCGTCATCTGGCGAGAAGGTCGTCTAGCTGCGCCTCATACCTCACTAAGAAAAACCCTGTCATGCGCACGCATGACAGGGGTTTTTGCGTTGCTATTGCTGATAGCAGACCTAGTTCTCCTGACCGCCAAAGAGGTTGACGACCTCAAGACCAAGCTTGGAAGCTTCGACGGTCTCTTTCGCACCAAAGACAACAACCGAGAGGTCATCATAACTTTGAGGCATGGTGCTTCCCAGTGCCTTGATGTCTTCTACCTGGGCGTGAAGGATTTTCTCGCGAAGTTTACGCAAACGCTCTGGGTCACGGTGGTTGAAGTACTCAATGTCCTGCCTGCGAGCAAGCATGCGAGCAGGAACAGGAGCGTCAACGCCTGCAACAGAGGCAACTACATAGCCCTCAAACTCGTCAGCGTCTGGAGTCCACTCAGAGAGCCAGCTACCTGCACCAACATAGCGGTCAAGGGTTGCATCAAGCGCAGGGTCTCGGTAGGAGACAAAGCTCTGCAGGCCAGCGATGGAGTTTCTAAACATAACGCCATAAGCTCCGCCCTTAACGCGGACTTCGTTCCACAGGTAATCAAGACCCAGAATCCTGGTAGCAATAAGCCAGTTACCCTGCTGTTCATGAGTTGCGTGGGCAACGTTTGGATAGGAGAGATCAACGTAGGAAACGTTTGACGGAATGAGGTAGGCCACGCGCTGCAGCTTACCTTCAGGGACAACAAGCGTTGGCGTTACGTTATCTGCTTGTGATGTGTTGCCCTTCTTGAGGCCAAGGTCTCCTGCTGTCTGCCAGAATGCCTCACGGCTTTGAGTGGAGCCGGTAAAGCTGACCGTAACGTTGTCTGCACGGAAAATCTTGCGCGTAAGTGTATCCAGCTCTTTTGCAAGCTGAGGAGCGCGCTCATCCCAGTTGGCAAGCAGGTTCTTCAGGGTACTCGTAAAAGCCAACGCCTGCCAGAGCATCGTTTACGCGGCTAGCTGCAGAGTAAGAGGTTAAAGCCTTATTTTGTGCTGCGGTATGACCAGCGCCTACAAAGTACTGCTCCTGTGCAATACGTCGCTGAATCAAGATGTTCTTGAGGCGTCCCAAGTCATCAAAACACGTGCTGGACCAGACTTCAGAAGGAATGCTTGCAAGCCCCTGGGTTTTCTCGGCAAGGGCGCTTGCAGCAACAATGAAGGCAGGATGTGCTTGGTCAAGGGTGTCGCGGTCATAGATATCCGTGAAGAACGAGAGGTGACCAAGGTTGCTCTCAATAAGAATATCAAGCTCGGATGCGGTATGTGTAGCCGTATCAAGCTTTCCTAGCGCCTCAGCAAGAATGCCCACAAGAGGTAGCTCTTCGAAAGTAACCGCGTGGGTCAAATCAAAGTAATGGTAGACGTAGTCGATGCCGTGAGTATCCAGCTCGTGCGCAATGCACGGTAGGGGAGCTTCAACCTCAAAGCCAGCAGGACGCTCTCTACCTGCACCGATATCACTGAGCGAGAGGGACGGTAGCTTGGCTAAGTCTTCTGGAGCGTCAGGTGTTTCTTGCTCCAGACGCAGTGCTTCAACTTCTGCACGGATCTTCTCGACATCCTCATCGGTGAGTGTAGAGCGAAGTTGTGCCAGTTCAGTGGCCTCTTCCTGAGCATCTCCCTCATCTGTAGGGACAAGCTCAACCTGAGCTGCGTGCTTGCTGTTGCAGATGAGCTCCAGCAGCAGCTTCTCAAAGCCCTTTTGCGCTGCAAGCTCCTTGACGTAGGCAATGGCATCCTCGTAGCGAATGTAGTCCAGAGGACGTGCGTCGTCATAGAGCCAGCTTGAAAGCGAACGTAGCGTGTACTCAATACCGTTTGAGTACGGCTGATCATTCTCGCGCAGGTTAAACTCTGCAAGCGCAATGGAAGCATTGAGCTTCTTTGGATCAATGCCTTCAGAAGCAATCTTTTTGCAGGTGGTTTCTACCAGCTCACGGAACTTCTGAGCTGCACCTTCTTTAAGGCCTTTGAGCTGCAAGAAGAGCATGGGTTGGGCAAGGTCGTCGGAGAGATAGTAGCTAAAGTCATCGCCAAGCTCTGCGTCAAGAATTGCACGCTTGAGCGGGGATTCATTGGAGCCCATGAGGGTGTCAAACAAGATATCTGCTGCCATCATCTTATTGCGCTGGTCAGGCGTTCCAAGCACGTAGCCCAGGCCAACACTGGAGTTGTCGGCTGTGGTGTTCATGCGGACCTGGCAAGGCTCGGGCAACACGGGCGCCTGCAGGTTAAGCGGATTGGGGGCACCTGCATCGCGTTTCTCGGCAGTTGCAAACCTCTGGGCAATGAAGGAGAGCTCGCGCTCGCAGTCAAGGTCGCCGTAAAGGAAGGTGTAGCTGTTAGAGAGGTCGTAGTGGCGAGCGTGGGTGTCCAGGAAATTCTCGTAGGTGAGCTCAGGGATTGCGCGAGGCTTGCCGCCAGGCTCTTTGCTGTAGGCGGTGTCAGGGAAGAGAGCCTCGCTCACAGAATCGTAGAGCACGCGATCAGGGTCAGAGAGGGCGCCTTTCATCTCGTTGAAGACAACGCCGTTATAGCTTAGGTTGTCCTGCTCATCAGCCTCAAGGTGCCAACCCTCCTGTTCAAAGATGCGCTTGCGCTTATAGATTGCTGGATGAAGAACGGCGTCAAGGTACACGCTCATGAGGTTTTCCAAGTCAGCTACGTTGGTGCTGGCTACAGGGTATACCGTTTTGTCAGGGTAAGTCATTGCGTTCAAGAATGTCTGCATAGAGGTCTTGAGTAGGTTAACAAAAGGCTCCTTGACAGGATAAGCATCGGATCCGCAGAGAACCGAGTGCTCCAGGATATGGAAGACGCCGGTGTGGTCTACAGGAGGTGTCTTAAAAGCAATGGCAAACGAGCGATTGTCATCGTCGCAGGCAAACCACATAAGGCGGGCACCTGTGGGAATGTGCTTAAAGATGTACGCGTAGCCAGAAATCTCGTTAACCCACTCAGCCGAGATTACCTCAAAGCTTTTGTCTTCTGCGTGAAGCGTGCCAACAGAAAACGCGCTGTCCATCTGCGAATACTTAGACGTCATAAGCTGCCAATCTCTACGAAAACTTACGTGAGCATCAATGCCGTTCAAGAACATCTTAGCGCTGCTCTAAACCGCTTGGAGACTGTGAACTCTGCGCAGAGCAGGGCGATAAGAAATTTTGTTATTGTGATACTAGCGCGACAGTCACGTAACCACGCTTGTATCCGTATTTTGTAATGAAAGATTTATACCCAGATGAATGATTCCATTTCGCATGAGGATAGTGCGGCTACTCCTAAAACCGTAGACGGTACGGTGGTCATTAAAGAAGTTGAAGCTCTTGGCAGTGATGATGCTGAAATAACACCTGATAATAAGAAGAAAATCTACCGAGGAATGCTTTTTGTCCTCATTGGTGGTGCGTCTTGGGGTGCATTTGGAACCGGTGCAAAATATCTGCTTGACGTATACCACGTAGATCCTATGTGGTTGATTGATATTCGCGAGCTCTGTGCCTGTTGGCTATTTTTAGGCACTGCCTTTGCCATTGATAGAAAGAATCTTTTTGCTGTCATCAAACAGCCTAAAGAGCTGGCAAAGATTTTTGTGGTTAGTCTGTTTGCTATTCTTTTCTCACAGGTTGCCTACATTTACGCAGTGAATGCGACTAATTCTGGAACTACCACTATCATGCAATCTCTGGGTATGCTAGGTGTCTTAGCATTTGTATGTGTGGTTGGCAGACGCTGGCCTCGCCGCCGAGAGATTCTTGGCATTGTTTTGGCGCTTATTGGTACCTATCTCTTGGTAACAGGGGGAAATCCTGGCGAGCTCAACCTACCTACTGCAGGAATTTTCTGGGGTGTTATGTGCGCATTTGCCCAGGCAGCTCTCTCAATTTTACCTAAGCCTCTGATGGAGAAGTGGGGAAGCTTTTACCGTTAACGGCTTAGCATTCCTGTTCTCCGGAGTTCTTATCGCCGTGTTCTATCAGCCCTGGAATCACATGCCTGATCTGGACGCCTTTGGTGTTTTTCTGGTAGTCATTGGCGTTTTGGTGGGAACGTTCTTGGCGTACGGCCTCTACCTGCAGGGAGTTAAGGACGCAGGTTCGCTCAGAGCCGTGCTTCTAGGCACCATTGAGCCGGTCATGGCAACAATCACTACCGTGCTGGTGCTTGGAACCACGTTTAGCATCACGGACCTGATTGGCTTCGGTCTCATCCTGGCAATGGTCATCCTCACCGCTTAGACGCTTGTGGCAGTTCTCCACCGCCTGGCGAGAAGACTGTCCACTCCACGCTCACCATAACCTACAGCCTACTCTGCACCCGACAACAAAACCCCCGTATCAAGCGATACGGGGGTTGATTGTTTCTCTCGGCGATTCAGCTCAGGCTTAGATGTATTCCATCTGTGTGAGGACTGCTGAGTACCAACCGCTTGGGTTTGCAGGGTTGTATCGTGCCGCGCCTGCAACAGAAAGCCTTCCGCCGTAGCCAGCAGCGAGACCTGCAGTGTGGTCCCAAATAGCCTCTTCCCAGCTACTCCAGCTTACAGAACCCCAGCCCCATGCGTTGTAGGGAAGGAAGTTATATCTACCCTTACTACTCTCAACTGCAGAAATTGCAGGCGAGAAACGCGGATCAACGCCGTATGCCCATGCAGCCTCAGCAAATGTTGAACCATAACCTGCAAGTGGGGAACCAGAAAGGTATGCATCAATTCGGGCGCCCCAGTTGCTTACAAAGCTGGTCTTATCGTTTGACCAATCAACATTATCAGCTGAAGGAGAAGGTGGGGTGGTTGTCTCAGTCTGATTACCAGAAGCGTTAGTGAATGAGCTTTCACCAGCTGCTTCTCTCAGTGCTGCCTCAGCTGCAGCTGCTTCTGCTGCGGCCTGCTGAGCAAGCTCTGCCTGAAGTGCCTGCCTTGTAGAAATAGCAGCATTCATAGCATCTTCAGCAGCTTTTTTCTGCTCTTCAGCCTCAGCCATCTGCGCATTGAGAGATGACTGAGTCTCGGCAAGCTCTTTGCTAAGGTCAACCAGGTGATTAATGGCATCTGAATTTTTGTTTTGGATAATCTCAAGATACTGAACAACAGCAATTAGATCATTGAAGCTATCTGCAGAGAGCAGCAAATCAATGATTCCCATAGAACCCTGCTGCATACGATACATGGCCCTAATAGATTCCGCAGCTCTTGAACGTTGCTCTGGAAGCTGTTTCTCAATCTCAGCAATACGTGCTTGATTTTCTGCAATCTGAGTTTGCAGTTCAGTCACGCGCTGGTTAGCAGCATCATACTCAGAATTTGTTTGCTCTACTTTAGCCTGAAGCTCCTCAAGAGTTTCTGCCTGGGCCTGAGAGACACCAAACAAAAACGTATTGATGACAAGCACCGCTGCTAGAAGTGCCGTCAGAAGAGTAGTGCATGAAGGTAAGCGTCTGTGACGCATGTAATAGTTCAAATCGACCTCCGCGATTGGGGCTTCCGATTAGTGCGCCTCCGTGTGCTTTCTGCCTCAATGTGGCTTTTAAGCGCAAGGTCAGTTAACACCTGACCTCTAAAACACGCATAATCGCTTCTCTCCGCTCGTGCGAGGGTGTTAATTCTACTTGTTTTTGGCTCTGAATGCCAACTTTGCAGAAAAACAAGCCACTTTTTAAAGTAGTAAAGTCATTAGTAAGAACCGTGAACGGTAGAAAATGAAAGGGCGAACGGATTGCGTACAATAGGTCTGCAATCAGTTCCCAAGGAGGTTTTAGTGGAGTCAGCAATTTTTGTGGGTTGAAGCGCTTAAATCAGCATTGTTTGGCGTGGTAGAAGGTATTACCGAGTGGCTGCCAATTTCATCAACTGGTCATATGCTGCTGCTTAATGAGTTCTTGCCACTCAATGTTTCTGAAGACTTCTGGAATATGTTCCTTGTAGTTATTCAGCTTGGCGCAATTCTTGCGGTCTGCATAGGATTCTTCCACAAGCTCAATCCCTTCTCGCCAAAAAAATCCAAGAATGAGAAGCGCTCTACCTGGAAGCTATGGGCAAAAGTGGTGGTTAGCTGTGTTCCTGCTGCAGCCATCGGTCTTCCTCTGAACGACTTTATCGAAGACCACCTGAGCAGTCCTTTTGTCATTGCTACAACATTGATTGTCTACGGCATCATCTTTATTATTCTTGAGCTCCATCGCGAGAAGATTGCTGCTACCGCAAAGGTTGAGATGCCTCGCGGTAAGCATATGCGTTCAGACGCCGCCGCATCCCTTAAGGCTCCTTCTGCTGACGACCTTGCTCGCGTAAAAGACATTGATAACTTGGATTGGAAGACTGCACTTGGTATTGGTGTTTTCCAGGTACTTGCTATTGTTCCAGGTACTTCACGATCTGGTGCTACTATTCTTGGCGGCTTGGCACTTGGTTGCTCTAGGGCTGTAGCCGCTGAGTTTACGTTCTTCTTGGCAATTCCTACTATGGCAGGAGCTTCTGGACTTAGGCTCGTCCGTTATTTCATGAAGGGAAATACCTTTACAACTCCTGAGATAATTATCTTGGGCGTTGGTTGCCTGGTTGCCTTTTATGGTGTCTCTACTTATGGTTCGTGCGCTTATGGGTTATGTCCGCAAGCATGATTTCAAGCCCTTTGGTATGTATCGAATTATCTTAGGTATTGCAGTAATTGCATACTTCCTGCTGGTAAAATAGGTTTTTGGACACAGAAACTTTTTGGCTGGTGTTTACTAAACCAAAGGGGAAAGTTCTGGGACAACAACTACAGAGATGTGCACACAAGCGTGGTGAGTTTCTCGCCACGCTTTTTTACCCGCAAAACATGTGAAAAAAGCGTGAAAAACCTGTGGAAGAAATATGTAATCGATGCAGTTACATTTATGAAAAGTCGGCGTGCCCTTTATGCTCTTACAGCTGAATTTTGACGGTACTAGTAACTAGTTGATTGAATTTGTACTAAGGAGGTTTCATGCGTCACATTAAGACACTTCAGAAGATGGTATGTACAGCTGCACTTGCATTTATTGCAGTTTTTGCTGTTGCTGCACCAAAACTTGCATTTGCAGACCCTATTGATACAACTACTCCAGGAGTAAAGGTTTCAATTTTCTCTGCTGATGGCAATGCTGATACGTCTAGGTTCCTTACTGATAACCCTCAGCGTACTGGTCACCAGACTCCTGTTCCTGGTCAGTATGGCGAGATTGTTGTTCGCGTTGGACAGACCATTAGAGATACCGGTGCGTATTCTCACTACACCACTACTCGTCCTGGTTTTGCTCCTTTTGGTGTAACTACTACGCTGGTCACTGCAGGTGCTTATCCTGAGCTCCCTGCTACTGATTATGACTTTACCTATGCTTTCTATGGAAACAGCGACACCGTTACTAACAACGGCGGTCAGTTCTATTTTGAGTTTACTGGTCGTAAGGTAACTCCTGCTAATCAGCCTGTTACCGCGTTCTTCCTTGTTACTATGCAGGGAGATTCAACGGACCCTGCTAACGTTGGTGGCAACACCACTCACCTTATGTGGGTTGGTTACCACATCCACGTTATTCCTGCAGAGACAACTCCAACTCCAACTCCTACACCTACGCCATCTGCAGTAAACCAGCTCATTTATGACGCAAATGGCGGCACCATCTATGGCAACCCTACCTTCACTGATTCCAAGACTCCAAATAACCCTCGTACTTATGGCTTTGCTGAGTACAACATCATTGAGGACCTGCCTGTCCGCGATGGCTATAAGTTTGAGTTCTGGAAGCGTTCTTACGTTGATAACCACTTCCGCTACGTTGGTGCATCTGCTGTTCCTGCAGATGCAAACAACAACCCAGCTGGCGATAAGCGCTATGTTTCTGAAACTACAGTCTTTAATATGAGAAGCCCTTATACCCTGATTGCCGTTTGGAACCAGGAGTATGAGCTTAGCTACGACGCAAACGGCGGTACTGGCGCACCTGCAGCACAGAGCGGTTATTTTGGTATTGATAGCAACACCGCTGATTCTCTTACTGATCCAATGAACGAGACTGTTTCTGCAACCGTCCCAACTCGTGAGGGCTACATTTTCAAGGGCTGGAAGCTTGACGGCGTAATCTATCAAGCAGGCAATCAGGTAACTATCACCACCGATAACCCTAAAGTTGTCCTTGTTGCAGAGTGGGAGCCAGAGCCAGTTGCTCCTGTTACCCCCGAAAACCCTGTAACTCCAGAGAATCCTGGTACTCCAAGCATCCCAAGCAACCCTGGCGGTCCTCTGACACCAAGCTTCCCAGGAGCTCCAAATCCTGCAGCTATCCCGTATTATGGAGGCTCTGTGCTTCCATACACTGGTGATGAGAATCACTCGCTTAGCGCTATTGTTATGGCATGTGTCGCAGGTGGTGTGATTGCACTGGCTGTTGTTGCTCGCGCAAAGAGCCGTCAGACAAACTCCATGAACTAAGGCAAGTGTTTGGGCTAGAAGATTTTCTCGCTATACGTGAGTATGGATCCGATAGACATGTTCTTGCAGATAAACCGGTCTTCTTTTGAGGGCCGGTTTTTTATTGTGGAGCCAACAGAAACGAGCGCAATTAATGTCCGGTTATCGGGGTACACTTTTAGTCTAAGAATGATTGACACAAGGACGGCGTAATGCAGATTGATCTTGAAGGTTTAAATCCTGCCCAGCATCAGGCGGTTATGACAACTCAGGGACCTCTGTTGGTTCTTGCAGGAGCTGGTTCGGGTAAGACGCGTGTTTTGACGTTTAGAATTGCGCACATGATTGCTGATGAGGGCGTTCGCCCTTGGCAGATTCTGGCTATTACGTTTACCAACAAGGCTGCAGCGGAGATGCGCGAGCGTCTTGAGGCACTGCTGCCCAATAACATTCGTGGCATGTGGGTATGTACATTCCACGCCATGTGCGTTCGCCTGCTCAGAGAAGATGGCGAGCGTCTTGGCTATGGGCCTAACTTTGCCATCTATGATGATGACGATTCAAAGCGTTTGGTAAAGGCCATTCTGTCTGACCTTGATATTGATGTTCGTCAGTTCCCGCTCAATTCCATTCGCTCAAAGATTTCCGCTGCTAAGAACGCGCTTTTGTATCCTGATGACGTTGAGGCGCAGGCAGCTAGTCCTATGGATCATGTGGTAGCTCGCGTGTACCGTGCGCTTCAGACGCGCTTAGATAAAGCTAACGCTATGGATTTTGACGACCTTCTGGTTAAGGCATTTGAGTTGCTCTCCAAGTATCCAGATGTCCTTGCAAAATACCAGGAGCGCTTCCGTTACATTAATGTTGACGAGTATCAAGATACCAACGGCGTTCAGTATGCAATTACCAAGCTCCTGGCTTCTAAGTATCGCAACCTCATGGTTGTTGGTGATGATGACCAGTCCATTTATTCATGGCGTGGCGCAGACATTAAAAATATCTTGGCGTTCGAGAAAGACTATGAAGACGCTGTTGTAGTCAAACTGGAGCAAAATTACCGCTCAACCGGTCACATTCTGGCTGCTGCCAACGCTGTTGTTGCGCACAACTCTCACCGCAAACCAAAGCGTCTCTTCACGGATGAAGGAGATGGCGAGAAAATCCAGGTATATCAGGCATCTGATGAGCGTGATGAGGGTGCATGGATTGGCTCTGAAATAGAAATTGCACGATAAGGATACGTCGTACGATAATATTGCTGTGTTCTATCGCACTAACGCACAGTCTCGTATTCTTGAAGATATGCTGCTCAGAGCTGGTGTTCCTTACAAGATCGTTGGTGGTACTCGATTCTTTGATCGCGCAGAGATCAGAGATGTCATGGCGTACCTCAAAGTTGTCGTCAATCCAGATGATGACATGGCTGCGCTGCGCGTTATTAACACGCCTCGTCGTGGTATTGGTGCAACCAGTATTCAAAAGATTCAGACGTACGCACTGTATAACGGTTTGTCGTTCTTCTCGGCATGTGAAGCATGCGTGATGGAGGAGGATCTTCTTACCGCAAAGGTGAGAAATGCGCTGGTAGAGTTCACCTCTGCAATTGAGCATGGCCGCCATATTGACGGTGAGCTTGATGAGGTTGTGGAGGCAATTATTGACCGCTCAGGTCTTATTCGTGCACTTGAGTCGGAGCACACCATTGAAGCTGATGGACGTATCGAGAACATTCGAGAGTTCTTTGGTGTTGCAGCAGAGTTTGATGAGTCTCACGATGATGTTGAAGAAACGCTTGAGAGCTTGCAGCAGCTCAGAGAAGCTGGAGCGCTTGATGTACAAGATGATGCTTCGCTGAACGCGCTTGGTTTTGATGCTGCTACTGGTACGCTTGCTGGGGTTACTATCGCGCCAACGCCTGCCCCTCAAGAAGAAGCTCTGCATCCACAGGTTGCAGCTGAGAAACTTCCGGCGTTTATGGAGTGGTTGGCACTTCGCTCTGATTTGGATAGCTTGGATGGTTCAACTTCTGCTGTAACGTTGATGACTATCCACTCTGCAAAGGGTTTGGAGTTCCCAGCAGTCTTTGTTGCTGGCATGGAAGAGGGGAATCTTCCCACATGCAAATTACGAAGCTGAGGCGGCTCAGCTAGAAGAAGAGCGTAGACTTGCCTACGTTGCTATTACACGTGCGCGTAAGCGCCTGTATTTGACATACGCTTCTACCAGAAGAACGTATGGTTCAGTTCAGGCAAATCCCGTATCGCGTTTTGTGGGAGAAATTCCTCAGGAGCACATTAAAGCCATTGGTGTTGGCTCCGCAGGCTTCTCTGGTGTTGGCTGGGCAAAGCGAGGTGACCGTCATGGCACCTTTGGCTCTGGTCGTGGCTCAGAGGTTTATGGTGGAAACGTTTTTGGCTCTCGCACGCGCTCTACTGGCGGAGCTCCAGCTCCACGCCCAACTCCTATTCAGAAAGATCCAGCTCGTGTAGCCGTAAGCTTTGCGGTGGGAGATCAGGTCTCTCATAAGACCTTTGGACCAGGCATTGTTTTGGCAGTTCAAGGCGATACTATTGAGGTTAAGTTTACGCGTACTAATAAGACAAAAAAGCTCATGAAGGGCTTTGCTCCAATAGTTAAAATTGAGGGATAGCCATGGTATTGATGCATGACGGTTTGATTTTGGGTCTTACTCCACAAGATTTTATTTTTAAGCTGGTTATCTTTGTTGTTGTGTTCCTTGCGGCTTTTCTTGTAGAGCACTTTGCAATAAAACTCTCAAAAAAGGCTTTGGACTCTTCAAAGCTGCCGTCAGCATCTATTTTTGTCAACATACTACGTGGAGTTATCTGGACGTTTGCTATTCTTGCTGTCTTGCAGCCTGTCTTTGGTATTCAACCAACAGCGTTTGTAACCGCCTTGGGAGTTACCTCCATTGCCTTGTCTTTTGGCCTGCAGGACACCATTTCTAACCTGGCGGGAGGCTTGGGCCTTATGCTGGGAGGCGTGGTAAAGCCAGGAGATCAGGTAAGTATTGGAAACATTTCCGGCGAGGTTATTGATATGAATTGGCGCTCTACCATAGTTCGTGCTCGTGGAGGTAGGGTAGACATCATTCCTAATTCAGTACTTAATAAAACAGCACTTGCGCATCGTACCAGGTGGGATATGACAGAAGTGCCCATTAATATAGTGCTTAAACCAACCGTTGATCTGAATGTGGTAACGCAAGAAATAACAGAAATTGTTCAAGAGGTAGTTGCACCTCAGCTTGATAGAACACTTCCTATTGAGGTTGAAGCATCAAGCATTGCAGAGACAGGTATCAAGGTAATCATTCATGTTCACATCAAAGATGATGCAAGCGAAATGAGTGTACGAGACAAAATTGTAAGAGCCCTGGCTGGTTCCAGTTGGCTTGCGGGAGTAGGAGCCTAACATGAAGATTGGCATCATTGGAGCCATGGAGCCTGAGGTTGCGCTGCTTAAAGAACAGATGACTATTGAGCGCACGTATGAGCAGGCCCGCATGCAGTTTGTTGAAGGTCTTTTAGGAGAAGTTCCTGTAGTTGTTGTTCAGTCAGGAATTGGTAAAGTCAATGCTGCTGCTTGTACACAGATTTTGATTGATACTTTTGCTATTACTCATGTCATTAATACTGGTATTGCAGGACTGCTTAATCCTGAGCTCCAGGTAGGGGACATTGTCATCTCCTCAGATTTGGTTCAGCATGACATGAACGTAGGCCCCTTAATTACGCTGCGGGTCAAATTCCTGGTCTTCCTGTGTTTTCGTTTAAAGCAGATGACGGTTTGGTTGAGCATGCACTTTCTTCAGCTCAAAAGATTGCTCCTGGACTGAATGTTATTTCTGGTCGCGTAGCTTCAGGTGATCAGTTTGTAAGTTCTTCAGAACTTGCTGATCATATTTACAACACCTTTGGAGCCGATTGCTGTGAGATGGAAGGTGCTTCAATTGCTCAAGTTGCTTGGCTCAACCACATTCCATTTGTAGTCATTCGACTCATGTCAGATAAGCCTGGCACCACATCAAGCGTGGATTATCTTACATTTGAGCATGAGGCTTCAGAGAAATCTGCTCGAATCACCGCAAATATCATCACAGAACTATCTTAGCGAACAGGTCTTTTTCTCAAATATCACAACAGGGAAGAGTGAGTGCAGGGGACAACTTGCACTAATTTAGCTATTCGAATGTTTTTAAACATAATTGAACGATACTTCGATTATCATTATCCCGTTATGAAAGTGGTTTGAAAGGTACCGAATGATAACTCTCGGACACTTTTTTGAGATGATGGTTGCCAATCCGTTTTTGGCTCTTGTCATTGTTCTTGTTTTTGGATGCATTTTTGTAAATGGTGCAACTGATGCAGCAAATGCTATTGCAGAGGCTGTTGGAACCCGTTCAATCAAAGTAGACAACGCAATTATCATGAGCGTTATCTGTAACTTTGTTGGTTTGGTGGCAATGTGCCTCATTTCAACTGCAGTTGCAGACACTATTGTGGGCATGGTTGATTTTGGTAGCAATGACCATGAAGCTCTTGTTGCACTTGCAGCAGGTTGCGTTGGTATTGTTACCTGGGCAGTTGGAGCTTGGGCTCTGGGTATTCCAACTTCTGAGTCTCACGCACTTATTGCAGGTCTTACTGGCGCTGCACTCGCTATTCACGGTGATTTTAATGCTGTTAACTGGGCAGAGTGGAGTAAGGTCCTTATTGGACTGTTCTTCTCGACAACACTTGGCTTTGCTGCTGGCTGGATTATTGTCAAAGCCATTAATAAGCTTTGTCTAAACGTTAATCGTCAGCGCGCTGACGAGATGTTTGGCCATTTACAGGTAGTTGGCTCCGCCTTTGTTGCTGCAATGCACGGTGCGCAAGATGGTCAGAAGTTTATGTCCATTGCTATGCTTGCAATTGCGCTCTCTGCAGGTCACGGTGCTTCCGGAGCAGACGTATTCCCTCTGTGGCTCCAGGTCCTCTGCGCGGGTCTCATGGCAATTGGAACTGCAATTGGCGGAAGAAAGATTATTAAAAAAAGTTGGCATGGAGATGGTAAAACTTGAGCGTTATCAGGGCTTTGCCGCGTCCTTCTCGGCATCTGCTTCCTTTTGCTCTCCACGCTGACCGGCCTTCCAGTTTCTACTACGCACACTAAAATGACTGCCATGATGGGAGCGGGTGCTGCTAAAAACATGCGCTCTGTTAACTGGGGAGTTGCTAAAGAAATGCTCGCGGCATGGGTATTTACCTTCCCTGGTTGTGGACTTATTGGTTTTCTCTTTGCAAAAACTATTCTTGATGATTTTTTTAAGTTATTTCACAAAGAAATTACTTGTTTTTTTGAACCACTCAACCTTATTGGAGGATTCATGCTAGGTAAGCCAAAAGAGGACGTCTTCTACACTATGTTCCGTGAGTTTGGCGACAAAATTGTAGAAACCGCTGAAGAGTATGTGGTCATTATGGAAGGCTTTCCTGAGACTGCTGCACGTATTCCTCAGATGAAGGTTTACGAGCGTGAGTGTGACGAGAAGGTCCAGCATATTATGAAGGAGCTTTTACGCTTCCTTTGTTACTCCATTTGAGCGTGAGGACATCTCTGACTTGGCTCTTCGTCTTGATGACATTGTTGACGGAATGAATTCTGTTGCGGAGCGCCTTGATCTCTTTAACGTTGACGACACTCGTAAAGAGGCTATGCAGCTTGCTGAGCTTACCCTTCGCGCATGCAAGACAGTTCAGGAGATGCTAAGTGTCCTGGGTGATTACAAGAAGGATCCAGCAGTTATGGAGAAGGCCATTGCAGTAGGACATGTTGAGGATGAGGGTGACCTCATTTACCACAACGCGCTGTCCCGCCTGTTCCGTGATGAGATGCCTGGCCGTCATACCGTTGCTTGGCTTCGTATTTTTGACCGCATGGAGATCGTCCTGGATTCTTGTGACGACGCAGCAGGAGTTGTTCGCTCTGTTGTTATGAAGAACGCTTAAGTTCGTTTCCTGCTAACGGTATATACAGACTAAAAAACTGCCTTCTAACCAGGAGGCAGTTTTTATATTCCATTTTTGTCTGGTATTAGGGTTAAACTGTTTATATAAAAGAAAGTGGAGGTGCCATGAGCGGCTTCAAGCGTTTTTGCTACATACTCTATGTTTTTGCAAGTGCTTTTGTGTTTTTAGCCCTTGCTTTAACGTGGTTTGGTCCTTGGACACATCAGGCAACTAATCTCTTGTTTACCAAGCCCTACCTTATTGCTCTTAACGCTTGTGCGGCTATTAGCATCTTTGGTCTTGTTGTGGTGTTGTTCAGAGCTCTATTCATTAGAAAAACGGTAAAGCTCACGGTTGCAACAGTTGAAGGCGGAACAATCTCCGTCACTAAAGATGCCATTTCTTCTCAGGCAGCCCATATTATTGAAGAGGACGGAACTTGCCTTGCACACCGTGTTAACGTGCAGATTTCTAAGAATAATACGGTGTCTGTCCAGATTGACATTCTTCCTAAAGAGCCTGTCGATGTCACCGCAAAGGGCTCTGAGTTTTACAGTGCTCTTCAGTCTGGTCTTGCTATCGTGTGCGGACCTTGTGTTTCAAGTATTAATCTTTCGTTCATCAAGCCAAGTTCCTTCTCGTCCAAAGATGAAAAAACAGCATCTCAGACGCATGCTGAAGAATCTGAAGTAGAGCCAGAGAATAGTGAAGGGCTAGCTACCTGTCAGCCAGTTGTCCCACAAACAGACAAAGATATTCGTTTAACCATTTCTGAACCAGAGGTAAAGGAGGTCAATAACAATGGAGCAGGACTTCTTTAAAAAGGTTCAAGAAAACTGCAAAAAATATGTTGTCGGCCATCCAGGTGCTGTTATTGGTGGATTCGTCGGACTCCTATTTGCCATTTTGTTATTTACCTTTGGTCTTTTTAAAATGCTGATTGTTGCATTATTTGTACTGGTAGGAGTTACTATTGGTCAGATCTTTGACGGAAAAAGCAACTATCTTGACAAAGATTCGTTCCTTATTTACGGACAAAAACTAGATAGGAGAGAGCTGTGGCAGAAGAACTTACAGATTCCCTTGAGAATACCTCTGAAGAAATTGTTTCTGCGGAAGAAACAACAGATGTTCCCTCTGATGCAGGTCTTGAAGACACAGATTCTTTAACGTTTTCCGGTGGAGTTGTCGAGAAAATTGTCTCTCTTGCCCTGCGTGATGTTACTAATGTAGTGGGAACCCGCGGAAACTGGCTCAATAGAGTTCAGGATGTACTAGGTGCATCTGATACAGCTAAGGGTGTAACAGTAGAAGTTTTACCTGATAGCTCGCTTAATATTACTGTCTCTGTTCTCATCAAGTATGGTTCGTATGCTCCTCAGATTTTTGAGGATGTTAAGCGTACTATTGTGGAGAAAATCACAGGTATGACTGGACTTGAGGTTTCTGGTGTTAACCTGCGGATTGAGGATGTTTTGACTGAAGAAGAATACGATCGTCTAAAGCATCATCCAGAAGAAACTGAACAGCTAGACAAAGAAGAGTAAAGTACGATAAAATTTATACGTTTTCATGCTTTTTTGTTACTCGTTTCACCATTGTTTGTTAGAAATGCTCCCGATGCGCAAGGAGTTTTGCCATGAAAAGGCTTACACGTTGGAGTATGGCGATTGTCGCTACATTTGTATTGGCACTTTCGCTCGTTGGAGGACTTGCAAAGCAAGCACTCGCAGATACCCCTGTTACCTCAGAGGCTGAGCTGCTGGCTGCTATTGCTGCAGCCCCAGCAGATGGATCACAGTCTATTGTTCAGGTTAACGCAGACTTCACCATCACTGCCCCTGTTCAGATTCCCGCAAACAAGAACATCAGGTTAATGGGTAGCGGAACTATTACCAGCGCCATGACCGGCTCTAATCATTTCTATATGTTCAAGATTGCTTCTGGCGGTGCAGTTACTCTCGATGGTGCCACCATTGATGGTAATAACACCGCATTTGCTGTTGAAAACCGCGGTACTTTTACCATGCTTAACGGTGTTATAAAAAATGGCAAAGCAAGACCTTATTCTGGAAATAACGGCGTAGTTCTTACCACTGGCGCCGGTGCAAAATTTGTTATGGCCGGCGGCACCATCCAGGACAGCACGATCGCTAACGATCGTGGTGGTGCGGTTACTGTTGTAAATGGTGCTACAGGCGAGCTTCGTGGCGGTACTATTCAGAACACCACTCTTACCAACCAGTACTCCGGTAGTGTAATGGTTAAAAATGCAGATTTCACCATGACTGGAGGAACCATCACTGGTGGTGACGCTTCCTCTACCATTAATTCCTCTGGTGGTCTGATGCTGTATGCTCTTGATTCTAACGGCGAGACAACAACAGCTACTATGAACGGTGGATATATCACTAACAACAAGGCTGTTGAAGGTGCAGGCGTCCACGTTTACGCAGGTAATCCTCAGTTTGGTGATACTAAGTCAAAGGCAGACTTTACCTTTAATGGTGGTTCAATTACTGATAATGTTGCTTCTGAGTCTGGTGGCGGTATCTATGTAACTTGGAACGGCAACGTTGTCATGAACAACGGTATTATCAAGAACAACACCGCTGGTATTGCTGGTGGCGGTGTAGCAACATACGATCAATTTGTAGGCGTTGTTAGAGGACAGAAGGTTCCTTACTCCAGGGTTGGTGCTCCATGGAATAACTGGCCAAATATTTATCGTGCTGGTTTTACCATGAACGGTGGCTCTATTGAACAGAATAAGGCTACTAGTAACGGTACTAACCAGCTTGGCGATAAGGGCGTTGGCGCTGGTGTTTATATTGCATCTGCTAATGTAACTCTTAACGCGGGCGAAATTATTAATAACACTGCAAACGATCAGGGTGGCGCAGTTTACGTTGCTTCTGTTCCTTATGTTGTCCACATTAATAACGCACTCATTAAGGACAACACCGCAACTGTTATTGGTGGTGGTGCTTGGTTCTGCCCAACCGGTGTAGCTGAATTCCATTCCAAAAATGGCGTAGCATTCTTCAACAACACTGCAAATGGCGCTGGTGATGAGATTGCAACCGTTCGCGGTGCAGGTGAATCTGCCGGCGCAACCATTTCTGATTATATGCTTGGCGGTGCCTCTGCACATTGGACTAAGGATGGCGCGGTCACCATCAATCTTCCTTCAATCCTTGGTGAAGCTGACCCAGCTGCTGCACGTCATACTACTGAAGAAGTAAGCAATATCGTTAACAACACCGATATGCTTGCTCTTGAGTCTAATCTTCGTTATAGCTCTATCGCCGCAGCACAGAATAAGGCTCAACTGATTATTTCTGGAAATACCGCACAGCGTGGTGGCGGTATTGGATCCAACGGTACCGTTATTACTGGTGAAGAGGGTACTCAGGATGTAACTGTTAAGAAGGTTTGGGATACTTCTGCAAACCCAGATGCAGTAATTCCAGAGACGCTTACTGTTTACCTCAAGGCAGATGGATATGTTGTTGACTCCGTTGAGCTTTCTGCAGCAAACAACTGGGAGCATACATTCCGCGGTCTTCCTGATAACGTAACTTTGAGCTTTACAGAAGGAACCGTAGTCGGTTGGACCGCTCAGACTCCTGAGGTTAACGGTAACATCACTACCTTGACTAACAAAGCTGATGCTCCTGTAACTCGCGATGTTCCAGTAACCAAAGTTTGGAATGGTACAAAGAAGGGTTCTGTAACCGTTCACCTGCTTGCTGATGGTGTTGATACTGGTCAGACCCTTGTCCTTTCTGAGGCAAACAATTGGACCGGTTCATTTGCTGGTGTAAATCTTTACGCATCAGATGGTCACGCCATTGCTTACACCGTTTCTGAGGATGCTATTGAGGGTTACACTTCTGAGGTAACTGGTGATATGGATAATGGCTTTACTATTACAAATACCGAGACTCCTGTTACTCCAACTCCAGAGAAGCCTGGTAAGAAGCGCAAACACCGTAATCCTGATACTGGTGACGCAAGCGCAGTAGCTATGGTTGCTTTTGCTACTGTTGGTGCTGGTTTTGTTGGTGTCGGAGCATATGCTCGCACTCGTAAAGATCAGTAAGCCCACGTTACAGATTTGATGCCTTAATCCTCCGCTTTCAGTAAGAAGGCGGAGGACTTTTTTACTTTAATAACCACAACTGGGGTTATTTACGTTTACCGAATATGGCAACCGTTTAACCAATACATAAGGGCTTCTCGCCATAGAAAGAGTTGGATGAAGGACAATACTCATAGGTAGATAGTGAATACATCTGCGTGAGTACCTTATTGGAGGTTGTTATGGAGCTCAAAGCTGATAAAAAGGTAATTGTCGAGCGTAATAACAAAGTCGTGTACGACAACGGAGACACGGTCGTTAAGGTTTTCAGTGGAAACAAGCACTCTGCTGACATTTTAAATGAGGCTTTAAACCTTACTCGTGCTGAACAGTCAGGTATCAACGTTCCGCCTCTGGTAGAGATTAGTAAGCTTGGCAACTGCTGGGCTGTTTCTACTAGAAAAATCGAAGGCAAAACAATAAGGCAGCTCATTGAAGAGCATCCAGAAAAAGAAGATGAGTACTTAAATAAGTTCATCAATATTGAGCTTGCTATTCATGCTCACAAGGCCCCACTTCTTATGCATCAAAAAGACAAGTTCACTCGTATGATTAACAGCATTCCAGATATTCTGGATGAGGGCACAAGGTATGAGCTGCTGCTTAAGCTTGATGGCATGAAGCCTCATACTAAGGTCTGCCATGGTGATTTTGTTCCTTCTAATGTCATCCTTACTGAAGATGGCTCTCCAGTAATTCTTGACTGGGCCCATGCTACTCAGGGCAATGGTGCAGCAGATTGCGCCACAACATATCTGCACCTGTTGCTTCATGGTGATGACGAGCTGGCTGAGAAGTACATTAATCTTTACTGCACTAAGCAGGGCTGCACTCGTCAGTATGTAAACGAGTGGCTTGGAATTGTTGCTGCGGCAGAGCTTGCTCGCGGTCGTGTTAAAGAGACAGAGTTCCTGCTCAGGTGGGTCAACATTTTTGAGTCCATGTAATTGGTTACAAGAACTTTAAAACTAGCTGAGAAGAGCCTCGTCAGGGGCTCTTCTTTTATTACACTGCTATGCTGCTCTATGAAGAAGCGTAAGGAGTTTGACATGTACGATATTGATCCAAAGCAGACTACAATTCATTCTGAGACAAAGAAATCAAAGCTTGAGCGCATGAGTGCAGGAGAGTGGTGTGGTGGTTCTGACGCGGAGCAGAGCGCTGCGTTTTGGCGTGCAAAGGATCTTGCATGGGAGTTCAATCAGACTCGCCCAAGCGATAAAGAAAAGTGCCGTCAGATTTTGACTGAACTTCTTGGCGAACTAGGGGAGGGAAGCGCTGCAGTTGCTCCCTTCAACGTTGATTATGGCTTTAACATTAAAATTGGCCCGCATAGCTTCATCAACCACGGGGCATACCTCATGGATTGTGCGCCTATTACCTTTGGAGCGCATAGTTTTGTGGGACCTCAGTTCAAGGCTTATACCGTTCAGCACCCTCTTGATGCTGAAGAGAGAAATGCTTGGTATGAGCGAGCATTACCCATTACCGTAGGTGATAACTGCTGGTTTGGTGGAAATGTAACGGTTTTGCCAGGTGTAACCATTGGTAATAACTGTGTCATTGGAGCCAATAGCTTAGTAACCAAGGACATCCCTGATAATTCTCTAGTTGTAGGTTCTCCAGCAAAAGTTGTGCGTCAGATTACTGAGGCAGATAAGCTGGGACTTAAGGAGCTGTTGGGCTAAATCTTGCCGGGCAAAATCTTGCCGGGCAAAAGAAATGCAGGCAATGCATGGTCTTTCAGGGAATTATTTAACTATTTATTTGATGTTTAAGCTGTCCGAGCTATAATGGCATCAAAGGGGAGCTGGGTAATGGCCCGGCTGAGAGGCAGCACCTAACGCTGCGACCCAATAACCTGATCTGGATAATGCCAGCGTAGGGAGCTTATGCCGTCCTTACGTTTAAGAAGAGGAGGGCATATGAAGCGTCTTTCTAAGTTTGCATTGCAAGCCATATCCCTTACTTCTTTTCTTGTGCTCTGGCAACTTGTTATTGTCGCAGGAATTATTCCAAATTACCTTGTTCCAACTCCTATTCAGGTTATATTTGCGCTTGGAAAAAGACTTTCAGCTTCTTATGACGCATACAGGAATTACGCTTCTAGAATCCCTTATTGGTCTTGCCATTGGTGTGTTTATTGGCTTTGTGCTTGCGGTCTTTATGGACTTTTTCAAAACGCTGGATAAGCTGCTTTCTCCACTTATCACTATTTCACAGACTATTCCTATTGTGACCATCGCGCCGCTTTTGGTGCTCTGGCTAGGATATGGTCTTTTGCCCAAGATTGTTCTTGTAGCTATCTCAACATTTTTTCCTATTACCGTGGCGTTGAACTCGGCATTTAAATCAATTGATCCTGATATGGTTGACCTGATGACCACCATGGGAGCTAGTCGTGTGCAGATTTTTGGCACGTCAAGTTGGCTGCTGCTGCACCACAGTTTTTCTCGGGACTCAAAATGAGCGTGACCTACGCCGTAATTGGTGCAGTAATCGCAGAATGGCTGGGAGGCGACGCTGGACTAGGCGTGTATATGACGCGCGTCAGAAAGGCGTTTGCGTACGACAGGATGTTTGCAGCAATCGTGGTGGTTTCTGCGCTGTCGCTAGTGTTGATGAAGCTTGTAGAGCTTGTCCAAAAGCGTGCGCTTCCGTGGGATACCTCTCAAAATGCCAAAGAGTCCGCACAGTAACTTTGATGGAATCTAAAGAAAGAAGTGATTGAACGCATGAACGCATCTACTCATAAGAGTATAACAAGAAAAGGCTTTCTAACTGCAATGGGCTTCTCAGCAGCGGGAATTTGCGCAGGTTGCTCGCTTGAACAGCCTGCCGCTCCAGCAAACGCTGGCGAGAAGACCGGCGGCCCCACAGAAATTACGTTTGCTCTGGACTACACTCCAAATACCAACCATACTGGCATTTATGTGGCTCAGGAGAAGGGCTACTTTGACGAGGTTGGCCTCAAGGTAACCATTCAGCAGCCGCCTGCCGACGGTGCCGACGCGCTGATTGGTGCTGGTGGCGCACAGATGGGCGTTACCTACCAGGACTATATTGCTAACAGCCTCTCGTCTTCTAATCCGCTGCCGTATACCGCGGTGGCTGCTATTATTCAGCACAATCTTTCGGGCATTATGAGCCGTGAAGAGGATCACATTGTTCGTCCACGTGACCTTAATGATCGTACCTACGCAACGTGGAATCTCCCTGTTGAGCAGGCTACTATCAGGTCTGTTATGGAATCTGATGGAGGAGATCCCTCTACGCTTAAAATGGTACCTTATGAGGTAGATGATGAGGTATCTGGCCTAAAAGCAAAGATGTTTGATGCAGTTTGGGCGTTCGAGCAGTGGGCTGTTCAAAAACGCTCGTGTTCAGAACTTTGCATGCAACTACTTTGCCTTTACAGCAATTGATCAGAACTTTGACTACTACACGCCAGTTATCGCAGTAAATGATGGCTTTGCAAAAGAGAATCCAGATGCTGTTAAAGCATTTTTGAGTGCTACTAGAAAGGGTTACGAGTTCTGCGTCTCTAACCCAGACGAGGCAGCAGAGATTCTACTCAAAGCCGTTCCAGAACTTGATGCTGACCTGGTCAAAGCATCTCAGAAGTTCTTGGCTGCCAAGTACATTGACGACGCTGAGAAGTGGGGCGTCATTGATTCTGCCCGTTGGCAGCGTTTCTACACCTGGCTCAATAACCAGCAACTGCTAGAGAATAAGATTGATCCATCCGCAGGATTTACTAGTGAGTACCTTGGATAAGAAGCTTACTGACATAACAGAAGGCGCTACTATGGACGCTTCTGGCGAGAAAAAGCCCTAGGAGCTGCACCCGCATGCGAGCCGCAACAGGGATGCGCCAGCACTTGAGGCACGACACCTTACGTTGGTTTGGGGAAACGGCCAGGTAGTTGCCAAGGACATTTCGATTGAGCTGCAACCTGGCACCATTACCTGCTTGGTTGGTCGCTCGGGCTGTGGCAAGACAACACTGCTCCACGCACTTGCGGGACTTCTGGAACCGCAAGAGGGCAAGGTGCTGCTACATGGTGCTGACGTTACAGGGCACCCGGGACATATTGGCTACATGCTCCAGAAGGATTTGCTCATCCCAAGTAAGCGTATCATCGACAACGTAGCGCTTCCGCTTGGGCTGAAGGGTGTCTCGCGCGCTGAGGCGCGCACACGGGCCCAGGAGATGCTGGAGCGTGGCGGACTTGAGCGCGTGGCGCAAAGCTGGCCTCATGAGCTCTCAGGCGGCATGAGGCAGCGTGTTGCGTTTCTGCGCACAGCGCTCATTGGCTCAGACATTATGCTGTTGGACGAGCCCTTCTCGGCACTAGATGCTCTCACACGGCGAGAAATGCGTGCGTGGCTCATGTCTTCCGTAAAAGAGTTTGGCCTCTCGGTACTGGTGATCACGCACGACGTTGACGAAGCAGTTGCTATGGCTTCGCACATTTATGTGATGGCAGGAAGTCCCGCGCAGGGCGTGGTAACCAAGATTGTGGGCGTTGTTGAGCCACTGGGCTGCACTGATGCGGTGGAGTCAGGTTCTGCTCAAACTACTGACCTGGCATCGTTTGACTTGAGCGAAGAGTTTTTGGCTGCCAAGCGAGAAGTGCTTTCGTTGCTGGGATAGTTGCCTGGATGCGTTGCTGCGGGTGTGCGGGTTTCTCGCCTTGAATTTGATACAGAAAAAAAGACGTGAGAGTTTGTCTCTCACGTCTTTCTTGTTAGCTCGATTTGCATGCACGTAAAATCTATTTGAGCAGCTTATTTACTCGCTGAACTCGAGGAATGCACGATATCCGCGATATGCCTCAAAGATGTCTGCCTTGTTTGCAATCTCCCAAGGTGCGTGCATGGAGAGAACGGGAACGCCGCAGTCGATGACGTGCATGCCATATTTAGCCAGCATGTATGCAATGGTTCCGCCGCCACCAGCGTCGACGCGGCCAAGCTCAGCGGTCTGGAACTGAACGCCAGCGTTGTCCATAATGCGGCGAATCAGTGCTACGTACTCGGCATCAGCATCGTTGGAGCCAAATTTGCCGCCACTACCAGTGAACTTGTTGAATGCAAGGCCATGACCCATGATGGCGGAGTTCTTAATTTCAAAGCTGCCCGTAAAGCTAGGGTCATAACCAGCAGAAACATCACTGGAGAGCATGTAGGAGTTAGCCATGCAGCGGCGCAGGGAAAGTGGAGACTCAAAACCAGCAAGCGCCAGGACCTCTGCCATGATGTTCTCAAAGAAAAGGGAATTCATACCAGTAGCGCCAACAGAGCCAATCTCTTCCTTGTCGGTCAGGATGGTGACGGAGGTACGTGCAGGAGCATCGCACTCAAGCTGCGCAATCAGGGAAGGGTAAGAGCAGCTGCGGTCATCGTGACCGTAGCCCAAGATCATGGAGCGATCAAAGCCCATGTCACGAGCAGGACCTGCGGGAACAATCTCAAGCTCAGCGGAGAGAAGATCTGCTTCCTCAATGCCGTAGAGGTCCTTCAGGATGTTGATGACGTTAGCCTTAACAGCTTCCTTTGGCTCGTCGCCTTCTGCATCAGCGGGTTTCTCGCCGTTCTGGCCCCAAACAAGTGGACGATTGCCAACAATAAGATCCAGCATCTCGCCCTCAATGACCTTGGAAGCAGTCTTTCCAAGCTGCTCAGCGCTCAAGTGGATGAGAAGATCGGAGATACAGAAAACGGGATCAGTTGGATCCTCGCCAACGCATACGTTTACGACGCTACCGTCTTTAAGTGCAAGAACGCCGTGAATTGCCAGAGGAATGGTGACCCACTGGTACTTCTTGACGCCGCCATAGTAGTGGGTGTCAAAGGTGGCAAGCTCATTGCGCTCCTCAAGTGGGTTCTGCTTGACGTCCAGGCGAGGAGAGTCGATATGAGCACCGAGGATGTTGAGGCCCTCTTCCAGGGACTTGGTACCAATTTGAACAAAAGATGACAGACTTGCCGCGAATGTCTGCGTAGACTTTGTCGCCAGCTTTGAGGGTTTTACCTGCTGCGATGGCGTCAGAAAGCTTGACGTAACCTGCTGCCTCGGCAAGCTTGATAGCGCTTGAAGCGCACTCGCGCTCAGTCTTGTTCTCTGAGATAAAGTTTCTGTAGCCCTCGGCAAACGACTGGAGTTTGTCCAGGTCTTCTGAGGTGTACTTTTTCCATGCGTTTGTGGTTTCCATACCCATCCTTTCTGTAGCAAGCTCTGTCAGAGCTGCTGCTTGTTGTTACTGTTAGGCACACCGCGGAGGCCGCGCTGGCAAGTGTGTCGGTAGTTGCTGCGACGGTAGTTGCCGCGACCGCGAGTTAGTTGCCGCCGTTGGAGCTGTTTGAGCCAGAACCGCTGGAGCTACTGTCAGAACTATTACCAGAGCCAGAGTTTTGATTGGAACCAGAATTGCTGCTTGAGCTGCTCGTTCCAGAGTTGTTGCTGGAAGAATTGCTCTCAGACGAGCTGCTTGAGCTGCTAGAGTCGCTGGTCTTTTCCGAACTAGACGAGCTGTCGGAGTTGGTGGTCTCTGATTTCTTGGAGTCAGTACTCTCCGAAGAGGAATCCTTGGAATCAGTGGACTTGCTTGACTCGTCGGTCTTCTCGCTAGAAGAGTTGGAATCGTCTTTCTTATCCGTCGAATTGCTGGTATCTGCAGTTTTTTCCGTCACAACTGGGGTTGTGCTGACCTTTGGTCCCAAGCCAGATCCGTCGGTGATATAGCTGAGGAACATTGCATACAGAATAACTGCAGAAATGGTGAAGATAATTGAAAGAATGGTTACGATAGTCAGAATCTTTATACGCTTACGCGATATTGATGGCGTGCGATATTGTTGAACTGTATTTGCGTAGCGCTGCTGGGTGGGTGCGTACTGTGGTATCTGCTGGGTAACGTCAACAGGACTTTGATCCACATAGGGATGTGCTGGGAGAGTAGAATCAGCATCTGCGTAAGAGCTGTCTACCTGCTCATTCTCGGAGTTGCGAAAAAGAATGCGTGGAGCGTCTTATAACGTTCTGGTAAATCTGCGAGGCAAGTGCCGAAGCTGCTGCACCAACGGCTACGCCAATGATTGAACCAGCAATACCAATCTGGTTTGACAGTACAAATGCGGTTACCGCAGCTAGAGAAGTTGCCAAAATTTGTGTGAACGAGACGCCCTTAAGAAGGCCTGGCTTTTCAGCGTGTGTATCATCTGCAGTTTTTGCAGGGGAGCCAGCAGGCGGATTGCTGGGCGCATTGCCGAGCGAATTCAGTTGAGTTTTATCTGCATCAAAGTGTTTGTAAGTCACAAGATGCTCCTTTCTTTGAACAGATAGACTACCTCATTTTTTTGTGAAGATGTGATGTATCGTCGCTAAATGGCAACATCAGAGGGCATTAAGTTTCACCCAGCACACAACTTCAGTGTCGGAAATGGCGAGAAGTTCTGTGAGTAACTAAGCGATTTTCTTATGCGCGTGTTTCTCGTCATGTATTTGTTAAAAAAACGACCGCTTAAAAAGGAGATGAAACAAGGTATCATTTATATATATTGGTTATCCGTCAAACGGAGGTTTAGCATGCTTGTAAGCGCAAAAGCCATGCTCCAGAGTGCCGAGAAGGGTCAGTATGCCATCGGCGCATTTAACGAGAACAACCTTGAGTGGACCGCAGCAATCCTTGATGCAGCAGAAGAGCTTCAGTCTCCTGTCATCATTCAGTGCACCGGCGGCGCAGCAAAGTGGCAGATTAGCTACCGCGTTGTAGCAGACATGGTTCGTCGTCTTGTCGAGGACAAGAACATCACTGTTCCAGTTGCTCTCCACCTTGACCACGGTTCATACGAGGATGCATTCAAGTGCATTGAGGCTGGATTTACTTCCATCATGTACGACGGTTCTCACGAGCCAGATTTTGAGACCAACCTTAAGCGTACCGAGGAAGTCGTAAAGGCTGCTCACGCAAAGGGCATTTCTGTTGAGGCTGAGGTCGGCGGCATCGGCGGCACCGAGGACGGCGTTACCGCTAAGGGCGAGCTTGCTGATCCTGAGCAGTGCGCAAAGATTGCTGACCTGGGCGTTGACTTCCTTGCATGCGGCATCGGCAACATTCACGGTATCTACCCAGCTAACTGGGAGGGTCTCTCCTTCGACCAGCTCAAGGCTATCAAGGAGCGCGTTGGTGATCTTCCACTTGTTCTTCACGGTGGTACCGGCATTCCTGTAGAGCAGGTTCAGAAGGCTATCTCTATGGGTATCTCCAAGATTAACGTCAACACCGATCTTCAGCTTGTCTTTGCTGAGGCAACCAAGAAGTACGTTGAGGCTGGCCTTGTCGACGACGGCAAGGGCTACGATCCTCGTAAGCTTCTGAAGCCTGGTCGTGAGGCAATCGTCGAGCGCACCAAGGAGCTCATCCGCGAGTTTGGTTCCGACGGTAAGGCTTGGAACTAACCTGCAGCATACGCTGGGCGCGCATCTAAGCGACGCACGCTCGCAGCTAGTTAAAGCAACGGACCTGGATTTTTTTCCAGGTCCGTTTTTTTGTTGAGCCGGCATGTGCGAAAGACATGCGCCTAGTACGTTCTTCTCACGAGATGCGGGTGCGGTAGGTATGCCCTAATGCGTGCCTGAAAAGTGAAAAAGATTCGGTATATTTTTGCCTAAACTTGGCAAAGAATCTGTGGATTTGCCTGATTTTGTCAAAGATTCTGTGGCCATTTTACAGATTCTTTGAACTTTTTAGGCAACTTTTGTACAAGGAAAACTGGATTTTCTCGCCTCAGTACATTCTTACAGCAGAAATGAAAATTGCGAATTTGGCGCAAATTGAATTTGACCAAAAATTTGACCAAGAATACGTCGAAGACAAGGTCTAACGCTGCTAGTTGGATATTTAGTGGCAATGATTTTTCTGACAAATTTGCCTGACCTGCAGTTTTACAAGAAATATCACTTATCTACAATCAGCGACGTAAGTTGCAAGTTTTTCTTAAGAAAATACTATGTGTTCATGGAATTTTATCTATCACATACAACCGCTCTACAATTATTCCGTGCTATGAGAATTAAGGGTCACGGATTGATTCACCATGACTCTTCGAGTACCGGAATTCATACAGAGTTTTTAACTTTGGAGCCTGGTCAAATCAAGGAGAAGGTATTTTCTAGCTTAGGAATAATGCTGACTGAGCCAATTGAGTTGGTAGTTGACGAGAAGAAAAATACCTACCAATCGAACAGAATAAAATTTCACACTTCGTCTCATTTTGCGCAAACACCAAGTATGGAGCTAATTCTTGGGAAATCACTAATTAAAGTGGCATCACCTTTTGAACTCATGATTGAAATGGCCCAAGAACAAACATTACTAGAAACAGTGATGCTAATTTCAGAATTCCAAGGTAGGTATGTTATCGACCCATCTACCTCTGAATTGAGATCTAATTGGTATGATCCAGTTTTTCAAAAGGTAGACTTTGAGCATTATTTATCCTCAGTTTCTAGATGTAACGGAATAAGTAATGCAAGATTAGCATCATCGTATTCTTTTGATAATGCTGCTTCTCCAATGGAAGTCAAACTTGCTCTTCGCGCTTCGCTACCTGTGTCCGCAGGTGGTTATGCAATTCCTAAGGTTGAGCTAAATAAGGAAGTAAGGATTCAGCAATTAAAGAGCAGAGTACTTACAGAGAAAACAAGGGCTATCGATCTATTGCTTTCAAAGGGTAACTACGATGCAGACACAAATAGACAAGCAGCCATTGAATACAATGGGGCCGTACATGAATTAGCAGAGGTTTCAACGCGCGACTATCGGCGTAATAACGAACTCGTTTCAGCTGGAATAATGGAATTTGTTATTGGAAAAAGCTGAGTATGATGACATCGTTTTTTTATGGATAACATGTTTAATTCAATTAGAAATCAACTTGAAATTCCAAGAAGACATACATCATCTGATCGCAGAAAAATGGAAAGAGCTAAAAGAATCAAATTGTGGAGTGAACTAGAAAAGCTCTGCTAAATTCAGAACAAGCGAGTCTGTGACCCTTTTAAGTTGCCTGAAAAGTGCAAAGAATCTGTAAATCTGACACAGATTCTTTAATGAAATCAGGCAAATCCACAGATTCTTTGGTGTTTTCAGGCAAAATTTACAGATTCTTTGCAGAAATCAGGCACGCACTCGGCACACATCCAGCGCGCACTCGGCTTGCATTCGGCGCACCCAGCACGTTCTTCTCGCGAGAAACCCGGTGCACTCCAGAGCCCTCTTGCCATGAAAGCCCCACCGTACACGACAATAAAACCGCAGTTTAAACTTTTACTCAGCGGTAGGGTTGTCGGTGGGGGAGACGTGCATGTTGCCTTCGTTGCGGGCGATGTCCGCGAGCGTCTTGCTGTCCAGGAAACTGGAGGTCATGCGGCCAAGGTCGCGCCAAATGTTGATGGTGGTGCAGGACTCCATCTGGGGACAGAGGGTGGTGTTTGTGCAGTTCAAGCAGCTAGCGGGCGCAAGATTGCCTTCGGCTGCGCGAAGAATCTCACCCAGCGTGTAGTCCTCGGGCTTGCGCATGAGGCGATAGCCGCCGCCCTTTCCGCGCAGGCTCTCAACGTAGCCCGCCTTGTGCATCAGGGCAATGACCTGCTCAAGGTACTTGCGCGAGATGTTCTGGCGCTCGGAAACGTCGCCCAGCGAGACCCATCCTTCGTGAACAGCCAGGTCAGCCATTGCGCGGAGTGCGTACATTCCCTTTGTAGAGAACATTCCAGCCACTGCTACTCGCCGTCCTCGGTGGTAGACGTGCCGGCTGCAGCAGAACCGCTGTTGTGAGCCTCAAGCATCTCCTCGAGCGTATGCCATGCCAGCTCGGCGCACTTAACGCGTGCGGGCATGTGAGCGATGTCGTGCAGAATGTTGGCATCTTCCAGCTGGTCAAGCACAGCCTCGTCGGTCTCTTCTCCGCGAATCATGCGTCCAAAGAGTTTGCAAAGCTCAATGGCCTCTTCTGGAGTGCGGTCAATCATCAGATCGCTCATGATGTCGGCTGATGCCTGAGAAATCGCACATCCGCTGCCCACAAAAGCAGCCTCGGCAATCTTTCCGTTCTCAATACGCACGGAAAACGTCAGCTCATCGCCACAAGAAGGGTTAACACCCTCGTGGGAGACAGTTGGATTATCCATCTGGTATTTGTAATCGGGGTGAGAAACGTGGTCCATAAACTCAGCGTTATACAGGTCGTTTGCTGCCACTTATTTCAACTCCTTGTTTTATTTGTTGCTGACCGCGCTGCCAAAGATCTTCCATACCTGGCTAAGACCCTCGACGAGCTGGTCAATATCGTGTTTATCGTTGTAGAACGCAACAGATGCGCGGCAGGTACTGGACTCGTGCAGCTCAATCAGAAGCGGCTCGGCGCAGTGATGACCAGCGCGAATGCAAACGTTATTCATGTCTAGGATGCTCGAGACGTCGTGCGGATGAACACCGTGCACGTTAAACGCTACAGCGCCCACATGGTTTTGTCCCAGCTTAGAGCCAACGATGTCAACAAAGTCCAGCGTGCACAGCTGTTGCACCAAGTACCTGGCGAGAAGTTCTTCTCGCTTCTCGATCTTTGCCATATCCAAGCCGTTGAGGTATTCGATAGCGGCGCCGGTAGCATAGATACCTGCGGCGTCCTGCGTGCCTGCCTCAAACTTCTCGGGAACAGGAGCCCAAACAGCGCTGGTTTCGGTGACGGAATCAATCATCTCGCCGCCGGTAAGGAACGGTGGCATGGCATCAAGCAGCTCAGCGCGACCCCAGAGCACGCCAATACCCATAGGTCCACACATCTTGTGTGCCGAGAAAGCCAGCAGGTCGCAGTCAAGATCATGCACGTCAATAGGGATGTGAGGTGCGGATTGGGCGGCGTCGACAACCATGTATGCGCCCATAGTGTGTGCGCGCTTGGCAATGGCCTTGATGTCATTGCGGGTGCCCAATACGTTGGAGACGTGTGTGACAGATACAATCTTTGCGCGCTCGGTGATCTTCGACGCAATCTCTTCAGGGGTAATCTGGTACTGCGAATTCATGCGCAGGTACACCAGATTAGCGCCGGTAGCTTTACAAATCTGCTGCCATGGGATGATATTGGAGTGGTGTTCCATAATGGAAATGACCACGTCATCGCCTGGCTTGAGTGCATAGCGGCCAAGGCTTGAAGCAACCAGATTAAGCGCCTCAGAAGTGTTGCGCGTAAAGATAATCTGCTGGCTTTCTGGCTTGCCGTTTTTATCGACAGCTCCAATGAACTTTGCAATTGAAGCACGAGCTCCCTCGATAGCTGCGGTCGCTTCCACGCTCCAACGGTACAATCCGCGCAGTGCGTTTGCGTTCATGGTCTCGTAGAAGTCAGACTGCGCCTCAATAACCGCACGGGGACGCTGAGAAGTAGCAGCGCTGTCCAAGTAAGCTACCTCGGGATTTGCTGCCAGAATTGGAAAATCTGCCTTGTAAGGGTTATCGGTAATTTGAGCAATTTCTGCGTCGGTCATTACGCGACACCACCTTTGCTGGAATCGACTTCAGCGCTGGAATTCCTGCCATCGCTGCCAGTCGCATCGTTGCTAGCTGCAGCTTCGTCATAGTCGTGAGCAATTTCTGCGCCCAGCTCAGCCTCGCAACGCTCAACAGCCACGCGGTGGGAAATCTCCTCAGGCGCGTTGATGATGGCGTCTTCAAAGAGAGCGCGTATAAACAGCTGCTCAGCAGCCTGGTGAGAAAGTCCTCGAGCCGCAAGGTAATCAAGCTGCTCAGGGGAGACGGATCCGATAGTAGCGCCGTGGTTACCAGCAACATCGTCTTCATCACAGAGAATAACAGGCATGGTCTTGTTGACAACGTCGTCACCAAGAATCATAACCGTTTCAATCTCGTTGCCCTGGGCATCCTTTGCACCGCGGACAAGATCGATGGTTGCGCGAAGCGTCTTCTTAGCTGCTTCGTTAAGGACGCCAGACTCGGTGAGCTGCGCGCGCGTAGAGGTGCCACGCATGCGTACCAGGTGATTGATATCAAGCGTCTCTTCGTGAGTAGCGTGATAGCGATTGTTAAGGTCAAGGCGAGCTCGAGCGCCAACTAAGTTAGCAGTGAGTCCAAGGCCAATGGTTGATCCACCCAGAGCGTATTGCTTAACGTCAACAGCAGCGTCCTGGTGAATCTCAAGGCCAACACTTTCAAGGTGCTGCTGATCCTCATTGACGCCAAGCATCTCAATAAGGTGCAGCTTTGCACCAGCCTCAACCACAATGCGGGTGAGCGCAGCGCTGGTTGGCAGTGCGTCGTCGTTCGCGTCGCTGCCTGTAGGTGCGTCGCCGTCAACATCGCCTGCAAACGCAGCGATAACTACGGTAGCCTCGGCACCTTTGCGCACAATGATGCCGGTGTTAGCACACTGATTTTGAGCTGCAGAAATGGCAACAACAATAGGCTCTTCTCGCTTGGTATGAGCGGGAACATTGTAGAAATCGGACTTGAATGCCTGAGACTCTACGTAGTCGGTAACCTCTTGGCCCATTCCACACTCAATACGCTCAAAAAGACGAGGTAGAGGCAGGTATACTGTGCCTGCGTCAGCGTGATTGGGGACAGAAACTGACAGTGAGTTAGCGCGTAGACGGTTCCATGTCTGAGCTGCAGGAACGTTGGCGCGATTAATCAAAACGTTATCCATTAGCCAATCGCTCCTTCCATCTCAAGTTTAATCAGGTTATTCATCTCAACGGCGTACTCCATTGGAAGCTCCTTTGAGACAGGGTTTGCAAATCCGTTTACTACCATGGTGCGAGCTTCAGCCTCAGAGCAGCCGCGGCTCATCAGGTACAAAACGGTGTCGTCAGAAATACGGCCAATAGTTGCCTCGTGGCCAATCTGAGCAGTTGCATTGCGGACATCCATCTCTGGGATGGTATCGGAACGGCTGATGTTATCCAGCATCAGAGACTGGCACGAGAACGCCACGCGAGCGTTTTCTGCCTTACGTCCAACGGTCACGGCTGAGCGGAAAGTGTTGACGCCACCGTCCTTGGAGATGGATTTAGTGTCAACGTTTGCTGAGTTATTGGAGCCGTTGATAATCACCTTGCAGCCTGTATCCAGGTCCTGCGTAGCGCCTGCAAACGTAATACCAGTGAACTCGCAGTTAGAAGAATCGCCATTCATGATCGTAGAAGGATAGAGGTAGGAAACGTGGCTACCAAAAGAGCCCGAGACCCACTCCATCTTTGCATTGCTGCCAATAATGGCGCGCTTGGTGTTGAGGTTGTACATGTTCTTGGACCAGTTTTCGATGGTCGAGTAGCGCAGACGAGCGCCGTCCTTAACATAGAGCTCTACAGCTCCTGCATGGAGGTTTGCTGCATAGTACTTAGGTGCGGAGCAGCCCTCAATAAAGTGCAGGTCAGCGCCTTCCTCAACAATAATAAGCGTGTGCTCAAACTGGCCAGCACCCTGGGCATTAAGCCTAAAGTAGCTCTGAAGTGGGTAGTCCAGAGTGACATTTTTAGGAACATAGACAAAAGAACCGCCAGACCACACGGCATAGTGCAGTGCCGCAAACTTGTGGTCTGAAGGAGGAATCAGCTTGCCAAAGTACTCTTTAACAACAGGCTCCCACTGTGGATCATGAAGAGCATCCTCAATAGTGGTGTAAATAACACCCTGCTCAGCAACTTCCTCACGCATGTTGTGATAGACAATCTCAGAATCGTACTGAGCACCAACACCAGCAAGGCTCTCTGCCTCTGCCTGTGGAATTCCCAGACGATCAAAGGTATCCCTAATATCCTCAGGTACGTCGTCCCAGCTATTTGCCTGCTGAGTCTTTGGCGAGACATACGTGGAGATATGATTCAAATCCAGACCTGCAATAGAAGGTCCCCAGTTGGTAGCCATCTGGCGCTGGTGATAGGTTTCCAGAGCCGACAACCTCATCTGGAGCATCCACTCGGGCTCTTCTTTTTTCTCGGAAATAGCACGCACAATTTCTGGTGTAAGGCCATCATCGTAGCGCTCGTAACCCTCTTCGGACTTGGTGAAGTCGTAAAGCGAGCGGTCTACGTCAGCGACCTCAGATCGCTTCTTCTCGCTCACTAGTTAGCACCGCCCTCATCAGACTGGTTCTCAAAACGCTCAAAGCCCTCGTGGTCAATCTGGTTGATAAGGTCAGCAGGACCGTCTGCCACCAGGTGACCCTTAACCATAACGTGAGTGCGGTCAATCTCAAGACGCTCAAGAATGCGGGTGTTGTGAGTAATGATGAGCAGAGAGCCGTCGCAGGCCTCGCGATAGGCCTGAATGCCCTTTGAAACAACAGAGAGCGCGTCAACGTCCAGGCCAGAGTCTGTCTCGTCGAGAATGGCAAGTTTAGGCTGGAGCAGCAAAAGCTGGAGCATCTCAACCTTTTTCTTCTCGCCACCAGAGAAGCCAACGTTAAGCTCACGCATCAAGAAGCCCTGGTCAAGCTCAAGCTGATCAGAAATCTGACCGACACGCTGACGGAACTGACGAGCGGTCATCTTAAGCTCAGGGCGCATCTGTGTAATGGTACGCAGGAATGAATAAAGAGGAACGCCAGGAACCTCAACAGGTGCCTGGTAGGAGAGGAAGATGCCCGCAAGGGAGCGCTTATCTGCAGCAAGCTCAGTTACATCCTCGCCGTTAAAGATAAGAGAACCTTCGGTAATCTTATAGGTAGGATCACCCATAATGACGCGGCCAAGTGTTGATTTACCTGCGCCGTTAGGTCCCATCAAAACGTGAGCCTGGCCATCACCAATGCTCAGATTAATTGAATGAAGGATGGATTTCTCCTCATTACCTGCAGAAATTCCGTTTATACGGAGTAGTTCAGTTGCCATAAATCTCTCCAAATATCTCTACGTGCAAGCACGTGATACGTTTGTGACTAGCAAGTTTGGGCAGCTCTAGGGCGAGCAAAACCTTGTGCTAGTGCGGTTTTGTGGCAAAGACAAACGCCAATGTCACCGATGTTTTTGTCATACCCCAAAATCCGCTAATTCATACTAAATGGTAGGAATTAAAAAGCAACCCTCACATACACACTTTTTCACGTTTTCTAGAAAATAATCGGATTTTTTCATAGGTTTCAAAAGTTATAAAAGCTTTTCTACGCCAGAGCTGTCTCTCATGGGTAAACTAGAAACATCTATGTTTGTAACAAGGAGGATTCATGGGTCAGAGAATTCAAGGTACCGAAGATCTTTACGGCGGCTATATGCGCTCTTGGGAGCATATGCAAGATGTTGCCCGTCATCTGTTTGGTACTTATGGCTTTGACCGCATTGAGACTCCTGCACTTGAGCAGGTAGACACCTTTGTTCACGGTATTGGCGAGTCAACCGACGTGGTACGCAAAGAGATGTTCCGCGTCTTTTCTGGCGCGCTACTTGATGATTTGCTAGCTACCGGTAATGAGTCCGGTCTTAAACCTCGTCAGCGCATGGCTATGCGTCCTGAGGGAACTGCTGGTGTGGTCCGTGCTGCCGTTGAGCACAACTTTGTGCCACAAGGAGGAACTCCTGCAAAACTTTGGTACGCCGAGTCAATGTTCAGGGGAGAGCGTCCTCAGAAAGGCCGTCTGCGCCAGTTCCACCAGGTGGGCGTTGAGTGGCTTGGAGCTTCTGATCCAGCTGCCGATGCAGAGTCCATTATCATGTTGATGAAGTTTTACGAGCAGATGGGTTTCTCGCCAGCTGATATGAAGCTCATGATTAACTCTATGGGTGACGCGGAGTGCCGCCCTGCATATCGCGAGAAGGTCAAGCAGTTCATTCTTGATCACAAGGATGAGATGTGTGAGGACTGTCTGGAGCGTGCGGAGATTAATCCACTTCGTGCATTTGACTGCAAAAATGAGAGCTGTCACGCGGTTATGAAGGACGCACCACTCATTTCTGACAATCTGTGTGATGATTGCCGCGCTCACTATGAGCAAGTCAAGGCATATTTGGACGCTGCTGGTATTTCGTATGTTGAGGATCCAACGCTTGTTCGCGGTTTGGATTACTACACACGTACTGTCTTTGAGGTAGAGATTCCAAACGCTGGCGTTGGCGCTATTGGCGGCGGTGGCCGTTATGACGGTCTTGTTGAGCTTGAAGGCGGAAAGCCAACCCCAGGCGTTGGATTTGCTGTTGGCTTTGAGCGCATTATGCTGGCGCTGGAAGCTCTTGGTGTTGCAGCTGAGCCAGCAGCTCCAAGCTGTGTGTATGTTGCTTGCGCAGGTGCTGAGCAGGCTCCTGTTGTATTTGATACTGTGTTGGCATTGCGTGAGGCTGGCATTAGATGCGAGGCTGATCGTACGGGCCGTTCGCTGAAGGCTCAGTTTAAGCAGGCAGATAAGATGGGCGCAACGCTTTGCGTGGTTATTGGTCCAGATGAGGTTGAGGCTGGTGCGGTAACCCTTCGTGATATGGAGTCTCACGAGCAGGTACAGGTACCTGCTGACCAGCTCGTTGCTGAGGTTAAAGCAAGACAGTAGCAAATAGGACTGGAAGTTAAATTGAAACCTCTCATGTCTTAGGCATGAGAGGTTTTGTTTTGTTAGGCAACTTTTACAGCAGGAAGGCTTGCAGTCGCATTCGTTGTGTCTTCGTCCTGCACGCGAGGCGATGAGCAGCTGCGGACATCGTCAGAGGTAAGGCCAAGCCAACGTGCACGATGACCGTCAATTTTTGTTGGGCGGCGATGGAGCCACAGGGAAATCCCCAGAGTCCAAAGAGGCAGCAAATAAAGGAAGCTCGCAGCCAGAAGGCTCATGGAAGGTGCACCAATTGCAGAGAGTACCGAGATGTTTGAAATAGACCACGGTACCAGAGGAGCAAGAATTACGGCGCTATTCTCGATATCCAAAGCAAGGGCACTGGAAGAGTTTTCTGCGTTCTCACATAGATCGTTTGTAAGCATAATAGCCAGCGTCTGGTTACAAGAAACCATTGAGGTAAACATGCTGGTAATCAGAACGCCAAAGAAAGGCGTGGAGTTATCGGAGAGGTCAGCTACCAGCTGGCACATACGGCGAAGCAGTCCAGTCGTCTGGAAAAGACCAGCGTAGCTTGAAGAAATGGTGACAATTGTCAAAACGTTCATCATGGAAAAAACGCCGCCACCATTAACCATGTTTGCAACGGTAGCACCTGGAGCACGAAGGCCAAAGAGCAAAAATGACTGGCAGGTCGGCAAGAGGGACGCGCTGAATGGTAACGCAGAGAATGCAAGCAAGTACCAGGCTGGATGCCATGGTAACAATGACATCAACCTTAAGAAGCGAAAAACAATCACAAGAAGTGCTGGTGTGAGTGAAATTAAAGAGAGCCTAAAGGAGCGGCTGAGAAGCCCCGTGACATCAGGGATAGTTCCCGTGTTTGCCATAAAGAAGTCCCACGCTACATAGATAGCGCATGCGGCAATAAAAGGCACTACGCTGGTTCGAAGCATGCGGTTAATGTTCTTGGATAGATTGGTATCGGTGAGCTGTGAAACAAGGATTGCACTGGTTGACATAGGGGAGCAACGATCTCCAAAGTAGCTACCCGCAAGAACAGCGCCACCAATAAAGAACTCACTTGCTCCAATTGCCTTACCAATAGACATGCAGATGATTCCCATGGTTGCAGCAGTACCAAATGCGGTACCCAGAAGCATGGACATCATGGTGCAGAGCAAAAAAATGTTGCAAGAATAAAGATAGACGGAGAAATAAGCGAAGCAGAAATGCTGACAATTTCTGGAATAGTTCCAGCTGCACGCCAGGCAGCACTCATAGCGCCAACCACAGCAAACAGTGCAATGATTGTTTTAACTTCCCAGACAGATTCAAAGGCTGCTAATAAAAGCTTTTTTGCGGAGATTTTACGAGAAAGTCCGTAACCAAAAAAGAGGAAGAAACCAATGATCAGGATAGACGTAAGGGGAAAAGATAGGGCTGTACCTACGATGAGCATCACCGCAAAGGCACTTAGTACTATTAGCTCTACCATGCATCCACTCCAAACGAATTTCTTATGTAAATAGAGTAGGTAACTAAAAAGTTGAAGTCCAACTGTTTTCAATGGTTATAATTACAAGTAATTTTTGTAATTCAGTGGGAGCAAAAATGAATTTTTCAGACCATGGATTATTTTGTCGCCATTGCAGAAGAAAAAAGCTTCACCAAAGCAGCTGAACGCCTGAACGTAACCCAGCAAACGCTCTCGGCAAATATTGCTGCTGCAGAAAAAGAACTTGGCTCTAAGCTGCTAGAACGTACGGTTCCGTTATCTCTAACGTTTGCAGGAGAAGAGTTCTTGCGCTATGCACGTAGATTTCAAGCGCAGCGTCGTGCCATGGACCAAGAATTTCTTGATATTGCAGGCAATGAGCGAGGTCGCTTACGCGTTGGTGTCACCGCCACACGAGGCCACATTATCATGCCGCGCTCTATTGCCGCTTTCCAAAAACTGCACCCAAACATCTCCATTGAGCTTGACGAGGGCGAGAATGACGAGCTAGTTGAGTGGCTGTCCGAAGGCCAGCTTGACTTGATTGTTGCAACCGTCAATTCCACATCATATGACCTTGTTGTTAAAAAGCTGTTTGACGAGAAGATCGTTCTGGCTGTCTCTCAAGCGCTTCTTGAGTCTTTATATGCAGATAAGGTTGATTCGGTTGTCTCGCAAGTCAAAAAGACGGGAAAGCTCACGGCTTTGGAAGCTTGCCCCTTCTTAACGGTTGGTAAACGAGACATCGCAGGTAGTTTTGCTCGCCATGCGTTTGCGGCATCGGGCATTTCTCCTACCATCAAGGTTATGTCCAGAAACTCCGAGACGCTTTTGGCCCTTGCTATGAGAGGAGTTGGCGCGTGTTTCTTACCATCGGAGTTGGTGGCATCTTCTTACTACGACTTTGAAACATCAGGCCTCCACATTATTGAGCTAGGAAAAGAGATGTCATATTCGGTCAGTGTTGCTTGGCGACGCACCGATCATGTGTGGAGCACAATTGAGTCATTTGCTCAGGTGCTTTCTGAGCAGCGGTATGTGGTTAAGCGAGGTGAGTAGCATGGATGCGCCTCAGACTGACAGTAATCTTGAGATTTTGTATAAAGATGAGTATCTGCTTGCCGTAAATAAAGCCGCGGGAATTATCGTTCATGCAGACGGCACTAATGAACCCTCGTTAACCGAGCTAGTTTGCGAGAAACTCCGTGCACTTGAGGGCTCAAGAGAGGTAGATCTTTCTCAGGTTCAAGCTCTCAATCGTCTTGATAAGGAGACTACGGGCATAGTGCTTTTCTCGCTCAAAAAAGAAACGCAGCCGCAGTTTGACCAGCTTATTGCCTCTAAGGAGCTTTCCAAAGAGTATTTGGCTGCCGTTAGGGGAGCGTTTGAGCCAAATAAATTGCTGATAGATAAGGCAATTGGAAAAGACCGACATAGCGCTCAGAAGATGAGAATTTCTGACACAGGCAAGTCCTCTCAAACAGAAGTACGGCTTGTTAAGGCTGTATCGACAGCACAAGGTCAGACTCAAAGCTTGTTGTTGGTCAATTTGCTGACAGGAAGAAGGCATCAAATTAGAGTGCATCTCTCGTCACTTGGATTTCCTCTGGTAGGAGATGCGTTATACGGAAGAGTGTCTTCTTTGCAGCGCGGAGCAAAAAAGAAACATAAAGCGCAGCCGTTAATGCTGCATGCATATCGCGTTGAATTTATTCATCCAGTCACGAGCGCAAAAATTGTGATTAAAACGGACATTCCAGAGCGATTTTCTTATTTTGATGTCCTCGAGAAGGACTTATAGTACATACTTTGAGGCAGCAACATATTTTCATTTTGTGCAATTACGTTACCCAGACGTGCATAAAGTGAATGAGGAGGGGGAGAAATGCCTGGCACAATGCGAGGTGTCTATACCAACCTGACTGAAATTCGCAGGAAGGTATTTAAAGAGGTTTCAACGCTTGCGTACGACAAAGCAGACAAGAGCGTTGATGAAATTGCTCGTCAGATGGAAGAGCTTCCTTACAAGATTATTCCAGGTGATATTGCAACGTATCGCGAGAGCGTCTTCTTAGAGCGCGCCATTGTTGGTGAGCGCATCCGCATGACTATGGGCATGCCTATGCAGGGCGTTGATCATCCTGAGCAAATATCCGATGGCTTGGAAGAGGCTTCTCGACCAGAGGTTTATTACCAGCCACCTCTTATTAACATTGTCAAGTTTGCGTGCAACGCATGCGAGGACAATGTGTATCGCGTTACCGACGCATGCCAGGGCTGTCTTGCACATCCTTGTCGAGAGATTTGTCCTAAAGAGGCAATTAGCTTCGTAGATAAAAAGGCCTATATTGACCAAGAGAAGTGCATTCAGTGCGGTATGTGCTTTAAGGTTTGTCCGTACCAGGCAATTCATCACCACGTACGTCCTTGCGCTGCTGCTTGTGGCATGGACGCTATTGGCTCTGACGAGCATGGTCGTGCAGACATTGATTACGAGAAGTGCGTTTCTTGTGGTCAGTGCCTGGTTAACTGCCCCTTTGGTGCTATTGCCGATAAGAGCCAGATTTTCCAGGTAATTCAGGCTATCAATGAGGGTTACACCGTTGTTCCAATTGTGGCTCCTTCATTTGTTGGTCAGTTTGGCAAGGGCAGCGTTGGTCGTCTTCGTGAGGCATTCAAGGAGATGGGATTCGCCGAGGTAGAAGAGGTAGCAACCGGTGCTGACCTCTGTACTGTTCAGGAAGCAGAAGACTTTGTCAAAGAAGTCCCAGAAAAGCTGCCATTTATGGGAACAAGCTGCTGTCCTTCCTGGTCTGCGATGGCTAAAAAAGAGCATCCAGAGCATGCTGATGCTATCTCTATGGCACTTACTCCAATGGTTCTGACTGCTCGTTTGGTAAGAAAAACAAAATCCAGAGTCCAAGATTGTCTTTATTGGACCATGCACCGCTAAGAAACTTGAGGCACTGCGTCGTTCCGTTAAGTCAGAGGTTGATTTTGTTCTGACTTTTGAGGAGCTTGCAGGAATGATGGAGTCTAAGGGTATTGATTACACCAAGCTCAATGACGACAACTCCGATTTTGAAAAACGCTTCTCATGACGGTCGCGCCTTTGCAGTTGCTGGCGGCGTAGCAGGTGCCGTAGTAAACGTCATTCACCAGAAGTACCCTGATAAAGAAGTACCTATCATGGCTGTTGACGGCCTTGCTGAGTGCCGAGCTATGCTCAAGGATGCCGTTAAGGGTAAATATCCAGGTTATCTTCTTGAGGGCATGGCTTGCCCAGGAGGATGCGTTGGTGGCGCTGGTACCCTGAGTGCCGTTAACCGTGCCGCCGCAGCAGTTAAGCGCTATGCAAAGACTGCTTCTTCTGAGCTAGCTTCTGCGAATAAGTACAACGATCTTATTTCAGAGCTTGCGGGCACCGTTTCTGCCGAGGTTGAGATTGCCGAGGTTCTTGAGGTTCAGAAGCCTGTTGAGTAGTCATATTTTCTCAATTAAACGTAAAACGCCGGTGCACTTCATCGGCGTTTTTTTGTAAGGGAATGTAGATCAATAAGGTAATCTACCAGGTAATAAAAAAAGGACCTGTGGTTAACAGGCCCTTTTAGTTTCAGCTGAGAGGTATTCAACTAAATAGTGATTATTTTGAATTACTCAGACTTTTCATTCTTCATGGATGCATAGAACGTTGCATGTGCAAAAACGTCTTTAATTGTTTTTCCATTAATAAAAGGAAGCGCGAGAAATTCATCTACTGTAGGAACTAATTCAGAACAATCTACAAAGTGGTTCTTTGAGTTTCTGATGCTGGTGTCTTGAGCTCTCCATGCCTCAAAATTGACATCAGTGAGGTAATAAACCTGGTGTCCGACTTGCATGTACACAGAGTGATTACTGTGCAGGTACTCTACCAGGTCTTCGTAAGAAATCTGGAGAACCTCAGAACTTTTCTTGCCCATGATGCAATCCTTTCCACGTCGCTTGCGCGTAAATTATGGACGCACTTTTATTGACTATACCGCCCTCAGAATACGCTTATTCAGATGAATTGAGAGGCATAGGCAAGCGGACGTTTTTTCTCGCTCAACGGCAATGAACGGATGGTTGCATTTTTAGTGCTACTATTTGAGAATTTCTTGCACCATTTCTTCTGCTGTATTGCAAAGTGTGGTAGCACCTGCAGCTAGAAGCGTTTCTTTATCTCTAAATCCCCAGGTAACGCTAATGCAAGGCATGCCACTGTTGTGTGCTGTTGCAACATCAACTTCGGAGTCTCCAATATAGACAGCATTTTGAGGATCAACACCAATTTGGGCAAGAGCGTAATGGACAGGCTCAGCATCAGGCTTTCTTTTAAGGTCATCTCGCTGACCCAGAGCAAAGTCAAATCTACCTGGGAAGAAATTGCTCATTAAATCTGCAATAGCAAAGTCTGGCTTGTTGGAAACAACAACGCATTTAACGCCAGTTGCTCTGAGCGCACCAACCGCATCAAGGATGCCAGGGTAGGGTGCAGTGTTATCCAAGCTGTGATCAGCGTAGTGCTTCTTAAAGCATGCAAGTACTTGTTGATATGTTGCATCGTCTGTATCTTCTGGTACAGCATCGCGAATTAGTTTTGCAACTCCATTTCCAACCATTTGACGTACTTCATCAACGGTATAAGTAGGCATATCAAATTGCTCAAGGGCATAATTTGTTGCCCAAGCAAGATCATCTATAGTGTTGAGTAATGTGCCATCAAGATCAAAAAACGGCGGCTTTATAACTCATTTGTACTCCTTTTTGTTATAGATAAAATTAAGGCTACTAAAGACTATGTCTATAATAAGTTTAGTTTTATTTTTGTCTAAAAGAAAATGCTGTTTCGCTAGAAGACTGTCTAAGAATACTCAAAGAGTATATAGAGAAGGAAAGATAGAATGAAATCTATTAAATTTGATGATGTATCATATCATTATCATAATTCCGATAAAGGAATTCAGAATTTCTCTTTAGAAATCTCTAAAGGTGAATTTATAGCGGTAATTGGTAAGAATGGTGCAGGCAAATCAACTTTTTTTGAATTTGGTTGCTGGACTATTAAAAGAAGTATGACGGAAAAAAATTATTGTTGAAGAAGAGATACCCTTTAGAGATGTTGGAGTTTGTCTACAGAAACAATCAATCGATTGGTATTTAAATGTCTTTGACAATGTGTACCTTGGTGCAAGATTAAGTGGGCAAACATCTAGCGATGCTAAGGAAAGTACTCATAAGATCATAAATTTTCTTGGATTGTCTGAGTTTGAAAAAAATCTTTACCTGATGGCTTATCTGGAGGACAACAGCAGCTTCTGCAGGTTGCAAAGAGCGTTGGTTCATAAACCAAATTTTCTTATTCTTGATGAGCCAACCTCCGGGCTGGATGTAATCAAAGGGGATAATTTATTTAAATATTTAAGAAAAAGAATGTGATAACAGAAACTGTACGGTACTTGTTTCCTCACATGATCTTGGTTTGTTGGAGGAGTATTGTGATCAGGTTTTATTAATAGAAGATGGTAAATTAAAAATTTTTTTCGGTAAAAATTTCCGACTTCTTTTTACAGTACTCTTATGAAAAAAATTAGCGCGAATTACTTTTTGATGGATTGTTATCGCTTAACAATCAAAGTGATTTAATGTCTTGTTGCCCTTGTTTGATTGAAGAAAATGAAATAACAATACGTGAAGATTATTTTCTTAAGCTGCCTGTTCTTATCGGTAAGTTACAGGAACTTGTTTCAATAAAAAAATATTACTTTTTAATAATTTGACACTGAGACAAATAATTTTGGAAGGATCTGATAATGAATTTTAAAAAAGAAAGTTTTGGTCTTTCATCATTTGTCATCGTTGTAGAAACAGAGCTTAATGCACTTAAGTCAAATAAACACATAATATATAGCAGCTTATTGACTCCAGTTTTGTATTATGTTTTTTTATGCAATAGGAATTCAGTCAACATTTGGAGATATATATTTTCATGGACAGTATATGTCCTTTTTGTCATTTGCATTTGCTGGCATTTTTGATTATGTGCTTATTTCAACAAATGAATCAAAGTGTCTATAGGTTGGTTATAGATAAGCGATGGAATATTTTGCCGATTAAACTTGAGAGTGGTATTAATCCTGAGTGTTATGTGTTGGGCATTTCAACACTTCCTTTTGTAGTAACACTACTTCAATTAATAATTCTTTTGGCTATTTCAATGATTACTGGTATGCAGATAAGTCTTTGGCAAGTTATTGGCATGTTTTTGTTGCTGTGTATTTTCATTGTATTCTGGACATCAATTTTTTTCCTGTATTGCATTGCTAATTAATGATTACAAACAGCGAGATTTTTATTTTTGAGTGTAGTAATGACGCCTTTGATTTTTTTGCCGCACCACTATTTTATTCTCTTGATAATGCTCCTATGATTCTTCAAGTTATATCAAGATGTAACCCACTGACATATCAACTGGAATTAATAAGAGATGTAATGATTGGATATTTTTGACTGGGGATTACTGGTTTTTTTCTTAATAATCAGCATAATTGCATTGCTTTTTTCAGGAAGTGCACTAAAGAGAGTGGATTATACAAATGAAGAGCATTAAGACTCTTTTGCTTTATAAGCTCAGAGTGAAGAGATAATTAATTCAAATGATTAAAGTGCTCTAATTGAATAGGAGTACAATGGTTTATCTATGAGCAAGAACGCGCCGTCTACGCGTTTTTGCCGTCTTGAAGGCGCTTTCCGATTTGGCACAGGGAAGCAAAGACGAAAGGATAAAAAAATGGATTGTTCCTCAGAAACCCCCAGAATTATTCCGCTCACGCAGCTGCCGATTTGCACAGCATGCATACGCATACCTGCGGAGAGCTTCGTGCAGAGCATATCGGTCAGACCGTTACGCTCACTGGTTGGGTTTGGCGTCGTCGTGACTTTGGTGGTCTGATTTTTGTTGACCTCCGTGACCGCGAGGGTTTGACTCAGATTCTGTTTGACCCAGATGTTGATGCAGAAACATTTGCAACTGCAGAGACTATTCGTCCTGAGTGGCCTGTTTTGATTTCTGGTACGGTTCAGCATCGTTCTGAAGGTCAGACCAATGAGGCTCTTGCTACCGGTGAGGTAGAAGTACTTGCTTCAAAGATTGAGGTTCTTAATACGAGCGCTGTTCCACCATTCCAAATTGAGAACCACATTGACGTTAACGAGGACCTTCGCTTGAGGTACCGCTATGTTGACCTGCGTCGTCCTCAGATGGCACAGAATCTTCGTATGCGCTCTGATTTTGCCTTTGCGCTTCGTGAGGCATTCCATAAGCGTGATTTTACCGAGGTAGAGACTCCGGCGCTGTTCAAATCTACTCCTGAGGGAGCTCGTGACTTCCTGGTTCCATCCAGAATGCAGGGCGGAAACTTCTATGCGCTGCCACAGTCTCCACAGCTGCTAAAGCAGTTGCTGATGATTGGCGGTATTGAGCGCTACTACCAGATTACTAAGTGCTTCCGCGATGAGGACCTTCGTGCAGATCGTCAGCCTGAGTTTACACAGGTTGATATGGAGATGGCATTTGTCCGCGAGGAAGATGTCATGGCCGAGCTTGAGGATATTCTGGGCAATGCATTTGCAAAGATGGGCATTGAGTTCCCAGCTCCACTGCGCAAGATTCAGTACTGGGACGCAATGGATACCTACGGCTCCGATAAGCCTGATACCCGCATTGGTATGGAGCTCCACGATGTCTCCGAGGTCTTCAAGCAGTCCAGCTTTAAGCTCTTTAGCTCTGCCGCAACAACTGATGGCCAGTACGTCAAGGCAATCAACGTTAAGGGTGCAGGCACCTGGCCACGCTCTCAGGTAGATAAACTTGCCGAGGTGGCTGCCGGCTTTGGTGCCAAGGGACTTGCATGGGTTGCCTTCAAAGAGGACGGCTCCGTGGGAGGTCCTATCACCAAGTTCTTCTCGCCAGAAGAGCTTGAGGCACTGCGTGCAGAGATGTCTGCTGAGGCAGGGGACTTGATTCTCTTTGCTGTGGGCGGCCGCCTGGAGACAGATGAGATTCTTGGTGGTATGCGCCTGCATATGGCAAAGGTCTTGGATGTACCGCGAGAAGGTCATGATTTCCTCTGGGTTGTTAACTTCCTCTGTTCCACTGGGATGAGGAAACTCAGTCCTACGCTTCTGAGCATCAGCCCTTTACGCTTCCTCGTGAGGATGAGCTTGACCTTCTGGACACTGACCCTCTGGCTATGGGCTCGTATACGTACGATTTTGTCATGGATGGCTTTGAGGCTGGCGGCGGCGGAATGCGTATTCACAATGCTGAGCTGCAGCTTAAGATTCTGGAGAAACTCGGCTTTACAGAAGAGCGTGCAAAGGCTCAATTTGGCTTCTTGATGGAGGCTTTGACGTTTGGTGCACCTCCAATGGGCGGCTTTGCACTTGGTCTTGACCGCGTATGCATGTTGCTTGCAGGTGCTGATTCTATCCGTGATGTCATGGCATTCCCAAAGACTACTTCTGGCTCTGATTTGATGTCGAGCGCTCCTTCGCCTGTTTCTAATGAGCAGCTCAAAGAGGTTTCGCTTCAGACGCTTCCAAAAGAGGCATAAGCAAATCAAGCAAAGCAAGACAGTAAGATACGTGGTGTTTTAAAAATGAATGATGCTTCTGTAGAAGAAAAGGCTCCATCTGCTCGTGCTGAGTTAAAGGTTATCTTGGACCACTTTGGCGCGTATAAAAAGGATTTTGTTATGTCGGGACTCTGCGTGTTTGCAGAGTCCCTACTCGAATTAGTGATTCCTGTACTCATGGCTCAAATTGTTGACCAGGGTATTTTGCAGGGCAACCTTCAGACTGTTTTTGTAAACGGTACCGTTATGGTTGTCTTTGCTCTTCTCGCCATGTTTGCCGGCATTGGCTATGCTCGCTACTCAGCAAAAGGCAGCTATGGGACTGGGCGCTCAACTCAGACAAGATGAGTATCGTCGTATGGAAGAGTTTGCTTTTGCAAATCTTGATAAATACGATTCATCCTCTCTGGTCACACGACTGACGTCGGACGTTACCATTATTCAGAACGCCTTTGCAATGGGTACACGCCCGTTTATGCGTGGACCAATTATGCTGGTCATGGGCTTGGTTATGGCGTTTATTATGAGCCCAGAGCTGGCAGTAGTGTATTTTGCCGTGCTGCCTTTCTTGGCTATTGCACTCTTCTTTATTGTGAAGCGCGTTGGTCCTTTGTACCGCGTTATGCAAGGCGCAATGGATAAGCTTAACGAGGCACTGCAGGAAGACTTTGCCGCGGTGCGAGCGATTAAGGCATATGTCCGAGAAAGATATGTCTCCGAGCGCTTTGAAAAAGTTAATACCCAGTATGCGCAGACTGCTACAAAGACCTTTGGCACGTCCGTCTTAAACCTGCCTATTTTCCAGGCTTCAATGTATGTCACTAATGTGGCTATTCTTTGGTTTGGTGGCCAGATGATTATGGCTGGCAGACTGGGTGTTGGTGAGCTTACGGGCTTCATGAGTTACGTATTGCTTATCATGAACTCTCTTATGATGATTTCTGGCGTGTTCTTGCTTACTGCTCGCGCCATTACCAGTGTGCGTCGAATCGGAGAGATTCTTTCCGAGGAGCCTGCTATTGAGTCTCCAGAGCACGGTTTGACTGACGTTAAGAATGGCGCAGTACGCTTTGAAAACGTATCGTTCAAGTACAGCCAGAGCGCTGAAGAGGACGTCCTTGAAGACATTGATCTTTCGTTTGCGCCAGGCTCTACCGTTGGTATTCTCGGCGGCACCGGCTCCGGAAAAACTACCCTTATCCAGCTGATTGCGCGCTTGTACGATGTAACTGAAGGTGCCGTGTTTGTTGGCGAGAATGACGTCCGCTCCTACAATCTTGTTTCACTTCGCGACGCAGTGTCTGTTGTCCTTCAGAAAAATGTGCTGTTCAGCGGTACCGTCCGCGACAACCTGCTCTGGGGAGATCCCAACGCTACTGACGAGGAACTGCTTCATGCCTGCTCTATTGCATGTGTTGATGAGTTTCTTGACAGGATTGGTGGCTTGGACGGAGACCTTGGTCAGGGTGGCGTCAATGTTTCTGGTGGCCAGAAGCAGCGCCTTTGTATTGCGCGTGCGCTTTTGAAGAAGCCAAAAATTATCATTTTTGATGACTCTACCAGTGCTGTTGATACAGCAACCGACGCAAAGATTCGTGCAGGCCTTGCTGAACTTACTGACATGACAAAAAAATCATCATTGCTCAGCGCGTGAATTCGGTTATGGACTCAGATCAGATTGTCGTTCTTGATAACGGTAGGGTTCACATGACCGGCACTCACACAGAACTTCTCGCCAAGAGCCCTATCTATAGAGAGCTGTATGAGTCGCAGATGGGCGGTAGTCAATCGGACATTGACGCTGCTGGTAAGGAGGTGTCACATGGCTAATCGCGCAGGAGGAGCACGTCCTCAAAACATCGGACATACCATTAGAGTGTTTGTCTCGTACTTAGGTCATGCGAAGAAGCGCCTTATGTTGGTGGCGCTTCTTGTTTCTATCAGCGGTTTAACGGCACTTCTTGGCACCTACATGATTAAGCCTGTTGTTGCTGCAGTAGGCAGGGGAGACGTAAACGCATTTACCAACCTCATTGTATTTACAGCGGTTGTATATGCAATTGGCGCTCTTACCAGTGTTGGTTACACGCAAATTATGGTTCGTGCTGCTCAGAGGATTGTTTTTGACATCAGACGAGACCTTTTTGAGCACATTGAATCGCTGCCCCTAAGATTCTTTGACCAGCGTACCCGCGGCGATATCATGAGCTTTTTTACAAATGACGTGGATACCATCTCAGAGGCACTTAACAATAGCTTTGCCAACCTTGTTCTGGCGTTTATTCAGATGGTTGGCACGCTTGTATTGCTCATTGTTCTTAACTGGCAGCTGACGCTTATTACCGTTCTCTTTGATGTTTTGATTGTGATTTATGCACGCTATGCAAGTAAGCGCTCTGCTAAACATTATTCGGTGCAGCAAAAGAGCCTTGGTGTTCTCAACGGTTTTGCAGAAGAAACAATCTCTGGTCTTAAAGTGGTTAAAGTTTTTAACCACGAGGATGCCAACTTTGTCGATTTTCAAAAGGTCAATGAGGAATTACGGCACTCTGGAACAAGTGCTCAGGGTTATGCGGCAACTATGGTCCCTATTACGGTTTCGTTGACGTATATCAATTACGCCGTGGTCACCGTGGTTGGTGCTCTGCTTGCGGTAAACGGACACGCGGACGTTGCAAGTCTTGCTTCCTACCTGGTCTTTGTTCGCCAGGCAGCCATGCCGTTTAACCAGTTCACACAGCTCTCCAACTTCCTGCTTACCGCTCTTGCTGGTGCCGAGCGCATCTTTGCGGTTATGGAGATGACTCCCGAGGTTGATGAGGGCAAGGTTGACCTGGTTCGCGTTAGCGGTTATGAGTCAGGAGAAGAGTCCTGGGCATGGGTCACACCATCTGACGAGAAAACCCCTCTTGCTGGAGACGTTCGCTTTGATGACGTGGCCTTTGGATACGACGATGATCAGACGGTCCTTGCAAATCTTACCCTGTTTGCAAAGCCTGGCCAGAAGATTGCGTTTGTCGGCTCAACTGGCGCTGGTAAAACAACTATTACCAACCTCATTAATCGATTCTACGATGTTCGTAGCGGAACCATCACCTACGACGGTATTCCAATCAATGACATCAAGAAGTCTGCATTAAGGTCCTCGCTTGGTATTGTTTTGCAAGACACACATCTGTTCACAGGTACCATTGCAGATAATATTCGCTTTGGTAAGTTGAACGCTACTGATGACGAGGTTATTGCTGCAGCAAAAATCGCAAACGCAGATAAGTTTATCCGTCGTATGCCACGTGGCTACAACACCGTACTTACCTCAGACGGCGCTAACCTTTCCCAAGGTCAGAGGCAACTTCTGGCAATTGCGCGTGCTGCTATTGCCGATCCTCCCGTGCTTATCTTGGACGAGGCAACTTCCAGTATTGATACGCGTACTGAAGCACTTATCGAGAAGGGCATGGATGCCTAATGGCAGGTCGTACTGTCTTTGTGATTGCTCACAGGCTATCTACGGTTCGTAATTCGGACGCCATTATGGTTCTGGAGCACGGTCGTATTATTGAGCGCGGTACTCACGATGAGCTTATTGCAAAGCATGGAGAGTATTACCAGCTGTATACGGGATCGCACGAGTTGGAGTAGGGGCGTTTTATGTTTGAAGCGTTAGCTGTAGCTCTTGGTGGAGCGCTGGGTAGTTTAGGTCGCTGGCAGTTGGGGGTCCTCTTTAAACAGTGGATTCCTAACCTGCCAGTTGGTACGTTTGCTGCAAATGTTGTTGCAGGTTTGATTATTGGCTTTATAACAGGGCTTGATCTTGCAAGTCCACTTCAGCCACAGGTAAAGCTATTCTTAGCCGTGGGCCTTTGCGGAGGACTTTCGACCTTCTCGACCTTTTCAAATGAAACGTTGACCTTTATTCAATCAGGTAATTGGACTGCTGCAGGTGTGAACATTGCAGTTAATGTTATAACGTGCCTGGTTGCTGTGTTTATTGGATTGAAATTATCAAATATAGCTACCGTATAAGTGTGACATTAAAAGACGGAGCTGCAATATAGCAACTCCGTCTTTTTGTAATACAAGTTAAATAACTAAATAAACTTATTTTGCTTTTGCCCTGGTTAGCAACAGCGTTAATCTTGGCCTCGATGACAGCTGGATCGCCAATATAGTGCTTGTCAACAATGTTCCAATCCTTGTCAAAGGTATAGGAGCATGGAATGCCAGTTGGGATGTTGACCTCAAGAATCTCTTCTGGAGTGAGGTGCTCAAACTGCATAACAAGAGCGCGAAGGCTGTTGCCGTGTGCAGCAATAAGAACACGCTTACCAGCCTCAAGCTGTGGCTTAATCTCCTGCTCAAAAGTAAGGCCAAGCACGAGCAATGGTGTCCTTCAGGCACTCAGTGTAAGGAAGATCCTCTGCGGGAACATCGCGGAACATTTCCTGAACGTGAGGATCACGCTCATCGCCTGGCTCAAGAGCTGGTGGCTGGATATCAAAGGAACGACGCCAAATCTTTACCTGATCCTCACCGTGCTCGGCGGCAGCGTCAGCCTTGTTGAGACCCTGAAGTGCACCATAGTGACGCTCGTTCAAACGCCAAGTCTTATGAACAGGAAGCCAGTTACGATCAAGCTCATCAAGAACATGATTCAGAGTGTGGATAGCACGCTTAAGTAGGGAAGTGTAGCAAACGTCAAAGTCGTAGCCAGCCTCTTTAAGTGCGCGGCCACCTGCTGCAGCCTCCTCGTGACCAGTCTCGGTAAGGTCAACGTCAGTCCAACCAGTGAACAGGTTGAGCTTGTTCCACTCAGACTCGCCGTGACGAACAATAACGAGGTGCATGTACTGATCTTCAGCCATTAGGCTTCCTTTTCTACGCGTCAAACTTTGTGCATCATACATGGTAAGCACTAAGTTTTAGGCAATAACTTCACATACAGGAGCAAGTCGTAAAACGCTTGCGTCTCATATTCTACCGCACACCGAAAAAGTGCGTGCGAATCAATGCGAAAAAGATTTTATGAAGTTCCTTTCATCGCTTAACAGCTGGATGAGTGACAATTTCGCTGCCTGTTTTTGAATTAATAGAAATAATGCAATTATTTTCTGTATGTATTTAATTAATGCGGGTATAGTATGACAAGGTTAACAATCTGAGGAGTATCTGTATGAGTCCTATTGATATTTTGGTTGTCCTTATCGTCATTGCTCTTGTTGCTCTTTGTGTCCGCTCTCAACTTAAGGGCGCAAAAGAGGGCTCTTGTTCTGGCTGTTCTTCATCCAGCAGCTGTGGCACTCATCACGGTGGAGACGGTCACTGTGGTGTTGCTCAGAAAATGATTTCTGACGTTGATAAGGCTTTTTGACGCTTAATAGGTCAATTGTCACAATTTCATTAACAATTTTTACCATTCACCCGGTTTCAGGGAAGTGGAAACATAGCCGTAACAAGAATGTGTCATGGTAGTTACGATTCCAGTTTTCTGACCCGGGAGGACCGTATGAGTACGGATAAGAAAATTGACTATATTCTTCGCACGGTAGAGGAACGAGACGTTCGCTACCTGCGTCTTTGTTTTACTGATGTACTCGGCGGATTAAAGGCTCTCTCCATTTCCCCCGAGGAGCTAGAAGAGGCTTTTGTTGAGGGCATTGGGTTTGATGGCTCTAACGTTGACGGCTTTGCTTCCCAGGAGCAGTCGGATCTTCTCGCATTCCCTGACGCAGATACATTCCAGATTCTTCCATGGAAGACAGATGACGGTGTAGTTGCAAACGTATTCTGCGATATTCAGACTCCTCGACGTGAGGCTTTTACAGGCGATCCACGTCTTGTGCTTAGAAATGCTTTTATCAAGGCGGAAGACCTTGGCTATGTTGCAAATGTTGGTCCTAAGCTTGAGTATTTTTATTTTGTGAGCGGTACTGAGCCACAGCCTATTGATCAGGCTGGATACCTTGATTTGAATTCTGCTGATCTCAGCCATAGCCTTCGATATTCCACATCTCGCGCGCTTGAGAATCTTTCTATTCCTGTTCAGTATTCTTTCCATGCAGCTGGCCCTGCTCAAAACGGCGTTGAGCTCCGTTACTCAGAGGCGCTGACCTGCGCAGATAACATTGTTACTGCTCGTCTGGTTATCAGGCATATTGCAACACTTCACGGCGTATTTGCATCGTTTATGCCAAAGCCTCTACAGGGTGTTCCTGGCTCAGCAATGCTTTTGAATCAGTCGCTTCTTGATCATGATGGCGAGTCTCTGTTCTGGGCTCCAAAGACTGAGAACGAAGCCCACCTTTCTGAGCTTGCTCAACAATACATTGCAGGTCTTATTAAGTACGCTCCCGAGTACATGCTTATTACAAACCCAACGGTTAATTCCTATAAGCGTTTTGATCGTGATGCTATTCCTGCCTATGCAACCTGGGGTCGTAAAAATCGCTCTGCGATGGTTCGTATTCCTACACACAAACCTGGTAAGCATGTTGCTACTCGTGCGGAGCTCCGTATTCCTGATCCAACCGCCAATCCTTATTTGGCTAATGCAGTCACGCTTATGGCCGGTCTTAAGGGCATTGAAGAGGGTCTCACACTTCCCGAAGAGTTTGTGGGTGGAAATCCTGCTGATTATGGCGAGAAGCTTCCAACAAATCTTGGAGAAGCGCTTGAGCGCTTCAAGCAGTCAGAGCTTCTTAAAGATGTTCTTGGCGAGCACATTTTTACCTATCTCTGTGAGCGCAAGGCAGAAGAGTGGCGTGAGTATTGCCTGGCAGTTACTGACTGGGATACGCAAAAGTATTACGCTGGCTGCTAGTTTTTCTGCATTCAACAACTTTTTATATAACTGACCTTTAACCCTGCTTCGTGTAATGCAAAGCAGGGTTTTTTGGCGAGAAGCCCTTGTTTTTCGCGAAGAATGCTGCACCTTTTTATAAATTGTTACCGTTTTATGAACTGAAAAAAATTACTTTCACCTGGTCTTTATTGGATAAAATGACTAAATAGTAGTCATTTATACAAACAAATAGAGCTTCTCGACATTTTTATGCAATAAAAGCGAGAATTATGCAGAAAATTATAAGTAGATTTCTCATAATCTGCTCCTATAATTCATTTCATTGAATTTCAGTTCGAATTTATTCAGAAAGAGGCAGTTATGAAGTCATCACTTTCGGCCACTTTTAAAAAGGGCATCGCAGTTGTATCTATGGCATGTGCATTGATGGGTCTTATGGCCTGCTCACCTTCTAAACAAGAAACTGCTCAGCAGAGTACTGCCACTCAGCCAGAGTCTGGCTACACACTGGTAACTAAGGGTCATCTGACCGTTGTAGCAGAGCTTGGTTTCCAGCCTTTTGAGTACTTTGAAGGTAACTCAACCACTCCTATTGGCTTTGATGTTGATCTTATTACCGAGATTGCAAAGAGGCTCAATCTTGAGGTTACGTACCTGCCAAATCAGAAGTTTGACACCCTTGTTCCAACTATAAAACAGGGCGGCAAAGCAGACGTTGCTATCGCAGGTATTACCATTACTGACGAGCGCTCTCAGGAGGTAGACTTCACTAGTTCTTACCTTGACTCCAATCAGTCCCTGGTTGTTAAGTCCGGAAGTACCGAGACCGAGCAAACACTTAATGATGCCTCCAAAAAGGTTGTTGTTCAGACAGGCACGTCTGGTGAGGATTGGGCTAAGGAGAATCTTCCAAACGCAACTATCGTTTCTGTAGACGACGTTGCCGCTGCAATGGCAGGAGTCCAGACTGGTCTGTACGACGCAATGGTCATCGATTTACCTGTTGCTTCTAACCTCATTAGCACTTCGTATTCTGATCTGACTATTGCAAAAGAGATTCCAACAGGTGAGCAGTACGGCATTGTTGTTTCCAAAGACAATCCTGCACTGACCGAAGCAATCAACAAGGTTCTTGCAGATATGGAAAAAGATGGCACTATGGCCGCTCTCAAGTCCAAGTGGTTTGGTTCTAACATTTAGTTTTACAAGTTCAGCAAAAGTGCTTGAAGTCAGATTTGGCTTCAAGCACTCGCTGTTTCATCAGGATTCATTGCATCGCAAGCTCTAAAGGAGTATCACGTGATAGCGCTTTTGCACAAAACCATGTCGGGACAACAGCTGTCCTTGTGCATGTCATCTGTAAGTTTTGACGACAAACCTATGACCCAGGATACGGCTGAGTCAAAGGGTTTGCATACACGTGCACACTCCTCACTGCTTGTAGTTCTTCTCGCCACACTTTTTTTGAGCGGATTGTTTTTTATGTCCTTGAGTACGTTTTCTGCTCAGAGCGCGTTTGCTCTTACCACAAATAAGGCAACAGCTAAGTCAAATCAGACAGAAGGCAATGGCGTTATCGGTGGCAAAGAGACTCGTTTAACCTGGGAGGGAACAGTTGAGGACGAACAGGTCTCTCAGCTCACTTTGCAGCTTCCTGAGGGCACTGATTTGCAGAACGCAACTACTAAGGTAACGGTTCTTTCTGGTCTTACGCGCGAGAAGATCGAGGTAACTGCAAGCGTCCAAGGAACGCAGGTTGTGATCTCTTTTGCAACACCCGTGGACGCTCAAAAGCTGATTCGTGTAGAGATTTCCGGCATGAAGTTTCCTGCTGACGGCGGTTCGTACACTGTTGAGGGAACGTATACCACAGAGCAAGGGGCTCAAAAGCTTGCCTCTTCTCCTGAAATCACCATTATTTCTAACACGCCTGTTCAGGCTCTGGTGAATTGGCTTGATGCTCAGCCTTGGGTTGAAGCGTGGAATTCCAACCACTTTTTGGGCATGTTCTTAAAGCCTCAACTGATTGTCTCTTCAGTTGTGATGCTCTTTCCAGGATGGCTCGTTTGTCTTGCAATTGTAATTTGCGCCTATCCTGTGGCTATTGTGCTGGGAATGGGCTTTGCGCTGCTGAAGATTTCCAAGAATCCGCTCCTGCGTGCACTTGCGGTGGTATATATCAATCTTTTGCGTGGAACCCCATTCTTCCTGCAGATTTATATTCTGTTCTTTGGTCTACCCATGCTGAATATTAATTTGGATACCAATCTGCTTGGCTTTATTGTGGTCGCTATTAACTCTTCTGCGTATCTTTCTGAGATTTTCCGCGCGGGCATTCAGTCAATTCCACAGGGCCAGTATGAGGCGGCAAGTTCTCTTGGTATGAATCGTTTCCAAACCATGACGTTTATTATCATTCCTCAAACTATCCGCCGGGTTATTCCGCCTCTTACCAGTGACTTCATTACGTCCTATAAAGATACTTCGCTGCTTTCTTCCGTAGGTGTTATGGAGCTGATGATGTTTGCCAAAAACCTCACCACCTCAACGGGAAACATGACGCCATATATGACGGCTGCCCTATTCTATTTGGCAATTACTCTGCCACTTATTAAGGTAGTTGGCACTATCGAGAAACGCATGGAGCAGTCAGAAACAGGCAAAACGGTAAGTGCTTCAGTAAATAAGACTCAAGCTCTTTCCAAGGAGGAAAACTAATGTCTTTCTTTTCTTTCAAAAAGAAGTCGAACACAGAACACCCTGCCTTGGACGCTGAAGTTGCAGCTCAAGAGGCATATGAGCGCGACAAACCTCTAACTAACCATGCCTTTGAAGCGGGTGAACATCCTATTGTTCGTATTGAGCACCTCAATAAGTCGTTTGGATCAACACATGTTTTAAATGACGTTAATCTGACTGTCTGGCCAGGTGAAGTAGTGGTTGTACTTGGTCCTTCTGGCTCTGGCAAGTCCACCATGCTTCGTTGTATCAATCTGCTGGAGATTCCTTCTGCAGGTCATATTCTTATTGAGGATCAAGAGATTACAGACACCAATGAAACCGAGGTCAACGCCCTTCGTAGAGATGTCGGAATGGTTTTCCAGCAGTTCAATTTGTTTGGTCATTTAACCGTCAAAGAGAACGTAATGATTGGTCAGATTAAGGTCCTAGGAAAGTCAAAAGAAGAGGCAGAAGCGGAGGCTCTAAAGCAGCTTGAAGCTGTTGGTCTTGCCGATAGGGCAGACTTCAAGCCTGGCGCGCTTTCTGGTGGACAGCAGCAGCGTGTAGCAATTGCTCGCGCTGTAGCTATGCATCCAAACGTACTTCTTTTTGACGAGCCCACTTCTGCGCTTGATCCCGAGCTTGTCCGTGGTGTTCTGGATGTCATGCGTGATTTGGCAAAGAACTCTGGCATGACCATGATTGTGGTAACGCACGAGATGGGTTTTGCAAAAGACGTGGCAGATCGCGTGGTCTTTATGGAAGAGGGAGTGGTAGTTGAGCAAGGTACTCCTGATGTCATTTTCAACAATCCGCAAAAATCCTCGTACGGCTGAGTTCATTGGTGCTATCGCATAGCAATCCATGCCTTCAATTTGGATTATTTCTAGCCTATATAGTTTAGAAATATTTTTTTAGAGCGAGAAGATTTTCTCGCTCTATTTTGCAGTTAAATGAGGTGTATCTGCTCTTTATGCGCAGCTTGTGGTATGCTTTATAAAGTTTAATTCATCCTAGGGGGAATCGATGCATCACAAGAATATTCTTCTTGTATCTGCAACGACACGCTTACATGAGCGTATGCGTGAGCTTTCGCATGTCATTGATGTGTCTATTGCTCTTGCAAACGCTGCTTCTTTCTCTCAGGCTGCAGCTTCTGGTCATACCTTTGATCTCATCATTCTTGATCAAAAAGACCTTTCCCAGGATGTTATTAGCACGGTTGAGAATTACTCTGCACAAAATGGCGGAATTGCTCGTCTGTTTGTTGCAGACCTTGATAATCTTTCTAAGTTTGTCCTGCCTGTTCAGGGCAAGAGTGATTTTATTTTGTCTACAGCAACCATCCAGGAATTTAGCCTCAGGTGTTCGCTGCTTTTATGGCCAGGTACTGAGAGCACTTCTAGAGACTTGGTTATTGTTGACAACATTAAAATTAACTTGGCAACGTATCAGGTCTATATTGACGAGTCTCCAGTTGATCTTACGTATATGGAGTACCTGCTACTGTCATTTTTGGCAACCCATCCATCTCGTGCCTACTCTCGTGAGGCACTTCTACAGCGTGTTTGGGGCTTTGAGTATTGCGGTGGTACCAGAACAGTTGACGTTCACGTAAGACGCGTACGCTCAAAGATTGGTCCTCAGGCAGCAGCTCATCTTGAGACTGTTCGTGGTGTTGGCTATCTATTCAGAGCGTAGCACCAATAACACACATTTCATGTGAAGGTAAACCCACAATTCCTCACTTACTATATGAGACGAATTTTTGTCTGGTGTAACGGGTAGAATATTCCTATTAAAAATTTGATGGTATGCGCATTTTTACGAGAACGTTTTTGCAGCAAGATGATTTTAAGGAGGATGTCTATGGAGAACCAGAAGCATGGTTTAACCACAGATTCCAAAAACATATACGTACTCTACTTCAGTTAAGAACACTGGTCTTATGGCTGCTTTTACAGGAACAGGTGTAAAGGGAGTTCTGTGTGCAGCTGCTTTTGTTGCAGCCTGTGCGCCAGTAGTTGCTTTAGGTCAGGTTGCTCCAAAACTGCCTGCAGTTTCTGGCCAGGCAATAATTTCTCAGGCAGCATCTTCACGTCCTGCGGCAGAGCCTACTGACACAAAGACAGCAGAGACAGTTGCTGCTAAGGTTTTGCCTTCAGTTGTTTCTGTTAAGGCTACCAGTGATTCATCCGGCTCAACAGGCTCTGGAGTCATCCTAAATACAAACGGAGACATCCTTACCAATTACCATGTTATCGAGGGTATGGATACGTTCTCTATCTCTATTAATGATAAAGAGTACGAGTGCACTGTTGTTGGTACAGATCCAACCTCTGATCTGGCTGTTCTTCATGCAGACCTTAAGGGAGACAGTGTTACTCCAATTGAGATTGGCAACTCCGATAATCTGGCTCCTGGTAGCTGGGTTATGAGTGTTGGCAGTCCGTTTGGTCTTGATCATTCTGTTTCTGCAGGTATCGTATCTGCTCTTTCCCGTGGAGACATGCTTGAGACAGAGGGTGGAGAAACCACCATTTATGCCAACCTGATTCAGGTTGACGCTGCTATTAACCCAGGCAACTCTGGTGGTGCTCTGGTTGATTCTAATGGCCAGCTTGTTGGTATTTGCACGCTTTACTCGTCAGATACTAAGTCGTTTGCAGGAATTGGTTTTGCAATTCCTGTTAACTATGCCATTGATATTGCTAATCAGATTCTTTCTGGCCAGCAGGTAAGGCATGCCTACATTGGTCTTTCTATGCAAACGGTTACTCCACGTGTTGCAAAGCGTAATGACCTTTCAATTGATTACGGTGCATATGTAGCAGGACACCTCGATGAAAGTCCTGCAGAAGAGGCTGGTATTAAAAAGGGTGACGTCATTATTTCCATCGGTGGAGAGCGCGTGATCTCTGCTGACGCAGCTATTATTGCGGTTCGATCTCATAAGATTGGTGAGACTGTTCCTGTAGAGATTATGCGTGGAGAAGATCGTCTTACCATCAACGTAACCCTTGGTTCCGATGAAACTCTTGCGTCTGTTAAAGATAAAGAGAAGAACAACAAGAACACTACGGATACTAACGAAGATAAACAGGACCATGATGTAGACGATAATTCCTATAGAAATTATCGTCAGCAAAACTATTGGGATGAATTCTGGGATTACTTCACTAATCCTTATGGAGATAGAGACGTTGATTCCGATAATCCATTTGTGAACATCGTAGAGAGCATTACCAATAGCATTGCAGAAGCAATCTACGGAATTTTTGGTTAATACTCAGATTGCGTTTGCTGTGTTTGCGTTTGTTTGTTCTGCTATGAGTTAGGGGAGCCTTGTGGATTTGCTTGTGCTGTTAGTTTTGGCTGTAGTTGTCATTGTGCTTATCGTGAGCCTTGTCACACTTTCCTCTAAGCTTTCGCAAGTAAAGACGTTACAAGAGCAAAATCAAGCATCATCTACAGAGCTTATACGTAGCTCTCAAGAGTTGGATCGTCGTGTTACAGATAACATGACCGCTATGCATCAGCTTATGGACACAAAGCTTGACCAAGTAAGAGAGGTAGTTGATCAAAAACTCACTACCACACTGCAAGCTCAGACAAAGCAGACTGATGAGCGTATCGCTCAACTTGACGCTCGTTTTGATGCTTTTCAGCGTCGTGTTGATGAGAATATGAAGACAACCTCTCAGGCCTCAACTGAGCAGCTTGGCAAGGTTAGAGAGACCGTTGATAAACAGCTTAGTGACATGCGCAAAGAAAATGAAGCAAAGCTTGAGCTTATGCGTCAGACCGTTGACGAGAAACTCCAGAAAACGCTTGATGAGCGGATGACTCAATCATTTCAGCGCGTGTCTACCCAGCTTGAGCAAGTCCACCAAGGTTTGGGAGAAATGCGTGGTCTTGCAGAAGGTGTTGGAGACCTAAAGAAGGTTCTTTCTGGCGTTAAGACTCGCGGAATTGTTGGAGAAATCCAGCTTGGAGCCATTCTAAGAGACATTCTTTCTCCAGAGCAATATGAAGAGAATGTTGCCACCGTTTCCGGTTCTTCTGAGCGCGTCGAGTTTGCTGTTAAGTTGCCTGGAGAGTCAGGGGAGACCGTTTGGCTTCCTATTGATTCTAAGTTCCCTGGAGATACGTACGAGCACCTAGTAGATGCAATTAACGCAGGAAATGAAGAGGCTATTGCTGCTGCTAAAAAGGGCCTAGAGACTCGAATTAAGGTAGAGGCAAAAGATATCTCTACAAAGTATATTGCTCCACCAGAGACAACTAACTTTGCTATTTTGTTCCTTCCTTTTGAGGGACTTTATGCAGAGGTAGTCAGTCAGACAGGTCTTCTTGAGCAGCTACAGAGAGAGTATCGCGTCAATGTGTGTGGACCTTCCACCATGGCCGCACTTCTTAACAGTCTTCAAATGGGATTCCAATCCGTTGCTATTCAGAAGCATGCAGACGAGATTCAAAAGGTACTCTCTGCAGTTAAGACAGAGTTTGAGACGTATCAGGCTCAGCTTGAGAAGGCTCAAAAACAGATTAGAACTGCAGAAACCACTATTGATAAGATTCTTACTACTAGGACAAAGGCTATGAATCGCAAGCTCAGAGGTGTTACTGCGTTAGAGAGCCTTGAAGATGCGCAGAGTACTTTAGGTCTTGTTGAGGGAAGTGTAGAAGATCAAGAGGACGATGAGTAGCACGTATTTTTGAGTGCTGGCATTCTCTTTTACAGGTAGATAAACAGCGGCTTCGGTCGCTGTTTTTTTGTTGTATAGAAATACCGTATGGGGGTATAATACTAACAGAAATTAATACCCCCTTAGGGTATATGAAGGAGGACAGATGGCACAGAAAGACGGTCAAGCACAGAAGACCTGTTGTCATTGTGACCACAAGGCTACTCCTCGCTCAAGCGAGCTTAAGAGTGGGGTTTCTCGCCGTATTAACCGTGCAATCGGCCAGCTCAATGGCATTAAAACAATGATTGACGAGGATCGTTATTGCGGAGATGTCCTTATTCAGCTTGCAGCAGTTGAGTCTGCGGTTAAGGCCATCTCAAGAGAAGTAATGCAGGATCATCTGGAGTCTTGCGTAGTTGACCGCATCCAGTCAGGCGATACAGAAGTTATTGATGAGGTCATGGACCTCTTTAAGCGTTTTATGTAAGGTGGCGTTATGGATCAGAAAGTTTTTGATGTACAAGGAATGACGTGTGCAAGTTGTTCTGCACACGTAGAGAAGGCGGCAAACTCTGTTTCTGGTGTCTCTGAGGCTCGCGTTAATCTACTTAAGAATTCTATGGAAGTTGATTACGACGGTAATCCAGATACCCTCAAGCAGATTTCTGACGCAGTAAGCAAGGCAGGCTATGAGGCAACACCTCGTAGTGACAAAAAAAGATTCTGCTGCAACTACTAAGGCAGATGCTACCGATGCTTCAGAAAAGGCGGTAAAGCAAAAGAGGATTGAACTTATCTCCTCAATGGCGTTTGCCATTCCACTGTTCTATCTTGCCATGGGTGAGATGATAGGAGCACCTGTTCCTCCTGCTGTTTCTGGAATGAATGGCATGATGAACTTGGCTCTTACCGAGCTCTTGCTTTGCATTCCTATTCTCTTTATTTGTCGTCACTATTTTATTGGTGGATTCCGCTCACTGCTGCATGGCACTCCTAATATGGATTCGCTCATTGCACTAGGTTCAGCAGCGTCGTTTGCCTACAGTGTTGTCAGTTTGTATCAGATGGCAAACGCTTTGTTGCAGGAGATGTTGCTGCAGCTCACCAGGCAATGCACGGCATGTACTTTGAGACCGCAGGTTTGATTCTTGCTCTGATTTCCCTGGGCAAGTTCTTTGAGGCGCGCGCAAAGGGTCATACCACAGGTGCAATTAGTGCACTTATGAACCTTGCTCCAAAGACGGCTATTCTCGTCAAAGACGGTGTTGAGCAGGAAGTTCCTGCAGAGACCGTTGTGGTGGGAGACGTGCTTGTGGTAAGGGCTGGACAGTCAATTCCTGTTGATGGCCAAGTCATCGAAGGAGAAGGATCTGTCGATGAGTCCGCTATTACCGGAGAGCCTGTTCCTGTAAGTAAGACCGTTGGCGATTCCGTAACAGGCGCAACGGTATCTACCAGCGGCTGGTTTAAGATGCGTGCCACCGCTGTTGGCGACGACACTACGCTTGCAGGCATTATCCGTCTGGTTGACGAGGCAACAAGCTCCAAAGCGCCTATCGAGCGTCTTGCTGACAGTATTGCTGGCGTCTTTGTCCCCGTTGTCATTGGAATTGCACTGGTCACGTTTGCGGCATGGTTTGTCTTTGTGGCCCCCGGTGACTTTGCAGTTGCTCTCTCGCACGCTGTTTCTGTTCTTGTTATTTCGTGCCCTTGTGCACTTGGCTTGGCAACTCCTACAGCCATTATGGTAGGCACCGGCCTGGGCGCTTCAAATGGCATCTTGGTCAAGTCCGCCGAGGCGCTTGAGGGTGCGGTCAGAGCGACCGTGGTTGTTCTTGATAAGACGGGAACGCTCACTGAGGGTAAGCCAAGCGTAACTGATGTTCTTTGTGCAGATAGTACCTCCGAGGATCAGCTGCTTGAGTACGCATATGCGCTTGAGCAAAAGAGCGAGCATCCGCTTGCGCAGGCAGTTGTTACGTACGCTCAAGAGAAGCTAGGAGAGTCTGCAGGCAGCTCTCTTGATGTACAGGAGTTCTCACAGGTTGCTGGTGGTGGCCTCATAGCAACGGTTGGCGAGAAACGCCTTGTGGCAGGAAACGCTCGTCTTATGGAGCAGGAGGGTATCAGCACACAAGAGCTGACTTCCCAGGCTCAGCAGCTAGCTGAACAGGCAAAAACACCGCTGTACTTTGCACTTGAGGGCAAACTTCTTGGTGTCATTGCTGTGGCCGACAAGGTTAAGCAGACCAGTGAGTCTACCATTGCTCGTCTTCGTGCTATGGGCGTTAAGTCCGTCATGCTTACTGGCGATCAGGCAACAACGGCAAACGTTATTGGTAAGGAGCTTGGCGTTGACCAGGTTATCTCTGATGTCTTGCCAAGCCAAAAAGAGTCCTACATTAGGCAGTTCCAGGACTCTGGAGAAAATGTTGTCATGGTTGGCGATGGCATCAACGATGCTCCAGCACTCGCTCGAGCAAACGTGGGAATTGCAATTGGTGCAGGTACCGATGTTGCCATTGAGTCTGCCGACATTGTTTTGATGAAGTCTGATCCAGCTGATGTTGCAACTTCAATTGAGCTTTCTCGAGCCACTATGACCAACATCAAAGAAAACCTGTTCTGGGCTCTGTTCTATAACACCATTTGTATCCCTGTTGCTATGGGCCTGTTGTATCCATTTGGCATTTCGCTGAACCCTATGATTGGCGCAGCTGCCATGGGCTTCTCGTCAGTCTTTGTTGTATGCAATGCACTGCGCCTGCGTACCTGGAAGCCAAAGAATACCAGCTCAACAACTCGCCAAGACGCTCATGACACAAAACCAGTCATTGACGTTCAAACTAAGTCCACAAACGACGCATCCGCGTCACAGAAGGAGGAATCTTATATGGAGAAGAAACTAAACGTAGAGGGCATGTCTTGCCAGCACTGTGTTGCACACGTTACACAGGCTCTTGAGGCTGTCGAGGGTGTCTCTAAGGCAACCGTTTCACTTGACGAGAAGAGCGCTGTAGTTGAGCTATCTTCTGATGTCGCTGATAGCGCATTGGTTGATGCTGTTGTTCAGGCAGGATATGAGGCTACTATTGCCTAAGGTGGGCAAGTAGACGATCCTTCTCGCTAGAATCACTAAATATCGCACGTGCAGCATTTTCAGCAAGCTCACGTGCGGTATTTTTGTCTGAGACCGCAGTGCTGCTGTAAAAGCTCAAACTCGTGCGAGAGGGTAGTGTTGGAGACAGTCATGTTGTCCGTGTTGATAGTGACCGTCAGGCCAGCATCAAGCAGTTGCTCAAGAGGGAAGCGCTCTATTGACTCAAAGATGCGCGTTTGAAGGTTACTGGAAGGACAAATCTCAAGCGCAACATTTGCAGCCTTAAGGTCCTGGATAACGCCTGTGTCCTCCAAAGAGCGAACGCCGTGGCCAATACGTCGTGCACCAAGTCGAAGTGCAGCCTGGATGCTTTCTGGACCAGCAGCTTCTCCCGCGTGAATAGTAAAAGGAACATTTTTTCTTTGTGCTTCAGCAAAAAGTGACGAGAAATTCTCTGTGGCAAAGAGCGCTTCTGCTCCTGCTAAGTCTGCTGCTACGACGCCATTTCCAAGGTACGCTGTCGCTAGATCAATTGACTCTTCATTTTTGTGCTTAAGCTCTTCACCTGTGCCACGCATAGCGCAAATAATGTATGCCGTGTGGAGCGCTGACTGTGGATGCTCTGCATAGAAGTCAGCTCTACCAGCAAGAGCAGCCTCAAGAACTTCTTGCTGAGAAAGACCTCCTGCAGTAAGACTTCCTGGTGCAAAGCGGGGTTCAGCGTAGAGAATGCCCTCTGCGTCAAGTTGCTCGTGAAATGCCTTTGCAATCGTATGAATGCCCTGTGCTGACTGCATAAGCTTGAGTGGCAGCTCAAATGTTGCAAGATACTGGTTAAGATCCTGGCAATGAGCTGGGACTTGCATCTTTTCTTGGAGTTCAGCCAAAGAGAAACCAAGTCCCGCTTCTGCTGCAAGTTGAGCTGCGGCAGGAAGTGGGATTGATCCATCAAGGTGGACATGCAAATCGATAAGAGCACAGGAGCTCATGGCGCCTCCTACAAGAAACGTATGCTATGGCGCAAAGAGCGCAAACTAGATAGCTACATCATACGGTAGGGAAGTGGCGTTTTCCAAATCGTTTGCAAGTTTTTCAAACTGGTATCCATTGACGCGCTCGAGTAGATGTACCTCATCAGGCAAAACGTCGTAGTGAATCTGTGAGCAAATAGCGCAGGCAATAGACCCAATAGTGTCCGTGTCTCCACCCATCTCCGCAGCTATTCTCGCTGCTTTAGAGACTTTTCCTTGAGAGAGTTTAACTACCGCAAGAACTGCAGGTATTGTCTCTATGGTTTCATAACCACAGCCGCAGTAGTCGTAGATGTCTCTTGATGCTGCTAGGGGAGCCTCAAGGTTTTTGGCGCCCTCGCAAAACTCCAGCGCCATGATGCACTTTTGATACATGCTAGGCATAGGCATTTGTGTACCAATTTTTGTGTAGAGAGCTCGGTGTCCGTAACTTAAAGCAGTTTCAAGAGCGTCCTCTACCGTAAACGAGTTTTCAGAAAGACCTCTGCTTATGGCGGCCACAATCATTGCTGCACCCATGATAGCTACGTTGGTTCCGTGCGTGGGAAGCGCAAGTTCAGTAACACTGTTAATGAGCGCATGTTTGTCTTTCCAGCTCACAATTGAAGCCAGCGGCGCACATTTCATGGCGCATCCGTTAGTGGTTCCAAGGCGACCGCATGTTTTAAGCGAGTGGCCGGAAAGTCGATTGGCTAACGCAGCTCTTGTGGAAGGGCCAACTACCTGGGCAGCGTTTGGCTCTGTTGCCACATAATTTTCTAGCGCATCAAAATAGCGGGATTGGTTAAAAACTCCCTGATTATCAATGATGTTTTTAGTCAAAATGATTGCATTTGCCGTGTCATCTGTAGTCTGACCTGCGGTAAAAGGTCTTCCAAAAAAGTCATTTTTAGGTGGATTTGAAAGACTTTGAACTCCATCAGGAAATGCAAAATCAATTTGGTGTGGTGACATCATCTCTGTTGGCATGCCATAGGCATCGCCATAGGCAAGGGCCGTAAGCATCCTATAGAGTTTAATTTTTTTCTTGCCGTGTTCATGTTACTCACGCTTCTTTATGTCAGAAGAACGTGATGTTTTGACTCTGCAGAGACTCTTGTTACCCGCAGAGATAAGCTTCTCATAGCAGCATGCCATGATTGCTCCCCTCAATTAGATATTCTCTGTCTTTACAGGTTTTTCTTTACTGTGCCGTAAGGAATGCCTCACTCCTTAGATCCTTACTTTCCCAGCTTGTAGTCGCAATACAAGCTAGATGGCTCAGACAGAAAATATCTCCCCAAGTATGTTTAAAGATATCAAATATTTAAGTATTACTACAGGGGGTAAGGCTTATTAATCGGCAGACGGTAGCTGAAGAGAGCTTAGAGGTAACTTGCTCACAATAGTGACTACATGCTGTTTTATATTCTCTCTAACGTACTGAGCCATTGCTGGGTAAAATGGATGGTAGCAATCTGAAAGGAATGGACATGCCCGCAATTTTGACTCATGACTTCTTTGGTAAGGATGCCTTTGATATAGCTGCAGGCAAACTTGGTTTTTCTACGATGGAAGAGAGAGAAGCTTTTCTGTTGGGCAATCAAGGTCCAGATCCGCTGTTTTATTTAGCAGCAGATCCGCTGCTGCATCGATACGCTAAATATGCGTCGATCATGCATAAAGAAAAAACGCCTGAACTCCTTCTTTCTATGCGAGACGCAATTGCGCCTCTGCCACTTAAAGACGTTGCGGTTGCTCGCGCTTATATTGCGGGATTCCTCTGCCACTATATGCTTGATTCCACTGCTCATCCTTTTGTCTATTACTGGCAAAACATGCTTACCTCTCAAGGTGTAGAGGGCTTGGATGAATCTGCCAAAAATCAAGTGCATGCAGAAATCGAGAAGGACCTTGATGAGGCAATTCTTTACGCCCATCTTGGTAAAACGGTAGCTACCTATAGGCCCTATAGCGAGGTTTTGAAGGCATCGCTGCATACGCTTTACGTTTTGGATAGAGTGTTTTTCTTTGCGTTGCTATGGACGTATGAAAAACCTACCGATACCAGGATTTTCTCGTCAGCTGCTGTTGATTTTAGGATTATCCAGCATCTAGCATATTCGCCAACAGGTAAGAAGAGAAAGCTACTTGGTCATCTTGAGCGTACCTTTGGTACGAATAGATTTTCTTTGATTGAGGCACTCTCTCACGGGGCAAGGGAATCCTCCGATTCTGACTTTGATAACAGAGCGGGAAATGAGTGGACTGATCCTTTTACGGGAGAGGTTCGCAAAGAGAGCTTCTGGGATTTGTATGATCATGCGCTGGCAAATGTGCCGTATGCACTTGACGTTTTCTTCTCGCCAGACTTTAATCTTGATACTGCAAAAGAGCTTACGCAAAATCTGAACTTTGATGGTCAGATGCTTGCAGATGAAGATTCGACAGAATAGGTTTTTGTGGCAACGTACGTTTTTTCTGATATTCACGGTCATGTGGAGCCGCTTAGGCGTGCTCTAGAGCGTATTAATCCAACTGAGTCAGACGTGTTCTATTGTCTTGGCGATATGATTGACCGTGGTCCTAGCTCGCTTGCCACTATTAAGACAATTCGCGAGCTTCCTAACTGTACGGTTTTAATGGGCAATCATGAGCAGCTTGCGCTGCAAGCGTTGGACCCAGAAGCTGACGTTGAAGCTCAGTTTATGTGGCAGATTAACGGGGGAGATGCAACGCTTGCTGAGCTCAAGACGCTTTCTGAGGAAGAATATAGTGAGCTGATTGACTGGCTGCAGGCGCTTCCTTTGTACGCCACCGTTGAGGTACAAGGTAGAGATTTTGTCCTGGTACATGCGGGCGTAAAGTCTAATGGCGTTCCCTTGCCAACCGCCTGGAATAAGACTTCTTTGGAACAGTATTTAAGCAAGCAATCTGAAAATGATCTTTTGTGGATTCGTGAAGAGTTCTGGCAATATTCTACAGATTTCCGCACGTCAGAAACAGCGTATCCCGTTGTAATTTGTGGCCATACACCCACTCCTTTGTTAGCAAGCTTTGGTGCAAAAAACTTGAATCGCAGCGCCACTACTCCTGATGGCCTTGCGCAATGGGTCCAGTCAGATGGCGATAAGTGGGGAATTGACACAGGCACTACAGGTGGAGCCGGCTACGGCCAAGTGACTGTACTGCGCCTTGATGATTTGCAGGAGTTTGTTGAGCCGCTGCAAGAAGGTGAGTAGCTGTGGCTGCGAAGATGTCACAGCCTGCCGGCGAAGCTGCCAAAACTGCGCTTACGTATGTAGAGAACACGCTTGATCCCATTATTTTCCCGGACTCTCGTGTGCTGCTTTTGGGATCCATGCCTAGTCCCAAGTCTCGAGAAATTGGCTTTTATTTTGGCAATCCTCAGAATAGATTCTGGCGCGTAGTTGCCGCGTTATATGGCGAGAAACCCCTCAAGTCCATACCTGAAAAGATTGACTTCTGTAAAAGACATCATCTTGCTCTCTGTGATGTTCTTAAGGCTTGTGATATTAAGGGTGCAAGCGACGCTTCTATTGCAAATCCCATTCCACACAACATTGGCGCTCTTATTCAAGATTCATCAATCTGCGCTATTTTTACGCTGGGTGGAACCGCAACAAAATTTTACAAGCGTTATACTGAGCAACAAACTGGTATTTCTGCACATCAACTACCTTCTACAAGTCCCGCTAACGCACGTATGTCAGTTGAGGATTTGGTGGAGGAATTTTCCATTATCAAAAAATTTACCAATTGTGAGTTGACAATATCCTAGTTGCGACTAGGATATTACGCATGCGAATTATGGCTACGACATACACTGCACTTTGTGCATGCACCGCGATGTGTCTGGTGCCCGGGTCACATACGACCAGGGTGTAATTGTCGCTGAGCAAAATTTTCCTGGTACAGACTCGGGCGTAAAGCTATTTTGTAACTCTTGTGTGAGTATTCGCACATCCCGAGAGGATTTATTCGCATGGACTGGAGCTTCATAGGGGAACACCTCCCACTGTATGCAGAAGCTGCAAAAATAACACTTACTATCTCTTTCTTTGGAGTTCTCTTCTCGCTTATCGTTGGTTTGATAAGTGCTCAGATTTCGCTGACAAAAATTCCTGTTTTAAGTCAGCTTAATGCCGTTTATGTTGAGTTTTCCAGAGGAACACCCCTGCTTATTCAGCTGTTTCTTATCTACTTTGGCCTAACTAAAGTTGGTCTCAAAATGGATGCAGAAGTAGCTGCTGTTGTGGGTTTAACGTTTCTTGGTGGCTCCTATATGGCAGAGGTGTTTCGCGCAGGCTTTGAATCAGTTGCAGCTATTCAGTTTGAGTCTGCAAAGGTTTTGGGCTTCTCAAAGATTCAAGCGCTCCAGCATGTAATTCTTCCACAGGCACTTTCTGTAGCAATTCCAGGCCTTGTTGCTAACGTCATTTTCTTGATTAAGGAATCTTCCGTTGTTTCCGGCATTGCCCTGGCAGACTTGATGTATGTAACTAAAGACATTATCGGCATGCAGTACGACACTACAGAAGCTCTCTTTATGCTGGTAGTTGCCTATGTGATTATCCTTGTTCCAATTTCTTTGTTTGGCAGCTGGCTAGAGAGGAGGCTTGACTATGCCCGTCGATAATATTTTGTTGCAGGAAGGAGTGATAACACGCCTTCTTGGAGGTCTTGCAACGACGGTGCACATTGGCCTCATCTCCGTGGCGCTTTCTATTCCTCTTGGTATTCTCGTTGGACTTTTTATGACATCCAACAACAAGGTTGTTCGCGCAATTCTTCGTGTTTACCTTGAGATTGTTCGTGTTATGCCTCAGCTGGTGCTGCTCTTTGTGGTGTTCTTTGGTACTTCTGAATGGTTTGACGTCAACTTTAATGGCATTGAAGCTTCAATTGTGGTCTTTACCTTCTGGGGAGCAGCCGAGCTTGGAGACCTGGTACGAGGGTCGTTGGAGTCAATTCCAGCATCTCAGTATGACAGCGCGTTTGTACTTGGCCTTTCTCGCCAGCAAACGTTCTTTAAGGTTATTCTGCCCCAGGCTTTCAAGCGTCTTTTACCACCAGCCATTAATCTGATTACGCGCATGATTAAGACAACGTCACTGTGTAATCTGATTGGCGTGGTTGAGCTGCTCAGAGTTGGTAGTCAGATCACCGATTTTTATCGCTTCAAGTTCCCAACTGACGGAGCACTTTGGATTTACGGAGCTATTTTCTTCCTATATTTTTGCTGCCTGCTTCCCACTTTCGTATCTTTCACGCAGGCTTGAGAGGAGCGCCTCACATGAGTAACACCGTTTTAGCAGTTAAGAACCTCACTAAGGTATATCCCTCAAGCCAGAAACCCGTGCTTGATAAGATCTCGCTCTCCATCAATAAAGGCGAGGTAGTCGTGGTGTTGGGACCTTCCGGTTGCGGTAAGTCTACGCTGCTTCGCGCCATTGTTGGCTTGGAAGATATCCAAGGGGGAGAAGTGCTTCTCCACGATCAGGTTATTTCTGGTCAGAAGGAAAGCACCGCAGATGGCATTGGTATGGTTTTTCAGAGCTATGACTTGTTCCCAAACATGACGGTTTTGAAAAACGTAACCCTGGCTCCTCTGGTGGTGCAGAAGCGTTCAGAGGCTGAGGTTTTGGCACAGGCAGAAGAACTGCTGCGTCGTGTAGGACTGTGGGAAAAGAAAGACTCCTATCCATCGGCTCTTTCCGGTGGCCAAAAGCAGCGCGTGGCAATTGTTCGTGCGCTTATGACTAATCCTGAAGTGCTTTTGTTGGACGAGATTACTGCAGCTCTTGACCCCGAGATGGTTCATGAGGTTTTGCAGGTAGTTATGGAACTAGCAGAGCAGGGAATGACCATGCTGGTAGTAACTCACGAGATGCGCTTTGCTCAAGCAATTGCCGATCGAGTCATCTTGATTGATCAGGGACACATCGTAGAAGAGTCGTCCGATGCACAAGAGTTTTTCTCGGCACCTAAAAACAGAGAGGGCACAAGAGTTTTTGCGTACCTTTGAATTTGAACGTGTACATAAGTAAACAACGTGTTTTTTTGCACGTAGATGATGTAGTAATTGATGCAACTTGTTAGGATTTGAAATGAACTTCTTTGAAACTACTTCCGCTTCTCTTTCTCGCCGTGCTTTCCTTGGTGCAAGCGCACTTTCTGCTGCAGCTCTTCTGGCAGCTTGCAAGAAAAAGGATTCTGACGGAGCTCAGGGTGGATCTTCTGATACAGACTCAAAGTTTAGAACCCTTGATGACATCAAGAAGGCAGGCACGGTAAATATCGGTGTCTTCAGCGATAAAGCTCCTTTTGGTTACGTTGATGCAAACGGTAATTATGCTGGTTACGACATTGTTTTTGCTGAGCGTCTTGCAAAGGATATGGGCTTAAAGATTAACTACATTGCCACTGACGGACAGAATCGCGTGCCTTTCTTGCAGTCAAATAAGGGCAGATATCATGCTGGCAAACTTTACGGTAACTGATGACCGTAAAGAAAAGGTTGATTTCTCTGCCATACATGAAGATTAAGCTGGGCGTTGTTTCTCCAGCTTCTGCGCCAATTACTGATGTTTCCCAGCTTGATGGTAAGAAGCTTATTGTTTCTAAAGGGAACTACAGCTGAAGTTTGGTTTTGCTAAGAACGCGCCTAAGGTTGAGCTGGTTAAATTTGATAGCTATGCTGATGCGTATAACGCGCTACTCGACGGTCGCGGCGATGCCTTCTCAACCGACAATACCGAGGTACTTGCATGGATCAAGTCTAACCCTGGTTTTGTTGTTGGCATTGATGACCTGGGCGACTCCGATACTATTGCCGCTGCAGTTCACAAGGGCAACTCTTCGCTGTTGGAGTTTATCAACAATGAGATTACCGGTCCTCTTGCAGAGGAGAACTTCTTCCACAAGGCTTATGAAGAGACGCTTGCTCCAATTTATGGCGATGAAGTAGATCCAAATACTATGGTCGTTGAGGGCGGCAAAATCTAAGTTCTGGGCTTAGTCCGTCTTTACAGCTCAATTACACCCATTTCGCGAGAAGACCTTGCAGTTTGTAAGGTCTTCTTTTGTTTTATAGCCAAATTGTTAATTTGTACAGTACTTTTTAAAAATGTTTCTTCCTGCTGATAAAGTAGGGTCAACTATTTTTTTGACCGACTAGGGCAAAGGAGCTGATAATGACAGCTGAACAGCAAAAAGCAACTCGTAAAATTGGCGTTCCCAGGTTTCCCGGCGATATTATGCTGTATCCGCTTTCTGTAGGTCTACTTCTTCACTCATTTGTTCCTCAGGTTCTAGAAATTGGTAGCTTCACCACGGCTGTTGCTAAGGGAGCTCCTGCAATTGTTGGCATTGTTTTTGCTGTTTGTGGGTGCTTCTATTGATCTTAAGACGGTTCCCAAGGTTTTTGAAGACTGGCCTGACCATTCTTATTCCTAAGCTTGCTATTGCAATTGCCTTTGGTCTGTTTGTTGCTAAATTCATGGGCGATAACTTCTTTGGTCTTAATGCACTTTCCATCATTGGAGGCATTACTTTCTGCAATGTTGCCCTGTACATTGGTATTACTGCTGAGTACGGAACTCCTGATGAGCAGGGTGCAGCTGCAGTTTTGTCCCTTGTTGCGGGTCCTGCGGTTACCATGATTGCTCTAGGTGCAGCAGGTGTTGCGGCAATTTCTCCTACAGCACTTGCGGGCACCCTTCTTCCTCTAGTCCTTGGTGTTGTTCTTGGTAATCTCAGTCCTTTTATCAGGGGGCTTTTGGTTCCTGGTATTAACCCCTGTATTGCTGTTGTTGGCTTTGCGCTTGGCTGCGGCATGAGTGTTGAGAATCTTATTACTGGTGGTCCATCAGGCATTCTCCTCGCAGTTCTCTGCATCATTAACGGCATTCTTACCATGTTTGTTGAGCGTCTACTGGGCGGCTCTGGTAAGGCTAGTCTTGCGAGCGCAACTATTGCAGGTACCGCAACAACCACTCCTGCTGCAGTTGCTTCTGTTGATCCAACCTACACAGCTCAGGTTGTTGCTAACGCAAACGCTCAGCTTGCAGCTGCGGTAGTTATTACTGCACTGGTAGCCCCTGCGTTTACGGGTTGGCTTGATAAGAAGCTTGCAAAGAAAAATGATGCCGGTGAGGTACAGGCTTCAGAAGAAGTATCTGCTGCTGAGTAATTACGTGAGTCTCAAATAATCAGTACGAACAAACCCTCTTCCGTGCAGGTGGAAGAGGGTTTTCTTTTAAAACTAGTTGCTAAAGATTGTAATACTGTCTGATAACCTCGTAGTATATAACTATAGTAATTTAACTTGTGATTGGAGGTGCGTATGGAAGTTGGGGAGTGGAGCATTAGTTCTCCAGCATCTAAATTTTTACTTGGTGCACCATGGTCAGAAAAGCTTGCTCACGGATGGGTCCATCCGCTGCGCATCTCTTCCAATCAGCTTAGAGTTATTGGCTCTTGCTCTTCCTGGCACCCCGGTCTTTTTAAACAGATGGCCGCTTGCACTTCAGACATTCAAGTTGCCTTTACCACGGACAGCTCAGAAGTGGTACTTGATCTAAAAATTGATGAACTTCCTACGGGTACCGCCTCTGTTTTACAGTTACTTAAAACAATGTATTTGAAAAAGCTTAGTTCCGTATTTGTAACGGTTGACGGTAAACCTTACAAGAGCTTCTCACTGGATGATTCAGGTGAACATACACTTTCTATTCATCTAGAAACAGAAACCTCTGAAGATGACCTTGCTAGACTTCCAGGTTTTAATGACACGCATCACGTGAGTGTTTACTTGCCCTGTTTGCAGAGCGCTTCCGTTAAAAATCTCCGTGGCAACGGCACGTTTTTCTCGCCTACAGAGTCTAAGAAAAAACTGGTGGTGTTTGGCGATTCCATTGCGCAGGGTTTTTGTTGTGGAACGCCCAGACAAAACTTGGCCACGCTGTCTTGCTAAACGCATGAAGCTTGAGATGGTTAACCAGGGAATTGGTGGACAAGTTTATCAGCCTGGCTCGTATACGTTCATTGAGGATGCTTCTTTAGTTGTCGTTGCCCTAGGAGCAAATTATCGATACGAGAAATGCTCAAAGTCACAGGTAACATACGACATTCAAAAATTCGATCTGGCAGATTTCTCAGATGTATGCAGATACGCGCGTGGTGGTTCTGACACCTACTCCTTTTTTTGAGGATACGTATCCCACGCACCCTTATTCTTGTTATGCTGAGGTTCCTCAAATAATTGAAGAAGTTGCTGGCAAGTTTGGTTTGCAGCGCATCTCTGGAGAAAAGCTGTTGCCGCAGGAGAAGAAATATTTTGCTGACGATGTGCATCCAAATTCAAAGGGAGCCGCACTGTTGGCAAAAAATCTGTTTGAAGCCTTAAAACAACCAGCTCAAGATAGTCTTTTTTAGACGTCAAGCCTCCCTAAAAGCTCTCTCAAAATTCAACACGAGTTTTTGTCCGGTGAAACTTCTACACTAGAGGTGAAAAACATCTAGAGAGGATACACATGAATATTACTAATCCTTTTGCACCTCATTTGACCGGGCAACTTACAGAAGAAACTCAAGCCCTTGTAGCTGAGCAAATTGCTAAGGGTACCTTAAGCCCTTATGCGTGCAAAAATGAAGACATTATTCGCCGAGATTCTACCCATGATCAGGCATCACTTTTGCGTCCGGCTTTCATGCGAGATGTCGAGAAAATCATGCATACTCCTGCATATAACAGACTAAACGGCAAAACGCAGGTCTTCTCGTTCCGAGCGCATGATGACATTACGCGCCGCGGCCTTCATGAGCAGCTTGTTTGTAGGGTTGCTAAAGATATTGGACGTGCCCTTGGCCTCAACCTTAATTTGATCGAGGCAATTGCTCTTGGTCATGACGTGGGACATACTCCTTTTGGTCATGCAGGGGAGTATTTCCTCAATGATATTTACCATGAACAAACAGGACGTTGGTTTTTCCACAACGTACAGAGCGTGCGCGTGCTTGACGGCCTCTATGCAAGAAACCTCTCTTTACAAACGCTTGACGGAGTAATTTGCCACAACGGAGAGTTTGAACAGCAGATACTTCAAATGAGTGATCTTTCAACTTTTGATGAGTTTGATAAGGTGGTAGAAGATTGCTGGGAGAGAGGTCCTCAGGCTATTGCACACCTGCGTCCTATGACGCTTGAAGGTTGCGTTATGCGTATCTCTGACATTATTGCGTATGTTGGAAAAGACAGACAGGATGCGCTTCGTGCGGGCGCTGCTACAGAAGAAACATTTGACGACGGTCTTGGTGGTGCTTATAACGCATGGGCTACTTCTGCTTTTTGTTGCAGACATTGTTCAGAATAGCTTTTGGTAAGACTCAGATTTCTCTCTCAGAAGAGGCGTTTAAAGAGATGAAACGAGCAAAGCGCGAGAATTACCAGAAGATTTATGGTGCATCAGAGGCTAATGGTGATTTCTCTGAAGACATTAAGCACCTGTTTGAGAAGGTGTACGAATACGAGTTGTCTTCGCTTAAATCTGGCGATCAGAACCTTGCAATCTTTAAGCATCATATTGAGCCGGTGAGTAGGCACCTTTCTAGGTATGGTCATGTGTATGACTGGAAGAGTGATGCGCATCGCACTGTTGTTGATTTTATTTCTGCAATGACTGATGACTACTTTGTAGCTACCTGCGAAGCACTTTTCCCAGAAGCTCAGGAACTCTTTCCAAAGAGAAGCTACTTTGCAGAAGGGGTACGTGCGTAAGACTGGGGTCGGTCAAAGTGCAATAGTTGGGCCACTTAAAGAGCATTTGTGTTGAGCGGGTTTCTCGCCAAGCTTTTATGTTTGAGACGGGGTAAAATAGCTGCATGGATACTTTATTTTCTGGCATGGAACGTGCCGCTAAAAAAGCTAATGCACCACTTGCTGCTCGCATGCGTCCTACCACGCTTGATGGATACGTGGGTCAGGAAGATGCGGTTGGTCAGGGCTCCTGGCTGCGTAAAGCTATTGAGCACGATACGCTCTCGTCCGTCCTACTGTATGGTCCAGCTGGCACTGGTAAGACCACGCTCGCACGCATTATTGCTCATACAACGCACGCAGAATTTGTAGAAGTATCTGCAATTACGGGAACTGTTAAAGATCTTCGTAGAGAGATTGAAGCTGCAGAATCAAGGCTTTTTAACAGCAGGTAGAAGAACTATTCTGTTTATTGATGAGATTCATCGTTTTACGCGCTCTCAGCAAGATGCCCCTGCTTCATGCGGTAGAAGACAGAATAGTTGTACTTATTGGCGCTACTACAGAAAAATCCTTACTTTGAGGTTAACAGCGCTCTGATTTCTCGCTCTCGTGTAGTGGAGCTGCATGCATTGTCAGATGAGGCAATCGATGAGCTCATTCAGCGAGCACTTGAGTCAGAAGACGGCCTAGCTGGCGCATTTGTTCTGGAAGAAGATGCTCGTAAAGAGATTGTGACCCTTGCAGGCGGAGATGGTCGTGCGGCTTTTAACATCTCTTGAGCTTGCTTCTCAGATGGTTGACGTTCCAGAATCTGCTGATAGTAAGGCATCTGAGCCGCTTGTTATTACCAAGCAAAACGTTCTTGAGGCAAATCCTCGTCGCGGACTTCCCTACGATAAAGCAGGAGATATGCACTATGACATTATCTCTGCGTTTATTAAGTCCATGCGTGGCTCAGACCCAGATGCCGCACTTTATTGGCTTGCGCGCATGATTGATGCAGGTGAAGATCCTAAATTTATTGCGCGACGCATTATGATTTTGGCCTCAGAAGATATTGGCAACGCAGATCCACAGGCGCTGCTCATTGCACATGCAGCATTTAGGTCAGCCGAGGTCATTGGATACCCTGAGTGCAGAATTAACCTTGCGCAAGCAGTTATTTATATGGCGCTTGCTCCAAAATCTAATACTGCAGAAGCAGGTATTGATGCGGCGCTTTATGAGGTTAGAACAGGTCCAAGGCGAGAAGTTCCAAGTTACTTAAGGGATCGCACGCGCCCTGGTTCTGAAGAGTATGGCAATTACCTCTATCCTCACAATTATCCTGGTGGATGGATTGAACAGCGTTATCTTCCAGAAGGACTTGAACGTGGTGCGTTCTTCTCGCCATCTCCAAGAGGTTGGGAAGCGTGGAGAATTGCAGCTACAGAGCGTGATCGTCACGAGGAAGCTTAGGATTTTGAATTACCTAAGTGGGAGCATTAAGAGGGCGCTCCTCGGGTAAAATAGAAAGAACTGTAACCGTTAGCTTTGAGGGATGGCATAGATGGATTACCTACAGATTGCCCTTGTAGTCTTAGCCGTAGTTGGTGTTTGGGTCTTTGTCGAGGTTGCTCTGACCCTAAGAACAACAAGAAGGTCAATTACTGAGATTACACTCTCGGCTAACAATACCATTGAGCAGATTCAGCCTGTTATTTCAAAGATTGATGGCATGGTTGATGAACTTGATCCAACCATCAAGCAGCTACCTGCACTCATGCAGAAGGTTGATGAGGCTGCAGAGAATGCTAACACTTCTCTTGAGAGCCTCAACGTAGTTCTTGGTGATGTAGCAACTGTTTCAGGTGCTGCATCTGCAGTAACAGCAACTGTCAGTAAGGCTGCAAGCGATGCGGTAACAGGCGTTGTTGAGTCTGTATCAAAGCTGGGAACTGGTCTGGGAGGATCTTTGAATCCCTCCAAGCTTGCTGAGGCGGCTCAGGCTCGCTTGAGCGGCGCAACTGCAACAGCGCAGCAAAGTGCGCAGCGTGCTCAGGAGTATCTTGAGGAGCTTCCTTTGCTTTCTCAGGACAAGACAAAACATTCTAAGCCAGCTCGCACTGAGCAGTTCTATATTGAGTACGGTTCTGAGCCTTCTCAGAAGACTGAGGAGTAGATTGTAATGGCACAAAAAAATTGTTGAGCTTTCCGCTCCCGCAGATCCAACATTTGCTCGCTCTGTCAGAATGATGGCTGCTAATCTTGCCGTTTTGTGCAAGATGAATGTTGACGAGCTTGAAGATGTCAAAATGGCCGCTGAAGAAGGCTTTGTGTTTGCGTGCGGTACTCAGAAGGATTCCGTAGACATTACATTCACTTCTCGAAGACACCTCTATGCAGATTGATTTTATTTTGGGAGATGAAGATCCGGTAGAGTCTGAAGCAGATAATGCTCAGCCTTTAGAGCTTGTTGAGCTTTTGCTTTCTGCTATTTGCGATGACTTCTCGCTCAGTGATGATGGTTATATGCTTCACCTTGTAAAAACTTCTGGTGGTGCGCATGCCTAAATCCGAAGCAAACGAGGCAGTGCAGACTTCTGCAGAAGAGCAGAAAGCTGCAAGAAGAGCTGCTCGTCGTGCTTCTAGAGGTACCCCAGCCTGGGATAAAGATAGAACACGCAAGCTCTTTGCCCAATATAAAGAAACAAATGATCCTGAGGTAAGAGACCAGCTCATTATGAGCCACTTGAACCTCGTGCGCTTTTTGGCCTCTAAGTTCAAAAATCGTGGAGAACCCCTTGATGATTTGATTCAGGTGGGAACCATTGGTCTTATCAAGGCAATTGATAGGTTTGAGCCTGATCGTGGCCTTGAATTTACTACGTACGCCACGCCTACCATCATGGGAGAAATCAAGCGTCACTTCCGTGATAAGGGTTGGTCAGTAAGGGTTCCTCGCCGTCTACAGGAGCTATCTGCAAAAATTAATCAGGTCACTGATGATCTAACTAAAGAACTGCAGAGAAGCCCTTCAATTGAAGAGATTGCGCAACGTCTTGAGACTACTGTTGAAGAGGTTCTTGAGGCAATGGAGTCCTCCAGTGCTTATAGCTCAGTGCCTCTTGAGGGAGGAAGCTCTGGTGCTGACGGAGACGAGACACCTTCTATCATTGATCAGTACGTTACAGAAGATGAGGATCTTGCCGGTTCTGATGACCGTATTGTTCTTGAGGAAGCCATTAGAGATTTCTCGCCACGAGAGCAAGAGATTATTCGCATGCGCTTTGTTGAAGGCCTTACTCAAGTAGAGATTGCAGAGAAACTCAATATCTCTCAGGTACAGGTTTCAAGGCTGCTTCGTCGCACTCTCAAACGTATCCAAGAAAAGATTGACCCAGAAAGTGTGAATCGTTAATGGATCAAAAGCATCAAAACTTTTCTGATCCAGTTCAGAGATGGAAACAGCGTGGCTTGATAGTGTGGACAGCTATTGGTTGGCTGGACTATTTGCGCTTGCGTTGTATATTCTTGGCATCTTGGGGCAAGCTGTTGAACTGCTCGCCATTGGCGCCATCATTGCGTTTGTTTGTAGTCCTGTTACCAACTGGCTTGAGGATAGGGGAGTGCCTCGTGGTATTTCCGCTCTTATAGCGCTTGTTCTTACGCTCATTGTGCTTGTGGGATTTTTTATCCTCATTGCTCAACCGTTGGTGCTTGAACTTACTACGCTGCTGAAAAATGCTCCTTTGTATGCAAGCCAAATTGGATCTATGGCTAGGGAGTTTTGGCAGAACTTTGACTCCCAGAGTAACCCCGCAGTAAGACGGACCGTTGAACTTGCTATTGAGCAGGCATCAAGCATTGGAATATCAGTTGCCTCCGGCATTTTGAGCTGGCTTTCAGCATCTGCTTTAGGCAATATTTCATCTATGGCAAACCAGCTCATGATCTTTTTCTTGGGTTTGGTACTTGCCTATTGGTTGGCTAAAGATTATCCCGTTATTGTTCGTGAGTTCGCTATTATTGCTGGTCCTCAAAAAGAGAATGAGTTCAGACTTATTCTTGCTATTTTGAGTAGATCCACCAGCGGTTATATGAGGGGCACCATCATTACCTCAGCGGTAAACGGCGTTCTTGTATATATCGGCTGCTTACTTTTAGGTAACCCTTATGCTGCGCTTATCGGTATGTTGACAGGAATTTTTCACATCATCCCTGTTGTTGGACCGGTTTTCTCGGCAGGTATTGCTCTAATCTTGAGCATTTTGGTAGATCCAGTCATGACCGTGTGGACTATCGTTATTTTGATGGTTGCACAAAATCTTGTTGATAATGTGCTTTCACCTTTGGTTATGGCAACAAGTGTCAAAGTGCACCCGGGCCTTTCGCTACTGGGCATTGTCATCGGTAGCACTCTTGGAGGAGTGGTTGGAACTATTCTTGCTATTCCACTTACTGCTGCACTAAGAGGTATTTTTTTGTGTACTTCTTTGAGAAGTATTCAGGCAGACAGATTGTCTCGCCAAATGGTGCACTTTTTAACTCCACGCAATATGTGGATGAAAAGGGCGTCATCTTGCCAGAGTATGATGCTTTGGATGATCCAAAGTTCTTTGAAGAGTCACGCCTTGTTGATAAAGAGTCTGCAGGTCATGTACAGAGCAAATCTTCTATACAAGGCCCCAAGATCCTTGGACATGATTTTTCTCAGTTACTTTTTAGGATTACTCAAGAAGTTACTGAAGAACCAGGTAAAACCTCGACAGATGCGGTAGACTCAGACAGTACAAATGAGTAGTTATTTGAATACGGAGAAGTACTTTATGGCTGATTACAAAACAATGACAACAGCAGAGATTCGTGAGGACTTCCTTACTTTCTTTGAGAGCAAAGGTTGCAAGCGCTATCCTTCTTCATCACTGGTGCCATCTGATCCTTCACTGCTTCTTGCAAATGCTGGCATGAACCAGTTCAAGGAGTATTACCAGGGCATCAAAACGATGAAGGAGATTGGCGCTACTTCGTGCCAGAAGTGTCTTCGTACCAATGATATTGACAACATTGGAGACTCCCGTCACCTCTCATTCTTTGAGATGTTGGGCAACTTCTCCTTTGGCGGTTATTCCAAGCGTGATGCGTGTACCTGGGCGATGGAGTTTATCTCTTCTCCAGAGCACCTTGGTCTGCCACTTGATCGCCTGTACTTCACGGTCTTCACTGATGATGATGAAGCAATTGAGATTTGGAAGTCACTTGGTGTAGCAGAAGACCACATCACTCGCTTGGGTGAAGAGGACAACTTCTGGGCAGCAGGTCCAACTGGTCCCTGCGGTCCTTGCTCTGAGATTTACTTTGACCAGGGCCATGAGTTTGAGGGAGAAGCTCCTGGAGATGACGGCGACCGATACCTTGAGTTCTGGAACCTTGTCTTTACCCAGTTTGACCGCCAGGAAGATGGCTCTCTGCCCGAGCTTCCTCACCGCAACATCGATACCGGCATGGGCCTTGAGCGTATTGCAGCTATCATGCAGCATGAGGCACCAATTACGAGGGTGACATCATGCGTACCCTCATCTCTTTGGGCGAGAAACTCTCTGGTAAGAAGTATCACTCAACTGATGAGATTGACCGTAGTCTGCGTATTCTTGCAGATCACTCTCGTGCAGTTACCTTTATGATTGGTGACGGCATTCTCCCTGGTAACGAGGGTAGAAGCTACATCCTTCGTCGCCTGCTCCGCCGCGCTGTCTATCACGGTCGCTTGCTGGGCATCCAGGGCGCCTTCATGGCAGAGTATGCTCACGAGGTTGCTGTTCTGCTTGGCGCAGAGTATCCAGAGCTTGTCGAGAAGAGTGCTCTTATCGACGGCATTCTGACCGCTGAAGAGGAGCGCTTTGGCGCTACGCTCGACGCAGGCGAGTCCAAGCTCACTGCAGAGCTTGAGCAGCTGAGGATGGCGCACAGCTTTCCGGTGAGGTTGCCTTCCTTCTGCACGATACCTACGGATTCCCCATTGATCTTACTCGTGAGATTGCTGCAAATGCAGGTCACGTTGTTGACATGGACGCCTTTGACGCTGCAATGACTGAGCAGCGCGAGCGCGCTCGTGCGTCTGCTAACCGCGATGCTTGGGGCAATGCCCAGAGCATTTGGGTTGCACTCTCTGACCGCCTTTGATGAGACCGCCTTTGACGGCTATGACAACAACGAGCTCTCCGGCGTTCGTGTTGTTGCTCTTGTTCAGGACGGACAGGAGGTTGAGTCTGCTTCTGCTGGCTCTGAGGTAGAGGTTGTCCTTGATCGCACGCCTTTCTATGCAGAGATGGGCGGCCAGGTTGGAGATACCGGCAAACTGACAGCTCCTGGTCTCTACGTTCACGTTACTGATACTAAGCACCGCGATGGTGGACTTGAGTCCCACGTTGGCGTGGTAGAGGAGGGCACCATCTCTGTTGGTGATTCAGTCAACGCAACCATTGATGCCGGCCGTCGTGAGCTAATCCGCCGCAACCACACCGCAACTCACCTGCTTGACGCAGCACTTAAAAAGGTTTTGGGCGACCACGTCAACCAGGCTGGTTCTCTTGTTGCTCCAGATCGCATGCGTTTTGACTTCACACACTTTGAGGCTCTTACCAAAGATGAGCTTGATCGTATTGAGGGTATGGTCAACGCAGAGATTTTTTTGCTGCTAAGCCTGTTGTTACACAGATTATGAGTATTGAAGACGCAAAGGCTGCTGGTGCTGTTGCACTCTTTGGCGAGAAGTACGGCGATGTCGTACGCGTTGTCTCTGCTGGAGCAGAAGACGCCCCATTCTCTCGTGAGCTCTGCGGTGGTACTCATGCACGCAATACGGCAGACCTTGGTCTGTTTAAGATTATCTCCGAGAGCTCCGTTGGTTCTAACTCAAGGCGTATTGAGGCTGTAACCTCTATGGGCGCTATCGAGTACGTCGATGAGCGCCTGGCTCAGCTTGATGAGGTTGCTGCGGCTCTGAAGGTTCGTCCTTCCGCTGTTGCAGATCGTGTTGAACAGCTGCAGCAAGATCTTCGCACTGCCAATCACAAGCTTGAGGCTGCTCTTACTGGAGCAGGTAGCAACCAGGTAGCAGAGGCACTTAAGTCTGCTGTTCAGCTCAATGGCTATAGCTGTGTCATCGCTAAGCTTGAGGGTCTTTCTGGCAAAGAGCTCCGTTCTGCTTGGGACGGCATCCGTGATGCATCTGACGGTCAGCCTGTTGCTTGCGTCATCGCATCCGCAACTGCTGATGGTAAAGTTTCTTTGCTTGCAGGTGCAACTGATTCTGCAGTTGCAGCGGGCTTCTCGGCAGGAGACATTGTTAAAGAGATTGCAGAGCTTGTTGGTGGCCGCGGCGGTGGTAAGCCAGCAATGGCACAGGCAGGTGGCTCAAATGCTGCTGGAATTGATGCTGCACTTGAGGCTGCAAGAACAAAGCTTGGTGCGTAACGTTTGCGTGTTTTAGCTCTAGATATTGGTGAAGTTCGCATCGGGGTTGCTGTAAGTGACCCCGATGGTGCTATTGCGTCACCTGTTTGTGTGTTACCTGCGCAAGAGGTGCTCTCGCATGCTCGTACGTTTAAAGCTGTGCTTGAAGATTGGGAGCCAGAACTTCTTTTGTGCGGTCGTCCTAAGACGCTCGCCGGCGAAGATGGACCACAGGCCCAAAAAATTACCGTTCAAGCTGAGCAAATTGCGAAGAACTGCCAACTTCCATTAGAATTTACTGACGAAAGATTGTCTTCGGCTGAAGCCAAGAAGATTCTACGTGCGCAAGGTTTGTCTGAGAAAGCCATGCGCGGAAAAGTTGACATGGTTGCTGCATCGCTCTTTTTGCAATCATGGCTTGATGCACAGACACATAAGGGAGACTAAATGCCCACCCTATCCAATGGTTCTTCTCCACGTCGTCGTGGGGGCCCACTTTTTCTGCTCCTGCTGGAGATAATCCAGCTCCGCAGGAAGCTATTCAACAGCCTTCTGTAGAAGCAACAGGATCACTTCCTGCTCTATCAGGTGGCAAGTTGTCTTCAAGAAGTGCACAAGTCACTCATAAGGCAAAGAACAAGCAGGTAAAGCATAGGGATAAGAGAGCTGCTAAGCGTTCTCGTATTATAGCTACACTTATTGCTCTTCTTATGGTTTCTGCACTTGGCTTATTTGTGTGGAAAGTTGCTATCCCAGAGCTTAGTCGCGTTAACTCTGACACACAGGAGATTACTGCTGGTCAGGAAGTGACTGTCACTATTCCTGATGGTGCTGGCGCACAGGAAGTTGCAAAGATATTGTTTGACAACAAGATTATTGCTAACAAGAGCGAGTTCTTATCTCAGGTAAAACGCCAGGAAGCAGAGCAGAAGATTAAGAGTGGTATCTACGTAATTATCACCGGTACGACGCCGGCAGATATTGTTCATTTGCTTGTTTCTGGCCCTAATGCTCCTGGTAGTGGCCTTGTTATCCCAGAGGGCTATACCGTTTCTCAGGTCGCAGATCTGGTCCAGAATTATTTTGGTATTTCTCGCGATGATTTCTTGAATCAGGCAAAGGCATCCAACTATGTCTCAGATTATCCATTCCTTGCCGGTGCCGTTGATGCTAACGATTCTCTTGAGGGATACCTGTTCCCAAAGACATATACGTTCACAGATACAAATGTGACCGCTGACGCTGTAATTCGTGCGATGCTGGATCAGTTTGAAAAAGAGACGTCTGACCTTAATCTAGACGCTGCTCGAATTACGTTGAACAAGCGCTACAACTTGAATCTTACTAATGAGCAGATCATTACCATGGCCTCAATTATTGAGCGAGAGGCCCTAACTGATGATGACCGTCCTAAGGTGGCTTCTGTCTTCTATAATCGCCTGTATGATGATATGTACCTGCAAAGCGATGCAACTCTTGCCTATTCCTTGGGTAGGGAAGCAACTGCAGATGATTTGAGTACTATGACATCTGATCCTTACAACACCTATGCATTCAAGGGACTTACACCAACACCAATTTGCTCTCCTGGCTATGCCTCTATTAGGGCAGCAATGGATCCCGCAGCTACCAATTACTATTACTTCTGGATTACTTCAGATGAGCATGTCTTCTCTGAGACATATGATGAGCATATGCAGGCTATTGAAAATGCTCGCGAACGAGAAGCTGCAAGCAAGCAGTAGCTGGTGTTGATATGAGTTTGATCAAAGCAACACAGTATGTTTCTGCTGTTGAATATATCTCGGTAGAGAATCTTGTTCAACAGGGGATTAAGCTTGTGCTTCTAGATCGTGATAATACCTGTGTGCCTCGTGACGCTAAAGTGGCGCCACCGCAGGTATTTGAGTGGTTTGAGAAGGCTCATGCGGCTGGATTAACGCTCTGTCTCATCTCAAACAATATCCACCTCGATGATGTCCAACGTAGCGCCGCTGAGCTGGGAATTGAAGGAGAAGGTTTTGCATGCAAGCCGCTTCCTCGCGCACTAACTGCTGCCATGAAGCGTTTCTCGGTATCTAAAGAACAAACAGTGATGGTGGGAGACCAGATTTTTACCGATGTTATTGCAGGTAATTTGGCTGGTGTTTCAACTATTTTTGGTAAAGCCGCAGTCTGATGAGGATCTTTGGTACACCAATATCATTCGTCACGTAGAGCGCCGCATTTTTAAAAAAATGTAACTTTTACGTCATAACAAGACGGCTTTAGTTTACTTGCTCCAACTCGATGATAGAATCATCTTGAAAGGCTGGAGGAGTATGGAGCTTCGCGATTCAAGATACGTTGTACATGAGGGCTGTGATCATATCTTTTTGTAGGCTTTCTGGGTGCCGGAAAGTCTACACTCGCACGTAATTTGGGCGAGCTGTTTCACCGCCGTTATGTCGATACTGATCGCCTGGCAGAGCGTATAGCAGGTAAATCACTGGCAGAAATCTACGAAGATGACGGTGAAGAGCTTTTTAGGCAGGCAGAAACTGAGGTTTTTGCACACGCTTAAGTCTAAGAAGTCGCTGCTGGTAAGCTGTGGCGGTGGAATTGTCGAGAAAGACATCAATCTTACGCTTATGCGTGAGATGGGCGTCATTGTGTTTCTCGACGGCGATCTTTCTGACTCGCTACGCCAGATTCAGCGTACGGACAGACGTCCTGACTTGGGAAGTGTAGAAAACGCCACCCGTTTGTATAGTCGTCTCGCGTCCGCGCTATGAAGACGCAGCTGATATTACGATTGATATTCGTGAGAAAACGTTTGAGCAGGTAGCCATTGATTCTGGCAAGCTGCTTTGGGAAAGAGGTCTTCTATGAGTGACAACGTTCAGAACGAACTTGAAGAGGAACTACCACCTGTTCAGATTAAACAGTGGATTTCTATTCCTGGAGGTTCTATTGCTCTTCGCTCTGGCGCTGGTGTTCTTTCAAACTTTGGTACTGAGCTAAGGACTGCTGTAGGTAGGCCTCATCGCTGCGCCTTTATGGTTAGCAATCAGACAGATGAAGACCTTGCTGAGCTTTTGCGTAGAGATCTTACTACCATTGGTTTTCTCGTCACACGTATTGAGGTAGAAGATGGCGAGGCAGCAACTACCGTGGCAACTGAGGCACAGGTATTGTCTGCTTTGGCAGAAATGCACCTTACCGCAGATGACCTAGTGGTTACTGTGGGCCATTCGGGAGTTATCTCTCTTGCAAACCACGTTGCCAATGCGTGGTGTGGGGGAGTCTCTCTGCTACAGTTCCCCTTGATTTAGCTGCAGTTATTGTGTCCTCTATTACTCCTCGTGCACTTGATATAGATGCAGATCATCAGCGCCTTGTTACTACCAAGCCTTGTGCTCGTTTCTGTTTTGCAGACCTTGAGGTTATGGATCTTTGCGATGACAACGCTAAGGTTGCCCAGGTATGTATGGTTGCAACAGCTATGTCTGATAATGAGGCAGAGTTTGGCCGCATTTGGGATAGAGCAGATAACCTCTCCTCTGGAGTTGCTGATATTGTTGCAGAGCAGCTGGCAGAGTCCACTAAGACGCGTGGTCGTCTCTCCGATTCTTCTGCTATTGCAATTCAGCAGTCCGTTCCTTATGGCTGGGTTTTTTTGTTGAGGCGCTTCGTCCGCTTATTCCAGCTGATCAGCCTCTTTCTGCACTCTACGCCGATGCTTTGCGTTTCTCGGCAAGAATCGCTGTAGCTAAAGAGGCAATTTCTTTTGATGACATGCTGGCTCAAGATGAACTACTTGAGCGCTTGAATATTGGTTCTGTTACCTGTGACATTACCCCAGAGCAGCTTATTGAAGCTCTGAAGCAGGAATGTTTCCGTTCCACTAATCGTTTCATGTTGCCGATTCCAATGTCTATCGGACGGGTAAGATTAGCTTCGGTCGACGAGGAACTTCTCGTCGAACACGCCCTGCGCTTGGTGTGAAGCTCACGCTTCATAGTGCAAGGTGTACTACTTATGAGCTTTTTCTCGCCAAGAATAGCTCTCTTATATAGTTTTGTTTTTAAACATCTCGAGAAGGGATTTGAAATGGCAGATTTACAGGCAGGAGCAAAGCGTGTTGCGCGCTTTCGCGAGGTAATGGCTCAGAAGGGTTACGACGCTGTTGTTCTGCGCCACAACCCAGACCTTCGTTGGCTGACTGACGCTGAGCGAACCTTTGACTTTGAGCAGGCACACACTGCATTTTATCACGCAGGACGAGCTGTTCTTGCACACTGACTCCCGTTACTACAACACATTTCTTGAGCGCTTGGGCGCTGACGCTCCTTGGAAGTTTGACCAGGAGGTTACCACGCCTACTGAGTGGGTTGCCGCTCATGTTGCTAAAGCTCATGCTCGCGTAGTTGCTATTGAAGACACTGTTGACCTTGCGTTCTTTGATGGTCTTGAGCAGGCACTTCGCGATAACTCTCTTGCAGCTTTGCTTCCACGCATGCACGGTGATATTGCTGGGCTGCGTATCGTGAAAGATCCTGCAGAGATTGAGCTTATGAAGCACGCTCAGTCAATTACTGACAAGGCGTTCCTCCACATCTGCGAGTACATTAAGCCAGGCCTTACTGAGCAGCAGATCCGCGCAGAGCTTGAGAACTATATGCTTTCTAACGGCGCCGATGCTCTGTCCTTTGATTCCATCATTGCTTCTGGTCCTAACGGAGCTAATCCTCACGCACAGCCAGGTGAGCGCGTGGTTCAGACGGGCGATATGATTGTTATGGACTACGGTGCAGGGTTACCTGGATTACCACTCAGATATGACTCGTACTGTTGTTGTTGGCGCACCTTCCGAGGAGCAGCAACACGTCTTTGACGTTGTCCGCAAGGCAAATGAAACTTGCGCAGCAGCTATTCATGCAGGTGTAACTGGTTCTGATATTCATAACCTTGCAGTTAAGGTTATCTCTGAGGCTGGCTACGGTGAGTACTTTGGCCACGGCCTTGGCCACGGTGTAGGCATTGAGATTCATGAGCGTCCATTCTTCAATCCACGTTGGGATAAGGTTATTCCTGCAGGTTCTGTTGTTACCGACGAGCCTGGAATCTATCTGCCTGGCAAGTTTGGTATCCGTCTTGAGGACTTTGGCGTTGTTACTGAGGACGGCTACGATGTCTTTACTCAGTCCACACGACCTTGTGTCTGTTGGCTGCTAACTAGGCGCGATATACAGAATTTTTACGGCCAGAAGCTTTTAGGTTTCTGGCCGTATTTTTACGTATCTCCTAGGGCGAGAAGACCTTCTCGCTCAAAAAAATAGCTTATAAAAACCTAAAAAAATCTAAAAAAGAGTTAGGTTAGTGAAGGTATGTTTTTAGACTTATGTAATAAAAATCAGAAAAAGTAAATGTTATTTTTCATTGTTATGTTTACAGTTTCATTTGTTTTATTAGGTAGAGAAGAAGGAGGTAGAAGTGGTTAGTATTGTCTTAGCCAGCCATGGTAAATTTGCCGAGGGCATTAAAGATTCTGGCAGCATGATTTTTGGACCACAGGAAGGCGTTGTAGCTGTAACGCTTACTCCTGATATGGGTCCAGATGACCTGCATCAGAAGATTCTCGACGCAATTGCCACGCTTGAAGATCAAGAGCACGTTTTGTTCTTGGTTGACCCTATGGGGTGGCACCCCCTTTAACCAGATTTCTCGTGTTCTTGAGGAAGAGGGTAAAGAGGATTGGGTTGCCGTTACTGGTCTTAACCTCCCAATGCTTATTGCAGCATATGGCTCTCGCCTTGGCGTAGATACCGCCGTCGAGGTAGCAAAAGAGATTTACTCTGAAGCTCGTATGGGCGTAAAGATTAAGCCAGAAGAGCTTGAGCCACAAGAGGCAACATCTACAGATGTTCCTGCTGCTCCTGTAGCTCCTCAGGGAGCAATTCCTGCAGGTACCGTTATTGGTGACGGCAAGCTCAAGATTGTGCTTGCACGTATTGACACCCGTCTTCTGCATGGTCAGGTTGCAACTACGTGGACAAAGATGACCAAGCCAGATCGCATTATTGTCTGCTCTGACGGTGTTGCCCAAGATGAGCTGCGTAAAACTATGATTGTTCAGGCTGCTCCTCCAGGAGTACATGTTCACGTTGTTCCTATTAAGAAGATTATTGAGATTGCTCACGACACTCGTTTTGGTAACACCAAGGCAATGCTTCTGTTTGAGACTCCTCAGGACATGCTCCGTGCTCTGGAGGGTGGCGTTGAAATCGAGGAAGCAAATCTTGGTTCTATTGCTCACTCTGTTGGTAAGGTTGTTGTTACCAGCGCAGTTGCAATGGATGAGGATGACGTGAAGACCCTTGAGGCTATTCGTGACCACGGCACCAAGTTTGATGTGCGTAAGGTTCCTGCTGACAGCGCAGAGAACTTTGAAGCAATGTTAAAGAAAGCCAAGTCCGAGCTTGCTGCTCGTAAGTAACTAGAAGGAGGTAGAAATGACGCCTATCACTATATTGCTCGTTGTAATCGTTGCTCTGCTCGCTGGCATGGAAGGTGTCCTTGACCAGTGGGAGTTCCACCAGCCCCTGGTTGCTTGCTCATTGATTGGCCTGGTAACTGGCCACCCTGCTGAGGGAATTATCCTCGGTGGCTCGCTTCAGATGATTGCTCTTGGTTGGGCAAACATTGGTGCTGCAATTGCTCCAGACGCTGCTCTTGCTTCTGTTGCATCCGCAATTATCATGGTTTTGGCACTTAACGGTGGAGATACTGACACCACTGCTGCTATCAACACTTCTATTGCACTTGCAATTCCTCTGTCCGTTGCTGGCCTGTTCCTTACCATGATTGCTCGTACCATTGCAACTGGTATTGTTCATGCTATGGATGCAGCTGCCGAGAAGGGCGATTTTGCTGCAATTGAGCGTTGGCAGGTTGTAGCTATCTTTTTGCAGGGTGCACGTATTGCCGTTCCTGCAGCTGCTCTTTTGCTTTGTTGACCCAACCATTGTTACTGACGCTCTGAACGCAATGCCTCAATGGCTTACTGGCGGTATGGCAGTTGGCGGCGGCATGGTTGCTGCTGTTGGTTATGCAATGGTTATCAACATGATGGCTACTCGCGAGGTTTGGCCATTCTTTGCGCTGGGCTTTGTCTTTGCTGCTATCAATCAGCTTACTCTTATTGCTCTTGGCGTCATCGGTGTCTGCCTTGCTATTCTCTACATTGGTCTTAAGGACCTTGCTAAACAGGGTGGCGGTGCAGGTGGTGGATCTGGTGATCCGCTCGGCGACATCATTGATAACTACTAATTCTGAAGGAGTGTGATAACAATGGAGAATAAGATTCAGCTTTCTAAGAAAGATCGTATGTCTGTTGCTCTTCGTCACCAGTTCCTTCAGGGTTCTTGGAACTACGAGCGTATGCAGAATGGTGGTTGGGCGTTCTCAATGATTCCAGCCATCAAGAAGCTTTATCCAAACAAAGAAGATCAGGTAGCCGCTCTTAAGCGTCACCTTGAGTTCTACAATACTCACCCTTACGTTTCTGCACCAGTCATGGGCGTAACCCTTGCACTGGAGGAGGGTCGTGCTAACGGTGAGCCTATTGATGACGTTGCAATTCAGGGTGTCAAGGTAGGTATGATGGGCCCTCTGGCCGGTGTTGGTGACCCAGTCTTCTGGTTTACTGTTCGACCAATCCTTGGAGCTCTTGGTGCATCTATTGCCCTTGGTGGCTCTGCACTTGGTCCCATTCTCTTCTTTGTTCTGTGGAACGTCATTCGTCTTATCTTCCTTTGGTACACCCAGGAGTTTGGCTATAAGGCAGGTGCCTCAATTTCTTCTGATCTTTCTGGCGGCTTGCTAGGCAAGATTACTGAGGGTGCTTCCATTCTGGGCATGTTTATCATTGGTGCTCTGGTACAGCGTTGGGTTTCTATTTCATTCACTCCTGTAGTTTCAACCATTCCACAGCAGGCAGGTGCGTATATTGATTGGACAACCCTTCCTTCAGGAGTAGAGGGAATGTATCAAGCATTGAAACTCTATTCTGCTCTAGGACCAAATGGTCTTGATCCAGTGAAGGTAACTACGTTACAGTCCAACCTTGACTCGCTCATCCCTGGACTTGCCGCTGTCGGCCTGACGCTGCTCTGCTGCTCACTGCTTAAGAAGAAGGTCTCTCCAATTGCCATCATCTTGGCTCTCTTTGCCGTTGGTATTGTTGGACGACTTCTTGGCTTTATGTAATGAGTAAACGTACGCACTAGTACTTAAAGTCGCACGAATATGGGTCGCGCTCTATAATGGGTGCGACCCATTTTTGAAAGGATTGTATGGCTCAGTCTCAGAACAGTATCGTTGACCTCACTATGAAGGCTACTTCATTTCATGGTTTGGCTACATACGGTGATATTCTTATTGGCAATAAGGCGTTTGAGTTCTACAACCAGAAAAATCCCGAAGATTATATTCAGATTCCTTGGGACCAGATTGATCATGTGGCCGCCTCCGTCATGGGACGAACCAAAAGCATTTCTCGCTTTGCTATTTTTTTACTAAAAAAACAATGGCAATTACTCGTTTTTCTACACGAGATAACAAGGCAGTGCTTCGAGCCATCCGTGAGTATGTTGGGGAGAAGAAGCTCGTGCGCTCTTTAAACTTCTGGTTTGTGTTTAAGCACGGCCTCATGTCAATCCCACATCTTCCTCGTCTTATTCAAGAGACTTTTATTAAAAAGAAGTAAGCAAATTTTGCATTTTCACAAGAGCCGCCAGCACGGAAGGCGTGAAACTGATAAAATCCAACATGCATATACGTGTCGCGGGTAGTTTGAAAATTCACGGTCTTCTCGCGACTTTACCGAGTGAAAAGAGTTAGACGTGGCAACTATCAGCACCGCAGATTTCAAGAATGGCCTTGGCCTTAAGATTAACGATAAGTACTACACCATCGTTGAGTTCCAGCACGTAAAGCCTGGAAAGGGCGGCGCTTTTGTCCGCTACAAGATTCGTGACCTTCGCACCGGCCGCGTTATCGACCAGACCTGCAACGCTGGTACCAAGTTTGAGAACGTGCTTCTGCTCACCAAAGAGATGCAGTATCTCTACAACGACGGTGAGTCCTTCTACTTCATGGACAATGAGACCTACGATCAGGTAGCTGTTCCAGCTGATTTCATTGGCGAGAAGAGCGTTTGGTTCAAAGAGAACGATAACGCACAGCTTCTTTATGCAGACACTGAACTCCTTGGCGTTGAGCCTCCAATGTTTATCGAGGCAGAGATTACCGAGACTGATCCAGGCTTTAAGGGTGACACTGTTCAGGGTGGTACCAAGCCAGCAACTATTGAGACCGGCGCAACGCTTCAGGTCCCAATGTATCTGAACCAGGGTGAGCGTATTAAGGTTGACACCCGCGATGGTAAGTTTGTTTCTCGCGTTTAGTGCAAGTTTTGAGGTGCTTGTATCTCTGAACTAGTATTTAGTAATTATTTCAAAGACATTTTGTCTTTTTCTAGGGGGTAAACATGGCTGAAACAGAGCTTCGTATAGCAGGCATCGGCATCTCAAAAGATGTAATCTCAACGGTTGTCTCCGGCGCAGCTGGAAGTGTTGAAGGTGTTGCCTCCGTTGGCGGAAACGATACGCTGACATCTAATCTCATCAATGTCTTTACCAGTAGAAGCCTTGCTCCAGAGAAGGCAGTTGAAGCAAGCGTAGAGAACAACCAGCTTCATCTTGGTGTACACCTCACCGTTTTCTATGGCTATGCCTTCACTAAACTGGCATCTGAGGTTCGTCTTGCTGTTGCAACTGCCGTAAATGAGCAGATTGGTGTCAGCATTACTTCCGTTGATGTTTATATCGACAGCCTTGTCTTTCCTAAGGAGTAGGCTTGAGCGTTAAGTTTTTTGGACGTACTCGCGCCCGCAGTCAAGCACTACAACTTCTCTTCCAGGCTGAAGCCACTAATCGTAGCGTTCTTGAGGTCCTCGATGGAGACTATACGCTCTCTGAGGGGCCTCTTGACGAGTATGCACAGTCACTTGCCGTAGGAGCTGATGGCATTAGAGATGACCTCGATGACATCATTGCTGCTTACTCAAAAGACTGGGCAATTGATCGTATGCCTTCTGTTGATCGCAATCTCCTAAGAATTTCTCTCTATGAGATTCTGGAGGTTCCTGAGGTAGACGTTGCAGTTGCTATCAATGAGGTCGTAGACCTTGCTCGTGCGTATTGTGGAGACGATTCTCCACGTTTTATCAACGGTGTTCTTGGCCGTATTGTCGATGATATTGAGGCTGGAGAAGATATTTACTCGCTCTGCCGTAAGCAGTCTGTAACTGAACAAGAAAGCTCAGAAGAAGAGCCAGAGAGCTCTGTGGAAGATGCAGAGTAACCATGGCTAAAATTGATACTTCTGAATACCAGAGCTTTTGATCAGATAACTGCAAGACTTGATTCAATTGTTGATCAAGTTCGCGATAAGAACGTCTCGCTGGAACATTCTCTTGACCTCTTTGACGAGGCAATTGCCCTAGGATCTAAAGCGGTCAACATGGTTGACACTACGGAGTTTACACCAGAAGAGGAAGAGCGCTTGGTCCAGGCTCAGGCGACAGCAGACATGTCTGCTGCAGAGATTTCCGCTGAAGAGCAGGCTGATATCTCAATTGCAGATGAAACGTCGTCTGCAGACGCTGCCACAGAAAGCGATGAGCACTAGTGGCTCAACGTGTTTCTCGCCAAAGGCTTGATAATGAGCTGGTTAGGCAAGGATTTTTCAAGGATTCCCAGGCTGCTTTGCGCGCAATTCTTGCGGGCCATGTTTCTACGAGTGATAGAAGACTGACCTCAGCAGGTGAGCTTGTTCCTGAGGGTATCTTTTTACACGTAAAAGGCGCTATTCCGTATGTGAGTCGTGGTGGACTTAAACTTGAACGTGCGTTTGATGTATTTGACTTTACTGTTCAACATAAAAAAATGTTTTAGATATTGGTTGTTCAACTGGAGGGTTCACCGATTGCCTGCTGCAAAATGGGGCATCTTCGGTTACTTCAGTTGATGTTGGTTATGCACAGTTTGACTGGTCACTCAGAAACGATCGTAGAGTTGAACTGCTTGAACGTACAAATATTACCTCGCTGCCAGAAATGGGCTATGTAGATACTTTTGACGTTGCAGTGTGCGATGTTTCTTTCACTTCAATCCTATCGATTCTTCCTTCCGTTTTAGAGGTTCTTGCTGCTGACGGAGTATTTGTGACGCTGGTAAAGCCTCAATTTGAAGCTAAGAGGGAAGAAGTGGGTGAGGGCGGTATTGTGACGGATGCTTTTGTGCGCCTGCAGACGTTACAAAAGGTTGCCGATGCATTTAAAGAGAAGCAGATGGGTCCTCTTGGGGCATGTGAAAGCCCTATTCATGGAGCAAAAGGAAACGTAGAATATTTACTGTTCGGCCAGGTTGGAGCAGGGCAAAATAATCTTGATCTTGCTTCGGTAGTACAAAAGCATTCTGTAGAAATAATGAAATAGAACTAATGTTCTATTTCATGGTATTGTTTGCAGTATTTTAGGTATACTTACTACATCGATTCAGATAGTTGACTATTTCAGTTGTGCAATCAAGCAAAATCGGGAGAGTGGTTTGCGTGAAGGTGCTTCTTGTTCCAAATTTTTCAAGAGAAGTTGCTGTTTCTGGTGCACGTAAACTTGAAGAATGGCTCTTTGAGCGGGGCTGTGATGTTCAGTGGGCACATGATAAAAAGTTGTTCCCAGATAAAAGCCATTGATTGCTCTGATTGCCAACTTGTTATTTCTCTTGGCGGTGATGGAACGCTTCTGAGGGCAGCAAAAATCGTAGAGTATTCAGAAATTCCTATTTTGGGTATTTCTTACGGTCACCTTGGCTTTTTGACCAGTGCAACTCCCAATCAGATGATTGAGATGGTTGCCGATGCTCTTGCGGGAGAATTGCATGTTTCTAGAAGGGCAACGCTTTCAATTGAAACAGAATATGAGCTTCCTTCTGGAGAAATACATGTCGAGAAGACCTTCTCGCTCAATGATTTTGCTGTTTCCAGAGGTGGGGCAGGAGATATGGTTGAGTTTACCGTTTCTGTATCTGGTAATCATATTGATAAGCTTCGCGGTGATGGTTTTGTAGTTAGTACGGCAACTGGATCAACCGGTTATGCTCTTGCTGCTGGTGGTCCTATCGTTACTCCAGAGTTTTTCGGGTATGGTTTGTGTTCCTATTGCTGCACACACCATTTTGGCTCGTGCATTTCTTACTTCTCCATCTGATGTCGTTGAAATTACTATGTCAAAAGATCGTCCTGCGCCTTGTCATTTCTTCTCTGACGGACAAAACATCAAGCATCCAGAAGAAGGTGTAGCAACCAGAGCTCGTATTAGCCGTGGGCCAGGAGATATCATTTTGCTTGATAGAAGCGCTGATAGTTTCTATCGTTCGGTTTCTCGTGTTTTTTTACGGTAAAACTGGTCAGTAGGCAGGTCGTACATGCTTGATGAACTTCGTGTGCAAAATGTTGCACTTATTGAAGACGCTTCTCTTGCACCCGCTTCTGGATTAACTGTTTTAACAGGAGAGACGGGCGCTGGTAAAACTGCTCTTTTGTCATCCATAAAGCTCCTAGTTGGTGAGCGTGCAGATGCTTCTGCAGTTAGAGAAGGAACTGAAGCTCTTAGAGTTGAAGCTAGATTTTTTTACTTCGCCAGAAGACCAAGAGGGAATTGTAGTCTCTAGGAAAGTTTCTGCAGACGGTAGGGGCAGGGGTAGAGATTGATGGTCACATGGCTTCAGTTAAAGAACTTGCCAGCGGCATTGGAACTTCAATTGATCTTTGTGGTCAGCATGAGCATCAAAGGTTACTTGATGTAAAAAAATCATGTCGGTATGTTGGATTCATGGATTGGATTAGATGTTCAGGCATGTTTATCAGAGTACGCAGAGGCCCTTAGTGTCTATCATGCCGCAGTTGATGAGCTACAACGTGTTATTGAGGTAAGTCAGTCAAGTAATGCCAAAATTGATGAAGCTGCCTTTCTTGTGCAAAAGATTGATGAGGTTTCTCCAAAAGAAGGAGAGCTAGAAGATTTAGAAGAGCAGCTTCCTCGTTTTGAACATGCAGAAGCGCTGCTTCAAGCTGCTGGAGGAACGCACAAGTTGCTTTCAGATGATGAAGGCATTATTGACTCTCTTTCAGAAGCAGTACACATGCTTCAAAATGCATCAACATACGATGCTGTTTTGGGCGCCTATGCAGAATCACTCTCAAGTGTCCTTATAGATATTGAAGACGTTTCTTCAGAGCTTAGAAGCTACGTACATTCTCTTGATTTTGATGAAGAGGCGCTTGAAGAAATGCAGGCCCGTATGGCTCGTCTTCAGGGTCTTATGAGAACATATGGTCCTGGTATAAAGGACGTATTTAAGAAGTATCAAGCTGCTCAAAACCTTCTTGAGGTAACAAGAGACACAGAAAAGCTTGTCCGTGAAGCACAGGCAGCGGTTGATGCTGCACAAGATATCCTCATTCTTAAGGCTCAAGAGCTTAAGAAAGTTCGTGTTGCTGCTGCTCCAAAGCTTTGCGAAGCAGTCAATAGACAGATGAGTCACTTGCAAATGGGTTCTGCTCAGATAGAGCTTAGTTTTGAAGATTTATCTTTTGAGCAATGGAATAAGGTTGGTTCAACAAAAATAGAGCTTATGTATAAGCCCTCAGCACAAATGACTGCCCGTCCACTTAGAAAAATTGCTTCTGGCGGTGAAGTCTCGCGCGTCATGCTCGCTTGTAAAGTGGTTCTTGGAGAGTCTGATGTTTGCGATACTCTTGTCTTTGATGAGGTTGATACTGGCGTTGGTGGTGCAACTGCTGTAGCTCTTGCAGAGGTTTTTAGCGCAGCTTGCTAAAAACACATCAGGTTATTGTTGTTACCCATCTGCCACAGGTTGCTGTTATGGGCTCAAGGCACTATGTAGTCTCTAAGACAGAAGAACATAACGCCCTTCCTATAACTTCACTTACAGAGGTCTCTGGCGTCCAGAGAGAAGAAGAGATTGCTCGAATGCTTTCGGGTTCAATAACTGAGGCTTCTTTGGCACATGCTCGGGAATTGCTCGCTGAGGTCCACTAGATTTCTCAGATTTACCTGGACATAACAATATATTTTGTTTGGAGATTAAATTTCTCGTCTCCATGGGTCTTAAAAGCGGAATAGTATAAAGACCCGTAGAAATGTATTTTGTTAGTTTTGTCTACGGGAGTTTCCATGACTAAGCACATTTTTGTAACAGGCGGCGTCGTTTCCTCTCTTGGAAAGGGAATTACTGCTGCATCACTCGGCCGACTTCTTAAGGCTCGTGGCTATAAGGTCATGATGCAAAAAGCTGACCCGTATTTAAACGTTGACCCAGGTACTATGAGTCCTTTTCAGCATGGTGAAGTTTTTGTAACCGAGGATGGAAAAGAGACTGATCTTGACCTTGGCCACTATGAGCGCTTCATTGATGAGAATCTCACCAGAGAATCAAATTTCACTACTGGTCTTATTTATCAGTCATTGATTCAGCGTGAGCGTGCGGGAGATTTTCTCGGTGGTACGGTTCAGGTAATTCCACATGTAACCGATGCAATTAAAGCCCGTTTTGCTCGCATTGAAGAGGTTACCAATGCTGACGTAGTTATCACTGAGCTGGGCGGCACCATTGGTGATATTGAGTCTCAACCTTTTGTTGAGGCAATTCGCCAGTTTAGAAAAAGAGCGCGGTGCAAGCAACGTTGCCATTATTCACGTAAGTCTTGTTCCTTATATTGCTGCTGCTCATGAGGTTAAAACAAAGCCTACTCAGCACTCTGTCAAAGAGCTTCGCTCCCTTGGTATCCAGCCAGATTTTATTGTGTGTCGCTCTAGCCACTCTGTGGATGAGTCCATTCGCGAGAAGATCGCTAATTTCTGTGATGTTGACGCAGATTGCGTTTTTGAGAATAACGATCTTCCTTCAATCTATGATGTACCTGCACATTTGGCAGTTCAGGGCTTTGATAAGAAGGTTCTTGAGCGCTTGGGTCTCGAGGTTCGTCCAAGTGATCTTGGTAGTTGGGAAGCATTCACTACTGCTATGCATAAGGCAAATGCTCTTGAAGACACTACAAGAATTTACGTTGTTGGTAAGTACACGCAGCTGCCTGATGCGTATCTTTCAGTTATTGAAGCACTTCATCATTCAGGAATTTTCTATGGTAGACATGTTGAGATTCGCTTGGTAAATGGTGAGGAGCTGACAGAAGAAGATGTAGAGCAGGAGCTTGCTGGAGCAGACGGCATCCTAGTCCCTGGTGGCTTTGGTCTTCGTGGCGTAGAAGGCAAGATGGTTGCCATTCGTCGTGCTCGTGAGCTTAAGATTCCATATCTTGGTGTTTGCCTTGGTATGCAGATGGCCGTCACTGAATTTGCTCGTGATGTCTGTGGTATGGAGGGTGCTAACTCTGCAGAGTTTGGTCCTGATACGCCTTATCCTGTTATCGATCTTATGCCTGATCAGGAGGATATTACCGATAAGGGCGGCACAATGCGCCTTGGCTCTTATCCTTGTAAGGTTGTAGAGGGTACACTTGCTTATGAGGCTTATGGTAACAACCTTGTTTATGAGCGCCATCGTCATCGCTATGAGGTGAGCAACGTATTCCGTAATCAGCTTGTTGAGGCAGGTCTTGTAGTCTCTGGTGTTTCTCCAGATGATCGCCTTGTAGAAATGGTTGAACTTCCAGAAACTGTCCATCCATGGTTTGTTGCCAGCCAGGCTCATCCAGAGTTCAAGAGTCGCCCAACACACCCCGCACCTTTGTTCCGTGAGTTTGCGCGCGCTGCAATTGCTCATCATGAGGGTGTTGACCGTCATGATGTCAGCCAGGCTCTGTAGGTCAGAGCTCTTATAAAGGAAAAGACATGACTATGGACCTCGCTCAGGCGCGTACAGAATTTTTAGCGTACGTTGCTGTTGAGCGAGGTCTTTCTGTAAATACTCTTGATGCTTATACCAGGGATTTAGATGGTTATCTTCTCTGGCTTAAGGGCAAAAAGATAACCTTGCCTAAGCAAGTGACTCGTTCCGATGTTGAAGAATATATTGGTTCGCTCAGAAATTTAGGAATGGCACCAACTTCAGTTGAGCGTCATACGGCAGCTATCAGGAACTATCATAAGTTCATGGTTGTCGAGCAAATCTGCGAAACTTCACCGGCTGATGATTTGCCAACCGCAGCAAGAATTCAAAGACTTCCTGATGTTATTTCTCAAGAAAAAGCGGAAGAGCTTCTTGATCAGCCGTTTCCAAACTCTCCCCTTGGTATACGAGATAGGGCTATTCTTGAGCTGCTCTATGGCTGTGGTTTGAGGGTTTCTGAGCTTTGTGATCTTGAGGTTAGAGGAGTTCTCTTAGAAGATGAGCTTTTGCGTGTCTTTGGAAAAGGTTCCAAAGAGCGGGTGGTTCCTGTACTGGGTTCTGCACATCGCGCGCTTAAAACGTATCTTTTTGAGGCACGTTCATTACTGCTTAAACACGGTCAAGTATCTGAGGTATTTGTAAATGCCAGGGGTGGAAGAATTTCTCGGCAATCAGTTCATAAGTTAGTGGCAAATTACGGCAGGGTAGTGGGCATTGAAGGCTTGCATCCCCACACGTTGCGTCATAGTTTTGCGACGCATCTTTTAGAAGGTGGCGCCGACCTTCGTTCAGTGCAGGAACTTTTAGGACACGTAGACATTTCAACTACGCAGCTGTATACACACGTCGATAGATCTCATATTAGAGACGTGTATCTTGAGGCTCATCCTCGAGCGCACGTTCACGTTGACAAATAAAACGCGCGTGGGGCAAAGTGGTGGTTTGGGAGGAGAACAACAGGGTTTTCGTCACGAGTTCACCACAATTTCCTCAATATTTTTTTGCAATATAAAAAAATTTAATAAATTGATCAGATGACTGAAAAATCCGTTCTTTTTGTAGTTCGGTTTTTTTAAACACTACATATTGTGGTCAAAATGTCATATCTCATATTTTCGTTAAACCCCAGCTAGACCATAAGAAAAAAATACTTGGTGTTGGAAAGTGTTTTCTAGTGTGTCTAAGTGTCGGAATGAGTTATATTTATTTCAGGTTCAATCGACGGACTATGCCCAAGCATTGCCGCGCACACACAACACAAACACAGCCCGCGCGGCAAGGGGCGCCAACGTGAAAGGGGGAGACATGCTTACTGGTCAGTATCAGCGCTCGCTGGACTCCAAGATTCGCGTGACTCTTCCTGCACCTCAGCGCAAGCAGCTTGGCGATGTTGTCATCTTGCTCCGTCGACAGGACGCGCTTTACGGCTACTCACCTGAGGCGTATGAGGCTTGGATTGCAAGTCTGAACCTCAACCCAAGGAACCGCGACGACGTCACAGCACTTCGCATGCTGAACGCAGCAGCAACAACCGTCGACATTGACTCGGCTGGCCGCGTTGCTCTGGGAAAGATTGACGAGTCCGATCCACAGGCTAGGGAGAAGCTCCAGCTTGACCGCGATGTCACTATTGTCGGTAACGGCGACCACTTTGAGATTTGGAACACCAACAAGTGGAACAGCCTCTTCTCGGCAGATGACCGCGTTGCAACGCTTGAGGACCTCATCTTTGGCGCCTAGTGAGGCGAGAAGATCGTGAAGGTAGAAGACGGTAACTTGAAAGTCGAATATCGGCACCAACCAGTAATGCTTGCAGAAGTGCTGCGCGAGCTGGACCCCAAGCCAGGTGAAGTTGTTTGCGACTGTACCTTGGGAGGAGCGGGTCACACCGTAGAGATGGCAAAGCTCATTGCTCCAGACGGTCTTTCTATTGGAATTGACCAGGACGCAATGGCTCATCAAGCAGCAGCTGCTCGCCTGAAACAAGAAGTACCAAATGCGGAGTTTTTACCGCTTAAGGGAAACTTTGGTGACCTCGATGAACTTCTCGTCTCTGCAGAAGTTCCCGGAGTTGACTGTTTCCTCTTTGACATTGGTGTTTCTTCTCCTCAGCTTGATATCCCAGAGCGAGGCTTTTTCGTACCATGAAGATGCCCCGTTGGATATGCGAATGGACCCGGGCAAACAAACTCCAACTGCACAAGAGGTCATCAACACCTACAACGAAGCCGACCTCGCCCGAATCCTTCGAATTTATGGCGACGAGAAATTTGCCTCACGCATTGCACGACGCATTGTGCAAACGCGAGAAAAAGCGTCCCATCCAAACGACGCTTGAGCTTGTCGAGGTAATCAAGGCGGCAATTCCCGCAGCAGCACGTCGTCACGGCGGACATCCTGCCAGAAAGACGTTCCAAGCGCTTCGTATTGAAGTGAACCACGAGCTTGAGGTTTTGGAACGCGGACTACGCTGCGCAATTGCCTGGGCTCATCCAGGAGGCAGGATTTGCGTTATCTCGTATCACTCGCTTGAAGATCGCATCGTCAAGCACGTGTTCTCCGAGCTCAGCCAAGGTTGTATCTGCCCGCCAGACCTTCCGGTTTGTATGTGCGGTCAAGTGCCGATAGTTGACGTGATTACGCGCAAACCTCTTGTGGCCACTCCAGAAGAGATTGAGCGCAACCCAAGGGCAAGAAGCGCCCTGATGAGGGTAGCGGTAAAGCGCGACCCAGAGAAATGAAGTACCGCATAGCACTTGTTGCTTGTTAAGAAGAAGTTGAAGGGATTGAAGCCAGATGGCACGTTACGGATCAGAGGCTGTAGCACGTACAACCCAGTTTGAGTATGAGGTTACTCCTGAACAGAGTACTCGCTCATCCTTTGAGGTTGTACCTGGTGGTGGCCTTGATGCAGATGCACGCCGTGGCGTAAGCAGCCAGTTCATCCAGCGCGTCAAGATTATTGCTGTTGCTGCAGTTCTCTTCTTGACCCTTGGTGTGGTTCGCATTGGCATCTCAACCGCAACGGTTTCCACACTTCAGTCCAACAATGTCATTAGAAACGAAATGCGCGCAACAACTGCAACTAACGATTCTCTGCGCATTTCTCGCTCTTTGCTTGCAAGCACCACACGTATCGAGCGCATTGCTACACAAAATTACGGAATGACCCTTGAGACAAATCGTCCCGTTGTAGATGTAAGTGACAACGCTTAGGCGTAAAATATACGTTGTGAGTACGCAGAATCGACATACTCGCGCATCGCGCAAAAAAACTCCGGAGGCCTCGTACGACGAGGCCTCTCGTGTGCATTTTCGTGGTCATCACGGCAATAGCGGTGGCTCGGACGGTGTTGGCTCTGAAGGCAGGCTCCGTCGTGTAGCAGCTGCTATGGTAGTCATGGTGGCTCTTGTTGTATTGAGGCTTGCCTGGCTGCAAATTTTTACTGCGGGAGATTTGGCAAAAGACGCCGAGAGTAACCGTACTAACGATATTGTCTTGCACGCACGTCGTGGCACTATCTACGACCGCAACGGCAACGTGTTAGCTATGAGCGTTGACTGCAAAGACATTTATGCCAATCCTTCAGAAATCAAAGATGCAAGCACGGTAGCTCAGATTATTGCTTCTGCTTTGGGCGGAAGTCCTTCTGACTATATGAGTGACCTGCAGCAGGACACCACGTTTGTTTACGTGCGTCGTCGTGTTGATACTGATACTGCAGCTAAGATTGAAAAAGCTCTGAGCGAGAAAAACCTCAAGGGCGTCTACTTTGTTAACAACACCAAGCGAGTCTATCCATACGGCAACGTTGGCGTGCAGATCCTTGGTTTTGTAAACGCTGATAATGAGGGTGCTTCCGGCCTTGAGTATTACTATAACGATATTCTTGCGGGCACTAATGGCCACATGATTGTTGAGACCGGTGCTGGTGGAACACCAATTGCCGGCGGAACCTCAAACATTACTGAGGCACAAAACGGCCAAGATATTGTGCTTTTCCATTGATATTGAGCTTCAGAAGAAGGCAGAAGAGCAGCTTACAGCTGCGGTAAAGGAATACGACGCCAAGCAGGGCGGCTCAATCATGGCCATGAATCCTCGTACGGGAGAGATTTATGCTGCAGCTTCGTATCCACTGCCTGATTTTAGTAGCGATAAGGGCGTTGATTACGAATCCCTCAACCTCAAGTTAGTCTCAAGTATTTATGAGCCTGGATCAGTATTTAAGATTATTACCACGTCAATTGGTGTGGATAATAATCTCTTTGGCCCAAACTCAACCTTTAATATTCCAACAGAACTTCAGGTAGGCGACAACAAAGTTACCGACGATGACTGGCGTACCAGCGCCATGGACATGAGCGTTAGAGAGATGCTCAGGCGCTCTTCCAATGTTGGTATGGCCTTCCTTGAGACGCAGCTCATTGGTGATGAGCGCTTTGCAGAAGGAATTGATAAGTTCGGCATAGGGCATACTACGGGCATTGACTTCCCAGGTGAAGCTACAGGTATTGTCCGCTCTCTGGACGAATATGAAGGCCCAACTGGTGGAAACATGGCGTTTGGTCAGGGCCTTGCAATTCCATTTATCCAGGTTATTCGTGCGTTTTACCGCTATGGCAAACCAGGGCACTATGGTGACGCCTCACTTTATGGTTTCTCGAGGTGGTCAGGAAGTTACCTGGCCTACAAAAAACGTTGTTTCTGCAGCTACCGCTTCTGCAGAGCTTGACATGATGACAACCGTTGTCAAAGAGGGTACTGGTGTCCGTGCAGGCATTTATGGCTATACCGTTGCTGGTAAAACAGGTACTGGTCAGCAGGTTGCAGAGGATACGGGAACGTACGGCGAGAACTCCGGCTTTGTTGCTTCCTTCTGCGGCATCGTGAACCCATCAGAGTCTGACTTGATGGTCTACGTCGGCCTCAACGATACCTACCAACTGGCATCTCAATCTGCCGCTGTGGTCTTCTCGCAATTTGCAAAAAGACGCAGCTACACGCCTTAATATTCAACCAATCAATAACTAGGAGAGCTCATGGTTAAGCTTTCGGTTGAACAGATTATCGCAGCTACCCATGCACAGCTGCTTCACCGTGGAACCCGCGAGGTTGCGGGCTCGGTCGTCATCGACTCTCGTGAGGTTCAGGAAGGCTCGCTCTTTGTGGCCTTTGCTGGCGAGAAGGTCAATGGAAACTCCTATCTTTTATCTGCTGCCCAGGCGGGCGCTGCTGTTGTGGTGGCATCTGAGCCTGTAGCAGACAATTTGCTCGACAACCTGGCCGCCACAGGAGTCAGTGTGCTTGAAGCTGCTGACGATGATTGTGAGGCGTTTTTGCTGGCCCTTGCCGCTTCCTGGCGAGAAGCCCATCCAAACTGGCTGGTCGTTGGTGTAACTGGATCAGTTGGTAAAACTACTACCAAAGAAATGCTTCGTCGTGGCATTGGCGCTACCCGCCGTGTGCATGCTACTGCTGGCAATCACAATAACCTCATTGGCCTGCCTCTCACAGTGCTTTCCACTCCGGAAGGCACGGAGGTGCTGTTCTTGAGCTGGGTATGAATCACTCCGGCGAGATTACCAGGCTCACCTCGGTTGCTCGTCCAACAGTAGCGGTTATTACCAACGTTGGAACCAGCCACATTGGTCTTCTCGGCAGCAGAGAAAACATTGCACGCGCCAAAGCAGAGATTGTCTCTGGTATGCGTAGCTTTGGCTCAATTGAGCCTACGCTTATTCAGGCATCGGCAGGGGACTACACCAAGTTCATTGCAGATGAATTTGCTCGTCCTGCACACGTTGTATGCAAGACGGTAGGTGCAACTGACACAGACGCCATGAGCGCTCAAAAGATTACCCTAGATGAAGAAGGCCTGCCAACTACCACTATTAGTGCCGCATCTGGTTGGTCTCGCACAGTTACTCTTGAGGTACCTGGCCGCGTTGTTGTTGACGACCTTCTTTTGGCACTTGAGGCCGTAGAGACGCTTGGTCTTGATCTTGACGCAGCTGCAAAGGCTATTGAGCAGATGCCTGCTACTCGTATGCGCCTTTCGGTGCTTGATGCAACCTGTGGTGCCAAGATTATTGACGATTCTTACAACGCAAGCCCTAACTCAACAGCTGCGGCTCTTGATGTTTTGATGCAGATGCCCGCAGAGGGCCGTCGTATTGCGCTTATCGGCGAGATTGGTGAGCTGGGTCCAGAGGAAAAGCGTCTCCACGGTTATGTGGGCGCCTATATTGCTGCTAAGAACCCAGATCTTGTTGCCTTCGTAGGCACAGGAGCAGCGCGTGAAATGGTAGAGGCTGCACGTGTTATGGGTTTCTCGGAAGATAAAATTGAACAGTTTAGTGATGTCAACGAAGCCCTTACCGTGCTCGGACCAGTGCTTAAACAAGGAGATGTTCTTCTCGCCAAAGCATCAAGGTCTGCCCAGCTTGATATCTTTGTAAAAGGAGTTACTGAGTAATGTTTTACCAGACTATTTATCCAACCTACCAGGTATTTGTAGCACTTGGTGTCTCCTGCATTATTACGATGGTACTCATGCCTTTCTTTATCAAGCTGATGAAGAAAGAAGGAGTTGGCCAGCAGGTTCGTGCTGACGGTCCTCAGCAGCACCTGGTCAAGCAGGGTACTCCTACTATGGGTGGCGTCGTCATGCTGGTGAGCATTGTGTTGACCTGTATCGCTCTTGCTCAGTGGAACACTGACCTCATTCTTGCCATGGCAGCTATGCTGCTCACAGGCTCACTGGGCCTTCTGGATGATATTGAGTCCGTTGCTCATGGCAGAAGCCTTGGCCTCACTCCTTCTCAGAAAAATGGCTGGCCTCGTAACCATCTCCGTGGCATTTTGCCTGGCAGCCGTCAATATTTGGGGTATTACTCCGATTATTGCGTTCCCAGGTGGCCTGGATATCAACTTGGGCATTCTCACAACAACTTTAACCTTGGGCGAGAAGACCATTGCTATCCCTTGGCTCTACCTCTTCTTTGTATTTTTACTCATGGCTGGCCTTTCTAACGCCGTTAACCTGACCGATGGTCTTGACGGTCTTGCTGGTGGCTGCGTTATGGTTGTCATGATTTTTATGGCAGCAGTAGCGTTTCGTTATGGCGAGAGCAACCTTGCTGTTTTTGCCGCATCTATTGCGGGCGCGTGTGTTGGTTTTCTGTGGTTTAACAGCTACCCAGCAAGTATTTTCATGGGCGACACCGGCTCTCTTGCCTGGGGTGCCGCCTTTGCGGCTCTGGCTGTTCTCACCAAGACCGAGGTAGTTTCCCTGGTCATGGGCGGCCTTTTTATCATTGAGGCACTGTCCGTTATCATTCAGGTTGTCAGCTACAAGGCAACTAAAAAGCGCGTATTCTTGATGGCTCCACTGCATCACCACTTTGAGAAACTTGGCTGGAACGAGACAAAAGTAGTGCTTCGATTCTGGATTATTTCTGCCACGTTTGCTGCGCTTGGTTTTGCTCTGTACTTCCAGCTCCATTAAGAAGTATGCTCTAGGAAAGGATCGCTTGCGTGTCGCTTCTAGAAACACTTGGTAAGGTATGTGTTCTCGGTTTTGGTAAGACCGGCATCTCTGTCTGTAAGTATTTACTGCAGCAGCCAGAGAGCCGTGAGTCTTCCGTAACCCTTGTGGGCGGCGCAGATGCAACTGTTGGCGAGAAGGTCCAAGAGCTTGCAGACTCAGGCGTGCAGATTCAGTATGGCTCTGACCAGGTTGAAGGCACCTTTGACCTAACCATTGCATCTCCTGGTATCCCAGATACCTCTGAGCTGTTCCTGAGTGCAAAGGCAGCTTCTAAGCAGATTATGGGCGAGCCAGAGTTTGCCTATCAAGAGAGTCCTTCTCAGTGGATTGGTATTACCGGCACAAATGGTAAAACAACTACTACAAGCCTGACTACGTCCATCCTGCAATATGCTGGTCTTGATGCAAGTGCAGTCGGTAATATTGGCTTTACGATTACTGATCAGCTTGCAGACAGAAAGTCTGAGAGCTGGTTTGTAGCAGAGCTTTCAAGTTTTCAGCTTGCTACTACTCAAAGCTTGCATCCTCATGTTGCCATGCTTTTAAACATTACGCCTGACCATCTTGAGTGGCATGGTTCTCTGGAGGCATATGCAGCGGCTAAAGAGAAGATTTTTGCCAACCTTGATACAAATGACCTGGCAATTGTTTCTGACTTAGACGAGTTTTGTCATGATGTATCTTCTCGTCTTGAGGCTCGTGGTATTACCGTATGCCATCTTGCTCAGACAGATCCTGGTACGCAAAACGCCGCCTTTGTACGCAATGGAGCGCTGGTAGTCAGGCTATCTGGTAAAGAGATGGAGCTTGTGGCAGCTAATGCACTCCACATCAGAGGTGCACACAACGCACTTAATGCTCTTGCTGCAGCTGTCTGCGGACTCTTCTTAGGCATTGATATTGTGTCTATCAGGCATGCCCTTTTGGACTTTATGCCACTTGAGCACAGAATTGAGCCTGTTACTACGGTTAATGGCGTGTTGTACGTTAACGATTCCAAAGCAACAAACACTGATTCAGTTGAAAAATCTTTGACGTCGTTCCCAGGAAAAGACGTAATTTTACTTCTTGGCGGTCACGATAAGGGTACAGAACTTGATGAGTTTGCTCAGAAAGTGTCTGCAACCTGTGCCTATGTAATTTGCTATGGAGAAGCTGGTCCTCGCTTTGCAGAGGCACTGCGCCGCGTTTCCGGAGGACATGCAGAAGTAGTAGAGGAGTCTCATCTGCGTGAAGCCTTTGCTCGTGCGGTAGAACTTGCCCGTCCAGGATCTGTGGTGCTTCTTTCACCGGCCTGCTCGTCTTTTGACGAGTTCTCCGGCATGGCTGAGCGCGGCCGCGTCTTTAAACAGCTCGTGGCAGATTTAGCGCAAAAAGAGAGCGGTCGATAATGGCTACCAGCAGAAATCGAACAGGGGAGCGCGCTCAGCAATCACGTACTTCTCGTCAGAGATCTTCTGAGCATGCAGAGGCAAAAGGCCGTTTTGGTGCTATCCCAGAGCGTTTTATGCAGCCTCGTTTGGTGCTGTTAGTAGCTACAACCATTTTGGTTTGTTTTGGTCTGGTGATGATTTACTCTGCATCATCTATTTCGGCTATGACCTCTGAGGATATGGGCTATAACCCCTTTTATTACGTACAGCGTCAGCTTGGTTTTTGCGGCAGCGGGCGTGGTAGGAGCTTTTATTTTTCTCGCCTTGATTACCGAGCAATAGTGAGAAACTTCCAGGTTCCTATTTGGGTCATTACCATTGGAATGCTGGCAATCATCTTTACTCCTATTGCCGGCGCCGATGCATATGGAGCAACGCGCTGGATTTCTATCGGACCGTTTTCTTTCCAGCCATCTGAGTTTGCAAAGATTACTATTTTGATGTCTGTTGCGTATCTGGCACAGCAATACTTTATTGATCAGACCATAGACCAGATGGAGTTTTTTAAAAAGTTTGCTGTCGCCGCAGCTATTCCGCTTGCGTTAATTTTGGCTCAGCCAGATAAGGGTTCCACGCTGATTATTGTGGGAACACTTTTGGTCATTGGCTATCTTTCTGACTTTGATCGAAGAGTTCTGGTAACTATTGCTGTTGTGGGCTTTATTGGTTTTGCTTTCCTGTCCCTTAAAGACGATTATTCTCGCGCTCGTGTTGTGACCATGTTCAATCCGTGGGCAGACTATTATGGCGCAGGTTATCAGCTTGCTCAGGGTTTTTATGCCTTTGGCTCTGGCGGTATTTTTGGCGTCGGCCTGGGCTTCTCAAGGCAGAAATATTCCTATCTTCCTATGGCTCACAATGATTTCATTTTTGCAGTCATTGGAGAAGAGCTGGGCTTTATTGGCGTTTTAGGCCTCTTGGCTGTATTTGGCGCGCTCGTATGGGCGGGCTTTAAGATTGCTCGCTATGCGCCAGATCTGACCGGTAGGCTTATTGCCGCAGGTTGTACCTCTATGTTTATCATCCAGGCTTTTGTTAATATCGGCGGTGTTTTGGGTCTTCTGCCTCTCTCTGGTAAGCCTCTGCCGTTTATCTCGTATGGCGGCTCAACCATCATGTCTAGTATCTTGATGGTTGGTCTTTTGATGTCTGTTTCAAGGCAGTCAAGGCTTCCAGAAACCGAGTACGATAGGCAGCGCGCTTCTTGGAGCATAGCTGAAGAGCAAGATACCTTTGATGCTCCAGGTTTTGCGGGCCTTACCATGGTTGATGGTGGGGTAGGGGTAGGTACGCCACTCCCACGTTCTTCTCGCCCTAAGAGCAGTGCTCAGAGCTCCACACGCCCTTCACGAGGTGTTTTGCGCTCAAGAGATGACGACGCCCCTCAAAGTCGCATTACAACAGATGCTTCTGGTAGGCGCAGAATTGATTTGGGACCTTCTGCATCAGACAGGCTTCGTGGTAACAACGCTAGGCCTCGTCGATAGCTGAATTTCTAGGAGAGGGAACGCATGGCAGAACAGAAGAAACTCTCTGTTGCAATTGCTGCAGGTGGCACCGCAGGTCACATTAACCCAGCTCTTGCTCTAGCTGAGGAGCTTCGTGAGCGCGGCCACCAGGTTACGTTTTACGGTCAGCCCAACAAACTTGAGGGTACGCTGGTGCCTGAGGCTGGCTTTGAGCTGATACCGATCCACGTAAATGGCTTTGATCGCAGGCGTCCGTGGACGCTCATCAGCGCAGCTTACAATCTTCAGCGTGCAAAGTCGCAGCTACATAAGCATTTTAAAGAGCATGGTGCCCCCGATGTTGCTATTGGCTTTGGCGCCTACGTAGAACTGCTCTTTGCTTCAGCTCTGCGCTAAGCTCCATATCCCGTATTTGATTCATGAGCAGAACTCGGTAACCGGTCTTGCTAACCGTGTTTCTGCTGGAAAAAGCTTCTAAAGTTTGCATTGCGTTCCCAGAGGCACGCAAAGCTTTTGAAGGCCACGTTAAGGCTCAGGACAACATTGTGGTTACCGGAAATCCTGTGCGTAAGAGTGTTCTTTCTGCTGATAGAGCTACCTCTAGGCAAGAGCTGGGCATTGCAGATGATCAGACGCTGCTGCTTATCTTTGGTGGCAGTCTGGGCGCACGTAGTATCAACGAGACCTTTGCCGCACTTAAGCAGGAGCTTCTTGCTCGTCCAAACCTTCGTATCATCCAGTCAACGGGCCAGAAGCTCTATGACGAGGTTGTCTCGCTTATGAATCTTTCCAATGAAGAAGCTGCTCGTTGGGAGGTTAAGCCTTACATTTCCAACATGGGCGCCACCCTTGCTGCGGCTGACCTGGTGGTTTCTCGCTCCGGAGCATCTTCTGTGGCCGAGATTGCAGCGTTAGAGCTCCCCAGCATTTTGGTGCCGTACCCTCTGGCAACAGCAGATCACCAGACTACTAACGCGCATCTATTGTCGGATGCCGGAGCAGCTATTCTGGTGCCAGATAACCAGGTTGGCACCACGTCATTCTCGACAGCTCTTTTTGATCTGGTAGATAACGCGGTCCAGCGTAAAAAGCTCTCCGAAGCCGCTGCCACACTTGACCAGCGCAGTGCCGCATCTCTTGTGGCTGACGCTGTGGAAAGTGCCGTTTGTGGCGCATAAAACATTCGGTTTTGCGTTAGAGTAAACATGTCTTGGTATGTCCAAGACTCAAACGATAACAATACTTGGAAAGGCTCTCTTATGGCAGATTCCATGGGCGAGAAGACCATCTCGCGTGCACATTTTATTGGAATTGGTGGCGCAGGCATGAGCGGAATTGCGCTTGTTCTGCACGAGCGCGGCTGCACCGTTACCGGCTCAGATCTAAAGAGCTCGCACTATGTTAGAGAGCTTGAAGATGCAGGTATTCAGGTAAGCATCGGTCACACCGCGGCCACTATTGACGCTGTGATGCCCGATGTCATTGTTACCTCTACAGCCATTCCAGAGACAAACCCAGAGGTCATTCGCGCACGTGAGCTTTCCATTCCTATTTGGCCTCGCGCAAAGATGCTGTCGTATCTGTCCCGTGGCCGTAAGACCATTGCCGTCGCAGGCACTCACGGCAAGACCACCACGTCTTCTATGGTTGCTACCATGCTGGATAAGCTTGGTGCTGACCCATCATTTTTGATCGGCGGTGTTGTTGAAGGTTACGACACCAACGGCAAAAAAACGGTAATGGCCAGTACTTTGTTTGCGAGGCAGACGAGTCTGACGGTTCGTTTATGTTCCTCAACCCTAACGTGGTAGTTGTCACTAATATTGAGGCAGATCACCTTGATCACTACGGCTCTCTCGAGAATATCGAGAAGACCTTCTGCGAGTTTATGAGTCTGCTTGAAAAGGAAGAAACCGTTGTTATCAACGGTGACAATCCTCATTACGTTGAGCTTGCTCAGTCAACTGGGAGACACATAGTCACGTACGGCTTTGATCCAAGTTGTGATTTTGTTTGCACGCAAGAGGAGAGAAAAGCTGGTATCGAGAACCCTCTGACTATCAAGACTCCATCTGGTCAAACTATCTCTGTGGTGCTTCCTGCAAACCCAGGTAAGCACAATGTTGCCAACGCAACCGCGGCAATTGCCGTTGCTGATGCTCTTGGCTTTGACCTTGAGGAGGCCGCAGCAGCGCTTTCGCAGTTCAAGGGCGCACGCCGTCGCTTTACGCACGTAGGCGACATCAACGGTATTACCGTCGTAGACGATTACGGCCACCATCCAACCGAGATTGCAGCAACCATGTCTGCTGCTCTTCCTCTTGGCTTCAAGCGCGTTGTTGTTGTTTTCCAGCCACACCGCTACAGCAGAACGCAGGACTTGGCAGATTCGTTTGCACACGCGTTTGACGGCATTGACGTTTTGCGTGTCATGGACGTCTTCTCCGCAGGTGAGCTGCCTATTCCTGGCGTCTCGGGCAAGACCGTCTCTTCAAGGGTTGAGGCTGCTCATACTGTTCCTGACGTGCGTTATATCCCTTCTCGCCGAGATCTTATCGCAGACCTTCTTGATACGGTTCAGCCAGGAGATCTGCTGATTACTCAGGGCGCAGGAGACGTCACTCAGATTGGACCAATGTTTATCCGCGCACTCAAAGAGCGTCTTCAGAACAACTAGGACCTCTGCCGTGAGCTTGTTTAACGCCTATGTAAGCCTTTCTGGGGCCCTTGATGCAACAATTAAGCAAGATGAGCCGTTGAGCCACCATACCTCTTTTAGGATTGGTGGTAAGGCGTCACTTTTTGCTGCTGTTCACAGTCACGTGGCACTTGTGCGCGTGCTCGAAGTGCTTGCAGCTAATCGAGTTGATTGGGTGCTTCTGGGCAAGGGTTCAAACATTCTTGTCTCCGATAAGGGCTACAACGGTTGCGTCATTGTGCTTGACGATGAGCTCTCCACTATTTCAGTTGGCGAGAATAACCTCATTACTGCAGGTGCTGGCGCGCTTATGGCGCGCGTTTGCAACGAGGCTGTTAAAGCAGGTCTTTCTGGTCTTGAGATGTGTGCGGGTATTCCTGGAACCGTTGGCGGAGCTCTTTCAATGAATGCAGGTACCAGGCATGATTGGATTGGTAAAGCTGTCCGTGATTGCGTGGTGCTTAAACCTGGTAAGGGCCTTGTGCGCTACGATGCCTCTGAAATTGAATGGGGTTATCGCTATGCTACGTTTGCTCCAGATGAGATTATTCTGGAGGCAACGTTTGCGTTGACGCCATCCAACCGACCCAAGGTTGCCCTTGGCATGGATACGCTCTTGCAGCGCAGAAGAAATACACAGCCAACTGGTCAGCTGTGCTGTGGATCTGTTTTTAAGAATCCAGGCAGTAGGTCTGCGGGAGCACTTATTGAAGAGTGCGGTCTTAAGGGTTATACAGAAGGCGGTGCACAAATTTCTGATATTCATGCAAACTTTATCGTGAATACCGGTAACGCCACTGCCGCAGATATTATTGCGCTTATGCGCAAGGCGCACGATGCGGTACAAGAAAAGTTTGACATTGATCTTCAGCCCGAGGTTAAACTTCTGGGCTTTGGGGCATAGGGTAGATATGGCAGAAGATACTTCAAAGCGCGCTACGCGTCGCAAAGGCACAAAGAGGGAGTCTTTATCGGCTGACAACGCTCAGTCAAAAGGGACAACTAAACCTTCTTTTATGAGCAAGGCTTTCAAGCCTAAACCAAAGGCTGAGACTACGCCTTCTGAAGCTCAAATTCTTGCCAAAAAACCTGCTGCAAAAAAACCTACTAATGTAACTAAAACTGCAGCTCAAGCACGTGTAGAGCGTATTAAGCACAGTAGAAAAATCTCTTTCAAAGCAGTAAGAACGGTCCTCATTGTTTTGTTTGGACTGGCCGTTCTTTCCGGCGTTGGGTTTCTCGTCCTCCGTTCTTCTTCAATCTTTGCTATTACCAACATTCAAGTTGATCCAACGGAGCACGTTACTAATGAGCAAATTCAAAAGCTCATTGTGGTAGAAGAGGGAACAACCCTGCTTAATATGGATGAGTCTCTTATTACGCAGGAACTTCAAAAGGATCCATGGGTGGCTTCCGCAACATATGAGAGGCAATTCCCTAATACACTTCACATTACTATTACTGAGCGTAGAGTAACTGCGCTGGTTGCGCTTTCTTCTGGTCCTGTTGCGTGGTATTTGGGCGAGAATAACGTCTGGCTTGAGGCAGATCAGCTCAATGTGCCAGAAGGAAAAACTACCGCCACCGTTGCGCTTGAGAAGGCAACATCAGAAGGCGAGCTACTTATTACTGATGTTCCTGCAACGGTTTCTCCTGTAGCAGGTACCACAGCATCAGATGCAGAAATTCAGGCGGTTATGGAGTATCAATCTACGTTCTCATCAGAGCTTACTTCGCAAATTGTGAGTTACTCAGCAAGTAGTGTTGATGCTATTTCTGTCACCCTAACTAACGGTGTGCAGGTTGCCCTGGGCTCTCCAACACAAATTGCCGACAAAGAAAAAGTGATTCTGGCAATGCTTAAGCAGTTCCCAGGAGAGCTGACGTACTTGAACGTGAGAACGCCTGCAAGCCCTACGTATAGGCGAGTTTCTACCGGAAACGTTCAGTCTGGCTCTGGTGTTTCGTAGGTAAACGCGGCAACAACTCCTGCCGTTAAGGAATATTTTCCTACCGTTTACCAGCTTTCTTCACAATTTCTACATATTATTTGACTTGCATAGGTGAGTTGTGCAAATATACCCCGCTTTGCATGAAGCGTAAGCCTTAACTTGAGGTTTAGGGTTTTATACAGCGGTTCTGCGAGCGCATAAACGTAGCCTAAGCGCAGTCGCGCTCCGGGACAAACGGGCACAAGCGTGCCTCAAGGAGGAAGACATGATTAAGGACACCGATACCCTTAACAACTATCTTGCTGTTATCAAGGTTGTTGGCGTTGGTGGCGGCGGAACTAACGCTGTCAACCGCATGATTGAAGAAGGCATCCGTGGCGTTGAGTTCGTTGCTGTAAACACCGATGCACAGGCACTTGCAATCTCTGATGCTGACATTAAGGTTCACATCGGTACTGACATCACCAAGGGTCTTGGCGCTGGCGCTAACCCTGAGGTTGGTAAAGAGGCAGCAGAGGATAGCCGCGATGAGATCAAGGCTGCACTTGCTGGCGCTGATATGGTCTTCATCACTGCTGGCGAGGGTGGCGGTACTGGTACCGGCGCTGCTCCAGTTGTTGCTGATATTGCAAAGAATGACGTTGGTGCACTGACTGTTGGTGTTGTCACCAAGCCATTCTCCTTCGAGGGTCGTCGTCGCTACGGTTCTGCAGCTGACGGAATCAAGACTCTTTCCGAGAACGTTGATACACTCATTGTTATTCCAAACGATCGTCTGCTTGATCTTTCTGAGAAGAAGACCACTATGCTTGAGGCATTCCGCATGGCTGACGACGTTTTATGCCAGGGTACCCAGGGTATTACCGACCTCATCACTGTTCCTGGTCTGATTAACCTCGACTTTGCAGACGTCTGCACCATCATGAAGGGCGCAGGTAGCGCAATGATGGGCATTGGTATTGCTGCTGGCGATAACCGTGCTGCAGATGCTGCAACCGAGGCAATTTCAAGCCGCCTGCTTGAGAGCTCCATTGAGGGCGCAACCCGCGTTCTTCTTTCCATTGCTGGCAACAAAGATCTTGGTATTCAGGAGATTAATGAGGCAGCTGACCTGGTTGCTAAGAACGTTGATCCTGATGCAAACATCATCTTTGGTACCGTTGTTGATGAGTCCTTGGGCGATCAGGTCCGCGTAACCGTTATTGCAACTGGTTTCAACGACTCTAATGTTCAGCAGCAGCTTCCAAATCTGAACACCCAGAACGCAAGCCGTCCAAGCCGTCCTGCTCAACCACAGCCAACTCGTCCTGTAGCTGCTCAGCCACAGCCTGTTCGCAGCACTGGTACTTCAAATGAGAAAGAGTTTGATATTCCAGACTTCCTTAAGCGTAGCCGCATCTAAGTATGTGTGCGCTGAAAAGACAGTGCTTACACGGCGTGACCCTGCTCATGGATCCTGAGGTTCCATGTGGGGTCACGCTCGCATTTACCGAGCGTACCGGTGGTTTTTCAGAAGGGGAGTTTGCTTCCCTCAATCTGGGCAGTAGATGTGGAGACAATCTGCAGCATGTCCAACAGAACAAGCGGTTGGTTCTAGAGGCTCTTGGAGCAGGTGAGCACTTCTCGCGACTCCTTATTCCTCATCAGGTGCATGGAAGTACCGTTGTTTGTCTGACCTCTGATACGCCAGAGGCTTTTGACCAGGCTCAAGCTGAGGCAGAGGCTGGTGCAGACGGCATAGTATGTACGGTCAAAAACACGCCCGTATTGTTGGCATTTGCCGACTGCGTGCCGGTTATTCTTGTGGCTCCAGGAGGATTTGCGGTGGCGCATTCTGGCTGGAAAGGCACAATTGCTCGCATTTCTAAGCGCGCAACAGAGGCGCTTTGTCAGGCAACCGGCGCCAAGCCTTCCGAAGTCAAGGCCTATATTGGTCCGCATATTGGTAGTTCTGACTACGAGGTTTCTCCTGAGCTTATTCAGATGTTCTCGCAAGAATTTGGTTCTGGCGTTGTAGACCATGCATCTGGCGAGAGGTACTTAGATCTTGGATATGCTGTTAGAGCTGCACTGGTAGATGCTGGTGTAAGTGCGTCTGCTATTGAAGAGGTAGTCGACTCGACAGCCTCTACAACAGAGCGGTTCTTCTCGTACCGTGCAGAGCATGGTAAGTGCGGAAGACATGCAGCTGTTGCTTACATGGCCTTAAAGTAGGGTAGAAGACGTTTAGCGTAACCACATAAGACAGTGAGTATTACGTAAGGTATTGATGTATTCGCAGGCAAGAGATGATGGCTATGACGTACGATTCAGACGAATATCTTGAGTTCATCAAGGCTCGCAAAGTTCAGATTGAGTCACTCATAGCGGATGCCGCAAAAAGGTCCGGAAGAAGTGCGTCTGAAATTGAAGTTGTCGCCGTCTCTAAAACCGTTCCTATTGAGGCTGTTTTTGCTGCGCATCAGGCGGGTTTCAATCTTTTTGGCGAGAATCGCCCACAAGAACTGACGCATAAGCTTACCTGCCTAGCTGATACGCCCTTTTCTTCTGAGATAACCTTTGACATGATTGGTAATCTTCAGAAAAACAAGATTAACCAGGTTATTGGTAAGGTACGCTACATTCATTCAATTTCTTCCGAGCACCTTGCAGAGGCTGTGTCAAAACGCGCAGAGGTAAGGGATACGTGCGAGTCAGTCCTGTTAGAGGTAAATGTTTCTGCTGAAGCTTCAAAATCGGGTTTCTCGCCAGAAGAAGTGTCTGAGTCTATTCAAAAAAATTGTTGAGCTTCCTCATCTTTCTGTTGTGGGACTTATGACCATGGCACCAAAGGATGATGTTGAGCTCGCAAAAAGAACGTTTGCAGGACTCAGAGAATTGCGCGACAGACTCAGTGTGCAAGTTGGTTTGAAGTTAGATGTTCTTTCATGTGGTATGAGTGATGACTTTATGTATGCCATTGAAGAAGGTTCTACTACTATTCGCCTGGGGCGCGTGTTGTTTGATCCTGCGTATGCGTTGAGTGGGAACTAAATTAGATACAAGTTTTGATACAGTAGTAAGAAGTATAGTGCGTTACAGAAAGGCACAATGATGAGCATTCTAGATACGCTAAGAGCAAAGCTTCGTGGTGGTCAGGACGATGAGTACTACGATGATGAGTACTACGATGAAGATGGTTATGACGAGGTAGACGGCGCACCTTCTCGCTCTTATGATGACCGTGCACAGCAGAGCTCTTCTAACAGGCTGCTCGGTAATCCATCCAGGCCAGAGGCAGAGAGTGTTTCTGTCTACACCCGTTCCGGTAAACCAATTGGCACTAATCCAGCTGCTTCTTACGATCCTCAGCAGGATATGCGCTCCCGTGCGTCTGCGTACGCATCTCGTCAGGAGCCTTCTGGATACACTCCTTCTTACGAGCACACCATTAGCCCAAATCTTCCAACACCAGGTGATATTGGTCTTCGCCCTGTTGGTCGTGCAAGCTCTTCTGGTCAGCTGCCTCCGTATGTTCTTCGTCCAGTTTCTTATGACGATGTTCAGTCAGTGGTTCGTCGCGTTCGCACTGGTCAGCCGGTTGTACTTATATTCAAGAACACCAACATTGAGGTTGCTAAGAGAATCTTGGACTTCAGCTTTGGTCTTTCTTACGGTCTAGATGGCGCAGTTGAAGAAGTTGCTGACCGCGTTTTTGTTGTTCTTCCTCACGGCATTTCTTTATCTCAGTCTGATCTGGATAAGCTTGCTGAAGAGGGCGAGATTAGCAGATAACTGGAGGTTTTTGTGTTTTCGTATTATGTTCTTAATGCTTTATACACTTTGCTGAGGATTTACAGCTTCTGTATTGTGGTTTGGTGCCTGTCTTCTTGGATTACTGTTTCTAATGACAAGTTCAATCACGTCCTTGAGGGAATTGGCAAAATTGTTGAGCCATATCTTAGTGTTTTTAGGCAAGTAATTCCTCCAATTTCTGGCGTTGACCTCTCACCGATTGTTGCACTTTTTGTGCTTAATCTTGTGGGACGTTTTGCCATTTTCGACGCTGGGCTTTATACTAATATAGGAAGCTAGTTTGTCTTTGATTACAAACTGAGTAGTTATGATGTGTGGTACGTCTACTCGCAGACTGAAAGGGAACAAAGATGGCAATCACACCAGCAGACATCGAGCAGCAGACATTCTCTCCTGCTGAGACCGGCTACAATCCAGAGGAAGTTGACGCTTTCCTTGAGCAGCTTTCCGCTGAGGTTGATGCAATGCTTCAAAAGATCGCTGACCTTAAGGGCCGTCTGACCAGCACTGAGCAGCAACTTGCTGCAGCACAGGCACAGGTAGAGAACCTTGAGGAGAGCGCTCCTTCTGTTGAGGAGACCAATGCTGCAGCTATTGCAGCATCTGAGCATCAGATTTCTCAGGTCCTTATTGTTGCTCAGCAGAGCGCAGATAAGCTTGTTGCAGATGCTCGTGCAAACGCTGAGCGTATCCGTAACGAGGCAGATCAGAAGGCTCGTGAGGTTATCCGTCAGGCTCTTGCAGAGAAGCAGACTGAGCTTGATGAGATTGACCGCCTTAAGCAGTCCCGTGAGGACTTCCGTGCTGAGTATCGCAAGCTTCTTCAGCACTTCCTGGATGATGCAGACTCTGTCTTCCCTGAGACTGTTCTTACCAACAACGCTCCAACTGGTTCCCAGAATGCGGCACAGCCTGCAGCACAGCAGACTCAGGTCTCTGCACCTGCAGCTGGTGACTTCAACGACCTTGACTAAGTCTTAGGCCATTACTTTGTACTGATAAGCGCTCAGCTCTGCTGGGCGCTTTTTTGGTACAAATCGTCTTAAGCGGCAGCTTTATAACCCAGAAGTAAGCTCTTTGCAGAATGTTTGCTTTTGTTCTATATGATGCACATCCTTTCTGTTTTCTCGTCCCTGATAGCGAGCAGGTATGCCTTGGCTGCGTGCTGCTTCTGCACTTGTGTTTGCAGTAAGTTCAGGTAGTCCTTGCCATACACGCTTGGGCATCCAATGGGCGCGCAGGTCATAGCCCCTCTCTGATGGTCCACGACCCTCTAGACCAACACCTTCATAGAAGCGTCTCCACATGGCTTGTACGTACTTCTCATCAGTTGCAAGGTCTGTTCTAGAGAGCAGTTCTTCCAAAGAGGCATCGTCCAGCTGAATTGTTCCAAAGGTCTTCATTTCTGGTGCATAAAAACTGACTATATGATGAGCTGGATCAACAATAAAAAACCGCTCTGTACTCATCCGTTTGACAAAGTAATTGCAAGTTAGTGGCACTACGTTTGCATTAGGTTGAAACACCGACATAAAAGAGCCATCAGACATCCGAGAAAACCGTACAAATTGACGTGTGTGTTCTCGCTCAGATTCTACCTGCCGAGCGAGCGCATTAAACTCTGCCACAGTTGGGTCAGCAATATCTTCAAGTGCTCCTACACCGTACGAGAATGCAAGGCGGATATACCTATGTACAACTTCTGGCATGCTGCATGCATCTGAAGCACATGCCAAAACGATACGTCGCGTTATCTCTTTTGAGCCTACCTTCTTTTCTAATCCAGTAAGGACTCGTCTGGCTAAGGCTACTACTGAGTCATCAGAAGGGTCTGGCCCACAGAGAATATGCTCCCCAAGGCTAGGCTGACAAAAGTTTTCTCTAACAAGACGTACGTGTGCCGGGTTAGCATGTGAGAGATAAGTGAGCCCTACAGCCCCTACAACGCCTTCTAAGCTTGGATTACAGGAGATAACAACCTTCTGAGGCTTGGAGAGTCTTGTAAGCCTCTCAACAAGTGAGATAAGCTCTACACTTTGATCAGAAGAGCCTGAGTTGAGTGGACTCAATACGACGTCTTGTTTTGTTGTACGAACTTGCTTTGGCATCAGCAATTACCCTCTGTTTAATCAGTTCTTGATCAAGTGGAGCTGAGGCATCTCTTACGCCACAGCAGGTGAGAAAGTGATGAGATCGTTTGAGCTGTATTCCCAGCCGTTTGAGGTCATCAAAGGTGAGGCGAGACCGTCTTCTTGCAGCAATAATTCTTCGTGCGCCGGTGGGGGCCAATACCGGGCACTCGTAAAAGTATTTCTAGTGGAGCATCCATAATCTCTACAGGAAATTGATTAAGATGTGCCAGCGCCCATCCAAGCTTTGGATCAATTTCTAAATCAAGCCAAGGTGCTTCTGGAGAAACCAACTCATCAGGAGAAAACGCATAGTAGCGCATAAGCCAATCAGCCTGGTAAAGACGGTGTTCTCTACGCAGGGGAACAGGAGTGTCCAACTCTGGAAGACGATGGTCTTCTATAACAGGAATATAGGCAGAGAAGAATACTCGTTTCAATTCAAATTGCTGATAAAGCGCTTGCGATAAGTGCAATATTTGATTGTCTGATTCTGGAGAAGCTCCAATGATAATTTGCGTTGATTGTCCAGCAGGCGAGAAGGACCTCTTGCCTGAAGACACCCTTGATGAGCGCATAAAGGTATTCTTCAAGCAGTTTGAACGAAGAGCTAAACCTTCTTTTATGATCTGCTTCTGAGCAGGAATAACAATGCCCTTAGATTTGCCAACAGACTTCACAATGTCCTTTGATGCATTTTTAGCTTCAAGCAATTGCCTTTCTTCAGAGACGCGTAGGCGGTGAATGAAAGACATGGGTTTAGTAACCGTTTCTGCGTTTTTGTGAGGACAAAGTTTAGTAAGTGAGGTTGAGCTAGGTAATTCCAGATTGACAGAGAGTCTATCTGCTAAGCGGCCAATAGCATCAATAAGATCTGGATCTGTTCCGGGAATTACTTTTGCATGAACATAGCCGTTAAACAGCAACTCATTCCTAAGGTAGGAGAGGCATTCAATCATGAGTTCTGTGGTGTGGTCTGGCGATCCTATAACACCTGAGGAAAGAAAGAGCCCCTCTATGTAATTTCTTTTATAGAAATCTACGGTAAGCTCTGCTAATTCCTGTGGTGTAAAGGTAGCCCGCTTGGTTTGTGCAGAAGATCTATTGACGCAGTAAGCACAGTCATAACAGCAAGCATTAGAAAGTAAAACTTTTAGTAGCGTAATGCAGCGACCATCAGGGGTAAATGAGTGGCAACAGCCGGCCGCTGAGGCCATTCCTACCTTTCCTGCCTGCGGATCTCTATCTACACCAGAAGAAGTGCACGCCGCGTCAAATTTGGCTGCATCTGCAAGTATGGTGAGTTTATCAAGAGTATCCATGGCAGCAACTTTCCACTTGAAAATAGAACGTCTGTTCGTATACTTAGACTATCACGAACGGGGAAGAAGTAAAGAAAAATCTAGAACAAATGTTTGTCATTTTAAAACCGCAGGAAGGATGTGAATGACGTGTGAAGGATGTATACTTTTCCCATCAGCAACGGCGGAAGGAATGGTCATGAGCATACAAAAAAACAGCTCTTCACCATGCCTTTCTCGCCCCATGAATTTACAAGTTCCTACGTACGCCTTGCAAGCACTAGAAGTTCTTGAGAATGCCGGATTTGAGGCGTGGATTGTAGGCGGCTGGGTACGAGACGCTCTACGCGGCTCATTTGCCCATGATATTGACATCACAACATCGGCAACGTGGCAGCAGAGCAAAGCGGCTTTTGAGGCTGCAGACATTCCTGTGCATGAAACAGGTATTGCATATGGAACCATTACTGCTGTTGTCGAGAAGCACCCTATTGAGGTCACAACGTATCGCTGTGACGGAGAATATCTTGATGGTCGCCGTCCTGATTCTGTGCAGTTTGTCTCTCGTATAGAGGAAGATCTTGCTCGTAGAGACTTCACTATTAATGCAATGGCATATCACCCAAAGAGGGGATTGCTTGATCTTTATGGCGGTCAAGAAGATTTATCTGCACGTGTAATTCGCGCTGTTGGGGAGCCTAAGGTTCGCTTTACAGAGGACGCTCTTCGCATGCTGCGTGCCTTGCGGTTTGCATGTAGACTCTCGTTTTCAATTGAGGAGAAGACACATCAGGCACTTACTGAGTGTGCGCCGCTACTCTCTCAGGTTGCATCTGAGCGCATTGGCTCGGAAGTGGCTCAAATTGTTGAGGCTGGCCATATTGCCCATGCTATCAAGCTGGGATTTCCTGTTCTAGCGGTAGCAATTCCAGAGCTTTTACCACTTCAAAACTTTGATCAAAGAAGTCCGTATCATGCCTATGATGTGCTTGAACATACTGCTCGGGTATGTTCTGCAACAGAAGCCTTTACTGCAGGTACTGCAACACCGGCACTTAGGTGGGCGGCGCTTTTACATGATATTGCAAAGCCAGAAATGTTTAGTACTGATGCAGATGGTAGAGGTCATTTTTACGGGCATCCAGAAAAAGGTGCAGTTGTTGCAAAGGCGCTGCTCAAACGATTAACTTTTTCGCAACACTTGAGTAATGAGGTTTGTGCTCTTGTGGCGTTGCATGATTTTGACGTGGAGGTTACCACGTCGTCGCTCAGACACATGGTTGCTTTGCTGGCTGAGGCAAGCAGGTCAAATGGTATCGCTCTTGCGTATGATTTATTGACGTTAAAGCAGGCAGATGCTTTGGCAAAGGCAAATCCGTATCGTAGCTATGCGGTAACACTTGAGGCTATGAGGACGCTTCTTTTACAGGAAGTAAAAGTTGGTATGGTTCAGAGCCCGCAAGAGCTGTGCGTTTCAGGTGCAGATATTATGGAGGCACTTTCTCTTCAGCCAGGACCTTCTGTGGGTATGTGTCAACGCAAGCTTTTTAAGGCGTATTTATCCGGTCAGGTAGATAATAAAAAAGAAGATCTTCTTGCACTGCTCACCAAAGGTAATTGGTAAAAAAATAATAAAGAGTGCCAGATAAAAAAACAATATAGAAGTAGAGTCTGTGTATTTTTATATTGTCTTTAAAACGGTATAGTAATCATAAAAATTTATCTGAGAGGCGTCATTTTATATGGCGGAGAGTGTCTTACGGGGGAGTTCATGGGCGAGAAGCGCGATTATGTTACGTTAGAAGTTATACATAGTAAAGCTTACGAACAGCAACCCACAGAAGACCCTGAAATTCCAGCAGAACTATCTCTCATATTCGCGCAGAAGCACGTACTAAGAAAAGCGCCGCTACACGTCAGCGTATTATGCATGAGACAACCAAGTTAATGCTTGCTCGTGGAAATACTAACTTTAAAATGAGTGAGATTTCAGATCGTGCCCGCCTTTCAAAAGGTGCGCTGTATTACTACTTTTCTGATAGAGAAGCTCTTTTGCAGGCAATTTTTGATGAGAGTGTTAATGAACTTGCAAAAGATATCGCACACACCATTGGCAATAAGCCTGTCTCTAAAGAAACACTTCATGCAATTATTGCCCAGCTTGCTGCTCATATTTTGCCTGATTCACCTTTGGTTTTGGCTCTGATTAATAAGCTCGCCAGTTCTGAACAGGCACTTATTACCAATATTGAAGGACCACTTTCTCGTGTTGTTGTCCTTCTTGCCAATCAACTCGAAACAGGAAAAGAACGCGGTTTTATTCGCCAAGATGTTGACTCAAGACTTGCTGCTTGCTCAATTACGGGAGCTTTGGTTCTCTCGGCCATTGGTCTTATGGGCGAGCGTCGTGGCGTCAGTGATTCTGAAGAACTTGCAAAAAATCTTCTTGAGCTTATCCTTGCTGGCGTTGGAACGGACAAGTAGTCACACACATTTTTGTATAATGCCAGTTTAACTATGTTGTTTAGAGAGCACCCTTGTGGTGCTCTTTTTTCAAATTTTCTTAAGAGCTACTGCTCAAAAGAGTTAACCATGGGTATAGTAATAGTGGTTGCGCGTAGAAGAACGCAAATATTCTGCATAAGCAGATAAGCCATGCGTGAAAGGACAGTTCATGGCACACAAAAACTATTTGTTTACCTCAGAAAGTGTTACTGAGGGACATCCAGACAAGGTTTGTGATCAGATTTCTGACGCAATTCTTGATGCAATCCTGGCAAAAGAGGCGGAGCTTGAAGAGCGTGGGTACGTTTCCCCAAGTGGTGTTCCAGCTTGCTTGGACAACGTTCGTTGTGCATGCGAGACTTTTGCGACTACAGGAACTATCGTGGTAGCAGGAGAGATCCGCACTCAGTCTTACGTTGATGTTCAGGAGATTGTTCGTAACACCCTCAGAAATATTGGCTACGACCGCGCTAAGTATGGTTTTGACTGTGAGACCTGTGGCGTTTTGAGCCTTATCCATGATCAGAGTCCCGATATTGCCCAAGGTGTTGACCAGTCTTTTGATACGCAGGCAGGACGTACCACCGATCCACTTGATCTTATCGGCGCAGGCGATCAGGGCATGATGTTTGGCTTTGCATCTGATGAGACCGATGTTCTTATGCCAATGCCAGCTTACCTGGCTCAGCGTTTGGCTCAGCGTCTCTCTGAGGTGCGTAAGTCTGGTGAGGTGGAGTACTTGCGCCCAGATGGTAAGACACAGGTTACCGTTCGCTATGAGGACGAGAAACCCGTTGAGGTCACAGCCATTGTTGTTTCCACGCAGCATGCTCCAGAGATTGAGGACATGTCTATTATTAAGCAGGACATGATTGACCATGTTATTGCACCTGTTATGAACGAGGGTCAACATTGCTTGGGACAACGCTGACATTTACGTCAATCCAACTGGCCGTTTTGTTGTTGGTGGACCTATGGGAGACACAGGGCTTACCGGTAGAAAGATTATTGTGGACACCTACGGCGGTATGGGTCGTCATGGTGGTGGTGCTTTCTCCGGAAAGGACTGCACTAAGGTTGACCGTTCAGCAGCATATGCAGCTCGTTGGGTTGCCAAGAACGTGGTAGCAGCTGGTCTTGCCAAGAAATGCGAAGTTCAGCTTGCCTATGCCATTGGTGTTTCTCATCCACTGTCTATCATGGTTGATACTTTTGGCACTGGCATTGTTGACGATGCTGTTATTGAGCAGGCTATCGAGAAGGTCTTTGATCTTCGTCCTGGTGCCATTATTAGAGACCTTAAGCTGCGTCGTCCTATCTTCTCTAAGACAGCTGCATATGGTCACTTTGGCCGCAAAGACCCAGACTTCACGTGGGAAGCAACTGATCGTGTTCAAGAGCTTAAGGACGCAGTTTCTGCACTTTAGGCATAGCGTTCTTACAAGGTAATCTTGTATAACCTCATAGAGCCTTCTTCTAGCACCACCTCAAAACCTGGGGTGGTGTCTGTTATTTGTGTGATACCTCTGAAGGTTCCAGGTTTGTAAGTACTGGTAACAGCGTTGGAGTAATCAACAACGTTGTTCAGAATAAGGACATACTGCACGTTAAGGTCGTGTACCGTCTGAAGCGCTTCAGGGTCGCTGGCAATGCGATTAAGGCGTTTACGAAGAATTGCACTTGCGGGACGTTCTGAAGCGTCATAGCCGTTAGGGAAGCGCCAAAGTACATGTAAGTCGTTAGTGCCGTATGCCCAGAGACTGCCGTCATGAGGAAGGTTTGCAATAACAGCGCCTGCAGGAACAGTAAGCTCAACGCGGCGTAAAAACTCTAGTTCCTCAGAGGTCAGGATGTAGTGATCACCATAGGCTTTCTCGGAAGCCTGCCTAAAAGCGCGAACAGCGGGAATTGGTTCCTCCGACTTAAGGTTAGGCATGGGGATAACATAGTTGAGTACAACTGCACACGCAATAACGGCTCCTGTAATAAGAGGTTTTGCCCAAACAGTACAAAAGATGCAGGTCTGGGCTTTAGCTTGAGTCTGACCTTGACTTTGGCGCTGAGCAGCTTTCTCTCTCCAGGAGGCAAACGTTTCCAGAGCAGCCTCGGCAAGGGTTGCCAGGCCAAGCGCTGCCAGCGGAATTGCCATAATGACGCAGCTCGCCGCAATGCGGAATGGATCGGTATACCAAAATCCCGAGAGATATCCCTTCAGAGGAACATCAAACGTAATAATAAAAATGCAGAGTATGGATAGGTAGACAAAGGCAGATACTATCCAGCGAGCCTGCTTGTGCTTAAACGTCCAGACGGCACCTACAAGCACGCAGATTGAAAGTATCGGTTGTGGAGAAACTAGTTCTCCACCTGCGTATGACTGTCCAATAAAGTCCATACCAAGGGCGTGCAAAAATAGCATCCTGCAGGCTTGAGTATGCGCTCCACCAGAAATTGAGAGCCACGCCTCGAACAATCAAAACGTAGTAGAAAACAGACCAAATAACCAGCGCAAAGATAAAGAATGCGTATGCTAGCGTGACAGGCTTGATTTGTTTTCCAAAGAGAACAACTCTGCGTTTTGATTCTCCAATGCGCGCAAAAACTCAAGGCAAAAAGCACAACAATTGACGAAAAATCGTGGAAGGATGCAAGATAAAGAGGGTAATCAAGCCAAGAACAAATATGACAATAAGCCAGATGAGATCATGTTTTCGGTGTTTTTGAGCGAGTCATCTGCATAAAAACCCACCAAATGGAAGGCATTACACAGAAGGCTACCGTGTTAGGAAAGATTGGTCCGTAGATGAGAAGCGACCAAGGGAAAACAAAAAAATGCTAGACAAACAAAAGCTCCACTGATAAGCGCAATGCGATGCTTAGGAAGAACTTTTGCAATGAGTGAGCAGATTGACAATGGAAAGATAATTGCTGCACTGACAAAGTTGAGTGCATTACCTGCAATAGGAACGGTTGTAGAAACAAGCTGCGTTGTTAGTGCAACAATAATGTTCCAGCCAGAAGGATAAAATCCCGAAGTCCCCGGCTCCCAAGGGGTAATTGAAGCTTCTACGGTGCTGTAGAAGTCATAGTGAATTGATGAGTACTTTTGAGACTCAATCATTGCCTGTGTGACATCTAAGTGATGCACAATATCCCAGCCCTGTACAAAGGAGCTGGCAGACGGCAGGGTAGGTAAGAAGAGGAGTCCTACGGTAAGAAGACCAACTGTAGCATACAGAAGGGGCATCCAGAAGGGGAGTTCTTCGCAGATAAATGCTGGTACAGGGCTAGTTGATTGCTTGAGCGCTTGTGGCGTCTTGGATGTGCTGGGTTTCTCGCCTCTGTGGTGTTCTTTATGTTTGGAAGCAACATAAAAAACGTAGCCATTGACCAGAGCTGCAATAAGTAGAGGAACAAGAATCATTACAGCCAAGGGGATGGGGATGTTCAGTACGCTGAAGATTTCTCCCTCAATGAAGTAAAGCGCGCAGCTTACCAAAGGAGCACTAACAAGCGCCCAAGGTTTTGACATGCCGGAGGCATGCAGCAAATGACGCCCGGCACATAGAGCAGGGCAACAATTACAACTACACTTTGGAAGAACTCAAGCCACATCCTGATCCAATCAAGGTGTTAGTAAAAATTCTTATACTTCTTGGTCACACGGATGCGTGCAACAGCTATTTCAAATAGACTGGTCTATTTTACGATAGAAGCAAAATTAGCGTTGAGATAAACAAAAAGGACTTCCGAAGAAGTCCTTGAACTTTTGGTAGCCCGTACCAGATTCGAACTGGTGATCTCCGCCTTGAGAGGGCGGCGTCCTGAACCGCTAGACGAACGGGCCAAATATGACTGGGAGGACATGGCTGGGATAGAGAGTCGAACTCCCGTTGACGGAACCAGAATCCGCTGTCCTACCACTAGACGATATCCCAAGATGTCATCCGTGCGCATCAGCGCGAGAAATAACTATAAAGGAGACTCGTCAGAGATGCAAGCAATAATTTCAAGAAATTCTGTTTGCAGCAAAAATATTATACAAAACGTGTCTCTAAGCGCAAGGAACGTCTCTAGTATTTGAGCTGAGCATGCGTTCTGCGTCGATAAGTGCCTGGTCAAGTGGGGCACAACCGGTACAGCTTGCACATGCGGTAGGAGCACTTGGAGTAGCAGCAAGACCACCTTTAGCTGTTTCTCTGAGAGAAACAGGAAGCGCGGCTCCTACCTCTGCCATAGCATGAGCAACCTCATCAAACGGAATAGGATTACCAACGCCTGCAAGAGCAAGCTGAGAAGAGCTTACGGCAGCAGCTACGCCAATAGCGTTTCTATCCTGGCAAGGATACTCAACTAGTCCTCTGACAGGATCACAAACTAGTCCCAGAAGGTTAGAGATGGCAATAGAAGCAGCGTCCAAGCACTGCTGAGGAGTGCCACCCAAGAGCCCGGTCAGTGCAGATGCGCTCATGGCAGCAGCGGAACCAACCTCTGCCTGGCAGCCGCCTTCAGCGCCAGAAACACTTGCGTTGGTGGTTAGAATGGCTCCAATAGCGCTTGCATTCCAAAGCGCAGAAATAACTTGCTCGTCTGTGGCGCCAATCTCTTCTGCTACCGAGATAAGCGATCCTGGTACAACGCCAGATGCTCCTGCAGTAGGAGCGGCAACAATAACGCCCATGGTTGCCGAGCGCTCAAGTACGGCCATAGCGTAGGCAACGGCTCGTGTTTGCGTGGTACCCATAAGCGCACTTGAGATTGCAGCTGGGGTGCTAGCCACCGTCTTGGCTTGTCCGTTGAGCAGACCGCCAATGGACTGACGAGGCGTCTTGATGGTGTCATGAACCTCATCGCGCATAATCTCAAGAACATGAGCCATCTCAGCATCTACGTCAGCATCTGGTCGCAGGTCCTTCTCGCGCTGACGCATAATCTGGCCAATAGAGACTCCTGTCTTAGAGCACCTGGCGAGAAGATCTGCGCCGTTGTCAAAGGCTCCTGAAAGCACGTCGTTTGTGACCTGTGGAGCTGCTCCTGGAATGGAAACCTGAGCGGCATACGAAACGTGAGGTGCCAGCTGGAAGAGGTCGAGGACTTTCTGCTCAATAGGCTCGTCAATCTCAAAGACGGTGTGCGCAAAGCCGCCGCGCTCTGAGCGGAAGGTGCGCATAGTTGCAACATTGATGTTTTGCGTGGCCAAAATAGTAGTGAGAGCTGCAAGAACACCGGGTTTATCGCGATGTGAAACAAAAATAGTGGGCATATCGCCAGACATGCGAATGCGCACGCCGTTAACACCAGAAATGCGAATACGACCGCCACCTACGGACTCGCCCATAACAGAAACATGAACGTTATCTGCACCGTAGAGGTGAATTTCTACGGTGTTTGGGTGCAGAGTCTCGTCGTCGCCCTTTTCAATAACGCTGTAATTGAGGTGGGCTTCTTCTGCCAGGGTAAGTGCTTCACGGACGCGTGTATCGTCTGGAGCAAGACCCAAAAATACCTGCAATCAGAGCGTAATCAGTGCCGTGACCAAGGTGGGTATGAGAGAAGGAGTTGTAGAGCCAAAACTCAACGCGCTCTAGCTGCTTTGGTGCAAGTGAACGTGCAACCAGAGCAATGCGCAGGGCTCCTGCTGTGTGCGAGGAAGAAGGACCCACCATAATGGGGCCTAGGGACCTCAAACGCAGACATAGAAATCATAGCTACTCCAAAACTAAACAAACGATAATGATAAAAGAGCTGCAAAACCATCTGTTTTACAGCTCTTGTGTGGTTTTTACTTTTGATACCCACTTACGCTTGGAAGAATACGCGGCAACCGCGCATTCACGCGTTATTTGCAAAAGCTCCAGAGCGCGGTCAAGGCGAGCAAGGCAAACTTCACGACCAAGAAGCTCCATAGACTCTCCAAGAGGAGGGGAGACCATGTTGCCACACTCAGCAACGCGAATGGACTGGAAAACAATGCGCTTCTTAAGGTCAAGCTGCTCTGGAAGCACCTCAAGGGCAGCGTCAATTGTTGCAGCCTTCCACTCGTCCTCAGAAACGCTCTCAAGAGCGGTCTTTGCAGCTGCAAGGACGGTAGCACTCTGAGCAGCGTCTTTGGTAAGACCCTTCTCAACGCTCTTCTGATCAAGGGGTGACGTTTGCGCCTTCATACAGGAAGCGGGACTTCTCAATGACGTCTGGGCTTACTGTGGTACGAGGACGAAGAATCTCGGAGAGCAGGTCATACCAGCTTGGACGAGTTGCGTAAATCTCTTCCGCATCAGTTGTATTGCCCTGAACAGGCTCTAGACCTGCGCCCATAAGCTCTGGAATCAGAACAGTCTTTGCAAAGGTCTGGTTGTCCATATTGGCAAGATAGGTTGCGTTAATCCAGTTCAGACGCTCTGGATCAGACTTAGCAGGGTTCTTGGAAACGTGGTCCAGAGAGAACTGAGATGCCAAAACGTCACGAGGAACAATGGTTGTCTCGCCATCAAGTGACCAGCCGAGAAGAGCCAGATAGTTGACAAAGGCATCTGCAAGATAGCCCTGGTCACGATACTCCTCAACAGAGGTTGCTCCATGGCGCTTGGAGAGCTTCTTGCCGTCAGGACCCAAAATCATGGAGATATGAGCGAAGGTTGGAACAGGTGCGCCCAGAGCCTCGTACACCATAATCTGACGAGGAGTGTTAGACAGGTGGTCATCGCCACGAATGATGTGAGTAATGCCCATGCCAGCGTCATCAACAACGGTGGCAAAGTTATAAGTTGGGGTACCGTCAGAACGGAAGATGATAAAATCATCAAGCTCGCGAGCATTAAAGGTTACGTCACCGTGAACAGCGTCGTGGACAATAACGTCGCCGCGGTCCAGAGGAACTTTGATGCGGATGGTATAAGGCTCGCCAGCATCAATTCTACGCTGTGCCTCGGCAGGATCAATGTTTCTGCAGGTACGCTGATAGCCCTGGAAGGGGTCGTGGCGCTCCTCAGCAGCCTTCTTGTCTTCAGCAAGCTTCTCTGGTGTGCAGAAGCAAGGGTACGCCTTGCCCTCTGCCAGCAGTTTATTTGCTGCCTCACGATACAGGTCAAGACGCTCGGTCTGGCTATAAGGACCGCAATCACCGCCCTTATCGGGGCCCTCGTCCCAATCAAGGCCAAGCCACTTCATGGCGCGCAGAATAATCTGAGTGTTCTCCTCAGTTGAGCGCGTAGGATCTGTGTCATCAATGCGAAGAATAAACTTGCCACCGTTTGCACGAGCAAAAGCCCAGTTATAGATAGCAGTACGTGCACCTCCGATGTGCAGCTTGCCTGTTGGGGATGGCGCAAAACGTACTCTTACCTGCTTCTCTGACAAAACTCCTCCTTGGCAGTTATTTTCTAGCGAGACAATCTAGTTTATGCACTCTTTAGTATAACGCTTGAACACAGGTGACCGACAACGTTGCCTAGTCTTCAAACATATTGTGGTCTGCAAACTCTGCTTGTACAGTACGAATCATAAGGTCTACGTCTTCAAGTCCCAAGTGACGTTCCTTCTCGTCTGCTGCAAGTGTATGCCTACGACGTGCCCAGTTCTCAAGTGCGGCAGGAGAAGACTCACGGGGAAGAGACCTAATCTCTGGATCCAAGCGACGGCAGATGTCGCGGGAGTCAATGACAATAATCTTGCCTGCTTTTCTAGCCTCTGCGTAACCATCAATGTTGAACATGAACCAAGAATCCTCAAAGGCAGCATTGTGGGCCATAAAGGGAATCTTTTTCATAGTTGCCAGCAGGGCCTCTTGGGCTTTTTTATCGTCTCTAAATGATTTTTTACCCTCAACATCTTTCCAGGTAATCTGGTGAATATCGGCAAGAGGGACGCCTTTTTCTTTGTACATCTCTGGGATGCCAAAGTAGGCAGTGTGAGGCTCTACGGCAACGGTGTTGCGACCAAGATTCCAGAACTCAAAGCCCACGTTAACAATGTAGCCCAGCTCAGGGAAACGCGAGGTGGTCTCAATATCAATGCCCAAAACCGTGCCAGAAACGCTCTTCTCGACATAGGCAATTTGCAAGTCATTAAGAAGGGGGCCTGCGGTTTTGTAGACAGCCTTAGGACGACGACGCTGCATCTTTGCAACAGCAGCCGCAAGATCGTCGTTTGAAAGACCGCGAGAAAGGCCAACGCCTCGATGGTTTCTGAGCCTCTCCACGCCGTAGGTATCGCAGAGCGAGCGCGTTCTATCAGCAAGTTGTTGAATGACAGAAAACTCTACAGGCTCTTGGCCTAAAGGAGCTTCCTTCCAGGCATCAAGCAGCGTTTTAATGGCATCACAGTTTTTGTTGACCTCGCCGATGATGGACTGATCATCAACAAGAAGGCCAGGTATGACAAACGCATTTGCGTGCTCAATAGCTTGATTGATATCCATACACTCTCGCTTTGGTGGGTGAGAATTAGTTCAACATATAAGTATCTACCCTGAAGCGCGTATTCTTTGCGTCATTTTCTAGAAAGTGCACGCCTCACTAAAAATGCGTGCTAGGCTGTTGAGTGCAACACAGTTCTATGAAAGGTTTTACGCATGTCTGATTTGAATGAGTCACTTGCTCTTTCTGAGGAGCTCCTTGCTTTTATTAAGCAGAGCCCTTCTATGTTTCATACCACACAAACCATCAAAGAGTACCTGGTAGAGAACGGTTTTACTTATCTCTCCGAAGGTTCTTCTTGGGATGTTCAGCCAGGAGGCTCTTACTTTACCACGCGCAATAATTCTTCAATTGTTGCCTGGAAAGTTGGCAGAAGTATCGTGAGCTCCCAAACCTCAAGCGCTGATGCTCCTTATCACTTCCAGCTTGCTGTTGCCCATGGCGATTCTCCAACCTACAAGGTAAAAGCTCAGCCAGAGCTTACCGGTGACGGCAACTCGCTTCGCCTGAACACCGAGGCATACGGCGGCATGCTTGATCACACGTGGTTTGACCGTCCTTTGGGTATTGCCGGTCGTGTGCTGGTCAAGGTAGGAAACAAGGTAGAGTCCAGGCTGGTCAACATCGAAGACGACGTTGTCATGATTCCAAGCTTGGCTATTCACCTCGAGCACAAAAATGGTCTCTCGCCAGAGTTTAATCGTGCTAAAGATTTGATGCCACTCTTCAGTGCTGGAGAGCTTAAGCCTGGCGCCTTTAACGCCCTGGTAGCTGACGCAGCAGGCGTGTCTCAAGAGGACATTCTTTCTCGCGATTTGTTCTTAGTTGATCACACGGGTGGTCGTATTTGGGGTGCTAAGAAGGAGTTTGTTTCCGCTGGTCATCTGGATGACCTTCAGTGCGCCTTTGTAGCGCTTAAGGCCTTTCTTGCGTCTTCAAATGAGCAGGACATTTCTGTGTACACCTGTTTTGATAACGAGGAAGTTGGTTCAAACACTAAGCAGGGCGCTCAGTCCACATTTCTAAAAGACACTTTGCAACGCGTAAACGCCACGCTTGGCTTTTTACACAGGAAGATTACTACCGAGCGCTCTCGGCATCTTTGCTGGTAGCTGCGACAATGCGCATGCGGTGCACCCCAATTATCCCGAGAAGCACGATGCGGCCAACAAGCCTTATCTCAATGGCGGCATGGTTATCAAGGAAGCAGCACGTCAGTCGTACTGCACAGATGCGTTTAGCCGCGCCATTGTCGAGGCAATTTGGAAGCAGCAAAACATTTCTTACCAGGTCTTTGCTAACAGAAGCGATATGCCAGGTGGATCAACGCTGGGCAACCTCTCCAACATTCAGGCCAGCATGCATGCCGTTGACGTGGGTCTGCCACAGCTTGCTATGCACTCCGTCTACGAGACCGCCGGTACTAAAGACACGCTTCTTGGATACCAGGCTCTCAAGGCGTTCTATGACACCTGTGTCTGCATCACCGATGCCGATTCGTTTGAGTTGAGGTAGTACCTGGCGAGAAACCCCGTGTACTAGCTATACTTAGACATACCGCATACAACACATTACTTGAAGGAGCTCCATGTCAGAAAAACAGCTTACTGCTCATGATATGGAGCTCCTAACTTGTGCGGGTATTTACGTTGAACCTCAGGCACTGAATGGCCCTGCGTTGGTATTTCCTATCTCAGATGGTGAAGGTGGAGAAATACGTGTGTTGTGGCAGGGCGGCGCCTATGAAAGTGCAACGTACACGGATTCAAGAAAGAATCAGCTGGTATTTCCTTATCTTGAGTTGTATGACTTGTTGTTTGAAGCTGCCTGCCCCGTGCATTCAGTCTTAATGATTGGTGCTGGTGGTTGCTCATATCCTCGGTATTTAGTTGCTCATCATCCAGAGGTTTTCTGTGACGCGCTGGAGCTTGATCCTAAAATTGCAGACCTTGCTCGCAGCTATTTCTTTGTGGATGAAGCTATTAGAGAGAGTAATGGTAGGCTTCAGGTGCAGGTAGCTGATGGCGTAGAGTATATAAAGAGCCTAGCTATCTCTGATAATAGGCGCTATGACGCTATCTTGAATGACTGCTTTAGCGGAGAAGTTCCACCTGCAGCTATGATGACTGTTGAGTGGATGAGCCAAGTAGCACACTGTCTTACTCCTGGCGGAAGATATCTTACAAATGTAGTTTCTGCACAGTCAGGAGAAGAAGCGCATCAGCTTGAAGAGCTCATAGATACTGCTCGCACAGTGTTTGAAGAGATAGAGGTTGTTCCTTTGGATCCAGAGGTAGACTCAACAGAGCCCGATAATCTTATGCTCGTTTGTCAGCGCGCTTAAGTGCGGTGAGCGCAAGCGCAAGGCAGCCACTCATCAGCACAATACCAATGCCAAAGAGCACTAAGAAACCGTGGGCTGAACCATCTACAATCAGGCTCCAAATAATGAGCGCACAGGCAGAGACAAAGGAGCTGACACCTGCAATTCTTGAGTAAATGAGAGTGGAATCTTTTTTGCCAAAAACTGTGCGTACCAAAAGTGGTGAGCCGACCGTTGTAAGGGCGTAGGCAACTCCAAAAAGGAAGGTTCCTGCCAGCAAGAGCGGCAACACCGGAAGTTTAACTCCCAGCAAAAGTAAGCCAACAATGCCCGAGAAAATTCCTACAAAGCAGGCAAGTTTTACCGAAATATCGCTTAATGCGCCTAGAAGTACCTTTCCAATTGCTTGTCCAAGCATAGTTGCTCCAGCAAGAAGGCCCGTAGCCGCTGCAATTGCAGGAGCGGTTTCTGCAAACGTTGCGGCATAGCTAGGGAAGTACTGAGAGATTTGTTGGTTAAGAGTAATGAGTGCATAAAACGCTGCAATCATATAAAACTCTGGATATTTCACTGCATCATCAGCGGAGATGTCGGTTGAAGAAGTCCCTTCAACTTCAACGTTTTTCTCGTCAGTAGAGGAGAAGGTAAGAGGTGTAAGGCCAAGGTCTTGGGGTTTCTTGCGTACTACAAAAAGGGTAAAGGGGAGTGCTCCCACTAGCATAACTAGGGCAAAAATCTGATAGCAAGCACGCCAACCTTCAGGGCCAGAGGAGATAATGGCAGATCCGATGGGGTTAAAGACAGTGCCACCAATGCCGGTGAATGCAAAGCAGAGACCCATAAAAGTGCCAACGCGCTGATCAAACCAATCGTTGATGAGGGCAGGGACGCACAAGAACATGAGCGCAGGTACGCCAATGCCAAGTCCCACTGCGCAGAGATAAAAATGCCACATCTCTTGAGCTGCTGACATGGCTCCGTATGAGATTGCGCAGATGATAACGCTTACAGAAAGAACTAGACGAGTATCGTGCGATTTATAGAACTTGCCTATGAACGGCAAAGCTACCGTCATGGCAATGCAGAGCACCGAGAAGACCGCAGAGAAGGCAACGCGGGAACGCCAAAGTATTGTGAAACTGGTGTGATAAAAGATGCCAAAGCACGTAAGGATAATGGCGCACGGCAAAAACATGATGACAATACAAGTTGCAACGATGGCATATGCATACTTAGTGCCTAGTAGACGTTGTAGCACTGAGGCTCCTCTCTTTTGGCCAGAAATAGTGTAGGCGATGTGCCTTAAAAAGGACACATCGCCTACCGAGTCGTACAAAATTTTTAGGGAGTACTTAAGCGCTTTGTGTGCGTAAGATCTTAGTTGTCGGAGCCTCTGCGATTCTCACCCTTAAGAGCGCGGATTGGGCCGATGTCCTGAGTAGTTTCAAGAGCACCCAGGTAGTTACCCTCTTCATCGCGAACAGCAAAGTAACGGACGTAGAGGAACTTATCTCTGACCTCAAACCAGAACTCGGAGGAGTCGCTACGACCGCTCCTGAACTCGGTGAGGATGCGACGAACAGCTTCCTGACTCTTTGGTGGATGGCAGTCATATACGTCGCGGCCAAGGCAGCTCTTAGGACGAGGGAAAGCACGGGTGTCGCCGTGGCTGAAGTAACGTGTCTTGTCATCTGCATCAACAAAGGTGATGTCGAGCGGAATAGTTGCAAAGACAGCCTCAAGCTGCGGAATGGTGAACTCACCGGTAGAGAGCTTGACCTTACCGTCAGCAGAAATTGCTTCCTCTTCTGCTTCAGCGTTATTCTCGTCCATAGCGGCTGCGGCTTCCATCTCTTTAAGCTTGTCGTTTGCAAGCTCAAGAGGATCTGCGTGCCATGAAGGAGGGTTGACGCCAAATGCGTGACCAAACTCGTTCTCCTCAGCGGCAATCTGGGTCCACTGAGTGGCGGTTAAGTGCTCAAGGGAAAGCGGAATGAGGACATTCTCTTCCTTGGAAGCCATGGACTCAGCGCCCTCAATAGCCTCATCCAGATAGTCAGCAACGCCTGCCATAAGGCCTGCATCATACTGGCCGTATGCGGTCTCAAGCAGAGCCTCTGCACCGTTAACAGCGTTTCTTACCTCGTCGTCCTTACCCCACATAACCTTTGAAGGACCAGTGATATCGTGGCGCTCAAGATGAGGGAAGAGCAGCTCTTCCTTGCGCTTGTAGTGAACAAAGACTTCGTCAAAGGCGTCCATATCAGCTTTTAGAATTGCTGCAACACCAGCGCACTCTTCGTTGCTGGAAGACTCAGTAAGCGTACGAGCACGCTTAACATCTGGAGCAACGCGGTCGTGGATAAAAGGCAAGAATGCGGTCGTTCTCTTGGCGCATGGTCCAAACAGGATGGCCAGGAGTCTCTTCAACAGCACCTGTTGGTGCGCAGGAAACCTGCCTTCAAAGAGGGCAGCATGAACGTCGCAGAGTTTGAGGACCTTCTCCATAGGAACGCCACCAGCAATAAGCTCCTGCTCGGCGTTGGAAATCTCTGTGCCAGAAACGTCCTTGAAGTTACGGGTAAAGTCCTCGCGAACAGCCTCGATGTCCTCACCGTCGTTGAGACGCTCAAGGTACTGGGCGATAAGAGCTTTGCGCTCCTCTGGAGTCTGAGCAATAGGTGCGTCCTTCGTCTCTGCCTCTGCGGGTTTCTCGCCAGCTGGAGTTTCTACTGCTGCAGGCTCCTCGTCGCCAAGAATGGTAAAGCCGTGAGAGCGGAAGATTGCCTTGAGCTCCTCAAGGTCAACGCCTTTGTGGTCGCAGCCTTTAGGGATGGTCATAAAGCGTCCCATGGTCTGCAGACGGCCTGGCTCGGTAATCTCGGCAAAGCCGTTTTCTGCCATGAGACCTTTAATAACGGGATACGTAGTGCAAATCTCATAAACGGATTTGCTTAAATCAAGAACCTGTGCCATACGGGCTCCTCTCGGATGGGTTTAGAAAGTCTACTATGTCTTACTTTATACCCAAAGTGTGACAGGACTTCCATATGGCTTTTTGTTGTGGTTACAACAAAACAGAAATTATTCTTTACTCTTTAGAGTGAAAGACAACAGAACCGGGTTGTGGTCCGAGTAAGCAAATTGCGTGTCAATGTTTCTGGCGGTTGCAACAACGTTATCCGAGACAATCCAACCATCAACTGTGGTGGTGTACGTCTTGTCTTTCTCGTAAGGAATGTCATCTCCGCGGCAGGTAGGAACGTTGTTGAGGTTGTCTGGAGCTACAACGCTAAAGCCTTCTGGCAAATCAGACTCTTTGAGTTCTGCCACCCAGTCCGGTACCTGCTGAACAGAAGGATAGAGTGTAAGCGAGCCCAAAATGGCATGGTTCCAGTCGCCGCCCGCAATAACGTAATTACCCTTAGCGCGCTCCTCAGACATTATTTTGGTCAGAAGTGCAAGCTGCTGAGCACGACTGGTGCCGCCTTTGTCGTAGGCAGACATGTGGCTGTTAATAAGGACCAGCTCATGACCATCGCTGGTAGGATAGCGTGTAATCATAAAGCAACGGTCTAGGTCAAAGAATTTTGTTGGGAACGACTCGTCAATGGGGTAGGTACGACGAGTTGCGCTTGAAGCAAGTACGTTTGAAAGCGTAAGAATTCCCGAGTTAGAAGTACCGTGAAATTCAGTGAGTGGATAGGCGAGAAATGCGGTGTGGAAGTTCTGCGCAAAAATATGATGCGTAGGATCCAAAGCGGCTTTCTGCTTCAGAAACTTGATTCACATGCCAACTTCTGTCAGATGAAGTATCAATTTCTTGGAAAAGAATAAAGTCAGGGGCTGTACCGCCATTCAGAGAAGAAACGGTGTTCAGGGCACCGTTTGTGGTGTAAAGCACGGAGTTTCTGCTTACAGCACGGCCGTGAGTTCCCACGGTACGTGTACCATCCTGCATGATGCCTTCATCCATAAAGAAGGTGTAATCAGGGGTGTAAGCACCAAAGCCAATGTTGTAGGTCGAAGCTGTGTAGGTTTGGCCTACCTGTACGGTTGTAGCCTCAGGAGAGGCACCTTGATTAGATACGGGAGTATTGTCAGGAATGCGATAGTAAGTAAGCTGCAGGTAGAGGACATATCCACCAAGAACCAGTAAAGCTAGAACAAAAAGCCCGCCTACAAATTTGAAAAGTGGTGCAAGAACCCTTTTTAGAAGGCCAGTAATAAGCTTAAGGCCAAGAGACAAAACTCTTTTCATGCGAACCTCGTATCAGTCAAGTGTCGTATGATTTAATGATACCTATTATGGATTGAAATTACGTTGAGGAGTTTGTATGTCGCTATCAAGAAATACAACACTAGAGCTTTTCAAACCCTCTGGTATCAGGCGTTTCTCGGCACTTGCTGCTGCAACACCAGGATGTATTTCTTTAACTATTGGAGAGCCGGGAGAAGACACTCCAGCTCCTATTTGTAACTTAGTAGACAGAGAACTTGCAGCTGGAAACACGCATTATCCGCCCAACGTTGGTACTCTTGAACTTAGGGAGGCCATTGCTGCCTGGGAGTCTGCACGTGGTATGAAGGTCAATCCAGACGGTATTGTAGTTACCGTGGGAGCTGCGGAAGCCATTTCTGCAACTATGCTGACCCTTATGAATCCAGGTGACGAGGTTATTATTCCTGAACCAGCGTATCTGGTATACAGAACGCTCTGCCAGCTTAATCGTGGTGTAGTTGTGCCGCTTGATACCAGCACCAATCATTTCCAGATTGATCCAGAGCAGCTCAAGTCAAAAATTTCAGACAAGACAAAGCTTATTGTTTTGACTTCTCCCAACAATCCTACGGGATGTGTTTATACAAAAGAGTCGCTTGATGCGGTAGCTAATCTTGCCCGTGAACACGACTTTTATGTGATGTGTGATGACGTTTATAGAGAGCTTGCCTATGTTGAGGATGTTCCACGTTTTGTTGAGCTCTACCCAGATTTGTCTGATCGCTGCATTGTGACAAATAGTTTCTCCAAACCATGGGCAATGACGGGCTGGAGACTTGGCTGGGTTGCTACTTCCGACGAGCTTGCGGCAGATATCGGAAAAAGTCCATGCTCAGCTTGTGGCTTCCGTCCCTCATTTCTTCAGCCTGCAGCTGTCTATGCGCTTTCTTATGACGTTACGCCTATGCGTACAAATTATCAAAAGCGCAGGCAGATTGTTCTTTCTGCACTTGCAGAGATGAATCTTCCTGTTGAAGAACCAGAAGGCGCTTTCTACGCGTTTCCATCAATCAAGGAATTTGCTCTTGGTTCTGAGGCGTTCTGTGAGCGTGCAATTGCGGAGTTTGGTGTAGCGTTGGTACCCGGTGTTTTCTTTGGCGCCGAGGGCTATGTACGTATCAGTTATGCTGCTTCTGACAAAAATCTGACAGAAGGTCTTTCTCGCCTTAAGGCTTTTGTTAATACTTTGCGAGAAGAACAAAACTAGCCCAAATGCAGAGCTTTCTGTGGTAGGGTTTTACTGTCAATAGAGGAGCGAGCACGATGGGTTCTGGGTTAGTCGGCAGGCAGTGACCCCAGAAGGAGGCGAGGTTCGCCGAACTTGGCAATCAGGCGTGGTTGTCAGGTGGGCTTGTATGAAATACATGCAAGACTGTCCGAGATTTCGGGGGTGCTACTTTGACGGTGTATTGTGCCCCCAATTTGAGGGGAGCTTTGAGTAAGAAACCGTTTGTTTCTGTAGATGCCCTAGAGGCAATTACTACGACGTATCCAACGCCATTTCACCTGTATAACAAGGCAGAGATTGTTCGCCGAGCAAAGCTTTTTGCAAGAGGCTTTTAGCTGGAACGCTGGATTTAAAGAGTACTTTGCGGTGAAGGCTACGCCAAATCCATACATTGTGAAGTTGCTTGCAGAACTTGGCTGTGGCTGTGACTGTGCAAATGCTACCGAGCTCACGCTTGCAAAAGCCTGTGGAGTTACCGGCCAAAAATATTATGCTCTCGTCAAATGACACTACGGTGCTTGACTTTGCTCGCGCTCATGAGCTGGGAGCCATTATCAACGGACGCTGGTGGCGATATGCTTACAACGCTTGAAGAAGCGGTGGGAAGCAACATGCCCCAGGTTATGTGTGCACGCCTTAATCCTGGTGGCGTGTTTGAGTCACAAAACGGCATTATTGAAATCCCGATGATGCTAAGTTCGGCATGACAGAAGAGCAGCTATTCCAGACGTTCGCGTATCTTAAAGCCAAAGGCGTGACTGAGTTTGGCCTTCATGCCTTCCTGGCTAGTAACGCTCAAGAGGAAGATTACTATCCAAACCTTGCGCGTGTCCTCTTTAAGTTGGCCGTTAAGCTGCACACAGAGCTTGATATTCATATTGGATTTATTGATCTTTCTGGTGGCATTGGTGTGGCGTATGAGCCAGACCAGGTTGAGCCTGACGTCTTGGCCATTGGTCAGGGTGTAAAGCGCGCCTTTGAAGAGGTTCTAGTTCCCGAAGGTATGGGAGACGTTGCCATTTACACCGAGCTTGGACGTTGGCTTTTGGGTCCCGCTGGTGCGCTTGTTACCCGCGTTTTGCACCAAAAAGAGACGTATCGCCACTACCTAGGCGTAGATGCCTGCGCGGCAAACCTTATGCGTCCTGCAATCTATGACGCCTACCATCACATCACTGTTATGGGCAAAGAGGATGCTCCTGCAACTCATACGTACAACGTTGTGGGCGGACTTTGCGAGAATAACGATCAGTTTGCAAAGAACCGCCAGCTCCCAGAGGTAGCTGTGGGTGACCTCTTGTTCATTCACGATACAGGTGCTCATGGTTTCTCGATGGGCTATAACTACAATGGCCGTCTGCGCTCCGCTGAGCTGCTGCTTCTAGAAGATGGATCCGTGCAGCTTATTCGCCGCGCCGAGACCGAGGCTGATTACTTTGCAACGCTTGCATTTGATGGCTCCGATTTTTCTGATCTTGCGCAACAAACAACTATAAACACCACACGTTAGAGGGCGAGAAAAACTATGGATATGAAGAATTTGACTGGCGCTATCACCGCATTAGTAACCCCATTTGATGCTCAGGGAAATGTTGACTTCGAGTCACTTGAGCACTTTGTAGACTTCCAGATTGAGCAGGGAATTGACGGTATTCTCGCTCTTGGTACTACCGGCGAGTCCTCAACCATGACAGATGAGGAGGACGTTGAAGTAGTCAAGGCAATCCTTGCCAGGGCTCAAGGCAGAGTGCCTGTTATCGGTGGTGCTGGCTCTAACTCTTCAGCTGAATCTTTGCGCAAGGCTCAGGCTCTGGAGAAGGCGGGTGTTGATGGTCTGCTGCTGATTACTCCTTACTACAACAAGAGTAATGAAGAGGGCATCTACCAGCACTTCTCATATGTTCTAGACCGCGTTGATGTTCCTTGTGTGCTGTATAACATTCCTGGTAGAACAGGCTGCTCTATTTCTGAGCGTAATGTTCAGCGGCTTGCTGTTCATCCAAACGCGTGGGGTATCAAAGAGGCTTCTGGAGATATTTCATACGCAACAAAGGTTGCTCGTTATCTGAGTGATGACTTTACTATGTGGTCCGGAAATGACGACATGATTGTGCCGCTGCTTTCTCTTGGTGCTTCTGGTGTCATTTCTGTTTGGTCTAACCTTGATCCAAAGATGGTTCATGACCTGGTAGTTGCATGGCAGCGCGGAGAGGTCTCTCTTGCTCGAGAGCTCCAGCTTCAGTATCTTGACCTGGTACATGCCCTCTTCTGCGAGGTCAATCCAATTCCAGTAAAAGCCGCGCTGGCTCGTATGGGACTTATGGAAGAAAATTACCGTCTGCCTCTGTGGAAGATGACAGAAGAGCATGCAGAGGTGCTTGAGAACGCTCTAAGAAAGGCTGGTCTTCTTGATGCCTAGTGCAGTAGTGATTGGTACCGGCAAGATGGGAAAGCTCATCGAGCAGACCCTGATTGCTCACGGCTTTGAGTTGCTTGGTGCGTTTGGTCACGAGAATATCAATCAGTTGAGCACCGTTGCGCAGACGCCTGATGTGGTTGTGGATTTCTCTGGTGTTGCTGCTTTTGAGGCTGTTGTCGGCTTTGTGCGTGAGCGCGGGTGTGCGCTGGTTTCTGGCACCACGGGTTTCTCGTCAGAGCAACTCTTGGAGCTGAAACAGTTGGGGGAGAGCGTACCGGTGATTCATGCGGCAAACTATTCGGTGGGTGTTGCCGTGTTGAGACGCGCGGTTGCTATGGCTGCTGAGGCGCTTGACGGCTGGGATACCGAGATTGTGGAGACCCATCACAACCAGAAGGTTGACGCTCCTTCGGGCACAGCAAAGCTGCTGCTATCTGCCATTGATCCAGAGGGAATACGTCCGGTAGTTTCTGGTCGTGAGGGCTTCTGCGGAGCTCGTACCAAAGACGAGATTGGCGTGTTTGCACTCAGAGGCGGCACCGTTGCCGGTACTCATGAGGTGCACTTCTTTGGACAGGATGAGGAAGTGTGTCGACACATCGTGCAACGTCTCGTCAGATTTTTTTGTGAACGGTGCCGTTGCGTGTGCTGAGAAATTGCTTACAAAAGCTCCAGGTTTTTATACCTTTGAAGAGTTGATTTTTGGATAACCGCATGTGCTGACCTGTATAGGTCAGCACCTGTTTGTTTGAGAAAGGACGCGCATGGACGCCCAGGAAATTATTAACTATATTGCTACTTCAGAGAAGAAGACTCCCGTTAAGCTGTACGTCAAAGAGCGCGAGGGTGCTTCTGTGTCGTATGGCTCTTCTCGCGTGTATGGAGAGGGCACCTCAAAGGTAGTCTTTGGCGATTGGTCCGAGCTCAAGAGTGTTGTTGAGCAGAATGCAGACGCATTTGAGTATTTTGACATCGAGAATGACCGTCGAAACTCCGGTGTTCCTCTGCTTAACATGAAGGACGTAAACGCACGTATTGAGCCAGGTGCACTGATCCGTGAGCGCGTTGAGATTGGTAACAATGCCGTCATTATGATGGGTGCTGTTATTAATATTGGTGCTGTTATTGGTGAGGGCACCATGATTGATATGGGCGCCGTTCTGGGCGGCCGTGCAACTGTTGGTAAGAACTGCCACATTGGTGCCGGCACTGTTCTTGCTGGTGTTGTTGAGCCTGCATCTGCTACTCCAGTTATTGTTGAAGACAACGTTCTTATCGGCGCAAACGCCGTGGTTATCGAGGGCATTCGTGTTGGAGAGGGCGCTGTTGTTGCAGCAGGTGCTGTAGTAGTTGAGGACGTTCCAGCAAACGCCGTGGTAGCAGGATGCCCTGCACGTGTGATAAAAATGAAGGATCAGAAAACAGAGGGCAAGACAGCGCTGGTTGATGCTCTCCGCACGTTGTAATCGAGGTTACATGCCAGACGGCTCCAAAAAGCACAGGGTTTTACCACCAAAATTTCCTGCGTACATATAGAAAATTGGGCAGAGAAAAAAGAAGATTCTTGGTTTACCTACGAACTTCTCGCTGAAGATCCCAAAACGCACGCACGTGCTGGCATCTTCCACACGCCTCATGGTGATATTCCAACGCCTATTTTTATGCCGGTTGGTACTAAGGCAACCGTTAAAGGTTTGATGACCGATACCGTTCGTGACCTTGGCGCCAAAATTATTCTGGCAAATACGTACCATCTGTCTCAGCGTCCAGGAGATGAGCTGGTTGCACAGATGGGTGGCTTGCATGACTTTATGCAGTGGCATGGACCAATTCTGACGGATTCAGGCGGATTCCAGGTCTTTAGTCACGAGGAGTTCATGAAGCTCTCTGACGAGGGGGTTAAATTCCGTGCAGTAGATTACGACGGTGCATGGTCGTACTGGACTCCAGAAACAAACATGCAGATTGCTCAGAACCTTGGCGCAGATATTGTTATGCAGCTTGATCAGTGCGTAGGCTATCCTGCCGAGCGCAAAAAAGTTGAGCGCGGAGTTGAGCTTTCAAGTGCATGGGCCGAGAGGTGCTTCAAGGCTCATACCCGTCCTGATCAGGCACTCTTTGGCATTGTTCAGGGTGGCATGCACCTTGATTTGCGCAAGCGCTCAATTGAACATCTTGAGTCCATTGGTGAGTTCCCTGGTTATGGCATTGGTGGCTATTCCGTTGGTGAACCTCACGAGGTTATGTTTGAGACGCTGGCGCCACTTTGTGCCGATTACATGCCTCGCAATAAGCCTCGCTACCTGATGGGTGTTGGTAATCCGTCCACGCTTATCCGCGGTGTTGCTTGCGGCATTGATATGTTTGACTGCGTACTTCCAACGCGAACCGCACGTATGGGTACCGCATTTTCCCATGAGGGTCGCATGAACCTCAAGAATGCTAAGTACTTTGCAGACGCAGGTCCTCTTGATGCCAAGTGCAGCTGTCCTGTTTGCACGGGTGGTTATTCTCGCGCATATATCAATCACCTGGTCAAACAGCACGAGATGCTGGGTGGTCAGTTGCTTTCTATGCACAACATTTACTTCCTGCTTGAGCTTATGCGTCAGGCTCGAGAAGCAATTCTTGCAGGTACCTACAGCGATTTTGTTGAAGAGTGGGAAAACTCTGACGGTGTGGTTGATTTCTAAGTTCTTTTGGCGAGAAACCCAGTCCTCTTGATAGTCCTGTACAAGCAACATTGATTTAAGTTTTTTATGACTAGCTCACTAATTTGCGGGCTAGTCATTTTTTGTCCAATAACACGGGTAGAATGAAAGAGATAAAAATTCGCGGGTGCCCAAAGGCGCCCCTGGCTGACTCTGCCGCCACAGAAAAGAGGACATGATGCCTGGCATCGAGAAAAGCACTCGTTGGAGTGTTCTTACACAAGACGTATATCTAGAGTCTCTATTTGAAAAAGAATTGCATGTTACGCCACTTGTTGCTCGTGTACTGGTAGCACGAGGATTTACCGATGTGGCCACAGCTCAAGAGTTCCTCTCGCCATCTTTGCAAAGAGACTGGCTTGATCCACAGTGCATTCCAGGAATGACTGAGGTTGCCGCTAGAGTTCATAAGGCAATTGTCGAGCATCAAAAGATTGCTATTTTTTTGGTGATTTTGATGTTGACGGAATGAGCTCAACTTGTTTGCTTACGCTGGCTTTACGTCGATTGGGAGCAGATGTTTTGCCGTATATTCCACATCGTTTTGGTGAGGGATACGGACTTTCTGAAGAAGCTCTTGCACGAGTATTGAAAGATAGAAAGCCAGATTTAATTATTACGGTGGATAATGGCATCGCTGCTGCTCAGGAGGTTGCATGGCTGCTGAAGCAGGGAGATTGATGTTGTTGTTACAGATCACCATGAGCCTGCAGATTTAGTGCCGCAAGGTGTCCCGGTCACTGATCCAAAAGCTTGTCGAGGATTGCCCCTCTAGAGAACTTGCTGGTGCAGGTGTTGCCCTGAAGTTAGTACAAGTTTTAGGACAGCTTCAAAATCAGCCTCAGCTTTGGCTTAATTACACTGATGTTGCTATGTTGGGCACGTTGTCTGACATGATGATGCTCAATAAAGAGAATCGTGCACTTGTTTCTGAAGGTGCCAAACGCCTGCAAAAAGGTCTTCGTCCAGGTCTGGTAGCTCTTGCTGCTGTTGCTGGCCAGGATATTGCCCAGATTTCTGCAGATACCTTGCCATTTTCCATCATCCCGCGTCTGAACGCAGCAGGTCGTATGGGAACCACCGATATTGCGCTTGACCTTCTCCTTACAGAAGACGCTGAAGAGGCAACTATTCTTGCTGGCAAGCTAGAAGAGATTAATGCTGAACGTCGCGCCATTGAAGGAAAGCTCACAGATGAGGCGCTTGTGCAGGCAAAAGAAATCTACGACGGCGGTCGTGCTATTGTGCTTGCCAAAGAAGGCTGGCACGAGGGTGTTAAAGGTATTGTTGCTTCAAGAATTGTTAATCGCTATCACGTACCTTGTATTCTGTTTACCATCCAAGACGGCGTAGCTCGTGGTTCTGGCCGCTCTGTTGGCTCCGTTGATTTGTTCCATGCCGTTGAGCAATGTGCAGACCTTACGGTCCGTTTTGGTGGTCACCAAGGAGCCGTTGGCGTAACGGTAGAAACAGCAAAGATTGACGCTTTTAGAAAGCGTTTGTCTGAGGTCATGGCAGAGCTTCCAGAAGAAGAATTCGAGGCTTCAGGAGAAGTAACTGCCCTGGTAAACCTAGATGAAATCACCATCAACTCTATCGATGCACTTGAGGCATTGCAGCCTTTTGGTCAAGGCAATAAAAAGCCGCTCTTTGGCGTTAAAGGCGTAGTTATGAAGAATCGCTCGCGCGTTGGTGCAGGCGGAGCTCATCTTTGCTTTATGGCTTCAAACGGTATCTCTTCAATTTCATCCATCATGTTTAGAACGCCTCATGTTGAGGCGGCAGCTGAGTATGATGGAGCTGTTGATTTAATTTTTGAGGCAGTTAACGAGACTTGGCAGGGTAGAACTAAGCCAAAACTCATGGTCAGAGATATTCTCTACAGAGACTTTACCGATGAAGATGACGGCCCCATTGAAGCAGATCTTCTCGGCAGCGCTGCTGACTTGCCCCTTGTGGTTACCAAGGAGACTACAGAGGCTGATGAGGCCTCCCAAGAACAGGCAAAGCAAAAGCGCCATGAGCTGGAGAGTCTTTCTTCTGAGGATCTCACTCAGACCTTGGTCGCGTCCATGATTGGTTCAAGAGAACTCCTGCCTTTGCAAAAGAAAACGTTAGAGGTTCTCTCTCAAGGAGCGTCTTGCCTTTCTATTATGGCAACAGGTAGAGGTAAATCGCTCATCTTCCAGATCCATGCCGCTCGCGTTGCGCTTTTGCAACACAAGATGAGCGTGTTTATCTACCCGCTGCGCGCCCTCATCAACGACCAGGTTCAAAGCATGAAAAACACCTTTGAGCCTTTGGGAATTTCTGTCGAGGTACTCAATGGAGAAACAGACCTTTCCAGCCGAGAAGACCTGTTTTCTCGCATGGCAAACAATGAGCTTGATATTGTGCTGACTACACCAGAGTTTTTCTCGCTCCATGCTGATCAGTTCGCTACGGCTCAGAACATCTCGTTTGTGGTGTTTGACGAGGCACATCACGTGGGCATGAATGCTTCTGAGGGAAGGCTTGCCTACGCTCAGATGTCCCAGGTACTTATGATGTTGGGAAGTCCACAGGTGCTTGCCACAACAGCTACGGCTACCACGCTGGCAGCTCAGAATATCTGCGAGCTTCTCTCTATTGAAGCAGAGCATGTTTACAAAGACAAAACTGCACGATCTAATCTTGAGCTCAAGGACCTTCGCGGTGCTAAGGACAGGGAATGTGCGCTGCTTTCTCTTGTGTCAGATGGCACAAAAACAATCGTTTACGTCAATTCAAGGGAGCAAGCGCAGGCGCTCACGCGTATGCTGCGTCATCGTATTCCAGAGCTTGGCCACAAGATTGCGTTTTACCATGCAGGTCTAACACCTCAGATTCGCAAGAACGTTGAGCGCGCCTTTAGACGTGGCGACGTTTGTTGCATCATTGCTACCAGTGCATTTGGTGAAGGCGTCAATATCTCTGATATTCGCCAGGTTATCCTGTATCACCTACCATTTGGTCGCGTTGCCTTCAATCAGATGAGCGGACGCGCAGGTAGAGACGGTAAACCTTCTGTAATCCAGATGCTATTTGACGCGCATGACATGCGCGTTAACGAGCGCATTCTTTCTTCTCATGCACCACAGCGAGAAGCCCTGGTAGCTGTCTACCGTGCGCTTACGGCATTGCAGCCAAAGCTTGGCGCTCAGACAGCTGATTCAGCGCTTACCGATGAAGATATTGCTCAGATGGCGCTAGAAATTGACCCACGATCTAAGGCTGACGAGCAAACCGTTCGTGTTGCACTTGACGTTTTTGCTGAGCTAGGGTTTATTAGCATTGAGGGATTTGATCAAATGCGAACAATTTCCGTTAATAGTCAAGCTTCGCACATGGACTTGCTAGAGTCTGCACGCTACGCTGAGGGGCTTAAAGCACACGCTGAGTTTGAATCATTTGCTCAGTGGGTACTTTCTGCTTCACCAGACGAGCTGGCAGATGCTATAACAAAACCCATTGTTCCAGAAATTGGTTCAACGTTTGATGGGGGAAGGGAGTCCTCTGATGAGTGACGAGAGGACCAAAAAAGAGGCTAAGGCGCCAGGTGCGGATAATTACCGTCTGCTTGAGGGAGCCGTGCGCACATATTTACCTGAGGAAGCTCAGGCAAAGATTGCCGCTGCATATGCCTTTGCCGCTGACTATCACAAAGATCAGCGTCGTCGTTCTGGCGAGCCTTATATTAACCACCCAGTTGAAGTGGCCCTTATTCTTGCGCATGATCTTCACATGGATGAAGACACCATCTGCGCTGCCCTTATGCACGATACCGTAGAAGATACGTCTGCCTCATTAGATGAAATTTCTTCTCGCTTTGGTGAGTCAGTGGCCGAGCTTGTTGACGGCGTCACAAAACTTACGTCCATCGAAGTCAGTTCAATGGACGAGAAACAAGCGCTTAACCTGCGCAAAATGTTCCTTGCCATGTCAAAGGACATCCGCGTTGTTATCATCAAGCTTGCCGATCGCCTTCATAACATGCGTACGCTGGCGGCACTTCCACCAGACCGTCGTCTGTTCAAGGCACGAGAAACCATGGACGTGTATGCGCCACTTGCTGACCGCTTGGGTATCTCTTCGGTTAAGTGGGAGCTTGAGGATTTGTCTTTCTTCTGGCTTGAACCAGAGGAGTACCAGCGTGTTGCGCGCATGGTCTCTGACTCTCGTGCGCAAAGGGAGAATGACCTCAACAACGCTAAGAAAACTTTGACTGATGAGCTTAACGCTGCTGGTCTTACCGATTTCCAGATTACGGGTCGCCCTAAGCACCTCTGGTCCATCTATCAAAAGATGGTTCGTAAAGGCAGAGAGTTCTCCAACATCTACGATCTTATCGCTCTGCGTGTTATTACTAAAAACGTAGGCGATTGCTACTCGGCACTTGGTGCTATTCATGCACTTTGGCATCCTATGCCTGGTCGTTTTAAGGACTATATTGCAACACCAAAGGCAAATCTCTATCAGTCCTTACACACAACAGTTATTGGCCCTGATGGTCGCCCTATTGAGATTCAGATTAGAACCGCAGAGATGCACGAGGCATCTGAGTACGGTATTGCTGCTCACTGGCTGTATAAGGAGCAGGGCAATTCAAAGGGCAAGATGTCCTCTGAAGATAAACTTATTGATTCAACTATCAACTGGATTCGCCGCAGTCTTGACTGGGCTGTTGAAGACGATATTGACGACCCTCACGAGTTCTTGGATAACCTGCGCGTAGATCTTTTTGAGCATGAGATTTTTGTTTTCACGCCAAAGGGCGAGGTTATGAGCCTGCGCGTTAACTCAACACCTCTGGATTTTGCATACGCTGTCCACACTGAGGTTGGCAATCACTGTGTTGGTGCGCGTGTTAATGGCTCTGTTGTTCCCTTGACGCATACACTTCAGATGGGCGACCGCATTGAGATTTTGACTAACAAGAATGCTCGTCCTTCTCGCGACTGGATGACGCTGGTAAAGACGCCGTCTGCACGTGCAAAGATTCGCAAGTATTTCTCGCAAGAGAACAAGTCTGACGATGCTGAGCGCGGCCGTTCTGAGCTTGCAAAAGAGCTGCGTAAGCGCGGTTATGGCATCAGCGCTACGCGTACGGTAAAGGCGCTTGATCAGCTTACCGAGCAGTTTGATTATCGCAGTGTAGATGACCTGTTTGCGGGTATCGGCGCAGGTAATCAGTCTGTTAAGCAGGTTGTCAATCGCGTAAGCGAGATTTTGGAAGAGAAAAACCCTGAGGTTGTCACCGAGCAAGAGCGCAACGCTGCACGACTCCAGGAGAAGAACAAGGCAATTGCAAACGATCAGCCTTTAATGCGTTCGTACGTTATTTCTCGCACCGCCAAAGGTAGTCGTCCTAAGAAATCTAACTGCGGTGTTGTAGTAAACGGCGATCCAGACTTGCTTGTTCATCTTGCACACTGCTGCAATCCTGTTGCAGGTGACGATATTGTGGGCTTTATTACTCGCGGTCGCGGCGTTTCTGTTCACCGTGCCAACTGTCCTAACGTTAAAGATTTGCTCAACGATCCAAAGCGTATCATTCCTGTTTCTTGGGACGCCAGTGGTGCTACTGAATTTAGGGTTGAGATTGTCGTTGAAGCAACGGATCGCATGGGTCTTCTCAAAGACGTTACCGTTGCGCTGTCTGATGCCGGTGCAAACATTCTTTCCGCTGCTACACAAGTGGGTGAGCAGGGCGTAGTGCGTATGCGCTTCTTGGTTTCAATCTCAGATACTAGCCTGCTTGACACTTTATTTGCATTTGTAACTCGCGTGCCTTCAGTCTACGATGCTCGTCGTATTATGCCAGGTGAAGGTGCTAACCAGATGAGAAGGAGACTCTATGGCTAACCAGAATGAGGGCTGTTCCTGCGGCGGTCACCACCACGAGGAAGGTCACGGCGGACACGGCGGCTGCTGCGGTCATCACGGAGAGCATGGCCATGGTGAGCATGGTCACGGTGGATGCTGTGGCCATCACGGTCACGGTGGTTGCCATCACGCAAAAGATCAGATTGGTGTCTTTAAAGTAGGTCCTTTTGAGACCAACTGCTATATCTATGTTTCTGGCAATGAATGTATGATTATCGACGCTGGCGCGTCGGGCGCAGAGATTGCCGCACAGCTCTTAAACCTTGAGCTCAAGTACATTGTTGCTACTCACGGTCATGCTGACCACGTTGGTGGCGTTAAGGCTTTGAAGCTTGCTGCACCTGGTGCTCAGTACCTAATCAACGAGGCAGATAATGAGCTTGCACAGAGAGCTCATAACTCAAATGAGATTTATGATGATGCTCCAGAGCCAGACGGTTTTCTCCGCGAGGGAGATGTTCTGACCATTGGAACAGCACAGTTCAAGATTATGGAAACCCCTGGTCATACTCCTGGTGGCATTGTTTGGTGGGAGAGGGAACAGCCACTGGTGCTGTTTTTGTTGGCGATACGCTCTTCCAAGGATCTGCAGGAAGAACAGATCTTCCAGGCGGCAACTTTGAAACACTCAAGTCTTCTTTGAACCGCATCAAGACTGAGCTTGACCCAACATCCATCGTTTTGTCAGGACATGGAAATCAAACGTCTCTAGATGCAGAGCTTGCAACTAATCCATTCTTGCAGGATTAAATTAGCTACAACTTTGATGATTTAGCAAGACAGATTTGCATAGGTGCGGTATAGTACCTATGCAAACTTTTTTAGCCTGAGTGGCGGAATGGCAGACGCGGAGGTCTCAAAAACCTTTGAGGAAACTCGTGTGGGTTCAAGTCCCACCTCGGGCACCAGCTAAAAGTTTAAGCTAGATGTGAATTTCTCGTCATATCTAACTTTAGCCTTGTAATGTTTTTCTTGATAGAGGTAATCTTACAAGGTATTTTTTTGAAGTGGGATTGAACGTGAGTCCCCACCTACACAGCGCAAAAAGCAGCTGTCTGGTCAGACAATTTATTATCTCGCACAACATTTGTGCGTATTGTCTCCCAGTTGCTTGCGCACTGGGTTTTTTATTGGCGGACAAGCAATTGTCCAAGAGGGAAGGTGTACAAGATAGCCAAGAACGATGGTCCTCGCATCAATGAGGAAATCACTGCTCGCACGTGCCGTCTTATTGACGCTGATGGTAGTCAGCTTGGTCTTTTTGGCGTCAATGATGCAATGAAGAGAGCTCGTGAGCACGGTCTTGATCTCGTAGAGATTGCTCCAAATGCCGAGCCTCCTGTATGCAAGATTCTTGATTACAGTAAGTTCAAGTATGAGCAGGCTCGCAAGGCCAAGGCAGCTCGCAAGAATCAGGTCAAGATCGAAGTTAAAGAGATGAAGTTCCGCCCAAAGATTGATGTGGGCGATTACGAGACCAAGAAGAGCCACGTACTGCGCTTCCTCAAGAAGGGAGCACGCGTCAAGATTACCATCATGTTCCGTGGACGCGAGATGGCTCACCCAGAGCAGGGCCGCATTGTACTTGATCGCCTTGCTGAAGATTTGAAGCCTTATGCCACAATTGAGCAGAAACCGCTCATTGAAGGCCGTAACATGCACATGCTCGTTGCTCCAATCAAGGGAGCATTTGACGAGAAGCCCGAGGGTGCTGAGGATGGCACCACACAGGAGGAGAAGTAGTATGCCTAAGATGAAGACGCACAAGGGTTCGGCTAAGCGTTTCCGCCGCACCGGCACCGGCAAGATTATGCGTGCTAAGGCTTTTAAGAGCCACATTCTTACTAAGAAGTCTCAGAAGCGCATTCGCGGCTTCCGTAAAGAGGCAGTTCTTACCGCTGGCGATGCAGCAGTAGTTTCTCAGCGTATGGGCGCTAAGAACTAAGCGCGCCACCCACCAGATCAAATAACAAGGAGTGATTAGATATGGCAAGAGTTAAGCGCGCAGTTGCTGGCCGCAAGAAGCGTCAGACGCTCGTCGAGCGCACAAAGGGTTATTACGGTACTCGTTCCCGTACCTTCCGTGGTATGAAGGAGCAGGCACAGCATTCTGGTCAGTATGCTTACCGTGACCGTCGTAACAAGAAGCGTGATTTCCGCGCACTGTGGATTCAGCGTATCAATGCTGCAGCACGCATCAATGATCTTTCTTACAGCAAGTTCATGCACGGCCTCAAGCTCGCTGGTGTTGAGCTTGACCGCAAGGTTCTCGCAGAGATTGCATACTCTGACGAGCAGGGCTTCGCAGATCTTGCAGAGATTGCTAAGAAGGCACTTGCTGAGTAACCTCGGCTCGCACTGAGCAATTTCATTACAGCTAGATAGCTAGACCCCGTATGTCCTTTTTGGATGTGCGGGGTTTTCTTTTGGCAAGAATTTCGCTGGGAGCACGACTGGTCGAGGTTAGGGTACGCACAGTCGAGGTCACGGCGCGCCTGATTTTCTCGCCATGTCTGAGCAATTTGCCGGAAAAAGTACACGAAGTCTGGTTAGTTTTGCCGGTTTTTCTCGCCATGTCTGAGTAAATTCACTCAGACATGATGCAGCTTTCAGGCTCAAAATTTAGAGCCGAAGCGCCTATCTTTCACACGCCTGATTTCATTAAAGAATCTGTAATTTTTTTGCCTAAAAAGTGTAAAAGAAACTGTGGATTTGCCTGATTTTGTTAGAGAATCTGTACCTCAAATACAGATTCTTTACACTTTTCAGGCGCGAAATGTTGGAAAGTCGTCCTTAGTGAGAAGAGCGTGTCATTTGCGCACTTGGCGAGAAGAAAGCGCGGTTCAGAGGCCGAGAAACCCGTGTAGTCGCAGCCGCAGTTTACACGAACAGGATTGAAGGCGCACGGAAAGCCAATTTGCTAGCATCCGTTTCCAGGTTGTTCGCTCTTATGGTCTCTGTGAATGAGCTCTTCGATATGCTCGTGTTCTTCTTCGTGGAGCTGCTTAATCTCTTCATTGAAATTGGGATCTTTGGGTGTAATAAGCTCGTCTTCACCAGTCTTTGGATCAGTATGGTGAAGCAGAACAGGCTCAAAAAGATGCAGATACTTTTGCAAAGAAAGCAGACATAGTAAGTAGCATGACAAAAATTGCAATACGAGGCATTGTATTGACCTGCGTCATAATGAGCGAGCCAACGCACAAGAGAGAGGTCCAGCCGTACATCAAAAGAACTGCCTGTCGCTGGTTATACCCATGAGCCATCAAACGGTGATGAATGTGTCCACGATCAGCTGTGGCAAAACTAACATGCGCACGTGTGCGACGGACAATTGCCGAGAACGTATCAATAATTGGAATACCTGCAACGACGAGAGGAACAATGATAGTTGTGAGTCCCGCCCAACGAGTGACAGACAAAAAGCGAAATTGTTCCCAAGGCAAATCCCAAGGTCAGCGAACCGGAATCGCCCATGAAGATTGTTGCAGGATAGGAGTTGTGAACTAAGAATCCCAGCGTGGTGCCAGCGATGGCTGCACTTAAAAGCGCTGCATCGAAGCGACCTGCCCAGATAGAAAGCACAAACATCGTGGTTGATGCGATGCAAGAAATACCTGCAGAAAGTCCATCAAGACCATCAATGAGGTTGATGATATTGGCGTAGGCAACCAGGTAGATGACAGTTGCAGGATAGGCAAGCCAGCCAAGATCTACAAAGCCGTACGCGGAAAACGGATCAACAACGTTACCGATAATGAGGCCACCCGCAGCAGCGATGCTTGCAGCAATAATTTGACCAGCGAGTTTCTGGATTGGCTTGAGAAAAAAATATCATCTAGCAGGCCGGTCAAGAAGATGACCACAAAGGCTGCGCCAACAACCCAAAAAAATTAACGTTCAGGTAATAGCGAGTAGAAAGCGTAATCTCGGCGTGTCCAAGGATTGCTTCAACGCCATAACGTACCAGCATGGCAACGGCGAGTCCAAAGAATAGAGCTACGCCACCCATGCGGGGAATAGGCTTTTTATTAACGCGTCGAGCAGAGGGTTTATCGACAACTCCAAGCTTCCAAGCAAGTTGACGAACAGCAGGGGTAATTAAAGCTGAACCAAGACCAGCTGCAAGGAAAAACGCAAAACATGGTTACCCAGAGGTTCAAGCTGTATACCCTCCACTTAAAAAAATTAGTCTTTAACTGCTTAAATCCATACTATTCAATTGTGCTGCTCATCAAAAAACAAGTCAAGACTTTAATCTTTTTATAATCTCTTTATAGTAGAAACTGTCCTTCTCCCGCGGTCTAAACTGGGTGAACCGACAAGTTTTTTCAGGGAGCCTAATCTCGTGTTCAGTACAGGCATCCTTCGTTGTTAAGGAAGCTGGAACGCTCGAGCGCGGCGCCCACCTTATGAAGGTGGGTTCATAGATGACTGCGGGGAAGGATATTTTTGTGCCCAGACAGACCGCTAGAAGGCAACGCGCTGCGGTAAAACGCCATGCAAATCTGGGTCATTTCAACTTGCTGTATAAAGCAGTATCTTCACAGTATTTCGAACGTACAATCATTGACATACCTGCCCTTGATTGCCACAATAAGTACCGCAACGGGGATATAGCTCAGTTGGGAGAGCGCTGCCTTCGCAAGGCAGAGGCCGAGGGTTCGAATCCCTTTATCTCCACCATGACTTTTGACGCGCGCAGGGACCCTGCGCGTTTTTATACCCTACATCTGCCTGGGTAGATATGACAGGAGGCGAGAAACCCTTGGGTAGTGCACCATCACCTGATACCCTTACGTTTTCTGCCTACGACGTCTGTGAACTCTGCCCAAGGCGTTGTCATGCTCAAAGAAATGCTGGTAAAGCAGGTCTTTGTGGAGCTTCAAGCACCATTCGTGTGGCTCGTTCTGCGCTACACTTTTGGGAGGAGCCTCCTATCTCGGGCGAGGCTGGATCGGGCGCAATTTTTCTTTACAGGTTGCCCGCTCAGATGCGTATTCTGCCAGAATCACCAGATCTCGCAAGAAGGTTTTGGCAAGCCAGTCACAACTGAGCGCCTAGCCCAGATGATGCTTGAACTGCAAGCTCAGGGTGCACTCAACATTAACCTTGTAACTCCCTTGCACTTCTCGCCACATATAATTGAAGCAGTGACGCTGGCAAAAGAAGCGGGACTTACGCTCCCAATAGTGTGTAATACCTCGGGATATGAGCTGCCAGAGGTGGTGCAGAAAGTTTCGAGCGTCATTGATATCTGGCTGACAGACGTCAAGTACGCAGACCCTGCGCTGGCAAAAGAGCTTTCGTACGCAGCAGATTATCCAGAGATGTCTATGGCGGCACTTGAGGTTATGCATGACTCGGTGATGAGTCGCGGCGGTCGCAAGCTGGACGATGACGGTCGCATGTTGCAGGGCATCATTGTGCGCCACCTGGTCATGCCCACGCACGCGGACGATTCCTGCGAGGTGCTCAACCGCGTCTGGAATCTTTGTCATAATGATGTAGACGTATCAATCATGAATCAGTACACGCCTAATGAGCGCATGCGTGCAGCTGGCGGTCCGCTTTCTGGAACGCTTTCTGACGAGGAGTACGAGTTGGTGCTCTGTCACGCGGATGATCTGGGCTTTGAAAACCTGTGGTGGCAGGAGGGCGGAACCGTCTCCCGAGAGTTTTGTTCCAGCTTTTTGACGCAACAGGCGTTGACGGCCCCGCGCTCAAGCTCCGCATGGCACACGGAGATGCCTCCAACGACGCCACCACAAGCATCCCCGACACACAAACCGAGGAGTAACCATGTCTGTCGAGAAACCCGAAGAGTTCCAAACCATTCCTGCGCTACAGGCGGCTGCACTCACGGATGCAGAGCGTGCTGAACTTGAGGCTCTTCGTGCAGAGAAAGAGCGTGCTGAGCTGGAAGCTCTTCGTGCAGAGAAGGATCGCAGAGAGCTTGAGGCGCTGCGTGCCGAGAAGATCCGTGCTGCCCAGGCAGAAGCTGCAGTTCAGGCAGAGGTGGATGCAGCAGCGGAAAGTGAAGCTCAGCAGCGTGCTGCACGTCAGGCAGCTCAGCAGGAGGCCGAGCAGATTCGTCGCATTCAGGAGCAGCGCGCAAAGGGCCGCGCCCTTATGGAGCCCGATGAGGACGACGAAGACATCAGAATGCCTCTGGGGCAAAAATTGTTATTGGAACTGTGGTAATTCTCGCAGTTATCTTTGTTGTAAGCCAATTTATTTTGTAGGGACTGCTACTCTAGATACATCATCTCACCGTCAGTTTTTGACCAATCGAAAAAGAGCAACTATGTCACTCACTGATCGTACCAAGCCTTCAGACGTAAGCCTTAATACAGACTTGTATGAACTCACGATGGCTCAAGGTTATTGGGAAGCTGGTCTTGTTGACGCAGAGGCATGCTTTACCGCATTCTTCCGCGAGAATCCCTTTAATGGTGGATTTGCAATTTCTTGTGGTACTGGTCAAATTGTTGACTTAGTTGAGAATTTTATCTTTGAAGATGACGATATTGACTACCTGGCAAGCATTAACTCTCCTGGTGGCGGTCGTCTCTTTAAGCCAGCGTTCCTTGAGTTTTTGCGCAACCACAAGCTCAATGTATCCATTGATGCAATCCCCGAGGGAGAGCTTGTTTTCCCACGTGAGCCTATGGTTCGTGTCGAAGGTTCCATTGTTGACTGCCAGCTCATTGAGACCGCCCTGCTAAACTTGGTCAACTTCCAGACTCTGGCCGCAACTAAGTGTGCTCGCGTTATCAAGGCTGCTCAGGGCAATCCCGTTTCTGACTTTGGCCTGCGTCGTGCACAGGGTCCAGACGGTGGTCTGGCAGTTGCTCGTGCTTCCTATATTGCAGGAGCTTCAAGCACTTCAAATGTCCTTGCTGGAAAAAAATCTATGGCATTCCTGTCTTTGGTACCCATGCACACTCTTGGGTTATGTCGTTTGACACTGAGCTTGATGCCTTCAGAGCATTTGCAAAGTCCAGTCCAACCAACTGCTCACTTTTTGCTTGATACCTATGACGTTCATGAGGGCATCAAGAACGCCATCATTGTGGCAAAAGAGATGGAGGAGCGTGGAGAGCGCTTAAACGCTGTCCGCATTGACTCTGGAGACCTCGCACGCCTTTCCAAGGAGGCTCGTAAGGCCTTTGATGAGGCTGGCCTTCCTTACATCAAGATTTCTGTCTCAAACGATCTTGATGAGTACACCATTCAGTCGCTCTTTGCCCAAGGCGCGCCTATTGATGCTTTTGGTGTTGGTACTAAGCTTGCTACCTGCGATCCTCAGCCTTCTCTTGGTGGCGTCTACAAGTTAACTGCTCGCCGTCAGTCTGCGGATGAGCCTTGGACTCCTGTTATTAAGCTGTCCGAGATGGCTTACAAGCGTACCGTCCCAGGTATTCAGCACATTCGTCGTTTCTACGATGCAAATGGCTGTCCTGCAGGTGACATGATTTTTGACCCAGATTACCTGGTCACCAAAAATCCAGAGTCTAAGGCAACCGTTGTAGACATCATTGACCCATACTCAACCCACAAGCTTGAAGGAACTTCTCGCGAACTGATGGTGAGGCTGGTAGAAGGCGGCAAGCGTGTAGGGGAGAGCGAGTCTATTGAGGTTGCGCGCGATCGTTGTCATGCGGCACTCATGCGCCTGGACGCGGCATACACGCGTTTCTTGAATCCTCAGATTTATCCTGTGGGTCTCGAGCGTGGTCTGGCCAATTTGCGTCACGAACTTGCTGCTCAGCATCAGGTAAAATCTTCCGAGGAAACTGAGTAGTCCTTTTGGAACTACGCAATTAATTACGTAATTACACTGCATACGTGTACTGAATTTAAAGGAGAGCCATGCGCGAGAAGATCGAGGAACTTGTACGTCAAGCCTTGGCAGATGCCCAGGCTGCGGGTGAGTTGCCTGAATTTCAGATTGATGATGTGGGGCTTGAGCGTCCACAGGATTCATCAAATGGTGATTGGTCTTCTACGGTTGCAATGCGTTCTGCAAAGCTGGCACACAAGGCTCCTCGTGATATTGCAACAGCTCTTGTGGCACATATTGCCAAGGACGCTCAGATTGAGCGCGTTGAGGTTGCGGGTCCTGGTTTTGTGAACTTCTATTTGTCTACTGCTGCGGGCAATGAGATTTTTAACACCGTTCGCGAGCAGGGTGCAGATTTTGGACGTTCTTCTTTTGGCGCCGGTCAAAAGGTCCAGGTAGAGTACGTTTCTGCAAACCCTGTTGGTCCTCTGCACATTGGTCATGGCCGTTGGGCAGCGCTTGGAGATTCTCTAAGCCGCATTCTTGCCTTTGCAGGTTAGTGAGGTTGAGCGCGAGTACTATGTCAACGACCACGGCTCTCAGATGGACGTCTTTGGTCACTCCATCTCTAAGCGCTATCTGCAGCTTATTGACATCATGCAGAAGCGCGGCATTGACGCCGATGCAGCTGCGCAGGTGCTTGCAGAAGATCGCAATGCTTACGTTGCAGATGAAGACGATGCTCATCCAGAGCAACATCCGTTTACTGACGAGTTTATCAACTCTCTTGGCGGTAATGCATATGCCGGAGACTACATAGTTGACCTGGGACTTTTCTTCCTCAAAAATGACGGCGAGGTCTGGGCAGACAAATCTGAAGATGAGCGCATGGCAGAGTTCCGTGAGCGTGGCTACAAGATGATGCTTGAGTCCATCAAGAATACCTGTCATACCGCCCGTTCTGACTTTGACGTTTGGTTCTCCGAGCGTTCTTTGTACGTTAAGGATGACCAGGGTAAAGACGCTGTTGATCGCGCACTTGATGCTCTTGATAAGCTTGGATACCTCTATCGTTCTGATGAGGGTGCACTGTTCTTCCGTTCCACTGATTTTGGTGACGATAAAGACCGTGTACTTATCAAAACGAATGGCGAGTATACCTATTTTGCTTCCGACGTTGCGTACCACTGGAACAAGTTCCAGCGTGTCGACCACGTTATTGATATTTGGGGAGCAGATCACCACGGCTATATCCAGCGTGTTCGCTCTGCTGCCACTGCCCTTGGTTACCCAACTCAGTTTGAGGTTTTGCTTGGTCAGCTGGTCAACCTGCTTAGAAACGGCGTTGCCGTCAGAATGTCTAAGCGTAAGGGAACTGGTATCCATTTTGACGAGCTTCTCGCCGAGGTTGGTGTTGATGCAACGCGCTACACCCTTGTTTCAAAGTCTTCCAACCAGATGATTGACTTTGATATTGAGCAGGTAAAGCGTCAGGACAGCTCTAATCCTGTGTATTACGTTCAGTATGCTCACGCTCGTATTTGTTCTATTTTGCGCCGCGCTGCTGGCGTTGACCTTGATGAGGCAAAGGCACTTGGTATGGACGCTGTTGCAGATAAGGCTATTGGCTCTGAGGTTGATCTTGGGCTGCTTTCTGATACCGCTGAGCAGGCGCTTGCTCGTAAGCTCTTTGAGTTCCCAGGTCTTGTTGAGGGTTGTGCTCGTGATAGGGCGCCGTTCCGTATTACACACTACATTGAAGAGCTTGCTGGTCAGTTCCATGCATTCTATACCGTCTGTCAGGTGCTTCCTTCTGAAGGACGCCCACTGGACGTAGAGCTTTCTAAGGCTCGTCTTGCTGCGTGTGATGCAACTCGTCGCGTGCTTGCACTTGCTCTCAACCTGATTGGTGTTTCTGCTCCTGAGGCAATGTAAACGATAGCTAACTATGTTGTTTTGTCATGATACCGTGCGAGTATTGAATACTTGTACGGTATCTTTAGTGAATTTCTCCAGATAATTTTCCACATTTCTTCGTTACGTAAAAAAGTTTTTTTAATGTATAAAAGAGATAATAAAATTAATTTTTATTACTCAATCTTTATATAACACCATATAAATTGCTATTTAGATGTCATATACCCATTGTTTTCTAACATATTTGTGACTAACTATTGTTTTGTCCCCACGTTAACGTGCGTTTTTTAGGGGTATACTCATAGTGCGAGCAAATAGTAAATGGTTCGGGCATAAGAGTGGAGGTCTCTATGGAACTTCGCGAGTACATGTCCATTCGCAGGTCTTATAACTTGGTTAGAAGAGTAGTTCCTGCTAACAGACGACTCACGTTTGAAGAGTTTGCTATTTTGTGTCGCCTCAATGTGAAGGGCGCTCCTGTCAAGACTTCAGAAATTGCCGAGTATCAGAGTGCTCTTCGTCCTACGATTACTCATCGTACCTCGCACTTGGCAAGGCTTGGTTTCATCAAAAGAGATGAAGGCGCCATTGATCGACGCAACGTAGTATGCATTATTACAGAAAAGGGTGTAGAGGCAGTAGAAGAGCTGTCAAAGCTCACCTGCGCCCGTATTGCACCCGGCCAAGCACTTTCACGCACTTCATTTGAGCGCATTGTCATGTATGTTGATGCTATGGGAGCTCTGTATTGTAGAGCCTCCGATATGGTACTTCTGGCAATTTTAGATTCTCCAAAAGATGCGCTCTCAATTACAGAGATAGTTGACGCGCTTGGTCTTTTGCAGCCAACGGTTTCTATGTCTCTTACTGCGTTGGCAGAAAGTGGTTTGGTACAGCGCAAACATGACGATGCTCTCTCAAGAAGAGTAACCATGGTTGAGCTCACGCCTCAAGGCAAGACGTACATCAAAGAAATTGTGCAGCAAATTGAAGACATTATTGTAAAAAGAAAGAGTCGTTCAGCTGTTTAACGTATTTGCACTTGATAGCGTGTTTAGATCTGGTGGGTTTCTCGAGGTATAAGGATTAGTGGTAATAAATCCCCATTTGCCCGTTTTATGGTGAAATTTATTATTTTTTCATCATAAGGCGGGCATTTTCGTGGTATATTCCTTTTGGATTTGCACCTTATTTGATTTTGTTTGTAATCCCTTCATCATATTTCTTACGTATTTATTACAGATTATTTTGATGAGCAAACAGAGAGGTTTGTACATGTCGGACGAAACATCTTCGGTCCAAAATGATTCTTCTAATGATGTAGAAAATACCCCAGCACCACGTAGACGTGGTAGACCTCGCAAGAGTGATAATACTAATTCAGAAAATAGTATTTCTGAAAATTCTAATTCCGAAACAACTGAAGAAAATACTTCTCATTCCTCCGCTGCTAAGCGCCGTCGCGGTCGCCCAACTAAAAAAGAGACTGAAGCACGTCGTGCGGTAGAGGCTGTTGTGGCAGAGGCTATGAATGCAGCAGGCATTACAGAGCCACCAAAGCGTCGTCGTGGTCGTCCTAGCAAAGAAGAGATGGAAGAGCGTGCTCTTCATGAGCGTGCCCTTGAAGTTGCACAGGCAGAAGTACTTGCACAAGTTCAGGCAGGTGGTAAGGTTTCCTCTGATGTGGTGGACACTGATCGCCTTACCAAGATTGTTCAGGATGCTACTTTGGCATCCGCAGAGGTAACTCCTGCTCCAGCTCTTACTAAGGCTGAGGCAGAAGGTGCGACTGAAAAGAAGGGTGATGCAGCTGCTGAGAAAGCTTCTGCTCATGAGGCTGAGATTGCTTCATCAGAACGTCCCAGCCGCACACGCACCAGCGCTACACGTCGTCGACACCGTAATGCAGAGCCAAAAGAAGCGGCTCAAGAGGGCGAGAAAACACAGGAAAACGCACACGCTAACAACCAGGAGCGTCCTTCTCGCGATCGTAGACAGAACAATCAGCGCAACAAGAATCGCAAACAGGGTCAGGCAAATGAGCCATCACTTTCTAAAGAGACCTTGCAAGAGATGAAGCTCTCTGACCTTCGCGCTAAAAGCAACTGAGCTGGGCATTGAATACTCCGGCGTCCACAAGACAGATTTGATTGAGCTTATTTATGCAGCTTGCGCTGCTGCTGAGGGCTTTAAGACTGTTGAAGGAATTCTTCAGATTAGCAATGAAGGCTACGGTTGGATTCGTACAGGCAATTACATGGAAGGCGATGACGACGCCTTTGTACACCAGCAGATCATTAGAAATCTTGGTTTGCGTCCTGGTGATAGTGTTTTTGGGTATGGTTGGACCTGCTCGTGTAAACAGCAAGTATCCGCCATTGCTTAAGGTTACCCAGGTCAACGGTGGGGAAGTTGAGGGTCTTAAGAATCGTCCTCGCTTTAGGGACCTCACTCCAATTTTCCCAGACCAGCCTCTTACTATGGAACATGGTAAAGACTCTATTACTGGTCGTGCTATTGATTTGGTAGCACCAATTGGCAAGGGACAGCGTGGCTTGATTGTCTCGCCTCCAAAGGCAGGAAAGACTACCATTCTGAAGCGTATTTGCCAGTCTATTACCATTAACAATCCTGAGGTTCACCTCTTCTGCCTGTTGGTGGACGAGCGTCCTGAGGAAGTTACGGACATGGAGCGCTCCATTCAGGGCACTGTTGTCGCTTCAACTTTTGACATGCCAGCAGAAAACCACACGGTTGTCTCCGAGCTAGTTATTGAGCGCGCAAAGCGCCTTGTTGAGATGGGTCAGGATGTTGTAGTTATTCTGGACTCCATCACACGTCTTGCTCGTGCGTACAACCTGGCTATTCCTGCGTCTGGTCGTATTCTTTCTGGTGGTGTTGATTCCGCAGCTCTCTACCCTCCAAAGAAGTTCTTGGGCGCAGCCCGAAACATCGAGAACGGCGGCTCACTTACTATTATTGCTTCTGCCCTGGTAGATACAGGCTCCAAGATGGACGAGGTTATTTTCGAGGAGTTTAAGGGTACCGGTAACATGGAGCTCAAGCTTGACCGAGATCTGGCAGATCGTCGCATCTTCCCAGCTATTGATCCTGTTTCTTCTGGTACTCGTAATGAGGACCTGCTCATTCAGCCAGAGCTTCAGCCAATGGTTTGGGGTGTTCGTCGTATTCTTGCAGGCTTCAACAACACTGAGCGGGCTACTACTGCTCTTATCAGCGGTCTTAAGCAGACAGATAACAATCAGGACTTCTTGGTAAGATCTGCAAAGAAAGCAGCACAGTCTGACTATCCACAGAACTAACCATACTAAGAATTTTTTGCGGTATGAGATGCCGCATACGATGCCACATAGAGCATCGTGAGGCAAAGATACAAGGTTAATTTAAAAAGTGCCTTCCAGTCATTACGGGAAGGCACTTTTTCCTAACGGTTTTGTTGTATATCTGCCAAAGAATTATGAAAAAGCTTTAAAGACGCTGTAAAAAATAGGGATTTACGCTATAGTCATTTCTAACAGCACAATTATGTGTTGCAGCGGATTACACAAAGATGAAATGAAGCCCACCCGTTGCTCACGTCGCCCGTATTGGGTTTAGTAGCATATGCAAATTTAGCGTGTGTCTTCATACATCTTCTTAGCGCTTGTAGGGGGAGTTTGTATGACAGAAGGTAGGAATCCGGCAGTAGTTGCCGGCCTGCTCAGTGGACTGGTTCTTGCAGTAGAGCCAGCATCTGTGTATGCCCTTACAACTACGTCAATTCGTCAAACCCCTCTTGCGGCAATCTTTACCGGCATCGGGGTTGGCCTTGCCATAGTTGCTGCTCTTTCCGCTGGTTCATTAGCTGTTTCTCATTTTGCAAAGCGTGGCAAGAAAACCGATGAAATGGTGGCTGAAATTCAGCCGGGAACCTCTTTCCAGAAGTCTGAAGAAGCTGAAGCTTCAAAGCAGGCCTCAAAAGCATCGAGTTTCTCGCCTGAGCAGAGCATGGTGATTGCGCTTGATTCTTCAAGACGCTCAATTGCTTCGTATAAGCCAAAGCACATGAAGGCAGCTCAGTGGGATATGACTGGATCAATTCGCGTTCAGTCAGCTGAGGTAAATGTGCCTGTAAAGCGCACTTCTCGCTTTGCTCAATCAACGGCACGTCCCGCATCTGCAAAACTAGCCCCTAAGCGTGAGTCTGCAAAGCCAGAAGTAAGTACAGAGAATACTTCACTTGTAAGTGCAGGGGCAGAAAGTATTCTCCCGGTCCGTGCTAAGAAGGCTCCTGCGCACTCTACAAACGACTACGCTCAAATTGCAGAAAACTACACTAAGCTCTTAAGTTGGCGAGAGCGCACCGTTGCGCGCGCAAAGGGTGCCGCTGCCGTTCTTCTTGAGCGTTTGGGACAAGATCCCATGGACGGTCTGCCTATTATTGAGCGCGCTGACGGAACTGTTGGTGACGTTGGTACCGCGTGGTGGAGTAAGGCGGTGGGCGAGGAGTCCATTACCCGCGATTTTGGCATCGCAGAGATTGAAGCTGAAGCCATTCCAGAGGACTTCACCAATCATTCTGCAGATATTTCCAGTCGCATTTCTTATGTTGACCAGGGGGTTTTCCCTGAGAAGCGTACGATTGACGAGCTTGAACAGAGAGACGATTGGACGCTTGCGCTTGCGGCTATGGATGAGCATCTGTCTCGTCATGAGCAGCCTCACCTGCGTAAGTATCATCCCGTGCAACTGCCCGTTATCGGTCAGGCTGCAACTGATGTAGAGGTTGCAAGTTCAGTGGAGCTGTCGGGTGCAAAACCTGCCACAGTTCACGAGGCAACTTCTGCTCAGGTACGACCTTCTCGCGAGCCAAACTATGCAAGTGTTGTTGCGCAGTCTACCGCTATGCCGCTGGTCAAGGCTACGGGAGATACTTCCTCGCATGTTCAGGATATCTTTGACGCGGTTGAGCGTGAGATGGCCGCTGAGCTGCGTGCAGCTGATGAGCGACCAACGCGTGAGTTACTCCGCCTTATTGAGGGTGGCACTAGCAAGATGAAGAAGATTTCTGCGCTAGACCTTGGCGAGAAGACCACAGTAGAAAAGTCTTCTTATAAGCCTCGTCATTTTGCAAGTGAGCTCCCTTTGGTCCGCGAGGCATAAGCAAGCGCATAGCTGGCGCTCGTTCAGATACTTGGAGCTTAAGCGAGCGTCAAATTGTGATATTGGCGTTGTAATTATTTCAAGTTAGATAACAAATTTTGGCTGTGGTTCTTTTTTAAGAGCTACAGCCATATTGTGTTGTGTCATATATTCAACGCTATGGAGAAAAGGAGATGAATATGGCACATAAGCTTACGCGACGACGCTTTTTGGAGGTGGCCGGGACCATTGCGGGGTCGTTTGCTCTAGCAGGCTGTTCGTCAAAGAACCAAGACCCTAACTCCATTTACGTTGGCGTGATGGGACCGTATACCGGCGACGTTGCCCAGTATGGCCTTGCGGTGCGTAGCGGCATTTTGCTGTACATCAAGGAGTTCAACAAGAGCGGTGGAGCTGGTGGTCGCCAGGTTGTCCCTGTAGCTGAGGATGAGAAGGGCGATTCAACCGAGGCCATTCTTGTTTATAACAAGCTGCTTGATGAGAATGTCTGTGCAATTCTTGGAGATGTAACCTCTACACCAACTATTGCATTGGCTCAAAAATCGGTACTGGACAACATCCCCTGTATTACCGCATCTGCTACAGCAGAAGACGTTGTTGCTCACGGCAATAATATGTTCCGCGCTACTGTTACTGACCCATTCCAGGGTGTTGTTCTTGCAGAGTTTGCTAAAAAGCAAGGGTATCAGCGCGTAGGAACTATCTTTAACTCCGGTGGCGATTACGAGATTGGCGTTAATAACGCATTTGTTCAGAGGGCTCGTGAACTGGGTATTGAGGTTGTTTCTCAGCAGGGTTATCCAACAGGCGCCGTCGACTTTAATGCTCAGTTGACCAGTATTATTGGACTGGATCCTGATGCTATTTTGGCTCCAAACTATTACCAGGATAACGGTAAGATTTTGACTCAGGCTCGCCAGCTTGGCTGCAAAAAACCCTTTATGGGCGCAGATGGCTGGGCAGGTATTATTGGTGGCGATCAGGACTACGCGTCTACGGATGACCTCGAAGGCTGCTTCTATTGCTCTGCTTTTGTTGCATCAAACCCTGATGAAAAAGTTCAGCATTTTGTTAAGACCTACACCGCAGAATATGGTGAGGCTCCAACTAACTTCTGCTCTTTGGGCTATGATGCAGCGATGATTCTTTGCTCCGCTCTTAAGACTGTCGAGAAACGCGGTTATACCTACAACTCCAATGAGTATAGGCAAGCCATTATTGATGCGATTGCGTCTGGTGTGGTTGAGGGTGTTACCGGAACCCTTTCGTATCAGGGCACAGGTGATCCCGTGAAGTCCACACTGATCATCACCTTTAAAGATGGCAAAGAGTCCATCTATGACACGATCGATCCTTCATAGAAAAGAGAACCTCAGATGTTTTTTTGACTCAGGTGCTCAATGGACTTCAATTGGGCAGTATTTACGCACTGGTGGCGCTTGGTTACACAATGGTGTACGGCATCATCTTACTTCTTAACTTTGCACATGGTGACATCATCATGTTTGGCTCTTACGTTGCATGGATTGCCCTTGTTCAGCTGGGACTTAATCCTGCAATTGCCGTTCTTCTGGCCATTTTTGGCTGCGTTTTGCTTGGCGTCCTCATCGACAAGGTTGCCTACGCACCGCTCAGAGAAGCTCCAAGGCTTTCTATTCTAATTACTGCAATTGGTGTTTCTTACCTGCTTGAGAATGGTGTTCAGCTACTCCTGGGCGCAGATGCAAAGGTTGTTCCAAGCATCATTGATTTGGGAACCGTACAGGTATTTGGTTCAACACTTTCTGGTACCGCACTTTTGACCGTTGCTGTCACCATTGTGGCAACCGTTGTTCTGACCGTTTTGGTTCAGAAGACTCGTCTTGGTAAGGCAATGCGTGCCGTTTCCGAGGACATGGGCGCTGCGCGCTTGATGGGCGTCAATGTCAACAGCACCATTAGCTTTACCTTTGCGGTTGGTTCTGCACTTGCAGGCATTGCTGCAATTCTCTACACCATGGCATACCAACAGGCTTCCCCAACCATGGGTGTTATGCTGGGCACCAAGGCATTTGTAGCAGCTGTACTTGGCGGCATTGGTTCCATTCCAGGTGCTGTTATTGGTGGCCTCATTGTTGGTTTCTCAGAGGTCTTTGTTGCTGCCTTTTGGCCTGTCTGTCTGGCAGGATGCCGTAGTCTTCTTGCTCTTGATTCTTGTTCTTATTGTTAAACCAACTGGTCTGCTTGGCCGACCAGTTACCGAGAAAGTGTAAGGAGGCTCACATGACTAAAATGTATCCACGCGATAATGACCATAGGCCAGTTATTGTCACTGGTTTTGGTGGTAAAGATGGTCAACGACGTGAGCTTACTATGCCTGCACGTTATGCCATCAATGCAATTCTTGTTGCACTCTTTGTTTTTGGCGGAAACTTCCTGGTGGGAGAGGGTCTTATCTCTCGCTATCAGACGGTTGTATTTGAGCAAATTGGCGTTTATGTTCTTATGACCGTTTCTTTTGAACATTGTTACCGGCTATCTCGGACAGCTTCCCTTGGGTCACGCTGGTTTCATGTCTATTGGCGGTTATGCTTGCGCAATATTTATCATTCGCATGATGCCACTCTTTGGACTTGATGCACAGACGATGGCTTCAGGTTCTGCGCCCGCAGTCGGTCTCTTTGTAGCTGGTCTTTTATTTGGCGGCATTTGCGCTGCTTTGATGGGTGTAGTTATTGGTATTCCAGCACTTCGTCTTCGTGGCGATTACCTGGCCATTATTACCCTGGGCTTTGCAGAGATCATCCGTGTTGTTTTGGTTAACATTGACTCTGCTCTTGGTTTCAAGCTCACGGGCGGTGCTTCAGGCCTCACGGGTATTCCTGCTTATACAGGCTACCTAAACACCGCAATTGTTGTTTCGCTTGCCATCTTTGCTATTCATACTCTTATGAAGTCTAGACATGGACGTGCTATTCTCGCAATCCGCGATAACGAGATTGCTGCAGAGGCATCAGGCGTTAACACCACGTATTACAAGACCCTTGCCTTTGTTTTCTCTGCATTTCTTGCTGGTATTGCAGGCGGCCTTTACGCGGGCTGCATCGGCGTTATGGCGCCTGCCAAGTTTGGCTTCATGAAGTCCGTTGAGATCCTTGTTATGGTTGTTTTGGGCGGCATGGGCTCTATGTTTGGTTCCGTTGTGTCCGCAACTGTCCTGACCGTACTCCCAGAGGCTCTACGTGCCTTTGCTGACTACCGCATGGTTGCTTATGCAATCGTGCTGATTCTGGTCATGATCTTCAGACCAGAGGGTCTGTTTGGCTCCTATGACTTCTCGCTGTCTCGCATTATTGAGCGAGTCATGAACAGGGACTTCCCTTGGAACAATGATGACTCGGACGAGCAGACAGACGTGCAGGTCAACGCGAAGGCAGGCGTTCAGGCAAATGAGCAGGCGGATACGCAGGTAGAAGCCACAACTGATTCGAAGGAGGCGTAAGAGCGATGGCAACTAAAAACACTACAAAACTTATCAGGCAAGAGTCTCCTAACCTCATTCCTGAGCGAGACCTTGGCGCAATTCCAGTTCTTCAGGCTGAGCATCTGGGCATTGACTTTGGTGGCTTGATTGCTGTTAATGACTTCAACATCGCTCTTGGTCCTACCGAGATTTCTGGCATTATCGGCCCTAACGGTGCAGGTAAAACAACTGTCTTCAACCTGCTCACTAACGTCTACAAGCCAACCCGTGGTACCGTAATGATTGACGGCTACGACCTTGCTGGTAAAAGCGTTGTTGAAGCAAATCATATGGGTATTGCCCGCACCTTCCAGAACATTCGACTGTTCAACAACATGACAGTTCTCGAAAACATCCAGGTTGGTCAGGGTAGCCATATGACGTCCCACTTCTTCGAGGACGTCTTCCGCCTTCCGGCTCACTGGAAGCAGGAAAAAGAGAGTGCCGACAACGCTCGTGAGCTGCTGTGCATTTTTGGCATGGAGAATCTTGCAAATACCCTTGCAGGTAACCTGCCTTATGGTGCTCAGCGTAAGCTTGAGATTCTTCGTGCTCTAGCAACTCAGCCAAAGATTTTGCTGCTCGATGAGCCAGCTGCAGGTATGAACCCAGCAGAGACTGATGAGCTTATGGAGAATGTCCTTAAGATTCGTGATGACTTCAAGATTGCCGTTCTTCTCATCGAACACGACATGAAGTTTTGTTATGGGTATCTGCGAGGGTTTGGCCGTTCTTGACCACGGCAATATCATTGCAAAGGGAACGCCAGAAGAGGTTCAGAATAATCCTCGCGTTATCGAGGCATATCTTGGAAAGCAGGAGGTGCGCTAATGACCGCTGAAACTACAAACACCCAGGCAGCTGGCGCAGGAAAAACTCTGCTGTCCGTTAAGGATCTTAATGTTTCTTATGGCGCAATCCATGCAGTTCAGGGCATCTCTTTTGATATTAATGAGGGCGAGATTGTCACCCTTTATTGGCGCTAACGGTGCCGGTAAATCAACTACACTGAACACTATTGCTGGTCTGGTAAGACCTGATTCTGGCACCATCACCCTTGGCGAGAAAAAAACCTTGTAGGCCAGCGCGCTCATAAGATTGTTGAGGCTGGTCTGGCACTGTGTCCTGAGGGCCGCCGTGTATTTTTCTCGTATGAGTGTTGCTGAAAACCTTGAAATGGGTGGCTATACGCAGTCTGATTCCGAGAACGCCAAGACGGTCAAGATGGTATTTGAGCACTTCCCGCGTCTTCGTGAACGCAAGAATCAGCTGGCAGGAACGCTGTCTGGTGGCGAGCAGCAGATGCTTGCCATGGGACGTGCACTGATGAGCAAGCCAAAGCTTTTTGATGCTTGATGAGCCATCCATGGGTCTGGCCCTCTTCTCATTGAGGAGATTTTTCAGATTATTCGTCAACTCGGTGACGCTGGTACCACCATTTTGCTAGTTGAGCAGAACGCTAACATGGCACTTAAGGTTGCCGATCGCGCATACGTCCTCGAGCTTGGCAAGGTTGCCAAGCAGGGAACTGGTCAGGAGCTTCTCCATGATGATGCTGTTCGTAAAGGCTTACCTCGGTGCATAACGGCGACTTACGGTAAACGCGACTTTAAACAACAACCCGGCTCCTGCGTTACGTGGGCGCCGGGTTTCTTCGATGTTAAATCTCGTCAAAGGTGTTACGGTGCTCTTTTCCGTCGTCCAAAGGTAAGGACGGTACCCAGAAGCGCCGGCTCAAGAATCTGAATCCAGAGATCGCCTCTGACCTGCTTGGCATTCTCAGCAACAGCGCGAGCAGTAACAGGGGAGTCGCAGATGGCAACCATGGTGGCACCTGAGCCCGAGATAACAAAGGCGCAAGCACGAGCAAGCTTGGCTACCTGTTTGAGCTCTTCGTAATCAGGAATGAGTTCCTTGCGGTAAGGTTCATGGAGTTTGTCGTTGCAGGCAGCTGCTAAAAGACCTCCATTGCCTGTTTCAAGTGCATGGGTAACAGCAACGGTACGACCCATTTGATAAACAGCTGTCTGAAGAGGAATGTTCTGTGGAACAACCTTGCGTGCTTCCTCGGTATTGATAGAGTACGGGGGTGCAATTGCAACAAAGGAAAGTCCGCGCGCAACAAGCCTTCGAGTGCAAACGGTGTGACCGCCGTCAACAAATGACGAGGTCAAGCCTCCATAAATAGCGGGAGCAACATTATCTGGATGGCCCTCAAAATGACAGGCAAAGTCGAGGGCACGCTCTGGATCCCAGCCACCATGCGATTCGGTCATTGCGGCTGCAATACCTGCAATAACACAGGTAGAGCTTGAGCCTAGGCCGCCAGAAAGTGGAATAGGAGAGTCGATGGTGATGTGCTTAGGCGTTGGTTCTTCGCCCAGCTTTTCGCAGGCACGAATATACGACGTCCATACGAGGTTGTCATCGTTTCTGAACTGCTCGGGGCAGCCGTCAATGATGAGCACAGGCGACTCTCTAAACGTAATCTTTGCGCGCAGGTTAAACGCAAGACCCAGCGTGTCGTAACCGACTCCGATGTTTGCAGAGGTAGCAGGTACAGAGACGGTCAAGATAGTGTTGTCGAGCATGCAGAACCTGCTTTCTCAGTAACTAACAAGCAAAAATACGCCCGCATGCTTCAGAAACGTATGAAGCAAGCTGTTCCTTCTCGCGAACGTCAGTATGAATGATAACGTTATCATTCAGTGATGAAAGCTGGATTGGCGGAATAGTGCTCGTGATTTCGGCGAGCGTATGCATGCACGCAAAGTCGTCCAGGCCGGCGGTCGAGTGACCCAGCGCTGCAAGCACATCGGACGAGAATTTGTACGGGCTTGCAGTGGACAGACAAACGCGCACGTTACCCGCTTGGCGAGAAACCCTGTCAAGCACGTGTTTTGCAACGGCTGTGTGAGGATCAATCAGCACACGACAATTCTCCCAGGTAGAACGGATGGTTTCCTGTGTCTGTGCGTCGGTTGCAAAACCAGCGTCAAAAGTTTCGCGGATAGTATCCATAACCTGAGAGGGGACCGTGTAGACGCCCTCAGTCACCAATTGGTTCATCAGATGGCTAACAAGCTCAGTATCCTTGCCGGATGCAAGATAGAGGAGTCGTTCAAGGTTTGATGAAACCAGAATGTCCATTGATGGCGAGATGGTCTTTTCAAATGCGCGTCTGCGGTCATACGTACCTGTTGCCAAGAAATCGGTGAGTACCTTATTGCTGTTAGAAGCCACAATAAGGCGGTCAACAGGCAGACCCATCTCTTTTGCAAAATAACCGGCCAGGACGTCGCCAAAGTTGCCGGTGGGCACACAGAAGGTAACCTTTTGACCCTGCGTAAGAGTACCCTTGGCAACAAGCTGGGCATATGCGTCAAAGTAGTAGGTTACTTGTGGAGCCAAACGGCCAATATTGATGGAGTTTGCGCTGGAAAGTACCGTGCCTTTGCTTGCTAGTTCCTGAGCCAGTTCTTTGTTGGCAAAGATTGCCTTAGCAGCATTTTGAGCATCGTCAAAGTTGCCTTTAACGGCGCAAACAGCAACATTGGAACCTTTTTGAGTTGTCATTTGCAGGCGCTGAATATCCGAGACTTTGCCTTCAGGGTAAAAGACGGTGATGCCCATGCCAGGTACGTCTTTGAAGCCCTCAAGTGCAGCTTTGCCAGTGTCTCCGGAGGTAGCGGTCACAATCATGATGTTCTTGCCCGCGGCACCAACGGTACCAGCAGTGCCCGAGTCCTCACGGGCAACGCTCATCAAGCGGGGGAGCATCTGAAGCGCCACGTCTTTGAAGGCTGAGGTTGGGCCGTGGAAGAGCTCCAGCAACCAGTCTTCTCCGATAGCAGAAACAGGCGTTATGGCCTCGGTATCCCACTGGGAGCCATATGCACCCTCAATACAGCGATTCAACTCTTCAGGTGAGTAGTCATCAAGCAGGACAGAAAGTACGTCGAAAGCAGTAGCCCTAAAGCTCTGAGAACAAACCTTTGCAAGATCAAGTGGTTTCTCGCCAATAGAATCTTGGATGTAGAGGCCGCCATCGGGAGCAATTCCCTGCAAAATGGCCTGTTTTGCCAAGACAGTATGGTCAGAGTTTCTGGTGCTGTGATATGCGACGGCCATGAAAACCACCAATCTTTAGAATGTGCCACATGTTCTGCGTGCCATGCGTTGCGTGTTGCGTTTCTATTATTTTAACAGTGAGAAGTAAAAGTAGCTTGTAACATAGAATTGTTCATAGCATTATGAAGACGAGAAAAACTGTTGACCGGATTCTGTTTAGATTTTGTCTAGAGTCTGTTCAGTTTCTGTCCAGGCTTCGTCTTGATTCTGCTTAGATTCTGTCTATCAGATTGTGACAAACGCAGTTTACCTTTGCTGCGCAAAGGTGTTTGCCAGATTTGGAGTTATATGCAAAACGTTGCCCTACTTGGATTTGGAACGGTTGGTGCTTCAGTTGCGCGCATTCTTGATGAGCGCGTTTCTGACGTTAACCTGACGTCCATCTTGGTTAGAGCTGGTAAAGAGCACGTTGACCCTCGGGCAACATCTGATTTTTGATGCGCTCTTGTCTGACCCTGCACTCGATACCGTTGTTGAGTGCATGGGCGGCCCTCACGCCAGCCTATGAGTACATCAAAGCTGCGCTGACTGCTAAGAAAAAAATGTAGTTACTTCAAATAAAGCCGTGGTATCTGCTCATTTTGAGGAGTTTATGACACTTGCCGCTGAAGCGGGCGTCAACTTTAAGATCGAAGCATGCGTGTGCGGTGGTATTCCTTGGATAGCAGGAATTCAGAAAGTTCGTCGTATTGACGAGATTTCTGCGTTCTGGGGAATCATGAATGGAACCACCAACTATATTGTCTATTCCATGCTCAAAGACGGAACGGACTTTGCTGAGGTTCTGAGCAAAGCTCAGGAGCTGGAGTTACGCTGAGCGAGACCCGTCAAGCGATATCGACGGCATTGATGTTCGCTCTAAGACTATGATTTCTGCATCTATCGCCTTCGACGTAATCTGCACAGACCAGATTCCTATGTCTGGTATCAGAAACTTAACTAAGCGCGATCTTGCCATGTTTGGCAGTCACGATATGACAATCAAGCTCTTTGGTCGTGGTGTTTCTGACGGTTTATCGTATGCGGTAGCTGTTGAGCCAGTTGCGGTTTCGCTCTCAACCATAGAGGCCAACGTTCCAACTAACTTTAACGTTGCAACTGCCGTGGGAAATACCATTGGCGAGCTCAAGTTTTACGGTCAGGGTGCCGGTGGCGACCCAACGGCAAACGCCGTCGTGCAGGATATTATTGACTGCGCCGCGGCTCCTGCTGGGGGTCAGCAGACCTTCTCGGCAGGTCTTTCGTATAATCCAGAGCTACTTGTTTCCGACTATGTGTTTAGGACGCAGGCCGATATTCCAGGCGGTACGTTCTGGGAGCCGGGTGCTCAGTTGGTTAAAAATCTAAGTGCCGAGAAGGCACGTGAGCTTCTTACCAGCGCACTTTCGCAAGACCCTACAACCTTTATGGCTGCACTTGAAAAGAGGAATTAGAAATGATCAAAATTGCAAAATTTGGCGGCTCAAGTGTTGCTTCTGCAGAGCAGTTCAAAAAGTTAAAGCTATTGTTGCAGCTGACCCTGATAGACGCTTTATTGTTTCGTCTGCAGCAGGAAAGCGCCATTCAACCGATAACAAGATTACTGATCTTTTTGCTGCTGGTAAATGCCCACATTGAGTATCACGTTGACTGCACCTCTTTACTTGCAGACATCGAGGCTCGCTTTGTGGAGATTGCTGATGAACTGGGAGTTGCATGGCCTGTCGCCGAGGAGTTTGAGAAGTTTGCTACAAACATCAAGTCCTTCTCGCCAGAGTATGTAGTAAGTAGGGGTGAGTGGTTTACCCTGCCAGATCCTTGCTGAGTATCTTGGCCTACCCTTTGTTGATGCTGCTGACGTTATGCTGTTCCATCATGATGGCACCATTGATATGGAGCGCACTGCTTCTAGACTTAAAGAAGTTGTTGCTCGCAGCGGCTCGTTTGTGCTGCCTGGCTTCTACGGTGCTACCGTTGACGGTGCAATTAAGTTGTTCCAGCGCGGTGGCGGCGATATTACCGGCGCCATTGTCGCTCGCTGCCCTAGACGCTGACTTGTATGAGAACTGGACTGACGTGTCTGGCTTCCTTTCTGCGGATCCTCGCATTGTTCAGAATCCACGCGCTATTGGCCGCATTACTTTTGACGAGATGCGCGAGCTTTCTTACATGGGCGCTTCCGTTCTTCAGGAAGAGGCAATTTTCCCTGTTCGTGAGGCAAACATTCCAATTCAGATCAAGAACACAAACCGTCCAGAAGACACGGGCACGGTTATCCGTGAGACTGCAGATGGCGATACAAACGAGCACTTGATTACAGGTATTGCAGGGCAAGAAAGACTTCTTAGCTATTCATGTCAAGAAGGCTCACATGTCCAACGAGGTTGGCGTCATCAGCCGCGCACTCAATATTGTTGAGCGCTACGGCGTCTCTGTTGAACACATCCCAACAGGCGTTGATTCGTTTGGTATTGTGGTAAATGCCTCCGACGTAAAGGATACGGTTTATTCCATCATCAGCGATATTCGTCGCGAGATTGAGCCTGATGACATTACGATGGTAGACCGCTTAGCTCTTGTTTCTGTTGTTGGTCGTAATATGTCTAGGGCGTTCCGGCACCTCTGGTAAGATCTTTTGGCGCGTTGGGCAATGCGGGCGTCAACATTCGCATGATTACGCAGAGCTCAGAAGAGATTAGTATTATTGTGGGCGTCGATAATGCCGACTTTGATCGCACAATTGGCGTCATCTATAACGGATTTGTTCGTGACGAAATGGTTTCGAGGTAACTATGACTTTTGATCCAAACGGTAAGGTCGTTGCAATTCTTGGTGCTACCGGCGTTGTTGGTGCCCAGATGATGCAGTGCCTTGAAGAGCGTAATTTTCCTATCAAGGAGCTGGTGCTTCTGGCATCCGCTCGAAGCGCTGGTAAAACTATCGAATTTGCTGGCCAGCAGATTGTAATTCGCGAAGCAACACCAGAGGCTTTTGAGGGTGTAGACATTGTCCTTGGCGCAGCTGGCGACGAACAGGCAAAAAGAGCTGCTTCCTGAGGGCTGTCAAGCGTGGATGCGTCTGCGTTGACAATTCCCATGCATTTAGAATGGACCCAAACGTTCCGCTGGTAATCCCAGAGATTAACGCCGAGGATATCAAGAACCATAACGGCATCATCTCTAATCCAAACTGTGCAACCATTATTGGCTTGGTACCTCTGTATCCTCTGCATAAGGCAGCAGGTGCAAAGCGTATTATTGCTTCTACCTATCAGGCTGCATCAGGCGCTGGCCTTCCTGGTCTCACCAGCCTGAAGAATCAGATGGCTGACGTTGTTGCAGGTAGGGAAGTAACCGAGACTGCTCCTTTTGCATATCAGCTGGCAGTTAACCTGATTCCACAGATTGGCGGCTTTGATGAGGTTGGCTACACTTCCGAGGAAATGAAGATGCAAAACGAGGGCCGCAAGATTATGCACCTTCCTGAGCTGCGCGTTAACTGCACCTGTGTTCGAGTTCCAACGATGCGCTCTCACTCTGAGTCCATCACCGTTGAGTTTGAGCGTCCTTTGAGCCCAGATGAGGCTCGCGCAATTCTTGAGGATGCTCCAGGAATCAAGGTTGTAGACAACCCAGCAGAGCTTCAGTACCCAATGCCTCTTGATACTTCTGACCAGGACCTTATCTATGTTGGTCGTATTCGCGAGGATCTTTCCGCTGATAAAGATACTCATGCGTTGACATTCTTCTGCTGCGGAGACCAGATTAGGAAGGGTGCCGCAACAAACGCTGTCCAGATTGCAGAGTACCTGCTGTAATATCTGGCGTGCAGCCACGCTCGCATCATTTTCGTTGACCAAGTACCCGTTCGATTCTATTTCGTAGAATTGAACGGGTATTTTTGTGCGTCCGAGTGGAATTTTTCAGCGATAGAGTGCCATTCGGCGGCAAAGTGGTAAAAAATGCGTTTAGTTGGAGTATCCAAAAATGCTTAGTTTCTATGCAAGCCATCTACCAGCAATTTTACGTGGACAAAATTGTGGAAATTAGTACAAAAATTTCTGAACTGGGAAAACGTAAGTGACAAAATTTCGAAGTCCAAAAATAAACTCCAACTAAACGGATTTTTTTACCCAAAAACAGCACCTCTCGTTTGATATATCAATTTCTTGATTAGTTTTCCTGCATATTGCCCAGTGTTTATGCACAGATTGTCCGCTGACAATGCGTGCGATAAAAAAGAGGAGTTTATTGCTCCTCTTTCTGGCTGATAAAAAAGTCAAGGCAGAAATTTATGGCAAAGAAATCGTGAAAGTGATTGCGGTACCGAATAAACTCATTAATATTGTTGTGAAATAGGGTTCAACAGTCCTTCAGAGGTAGACTCTGGAGGATTTTTTTAGCTTTTACGACAAGAAAAACACTATTTTGTTAATATAGTTAACAAAAAAAGGAGAAGACTATGAATAAGAAAGAACTGCATAAGTTTAATAATCGTTTTTAACAGTTTTGTTTTAGCTTTTGAACAGTTGAAAAAAAGGATCAGCATAGGAACAGTATTGATAAATCAATCACTATTAATGAGGTCCATTTGCTAGACCTGATAGGTCGCAATCAGCCTACGAATCTAGTAAAATTATCTGAGTTACTTGAAGTCTCAAGGAGTGCTATTACTCAGAGTGTTAGACGTTTAACCAAGAAAAATCTCGTTACTTTTGAATTTGCACAGGATAATGCAAAAAATAAATATCTGATATTATCCAAAAAAGGGGTTGAAGTTTTTAACATCCATAAAGAGCAGCAAGAACATATTGAAAAAGCCATTTTTTTAGTTTTAAGAAACTATAGTGATGAGGACCTTCAAATGGTTATGAAACTGATGGATGATGTTGAAAAGGTATGGCGAGAATTACCGTGGTAAAAACCACGGTAATTTTAAAACTACACTGTTAATTACATTAATAAAAATAGAGGAAGATATGACTATACAAATTGAACTTATCTCAGAGTCTGAGTTAGCAGACGAATCTTTTAACATTGTCATCAATGGCTTAAAACCAAGAGAAACATATCGAGTCGAGATGCATCTAACTGATTATTATTGCATCAATGCTCCTATGCTTTTAGCTCATGATGTTTTATGGAGATCAACAGGGACTTTTGTATCAGATAAGAATGGTATTATTGATGTTTCACAAACTCCATCTTGTTCTGGCTCTTATGAAGGCATTTCAACAATGGGACTATTTTTTAATGCCAAACCCTTGACCAATAAGAAAAAGAAGCTTCCAACCTCTCTTTCTAAAATTCCTTTACTAGATCGTTTTTTTGTAGAAATCAAAATTATGCAAGGAAATACTGTCATTGCAGAGAGAATTTTTACAAGACGTTACATGAGTTCTCAAATTAGTCATCAAGATATTTACGGGGAACATTTTCATGGGAGACTCTTTTATGATAAAAAGTCAATAAAAACACCAGCATTGATTATTGTGAGTGGTAGTGAAGGACGGATTGAAAAGGCACAGAATATGGCTCAGCTTCTATCTTCTAGAGGTTATATTTGCCTAGCAGTTGCCTACTTTGGTTTAGAGGGGTTACCAAAACATTTGGAACGTATTCCTTTAGAGTGTCTTGTGGAAGCAAAGGATTATCTACGTCAGCATCCTCAAGTAGATAGTGAAAGAATTGGAATCTATGGACGGTCTAAGGGAGCAGAATTTGTTTTAGCTGAGGAGAGCATTTTTAATGACGTTCAATGCTTGGTACTAAATTCCCCCTCTGATGTGGTGTATGAAGGAATAAAAGGGAAATGGAGCTCTCATACTTCCTCTTGGACGCATTTGCAAAAAGAACTTTCCTATCAAAAGTTTCGACTTAGAGATTATCTGTTCAGTAAATTTTTTAGAAAAACCTTCCCTAAAGATTGCTCTGCTAGGATAGATGTTGGGCAAATTCATTCACCACTCTTATTGCTCGGAAGTACTGTTGATGAAATATGGGATGCTTCGCAAGCAATTGATGATATTGTCTCCCATTATAAAGGACACTACATTACATTTAAAAAATATCATGAAACAGGTCACATGTTGACGGTGGCTTATCAACCAAATCATCGTTATCGAAAAGATTGGCGTTTACTGATGAAAGAGAGCAAAGATTCTTGGTTGGCTACGATTCATTTTTTTGATAGGCATTTGAAGACTAACAAAAAAAGGTAGACGGCAAGCCATCTACCTGGAGTTTCTGGTGCCTCCTGCGCGATTCGAACGCGCGACCTGCGGTTTAGAAGACCGACGCTCTATCCAGCTGAGCTAAGGAGACATATAGCGTCGTTCATTATAGCAATAAGGATTGCAAATACGTCGTGCCATCAAAGATTTTCTTATCAGAAGAATGACAAAGGAAAAGAAAAGTAGCTACACTAAAAGCAGCTACACTGATTACAGGCTTACGTGAATGGAGACACTATGTCTTACGATTTTGAATCACGCGTTGATCGTGCTGGTACTGGTTCTAGAAAATGGAACGTCATGTATGACGTTAATCCTGATGTAGCTCCTGGTATTCCACCTTTTTCTGTTGCTGATATGGAGTATCACACAGCCCCAGAGATTGTCGAGGGCCTCAAGGAATACATCAATGACGCAATCCTTGGCTATTCCGTGCCAACCAATCAGATGAAGCAGGCTGTGTGCAAGTGGATGAAGACCCGCCACAACTGGGATGTAAAACCAGAGTGGCTGCTCAACTCTTCAGGCGTGGTGCCTGCGCTTTTTGCATCTGTTGCCGAGTTCACTCAGTCAGACGAGGGTGTCATCCTGTTTACTCCTGTCTACCATCCGTTCTACATGGCAGTTGAGGAGAATAACCGTGCGCTGGTAGAGTGCCCGCTTGTCCTGTCGGAGGGTCCTCACTACGATATTGACTTTGACCTGCTTGAGAAACTTGCCGCCGAGCCAAAGAACACCATGGTCATCCTGTGTTCACCCCACAATCCAAGCGGTCGCGTGTGGACCAAAGAAGAGCTCACGCGCATCGCAGAGATTGCGGTTAAACACAACCTCATCGTGGTTGCTGACGAGATCCACCACGACCTCATCATGCCAGGCTCTACGCATACCGTCTTTGAAACAATTTCCGATGAGGTCGCAGCGCGTACCATTACCTGCACAAGCGCTTCAAAGAGTTTCAACCTGGCTGGCACGCAGTTCAGCAACATCATCGTGAGCAATCCAGAACTGCGCAGCCGCCTCGAGAAGCGCCTGCAGGCCCGAGAGACCACCTCATGCAATCCAATCAGCTTCAAGGCCTGTGAGCTGGCTTATAGCAAGGGTGGGGCATGGCTGGACGCATGCATCAAGGCTGTTGACGATAACCAGAAATTGGTCCTGGACTTCTTCGCTAACAAGCACCCTCGGGTGAAACTCGCACCAATCACGGGAACCTACCTCCAGTGGCTCGACTTCAGGGACCTTGGCCTTACTCCAGAAGAGCTCGAGCATCTGTTGCAGTTTGAGGCCCAGATTTTCTTCACCGACGGCGTCTTCTTTGGCAAGGCTGCCCAGGGTTTCAAGCGTTGGAATTTGGCAGCCCCTCGTGTGGAGATTGAAGAAGCGCTGGATCGCCTGGATGCAGCACTTACGGCTCACGGTTTCTAGACACAGTCTGCGGCTTTTAAGCGGGTTGATTGCGGTTTCTTGACACCGCACCACTGCCATACCGCCATATACCTGCGCGTATAGTGCATGAGATCACCTGCGGAGAAGCTCGTTCTTCTCCGCATTTTGTTTGGCGAGAAACCCGTTGCACCGGCAGATTTCTAAGAAAATCAAAAAAGAGTTTGAAAAATCTGCGTTTCTCGCTTGCATCTTTTTCTGATTCTGTAATAATGATTTAGCTGCGTTTCATGAGGGTGGCTAAATGGTGGGAGTAGCTCAGTTGGCAGAGCGACGGACTGTGGCTCCGTAGGTCGAGGGTTCGAGCCCCTTTTCCCACCCCATTTGAAACGTTATTTGGATCGTTAGCTCAGCTGGTAGAGCAGGGGACTCTTAATCCCAAGGTCCAGGGGTTCGAACCCCTGACGATCCACCATTTGAATTTCAAACCCCGGCTTGCGTCGGGGTTTTTATTTTATGAGTCACTAGTTTCTAATTGTTTTGTTGCGAGGGATTGCGTCATACTGAAGTCTCCATGATTTTTATTGTAGTTCGGAGGACTCGCCGTGATTTACACAATGACGCTTAATCCCGCGCTTGACTATGTCATGCATCCAAACACATTGGACATGGGCTTTACCAACCGTTCTTCATCAGAAGAGTTACACTGCGGTGGTAATGGTATTAACGTCTCCACGCTTCTTAATGAACTTGACATGGTCACTGTTGCCATGGGTATTGTCGGTGGCTTCACGGGCGATTACCTGCTCAGTGATCTCCAGCGTCAAGGTATTCCTAGTAACTTTGTCAAGCTTGATACTGGCTTTACCCGCATTAACGTCAAGCTCAACGGCATTGTTATGACTATGGTCAACGGCAACGGTCCACGCATCCCAGAGAAGAAGGTTGATGAGCTTCTGGAGCGTATGGATGTTGTTGGTGCAGGTGATACCCTGGTTCTTACTGGATCTATTCCAAGCTCACTTCCAGAAGATATCTACACTCGTCTCATGGCTCAGCTTGCAGGTCGCGGCATTCAGTTTGTTGTCGATGCTCCTGGTCAGCTGCTTATGGAGGCCATTAAGGCTCAGCCATTCTTGATTAAAGCCTAACAACCACGAGGTTGGTCGTATCTTCGGCGCTAATCCAGAGACTCCAGAAGAGTGCATTCCATTTGCTAAGCAGCTTCAGGACGGCGGCGCTCGTAACGTTATTGTTTCTTGTGGCGGTGCAGGCTCACTGCTTTTGGACGAGTACGGCACTGAGCACATTGTCCCAACTGCTAAGATTCGTCTTGTTAACGCAACTGGCGCTGGTGACTCTATGGTTGCAGGCTTTTTGGCAAAGACCACCGCAGGCTACGATTACGACACTGCGCTTATCTACGCTTCTGCTTGTGGTACGGCAACTGCTGCAAGCCGAGGAATTGCAAAGCGTGCAACTATCGACCGTGTTGTCACCGCTCTTTATAAAAAGATGGGTCGAGAAATGCCCGCATCTATTGCAGAAGAGATTAAGCTTGCTCGTCAGAAGGAAGAAAGCCGTGATCCTAAGGCTTCTTGGTTGGCTGATTCTGAGTAGCGACTTGCAGGTTGCTCCTGTTCTTTACTAAAGGAGCAACGCATCCACATAAAGTAACGTTTTTTATCAACGAATACTGACAAGCACTTGGCAAGAAAGAAATTCTTACCAAGTGCTTTTTATTGAAATTTATTTGAAGATACTCACAACGTAACAGTATAAAAAAATGTTACTCTGTAGAAAGATAAGTTTGACTCTGCAACTGTTGTCCTTTTGGGCAATCATGCAGAACTATACACACCGCTAAGCGGACAATGATAGGAGCAAATATGTTTGAGGGAGTCAATGCGTCTAATGGAATCGGCATCGGTATTGCACAGGTTGCCGTAGATCCAGACCTCACTTTTACTCCACACACTGTTGAGGACACCGCTGCAGAGAAGGCTCGTTACGCAGAGGCTGTCACCAAGTTCATCGCAGAGACTAACGCTCAGATTGAGCGTATGACTAAGACAGTGGGCGAGGAAGCTGCTGCTATTATGGGTGCCCACATCGAGTTTGCTGAGGATGAGGGCATCAAAGAGGCAGTTAACGGCGCTATTGACGGTGGCACCTGCGTTGAGCAAGCTGTGAGCGATGCCTATGACATGTACTACAACATGTTCCTTGGCATGGAGGATGAGCTCTTCCGTGAGCGCGCCGCAGATGTTGCTGACGTAAAGACCGGTCTTCTCGCTGGCCTTCTTGGCAAAGAGGTTGTTGATCTCTCCACACTTCCAGAGAACTCCGTTATTGTCTGCCATGAACTAACTCCTTCAATGACCGCAGACATCGATAAGGACCACGTTGCAGGTATTGTTACCGAGACTGGTGGTCGTACTTCTCACTCCGCAATCATTGCTCGCGCACTTGAGATTCCTGCAGTTCTTTCTGTTCCTAACATCACTTCTGAGGTTGCAACCGGCAACGCCATTGTTGTTGACGGTACTAACGGCAAGGTTGTGGTCAATCCTTCCGAGGCTGAGTTTGCTGAGTACAAGGCTCAGGCTGAGGCTTACGCTGCAGAGAAGGCTGCACTTGAGGGCTTATCGCGGCAAGGGAGACTGTAACCGCTGACGGCATTAAGGTTCTGCTTGTTGCTAACATCGGTAACCCAGAGGATGCTAACGGCGCAATTGAGGCTGACGCTGAGGGCGTTGGTCTTTTTCCGCTCTGAGTTCCTGTTTATGGACGCAAAAAGAGCTTCCAAGCGAGGAAGAGCAGTTTGCTGCTTACCAGAAGGTTGCTCTGCGTATGAAGGATAAGCCAGTTATCATCCGCACTCTTGATGTCGGTGGCGATAAGGAGATTCCTTACCTCAACATGAAGGCTGAGGAGAACCCATTCATGGGCTTCCGCGCTATCCGTTACTGCCTCAACAACGCAGAGCAGTACAAGGTTCAGCTCCGCGCCCTTCTCCGTGCGTCTGCATTTGGTGACATCAAAATTATGCTTCCTCTTGTCACTACCGTTGATGAGGTCCGTGAGGCTAAGGCTCTGGTTGAGGAGTGCAAGCGTGAGCTTGACGCTGAGGGCGTAGCATATAATAAGGACATCGAGGTCGGTACGATGATCGAGACCCCATCTGCATCTCTGATTGCAGACAAGCTGGCTCGTGAGTGTGATTTCTTCTCCATTGGCACTAATGACCTCATTGGTTACACTATGTGTGCAGACCGCGGTAATGACCGTATTGCTTACCTCTATGAGGTCTACCAGCCATCAGTTCTCCGTTCTCTTAAGTTCCTCATCGGCGAGGGCAATAAGGAGAAGATTATGGTTGGTATGTGCGGCGAGGCAGCTGCAGACCCACTGCTCATTCAGTTCTGCTTTCCTTCGGTCTGGACGAGTTCTCCGTTTCTGCCCCATCTGTCCTGCGCACCCGTAAAACCATTGCTGCTTGGACAAAGGCTGAGGCAGACAGAGCTTACTGCTCGCGTTATGGAGCTTGATACCGCAGCTGAGGTTAAAAGCTCTGCTCGAGCGCGAAGCTCGCTAAGCTCTCGCTCACACAAACAAATTCAGGGGCATCTGCGCTGGCAGGTGCCCCTGTTTCTTTGAATCAAACCTTTTGGCGAGAAGATCGGTCTTCTCGCGACATCACGTTTGGCACGCGAGCTGCACAAACTGTGTCAACCACGCTGCGCTGAACCGCGTGCTGGGGAACAATCACGGAAAGTGCAGCTGGGATGACCTCGACCACAAACTGCTCTGCAAAAGGAAGCTCTTCTCCGTCAACCTGAACAGGTACTGGCTCGTGGAAGCTGACCACTGCTTTCTTGAGGTGACGCTCTACCATGATGCGTGAATTAATGTGCTTGCCAGCTTTTGCCAGGCCAAATAAGGCTAGCAGGTGGGGGATGTTAGGTACCTTGGTGTTGTAGCAGACGGTGAGAAGGCCGTCGTCAGGCTGAGCGTGTGGGCAGACCTTAAAGCCACCGCCATACGTAGGACCAATCTGGAACGCCATAATGAGAGCTTGGAGTTCAATGTCCTTCTCGCCATCAAACGAGACGGTGCAAGGGTAGCCTTTGCTGCCTGCAGCCATGAACTTGAGCCCCGAGGTAAAAAAGAGCGCTTCTCCCTCGGTAGAGAGTTGTTGGCGCGACGCTTGGTGGTATCAGCTGCAATGGCTGCATCAAGTCCAAACGACATGGTCTCCATGAAGTAAACGTCGTTGATGCGACCAATCTCAAGTTTCTTGACTTTGCCTCGAACAAGCTGTGCAAACGCGCCTTCTGGATCGTTGATTTTCATGCCCAGTGTGCGCGCGTAATCGTTGCCGGAACCCATAGGGATAATGCCAAGCGCTGGACGCACCTCTGGCGATAAGGTCATGAGGCCGTTGACCGCCTCGTGGATGACGCCATCTCCACCAAGTGCGACAACCGTATCAAAATCTGCGGCTTCTGCGGCCATGACACGAGCATCTCCCATAGCTGTGGTGAGCTTGAGCTCGTAACCGTCCGTTGCAGCAGAATAGCTGGTAAGGAAATGACGGGCAAACTCTGCACCAGCTGCGCCTTTACCGCTATGAGCAGCTGGATTAGCAATGATAAGCGTGCGTCCAAGAGGGGATTGAGACATTTTGCACCATTTCTACAAGCGCTGCTGTTGAGCGCGCTGTTACTAAATAGTCTTGTCACCACATATCCAAATAAAATAGTGGAGAAAACAGTTCAACAATGTTTCAAGTTTAAACGGCTTTTGTCTGTCTGTGCTAGGATAAACCATACAGAAATCGGTAGAAAAGGATAGCGCGTGAGCGAGTATTCAACACAAACTAATAATGCGCAGGACGCAAGCATAGTTTCCGCAAATACTAATGGTGCAAGTGCAAGTATTGTGGCTGTTTCTGCTCGTGACGCGTGGTATCCAACGCATAAGCGCGATCAGTTTATTTTGCGCCAGCTGGTCAGCAAGGACTTTAAGCTTAAGTATCGCCGCAGCATCTTAGGTGTTGTTTGGTCAGTTTTAAATCCTCTTCTGATGATGACTGTTATGGCAGTTGTTTTCTCTACGTTTTTGGGTAACCGTGCCGAGGATGTTGTGAATTACCCACTGTATCTTATTCTTGGTAACACAGCATTTCAGCTGATGAATGATGCTACTACCATGGGAATGCGCTCAATTATTGACGCCTCAAGTCTTCTCAAGAAGGTTCGCATTAATCGTGTTGTCTTCCCAGTTCAAAAAGTACTTTTTGCGGTTGTAAATTATCTTTTCTCGCTTATTGCCGTAGGCATTGTTATGTTGGTCTTCCAGATTCCATTGACCGTTTATGCATTGCTAACTCCCGTTGCTTTGTTGCTGTTGGCTTGTTTCTGCATTGGATTAGCCCTGCTTTTATCGGCCCTTGCAGTCTTCTTTAGGGATGTTATTCACCTATGGAGTGTTGTGACCACTGCATGGATGTATGGAACACCTCTGTTTTACTCCGTTAATATCATGTCTCCCTGGATGTTGCAGGTAGAGCGTTTTAATCCCATGTTTCACTTTGTAACATTCATGAGAGATTGTCTGCTTTTTCAGCAACTTCCTGCAACTGGAACAATTTTGGGCTGCCTTGTTTCTGCAGTTCTTGCCCTCGTAATTGGCTATACCGTCTTCCACAAACTAGAGAAGAAATTTATTCTGCACATTTAACCGCAGGTTATCTCTTTGAAATAACCTTGTAGCAGAACGTTTCTGGATGACTACGAGTTTGTGTGAAGCCAAACATAACGCCTTTTGAGTTGAATGAATGGCTTTCCACCACTGCAACGCAGTTAAAATCTCCAAGCTCTAGATGTTGCTGGTCTTCTTCAGTTGCCAGCTCAACACTGATGGTTCTTTTTGCTCTTTAGAATTTTCATATGAAGCGTGTTTTCTAGGTATGCATAAATAGACGTTGATGCATCAGCAATGGTTAGATTTCCAACGGCAGATGCTAAAAGGTAGTCGTTGTCTATCTGGCGAGAAGATCCGTCGAGTTTACGGATTCGAACAATGTGAATAAGTTCTTCTCCTGCTTTAAAAACCAGTTTGATGAGAAATATCGTCTGTGCAAAGAACGTGCTCAAAGACAATGACATTTGTATCAGGCACAAGATTGTTTCTGTGGGCATATTCTTGAAAGGACTCAAGTCCTTCTAATGAGCCAGTAACCTCACTTGGCTTTTTCTGCCAAATAACGCGTACGCCTCTACCGTGAATAGGCTGAAGAAAAGCTTCATCGGACAGAAGTGTGAGCGCACGTCGAACGGTGTTTCTAGAGCAGGAATATATCTTAGTAAGCTCCATCTCGGTTGGTAAATAGGACTCATACGCATATGTCCCGTCTAAGATCTTATTTTTTAAATCATGATAAATCGTATTAAACCGTGCGCTTGGCATATTTTTCCTTAACGTGCTGTTGAAGGTTGGAGTTGCATGTTAAAATTGCTCTTGATTAGATAGTAGCTTTATAAAAAAATGAAAGTTACATAAAATGATTCCTTTCATACCATTTACCGATAATTTCATACCGCTCAGAAGTGAGTTGTTTAAACAACTCGCTAATACTAATATACTATTACTTTGTAGACATAAGCAAAAATTGTTTTGAACGTGTATCAAAGCATAGCTTATGAAAATCATGAGAAGAGATGCAACCCTAGCAAAGAGTTAGGAGCACTCTCTAAGGAGGAGTCTTATGTCCGGTATTGATCGTAGGCAGTTTGTTACCTTAAGTGCATCAGCTCTTTGCTCACTGGGTCTTGTTGCTTGTGGAGGAACTAACGACAAAAAAACAGGGAGAGTCTGATTCTGCAAACGGTTCAGTTTATTTCCTGAACTTCAAGCCTGAGTCTGATCAGCAGTGGAAAGATCTTGCAGCTAAGTATACTGAGGAAACAAAGGTTCCTGTAAAGGTAGTAACCGCTGCTTCTGATACTTATGCACAGACATTCCAGTCTGAGATTAACAAGGATGCCTCTGTAGCTCCAACACTGTTCCAGACAAATGGTCCTTCCGGTCTTATTGGTGTAAAGGATTACTGTATTGACCTTAAGGGTGCCAAGATTCTGGATGAGCTCACCAATGACGCTCTTAAGCTTCAGGAGGATGGCGTTGTCTACGGTGTTGACTATGTAGAGGAAGACTACGGCATTATCTACAACAAGAAGCTGCTTGAGAAGGCTGGCTATAAGGGTGACGACATCAAGGACTTTGCCTCACTGAAGAAGGTTGTTGAGGATATTCAAGCTCGCAAAGCAGAGCTTGGCGTAAAGGGCGCATTTACCAGCGCTGGCCTTGATTCTAGTTCTGACTGGCGTTTTACCACACACCTTGCAAACCTTCCTCTGTACTATGAGTTCAAGGATACTGGTAAGCCTGAGGCTAAGGAAATTAAGAGAACATATCTTCCTAACTACAAGCAGATTTTTGATCTTTATATCAATAATGCTACATGCAGTCCAACTGAGCTTTCTAGCAAGACTGGTGATGATGCTGTTGCAGAGTTTGTCAATGGCGACGCAGTCTTCTATCAGAACGGCACTTGGGCATATAACGACATCAAGAAGCTTGGTGATGATGCTCTTGGTATGATTCCAATTTATATTGGCGTTAAGGGTGAAGAGAAGCAGGGTATGTGCTCCGGGTGGCGAGAACTATTGGTGCGTAAGCTCCAAGGCAGATGAGGCATCCCAGAAGGCAACACTTGACTTTATCTATTGGTGCGTAACTTCTGATACAGCTACCACTGCAATCGCTGAGGACATGGGCTTTACCATTCCATTTAAGAATGCAAAAGGCAACAAAGAACGCTCTTGCAAACATTGCAGCTGAGTATGCAAAGAAGGGTAATGAGTCTGTGGCTTGGGACTTCATTTACATTCCTTCTCAGGAGTGGAAGAACAACCTCTCCAGTGCACTTAAGGGCTACGCAGCAGGAACAGAGGACTGGGAGGCTGTCAAGTCTGCATTCATTGATGGTTGGAAGACTGAAAAAGAGGCTAACGCATAGTAGTCCTTCTAGTAATACTTTGATTCGTGAGAGACGAGAAGAGAGATCTCTCTTCTCGTCTCTTGTTATTGGAGGGTATCTCTATGGCTAAAATGTTGAAGCGGTGGTGGCCATTATTTGTTCTGCCTACAGCGCTATCTTTTTTATTTGGCTTTTTGATTCCGTTTGTGCAGGGATTTTATCTTTCATTTTGTAAATTTATTACCATTAGCGATGCTAAACCAGTAGGTCTAGATAACTATGTAGCAGCTTTCTCTGACCCACAGTTTGCCCATGCTTTTTGGTATACCGCACTGTTTGCTCTAGTCTCAACAGTTCTTATTAATGTATTAGCGCTTGCAATTGCGCTTGCCTTAACTAGAAAAGACCTTAAGGGTACCAATTCATTTAGAACTGTCTTTTTTATGCCTAATCTTATTGGCGGCATTGTTCTGGGATACATCTGGAATATTTTTGATTAACTGCACGCTTTCTATTGTGGGCGAGCAGCTTCTTGCGCTTAATAGCACTGCAGGATTTTGGGGAATGATTATTCTTACCTTATGGCAGCAAGTTGGCTACATGATGATTATTTATATTGCTGGCCTGCAATCTATTCCAAGTGATTATCTTGAAGCAGCACGAGTTGATGGAGCAAATGCTTGGCAGACTCTCTGGAAGGTAAAAATTCCAAACCTTATGTCTACCATTACTATTTGTCTTTTCTTAACAGTTACAAATGGCTTTAAATTATTTGACCAGAACTTGGCACTTACTGCAGGTGAGCCTAAGCATGCAACCGAAATGCTTGCTCTTAATATTTACAATACCTTCTACGCTCGACAGGGAGCAAAGTGGATGGGTATCGGCCAGGCTAAAGCTGTTATTTTCTGCATTTTAGTTATTTGTATTGTCATGATTCAGCTAAGAGCCACCAGGTCGAGGGAGGTGCAGCAATAATGAAGCGCGATAAGGTCATTAATAAAATTTTAGCTGTATTCTTTACTATCCTTTCTCTTGCATGGATTTATCCAATGGTTATGATCTTGATGAATTCATTCAAGGAAGAAACAACTATTACCACATCTACGGCATTTGATCTTGTAACTTCAGAGAACTCTGCGGGTTTGGCTAACTATATTGCTGCTTTGGAGAAGCAGGGCTTTTTAGCAGCCTTTGGATATTCTCTAGTTATTACCATCACATCTGTAGCACTGATTTTGGTTTGTTGCTCAATGTGTGCATGGTTTATTGTCCGTGTAAAAAATCGCATTAGTAATATTCTGTATTATCTGTTTGTCTTCTCGATGGTAGTACCGTTCCAGATGCTTATGTTCACGCTGTCCAATATGGCAAACACGCTTGGATTTAATACTCCTTTCAATATTTGCTTCATTTACTTGGGCTTTGGTGCTGGATTAGCAGTATTTATGTTTGCTGGATTTGTTAAGACTATTCCACTTGAGATTGAGGAAGCTGCAACTATTGATGGCTGCAATCCGCTCCAGACATTCTTCCACGTTGTTTTGCCTATTATGAAGCCAACGTATATTTCTGTTGGTATTCTCGAAACTATGTGGGTCTGGAATGACTATTTGCTTCCATATCTTGTTCTGGATAGAACCAAATATCAAACTATCCCAATTCTGATTCAGTACTTTAGAGGTGGATATGGACGCGTTGAGATGGGTCCAATGTTTGCCTGCATCATGATGGTCATTATCCCAATTGTCATTATGTATTTACTGTGCCAGCGCTACATTATCAATGGTGTCGTCTCTGGTGCTGTAAAAGGCTAAATCTCAATGTATTACAGCAAGCTGTAGGCATTTCTGAAAGGTTTTATCATGGCAGAAATCGTTTTGAAGAATATAAAAAAGATTTACCCAAATGAGAAAAAGCGCAAGACTCTCTTTGGTAAGAAAACTGAGCAGAAAAAGAGCAATCTTGAGGTAACTGAAGAAGGCGTTGTTGCTGTTCAAAATTTCAATCTCACTATTAAGGAGCACGAGTTTGTCGTGCTTGTTGGCCCTTCGGGTTGCGGAAAATCTACTACACTGCGTATGATTGCAGGTCTAGAAGATATTTCTTCTGGCGAGCTTTATATCGATGGAAAGCTTGTAAATGATGTCGCACCAAAAGACCGAGACATTGCAATGGTTTTCCAAAGCTATGCGCTGTATCCAAATATGACCGTTTATGACAATATGGCGTTTACTCTTAAGCTTAAAAAGGTTGATCCACAAGTTATTGACGAGAAGGTCCGTGCAGCTGCAGAAACATTAGGTATTACAGCATATCTTGATCGTAAGCCAAAGGCACTTTCTGGTGGTCAGCGTCAGCGCGTTGCAATTGGTCGTGCAATTGTCCGTGATCCAAAAAGTCTTCCTGATGGATGAGCCACTCTCAAATCTTGATGCAAAGCTGAGAAATCAGATGCGTACAGAAATTATTAAGCTTCGTCAGAAGGTTGATGGAACCTTTGTCTATGTTACACATGACCAAACAGAGGCAATGACCTTGGGCGATCGCATTGTCATTATGAAGGATGGCTTTGTTCAGCAAATTGGAACACCACAAGAAGTGTTTTAATAGACCGGCTAATCTCTTTGTTGCTGGTTTCATTGGCATGCCTCAAATGAACTTCTTTGATGCGCATCTTATTCGCGTGGACAATGAGTTCCATGTGGAGACAGAAAGCATGTCATTTGAAATTTCTCCTGAGATGGCTAATCTGTTAGCACAGTCTTGGGTTGCTGCGCCAGCAACAGATGTCATTGTCGGCATTAGGCCCGAGCAAATTTATTTGACTGAGCCAAATGGAATTGGTGCTTTCAAGGGCAATCTTGAGGTAAGTGAGCTTATGGGCTCCACGGTTCACCTTCATATTCATACTGATGACGGCAATTTTGTCCTTATCGTTCCAGCAACTGAGTTTGCTAAACGAAACCTCAAAATTGGTGATGAAGTGTGGTTTAAATTTGAAGACAATGCTGTTCATCTCTTTGATAAGAATACGCAAGATAATCTAGTTAAGTATTAAAGCTTTGTACTGGCTTATCTTAAAAAGATAAGCCAGTACTCTTTTATGAAAGAGGCAACTATGGGACGAGCAAGCGGAGTACTTTTGGCCGTTTCTTCTCTTCCAAATTCATATGGGATTGGCACGTTTGGCAAAGAAGCCTACGATTTTATTGATTTTCTCGTCAGGACAAAACAAAGGTATTGGCAGGTTTTGCCTCTTACTACCACAAGTTATGGTGACTCTCCTTATCAGTCTTTTTCTGCTGCAGCGGGAAGTCCTTACTATATAGATTTAAAAGATCTTGAGAAACTTGGATATTTAAAGTCAGATGACTTTGAAGATATTTCTTTTGGGACTAGCAATACTTGTGTTGATTATGGTGCGCTTTTTGTAAATCATCGTCGTTTACTTAACCGTGCCTTTGATAGGTTTATGCAAGATGTTCCTGATGATTTTGAGAAGTTCTGTCACGATCATGCAGAGTGGCTTGATCCCTATGCAGAGTTCATGTCCCTAAAGGAAGAGTTTGGACATAAAGCCTACTGGGAGTGGCCAAAACCTTTCCAACAAAGAAATGAAACAACTGCAAAAGAAATAAAGAAACTTCAAAAGTCAGTTTTGTATCACAAGATGACTCAGTATTTCTTCTTTACTCAATGGGCAAAAGTTAAGTCTTATGCCAATAAGAGGGAATACTTATTATTGGCGATCTTCCCATTTATGTTTCACGAGATTCTGTAGAGATGTGGGCACAGCCAGAACTGTTTAAGACAGATGAAACGGGACGTCCTATTACGGTTGCAGGTACTCCTCCTGATCAATTTTCTTCAACTGGACAATATTGGGGAAATCCAATTTATAACTGGGAGTATATGAAGAAATCGCACTATTCATGGTGGGTTTGGCGTGTACAGACAAATCTTGAGATGTTTGATGTGCTTAGAATTGATCATTTTAGAGGTTTTGAAGCCTATTGGGAGATTCCTTACGGAGCTACAAATGCTACAGAAGGCAAATGGACTAAAGGGCCAGATTTGGAGCTGTTTAAGGAACTGGAAAAGCAGCTGGGTAAACTTCCAATCATTGCGGAAGACCTTGGATTAATTACACCAGAGCTTATCGCCATGCGAGACAAAACTGGTTTCCCAGGAATGAAAATCTTGCAGTACGGATTTGATGGAATGCATGATTCAAGAGATCTTCCTCACAATTACACTGCAAATACTATTGCGTATGTGGGAACGCATGATAATCCAACTGCTCGTGGTTGGTATGAGACTCAGGCTACTGATAGAGAGCGTGAACAGGCAGATATTTACCTTCATCGCTCAAAAGATGAGCCAATTGGTGAGGCGCTTTCACGTGGAATTGCAGCTTCTGTGAGTGACACTTGTATTCACACCATGCAAGATCTTCTCGGCTTAGATGATTCTGCACGCATGAATGTTCCAGCCACTGTTGAGGTAACTGGTGTTGGCGTATGAAGCAGGGAGCCATTACGCGTCATACAGAAGATTTCTTAAGAACTATTACTGAGATGTATTTCAGGGTGTACAAAGAGGAGCAATAATGAACTTAGACACCTTATCTTTTCAACAATTTAATCAGCCTCTGTCTGAAATTACTGACAGTCAAGTTTTTGAATTACTGCTTCAGGTGGTTAAGAGTAAGTCGGAATCTCTTCCGTTAAATAATGGTAAGAAGAGGCTCTATTACATTTCCGCAGAGTTTCTGATTGGCAAGCTGCTTTCAAATAACCTCATCAATCTGGGAATTTATAACGAGGTAAAATCGCAGCTTTCTAAAGCAGGCCATTCGCTCGAAGACATCGAAGAGCTTGAAGTTGAGCCTTCACTTGGTAACGGTGGTCTTGGTCGATTGGCAGCATGCTTTATCGACTCCATGTCAACACTTGGCTTGCCAGGTGATGGTGTGGGCCTTAAATATCATTTTGGTCTCTTTCATCAGCAGTTTTTAGATAGACAGCAAACTGCCGTTCCAGATGCTTGGCTTGCTGATGATAGGTGGCTTGAAGACGAGAAGACATCATTTACCGTAGAATTTAGAGATTTCTCGGTGACGTCTGAGCTCTATTCAATTGATGTTTTTGGGATATGGCCGAACAAAGAAAAACAGACTTCGTTTGTTTTGACCTGCAAAAGTATCGACGAATCATTAGTTTCTGATGACGCTATTGATTTTGATAAGACTGCTTTGAAAAAGAATCTAACACTCTTTTTGTATCCCGACGATTCGGATGAAGACGGTCAGCTTCTTCGTGTGTATCAGCAATATTTTATGGTTTCAAATGCTGCACAGTTGATTGTTAAAGAGGCGGTTGAGCGCGGCAGTAATGTTCATGACCTCGCTGACTATGTTGTGATTCAGATTAACGACACGCACCCCACAATGGTAATTCCAGAGCTTATTCGTATCTTGACTGAGAAATACGACATCTCGTTTGAAGAGTCTGTAACCATTGTTTCTTCACTAGTTGCATACACAAATCATACGATTTTGGCAGAAGCTCTTGAGAAATGGCCTCTTAAATTTATCGAGGAAGTTTCTCCAAAGATTGCTTCGATTATCAAAAAGCTTGACGAACACATCCGTAGTACCGTTGCAGATCCAAGTGTACAAGTCATCATTGATAAGAAAGTTCACATGGCTAACCTTGCCATTCATTACGGCTTTAGTATCAATGGTGTTGCAGCGCTTCATACTAAGATTTTGGAAGAGACAGAACTCAAGCCATTCTTTGATTTGTACCCAGAAAAGTTTTCTAACAAGACCAATGGAATTACTTTCCGTCGTTGGTTGATGGGCTGTAATCCAGAGCTTGCTGAGTATCTTGATACGTTGATAGGAGATAGTTGGAGAACAACTGGTAATCTCGAGGGACTTTTAGAGTATCAGAATAACGATGAAGTTCTTAATAGGCTGCAAGAGATAAAGCAGGTAGCCAAAGATAGAATGAGCAAGTTTTTGCTGGACAATCAAGATACAAAAGTTAATGCCGACTCCATTATTGATGTCCAGGTGAAGCGCTTCCATGAATATAAGCGTCAGCAAATGCTATTGCTTTATTTGATTTGGAAATATTTTGATATTAAGTCCGGACACCTTCCAAAGCATCCTATTACTGTCATTTTTGGTGGTAAGGCTGCACCAGCATACGTGGCTGCTCAAGATATCATTCATGCAATTCTTGTTCTCTCGTCTTTGATTGCAAACGATGCAGATGTTTCACCATATCTTCAGGTGATAATGATCGAGAATTACAACGTTACTGCCGCTGAGCACGTTATTCCAGCAGCAGATATCTCTGAGCAGATTTCACTGGCTTCCAAGGAGGCTTCTGGAACTTCCAACATGAAGTTCATGCTTAACGGCGCTGTTACCGTTTGCACAGTTGATGGTGCAAATGTAGAAATTGCCGACTTGGTAGGCAAGGAGAATATCTACGCGTTTGGTGCTTCAAGTGATGAGGTTGTAAGCCTTTATGAGCACAAAGGTTACAAAAGCAAAAAGAGTTTTATAAGAAGCCTCAGATTAAACCACTCGTTGATTTCTTAATTAGCCCAGAGTTTATTTCTCTTGGTAATGAGGAGCGCCTGGAGCGTCTTCACAAAAACTTGTGCTCAAAAGATTGGTTTATGACGTTGCTTGATTTGGAAGCATATATTTCAACAAAAGAGCGCGTGTTCGATGATTATGAGGATAGGAGAGCGTGGCTCCAGAAGTCTCTTGTAAATATTGCTATGGCAGGAACATTCTCATCTGATAGAACTATTGCTGAATATAATGACGAGATTTGGCGACTTACTCCTGACAAGTAAAGACACATAGTACAAACCAGCGAGTCAGTTGTTTTAACCAGTGGTTGTTAAACAAGCATTCTAAACAAGCGGTCTAGTTAAGTAGTCTAGACCGCTTGATGCGTTTCTTTAGTGATTTAATTAACAAAAATATCATCCGTTTTGGTCTCACCTACATAAATAACAAGAAATGAGCTATGGTATATACATAATTATTCACCCTTCACGAGGGAAGAAGGATGTATGAACAGCACTTCTGTAGGAGGCGCAAGGCTTTCTCGTATTACGTTTCTAGCTATTTTTGCGCTATTTGTAGGTGTAATTTTGGCGTTTGCTCTTCCACACACAGCATTTGCTGCTGATCCAGCAATTTATTCCGATGATGTGGACGGAGCGCCGCTTGATGGAACTCAAACCGTTGCCAACCCGTTCCCAGATTTCATTTCTGATGCTGAAATCCAGGCTGAGATTACCGCTCAGGCGGCTAAACCGCGAGAAGATCGTACGGGCGTCATTGCTCGTTATTACTGGGTAAAGCCCGATGGCACTGCACTTAAGCTGGATATGGATCCAACTAAATATTCCGTTGCGCAGATGATTGCTGAGGGCGGAGAAATTCGCGCTTATTACGTTCTTCTCGGCGATACAGATAACCTGCTCAACTACCCACATAATGACCCAACTGGCCATGGTCTTCGTAAGGTAGCCGTTTCTGTTCATTCTGCTGTCGATACCTATAAACCTATGGATGCAACAGGTGCTTTGTCTGGTGGTGGACCAAAGACTAACTTGATGTTTACCGTTAAGGTCAACGGCCAGTCCATCATGGGTGGCACTTCTTATGAAGAGCCCGCTGCTGTGTTCAATGCTCCAATTACTGCTCGCCAGTACATTGAGTTCTCTGCACCGCTGAATCTTTCTGATAGGTCTTATCAGCTTGGCATTCAGGGAGGTATTAAGAAAACTTGGGGCGGTACGAATGCGTTTACTAAGCGATTCCCTGCGCGCGTAATTGATACTGCCACTGCTGTTTATCACTACGTAGATGACCTGGAATATAGGGCACTTATGGGTCTTGGACTAACCGACCCAATTGCTCAAAGAAACGCTGGTCTACCTATCTATGGCAACGGTGCAGTGAGCGTTCTTGGTCTTAATGATCTTGCTGCTACCTATACAACTTCCGCAGCGTTTGAGGATCGTCAGGTCTCAGCTCGATACAATACCAAGGGTCACGTTGTGTATATGCCAGAATACGCTGGTGTCGATGCAGATGACTCAGTATCTGGCGGTAATAAGTTTGAGACTGATCCTTCAACAAACCTGCTCCTGACCACTGTCCGCAAGACGGTTGATGAGATTAAGGCTGACGGACCTGGCGATTCTTATATCTATATTGCAAACGATATTGACGTTCCAGCAGGTACCTCTTTGGCCATTGGCGCATACAACTCTGGTCCTCGTGATAACTCTGTTCTGGCTCCTGGGTTCAATGCTGACGGTTCAGTAAACCGCACCAGGCAATATTACCTCACGTATCGTGCAGTTCCGGCTCCTTTGAAGCTTGTTAAGACTGATGCGGATGATGCTTCCAAGCCTGTCGCTGGTGCTACGTATAGCCTCTACAAAGCCGATGGCACACTGGTAAAAGAGGGGCTTACTACGGGAGCTGATGGCACCTTTACCTCCGGAGACACTCTCACAAAGGCTGAGCTTACCGCTCTAGTTCAGAACACTGCTGCAACTGCAGATCTTCTGACCAAGGGTATCTATCAGGATGGCACTAAGTTCTATCTGACGCCAGGCAATTATTACCTGGTTGAGACCGCTTCCCCTGAGGGATATGAGCTCAATGCTGATCAGATTCCATTTACCGTGGCACCTGCTACATTTAATACTGCAGATCAGACTATTGTTACTGTAGAAGTTACTACGGCAGATAAGCCAATCACTCCTACACCAACGCCAACCCCTGATCCAGATCCAAAGCCTAAGACTCCTAAGAAGAAGAGATCTGGTCTGCCAGATACTGGCGACGTAATGTCGATTGCAAGTGCTCTTGCAGCTGCAGGTATTATTACGTCTGGTCTTGCGTACTCCGTAAAGACTCGCCGTTAGATATTTGCCTGTAGATTACAGTGCAAAAGAGGCTGTGCTTCGCACAGCCTCTTTTTGCTGGTAAGAAAAAGTTTTCAGCGAGTCAATCTGCTCAATTAGCTTCAGATTACCCAAGTAATCTTAAGTAAACCAGGAGTTGTTGGAATGCCCAAGCCTTTTTCGGGTGTTCAGGTGGTAAAAAAATGCGTTTAGTTGGGGTTTTCATTTTTCTGCATACAGTGTTTCCCCAGATAAAAGTTTTTGAAGCGGTAAAAAAATCGTCTTAGTTGGAGATAAATCGACTTATTTAAAAATTTTTTTCATTTCCAACTAAACGCATTTTTTTACCTTTTTCGGCACATATTTTTTTGAGCTCAAAAATTATGTATCCATCAAAATGAATATAAAAAGTATTAATATTCAATTTAATGAGTCAAAAATAGGAAATCACAAATAAAGGGGAATACATCCAGCTGAAGTGAGAAGAAACAAAGTCACAGTTGCTAAAAAACGTATACGACTCAGCCAATTAACTATCACTCAATCAAAATGAGCAAAAGAGTACCTAGATAAGGGGAAGGGGAGAGAATTAAATAAATAGGGAATTAAATGGAGCGGCGGACGGGACTCGAACCCGCAACAGTCAGCTTGGAAGGCTGATGCTCTACCAATTGAACTACCGCCGCAAGGGTAAAGCAAGAAAAGAAAAAAATGGTCGGGGTGACTGGATTCGAACCAGCGACCCACTGCTCCCCAAAAGCAGTTGCGCTACCAGCTGCGCTACACCCCGAGCCGAGAGAAAAGTATAGGTGACAAATCGCTTAAGAGCAAGAAGAAATTGCAATCTTTTTAAACTAATTTTGTGCTGTTTAGATTTTTTGGTTTTGTTATTCAATCGAAACATTGGATGTCTATGCTATTCGTAACCACTTCGAAAGGGGTTTCATGAGCTATTCATCTAAAGTAATTGCGCAGCTCGAAGAACGTTACGCAGATCAGCCTGAGTTTATTCAGGCCGCAAAAGAAGTCCTTACTACCATTCAGCCTGCCCTGGAAGCACATCCTGAGTATGAAAAAAAGCCGCTCTGCTCGAGCGCCTTGTTGAGCCAGAGCGCATTGTTATGTTCCGCGTTCCGTGGGTCGATGACTCTGGCAACGTCCAGGTCAATCGCGGATACCGCATCGAGTTTAACTCTGCTATTGGACCTTACAAGGGCGGTCTCCGTCTCCATCCAACAGTTAACCTCTCTATCCTGAAGTTCCTTGGCTTCGAGCAAATCTTCAAGAACTCCCTGACCACGCTTCCCATGGGCGGCGGCAAGGGCGGCTCTGACTTCGATCCAAAGGGTAAGTCCGACCGCGAGATTATGGCATTCTGTCAGTCATTCATGACCGAGCTTGCTCGTCACATTGGCCCAAACACCGACGTTCCAGCTGGTGACATTGGTACCGGCGCACGAGAAATCGGCTACATGTTTGGCCAGTACAAGCGCCTTCGCAATGAGTGGACCGGCGTCTTGACCGGCAAAGGCCTTTCCTTCGGCGGCTCCCTTGCTCGTACCGAGGCTACTGGTTACGGTGCGGTTTACTTCCTCACACACATGCTTGCCGAGAAGAACGATTCTCTCGCAGGAAAGACGGTCTGCATTTCCGGCTCCGGAAACGTTGCTACCTACGCTGCCCAGAAGGCACAGCAACTCGGAGCAACCGTGGTAACCGTTTCGGACTCCTCGGGCTATGTCTATGATCCAGAGGGTATTGACGTTGAACTACTCAAGGACGTCAAGGAGGTCCGCCGCGCACGCATCAAGGAGTACGCTGACGCACGTCCTTCCGCCACTTTCTTCCCAGGCGAGCGTCCTTGGAGTCAGAAGTGTGACATTGCTATGCCATGCGCAACTCAGAACGAGCTCGAGCTCGCTGACGTGCAGAAACTTGTCGCCAACGGTACTAAGTATGTTGTTGAGGGCGCTAACATGCCAACTACTCTCGAGGCAACCAACTACCTCATCGATAATGACGTCTTCTTCGCGCCTGGCAAAGCTGCCAACGCTGGCGGCGTAGCTGTTTCCGGTCTTGAGATGTCCCCAGAACGCCGAGCACCTTTCCTGGACGTTTGAAGAGGTTGACTCCAAGCTGCAGGGGAATCATGGAGAGCATTTACACCGCTGCTTCTGAGGCTGCTGCAACGTACGGCCACCCCGGAAACCTGGTCTTTGGCGCAAACATCGCCGGCTTCCTCAAGGTTGCAAATGCAATGATGGCGCAGGGTGTCTGCTAGTTCGCATAACACTTGGCGAGAAACCCGATGCAGTGGCATTTGATTGTCTATCTGCACTGCCGGCTTGGCTTCAACGTAACTACTAAAAAGGACCTTGGTTACCCAAGGTCCTTTTTTGATCGCAAGTCATGATTGCATGTCTTGTTCGCACGCCTGACGCACCCTGTGCACCCACGCACTACGCCCGTGAAACAAACGCGTTTCCTTCGATAAAAAAAGCGCTTCTGAGCATCGGCGTTTTTGCTAATGCCTACGCGAGATGAACACCCAATTGTTTCTACTAGTAGCAGGGGAGCAAAGTCCAACACAAGCGGTTCAACTGTCAGGTCATGTCCGTAGAGCTCCTTGTCAATGCCAAGTGCAGCGCACACCTTACCTGGCCCGTTGGTGAGGTCGCGCAGCTTGAGCGGGTGCTTGTACGCATGTCCAGCCTCACGGAGCTCGCGCATCACCTCTACACCCTCAAGAGGCTCAACCGCGCGCACCAAGCATCCGCTGCCAAATCCCTCAGGACCACACACCACATTGCAGCAGTGATGCATTCCGTACGAAACGTACACGTAGAGGTGACCTGCAGGTCCAAACATGGCAGCATTGCGCTCACTGAGCCCGACAAACGCATGACTTGCTGGATCATCTTGGTCGTAAGCCTCGGTCTCTACAATTCTTGCAACTAGTTTGTGTTTCTCGCCATTAAGCGTAATTGTCCTTGTCAGAGTGCATCCCAGCAGCAGCGGCGCTGCCACATCTGAGGGATTCTCTAGAAAATATGGAAACATGCCATCTCCTTTATTGGTTATGCGCTACAATACTACCAACCTTTAAGGACGGTGCGAGACACCGGCAAGGCCCATAGCGTTGAGTGCGCATGTTCGCTGTTGAGCCTCCACAAGGAGTGCTCTTTTTTTATGGCTCGGCATGCTCCTACGCAGATCGGAGAGTATATGAATCCACTGGCAAGTGCCACCTCGCAGCCTCGCGCGCTGCTTGTTCTCGAAGACGGAACAACCTTCGAGGGAGGTGCTGTGGTGCGAGCGGAGAAACCTTCGGCGAGATTGTTTTCAACACGTCCATGACGGGCTACCAGGAGATTATTTCCGATCCAAGTTATGCCGGCCAGATTGTCACGCTAACCTATCCGCAGGTGGGCAACTACGGCATCGATCCTGCAGTTATGCAGCGAGACACCTTGCATCTGCGTGGTTTTGTTGTGCACGACATGTGCTACGAGCCAAGCAACTGGACGTCCAAGCAGAGCCTACCTGAGTTCCTGCAGGAAAACGGCGTCGTTGCCATTGAGGGCATCGATACCCGCGCGCTGACCATGCACCTGCGCGACTTTGGTGCACAGAAGGCGGCCATCTCCACTGAGGACCTGGATCCTGCTCACCTGCTCGCGCGCGTCCAGGCGTCGCCCAACATCTCCGAGCACAACTTTGTCCCCGACGTGTCTGTCGACGCACCTCACGTGGTTCCTGCTTCGTCCAAGAAGCGCTTCAACGTTGTCGCATACGACTGTGGCGAGAAGAACGGCATTCTCCAGGGTCTTGCGGCAAACGGCTGCGAGGTCACGGTTGTACCGTGGAACACACCTGCAAAGGACGCCTTAGCCTACAACCCAGATGGCATCTTCTTCTCCAACGGCCCTGGTGACCCAGAGCAGGTTGACGCTACGCAGGAGGCCGCTCGCGGCGTTCTGGGCAAGGTCCCCGTCTTTGGTATCTGCCTGGGCAACCAGATGCTCTCCATTGTCGCAGGTGCAGATATTGAGAAACTCAAATTTGGCCACCATGGTGGCAACGAACCAGTCATGAATCTTCTGACCGGCAAGGTTGAGATTACTGCTCAGAATCACAACTATGGTTTGGTATTCCCAAGCCTCGGCAAGCTTATTGCAGAGGAGTCTGGTGGAATCTCCGAGCACTTTGACAACCTCTGTGAGTGGTCCGCAAGGCGCATTGCTCCTGTTGTCCAGACAAAAGAGTTCGGCCGCGTCCGACTCACACACGTAAACCTTAACGACGGAACTCCAGAGGGCATTCAGTTTCTGGATATTCCAGCGTTTTCCGTCCAGTATCACCCTGAGGCAAGCCCAGGACCTCACGATTCATCTTACTTGTTCAAGGCGTTTGCACGTTTGATGGAGGGACAGTCTGACTACCTTGCCATCGACGTTCGTGAGGGAGGCGCTTCTAATGCCAAAGCGTACTGATATAAAGAAGATCCTAGTCATTGGCTCTGGTCCAATTGTTATTGGTCAGGCTTGCGAGTTTGACTATTCTGGCACTCAGGCATGCCGTGCCCTTCGCAAAGAGGGTTTTGAGGTTGTTCTGGTCAATTCAAATCCAGCAACCATCATGACCGACCCAGAAACTGCAGACAGAACCTACGTTGAGCCAATCACCATTGAATCTGTGACCCGCGTCATTGAGCGCGAGCGTCCTGATGCGCTTCTGCCAAACATGGGCGGCCAGACAGCTCTGAACTGTACTATCGGCCTTGGCGAGGCTGGCGTTCTTGACAAGTACAACATCGAGGTCATCGGCTGCAACCTGGAGTCCATTCGCACCGGTGAGGACCGAGAGCTCTTCAGCGAGGCAGTCCAAGACATTGGCCTGGAGGTTGCTCGCGCAGACATCGCCCACTCCATGGAAGATGCCCAACGCATCGTTGCTGAGCTGGGATATCCCGTGGTCATTCGCCCAAGCTTCACCCTTGGTGGAGCGGGCGGCGGCATTGCACATACCCCAGAAGAGCTCGTAGAGATTGTTGAACAGGGCCTCTTGCTTTCCCCTGAGCACGAGGTACTGGTAGAGGAGTCCATCGAGGGCTGGAAAGAAATTGAGATGGAGGTCATGCGCGATACCGCAGGTAACGGTATTGTTGTCTGCTCTATCGAGAACCTCGATCCAATGGGTGTTCACACCGGAGACTCCATTACCGTTGCTCCAGCTCAGACGCTTACCGATGAAGAGCTCCAGAACCTCCGCGACTACTCCATCGCTATTCTCGAGCGTGTAGGCGTTGCCTGCGGTGGTTCTAACGTTCAGTTTGCGGTCAACCCAACTAACGGCCGCGTCATTGTCATTGAGATGAACCCTCGCGTTAGCCGCTCTTCCGCGTTGGCTTCCAAGGCAACTGGCTTCCCAATTGCAAAGATGGCCGCGTTGCTCTCTGTTGGCTACACACTGGATGAGATCACCAATGACATCACCAAGGCAACTCCTGCTGCCTTTGAGCCTTCCATCGACTACTGCGTGGTCAAGGTTCCTCGCTTTGCCTTCGTCAAGTTCAAGGGCACCAGCCGTGTTCTGACCACCCGCATGAAGTCGGTTGGTGAGGCTATGGCTATGGGCAGAACCTTTGAGGAGGCCCTGCAGAAGGCGCTTCGCTCCCTGGAGCAAGATCGCGCTGGTCTGGGCGCTGACGGTCACGATGTCTTTGACGAGAAGAACTTTGATGAGCTCGTCAGTAAGCCAACACCAGAGCGTATTTTCTACGTTGCTGAGGCACTGCGCAGAAATTGGAGCGTTGAACGCATTCATAATATGACTGGCATCGATCCTTGGTATTTACATCGTATGGCAGGCATCATCAACGCTGAGAAACGCATCAAGGAACTGGGGCTTTCTGGTCTCACTACCGATAACATGCTTGCTGCCAAACAGCTGGGCTTTTCGGATGAGCAGCTGGCACACCTTACCGGCACCAAGACAGACGTTGTCCGCGCCGTTAGGGAAGTGCTGGGTGTTCGCCCGCAGGTCAAAACAGTTGATACCTGCGCAGGTGAGTTTGGTGCAACCACGCAGTACCACTACGTCACATACGAGAAGGGCAATGCCACAGAGTACGTCGAGGCAGAAAAGCCACGCGTTATGATTCTCTCCGCAGGTCCTAATCGTATTGGTCAGGGCATTGAGTTTGACTACTGCTGCGTTCATGCTTCATACGCCCTTCGCGAGCAGGGTTATGAGACGGTCATGGTCAACTGCAACCCAGAGACGGTCTCTACAGACTATGACACCTCTGATCGACTCTATTTCCAGCCTCTGACCTTTGAAGACGTCATGGATGTCATTGAGGTTGAGAAGCCAGAAGGCGTCATTGTCACCCTTGGTGGCCAGACTCCAATCAAGCTTGCACGCGCTCTCAAGGACGCTGGTGTTCCTATCATGGGTACTCAGCCAGAAGCAATTGACCTGGCAGAGACCGTGACCGCTTTGCAGCACTTCTCGACCGCCTGAATATTGCCTGCCCACCTTCGGCAGTAGCATCCACCATGGATGAGGCCCGTGACGCTGCACGTCGCATTGGCTACCCGCTGATTGTCCGCCCAAGTTACGTCCTTGGTGGTCGCGGTATGGCCATTGTCTACGACGATTCCGACCTGGTCACCTATATGGAATCCGCTACCCACGTTACGCCAGACCGTCCTGTCTACCTGGACGCCTTCCTCGAGGACGCTATTGAGCTGGACGTTGACGCTCTCTGTGACACCGAGGAGTGCTATGTGGGCGCCGTTCTGGAGCACATCGAGGAGTGCGGTATTCACTCTGGTGACTCCGCCTGCTGCTGGCCGCCCTTCTCGCTTTCTGAAAAGATTGTTGATCAGATTAGAGATATCACCAAAAAGCTGGCACTTGCCTGTGGCATTCGAGGTCTGCTAAACATCCAGTACGCCGTTCGCGATGAGCACGTCTTTGTCATCGAGCTCAATCCACGCGCTTCTAGAACCGTGCCTTTCTCGTCTAAGGCAACTGGCATCTCCCTGGCTAAGTACGCATCTCGTATTATGGCTGGCGAGAAGATCAGTGAGCTCAGAAACGAAGGCATTCTCCCAGATGAGAAGCGCGCTGTCGACTACTACGCGGTTAAAGAGGCGGTTATGCCCTGGGCTAGGTTCCCTGGCGCTGACTCAATCCTGGGCCCAGAGATGAAGTCTACCGGAGAGGTCATGGGCATTGCCCGCACCTTCCCAGCAGCGTACGCGAAGACTCGCGAGGCAGTTGAGAACAAGCTTCCTGAGCAGGGATCCGTCTTCATTAGTGTGTGCGACCGCGATAAACGCGCTATTGCTCCAGTTGCTATGGCTCTGGAGAACCTTGGCTATGGCATCTACACCACGGGCGGTACCGCAAAGACGCTGCGTGCGGCCGGAATTGACTGCACTACCGTCAACCGTATTTCTGATGGTCATCCAAACGTTGTTGACCTCATGCGCGATAAGTCTGTCAGCTTCATCATTAATACACCTCATGGACATGAGGCCCACAGTGACGGTGCAAAGATGCGCGCAGAAGCTGTCAGCCAGGGCATTACCTGCGTCACTGCAATGTCTGCAGCTACCGCTCTTATCCAGGCGCTCGCAGCAGCAAGAAAGAGTGAGCCAGAAACCTTTGCGCTACAAGATCTCTAAGCCGCTTCGCTAGGTTTTCTAGCTTTACGTATGAACAAGACCGGTCTTGAAAAAGGCCGGTCATTTTTTCGTGAGGGAAGTGTTTAGAATGCGAAGTTCTCCTAGTGAAGAGCGCAAAAGTTTGTTATTATTGCAAGGCTGCATAAATATGCGGGCGTGGCGGAACTGGCAGACGCGCTAGATTTAGGGTTCTAGTGGACTAAGTCCGTGGGGGTTCGATTCCCTCCGCCCGCACCATGCAGAAATTTGGTTAAGAGCTGGTACACCAGCATTTTTTTACGAGACACTGGAGGAACGTTGAACATCACCGTTACCGCAGACAAGCCAGTTGACGAGAAACTCACCGTCAAGGTTACAGTTCCTGCTGCAGAGGTAGACGCTGCCATTAAGCAGGCTTACAAGGACATTGCAAACAAGTATTCCTTCCAGGGTTTCCGCAAGGGCCGCGCACCTCGTCCTGTCATTGATGGCATTGTTGGTCGCGAGGCAGTCCTTGCTCAGGCAACCAACGATCTTCTCGGCGCAGCAGAGCCAGAGCTTCTTGAGAAGCTCGACCTTGTTCCAGTTGGCCGTGGTGATTACAACCAGGATGCAGACCTTCCTGTTGAGGGTCAGGATTACTCCTATGAGGTAGTCTTCAACGTTCGTCCTGAGGCTAAACTTGACTCTTACGATGCTCCCGCAATCAACATGCCTCCAAATGAGGCAACTGAGGCTGAGGTTGATCACCAGATCAAGCAGCTTCTTTCTTACCAGGCTAAGTTTGAGAACACCAAGGGAGAAGCGCGCTGTCAAAGGGGCGACACCATTGGTGTGAGACATCAAGAACATTGAGGGTGCTGCTAACATGGAGGGTGAGGACCGCGTTCTTACCCTTAATGGCACCCAGGCTCCAAAAGAGCTTGAGGAGGCACTCATCGGCATGAAGCCAGGTGAGGAGAAAGAGGTCAAGTGGACTCACAGCCACACACACGGCGATGAGGTTCACTCTCACGACTACGATATCAACGTAAAGGTTGTTGCTCACAAGAAGTCCGTCACTCCAGAGCTGACTGACGAGCTTGCAAAGAACACCTTTGGCTATGACACGGTTGAGAAACTCCGTGAGGCTATCAAGTCTGAGATTGAGTCCGATAAGAAGAACTCTCTTCCAACTCTTAAAGAGGACCGCGTAGTTGAGGCTCTGGGCAAGCGTCTTCAGCTTGAGGAAGTTCCTGAGGAGTACAAGACTGAGGTCTTCAATGAGATTGCTCAGGAGTTCCTGAGTGGCCTTCAGCAGCAGGGCGTGAGCCTTGATGTGTTCCTCGCAAGCCGTGGTATCAAGACTGATGACTTCATCGCTGATCTTCGTGTTCAGGCGGACGAGCGTGCTCGCCAGTCTCTTGCTCTTGATGCAATGGCAGCTGAGCTCAAGCTTGAGGCAACTGAGGAAGACATTCGCGCAGAGTTTGAGCGTGCTGGTGTTCCAAACGTTGAGGCTGCAATTGAGGAGTGGCGCAAGGCTGGCCGTCTTCCTGCAATCCGTGAGTCCATCCGTCGCTCCAAGGCTCTTGATTGGCTGCGCGATAACGCAACCGTCACCGTTGTCGACGAGATTGCTGAGGCTGCTAAGGAAGAGCAGAAGGCAGAGAAGAAACCTGCTAAGAAAGCTCCTGCTAAGAAGAAGGCAGCTAAGAAGGACGAGGACGCAGAGAAGGACGCTGAGTAGTCCACAACTGGTTGGGTTTCTCGCCAGAAAGACTGCGCCAAAAGTTGCAGTTACTTTGAATTTTTCATACCCCGGGTTAGAGACATGCTTCCCGGGGTATGTTTCTAAGGAAAGACATTTGAAGGAGGATTATGCATTATCCAACAAACATTCCAACCATTCCGTATGTTATTGAGCAGACTCCTCGTGGTGAGCGTAGCTATGACATCTACTCCAGACTGCTCAATGATCGTATTGTTTTCTTGGGTGAGCCGGTAACGCGCGATTCTGCAAACCTGGTCATTGCACAGCTTTTGCACCTTGAGAGTCAGGATCCAGACAAGGATATTTCTCTCTACATTGACTCTCCTGGTGGAGACGTTTATGCAGGTCTGGGCATTCTTGACACCATGAACTTCATCAAGCCAGATGTTTCTACCATCTGCGTTGGTATGGCAGCATCAATGGGCGCTGTTCTTCTTGCTGCCGGTGCAAAGGGTAAGCGTCTTGCGCTTCCTAATTCTATGGTTATGATTCACCAGCCATCCAGTGGCGTTCAGGGTCAGCAGACCGATATCCAGATTATTGCAGATGAGACAAAGTGGATTCGCCAGCGCATCAATGAGCTGCTTTCGGATTATACTGGACAACCTATCGAGAAGATCAATGTAGACACCGAGCGCGATAATTATCTTCGTGCACAGGAGGCTTGTGATTACGGCCTGGTAGACCGCGTTATCTCTTCTCGTAACGATCAATAATTGTACTTGTATTGAGGGTTTAAGTTATGGCTAATGACCAGAACTTCTCGCCTTTTGGCGGATTAGATGAGATGCACTGTTCTTTCTGCGGGAAGAGTAGATCGCAGGTAAATAAGCTTATCCAGGGTCCTGGTGGAGTCTGCATTTGTGATGAATGTGTCTCTACCTGCTCGGATATGATTGATGAGTCTCTTGGCTTTGATGAAGAGTCAGAGATTGAGACTCACTCTGATGAACCTGTTATCAAAGAGCTGCCAACTCCGCATGAGATTTACGATGAGCTGTCTCAGTACGTAATGGGTCAAGAAGACGCTAAGCGTGCTATGTCGGTTGCGGTGTATAACCATTACCGTCGTATTCTTTCAGGCAACGATGAGCCTCAAGAGGGCCAGGAGGACGTTGAAATTGCAAAGTCCAATATCTTGCTCCTGGGCCCAACCGGTACTGGTAAAACACTGCTTGCTCAGACACTTGCTCGTTTTCTTGAAGTTCCGTTTGCTATTGCTGACGCAACAACCCTTACTGAGGCCGGTTACGTTGGTGAAGATGTCGAGAATATCCTGCTTAAGCTCATTACTGCCGCAGATGGCGATGTTGAGCGCGCTCAGGTAGGTATTGTCTACATCGATGAGATTGATAAGATTGCTCGCAAGGCCGAGAATCTCTCAATTACTCGTGATGTTTCTGGTGAGGGCGTTCAGCAGGCACTCTTGAAGATTCTTGAGGGTACGGTTGCAAATGTTCCACCAACAGGTGGTCGTAAGCATCCTCAGCAAGAGCTTATTCACATTGATACCACCAATATCTTGTTTATCTGTGGTGGTGCTTTTGTTGGCCTGGATAAGATTGTTGCTGACCGTATTGGTAAAAAAAGGGGAATTGGCTTTAACTCTGATGTTGCTAAGAATGTCAAAGAAGGTGAGTCTGAGCTTATCGCAAAAGTAATGCCTCAGGATTTGCATAAGTTTGGCATGATTCCAGAGCTTTTGGGCCGTATTCCTGTTATCACTTCTACTCGTGAGCTTGCTGAGGAAGATCTGATGAGCATTCTCACAGATCCAAAGAATGCTCTTACCAAGCAGTACAAGCGTATGTTTGAGCTTGAGGGAGTAGACCTAGAGTTTACTGAGGATTCACTCAGAGAGATTGCTAAGAAGGCTTTAGCTCGAGGTACCGGTGCTCGTGGTCTTCGTGCAATCTGTGAGTCTACGCTGCAAGAGACTATGTTTGATCTGCCATCAGATTTGGATATCACAAAGGTTGTGGTTACTCCAGAAAGCGTTGGCGGAGAAAACGCTCCAGAAATCATCAGGGGCAAAAAGAAATAACTCGCATAGCAATAAAAAAGGAGGTCGAAAGACCTCCTTTTGCGTTATAAATTACCGCCACCAAGTTTGTTGTATGACGTAATAACTTTAGTACGTGTTTTTGGTACCTGGGGAAAGACGGTGTCAAACAACGGCATCAAGCCGCGGAAAAGAACACCACTTTGTACGCGGTGAGAAAGGCCTCTCACCGTACGTCTTGACTCTTCAAGCTGTGAGCGGAGCTCCTCAAGATAAGGGGAGCGGCGAGCATAAAACCAAAAAAGACCTGCAAGATCGGAATTTGGATAGAGCCAAGGCCTGTTGTCTGGTCCTGCAAAAATGCGCAATACAGATATTCTTTCGAGCCTCTTCGTATTCTTCTCGCACGTCTTTTTGGTGCCTGAGCAACAATGTGATCGCGACGGAGGAATTGCCAGTCTACCAGGTAATTCCATTTCATATTAATACGAAGATAATGACCATTTACAAACCTGTTAAGAACATCTTGATCAAGCCAGCGCCATGCACGCATGGTTGAGACCTTAAGAAACTCTTCAGGAGAAATCTGCTCTCTAATCTCTTCCAGGTTCATCAAAATGACGCCTGCTTGGAAGTAATCGTGAGGATCATCCATACCCAGCTCATTTTTTTGAGGTAGGGGCCAACTGTGGCGTCATATCCATCAATTTGGCCAATAGTATCAGCGTCACGTGTAGCGCCTACCAAATACCCGGTGACATCAATATCGTAGAGCTCTGCGATATCGGTATTAACCACCAGGTCAGAGTCAAGGTAGATGGCTTTATTGACATTGGGAAGCAGTGAGGGAGCAAGTAATCTGTAGTAAGTTTCTGGTCTAAAGTGACCGTGATGAGGAAGTTCTATGTCACCAAGAGCAGCGTCAACATCTAAGAATCCAACATGTACGTTATCAACAAGCTGAGCCTGACGAGTAAGTGTAATCATGCTGGTAGGAGAGAGGTCGCGAGTCAAAACAATGATGTCGTAGCGACGCTCTGGATTGACGTTCTCAATGATGGATTGAATTGCTACAGATAAATACGGCACAAAGTTATCGCTGCAGGCAAAAACAAGCACAACATCATTAAGAGTAAGACCCAGCTCATCGGATGAGCTTGCAAGCATTGCTCCAGAAAGTTGCGCTCTGCCAGTTCCAACAAGACGTTGTGTAGGTATTTTACGTAATCTTCTCATACGTAAGACTTTAACACTTAGGCACCAAAAACGCCTGCTGCGTTTGCCATTACTTCAGTTTGCACAGAGTATCCACGAGCCTCACTGAGCCCGTAAAGAGCTCGCTTAAGGCTGTCTACAATGTCAAGCGCGTCAATATCTGTGTGATCACTGGAGGGAAGGTCAGTCTCGGTAAGAAGCTTATCTTTTGGGTAGACCTTAGCGTATTCACGGCCACGCTTGGTCTTAAGGCTCATCTCGCCAACAGAGAACCAACAGCCAAGCTTAATAGCCCTTTGGAGCTCTTCTGAGCTACCGCTAAACCAGTGGATGATAGGAACACACGACTGAGCGGCTCCTGTCTGCTCAAGAATATCTAGTACCGCATCAACACTTCTAACGGTGTGCATCGAGAGCACTCGTGGCTGGCCGTTGCGTGAAAGCTCTGCTGCACGTGTGCAGATTTGCGTAAACGTTCTAACCTGCAAATCTTGCAACCCATCAACACAATAGCGAGAAGAAATCTAGTCCAATCTCGCCAATGTAAGATGTCTGCTCCATAAGCTCTAGCAGGAGCTCTATATCTTTTTGAGTAACGCGCCCATCAGAGATATACCAGGGGTGCGCTCCAAGTCCCACACGGATGTTGGCTTGCGTAAGCTGAGGAGCAAGTTCTAGGTAGTCGTGAGGAGTAACGCCGCAGGTAAAGAAACCTAATCCGGCGTCATGGGAACTTCTCGCTACATTGAGTGGGGAGTCCATAAGATTGGCATGAACGTGTGCATCAAAATACGTGAGGTTACTCATGATCAAGACCTGACAAATGCAAAATAACGTCTGAGGCAATCATCTGACCCATAATAGGAGGGTAGTAGGACATAGTGCCTAGCTTGGCAGATTTGCCCGTTGCGCCCTCTGGTGCAAAAACTGATCGCGCTGGCTCAGGGGAGTAGAGAACACGGAAGTCGGCAAGTCCACGCTTCTTGGACTCTTTTCTCATTACCCTTGCGAGAGCGTCAGTGTGCGTTTTTGAAAGCGTAGTAATTTCCAAGAGTTCTGGGTGGATTTTATTGCCGCCGCCCATGCTGGAGATAAGGTAGATATTGTTTTTCTGACACCATGCCACAACAGCCAATTTGGCAGAAATGGTATCAATGGCATCAACTACAACATCTGGTTTTGGAAGAGCAGAGAGCTGCTCGTCAACGTTGTCTTTAAGCAAAAAAGTGTCAAGGGTGACCACGTGAGCATCTGGATTAATGTCCAGAATCATCTCTTTGGTAACGTCAACTTTTCTTTTTCCCATGGTGCTCACATAGGCAATAGCCTGCCTATTAAGGTTTGATGCTTCTACTGCATCAGCATCCACTAAAACAAATGAGCCTACACCGCCTCTGGCCAGCGCCTGAACACAGTTTGAACCAACGCCACCAAGCCCTAAGATCATGACGCAGGAATTTTGAATCTGCCCAAGGCGGTCTTTCCCCAGGACAAGTTCAAGTCGAGCAGTGGCTTCAGGGAATTGTGGCAGACATAGAGCTCCTCATAAAAAGTATCTGCAGATAGTATAGCTTGTTACTTTACCTACGCTTCAAGAAGTGTAGACCGATAGTAATTTTAACTAATGGTAAGAAAGCGCCCCATAAGTCGTCTTTTTATTAGTAGAATAAATGAAGCAAATTTTGACGATGTTGTCAGCATATGAAAGGCAAGATTACTGTGGAAGAAATGCCCAAGAATTATGATCCTCAGGCAGCTGAGCCTGAGCTCATTGAAAAAGTGGATAAAGGCAGATTGCTATGGTCGCAGCAAAGGAACTGAAGACCGTACGGTAGTTATCCCTCCACCAAACGTTACCGGCATCCTTCACATGGGCCATGCCATGGATGACACCATCCAGGACACCTACATTCGTTATTCTCGCATGCGCGGTTATTCAACTCGTTGGATTCTAGGAACTGACCACGCAGGCATTGCAACCCAGACTAAGGTTGATAAGAAGCTTAAGTCAGAGGGTATTTCTCGCCTGGAGATTGGTCGCGAGAAATTCCTGGATGCTTGCTGGGATTGGACGCGCGAGTACGGCGGAACCATTGTTTCTCAGATTAAGCGCATGGGCTGCTCCATTGATTTTAATGACGAGAAGTTCACCATGTCTCCTGAGTATACTCAGGCAGTGCGCAAGGTCTTTGTTGACTGGTATCATGACCAGCTCATTTATCGCGGAAAGCGCATCGTAAACTGGTGTCCTCATTGCGAGACTTCTATCTCTGACGATGAGGCAGAGTACGCTGACGAGAAGGGCCATCTTTGGTTCCTGCGTTACCCGCTCAAAGAGCCTGTTAATGGCGTTGAGTACATTACCGTAGCAACTACTCGTCCAGAGACTATGCTGGGTGATACCGGTGTAGCTGTCTCTCCTCAAGATCCAGAAAAGGCCGATCTTGTTGGAAAGACTGTTATTCTGCCCATTGTTAATCGAGAGATTCCAATTTTCTCTGACTGGCATGTTGACGCAGGTTTTGGTACCGGTTTTGTTAAGGTAACTCCAGCTCATGACCCTAATGACTTTGCTATGGGCCAGACTCACAATCTTGAGCAGATCAACATTTTTGATGAGCACGCTGTTGTTGTTGACGGTTACGGTGAGTTTTCTGGTCTTGATAGAGATCAGGCTCGTGAGGCTATTGTTGCTTGGTTTGAAGAGCATGGTCTGCTTGATCACGTTGAAGATCTTGATCACTCCGTTATGCATTGCTACCGCTGCGGCACAACTCTTGAGCCATGGCTCTCTGAGCAGTGGTTTGTTGCCGTTGATAAGCTCAAAGAGCCCGCAGCACAGGTAGTCAAAGACGGTCAGGTTACCTTCCACCCAGAGCGTTGGACTCAGACCTACCTCACTTGGATGGAGAATCTCCGTGACTGGAACATCTCCAGGCAGCTTTGGTGGGGACACCGCATTCCTGTGTTCTACTGCGATGATTGTGGCTGGCAGGATGCTCTTATGGAAGACACCGATGTCTGTCCAAAGTGCGGCGGCCATCATGTTCACCAGGATGAGGACGTTCTGGATACCTGGTTCTCTTCTCAGCTGTGGACTTTTGCTACACAGGGCTGGCCAGATCATCCTGAGCAGCTTGAGGGTCACCACCCAACACAGGTCCTGGTAACCGCTCGAGACATCATTGCTCTTTGGGTTGCTCGCATGATTATGAGCTCGCTCTATTTCACTAAAGAGATTCCATTCCACGACGTCTACATCTACGCAACCATTTTGGCTAAGGACGGCAGCCGTATGTCCAAGTCAAAGGGTAACGGCGTAGATCCTATGGATCTGATTGCTAAGTATGGTGCAGACGCCATGCGTTATAACCTGCTTACGCTTATCACTAATAACCAAGACGTCAAGTTTGATGCTGTTCTTGATAAGAAGACCCGTGAGCTTATTGAGTCTCCAAGAACTGATCAGGCACGTTCTTTTGTTACTAAGATTTGGAATGCAAGTCGCTTTGTTCAGATGAACCTTGACGGCTACACTGCCGGCATGCCAAAGGCAGAGACACCAGAAGATGCATGGATGTTCTCGCGCCTTGCAAAGGTTGTTGCAGAGACAACTGAGCAGCTTGAGACCTATGGCTTTGGTGAGTATGCCCGCAACATTCAGTCCTTCTTCTGGAATGATGTCTGCGACTGGTACATTGAGCTCTGCAAGGGCCGTCTTCTGGATGGAACTCCTGATCAGCGCCTGCAGGTTCAGCGCAACCTCGTCTTTGTCCTGGATGTCAGCATGAGGCTTTTGCATCCAGCTATGCCATTTGTTACCGAAAGCGTTTGGGATGCCCTTCCTGCATCTGGTCTTTTGAGTCACGACGCAGAGTTCTTGATGGTCTCTGAGTGGCCAGATCCAGAGAAGCTTGCAAGCTTTTGTTGACGAGGCAGCTGAGCATAACTTCTCGCTTGCTAAGACTGTTGTTTCTGCTGTTCGTTCTTCTCGCGCACGTTATAGGCTGTCTCCAAAGACGGACCTTGCTGTTGTGGTTAAAGCTCCAGCACAGGATGTTGCAGCGCTGAAGGAGCAAGCAGCATTCATCCAGAACGTTGGTCGCGTAAGCTCATTTGAGGTTGCTGAGGCTCCTCAGAAGCCTGCTGGTTCTGTTTCTGTCACCGATGCCGGCCTTGAGATGTATGTTGTTCTTGGTGAGCTCGTTGACCTTGTTGCAGAGTCTCAGCGTCTTCAGAAGGATCTTGAGTCTGCAAAGAAGGAGCTCTCTGGCGTGGAGCGCACCCTTGCTAACCAGGGATTTGTTGCTAAGGCAGCGCCTGAAGTTATCGAGAAGAAACGTGCACGCGCAGAAGAACTTACTACGCTTGTTGCTCAGCTAGAGCAGCAGATTGCCGACTTCTCATAGGTAAAACTTGATGCGGTGTAACAGCCGCATCTTGTGTTTAGTACGTGCAAATAGTCCACTTTAGGTTAGGAACAACATGTCTGAGGTTAAATCCGATATCGAGATTGCTCAATCATCCGAGATGCTTCCCATCTTTGAGGTGGCAAAGCGTGCGGGTATTCCAGAGGATCTTCTGGAGCTTTATGGTCGCTATAAGGCAAAGCTTGATGCACGTGCTCTGGCAGATAAGCCTCTTCGCGGAAAGCTTGTGCTGGTTACCGCTATTAATCCAACGCCGGCGGGCGAGGGAAAGACTACTACCTCAGTTGGTCTGGCAGATGCCTTGACCAGCTTGGGACAGTCTGCTATGTTGGCCCTTAGAGAGCCTTCTTTGGGTCCGGTCTTTGGCGTCAAGGGTGGCGCTGCGGGCGGCGGATATGCCCAGGTAGTTCCTATGGAAGACATCAACCTTCACTTTACCGGTGACTTCCATGCTATTGGCGCTGCAAATAACCTTTGCGCAGCCATGCTGGATAACCATATCAAGCAGGGCAATAGCCTCAATATTGATCCACGCCGCGTGGTGTGGAAGCGCTGCGTTGACATGAATGATCGCCAGCTCAGAAACGTTGTTGACGGACTTGGTGGCATTGCAGATGGCATGCCAAGACAAGACGGCTTTGATATTACCGTTGCCTCCGAGGTCATGGCTGTATTCTGCCTTGCTTCCGGCATCAAAGACCTTAAAGAGCGCCTAGGCAGAATGGTTATTGCCTACACCTATGACCGCAAGCCTGTAACCGTTAGCGATATCCACGCAGAGGGCGCTATGACAGCGCTGCTCAAAGATGCTATTCAGCCTAACTTGGTTCAGACACTTGAGCACACGCCTGCTCTTGTTCACGGCGGTCCTTTTGCCAATATTGCTCACGGCTGCAATACGGTTGAGGCAACAAAAACCGCTCTTCGTCTTGCTGATTATGTTGTTACTGAGGCCGGCTTTGGTGCAGACCTTGGTGCCGAGAAGTTCTTGGACATTAAGTGCAGAGCTACTGGCCTTGCTCCATCTGCTGTTGTTCTGGTAGCAACCGTTCGCGCTCTTAAGTACAACGGAGGCGTTGCTAAAGCAGACCTTAACCAGCAAAACGTTGAGGCGCTTAAAGAGGGTATTCCTAACCTGCTTCGCCACGTTGACAACATCCAGACGGTCTACGGTCTTCCTGTAGTTGTTGCCATCAATGCATTCCCAACCGATACCGCTGAAGAGCTTGCTCTGGTAGAGGAGGAGTGCAAGAAGCGTGGCGTAAACGTAGTGCTATCTGAGGTTTGGGCAAAAGGTGGAAAGGGCGGCCAGGCTCTGGCAGAAGAGGTTATGCGCCTTTGCCAGACTGAGTCTCAGCTCACTTTTGCTTACGATGTCAAAGAGTCTTTGAAGCAGAAAATTACAGACATTGCTACCAAGATTTACCACGCCGACGGTGTTGAATTTGCTCCAAGTGCTGCCAAGCAGCTTCAGCAGCTTGAAGAGCTTGGCTTTGGTGAGCTTCCTATTTGTATGGCAAAGACTCAGTACTCTTTTACTGACGATCAGACTAAATTGGGTGCTCCAGAAAACTTTAAGATTACCGTGCGAGAAGTTCGTGTTTCTGCAGGTGCTGGCTTTGTGGTCTGCCTTACTGGCTCTATTATGACCATGCCAGGACTTCCAAAGGTTCCTGCTGCAGAGCACATTGATGTTCTTGATGATGGAAGAATTGTGGGTCTTTTCTAATGTCTTATCCCTCTTCACCAGAAGAAGTAGCGTTTACAACCTATAGCGCAGACTCGTATGCCCAGCATCTTGCTGCTAAAGAGCCTATTCCTGGTGGTGGTAGTGCCGCTGCCTATGTAGGCGCTCTCGCAGTATCTTTGGCTTCAATGGCTGGTGTGTATGCACAAGGAAAACCTGCCTATGCTCAGCATGAAGACGATCTTGCAAAATACATTGCCCGAGCTGGAGCTCTTCGCCAAGACTTCATGGAGCTTATGGATGAGGACTCTCGTCAGTTTTTGCTGGTTTCCAGCGCGTTTAGTGTGTCTAAAGATGATCCAAAGCGCGTAGAGATTGTTGAGGACGCACTTAAAGAAGCAGCTCAACCTCCACTGAAGGTTATGAGAAAAGTGTGCGAGTCCATTGAGCTTCTCGAAGAGATGCTTATCAAGGGATCTCGTATGCTTTTATCCGACGTAGGTTGCGGTGCTGCTCTTGCACGCGGAGCTTTGATTGCAGCTTCTCACACGTTGTTTGTAAACACGCGCTCCATGCATGATGCGGCCTATGCTCAAACATTGCTTGATGAGGCAGATAAGCTTCTGGACACCTATGTATCACGAGCTGACGCCGTAAGTGATGCGGTGAGCGCACAGCTGAGACAGGAGGCATAACATGAGCTCAGAGACTCTGTCGCAGGAGCTTCGTGGCGCTCCTGTTGCTAAAGCAATAACTGAAAAACTTGCTGCTCAGGTTCAGGAACTTCGTGCACAAGGGGTAACTCCTAAACTGGTTGTTGTTCGTATAGGACAGAAAAGCGATGACCTTACCTATGAGCGTGCGGCTTATACGCGTGCAGAGAAGGTAGGCTTTGAAGTTGAGACCATTGAGCTTCCAGAAGACGCTACACAAGAGCAGATAAATGCTACGTTTGATCAGGTTTCTGCTGATGTATTGGTGCATGGTTGTCTGCCTATGCGTCCTTTTCCTGCTGGAATTGACGAGCATGAAGCGCTTCAGCATCTAGCACCAGAAAAAGATGTTGATTGCGCCACCGATTCTATGCTGCTGGCAACGCTTTGTGGAACTCCTGGTGCTCTGGGACCTTGCACCGCAGAGGCAGTTCTTGCGCTTCTTGATTTCTACCAGGTGCCTCTTGAGGGAGCACCTGTTGCCGTTGTTGGTCGCTCTAACGTTATTGGTCGTCCAGTAGCTGCGCTTTTAAGTGCAAGAAACGCTACAGTGACGGTGTGTCACAGCAAGACCAAAGACCTTGCTTTTACGCTTAAGCAGTCAGATGTTGTGGTTGTGGCTGCAGGTCGCGCACATCTTATTGGAGCTGACTACGTAAGAGCTGGTCAGACCATCGTTGACGTAGGTATTAACTGGGATGAAGCAGCTCAAAAGCTTGTTGGCGATGTTAATACAGAGCAGGTAGCTCCTCTGGTAAGTGCTTATACTCCTGTTCCTGGCGGTGTAGGTAGCGTGACAACGGCAATTCTTGCTCGCCATGTTGTCGCCGCAGCTCAAAGAACGCTTGCATAAGAGTGAAAGGTAGGTTGCCTCATGGCAGCAGAAAATAACTATAAAGAGCTTGACCAAGAGCGCGTAAAAGCCGCGGTCACTGAGTTTTTGCTTGCTATTGGTGAAGATCCAGAGCGAGAAGGTCTGCTTGATACACCAGACCGTGTTGCTCGCGCTTGTGTGGAGCTCTTTGGTGGCATGCAGGAAAACCCTGCAGCTCACCTGCGCAAACAGTTCCATGAAGAGGGCAATAAAGAGATGGTTATTGTCCGCGACATTCCTTTCTCGTCTACCTGTGAGCATCATATTTTGCCTTTTGTGGGCAAAGCACATGTCTGCTACATCCCACAAAATGGTCGTATTACCGGCCTTTCCAAGATTGCTCGCTGCGTCAGCGGGTATTCTCGCCGTTTGCAGGTGCAGGAGCGCCTTACAGGCCAGATTGCAGACGCTATGGTAGAAGAGCTTGATCCCTTGGGCGTTTTGGTGGTTATGGAGGCCGAGCATACGTGCATGAGTATGCGTGGCATTAAGGCATCGGGCGCTCTTACCACCACATCTGCGGTTCGCGGCATTTTTAAGACTAACGAGAAAACCCGTGCAGAGGCTATGCGTCTGCTTGGTCTATAAGAGGTATGTGCGCTATGAGTTATTCCGTTCCCTTTTCTGTGCCTGAGCTGAGCTATGAGCAGTCTTTAAAGGTGCTTCACGATACAAAGAAGTTTGGTATTCAGCCCCTGTTAGAGAGCGTGGAAGACATGCTCAAAGAGCTGGGCAACCCTGATCTCTGCTTTAAGAGTGTCCAGATTGCAGGTACCAACGGCAAAACGTCTACCTCCAGATACGCTGCAGCCCTGCTCAAGGGAGAGGGTCTCAAGACCGCTCTGTACACATCTCCTGAGCTCATCAGCTATACCGAGCGCATGGAGATCAATGGCACGCCCGTCTCTGAAGAAGCCTTTGCTCATGGCGTTTCAGCTGCTCAGGTAGCGGGGGAGCGCGTCAACGCTCAGCGAGCCGCCTTGGGCGAGCGTCCTTATGACATCACCGAGTTTGACCTGCTTACGGTTGCAGCTCTAGTGGTCTTTGCCGAGGCAGAGATTGACGTCTGTGTGCTTGAGTGTGGCATGGGTGGCAGATGGGACGCAACAAGTGCTGCGCAAAACATCACCTCTGTTGCCATTACGGGCGTCGGCCTGGACCACACGCGTATCTTAGGCGATACCCTTGAGGCTATTGCTGGCGAGAAGGCCGCCATCATCAAGCCTGGTCGAACCTGCGTGCTTGGTGTGGGAACGACAACTTCTCAGAGTGTCCAGGACGTATTCTTGTCCCAGGCAGCTTCTGCGGACGTTGTCCCAACTCTTCTTGTGGCTGACAAGCTAGAAGACGTTGAGGGAGAGGTTTCTGCTGGTAAGACTACTGACCATCCAGAGCTGCCTCACGCTCACTTCTTCATTACCAAAAAGCCTAAAAGCATTGGTTTTCCTCTTGAGCTTACGGTTGTGACACCGCGTGCAACTTACGAGGATCTTGCCGCACTTAAACCAAGCTACCAGGCTGCAAATATTGCTCTGGCAACCTGCTTGGCCGAGGATTTTTCTTGGACGTCCGCTTGATGCTGAGAAAGCGTTTTTCTCCACAACCAGGTGCCCTACACCAGGTAGATTCCAGTTGCTTCAGCCAAAGCCTTTAGTCCTTATCGACGCGGCTCACAACCCCCAGTCAATTGAGACATTCTTAACTGCTATCCGCTCAATTGAGCCAGAAGTTACCAACCGTCCTATGCTTTTGACTGCTGTTTTTGCAGATAAAGATGTTAAGGGTATCGCAGAACTTCTCGCTAAAGAGTTTCCTGAGGTAGCGGTAACCCAGACGGACAACGAGCGCGCCATGGATGCAGAAGAGCTTGCTGAGCTGTACAAAGCCTGCGGCGCTAACGTGGTTGCTGTGTATAGAAGTGTTCCCGAAGCAGTGGACGCGTTGCGCGAGAAGGGTTTTGTAGCATGTGGAACAATTTCACTTGCTGGCGAGGTTGCTGCACAATTTAGTGATGCTTTGGTAAAATAAATTTATCTGCGACATTTCGCTCCATTTTGGGGCGGTTTGTCGTACGATTTAGGAGAGAACAAAAAGCCAGCAGAAGGGGCTGTCAGATGCAGGAGATTCTTGATCAGATTATTACACCTGAGGTACGTATGGTTATTTACCTCATGGTTATTTGCGTCGTAATGCTTTATATCCTTTCCATCATCTACGTTATTCGTGACGCTCAGCGTCGCGGCGCAGAGCCTTGGTGGATGTGGGCAGTCATTTCTGTTGTTCCTGTTGTTGGTCTGCTTGCGTACGTTATTCTGCGTCCAAGCAGCTACCTCATTGACCGTGAGGAGCAAGACCTTGATATTGCCCTTCGTGAGCACCAGCTGTCTCACTACGGCATTTGCCCTAAGTGCTCCGCACCAATTGACCGCGATTTTATCGTGTGCCCAATCTGCAATACGCAGGTTAGAAACGTTTGCCCAACATGCCATCGTCCTCTGAACGCAGACTGGAAGGTTTGCCCTTACTGCCGTACTCGCATTCAATAACGTTTGGTTTTTGTTCTTTATGATGGCAATCTGGTGTTTTACAACAGAGACTATGTAGGCGTCTGCTCCTAAGCTCCCACGTGAGCAGAGTAGGCGCCGTGCCTGTTTCTATGAGTAGCTACCTCTGAGGGGTTTTACATGAAGGTTTTATATAACGACGGCCATGTTGGCGAGATTAACGATGCAGCTGAAGAGCTTGAGGTTATTCGCCACGATGCAGCTCACCTGCTTGCTCAGGCTTTGAAGCGTCTGTACCCACACGCACAGTTTGCCTATGGTCCAGCAACCGAAAACGGCTTCTACTATGACGTTGATCTTGGAGACACCAAGGTTAACGAGGACGATTTCTCAGCTATCGAAGCTGAGATGAAGAAGATTGTCAAAGAGAACCTCAAGATTGAGACGTTTGAGCTTCCTCGCGATGAGGCTATTGCCTACATGAAGGAGCGTGGCGAGTCTTACAAGGTTGAGCACATTGGCGATCTTGCTCCTGACGCACACATCACCTTCTACAAGCAGGGTGAATATGTTGACATGTGCGTTGGTCCTCATATGCTCTATACCAAGGGTGTTAAGGCCTTCAAGCTGACCAGCATTTCTGGTGCGTATTGGAAGGCCGATAAGAACAACAAGATGCTCACCAGAATTTATGGTGTTGCGTTTGGTTCCAAAGATGAGCTTGCTCAGTATCTCAAGATGATTGAAGAGGCCGAGAAGCGCGACCACAGGAAGATTGGCCGCGAGATGGAGCTCTTCATGATGTCCGATTTTGGTCCTGGCTCTCCATTCTGGCTTCCAAACGGTATGGCTCTGCGCAACGCTCTGACCGAGTACTGGCATGAGATGCAGGCTCGCTTTGGTTATCAGGAGGTTCAGACTCCACTGATCCTCTCGCGTTCCCTTTGGGAGACTTCTGGTCACTGGGATCACTACAAAGAGAATATGTACACCACCACGGTAGATGAAGAGGACTTTGCCATTAAGCCTATGAACTGCCCTGGTGCTTGCTTAATTTATAAGTCCAAGCCACGTTCTTATAGGGATCTTCCTATGAAGTTGGCTGAGGCTGGTCTTGACCACCGTTACGAGATGAAGGGCGCTCTGCACGGTCTGTTCCGAGTTCGTGAGTTTACTCAGGACGATGCACACCTCTTTATCCGCCCTGATCAGATTACTGAGCAGGTCACAGATGCGTCTCACCTCATCACTGCTTACTATGCACAGTTTGGTTTTTCCATACCGTGTAGAGCTTTCTACGCGCCCAGAGAATTCTATGGGTTCTGATGAGGATTGGGAGCGCGCTGAGCAGGGCCTAAAGGATGCACTTGATGCCATGGGCATTGAGTACGTCATTAACGAGGGTGATGGTGCGTTCTATGGTCCTAAGATTGACTTCCATCTGACCGACTGCCTTGGCCGTTCTTGGCAGTGTGGCACCATCCAGCTTGACTTCCAGCTGCCTCACAACTTCCAGCTTGAGTACATTGACTCCGATGGTACCAAGAAGCAGCCAATCATGATTCACCGCGCTGGCTTTGGTTCCTTCGAGGCGCTTCATTGGTATTCTGACCGAGAATTACGAAGGCAAGTTCCCGGTCTGGCTGAGCCCATGCCAGGTCAAGGTTCTTCCTGTCTCCGAGAAGTCTCGCCCTTATGCTCATGAGGTTGCCGATAAGCTTGCAGCCGCTGGTATTCGCGTTAAGGTTGACGACCGTGACGAGAAGATCGGCTATAAGATCCGTGAGGCTCGTTCCCTTGACCGTGTTCCTTATATGCTCATCCTTGGTGAGCAGGAGGTTGAGGCAGGAAACATTTCTGTTCGCGATCGTTCCAACGAGACTCACGTCGCAGAGCTTGACGAGTTTATTGCTCAGGTTGTCAAAGAGAATGCGGAGCGCGTTGGTTAATAGGGTTTCAGACAAAGTGCAGGGTTATGGGTGGCACCGCGCAGGGATGGCGCAGGCGGCACGAAGAGTGTCGGCGCAATTGACGACGTTACGCAAACCGCAACCGACGTTGTAGCTGAATACGTAAAAATGACAGGGGCAGGCCGTGCGCGGCTTGTCCCTGTTTCCTATGTAGACGAACTTCTCGCCACACTAGTCGCGGGCGGTGCAACCGTCGTGGAGCCGCTTGCTGGCATGCCCATTGATGTGTGCGACATTAAAGGCAGAGCCGCAGCAGGGGAGCTGCTGGTGGCAGACGTGCGCGCGATTGGTGCAGAGGCCAGCCCGGCGTGCCGTCTAGGGGCAGAGCTTGCAGTTGCCGAGGACGCTCGGGTGCCGGGATATGTTGTCGTGTGCATGCGGAAGTGCTGCATACCGTGGGTAGCAGAGGCGGTTGAAGCCAAGGCGTGTCCTGCAGATGACATGATGATTTCTGCCACGGGAGCGGAAGAGCAGGCGAGTGCACGGGTTTCTCGCCACGCGGCGAGCGACGCGGCGCAGGTGGTTGCCGCGTACCTGGCGTGCCATCCGCGCGTTGAGGCGGTGCGCTATCCGGGTCTCAAGACGGACCCGAGCTTTGCGCGCGCAACATCGCAGCTGGTGGGTGGATTTGGTCCGTACGTGGATTACATGTGGAAAGAATCGCCAGGTGAATGGCATAGATTTACAGCAACTGATGAAGACGTCAGAACGCAGATTATAAATTTTGAGAGAGTCGGTTAACGGTAAGCACTTGATTAGCATACCTTGGTATAATTTGAACTAATGTTCCTAAATAGAAGGGGATTTTATGGCAAAGAAGGCTACTCAAATTGAGGATGTTGATACTTTGCTCAAGCGCCTCGAAGAGATGCGCGAGGCACAGGCAGAGTTTGCAACATTCACTCAGGAGCAGGTCGATAAGATTTTCTATGAAGCTGCTCTTGCGGCCGAGAAAAAAATCGTATCCCTCTTGCTCGCATGGCAGTTGAAGAAACCGGCATGGGTGTAATGGAAGATAAGGTTATCAAGAACCATTACGCAGCAGAGTATATTTACAACAAGTACAAGGACATGAAAACTTGTGGTGTTGTAGAGGATGATCCAGCTGCAGGTTATCGAGTTGTAGCCGAGCCAATGGGTATTGTAGCTGCAGTTATTCCAACCACTAACCCCACTTCTACCGCAATCTTTAAGACACTTCTTGCCCTGAAGACAAGAAACGCCATTATTATTTCCCCGCATCCACGCGCTAAAGACTGCACTATTGCCGCAGCTCGCATTGTTCGTGACGCTGCCGAGAAGGCCGGCTGCCCCAAGGGTATTATCGATTGGGTTCCAGTTCCTTCCATCGATCTGACCGCAGCAGTTATGAGCAACGCTGACATCATCCTAGCAACCGGTGGTCCAGGCATGGTTAACGCCGCCTATTCTTCTGGTAAGCCAGCTCTGGGTGTTGGTGCAGGTAACACTCCAGCTATCATTGATGACACCGCAGACATCAAGCTTGCGGTTAACTCCATCATTCACTCTAAGACCTTCGACAACGGCATGATCTGCGCTTCTGAGCAGTCCGTTACCGTTCTCGACAGCGTTTATGACCAGGTTAAGAAGGAGTTTGCAGACCGCGGTTGCTACTTCCTCCAGGGTAAGGAACTCGATGCAGTCCGCAAGACTGTCATTATTAACGGAGCTGTTAACGCAGGTATCGTTGGTAAGTCCGCTCACTTTATCGCTAAGACTGCCGGTGTCGAGGTCCCAGAGAAAACCAAGATTCTTATTGGTGAGGTAACCTCTGTTGAGCCTTCAGAAGAGATGGCTCACGAGAAACTCTCTCCAGTTCTTGGCATGTATCGTGCAAAGACTTTTGACGAGGCAATTGCTAAAGCAGAACGCCTTGTTGCTGACGGCGGCTATGGTCACACCAGCTCTCTTTACGTCAACATTAACGAGAAAGAGAAGATTGCTAAGCACCAGGCAGCAATGAAGACCTGCCGTATTCTGATTAATACTCCTTCCTCTCAGGGCGGCATCGGAGACATCTACAACTTTAAGATGGCTCCATCCCTAACCCTTGGCTGCGGCACCTGGGGCGGCAACTCCGTTTCCGGCAACGTTGGCCCACAGCACCTGCTTAACTACAAGTCTGTTGCAGAGAGGCAAGAGAATATGCTTTGGCTTCGTGTACCTGAGAAGGTCTACTTCAAGAGGGGCTGCATGCCTCTTGCTCTCCGTGAGCTCAAGGATGTTTATGACAAGAAGCGCGCTTTCATTGTCACCGATCAGTTCCTTTACAAGAGTGGTTTCACCAAGACCATCGAGGAAACCCTGGATTCCCTGGGTATTGTTCACTCTTCATTCTGGGATGTTGCTCCAGATCCAACGCTTCAGTGCGCACTTGAGGGCGTAGCTCGCATCCGCTCTTTTGAGCCAGACTGCATCATCGCAATCGGCGGCGGTTCTGCTATGGACGCAGGTAAGATCATGTGGTCCATGTATGAGAATCCAGAGGAGAAGTTTGAGGACATGGCAGCGGACTTCATGGATATCCGCAAGCGTGTCTACAACTATCCTAAGATGGGCAATAAGGCATTCTTCGTTGCTATCCCAACTTCTTCTGGTACCGGTTCCGAGGTAACTCCATTTGCCATCATCACCGATGCTGATAATGGCGTTAAGTACCCACTTGCAGACTATGAGTTGCTGCCTAACATGGCAATCGTTGATACCGATAACATGATGAGCCAGCCTAAGGGTCTGACCTCTGCTTCTGGTATCGATGTTCTCACTCACTGCATGGAGGCATTTGTCTCTATGATGGCATCTGATTACACAGATGGTATGGCCCTTCGCGGCATGAAGCTGGTCTTTGAGTACCTGCCACGCGCTTACGACAATCCAAATGACGTCGAGGCACGTGATCACATGGCAAACGCATCCTGCCTCGGTGGACTTGCATTTGCTAATGCGTTCCTGGGTATCAACCACTCCATGGCTCACAAGCTGGGCGCATTCCACCATATTCCACATGGTTGGGCAAACGCAATTGTCCTAACTCGCGTAATGCGCTACAACGCTGCCGAGCGTCCAACAAAGATGGGTACCTTCCCACAGTATGATCACCCACACACCCTCGCACGTTATGCTGAGGCAGGACGTTTCTGCGGTGTCACTGGCAAGGATGACCTTGAGGTCTTTGAGAACTTCGTCAAGAAGATTGAGGAGCTCAAGGCATACATTGGCGTCAAGGAGACCATCAAGGACTACGGAGTAGATGAGAAGTACTTCCTCGATACCCTTGACGAGATGTCCGAGCAGGCATTCGATGACCAGTGCACTGGTGCAAACCCACGCTACCCACTTGTCTCCGAGCTCCGCGAGCTCTATCTGGATGCTTACTACGGCCGTGAGCCAGGCTTCTACGAGGACTAATCATCGCACGTAGCGCATAAAGCACAAAAGCAAGAGCCGGTTACCTAAAACCCAGGTAACCGGCTCTTTTTGTTAACTTTCTAAACTTTTCGCCTAACTGCTTGATGGGCAAATTTAAATGAACCCATGTTCCCAGATTCACAAAACACACCTATGTCACATAATCTGTCAAAAAAGGCTATACATTGCTCCAAAAATGCGTGTTTAGTGCAGAATATCTTCATTTGATGTGCTATTGACATCGAATTTTGCAGATTATATGACTTTGCTGTGTTGTTACATAGGGCAATTTAGGGATAGTTAAACTTTATATATTAGTTCATTCATAAATCTGTATATTGAATCAAGTTTATTCATCAGAATGAATTGCTCATGAGAATACTGGCGCAGAGTCCGCTTGATCCGGTACAGATTGCTGTCTCCCAAGTCTTTTTTAATGCTCAGGAACATATTTTTGCATTGCCAGCTGGTTCCTGTAGATATCCGCATTTACAAAGTACTCTTTAATACTCACCGAATTCAGCTCATTTGTTCTTTGATTATCTTTTCTCTGCTGGTAGAAGTCGTCATGATACGCGCCGTTGTATTCAATAGCCACTAAATTTAATCCAGATAAATTTGACTTAGACATCTTGCCAAAAAGTAAATCTAATCTTCTTTCCTTAGCTTGTAACTCTGGGTTTATCTGGTCTTTTATTACATACGATTTATTCAACGCAATCGGCATTTGATTGAAACCACCTTCACAATATGGGAGAGCAGATCTAATTGCCATCTTTACTTCCATGGGAGAGGCTGCATCAGAAAAGAAAAAGCGCATATTCTTTTGTGTGACATGCAATCCAGGAGAATAAGATTCAAGCGCATTTAATAGAGAGGCAAGCTCTTCCGCACTTACTAACGGCGTATCAAATTCACAGAGGTCACCGTTTGGGAGATGTCCATAACTAGACATCAGCAGATTAGCAAGCACAATCTGATGAAGAGACTTTTATTCCTTGAAAGCAAGCAAACTGCTAGGGGAGGCGCAACACAATAGACATTTTGACCCAAATCAATAAGTGAACCTGTCGGCAAAAGGCATTTGAACTGGTGAGATATTCGCTTGTCGCAAAATCTTGTTCTCGAATTGTTTCTTAATAGTTCATGAGTAGTTTTTCCTAAGACAATGCCATATGTTTTCCTCAGAAAACAAAAGTTTTTCATCGTATGTTTCGGTCGTACATGCAGAATACGTCGCGCGCAAATCCCTTGTTGTCCGTTGCAACAAAATATCATCATTTCCGCGTGTCTTAAGTTGTGCACAAATTTGAAGTGCAGTTTCATGCGAGAAAAATAATATCCATTCGTTCCTCCTTAAAATAAGAAACGAATATAACAGCAGGATTTTTTTCAGCAACCTGTCAGTAGTTTGACAGACTTCTGATTCTGTTTTGCCAAAAACAAGACAAGCCCTCTTATACTTGCAGGTAAAAGGGGACTTGATAACAAAGCTAATTAAAGTTCAAATGAAACAGCCTGATCAATCAACACGAAACTTATACGATTGACCGCAACGCAACAGCGATTTCAACCCAAACGCCAACAGCAACGTCAACCTAAACGTGCTGGTATGTCACAAATCTAAAAGCAACACCTTCTGGCGTCACTCCACCGTCTTCCTCATTGCAGACCGTCCACGTAGCATCTTCATCAGGTTGGGGAAGTACGTATCCGCGTCAACTACGGTGTCGTGCTTCGTCACGTACGCGTAAGAGCACTTGTCGAGAAGTGCGCGGTAAATTGAAGCACCACCAATAAGCCAGACCTTCTCCGGGAGCTTCATGTTCAACTAAGCGAAGCGCCTCCTCAGCCGACGACACAACCTCAACACCTTCAACCTGATAATCGGCATTTCTAGAGATGACAATGTTGCGACGACCCTTCAGAGGGCCACCAGGAAAGCTCTCGAGGGTCTTTCTGCCCATGACAACCGTGCAATCGCGCGTGTGTTCGACAAAGTACTTCATGTCCGCCTTATTAGGGATGAGAAGGTCTCCGTCGCATCCAATACCCCAATCGCGTGTTACTGAAACAATTGCGTTCATGTAGTTCTCCTACGAGTCATTCCTTACGTGAAATTGCTGTTGTCACTGGCTGCTGGTAGCTTACGGGTTTGCTGACGTTTATGCAATCAACGCTTGTGCTCTACACGTTGCGGGGGTGGCAGCACCGCGCTAGCTGAACCTAGACAGCAATAGGGATGTTCTTGATCTGCGGACCGTGCTGATAATCCTCGACAATGAGGTCGTCAGTAGTGAAGTCGTAGAAGTTGGTGATGTTAGGGTTCAAGCTAACCTTTGGCGCATCAAAGGTTGGGCGAGAAATCAATTCTTTAACAATATCAACGTGACGGTCGTAAATATGCGCATCGGCAATCATGTGCACCAGCTCGCCAGCTTCCATACCGCTGACCTGAGCAACCATCATTAACAAGATGGCGTACTGGCAGACGTTCCAGTTGTTTGCTGCAAGAATATCCTGGCTTCGTTGAACAAGCAGCAGGTTAAGGGTGGGTTTATCTTTGCCAGACTCCTGAGTGACATTGTAGATTGCGTTGAATGCGCAAGGATAGAGATTCATCTCAGAAAGATCGGCAAACGTGTACAGATTAGTCATGATGCGACGGCTAAACGGATTCTCTTTAAGGTCCTTGAGTACACGATCCATCTGGTCATAGTCGCCATCAGAATAGTGAGAAACTTGTCCTACCTGGTATCCGTAAGCCTTACCAATAGAACCAGTCTCGTCCGCCCAAGAATCCCAGATGTGAGAGTTGAGGTCATTCACATTGTTTGATTTCTTCTGGTAAATCCACAGAATCTCGTCCATAGCACTCTTGAGCGCAGTGCGACGAAGTGTTAGAGCGGGAAACTCCTCGCGCAGATCATAGCGGTTGCAGACAGCAAATTTCTTGATTGTGTATGCGGATGCTCCGTCTTCCCAGGTAGGACGGACCTTCTCGCCCTCGGTAGTAGTACCGTTCTCAATAATGTCGGAACACATATCAATGAAAATGCGATCTGCTTTGCTCATATTCAATCCTTCAAATCACTGTTCAAAATGCAACAAACATCAGGAGAATGCGCGTGCAGCAAGTAGCTGCTCAGCGTATTACCAATTACTGTCAGTATAGGCGCTGTAAGGGTCTCCGAAAACCGGACTGGAGCTTGAACGAGTTTCCGCAACGCAGGAACGACCCAGTCCCGAAAATCAGCGTGATGATCACAAACAGCATCAAACCTGCAGGGAAAAGGAGAGCCATCAGGCATCTGAGACGGATCGTTTGGATCAAAAATCTGGACCTTCGTCATCAAAATCATGCCTGTTATGCCTGGTATCTTGGTTATTCTCGTTCTTAGCCATCAATCCTCAATCAAACGCCTTACACTTTGATGATACCCGTCGCAGCCCAAGGATTTCATGGCGAGAAACCCCTCTTTTGTCACTTCACATTCTCTGCAAAGTATTTTGCACCCGACAACTGCCCCGCGGCTCCTATAGGTGCTGGGACGCAAAAATATCGTTCCAGAACGTGCCAATCTGCTTGATAAGTTCAACGTCAGCGGGAAGCCACTGCACGTCAAGCAGCTCGTTTTGAGCAAGCCAACGAAGCTCCGAGTGAATCTCTGGATCCGCGACAGGCTCCTCAGACTCGCTCAGCGTGCAGATATAACAATCCATATGCAGGTCAAAGGTGGGGTAGGAGTAAGCTACCGTGTCATAGAAAAAAGCTGCCTGCACATCGCAGTGTAGCTCTTCCTGAATTTCACGGCGAAGCGCCTCTTCCGAGGTCTCTCCAGCCTCAACTTTTCCACCAGGAAATTCCCAGAAACCTGCATTTTTCTGTATCAGCTCTACAAGCTGCAAGAATTTTATTGTCCTTAAAGAAGATAGCGGCAGCTACATTAACTGTTTTTATTTCGGACACGCTACTCCTCCAGCCTGACTGTTGCAAAAACGGTAGAATCCTCGGCATTCTTAAGCACTACCGAGAAACCCATCTCATCAGCATATACCTTGGGAGTAATGGTGTCCCCGAGGTGTGCCTGGCTTCTGTATTGGACCACAATGCGACGGAGCTTGTGAGAATGGCCAAGGGCAACAAGCGTATCCACCGCCATGAGCACATACTGAGCATTGTTGACGTGCTTATTTGTATCTAGATGCTGCTGAGAAACAAGGATTGCAGGAGCATCAACAGCCTCTCCCTCAAGAGAAATTTTGCGAGGAGTAGGAGGTAAATCCACGCGAGGCTCACCTGTAATGTAGATATTCTCACTCTCGGGAACACGAGCAGCCTTACCTTCATGGATATCCATCAAATACCAGGTAGAATCTGCTTTTACGATTGTTGTTCCACTTTCATCATTGATGATGAAAGATCGTGAGGCTTGAAGGCCTTTCATCTGATATGACCAGGTACCTACGCAGATTTTCTCGCCAAACTGTGGAAGTCGATCAACCTGAATTTGCCACGTAGCCAAAACCCAGGCATATCCTTCGCTGGTCAGCTGCTTAAAGCCACGGCCAATATCTTCTGAGTGAAACGTGGAGCAATCCTGCAGGTAATTCATAACGCCCACAAGGGAGAGCCTGCCCGTTTCATCACACTCGCTATAACGAACTCTGCTTTCAATGGTGTACATATAAATCCCAACTCATGTTCAGCTATTTGCTGAGGTAGTTCTCTTTGTTATGGGCGGCTGCTTAATTGTCCCAGGGGAACGAATCAGGTAGTCGATCCTTGACCTTATGTGTTGTAGCTTCAACCTTCTGCGAGGCAGTCTGTGCTACGGATTCAACCTTCTGCGAGGCAGTCTGTGCTACGGATTCAACCTTCTGCGAGGCATTTTGTGCAGCTTCTCCTACCTTCTGAGATGCAGTTTGAGCTGCTGCTTCAACCTTGTGGTGTGTAGTAGGACCGTTCCAAAGAAGGCTGATAACGGTATCCAAAAAATAAAGCGTAACCACAACAAACGCCATTACAGAAATGGTGTGTTTGGAAAAATAGCTAAAACTTCAAGCATTGTTGGAATCAGTACAAAGACCGAAAACAACAGAAAATGCGCCAAACACTGCGCTCGCTTGAGGACAAACGCGACCATGCAAGTTGAACTTAAACATGGAGTAGTCCCACCACTTTTTCTTAAAGCGACGCTCTAAGAAAAGTCCAGTAGAGTATTCAATAACGGTAGCTAAAGATCCACCGATGAGAAACACAATGAACGGATTAGAGATTTGACCAAGTACCAGCCACACCGCAAGTGCTCCGATTCCATAGATGGGGCAGGAAGGTCCAAATAAAAAGCCACGCTTGGTAAACTCACCCTCGACAACTGAGCAATAGATGGTTTCGTACACCCAGCCGCCAAGAGAAATGAGCGCAAAGATAATAACCATCTGTGGAAGATGTTGTACAAAGAGCTCAATATTCTTATCAAGTTCAAACAGCGTGCTTAACGTCTCGGTCATGGTACTCACGAAAGGCTCTCATACTCTAGGTAGTCATCGGAATCATCCACCGTACCATCAGTTTCACCTTGAAAATCACGTACTGGGGTCGAGAAACCCGTGGAGCCAGGAGCATCCTTTTTATAAGGATTGCCCGTGAGTGTCTCTGCAGTAGAGCAGAGTTTATCGCAAGTTGTGACAATCCAAGCCTCTTTTGTGTGAGGTGGAACAGGAACTAGTGGAAACATGTGATGCAGAATGATGTCTTCTTCAACAGACGTGAGATCAGGAAAATCCTCACGGGCGTTGTTGAGCGCATGGCGAGGATGGGTAAATCCGTGCCAGTTATCTGGTGCAGCCTCGTGATCATGCCAATCGTAGAGGTAATAGTCATGAAGCAATGCGCCGCGAACAAGGGCATACTCGTCAACGTCAATGCCAGCATTCATTGCAAAAGCAAGGCTGCTGTAGGCAACCGCAATAACGTGGTCGAGTGTGCTGGTGGTTCCATGTTGTGTAAAAAGAAGCAAGCTTGTAGAGTCTTCCAGACTTCAGAATAGGGCCTGAAAGCTCATCGAACCTCTCGCGAATTTTAGAAACTTCAATCAAAAAATATCCTATCAACTGCGAACGTGCTCAAAATCAATCTATAAAAGATTAATTAATCGCGCGGACTCACGCAATCCTTTTCAGGCGAATGTTACGAAAACGAAAGAAATAGTAACACACGCAATGATGCTATTTTTTTACCTTTTTAACTGCAGTTATGCTTTTTGCTGTAAGGGCTCATGTGATCTACTACCAGGTTGACTGCCTTTGGCAAACAGTGGGCAGAATACGAGTAGATATCATGGCAGGTGACCTCGCCGTTGATTTCAAGAGGCATAGGTGTTGCGGACTCAACGGTAATCTCTCACCACTAAAGCTATTCAGATAGGGGCCTGCCCAGCGAATCTCCTGTGCGGTCAAACAGACCAGAAAGCAAGGGACGGACCAGCTTAGCTGTCATGCGTGTCTCAATAACAATAACTTCTAACAGACCATCATCCATGCGATTGCCTGGTGCAAGCTCAATGCCTGCCTGCATCATAGAACTGTTTGCAATGAGGCATCCGATGCCCTGACGCTCATGAACTACGCCATCAACCGTAATCTTAAAGTTATGTACCGGAGGCATAAGATTTGCTAGAGCAGCGGTAAAGTAAGCCGCCTCTCCAAAGGTTTGTTTGTGAGGAATAGCAGAGCGCATAATTTCTGCATCAAGACCAGTTCCTGCCATCAGAGGAACACCAGCTACATGGGTTTCTCCCGATACGGTAGTCCAGGTAATCTCTCCCAGATCAAGCCATGCAGTCTGCGGATTTCTGCAGGCCAGCGCGAGCGCGTTTGGCTCAGGAGCGTTGCCGATACTTGCGGCTAGAAGGTTAGCGGTACCAGATGGGAAGACAAGAATAGGCGTCTGGCATCCCCTGAGACCATACAACAGGCTAGATACCGTGCCATCGCCGCCTGAGAGCACTACCACGTCAAAGTCTTCAGGTTGAACAGAGCCCAGTACTTCAGCTGTATTCCAATGGCTTTCAACAAGTTTTACCAGGCATTCGTCGCCGCATCTCAGAAGTGCGCGTTCAAACTCAAAGATTGCATCAGAGCTAAAACCTGAGCAAGGATTGTGAATGATGAGGGTTCTCATATATCCTCCGAAGAATTGCGGCTAGCTGGTATATCATTTTTATACGTATGAGTGTATCGCTTTGAGTCAGATACGTAATCGGCAATTGGATGGACGCATTGTATATAGCAACCTCAGAAGAACTTTCCGCTTTTTGTGCGCGAGCACGAGCTTCTCATATCCTCGCAGTTGATACGGAGTTTCTTCGCGAGAAGACCTACTTTCCTAAGCTTTGCTTGGTGCAGGTTTCCACAGGTTTAGAGATTGCTGCAATCGATCCTTTAATGATTGATGATCTTACTCCGCTTAAAGACCTCCTAGAAGATTCAGAGACTGTCAAGATTTTTCATGCCTGTTCACAAGACCTAGAGGTTTTGCTTGAAAAGATGGATTGTGCCTGCGCCCCTGTCTTTGATACACAGGTAGCTGCTGCATTTTTAGGAATGCGCCAACAGGTAAGCTATGCCGGTTTGGTAGAAAATTTTGCCAACGTTAAGCTTGCCAAGGCTGAGTCGTTGACCGATTGGTCTAAACGTCCCCTTGACGAAGAACAGCTGGTATACGCCGAGGATGATGTTAGATATCTTCCTGCTATCTATAACCTTATGATGGATAAACTCATTAAAGCTGATCGCTTAAGTTGGGTTAAGCCAGAGATGGATTCGCATACAAATATTGAACAATATCGTCGAGACCCCTATCAGGCATATCTTCGTTTGAAGCGTTCTGGTTCGCTTACGCGCAGACAGCTTGCTATCGCTCGCGAGGTTTGTGCCTGGCGAGAAGAAACTGCAGCAAAAAGAGACGTTCCGCGTAAGTGGGTTCTTTCTGACGAGCTTATTATTGAGATTTGCCGTCGTGTTCCAACAACACCAGAGAGACTGCGTAAGATTCGTGGAACTGAGCAAATTTCTCAAGGGGGAGTAGTTCATCTTCTTGATGCAATTAAACGTGGGCAAAAGATTCCTGCTGACCAATGCCCAAAAATTGAGCATCATGCGCATCCTTCGGCTGGTTCTGAAGGTGTTGTTGAGCTTATGTATGCTCTTATCAGGATTGTTTCAGAAAAAGAGGGTATTGCTTCTCCGCTTATTGCTAATAAAGATGACCTGACTGACCTGCTACTTGATAAAAAAGACGCAAGACTCAAAGAGGGCTGGCGCTATCAGCTTGTTGGAAAGCAACTGATTGGACTGCTTAACGGAGAAGTGGGACTAACTGTTAAGAATGGGCGAGTAGAACTTTTGTAGTTAATATGTTTACCAGCTATGAGAATGAAAATGCGTCACATCATGTTGCGTGACGCATTTTCTTTTAAGGTATTTCCTGTGTGAATACTCAACTAAACATGACTTTTTGTCCGGTGAGTTGGGTATACTCATGTTCATACATAGATAGGAGAAAGCATGTATTACTACAGTTCAGAAACTATTCTTCCATATTTGATTTTGGTAATTGGCTCGTTGGTACTTGGTTTAGGTACGCAGGGTTACATCAAATATGTATATAAAAAGTATTCTAAAGTTCCTTCAGGTTTTAACGCCAGTGGTGCTTCAGTAGCTCGCGCTATGATGGACGCAAATGGTGCAGCAGAGGTTGGCATTAAAAGAACTGCTGGAGAGCTTACTGACAATTTTGATCCTCGTGACAATTGTCTGCACCTCTCTGATGCAAACTTTTCCGAAGGTACCGTAGCTTCACTTGCTGTTTCTTGCCACGAGGCTGGTCATGCTGTTCAGACAGCCAAGCTGTTTATGCCAGCACGCCTTCGTTCAGCTCTTGTTCCCGTAGTTAATCTTGCATCTGCTGCGTGGATTTACGTTTTTATTGCGGGCATTTGGCTAAACATTAGTGGAATGACTGTTTTGGCAATTTGGCTCTATGCTCTTACTTTCCTGTTTCATATAGTTACGCTTCCTGTAGAGATTGACGCCTCAAGGCGCGGTCTTGCATTCTTAAAAGCAAACGCTCCCGCAGGATTTGATTACGCTGGTGCCAGAAAGGTTCTTATTGCTGCTGCTCTTACCTATGTAGCTGCTGCAATGGTATCTGCACTTCAGCTCTTGTACTTGCTTGGTTCTTCAAGAAATAGGAACTAGTAATGATTGAAGTACCAGAGAAGGAAAGATTCTGTTCTTTCAGTATCTGACGCTGTACTTTTTGCAAAAAATGAAGTTGCTGCAATGCCCTCTATGACAGTAGTTGGTGAGGTCTCTGGATTTAGGGGACCAAACTACAAGTCAGGACACTGCTATTTTGATGTTAAAGATCCTGTTAGCTCCATGTCAGTTATTGTGTGGGCAAAGATTTATGCTGCAAGTGGTATTACGCTACAAGACGGCATGAAGATTCAAATGACAGGAAAATTTGATATCTATGCTTCAAGCGGCAAACTTTCTTTTCATGCACGCACTATTCAGATAGCAGGAGAAGGAGACCTTCGCCAAAAGGTAGCCCAGCTTGCTAAAAAGCTAGAAAAAGAAGGTCTTACTGATATCTCTAGAAAGCGCTCCATTCCAGAGTTTTGTACGCGTATTGGCGTAGTAACTTCTCTTTCTGGAAGCGTTATTGATGACGTTAAGCGAACGCTTGCACGTAGAAATCCTCTTGTAGAGCTCGAGGTATCCGGATGCGCTGTTCAGGGTACTCACGCGCCTGCAACTATTGTGAGAGCGCTCCAGGTTGCTGCAACTACACATCCAGACGCAATCTTGTTAGTTCGTGGCGGCGGATCCTTCGAGGATCTTATGTGCTTTAACGATGAAGGAGTGGCACGCGCTATTGCTGCATGTCCTGTCCCGGTTATTACGGGTATTGGACATGAGCCAGATACCACCATTGCAGATATGGTCTCTGATAGAAGAACATCAACGCCAACCGCTGCTGCAGAGTCCGTAGCCCCTGCGATTAGTGAGTTACAGACTACGTTCAACAACAGAATTTCTCGCCTTGGAAATGCAACTAGAAAGATTTTGCAATTCTACAAGACGAGTCTTACTACTGTTGAGCAGCGCTCAAACCTGGCGATGAAAAATGCGCTATCAAGTAAAAACTATCAGCTAGAAATATTGTCTAATCGTCCTTGCTTGAAGGATCCTACATACATTATTTCGTCAAGAACAGAAGATCTTAATCAGACAGAACAAAGACTTATGGATGCTCTGCCGGCACTTCTTTCAAGAAAGAAAGAGATGCTTGCGGTAGAGTCACAAAGACTTACCAGAGCAAGTGCTGCCATGCTTCATCCATATGAGGCTCAACTTTCATCACTTGCAGGCAAGTTGGATGCACTTTCTCCTTTAAAGGTTCTTACAAGGGGATATGCATATGTTCAATATGAAAATGGGTCTGTCGTAAAAACTGCCAAAGATGCTTCGGTTGGAGATTCTTTGCTCGTCAAAATGACGGACGGAACAATTAAGGCAACCGTTTCAGAGATTGAGTTTTCATAGATAAGGGGAATGATATGGATACTAAGAAGACTGAAGAACTGACTTTTAAAGATGCTTCCATTGAACTTGAGCAGATTGTTCGTAAGCTTGAAGGCGCAGATTTAGAGCTTGAAGAGTCCCTTGCTCTATATGCTCGTGGTGTAGAACTGGTAAAGGATCTTAGAGGAAGACTTGATACGGCTGAGCAAAAGGTCAAGGTTTTGCTTGATGAGTCTCAGGCGGGAGCTGCAATTACCGATACAACCGCAGCACCTTCTACAGCATATTTAGACGAGTAAAGGAGAGGCTATGTCAGATTGCATTTTTTGTAAGCTTGCAAACAAAGAAATCCCTACAGAGTTTCTCTATGAAGATGAAAATGTTGTAGCTTTTAATGATCTAAACCCTCTTATGCCTGTTCATGTTCTTGTTGTGCCTAAGAACCATTACAACAACATCATTGATGGTATTCCTGCCGCAACGCTTGAAAGTGTCACAAAGGCTATTGCTGCAGTAACAGAAAAGATGGGAATTAAAGAGACGGGATTCCGTGTAATTACCAATACTGGAAAGCATGGCGGTCAGTCAGTCAATCACGTCCACTTCCACATTTTGGGTGGCAAGCAGATGGACGATTCCATGGGTTGCAAAATAAAAAAATATTAAAGTTTTTTGCTTGTACATTTTGTTCCAAGGCATCTTGGGGTTTATGATGTCATGCGGTTATGTTTATTTTGAAGCAGGAGAGTAGAAGGCTCATAGTTCTACACCGCTTCACGGAAAGAGGAGTCACATGAACGTACTGGTTATCAACGCCGGCAGCTCGTCTCTTAAGTACCAGCTTCTTGACGTTGACACCCGCGAGGTTTACGCAAAGGGAAACTGCGAGCGTATTGGTATCGAAGGTTCTTTTTTGTTGGTCATGAGGAGCTTGGTGGAGAGAAGCAGAAGCTCGAGGTTGCTCTTCCAGATCACAAAACTGCTATTAAGCATGTTTTTGACATCCTCAAGACGCTTGATAAGCCAATCGATGGTATTGGTCACCGCGTTGTTCAGGGTGGTTGGTACTTCCCAGAGTCTGCTGTCGTAGACGATAAGGTCCTGGCTCAGGTCCGCGAGGTTGCACCACTTGCTCCTCTTCACAACTATGCTGAGGCTGACGTTATTGAGATTTGCCGTGAACTCTTCCCAGAGGTTGGCAATGTAATTGTCTGCGATACTTCTTTCCACTACAACATGCCAGAGAAGGCTCATCGCTATGCGCTTCCTCGTGATGTTGTTGACAAGTATCACGTCCGCAAGTACGGTGCTCACGGTACTTCTCACCGCTACATTTGGCGCGCAACCAATGAGTTCACCAATGGTCAGACTCATAAGCTGGTCAGCTGCCACCTTGGTTCTGGCGCTTCTCTTTCCGCTATTGAGGATGGTCGCGATCTTGAGACCACCATGGGCCTCACGCCACTCGATGGCCTTATCATGGGCACTCGCTGCGGCACCATTGACCCAGCCACTGTTTTCTATCTCTCTCGCGTTGGTGGTTACTCCATCGATGAGATTGATACTATGATGAACAAGCAGTCTGGTCTTCTTGCCCTATCCGGACACTCTGATTCCAGAGATATTGAGGATGGCGCTCACGCAGGTGACAAGGACTGCCAGCTCGCACTTGAGATGTTCTATTATCGTACCTCTCAGCTCATTATGGAGATGGCTCAGGCTATGCACGGCTTTGATACCATGGCATTTTCTGCTGGCATTGGCGAGAACTCCGATGAGATGCGCCTCGGCGTTGCCAAAGAGCTTGAGTGGATGGGCGTCAAGATTGATGAGGAGAAGAACAAGGTTCGCTCCGGTGAAATCCGTGACATCTCTGCTCCAGATTCAAAGGTCCGCGTCCTGGTTGTTCCTACTAATGAGGAGTACATGATTGCTCTTGATGTTCAGGAGCTTCTGGGCAAGTAGGTTTTGTCTGCAATCTGTGGTACTTAGTAACTCCCGCATAAATTTGCGGGAGTTTTTTTATGAAAATATAGATAGTTCTTTGACACTAATGATTTAGAACTTTATATTTGTATGTATTGTAGTTGTAGTTCAAAAAGGAACTCATTTCTTTGTACAGAAGCTCTGCATGGAGAGATAATTTTTTGAACTAAAGGTAAGGAGTATCATGCAGGCTAAGAGCTTAATCAGTAAATCTCTGAGCTGTGTCTTTATGTTCATGCTCACGGTATTTGCCGCGCTTACGGTATTCAACACTCAAGCACAGGCCATTGAGTACACGCCAACTATTTCAAATATTAGTTATACATCATTGGTTGGTAGTAACGTACGCGTTAGTTTTGATTATGCACTTAATGATGCTTATCCTGCACAGCCAGGTGATACATTTACCATTAGGATTCCTGCAGAACTTGAAAATAATACTCCTGCTCCTTTTGAGGTTATGGGAGTAGATGCAAATGGAAATAGTATTTCTGTTGGTACTGCAACTCCTACCAGCAATCCTGATACCATGACTGTTACCTTCAATAACAATATTGCAGGTCTTCGTAACGTTCATGGCCAGATGTCTTTTTCGCTTAATTGGTCAAACGCTATTGCTCAACGAGGTAATGGAAGTACAACGCTCTACATTGGAGACACTCATCTCAACATGACGTATGGTGGCTCAATTGCTGCAATGGACCCTGCAATTACCAAGTACAACAGGACGGGTGCAACTGCTGAAACAACGTATTCTCTTCCTTCTGGTGCAACTATTGAGACCGGAAGCGATTACTATGTGACCAGTTGGGTTGTAAATATTACTCCAAGTGATATTACTCAGGTTGGCCTTTTTAATACAACAGTCAAGGATCAGATTGTTAATCCTTATACAGTTGATGCATCAAAGCTTACAGGCACCGGCGTTAACCCAGCGGATGAGCTTGCGGGACCTTATCTTAAGCATTCTTTCCTTCTTCACCTTGTAGGCGGCCCTGTTCTGACTGTTCCGGCAGAGAAGATTCTTGCTGCCATTACCTTTACCCCTAATGGATATACGCTTGACTTTGCACGTCTTAATGATCAGGTTGACTTTCTTGGCTTCAATCCACTCATTCAGGACTGCTGGCTTGAGTACAAGACTATTGTTCCAGCTAATGTAACCCAGGTTGATAACAGAGCAACTCTCGATTTTGATGGCAACACTCTAAACTACACTCGTGAGGGCTGGTGGATTAATCCTCGTGGTGCTGGTACTGCAACTGGTGATCAGCAGGTAAGTGTTTCTGTCTCAAAGGTTTGGAATGATCAGAATAATGCTGACGGCACTCGTCCAACTTCCGTTACTGTTCATCTTTATGCTGATGGTGTAGATACTGGTAAAAGTGAGGTTCTCTCTGACGCAAATGGTTGGACTGCCACATTCAACAACCTTGATAAGAACCAGGCCGGAACTACTACCGCTATTGCCTACACCTTTGTTGAAGATCAGGTCGAGGGATATACCGCAGAAGTAACTGGTGATTCTACCAGCGGATTTACTATTACAAACACTCACATTCCTCCAACCCCAACCACTCCTCCTTCAGAGACTCCTAAGAAGCCAAAGAAGAAAGAGTCTAAGCTTCCTTCAACTGGCGATGTTTCTTTTGCTGCAGCGTCTGTAGCAGCTATATCCTCTCTTCTTATTGCTCTTGGTGTTTTTTTGGAAAGAAGCGCTCTAAGTAACGCTTGCGGAGCAGTAAGTTAAACATAAAAAGAACCTGCAAAATTAATTCGCAGGTTCTTTTTGATGCATGAATTACGGATCAATTAATTGTGTGCAAAGTGGAAAGCATAGCGAGGCTTTGCATCATGTCCTAATACGTGACCGCAGTGAATAAAACCAGCTCGCTTAAGTGTTTGCTGCATTATGGTATTTACTTCATGTGTATCTACACGCACATTGGGATAGTTCTCACAAATCCATCTAAACATGTAGGTTGCAATTCCGCGACCTGTATATTTAACAGCTACTCGATGAATAACTACATAATCGAAGTCATTTATCCAGCTACCTTCAGCAATATTGGTGTATGCATCATCTGGTCCCGCTAAAAGCGAAAAAACAGCCAATGATTTCTTCAGATGTTTCATCTTCAGTGACTACAAAAAGGCCACATCTTTCATAATCAGCAACAGCGTCTTCCAAGAGAGGATAGTTCTCATTCCATTGAAACGTGTTATTTTGCTGATACATAGTCTGACGACCTATGTCGTACAAATCTGCAACAGCGCTGAGGTCTTTAGCAGCAGCTCTTCTGATAAACATTAGAAGACCCTGATATTCATAGTTTTAGCAATACTTTGGCCAGGCTCAAGGCTTATGATACCCGGCTTGTGTTCAAAGATGCCGTCACAATCAACGGTATCGGCAATGCCACACCAGGGTTCAAGTGCAACAAACGGACAACCGGAGGCAGCACTCCAAATACCAAGGTAATCAAAGCCTTCAAAGTCCATTTGAATGCCATGAGTCTCAGATGTAGCACCTACGTTAGCTGTTAGCGTAATGCGGCTATCAGGGATGTCTTGAAGTGTGATGGTCTTCTCGCGATCAATAAGCTCCCAAGACAGGGGAAGCGTATCAGAGTCCACGATAAGCCTCTGTGGAGTTGTGTAATCGCAAAGACCCTCATCAGTAATAGAGGGGCCATAGCTGGTCCAGGAGTGCGTAAACAAGAGGTGATACTGATCCAAAGAGCCTGCTTTAACGCCCGGAACAGGAATATTGAACGCTGGATGCGCTCCAAGGGTAAAGGGCAGTACAACATTTCCAGGATTGGTGACTTCATATGTTTGTGTCAACGTATTGTTAGAGAGCGAGAAAAATCAGCCTAAGTTCAAAAGTCATACGGATAAGACTTGCGAGTCTCTTCTGTACTTGTCAGTTGGAGTGTTACAGAAGAATTGTTTTTTTCTCGACAACCTCAAATTCATTGAGACGTGCAAGTCCGTGACGGGCCAGAGTAATCGTTCCTTCAGCGGATTCAGCGTCGCCGTTTTTGAGAACGCCAACAATGGGGAAGAGGATAGGAGCGCGTCGAGGCCACCACGTAGGATCTCCTTGCCAAAGGTACTCAGCTTCGTCTAAACGCAAGCTCATGAGTTGTGCACCAAGAGTATCAATTGAAGCAGTAAGAGAGCCACTAGAAAGAGTAACCATAGTAGCCATAATAACCTCCAGCTAAAGAAAAAATGCCAGCCTCCAAATGAGGCTGGCATAGTATAGCAAGTTTTACACCAATGTGGTGAAATTTCGCCGAACGGCAGGTAGGCGGTTAGTTATTGTCTGCCATCTGAGCCTGAACAGCAGTAATTGCAACAACGCCAACAATGTCGTCAGCGGAGCAACCACGGGAGAGGTCGTTGACAGGACGAGCAATGCCCTGAAGGATTGGACCGTATGCCTCAGCACCACTGAAGCGCTGAACGAGCTTATAGCCAATGTTTCCAGCCTCAAGATTAGGGAAGACCAGGATGTTTGCGTTTCCTGCTACCTTAGAGAATGGAGCCTTGAGCTTACCAACCTCAGGAACAAGAGCTGCGTCAAGCTGAAGATCGCCGTCGAGTGCAAGCTCAGCGTTCTTCTCGTGGAGCAAGCTTTGTGGCCTCCTGGACCTTCTCAGCAGTTGCACCGCCAGCAGAGCCCATAGTGGAGTAGGAGAGCATGGCAACGCGAGGCTCGTCGCTCATAAATGCGCGCCAAGAATCAGCGGAAGCAAGAGCAATCTCGGAGAGCTCCTCTGCGGATGGATCAATGTTGAGACCGCAGTCAGCAAAGAGCAGGGTGCCGTCCTCGCCAAAGTCAGTTGAAGTGCTCATAATAAAGAATGCAGAAACAAGTTTGGTACCAGGAGCGGTCTTGATGATCTGCAGTGCAGGCCTCAAGGTGTTTGCGGTAGAGTGGCAAGCGCCAGAAACCAGACCGTCAGCATCGCCCATCTTGACCATCATGGTTGCAAAAATAGGTAGCGTCGTTCATCTGCTTGCGAGCTTCCTCAATGGTAACGCCCTTGCGAGCACGAAGTTCAGCAAACTTCTGAGCATATGCCTCATGACGCTCGTCAGTAGCAGGGTCTACTACAGTTGCGCCTGGAACATCAATCTGCTCAGGATCGCCAAGAATAATGACCTTTGCAATACCTTCTGCAACAATCTTTTTAGCTGCATCGATGGTACGCTGGTCCTCGCCCTCTGGAAGAACAATAGTCTTTACGTCGGACTTAGCGGTTTCTTTCATACGGTCAAGAAACTTGCTCATGTGTCGTGCTCCAATCATAAGTTGATATCTGTGCCTCGTTGAGTTTTGCACTTCTCAACTTGTAGTTTGTACGAAAGTCAGACACAAAGAGCTAAGAAATGCATTTTCACACTAGTTGCATATTTTACGCCTAACGGCAGAGCTTTGCGCCCCGCGTGTCTCACTTTATAGACGCGTGTTAAAATGAAAACAGTTTTCACATACAAATCCTGCGCACTTAGGCGCACACGGAGGTTTACATGTCTATCAATCATGGTCTTCCTGCTGGTTTTAACCCCGACAACTACGACGTTATTGTTGTTGGAGCTGGCTATGCAGGTGCAGTTGTTGCTCGTCGTATGGCAGAAAACTGCAATTCAAAGGTAGCAATCTTTGAGCGCAGAAACCACATTGCCGGCAACGCTTACGATCGCCTTGATGACGCGGGCGTTCTTGTTCACGAGTACGGTCCACACATTTATCACACCATGAGTGACCGTGTTCACCAGTTCCTCTCGCGTTTTACTGAGTGGACTGACTACCAGCACAAAGTTCTGGCTAATATTAACGGCCAGCTGATGCCGGTTCCTTTTAACCACCAGTCTTTGAAGCTTGCCTTTGGAGAAGAGCGTGGCGAGAAACTCTATCAGAAGCTGGTTCTCACGTTTGGTGAGAACGTTAAAGTTCCTATCATGGAGCTTCGCGAGAAGAACGATCCAGATCTGGAAGAGATTGCCGACTACGTTTACGAGAACGTTTTTCTGCATTACACCATGAAGCAGTGGGGAAAGACTCCAGACCAGATTGACAAGTCCATCACAGGTCGCGTTCCAATCTTTGTTGGTGATGATGATCGCTACTTCCCAGGTGCAACGTATCAGGGAATGCCAAAAGAGGGCTACACCAAGCTCTTTGAGAATATGCTCGATCATGATTTGATTGATGTCTTCCTAGATGTTGATGTCCGCGACATCATGAAGCTCACCACTTCTAATGTGAGTGTTTGCGAGAAACCATTTGCAGGTGAGGTAATTTACACCGGTCCTCTGGATGAGCTTTTCAACCTTGATCAGGGTGCTCTGCCTTATCGTACGCTTGATATGCAGTTTGAGACCCTTGATCAAGATCAGTTCCAACCTGTTGGTACCGTCAATTACACCACCAGTGAGGACTTTACTCGCATCACCGAGTTCAAGAATATGACTGGTCAGGTTCTTCCTGGTAAAACAACCATCATGCGTGAATACTCACATGCATATGTTCCAGAAAGTGGCCAGACCCCTTATTACGCTATTCTCGAGCCAGAAAATCAGGAGCTGTATCGCTCTTACAAGGAGCGCACTTCTGGCATTCTGAACTTCCACGCAGTTGGTCGTCTTGCTGAGTATCGTTACTACGATATGGATGGCGTTGTTGCTTCTGCTTTGGAACTTTCTGACGAGCTTATTGCTCATCAGGCATAGGGAGCTTGCATGAAAAAGACAATTACCTTTGGTATTCCATGCTATAACTCTTCTGAGTACATGGATCACTGCATTGAATCTATTCTTGAGGGCTCTGATTACGCCGATGACGTGCAGATTGTTATTGTTGATGACGGCTCTGTAAAAGATGACACCGCTGCTAAAGCCGACGCTTGGCAGGAGCGTTACTCCAACATCATCAAGGCAGTTCACCAAGAGAACGGCGGCCATGGCATTGCTGTTATGAAAGCCGTTTCTCATGCTGACGGTGTGTACTTCAAAAACATTGACTCAGATGACTGGGTAGATGGTGATGCTCTGAAGACCTTCCTTCAGCAGCTTCGCACCTTTGTTGCTTCTGATAATCCTGTTGACCTGGTTCTCTCTAATTACGTCTACGAGCACGTTGAGGACAACACACAGAACTTTGTAGATTATCGCGATGCTGTTCCTACCAACAAGATTATTGGCTGGGACGAGATTGGCCGCTTCAAGCTGTCTCAGTACCTTTTGATGCACGCAATTACCTACCGCGTTGAGATTCTGCGCTCTGCAAATATCCAGATGCCTGAGCATACCTTCTATGTGGATAACGTCTATGCCTACGTTCCATTCCCTAAGGTAAAGACTATCTACTATGTTGACGTTGACCTATATCGTTACTTCATTGGTCGAGACGATCAATCAGTTAACGAGAAGGTCTTAACAAGTCGCGTTGATCATTATTGGCGCGTAGCGCGCAATATGATGCACGCATATCACATCTACGACGACATCTCTTCTCCACGTCTTCAGACGTACATGATGAGTTACTTCACTATCATCATGGCTATTTGCTCAGTTTTCTCTAAGATGAGTGACCGTGAGGACGCTATGGACCAGCTTGAGGAGCTTTGGGATGAGCTTCGCGCTTATGACAAGAAGATGTACCGCAAGGCTCGCTACGGTCTTGTAGGCACTGCTACAAATCTTCCTGGCAAGATTGGCAAGACAGTCACCATCGGTGGCTATCGCGTTGCTCAGAAGGTTGTTAAGTTCAACTAAACGTTCTTTCAAATCTAAAAGCAAAACCCTCGCATCCTGAACTGTCTCCCATTTCTTGGACAAAAGAAATGGGAGACAGTTCATATGCGGGTGATTATGATTCTGTAGCGTGTTAGCGTTGGCTTTTAGGCCTGGCGAACAAAATGGTGCAGCTTTGGTAGGTTCTGCCGAAGAATCGACATGTTCCTAATCAAGATAGCTAGGCAGCTAGGTGGTCGTACTACCTGATATGCATCTCTATGCATAAACTTCATCTAATATGCTTAAACATGAATAGACTAATATAAGAAATTTAACTATCGATAAATTTAGTATCTACGGAACACACCTAAGTCAGATATTCTGCTCAGATGCGGGCATTTTACACACCCTAATAAAGATAATCTGCACGTTTGAGGTATTTTCAGCGTAATGTATACGTCTTTTTGACAGATTATCTGACTTAGGTGTGTTTCGCACTGCCTCCCATTTCTCGTGTCTAAGAAATGGGAGGCAGTTCATCCACGGCGATGCGAGGGTTTTCTATTATCTATAGAAGCAGCTTTTAGTGCTTACGACCTGCAAGAGCATGCTCTAGATAGTCATGATTGCCGGTAAATTTGACCAACTCACGAGAAAGCAATGAGACAGGGAGTCCCACGACATTCTCGTAATCTCCTTGAATGTTTTGTACCAGATAGCGGCCATTGCCTTGAATGCCGTAAGCGCCAGCCTTGTCCATAGGCTCTCCAGACGCAACGTAGGCAGCAATCTCGTCTTCGGAGAGCTCAAAGAACGTAACGTCAGTAGTCTCCACAAACGCTACGGCAATAACAGATGGTGCTCCGTCAGGAGAAGGGGACTTGAAAGCCTTAAAGCGTCGCAGAGCAACACCGGTGGATACGTGGTGAGTCTGGCCAGAAAGCTTGGAAAGCATATATTTTGCGTCTTCAACATTTATTGGCTTGCCAAAAACTTCGCCGTCGTCTGTCCAAACAATGGTATCTGCTGCAAGAACAATCTCATTGTTGAGCTGCTCAAAGTTAGGCTGCTCCATGAGCTTATAACACACCGCAATGGCCTTTTCTTGTGCCAAGCGTTTTACGAGCGCAAGGGGCTTCTCGTCCTCTCTACAAATTTCGACAATATCAGCAGGCATAACCTGAGGATCTATACCCATAGACTGCATAAGCTCAAGGCGCCTAGGGGATTGTGATGCAAGAATCATGTGTGTTCCTTATCAGTTGTACTTATGCTGATACTGTACCCAAAAAAGAAGCCTGATAGGCGAGAAACCCATCAGGCTTACATACTAAGAAAGAAAAGCTAAGCTAAAAGCTAGTCAAGCTCAATAGCGGTGACTGGGCAGCCGTCGCATGCCTCCTGTGCAGCATCCTCTGCAGCCTCAGGAACCTCTTCCTCAATAGCGTGAGCAAGACCGTCATCGCCGATCTCGAATACCTCAGGAGCGACGCTCTCACAGAGACCGCAACCGATGCAATCCTCATTAACTGTTGCCTTCATAATACATTCCTCTCCGTATCTCGAGCCCCTTACTCGAGTAATACTTATCTTGCATTCAAGGGTACTTGATTGCAATGTATTTTTTTACACTTTTCTGAAAACTTATGCAACAAGAAAACCGTAGATAATTGAAAGAACATTACTTAGAGTGGTAAGCGCACTTCTGACCTGCATATATAAAAGGTTTATTTTTTTAGCATAATTGTTGTTATTCAGGAGCATCTATCTTTTTAACTTGAGTCTCCGCTTGAGTTTCCACCGAATCAATTTCAGTGGGCTGTTCATTTTGCACTGTACTTGTATAGCTGGAACCAGATAGTCGATCAAACAAGAATCGTTTGTTCATCAGCATTAGCACAACAGTGATAAAAAAGAAAAGAATTAAAGCTGCAAATAAAATGGGAAAGAGCGCAAGAAATAACATCGAATCTGGAGTCTTATTAAAATCATTAGTCAAAAACAACAGGCCGTCAGGAATTAGATAGAAATAGCTCGTAATGAACAATCCTCTAAGCACAGTGCGAGAAATTCTTTGTTTCTCGTATGAGAGCTTAAAACGCAATAAAGCGCTACCAAGCGTTTTGCCATTAAAGAGTGGAATTACGGCAAAGTAGAGAGCAATAAAGAGCGAAAAAGGGATTGTGGTGTTTGAGAGATTGTAAGGGATGGCCACAATAATCGTATCGATGAGCAATGATAGGCCAACACGAATTTGGGATACCTGCGAGCCTGCCTCAAGCGCTTCCTTGTCAATTTTATCTCTAGAAGGAAGCAGCCAAACGGCCAGCGCGCCAAGAGCATATCCAATGCAACCACCTGTGGTGTTTTGAATAATATCGTCAATATCGGCAAGGCGATACGGTCCTGGATAGAGGAAATAAAGACCAGAGAGCTGAGTTAGTTCAAAGAACAGACTGAGAAGCGCAGTAAGCAAAAGCGTCTTTTTAAAGCTGCATTTGAAATAATATCGAAGATACATACCAAAAGGCATGAGCATCAAAACGTTAAAAAGCAGGAACATAAAACGTTGGATCCTTAATTGAAAGAGCCCACGTTGCAGGCTTAGAAATCTCAAAAGGACTTTCTTTTAAGAAATCAAAAACAAAGGAAAAGGGAACCAGATTAAGCATCTGTGCGTAGGTGGTATGAACCGTATCTGGATCTGGCAACGGCAGGATTACCAAGAAATACATGGTAAGCAAATACAGAACAAAAGAATATGAAATTAAAGTCCTAAGTTTGTTAATAGAGCCGTATTTGCGATAGTTGATAATCATATAGGGCAAGGTAATGAAAAATGCCAAAACGGGAAAAATAAGCAGAGCAATTTTTATTGAATTTATATATCCCATTGAACCCTCATAATTAAATCCGCTTTAGTAGGCAAACGTTTTCCACGAGCTCGCAACCTCCCTTGTGCGCGCGCTCGTAAGTCTTGTTCTCTTAGTCGTCCAAGGAATATCTCCTCTCGACCTGCATATAAGTCGAGACTCGAATGTACCCGAACACCCGCTTCTTTCTATTAGTCGTGTTGGCATTATTTCTTCGTACTTTCTTTGTTTTTGTAAAAGCCCGCTTCCACTGCGACGATGGGCTATAAATCACCCCTTTGTATCCAAGAATGCCAGATACTGCTGATATTTGCGCAGCATCATGTTCTTGCTGTATTGCTCCATATATTCGAAATCAGGCTCACCCGAATCGTTAACGGGAAGCATCAATTCCAAAGTCTTCATTCGCCCAAGCGTAGCACCGTTTCCACCCCAATTGAACTTCGCCCTCATCTGTATTCGCATCAATGGAATGATGAACTGAGCCAAATACTCATTAAACATGCCACCTGTGATAACTTGAATGTTTTGTCCAGTCACAAACTTATGTGGCTGGTAAAATGCCGTTTGAGTATCAAGCCCAACTGTAATGCATCCCGCATCGTCATATCCGAAGGCCATATTGTTCTCGCTAACGAATCGAGCAATACCATTGCCATTATTAGTACGAGTGATATATGGCAGAGATTGGTCTTTTCCGATCTTTAAACGAATGCCGTCGATACTGCTGCTCGTCGCAGCAATCTCAAACAGCCCATCATCGCCAAATGCTTTGAATTTCGTATATTCCTTCTCATCCAGAGAAGGAATATTGACGTAATCGCCTAGTTTGTCGATGCGCTTCTGTACGTACTCAAGATACTTCGCCAGCTTTACTTTGCGCGCCTCAGCAGCGTATTGCTCCATATACTCATAATCTGGCTCGCCATTGTCGGTGACGGGGAGCAGCACTCTCATGTTTGAAATTCGTGCATTGTTGATTTCTCTATTGAAGTTGAAATTGACACTCTGCTTCTCAACGACTGATGTCAAGAACAAATATTGCTGAGCCGTCAGTCCTTCCTTCTTCAGAGACGTAACATGATCGCTTGCCACATAATGGAACGGCTCATAAAATGCAGTTCCAACACTTCCGCTGTTCGCCAGCTGATGCAGTCACTAAAGACGCGCGTCCCCGGCGTCGCCTCAATATAGTCATCGACACCATTATTATTTGCCGTTGACGACACGTAAGGTATAACTCCCGGTACATGGTCGGCGTTCTTTAGCCGCTTTCCACGCTGTACGTGCTCGAAGACCTCAGGAATCTTCTTATCAATCCACGTCTTCTCATCAAGCCTCTGCATCGCCGTCACCTCCATCGAACAGGTACTCGCGGTTCTGCATCACCATCGAGAACTCGAAGGTCAGGTAGTCGCCAATTGCCTTCTCGAAGTCCGCATCCGTCGGAATCTCGTCGTTGAAGTAGTAGAATGAGTGTAGCCATTCATCTTCCGGTTTCACAGTGGACTCAACGCAGAACTTCGACGGAGCCTCGACACGTCCGGTCCAAACATCCAGTAGATGCTGTTCCTTGTCCTTCGCGGAGTCACCCTCGACCAAGCCGACATGAGCTCGGACCTCGTAGCCGTCGTCCCTGAAGTCAATGAACTTGCAGACCTTGTCCGCATCGTGAGGCTCATGCGCCGTGAACACCGCGATGACTGGGTTCGTGCCGACCCCATAAAAACGTGTCAGTGTTGCAAGTGATGACGCCCTCCAGCGTGTGCTCCTTCATGATGGACTCTTTGAAGGCCTGCTCGGCCTTGCTCTTGCCCGTCATAGAAGACTGTGGAACAATCACAGCAGCACGTGCTCCGACAGTCAGAGAATCCAGCATGTGCTCTATGAACGCCAGCTCGTACTGCTCAGGGTCAGCCTTCGTCCCCTGTGAGTACGGGGGATTCATCAGGCCAACTGTCGCTTGTTTCAACTGCACCTGCGCCGGATTCTTCTTGAGGAAGTCCGTGCACTCCAAATTGCTGTTTCCGTCCTCTCGCAGAATCATGTTCGCAGCAGCCACCGCAAACATGTTGCTCTGAAGCTCGAAACCGTGCAGCTGCTTCTTCTTGATGTTCCTGCGCTGGCTTTCGCTGTCAGCCATGGACAGCATGCGATGCATCGCAGAAATCAGGAAGCCCGCCGTGCCACAAGTCGGGTCAAGAACGACATCATCTGCTTGGATGTCCACAAGTTCGCACATCAGGTCAGTGATGTGGCGAGGTGTCAGGATGATGCCCAGCGTCTGGCCGTCACCGCCGGAATAGCTCATGAACTCGCCGTAGAATCGGCCGATAAAGTCCTCGCTAGTCTTCTGGTACTTAATATTCTTGAACACGTGTTCGTTCAGGAATTCTGTGTAGAATTTGAGCGGTGTCTTGCCAAGCGTGTCGTTCACCCTCGTTGAGACGGAAGCTTGTCTGCAAGATTGCAAACTCGGACAAGAGCTTGTCCTTCTTCGCCTCCGGGCCAACGTTCGAGCGGGTCAGGCGATTTTTGATGGCGCTCATCAGCTTGTCACCGTCACGGTTCCCAGCGAGCTGGTCTCCGGTAAGGCTCTTAATCGAGAATCCGCCGGACTTAATCTCGTCCAGCGCAAGTAGAATGCCAGCAACAACCAGTGGCTTGTCTTGGTCCTTCAGCGTCCCGTATGTGCGTAAATACTCATGCAGCTCAGCAGCATCCTTCAGAATCTGCTCGGTTGTCTTCTCAACATCCGTCAGCTCCTCAAGAACGTATCGCGTGTAAAACTCTTGAATGTTTTCAGGGAGAAGCCGACAAAGGTTTCCAGGTCTTCAAGTTGCTTGTAGCCCTCACGGTCATCTACATACAGCGGCGTAATCTTGTGATGCTTTCCATCGCCAGAAACACCGACTGAGAACACCTTCTTGAAAGTACTGTTTTGTGCAATATGCTTCGCGTAGAAGTATGCCCCGTTCACTGCATATTCAGTGACTGCTTTGACAGACATATCAATTACGCCACCATCAGTTAGCTTCATGTGCTTATCTAAATCAGCCTTGTCCTCAACAACCAGAACAAAATCGTCGATAAGGGCCACATACTCTGGGTAGCCAGCATTGCCGGTGCCGCGCTTCGATGCTGTCTTCAAAGCATTATCAAGCTCCTTGACGTTACTTCCTTGCGCATCAAACTGAATATTACACTCATCTAGCTGAGCAGCTACCCAAAGGTTTGTTTTAACTTCTTTCTTTGCCATATATCTATTCCTCCTAGCTTGAATCTAGGACTTGTCTCACATGGTCTCTATCATACTGAAGTGCTCAAATCCACGTCCTTATGTTTTTGTGTGCTCTTTTGTCGACATGGTCTTCGTGTCAACCTTGGCGACGACGTTGACAGCATCGGAGTATTTTCGGGTTAAGAGAGCGACATTCTCAACATGGAAGGTCTGCGGAAAAAGATCTACTGGAGTGACGCTTACCGGTTTGTATTTACCAATTTCAACAAAACGCTTAAGATCGCGCGCTAGTGTTGCGGGGTCACATGAAACGTAGGCAATAGCACGTGCAGACTGCTTGGAAAGTTGCTGTATCACTTCAGGAGCAAGTCCTGCACGAGGAGGATCAACAATAATCACGTCAGCATCTGTATCGGGGAATTCTCTACCTGCGTCGCCGCCTACCGCGTCAACGTTATCAAGCTTGGCCAGCTCAAGATTGCGGCGAAGATCTCTAACAGCTGGACCATAAGCTTCAACAGCAGAAACAAAACCTGCACGCTTTGCCAGAGGAAGGGTGAAGGTTCCTGCTCCACAATAAAGGTCCATAGCCTCGTCGTCTGGTTGAACATCCAAACCAGAAAGTACAAGCTCAACGAGTTTCTCGGCACCTTTAGTGTTGACCTGGAAAAATGAAGGTGCAGAAAGCTGCATCTTCTGACCATCAATAAGCTCGCTCCATGAGCCGGAGCCGCTTAGACGCTCAACTCCTACAACACGGCGTGCCTTACTTGGGCCTTTGGTCATAACGCGGACAATACTTGTTGCCTTGACTGCGTCACTCAAAACGCGGGCCACTTGTGTGCGTGGGAAGCCGCTCGGAGCGGTCCAGAGCGCCACCTCAAGCTCTTTTAGTGCGTCTGGACACTCTGATGCCAATACGTTCTATACCAAGCTCGTGAGAGCCCGAGAGATAGGAGAGGGCGCCGCTTACGGCACCAACTGCCTTTTGGTTGCTTTTATCTAAGAGCGGACAGTCTTTAATGCGAACAATGTCCTGTCCATTAGGCGCATACATGCCTACCAGGGTTTTATTGCCATTGCGATTAAATGCCAGTTCAATTTTATTGCGATAACCCCATGGTTCGCCAGGGGAAACAATGTCTTTTACCAGCTCAGAAACATCGTCGTGTGAAAAATGCCCAATGCGTTCAAGAGCAGATATCACGCCGTTGCGTTTCTCGACAAGTTGCTGCTCATAAAGCATGTTGCCCCAAGGAGTGGCACCCGTGAGCACCACAAAGGGATTGGGGTGAGGGGCTCTGAACGCAGAAGCTTCCAAAACCTTTACAAGTTGTGCGTGAGAAAACCTATCTGTGTCCTCGGTAATCTGTACGCTGATAGTATCTCCAGGGACGGCGCCACCAGAGATGAAGACGGTTTTTCCTTCTGGAGTATGAGCGATGGCATCTGGACCGTAGCTCATACGTTCAACATGTAAGGTGAGCTCAGACACTTAGTAGACCATTCCCATTGCTTCGCGAACCTCGTCAAGCGTAGCGTTAGCAATAACGTTTGCGCGAGCGTTTCCATCGTGGATAATATCGCGAATAAGATCTGGCTGAGCTGCAAACTCTGTGCGCCTCTGACGAATTGGCTCAAAGTAGGCATTAACTGCATCGATGACGTAAGCCTTGAGTGCTCCGCCGCCACCCATGCCAATCTCCTCAGCAATTTCTTTTGGATCACGGCCAGTACAAATGCCAGCGGTGGTAAGCAGCGCAGAGACACCAGGACGATTGTCTGGGTCAAAGGTAATCATGCGCTCTGAGTCAGTCTTGGACTTCTTGATAAGCTTGGCAGTTTCTTCGGCTGTCATAGAAAGCGATATAGCGTTACCGTAAGACTTACTCATCTTGCGGCCATCAAGACCAGGAATCAATGGGGTAGAGGTGAGAAGTCCAGAGACCTCTGGGAATACCTTTCCGTAGCGCTCATTAAAGCGACGGGCAATCTTAGAGGTAATCTCAATGTGAGGCAGCTGATCGCGACCAACAGGAACAATATTTCCTTTACAGAAGAGAATGTCGCATGCCTGGTGGACAGGATAGGTGAGGAGAAGACCGGTGAGAGCATGTCCAGATGCTTCTTGCTCTGCCTTAACGGTTGGATTTCTATGAAGCTCAGACTCGGTAACAAGCGAGAGAAACGGCAACATGAGCTGATTGAGAGCTGGGACCGCAGAATGCGTGAAAATCATGGTCTTCTCTGGATCAATTCCGCAGGCCAGATAATCAATAACCATATTGTAGACATTGTCTGCAATATGCTCAGTGGTGTCTCTGTCTGTAATGACCTGGTAGTCAGCAATAATAATATTGGTATGAACACCAAGATTTTGGAGTCTTACGCGCTCAACAATAGTGCCAAAGTAATGACCAAGGTGAAGTCTTCCGGTAGGACGATCCCCTGTAAGCATGTTGTACTTTCCTGCATGCTCAGCTAAATCAGCCTGGATTTCATCAGAACGGCGAACAGCTGCTTCATAACTGCCTTCGTTTGGCATAGTGACTCCTTGAAGTAAATTAATGCGTGAACTTAGTAAGTTTAGCGCATTCCAAGCTGTTTGCGTTCAAGGGAACGGGCGATAAGGACTTGCTTGCGCAGCTCAGGAATCTTTTACCATCCATGGCGGGAGTGTCAGCAAGTTTGTAAGGGATACCTAGCTCTTCATACTTTTTTACGCCCATCACGTGATAGGGAAGTAGATCTAATCCAATAACGTTATCCCAGTGAGCAATGATTCTACCAACGCCAGCAAGTTCTTCTGGTGAATCAGTAATTCCAGGCACTACAACATGTCTGATAAGCACTTTAATGCCTCTACGGTTAAGCTCATCGCCAAACGCAAGTGGTCTTTCTGAGCCAACTTCGCAAAGACTAATGTGGCCCTTTGGATCAGAGTGCTTGATATCAAGGAGCACTAAATCAGTGTTATCAAGAACGCGCTCAAATTTTTCTGGAGTTTCCGGATTATACGCAATGCCAGAAGAGTCAAGACAGGTATGAATGCGTCCTTGCGGGTCATTATGAGCCGCCTCAAACAGAGCCCCAATAAACTCTGGTTGAGCAAGTGGTTCACCACCAGTGGCCGTAATTCCACCGTTTCTATAAAAAGCTCTATTGCGGTTAAAGGTGGCAAGAATTTCTTGTACCGATTTTTCTGTTCCAATACCAAATTGCCAGGTATCGGGGTTGTGACAATAGGCACAGCGCATGGGACATCCCTGGGTAAACACAACCAGGCGAGTTCCAGGACCATCTACAGTACCAAAGGTCTCAATAGAGTGGACCCGCCCACAAACTGTGAGCGGGTCATTGAGATCCATGTGGGTATCAGAACAAGACATGGACAAGAAATCCTTAGAGAGCGTCGTGGAAGGTACGAGAAATAACGTCGTCCTGCTGCTCTTTGGTAAGGGAATTGAACTTAACAGCGTAACCAGAAACGCGAATGGTCAGCTGAGGATACTTCTCTGGGTGTGCCTGAGCATCAAGAAGAGTGTCCTTAGTAAATACGTTAACGTTGAGGTGATGACCGCCCTTCTCGGCATAGCCATCAATCATGTTTACAAGGTTGTCAATCTGCTCGGAAGCTACTTCGTTGGACTGCATGTGTTTCTCCTTACGAGTTTGTTGACGAGAAGAAACGTGTAGATAGATCTTCTCGCCAGGGCTTGTTATTTACGATCCTCAGCACCTTCAGCTGCGGATGGGTTTGCCTCACAGGCGCAATCAATCTTGTTTTCAATCTGAATATCAAGATTCATATCAGAGAAGTCGATGTGGTCAAGGTCTAGCTCACTGCCATGGAAGTAGACGTCAGAGCCCTTGCCAAGAGCGTTAGGAATGATTGAGAAGGTATTGGAAATACCGTCCTGTGCGTCGTTGAATGGAAGCTTAGCAACGGAGGCTAGAGACGCAACGGCACCGTGAGTATCGCGGTGGTGCATTGGGTTAGCGCCAGGAGCAAAAGGAACGCCCGCGCGGCGGCCGTCAGGGGTGTTGCCGGTAGCCTTACCATATACAACGTTTGAGGGTAATGGTCAGGATAGAAGTTGTTGGAACAGAATCACGGTAGGTGTGGTTCTGACGAATCATGTTCATGAAAATCTCAACGATGTCATGAGCAATGGTGTCAACGCGGTCATCATCGTTACCGTACTTAGGGAAGTCGCCCTCAGTGACGTAATCGGTAACAAGGCCAGTCTCATCGCGGACAACCCTTACCTTTGCATACTTGATTGCAGAGAGGGAGTCGGCAACAACAGAAAGTCCTGCGATACCTGTTGCAAACCAACGGTGAACATGCTCATCGTGCAGAGCCATCTGGATGCGCTCGTAGCTGTACTTATCGTGCATGTAGTGGATTGCATTAAGAGCGTTGACATAAACGCCTGCAAGCCAGCGCATCATATCCAAGTACTTGGAGAAGACATCGTCGTAATCAAGGTATTCGCCTTCAATTGCACGGTACTTAGGACCAATCTGCTCGCCGGTCTTTTCGTCACGGCCGCCATTGATTGCGTAAAGCAGGCATTTAGCAAGGTTGGCACGAGCGCCAAAGAACTGCATCTCTTTACCAACGCGCATGGAGCTGACGCAGCAAGCAATTGCGTAGTCATCGCCATGATAGACACGCATAAGATCATCATTTTCGTACTGAATGGAGCTGGTGGTAATAGAGATTTTGGCGCAGTAGCGCTTAAAGCCCTCTGGAAGCTTGGTAGACCACAGAACAGTCAGGTTAGGTTCTGGGCTGGTACCCATGTTTTCAAGGGTGCGAAGCCAGCGGAAACAGGACTTGCTAACCATAGAGCGGCCATCAACACCAATACCACCAATGGACTCAGTGACCCACTGAGGGTCTCCGGAGAAAAGCTCGTTGTACTCAGGAGTACGAGCAAACTTGACCATGCGAAGCTTCATAACCAGGTGGTCAACAATCTCCTGAATCTCGGACTCAGTAAACGTACCACGAGCAAGATCACGCTCTGCATAGATGTCCAAGAAGGTGGTGTTGCGACCAATGGACATTGCAGCACCATTCTGCTCTTTTACAGCAGCGAGGTAGCCCAGATAGAGCCACTGAACTGCCTCTTTAAAGTTCTCTGCAGGACGGCTCAAATCAAAACCATAAATCTCGCCAAGCTGCTTAAGCTCTTTAAGGGCACGAATCTGCTCAGAAAGCTCCTCGCGATGACGAATGGTCTTCTCGTCCATGATGGAGCCGGTACCGTTTTTCTGATTTGTCTTATCAGTGATAAGAGCGTCAACACCATAGAGAGCAACACGACGATAATCGCCGATGATGCGGCCGCGGCCGTATGCGTCAGGCAGACCGGTAATGATGTGGGAGTGACGGCATTTACGCATGTCCTCGGTGTAGACATCAAAAAAACACCCGCGTTGTGAGTCTTGCGACGATAGGTGTAGAAGTCAACAATCTCTGGGTCAACTTCATAACCGTAGGCCTTGCATGCAGCCATTGCCATACGAACGCCGCCGTCTACCATCAGAGCGCGCTTGAGGGGCTTGTCAGTCTGGAGACCAACAATCTGCTCAAGTGGTTTGTCAATGTAGCCAGCCTCGTGGGAGGTGATAGTGGAAACCTTTTTGGTGTCCATATCAAGTACGCCACCGTTTGCGGTCTCTTGTGCAAAGAGATCCATAACATCCGCCCAAAAGCTTTGTAGTAGCCTCAGTTGGACCAGCGAGGAAGGAATCATCACCGTCATAAGGGGTGTAATTCTTCTGAATGAAGTCTCGGACATCAACAGCTCTTTGCCAGTTGCCACCGACAAAGCCGTCCCAAGCCTCCTGTGCTGGTGTTTCCTGCATAACATACTCCTTTTTACACGGACAATATATACGTCCGCGTTCATGCTGAGCGTGTTGAGTGGAGCATGGCCGCTCAGCAGTTTACAAAATAACTATCATGAGACTAATTATGACGGCAGGTATGTCTTTGGACAAATGACGTCAAATATTAGTTGCGACCTCTAACTTTACTCAATATGTAGTGCTAAACAAGCGACAAATACGCAATATTTTGACAAGTTAGAAAGGGTTTACATTTGCGCAGGTCAGGAATTTGCTAAAAAGATAGCTAAATAAAAATTGTTGAGAATTAGTCACATTTATTGCGACAGGTGTCTGTTTCTACTCAAAACGTCCATAGAATTTGTTGCTATTCTTAGCTAGGAGGGAGACATTATGGATACTGCGACATTAGAAAAACAACGTTTGCGAGAAGAACGTCTAGCAGCAAGAGAAGCTCTTTCTGAGCAAGAGAGGTCCGTGTTTGATGATCGCATTACTCAGAAACTTCTTGCAACTTTTGAATATGCAGAAGCAACTACTGTTTTAACGTATGTTTCTGTTTCATCTGAAGTTTCTACCAGGATGTTTATTGAGCGCGCTCTACGCGATGGAAAAGCGGTGGCGGTACCTCGTTGTCTACCTGGACATTGTTTAGAGTTTGTTGCCATTGTTTCATTGGAGCAGCTGGTAGCGGCACCATTTAACTTGTTAGAACCAGCAAAAGAGCTACCCGCTTTAACTGAGGACCAGAAGAACAATTCGATTTGCATTGTTCCAGCGCTTCTTGTTGATACAAAGGGATATCGTCTGGGTTATGGTGCTGGTTTTTATGACCGGTTCTTGTCTACGTACCCTGGAAAGAAAATTTGTCTTGCTTACCAGCAAAATTTGAGCCAGACAATGCTTCCTCATACAGCATTTGATGTTGCCGTAGATGTGGTGATAACCGAGTCAGATGTACTTACGTGTACATAAAAAACCTGCTGAAATTTAGCATTACAGCAGGTTTGTGTTTCTCGCCAAGTGGTTATAAGCAACTGGCTATGCTTCATCTTTGAGATGAGTCGCCATCAGTTGGATTGCTTCTCTGTAGCTGTCAATTCCTTTACCAGCAACTGTAGCAAAGCATGCATCTTTTATATAAGAAATGTGCCTAAAGTCTTCTCTGGTAGAGATGTCAGTAAGATGCACCTCAATCATGGGAATTTGCACCGCTAGTGCCGCGTCGAGCAGGGCAACTGAGGTGTGTGTATAGGCGGCAGGATTGATAATAATGCCATCGTAGCTGCCCAGGGCGTCCTGGATTGCATCAACTAGATCACCCTCATGGTTTGATTGATAACACACACAATCAGAGAAACCTTGAGAGAGGGCTTCTTCCTTACAAGTCTCTATAAGGGTTCTGTAGTCAGCTTTTCCATAAATCTCCGGCTCACGAATGCCCAGCATGTTGATGTTTGGGCCGTTGATTATGAGGAGGCGAGGAGCGTCGTGGTCATCCTCATAGTTGTCTTCAAAGTCGTCTGCGTCTAAGTCAGAGGCAAGACTGTCAAAGTCTTCTTCGTCTTGATCAAAGGTATTTTTTTGAGCAAGCAAAGAGATGAGCTCATCCACCTCTTCGTTGTGCTGAGTGGGAAGATTTGCTCGCCTCTCATCTAACGAACAAAAAGTCTTTTCTGGCTCACCAAGGACTTGATCAAGAGAGTTATTAACCTGGCTCACAAGATTAGGACCAAAGACTACCTCAAGTCCGTTGGCACCCTTTCCAACAATACCAAGTACACCCGCGGCCTTGGTTAGTTGGTCACAATCAACAAGTGTCATATCGTTGATAGAAAGACGAAGTCGTGTCATGCATACTTCGTTGTGAGTTAAGTTTTTTGAGCCGCCTATTGCATTTAGGATCTCGTGAGCAATAGCATTGCTGTCCATTGGATATCTCCCCAAATACGACCGAATATCAAACACTTAACTATTTGACTTGGTCTAGCATCCTCGTAGTCTTATGAATATACACCTACGAATCATAAGTATAGGGGCTTTAACGTGCCAAAATTCAAAATCTACGAACCATCCGGTGAACGGTTAAAAAATAACTGCGAACGCTTACTGTTATGTTTAAAGTGTGTCGAGAAGACCCTTGGCATCTGCGTCTGGACTACCGAGACAAGAAAAGGTTAAGTCAGCCCATGCTTCATAGAGCGGAATACGTACTGCGGCAAGATTCTGAACACCCATACGTTCTGAAAGAGGTCTGCCGACAATGGCTAGGTCTTCAAGCGGGCGTGTAAGGTAGACAAGTTTGCCGTTTTGACGGAGCGCTTGGTAGTTTGAAGGTGTAACAACTACGCCACCTCCACAAGAGATCACGACGCCAGTCATGCCAGAAATCTCTTGAATTACCTCATGTTCTAGACGCCTAAATGCTGCTTCACCGTGTGTTTGTAGATAGGTTGCCGCTTCGCAGTGAGCTTTCTGCTTGATGAGAAAAATCAGTGTCTATCCAGGGACGATTCAGGAGTTTTGCTAGGGCTTCTCCCGTAGAAGTCTTTCCCACGCCGGGCATACCGATAAGCACAATGTTCTCTTTTGAAGCACGAAGCTCACGCGAGATGCTTTCTATCTGAGAGCTTGATACATCCTGTTTCAAAAAGAGTGAGCTTGCTCTAGCTGCTTGAGCTACCAGCATTTTTAACCCATTTGCATTGAGTATTCCAAGACTTTCTGCATCTAAAAGAAGCTGAGAGCGCAGTGGATTATAGATAAGATCAATCACGCATTGTAGAGAAGTAAAAGCAGCAAGTTCCTCTTTTGAAAGAGGAGAAACACCAGCATGTGGGAACATTCCTACTGGCGTTGCATTGACAAGAAGATGAGCGTCATAGTGGAGTTTAAACTGGTCATACGTAATTGCGCAGTCTACATATAAAGAACTTTCGTGAGGGTTCCTGGAGACTCCCACAACATATGCACCGCCTTTTTTGAGTGTATAGCAAATTGCCTGACCAGCGCCACCAAAGGCCCCAAAGACAATCGCTTTCTTTTGGATTAAGTTGACCTTAAGACTTTTAAGTAGGAACTCAAAGCCATACACATCGGTGTTGTCTGCTGCTATAAAACCATTTGTATCTTTTTACTAGGGTATTTGCCGCTCCTATAGCTTGTGCATCCTCAGAAACTGACTCCGCAAGAGCACAGGCATCCTTTTTGTAGGGGATAGTAACGTTCAAGCCCTGCCACGGTTGGTCTTTGAGAAAACCCGTCAGCTCAGAAGCAGAAAGCTCATGAAGCTGGTAGGGAAAAAGACCCCAACTTTTCATGAATTTCTGCCGACCAACTATGAGAGAGTTTCTCGCCAATAAGGCCGTAAGGAGCAAGAGGGGCTATAGGGTTACTTGAACCTTGTTGTACAGTTTTAGAGCTCACGAGGTGTCTCCTGAACTGCCTTTTGCAGCGTTCATCAAAACCTCAAGCAACTCTAAAGCATAAGGTTCAAGTTCATTAGAAACAGTGGCTTTTAACCTGTTCTCTTTTGGCATCTTCTCTTGATGGATCAAGAACAGTGAGGTCCTGCTCCTTTTTGTAAGCACCGATTTGTTTGGCAACCGCAATCCTCTGCTCAAAGAGATCAAAGATTTGCGCATCAATTGAATCGATTTCCTGGCGAAGCGTTTCTAACTGATTAGTCATTGTGATATCCGTTCTGCTCAGAGGGCCAGGAATACAAGGTGTCGAGAAGGGCTAGCGCAAAAGCGCTTTCAACGCAGGGTGCAGCGCGTAAAACTGCAGTTACATCATGCCTGCCTTGAACAATAAGCTGCTCTGGTTCCATAGTTTGAAGGTTTACCGAGTTCTGTGGTAGGCCAATGCTCGAGATAGGTTTTAACGCACATCTAAACCAGATGGGAGCGCCTGTTGAAATGCCGCCCAGAATGCCTCCGGCGTGATTGGTGGTTGGCATAACGGAGCCGTTACGCACTTCGTAAGCATCGTTATTTTCAGAGCCAAGGAGATTAGCAACTTCCATACCGCTGCCAAATTCTATGGCTTTAACAGCGGGAATGCCAAAGACTGCAGCAGAGATGGTATTTTCAAGCCCATGGAAATGAGGGCACCCAATACCTGCAGGAACACCCGTTGCCGCACATTCTATGATGCCGCCAACAGTATTTTTCTCTGAGCGCAGCTGCGTAACGAGTGCGCGGGTTTTCTCGCCAGCCTGAACATCAAGAAAGGGAAGTTCTTGAGGAGCAGTCTGTAGCAACTGAATCATTTGCTGCGCAAGTAGCTTATTGGCTTCAAGAGAGTTGTCTACCAGCTCAAAGGGAGTGTCGCTGATGTTCTTTATTTTGAGAACGTGAGCTGCAATAGTAATGCCTTGAGCTTGCAAAATCTGGAGCGCTATTCCTCCAGCAATACAAAGAGGGGCGGTTAGTCGAGCGGAAAAATGTCCTCCACCCGTTTGCTTGTACGAGTCTCCCCATTTTGTCCAGGCAGCAAAAATCGGCATGTCCTGGTCGTGGGACAAGCTTTGTAGCTGCGTAATCTTGTGGACGAACGTTTGTGTTAGGTAGCTCCGCTGTGAGCGGGGAGCCATCTAGAATGCCTTCTGCTGAAATTCCAGAGATAAACTGTGGATCATCAGTCTCTTTACGCGGAGTATCCCATGGATGCGATGGAGATCTTCTTTGAAGGAATGTCTTGAGAGCTGCTAAATCAACGGTAAAAACCAGCAGGTAAACCTTCAATGGTGCAGCCGATTTTTGAAGCATGAGACTCGCCAAAAATAGATACTTTTACTGTTGTCCCAAAAGTTGAGGTCATCATTTATGACTCCATACTGTGGCAGACGCCACCAAGCTGCTTGAAGTGCTCAAAGAAGAGCGTATACGACTTATTGATTGCCTCAGCATGGGTGATGACAACAGGACCCGTTGCATATGAAGCCAAGATGGTAGCCATCATCACCATGCGATGATCATTGCACGAGTCCACAATGCAGCTGACAGGCTGTTTTCCTCCCGTGATAATAAGCTCCGTTTGATCGTCAGAGAGCTCAACGGTCACACCAAATGCCCTAAGTACGCTGCAGATACTTTGAACGCGGTCGGACTCTTTAAGACGAAGGCGCTGAGTATTGGTAAGCCTACTTGTTCCAGGGATAAACGCAGCTAATGCAGCAAGTACCGGGGCAAGATCACACACCTCGGAGACAGAAATGGTAAACGGCCGCAGGTGATCCATCATACAAGCTGCACCCTTTTTGCTGGCGAGAAACACGTGCGCCCACAAGCGATAACGCGGCCAAGATAGCTCTGTCTCCCTGGACACTTTGCATGGAAAGCCCTGTGACCTCTACGCCTTGCCCAATTGCTCCTGCGGCAAGCCATGGTGCTGCGTTTGACCAATCTCCTTCGATTGAATAAACGCCTGGACAAACGTAGTGTTGAGGTTCAATGGTATAGGTGGCATTCTTTTGCATCAAATACAGTAGTAACGCCAAAGTCTTTCAATACGTGTTCTGTGATAGCCAGATAGTCTTTTGACTGGATGCACCCTGTAATCTGTAGTGTTGAAGATACGTCTAACAAAGGTAATGACAGCAAAAGTCCAGAAATAAATTGAGATGAAATATCTCCTGGTAGCTCAAATAAACCGCCAGTAAGTTTGCCTGAAACCTCAAGGGTCTTCTCGTCTTGCCAGCTAAAAGACATACCATGGGCAGAGAGTTCTGAGATCAGCGGCTCTAGGGGTCGAGAAAAAGAGTCTTCCTTCTGCAGAAATTGTGGCGCTTACGTTTAGCACGCCCAGAAGGGGAGTAAAAACCTGAGTGTGGTACCAGATTCTTTGCAGTTAAGTTGCACGTTTTTGGGGCGATTCTGCTCCTTTGCAGGAACAACTCTAAATCCCTGTTTGGTTCTAGCGATAGTTGCACCCAAAGCTTTAAGACAATCAACAGTTACTTGAATGTCCTCTGAGATGTAAGGACAGGTAATGTTGGTAGTGCCGTTTGCAAATGAAGCGCAGATAAGCGCACGATGAGCATATGATTTGGAAGGAATGGCTTCTACTGTTCCAAATAAGTCATGAGGTGTTATTGAAACATCCATTTTTCGCACGCTCCGTAAATAGTTGTTTAGTCTAAGAATACCGCAGTTGAGTGTCAGAGAAGGATATGGTTAAAATTGTTTGAAGATTAAAGGAGGAAGCAAGTGAATAAGCCTTTTAGTGCAGTTACTCAGGTTTTGCGTGGTTATACGTATGATCAGGTTAAAGCTGTAGTTGAGGTCCTTGTTGATTCTCCCGTGCATAACGTTGAAGTTACCATGAATACACCAAATGCAGCTTCTTTGATTCAGAAGCTATCGAGTGAATATGGTTCGGTCATTAATATTGGTGCCGGTACCGTTCTTACCCTTGATGAGCTAAAGGCTGCTCACAAAGCGGGGGCTACTTTTGTGTTAGCTCCAACACTGCTTTCAGAAGAGATGTTTGCCTACTGCAAAGAGCATGAAATCTTGAGTGTTCCCGGAGCATTTACGCCAACAGAGATTGCTTGCGCATTTGCTCTTGGCGCAGATATTGTCAAAGTATTCCCAGCTAATGAGATTAGCTACGGCTACGCTAAAAAGATATGTGAGCCATTAGGAGATTTGCCACTTATGGCAGTTGGAGGCGTCACAACAGATAATATTGCTGAAGTATTTGCTGGTGGCTATAGATACGTGGGTACCGCTAATGGCATATTCAACAAAAACGATATCTTAGCTGAAGACAAGACTGCCTTAAACGAGTCAGTACGTAAGCTTGCAGAAGAGTTGGAGCGTCTAGGACGTTAATCCTCTTTTGCTAGCTCAATCAGCCTTTTTGAGCTCTGTAAATGACTTGCGCTCAATACGCACGTCACCAATGCCATAGATAAGCGCCACATCAATTGAATCTGCGTGGCTTTTCTTGTCATGAAGCGCTGCGCCATAAAGCTCTTCTACACTAAATAAAGTGCTGGTAGGAAGGTTATATGACTGCGTAAGTGTAATGATGTTCTCTGCATCTTCAACAGAACAAAGACCAAGTTTGGAACAGGCTTTTGCCAACATGGAAGTTCCAGCAGCAACACAGGAGCCATGTCCAAGTTCAAAGTTGCTGAGTGTCTCAATAGCATGGCCAAGTGTATGGCCCAGATTGAGCAATTTTCTAGACCCTGCTTCTTTGAAGTCTGCTTCTACGATTGATTTCTTTATTTCAATACACGCTTGAATGAGCTCTTGTCTATGTGATGCATCGATGACCTGCATGGGGTTTCTCGATAAAGAGATTTTGTTAAAGAGGTCACGTCCAGAAAGTACGCCATATTTAATAAGCTCACCGCAGCTATCCTGCAAAAGTGACGCCGGAACGGAGTTCAGCAGCTCAAGGTCAACAATAACGGCCCTGGGGTTATAAAAAGGCTCCAACCAGATTTTTTCCAAACGGTAGATCAATAGCGGTTTTTCCACCAATTGAGGAGTCAATCATTGCCAAAAGCGAGGTGGGAACGTGGATGAGCGCGCAGCCGCGCATGTAGGTAGCTGCAGCAAATCCCGCAAGATCGCCAATGACGCCTCCGCCAAAAGCCACAATAATGTCTTCTCGCGTAAAACGGTTTTCTGCAAGGACGCTTACCAGCTTTTTGATATGACTCAAATGACTTTACTTGCTCACCTGTGGGCACTGCGGCAGTTGTAACAGAATAGCCGGCTGACTCTAACGAGGCGAGAAGTTCTGTGCCAAAGAGCTTGTTCAGATTTGGATGAGTAACCACAAGAATCTTAGAGCCTGACGTATGTGAACGTATGAGTTCACCTACCTGTGCAAGTAGGTGATGTCCGACATGAATTTGATATGAGTCAGATGTTATGTCAACAGAAATAGTATTCATGAGCTCCTCATTTGCTGGTTGTATTCATTTTAGCATGAGAAAATATCAGAATAAAATTACGCAAACCGTTACAAAAGGCTCTAAGTAGGCTGAGGTATACTTATTCACCATGACTCCGTAGCTCAGTGGATGAGAGCGTTTGCCTCCGGAGCAAAAGGTCGTGGGTTCGAGTCCCACCGGGGTCACCAGATAGAAACAAACCGGCCATATTGACTGGAGATCGTTTATATGACGTTGCAGGGTACTGAAGGCAAGAACAGCATGCGTTCTGATGAAATGTTTGAAGGCCTGACATCAAAAGAAGTTGCAGAAAGAGTTTCTGCAGGTAAAGTCAATACTAATACTGACGTTAAAACTAAATCTGTTGCACAGATTATTGTTGAGCACAGTCTCACACTATTCAACATAGTTAATGTTTTGATGGCACTGCTTGTTGTTGTTACAGGACAGTACCGAAATGCGCTGTTCATGACTGTTGTTATTGCAAACCTGGTCATTGGTATTGTTCAAGAAATTCGCGCAAAGCAGATGATTGATCAGCTGTCTCTTATGACCGCTCAGAGTGTCTGTGTTATTCGTGACGGAAAAGACGCCTTTATCAGACCAGAAGAGCTCGTTATTGATGATCTTGTACGCTTGAAGACAGGCGATCAAATTCCTGCTGACAGTATTCTTGTATCTGAGCACGTAAGTGTTGATGAGAGCTTGCTTACAGGCGAGGCAGAGCCTGTTCAAAAGACTTCAGGAGATGAGCTTCTTTCTGGTAGTTTTTGTCGAGAGAGGCAGTCTGGTTTTGCAAAAGTCTGTCGTGTAGGCCAGGAAGGCTATGCGGCGCGCATTAATGCAGAGGCAAAGTTTGTAAAAGAGATTAACTCAGAGATTCTTACCACCATTAAGTCGATTATTCGCGCAGGTTCCATTGCTCTGATTCCGCTGGGTATTGGTCTTTTTGTCCGTACCTATGTCATCGGACATGCTGACTTGAACGAAGCGCTTCTTTCTATGATTGCAGCAGTTATTGGCATGATTCCGCAAGGACTTGTTCTTCTCACCAGCTCGGTACTTGCTATTGCAACCATTAGGCTTGGCCAGAAGAACGTTCTGGTTCAGCAGCAATACTGCATTGAAACGCTAGCACGCGTAGATACCCTTTGTTTGGACAAGACGGGCACTATCACCACGGGAAACATGGAAGTTGCTCGTGTTTTGGATGCTTCGTTTACGCCAATTACTGAGGCTGCGGGTGCTTTGCAAGCGGCTGTAAACGTTGTCGGTGCAAACAAAGATGACGCTAACGATACGGCTGCAGCAATCCTTGCGTATGCATCTAATCAAGGGATTCAAAGCAGACGTCCTTCTCGCGTTGTAGCGTTTTCCTCTAAGAGAAAATACTCCGGTTGCGTTACAGAGGATGGCCAGGCGTTTGTTATTGGAGCGGCTCAGTTTGTGCTTGGTCCCGAGGCGGCGGATGTTATTGCATCGTCCGATGCCTTTGCATCCATTGAGCGCGTGCTGGTTGCCTGCAGCGTTGATGGATTTGACCAAAATGATGCTCTACTGGGCACTCCACAGCTATTAGGCTATGTGGTGCTCAGAGATCAAATTAGAGAGACCGCGCCGCAGACTATTGCATTCTTCCTTGAGCAGGGTGTTGACCTGCGTGTTATTTCGGGCGATGATCCTCGTACGGTCTCTGCCATTGCAGAGCGCGCAGGCGTTCCTCATGCCGACGGCTGGGTAGATGCAACTACGCTACACACAGAGGCAGATATTGCTGCGGCTGTCGAGAAGTACCACGTATTTGGACGTGTTACGCCAGAACAGAAGCGTGAGTTGGTCATTGCACTGCAGAATCTTGGACACACGGTTGCCATGACCGGCGACGGTGTTAATGACATCTTAGCTCTGAGGCAGTCGGATTGTTCTATTTCTGTTGCTTCTGGTTCAGCTGCAGCCAGAAACGTGGCAGAAATCGTTTTGGCAGATAATGATTTTGCACACATGCCAGAAGTTGTTGCTGAGGGTAGACGCTCCATTAACAACTTGCAACGCTCAGCTGCGCTTATCCTGGTAAAGACGGTCTATACCGCAGCTCTTGCGCTGTATTGCATTATTGCGCCACCATACCCGTTTATTCCAGTTCAGATGTCACTGCTTTCATTTGCAACCGTTGGATTGCCTTCATTTGTGTTGGCTCTTGAGCCCAATCACGATCGTGTAAAGGGAAACTTCCTGGTCAACATTTTGCGCAAGTCGCTGCCTGCATCTATTGCTATAAGCATTTCGATTGCGCTTCTTATGACTGCAGGTCATTTGTTCAAATTGAATCTGTCTCAGGTGTCTACGATGGCGCTTATTACCACTGCAACCGTTGGCTTTGCGCTGCTGAGAAGAATTTCTCTTCCGCTAACCAAGCTTCGCATTATTCTGCTGCTTGCCTGTATCGGAATTGTCCTTGGTGGATGTACCGTAGGACAGAACTTCTTCCGCATTGCTCCTCTCACGGCAAATATCTTGCCGTACCTAGCAATAGCTTTGGTCATTTCCCTTATTTTCTTTAACAGAATTTCTGAACGTTTTATTCACAACTACAACAAAGATCGTTTCTTTGACCTGGTTGTGCGATTAATGGGAGGAAAGTCAACTTATAACTCTTCTGCTGATATAAACGATTAAACTGAAGCATAAGCATAAGAGTCTTGGAGGGTGTATGCGTTGTCCAAACTGTGGATCTGAAGTCGACGAGGGGGTTTTAACCTGTCCTCATTGTCAAATTGATCTAAGTTTGACCCAAAGAATTCCTGTTACCCAGGCTCATTGGTGTCCTCACTGTGGAGCTTTGGTAGCTGCTGCATCAGAGAACTGCCCCAAGTGCGGCCTCCCGCTGCCTCAAGCTATTCCCGCTGCAAAGCCCGCGCGAGCCATCAGGCCCACGCGCGATATCAAGCTTCCAGAGATTGACTTGGCTCCAATATCTGGTGGCGAGAAGACCGATGCACGTGAAGATGTTGCTGTTGATGAAGTGCTTTTTGATACCCAGGATCCTACTGTTCTGCAACAAACGCCAGCCGACACCTCTGATCCAGATACCACCAGCGCATTTGCTTCGGTAAGTCGCAGACCAGCGCCACGCTTTGAATCGGCAATTCCATCCGGTCCTAGAAAAGAGACGCTCCCAGAAGCTGAAGGAATCCCACGTACCCGCGTTATTTTGCTCTCTGCGCTTCTGGTTACCTCTCTTGTGGTGGCTGCAATCTTCTTGATTACACATCCTTGGGATCCTCAGGCAACTGATAACCGAGCAAAGGTTGAGGCACCAGTTTCAACTGACCCAACTACTTCACCGGTTTCACATTTGACCGGCCAAGATACCAGTGCAACTCAGCAAAATGCTAGTTCCGATGTTGTATTTGATGCACTTGAATCGGATTATCAGAAGCTCGGTGATCTTTCAAAGCGCCTTGATGAGAATGAGAAGCTCTTTGATCAGATTGCAATTTCTGGCAGCGCTCAGGAGCGCTCCGATGCCCAGCAAGAAGCGGAGCAGATCTCGCTTGATATCAGCAATATCATTTCTGATCTTTCCAGCCTTGATGACTCAAATGGTAATTATCGCCAGATTATTGAAAAATCTTACTAAACTGGGTAACTGGCTGCGTAATCGTTCTGATGCTTTTAAGTGAGGGATGGAATCGTTCTGTTTCTTCGCCCAATCCTTCTCAAGACAAAGAGAGAATCTTGGCTCCACTTAATGACATAAGAGATTCAAGTGGTTCAAGTTCATATCAAAAACTATTTGATGAAAATTACGTGAATTGGAAGCCACAAAAGCAGTAAAAACCTACCGTTCAGCTGCTTTAATTCCAAAAATTCTCAACAGACTGGTAAAATAATTAGGTTAGAAAAAGAATTTCTTTGTCTCTAAGGGTTTCTCGCGTTGTTCTTCTGCCTTTAGTTATGAAGAAGCTTGGAGGAATAATGTTTGGATTTGATCCATTGTATACACCAGAGCGCCAGGTAACAGGCACTGAGGTAGCTGTCTTTGATACCAATAAGGGAACCATTAAGGTTCAGCTTGACGGTAAGGGAGCACCAATTCACGTTGCTAATTTCTGCGAACTTGCAGAGTCTGGCTTCTATGATGACACCAAGTTCCATCGTCTGGAGCCTGGCTTTGTTTTGCAGGGCGGAGACCCAAACACTCGTGAGATGAGCGTTGAGGACGTTGTCTTTGGTAATCCTGGTCCTGATGGAATGCCTGGTACCGGTGGTCCTGGTTATCGCATCAAGGAAGAGTTCACCACCAATCCTAACAACTTCCACGTTGACGGAGCTCTTGGTATGGCTCGTTCTCAAGACCCAAATTCCGCAGGTTCGCAGTTCTATTTCTGTCTTGGTCCACAGCATGGTTTGGATTCTGGCTATACCGTATTTGGCACAACAATTGAGGGAAGAGACGTTATTTCCCAGCTTAAGATTGGTGACGTCATCAATTCCATTAGAATTGAAAACGCTTAAAGCCAAGTCGCACTAACTCTTGGAGGATATTGTGAATCAACAGGCATTTGAAGCAGGTAAAGCTGCATATGATCAGGGCGACTGGTTTGTAGCTATTAGCCAGTTCGATATGGCAAAAGAGCCAGGCGAGGTAAACGGTCAGATTGACCACCTTCTGGGCAATGCATACATGAAGCTTGGACAGTTTGAGTCTGCAGCTTCTGCGTATCAGTCTGCTCTTACTGATGTTTCTTACGGTAAAGTTGGCGCTCTTTCTACTAATCAGGGCCGTGCGCTCCTGGCAGCTGGGAGGGTACAGGGAAGCAATTACTGCCCTTACTCATGCAGTCCAGGACTCATCTTATGCAACTCCTTATAAGGCACAGCTTGCCCTTGGCTCTGCATACGAGAAGATCGGCGATACGCGTAGTGCTGGTATTGCTTACAGAAATGCTGCAGTGGACGAGAAAAACCCTAATCCTTCTGCTGCTCTCCAAAGCCTAGGTGCATGCTTCATGGGTCTTAACAGACCGGTTGATGCAGTTGAGGCATATCGCACTGCTCTTGACTTTGCTAATCCACTGGAGAATTCCAATAAGATTTACGCAGATCTTGGTCTTGCATATGTTGCAGCTAATCGCATGTCTGAGGCAGTTGATGCCTTTACACATGCTTCTGCTGATGGCACCTATGTCCTGTCTGATCAGCAGCAGTCTGCCTTTGATGCGGCTCGTAAGGCTATTAACGCTATGAGATCCGGAAAGCCTTCTGAGACTGACGCTTTTCTTCAGGCAGCAGGTTATGGTGCCTATGATCCACTTGATCCAACTGGCATGTCTGGTGAACTCATTCCTTCTGCAGAAGATACTGGTTTCTTCCAGATTTCTGAAGAGGAGATTATTGCGCAGGATAAGAAGGATAAGAAAATTAGGCGCAAGCACCGTCACACTGGTCTTAAGGTCTTCTTTACTCTTCTAATTTTGCTTATTTTGGCTGCCGCTGGTGCTGGCTATGCCTATTATCGTGGTTATGGTTGGCCAACTCAGCAGTCTGTTGTTCAGGATATTTTCAACGCTAAGGCTCAGGGCACTGATATTAGTCGCTATGTCTCAAGTTCTGTTTCTAGCACCACACTTCAGCAGATTTCCAATAGCCTTCCAACAAGTTCCGCTGTTACCGTCAATGGTATTGATCAGAGCATGACTCATTCTACCGTCAATGCTTCGGTAAGCCTTTCTAATGGCGGTACCGTTGACTACACCATTGAGCTTGTTCGTGACGGTATTGGTTGGAAGGTTGCAAGCGTTACAACTTCTTATGTAAGCCAGACCAACCAGAATTCTGGTTCAACTACGGGAACTACGTCAGGAACTAACGGATCTAACTCCTCAAATTCCTCAAATAGCTCCTCCAGCTCTTCAAAGTCTGGTAACTAGTACTAAACTGTTTAAATTGTTTTTTCTGCAGGATAAATTACGCACACGCGTAGCACGTTTGATTGGATAACATGTCTATCTTCGATTCGCTCTTCGGAGAATATGGCGGAGACCTAGCCATCGATTTGGGAACTGCAAACACTCTTGTTGCAGTTCGTGGTCAGGGCATTGTCATCAATGAGCCATCGGTTGTTGCAATCGATAAAAGCGAGAGCCGTGTTCTGGCTGTTGGCGCTGATGCAAAGCGCATGATTGGCCGTACTCCTGGCTCCATTATTGCTGAGCGCCCGCTTAAAGACGGCGTCATTGCAGACTTCGATGTTACTGAGGTCATGCTCCGTTACTTCATCGAGAAGGCACGTGAGCGTAAGTATCCTTGGTCGCCACGTCCTCGTGTTGTTGTCTGCGTTCCTTCTGGCGTTACATCTGTCGAGAAGCGCGCTGTTTTTGAGGCAACTATTCAGGCAGGCGCTCGTCAGGCATTCTTGATTGAAGAGCCTATGGCTGCTGCTATTGGCGCAGATCTTCCTATTGAGGATCCTACAGGTTCTATGGTGGTAGACATCGGCGGCGGTACTACAGAGGTCGCTGTTATCTCCATGGGTGGCATTGTTGTCTCACAGTCCATCAGAACTGCAGGAGATGAGTTTGACCAGACCATTCTTGAACATGTTCGCGATGCATACAACCTCTCTATTGGTGAGCGTACTGCAGAAGATATCAAGATTAAGGTTGGGTCAGCCGCGCCTCTAGCTGAAGAGCTTGACGTTGAGGTCAATGGCCGCGACGTTATGAGTGGTCTTCCAAAGACGGTTCGCATTGAGTCCGAAGAGATTCGTCGTGCCCTTGATCGTCCTCTTGATGAGGTTACCAAGGCTGTCAAGGATGCTCTAGACGTTACACCACCAGATCTTGCATCTGATCTCATGTACTACGGTATTTTGCTTACCGGTGGTGGAGGATTGCTACGCGGTCTTGATCAGAGACTTCGTGAAGAGACTGGCGTTCCTGTTAACGTAAGCCCAACCGCTCTAGAAAATGTTGTTACCGGTTGTGCAAAGGTTCTTGAGGCTAACGCATTGTCCGGTGGATTTGTTCAAAGTGCAGGCCAGTAAACATGCCGTTTTCTAATCAGATCCAGGGTGCTACATCAGGCCTTGGATCTAACAATAATAAGCATACGGGCGGCCGTAGTTTTATTATTCTTACGGTTCTTTCAATCGTTTTGCTAACGGTAAGTGCCCGCATGGGCACGGGAAGTCCGCTGGAACTTGTTCGAGGTGGCTTCTCTACTATTACTATGCCTTTTAGAATGGCTGGTTCTGCAATTGCTATGCCATTCCAGGGTATCGGTAACATTTTTGGTAACCTTACGGCAGACCAGCAGACGCTCTCTGACCTTAGGGCAGAAAACGAGCAGCTTCGTTCAAGAAACGCAGAGCTTGAAGAGACTAATCAGTCAACTCAACGCCTTCAAGGTCTTCTCGACCTCAAAAACACCTATAACTTACAGTCTACGGGCGCTCGTGTTATTTCTGGATCAACTGATTCGTTTAATAACACCATTATGATTGATAAAGGAACCACCTCTGGACTAGCTGTTGGCATGCCTGTCGTTGATAGTGGCGGCGTTATTGGCCAGATTATTGAGTGCGGTCCTACAACCTCTACTGTTCGTCTTATTACTGACGAGAAGAGCGGTGTAGCTGCAATGGTTCAAGCAGTCGAGCTCAGGGCATGCTTATGGGATCTGCTTCAAGGCAGATTACACTCAACTTGATTAACACTAATCAGAAAGTGTCGGTGGGCGATACCGTAGTTACTAGTGGTCTAGGCGGTGTTTTCCCCAAGGGCCTTCCGTTGGGTAAGGTTACAAGCGTTGAGGCAGCTCCTGGTTCGCTCTATTACACCATTGTTATTGAGCCACACGGCAACGTCAGCACCAATGAAGAGGTAATGGTCATTACGTCTCTTTCTGAAGAGCAAAAAGCAACTGCCGATGATATTGCAGAGGCTGATAAGCAAAATACTCCAGTTACCACTGACGCTCAGAATAAAGATTCTAAGGATGGTTCTGCTAACGGAACAACCAATTCCCAGCAGAATACGCCTATTGCAGCTCCTACCGGCAACACGCAACACACAACGGGAAGAACAGACTAAGGGGGATAGATGCAGGTTTCTGATAGAAATAAAAATTCACGTAGCATTATCACTCTTGCTGTTATTTGCTTTATCTTGCAAATTGCACTTACCCCACAGGTATCTTTTGGTGGAGGAGTTATCAATTTTGCATTGATTTTTCTCGGCAGCTATTGCTCTTAAATATGGCGGCAAAACTGGTGTTATGTGCGGTTTCATGGCAGGTCTTATCTATGATTTAACTTCCACTAATCCACTTGGTCTGATGGCGCTTTTTGCTTGTTGTGAGCTCGTATGTTTTGGGTCAAGAGGTTAGAGATCGTATTTCTGGCAACTTTGGCGTATCTATTGGTCTTGTGGCACTTCAGACTTTTGTGGTTACCTTCATGTACCAGCTTATTAATTCTTTTAATTGGTACTGGTGGAAACTTCTTTGAGGGACTTATTTTCAAGTCTTTCCCTACCATGCTTATCACCATTTTGGCTGCTTTACCAGTATTTTATATGCTCTCTCATTCTCAGAGATCTCGCGCTTCTTTGGGTAGTACGGCCTACCGCGGATCCCACAGAGCTCCAAAGCGCTTTAAATAAGGGGACCGTATGAACTTCACCCTTGTTATTCTTGCTTGTTGCGCGGTAGCAGCAATTGGATTGATCATTGTTTACCTTACCTTTGGTAGAAAGAATTCACCTTTTTACCTTTGATATTGGTGGCGGTGCTCCAAAAAGCTTCTGGCGGTTCAGATGGATCTGTCGAGAAAACCCTCTCATCCAGACTTATTGGATTTACAGTAGCTGTTGGTGGTATGTTTGCTGTGCTTATTGGCCGTCTTTGGACTATGCAGCTTTTATCGTCAGCTGATTATTCAGAGCAAGCGGAACGCAACCGAACACGTACCGTTACAACAGCGGCCCCTCGTGGTCGTATTCTTGATAGAAACGGCGTTGAGATTGTTACCAACAGGCCTAGTCCTACTGTTGTTGCGCGAGCTGACGTAGCGGAAGACTACATTAAACTGCAGATTCTTGCTAACCTGCTGGGCATGCCTATGCTGGCAGTACGCAGAAAAAAATTCTTGATACGTCAGATGGTGCTCAGGCTCTTCGTACTGTCTCCGTTGACGTATCAAGACGCGTCGTAGCCTACATTTATGCTCATAGTGCTCTTCTTGATGGTGTTTCTATTGAGGAGCGTACGCAGCGCTCATATCCTAATGGATCTCTTGCTGCTCATGTTGTTGGTTACACGGGAACTGTAACTCAAGAGCAGCTTGAGAGCAGTAAAACAGCAGATGGCGGCTTTGTGTATGCCCACGGAGATATTGTCGGACAGACGGGTGTTGAGTATCAGTACGAGTCTGCTCTTCAGGGAGTGCGCGGCGAGCAGACAGTCTACGTTGACGCAGCAGGTAACGTGCTTTCTCACTCAACATCAATTGCTCCTCAGAGTGGTTCGGACGTTGTCCTAACTATTGACGCAAATATTCAGAAGGCCGCAGAGGCATCACTGATAAGCGTTATTAATACGGTCAGGTCCCAAGATTATCAGGGTAGAAGTGCCTGTGTTGTCGCACTTGACTGTACTAACGGTGAAGTCATTGCTATGGCAAGTTATCCGACCTTCTCGCCGTCGATGTTTGTTGGTGGTATTGCTAGTTCTGACTGGGATACGCTTTCGTCTGAAGAGGCAAATTATCCGCTGATGAACCGTGCTATTGCTGGTCAGTATCCTTCTGGATCAACTATCAAGGCGCTCACTACCTTCGCGGGACTCAAATACGGTATTTGCGATGCAAGTTCAAGCTGGTATTGCACTGGTTTCTGGACTGGCTTTGGTGAGCAGTACGGCATGCACTGCTGGCTGCTTTCTGGTCACGGCACCGTTAACCTTATTACCGGCATTATCAACTCTTGCGACATTGTTTTCTATGAGATTGGTAAGGGCTTTTTCTACAACGATGAGCATCCAGAAGGCATGCAAGAAACCTTCCGTGCTTTTGGCCTTGGCTCGCTCTCGGGTATTGATTTGCCTGAAGAAGCATCTGGCCGCGTTCCTGACGCTGAGTGGAAGTGGAATTACTTTACTAGTTCCCCCGATGATGCCCGTAAGTGGCAGGGCGGCGATAACTGTAACCTTGCTATTGGCCAGGGCGATCTTTTGGTAACCTGCCTTCAGATGGCAAATGCTTATTGTGGTGTTGCAAATCGCGGTCCTATTTATAAGCCACACGTGTTAAAGAGCATTAACGCCAGAAACGGTAACGGCTCTGTTATTGAGTACAAAAACGAGGTTATTCTCAATCCAGAGGAGACAGACGAGCACCGAGATATTGTTGCTCGCGGATTGTATGGCGTGGTGTACGAAGAAGCTGCACATCAGACTATTCACTGGACTAACTTAGACGTTACCGTGTGTGGAAAAACAGGTACTGCAGAGCAGCAATCAGTTGGTGAGCCAATTGGTTGGTTCGTTGGATACGCTCCAGCAGATAAACCCAAGTACGTTGTTGCAGCAAATCTTGACTGTGCGCCTTCAGGTGCTGGATCTGGTATGTATATTGTTCGAGACGTCTTTGGCGCAATTTATAATCAGCCCGACAACGTTGGAAGGTAAGGAGGCGAGAAACACATGGCACTTGATTCATCTGCAGTTACAAAACAGAGAATGGGTTCTCCTTTTAGGAGGCGTGGAGGAATTCCTTCAGGCGGTCTTGCTAAGAAGGAAAAGCTTACAGGTAAAAATATCCTTAGTAATCTCTATTTGGCACAGCTTGTACCTGCAGCTCTTCTCGTCCTCATTGGCATTGTTGTCATTTGGACTGCATCCATGAATATTGCAGAGGCAAGCTTTCCAAGGCATCTTTTTGGTATTGCTCTTGGAATTGTGTTTGCCTCGTTTATGTGGCGCTATGATTATCGTGCTCTTGCAAATATGACAAATGTGCTGCTTGCTGGCGTAGTTGTTCTCATGATTTTACCTAAGATTCCTGGCTTTGGTGTTTCGGTCAAGGGTATGACGGGCTGGGTTAATATCCCGTTTGTTGGCTTTAGATTCCAGCCGTCTGAGCTGGGAAAAATTGTCACCATATTCTTGATGGCTTCAGTGTGTGCTCAGTATAACGGCAAGGTTGAGACACTCAGGGACTACGTAAAGCTCTGTGGTACTTTGATGGTTCCGTTTGGTTCCATCATGCTTTTGCCGGACTTGGGAACTGGTTTGATTATTCTGGTTATCGGTGCAACCATCATTATCTGTTCTGGTGCTAAGCGTTCCTGGATTCTTGTTACTGTTCTTTTTGCTCGTTGCTGTTGTGGCGCTTGTTGTGGTGACTTCAATGATTCCTGGTATTCCCCATATTCTTAAGGAATACCAGATGAAACGACTTACTGTCTTTTTGGATCCATCTATTGATCCATCTGGTGATGGCTATAACCTCCAACAGGCAAAAATTGCCGTAGGTTCAGGTGGCTTTATTGGTAAAGGACCTGGTAATGCTACACAGGCAAGTGGTCGATTCTTGCCAGAGGCACACACAGATTTTGTTTTTGCACTCTTTGCGGAAGAGTTTGGTTTTCTTGGAGCATTCATCATGCTTTCACTTTTTGCATGGATGATTTTTGCAACTATTTTGTTTGCTATGAAAAACAGAAAACACCTTCTCTAAGCTGGTACTTGTTGGTTGTGCCGCCATGTGGTCTTTCCAGGTTTTGCAGAATGTGGGCATGTGTATTGGCATTATGCCTATTACGGGCATTCCACTCCCATTTATTAGCTTTGGTTCCACCTCTATGATTGCTCAGCTTGTTTCTGTTGGCATTGTGCAGTCGGTGTATAGGCACAGAACTAAGGCGGCATAACTATGGTTAAGAAAAACACCTTGGGCAAGCTTGCCACTTCTGTCATTAAAGAATTTAAGGGATCACTTTCAAGCATTGAGCCAACCTGTACACATATTTACGTTGACTCATTGGCGTCTGAGGACGTAATTCTTGCTGTTCATGCATACTTTATGCCAGAGAGAACCGACGCAACTGTACATGTTTCTAAATTATCAGACGGTGTATCACTGGTTTCAAACAGGACAAGTCAGCGTAATAACGGCTCTGCAATTCCTGATATTGCAGTTATTATTCCAACACCAACCTCAGCGTGTGAGGATGCTCTTGTCATGTTGGCAAGTCATGCGATTCCCTGTGCGGTGGTTGTCGAGTCCGCTGTTGAAGCGCCAAAAATCGCGGACACACTGTTTGACACTGGACTTATTACGGTCATTGCGGGCACTACTGAAGAAGCACTCTTTGATCGACTTTCTACATGGATTGCTACAACTGTTGATAAAGCAGTTTCTTTTTGCCGCAGCATATCCATCCTGTAGGGAATCTGTGGTTAAACAAATAACTTCTGCGTGTGCCAAAGAAAATGCAGCTATTGGAGCTGTTGCATTAGTACCTGGCTCCGACATGCCCCTCATGACAGCGCGTCAGATTAGGCTGGCGCTTGATATCACCTCAGCTTATAACATTGATATGAGCATAGAAACCATCGCCGAACTTCTCGGCGTTGTGGGTGCTGGCTTTTGGATACCGCACGGTTGCTCGTACGGTTGCAGGAGCAGTTCCTGGATTTGGTTGGGCTCTCAAGGCTGGCATGGGATACGCAGGAACGCGCACGACTGCTCGCGTCATTCACGCATATGCACGCAAACTTGCCGAGAAACGCGATGGAGTAGCAGGTGATTCTACCAAGACCGGCACTTCAAGTAGCTTTCTAGAGGCGCAAGCGCAACATCAGATACAAATTCACAATCAAATACCGTAGAGATAGCAACCACACAGTCCCTCGCTAAAAGATAGAAAGTAGACTATCGTGCGTGTTAAACGAGAAAATCTCTTCCATCTCATTGAGCCCATGCTTCCGCATGTCGAGAAACCCTCAAGATACTTAAATCACGAGTGGGGAGCAGTAGAGGAGCAAGAAGGTCCTTTTTCACGTTTGCATGGTCTACGCTGACGTATACGAGGTTGGTCAGCCTAATCTTGGCATTGCCATTTTGTACAACGCTCTCAATAAGGCACCTCATATTTCTTGCGAGCGCGCCTACCTTCCTTGGACTGATATGGCAGCGCTTATGCGTAAACGTAACGTGCCACTGCTTTCTTTGGAAGGTGCTGCACCTCTGGCTTCTTTTGATGTGGTTGGCTTTACGCTTGCACATGAAATGATTGCTACCAACATTATAGAAACGCTTGATTTAGCAGGTATTCCAAAGCTTTCCGAAGAGCGTGATGAAGAAGATCCGCTCATTTTTGGCGGTGGTCCCTCTGTTTGGAACTCTGAGCCTGTAGCTCCACTTTTCGATGCAATTCTTTTGGGTGACGGCGAAGAAGCCTTGGTAGAGATGTGTGAGTGCGTCAGAACTTCCAAGCTTGACGGAGTTTCTCGACAAGAAATTTTGCGTAGGCTGTCTAAGATTCAAGGTGTCTACGTGCCATCGCTTTATCAGATTGTGCACGACAATACCTCAACACGTTGGGGTTATGCGGTCCCCAAAGAGGGGAGCAATGCTCCAAGCGTGGTCTTTAAGCGCTGTCTGCCAGACCTTTCGGTGACTGATCCTGTTGCGCAGCGCATTGTTCCGTATACCGAGATTGTTCAGGACAGGCTGGCTCTAGAGATTCAGCGTGGCTGTGCTCGCGGCTGTAGGTTCTGTCAGGCCGGAATGACGTATCGTCCTGTACGCGAGCGTCCTGCTCAGCAGATTGTGAAAGCAGGCGAGGAAGGCCTTCTGAAGAGTGGCTACGACGAGGTCTCGTTGACGTCGCTCTCTACAACGGATCACTCTCAGTGCGGCTATATTCTGCGCCGTATGAACTCTGATTTGCGTAAACGCGGCGTGCGAATCTCCATTCCTTCCCAGCGTATGGACGCGTTTGGCGCGGAGATGGCAGACGCTGTTTCTACCTCAAGGCGCGGCGGACTGACGTTTGCACCAGAAGCAGGTTCTCAGCGCATGCGTGACGTCATCAACAAAAATGTTACCGAGGATGACCTTGAGTCAGCGGCCAGAAATGCGTTTGAAAACGGCTGGCGACGCATGAAGCTCTACTTTATGATGGGCCTCCCTACAGAAACTGATGAAGATATCCAAGCAATACCTGCAGTTGCTAAGCGTATTTTAGATATCGGTCGAGAAATTGGCGGCAAGGGCGTTACGGTTTCTGCCTCTGTTGCCGTGTTTGTACCTAAGTCCTACACACCGTTTCAGTGGGTAGGCCAGATTTCTCGCGAGGAAGCACAGCGCAGACAGCAGCTGCTCTTGTCATCAAACCACGATAGGGGACTTAAGATTGCCTATCACGATTCTGGAACATCCCTGGTAGAAGGCGCGCTTTCAAAGATGGGTCGCGATGGCTTTGACTTGATTTACCAGGCCTGGAAGAATGGTTGCAAATTTGATGCATGGACCAGTGAGTTTAATCTTGACGCTTGGAATGCAGCTGCAGAAAGCCTGGGTTTCTCGCTCTCTGATATTGCAACAGAAACCTTTGATATCCAGGCAAAACTTCCATGGGATCATACGTCTCCTGGCGTTTCCAAGGGCTACCTACAGCGAGAATATCGTCGAGCAATGGACGAGGTCACCACACCTGACTGCACGTTTACCTCTTGTACGGGATGTGCGGTCTGCCAGACCTTGAAGGTGGACAATGTTTTGATGGGGGTGCGCTCATGACGGATGTACAGGCAGAGAGCATGACCCCTGATACAGTTGAGCCATTGAAGAAAGATTGGCGTGCTGGTAGACCGCAGATTCAGCCAGAGATTATGACGGAACGCGGAGCAGAGATTTTTAGGCTTCGTGTTGCCTACAAGAAAGACAATCGCCTTGCATTTCTGGGACACCTTGAGCTTATTGGTACTATTGAGCGCTGTGTTCGTCGAGCTCAGCTGCCATTTAGGGTAGGCAATGGCTTGCAAAGCGCATGGGCGTTCAGTTCTCTCAGGCACTTCCCGTTGGCGCTTCGTCTGAGGCGGAGTACTTTGACTTGAAGCTCACAGAATATGTGGACCCGGGATGAGGCGCTCGAGAGGCTGTTGTCTGCTACGCCTCCCGCACTTGCTCCGTTTGCTGCCAGCTACGTTGATCGGTCGCCGCCAGCGCTTGAAGCATGGTTGAATGCCGCTCACTGGCGATGCGACATTTTGGGAGTAGGTCTTAGGTCAGACGCGTTGCGTCGGGGGTTTGAGGATCTTCTCGCTAAAAAAGAGCTGACATACATGCGCGGAGACAAGCAAAAAGTGGTCAATTTAGAGACAACGTTTGCGGGCTATAAGATTTCTGAGCGCTCATCTGAAACGTGCATTTCATTTGAGCTTGATACGCTCCAAGACCCTCGAGCGGCGCTTAGACCTGCGGTTTTGATTTACGAGGCTCAAAGAATTGCAGCTCAGGCTGGAGTAGATGGCTTACAAGATATTGACTCGTTGAAGGTATGTCGCGTCTCGCAAGCACATCTTTCAGAAAATGGACTCCTTGTGAAGCCTCTATAACATGTAGTTTTGTCTTGGAATTTTCTGAAATATGCAGTAGACTATTTCGAGTTGTGTTTCTCGCCGAGGGACATGGGACACCGACAGTTTCCCGCGGATGCCACAGGTCACGGCGGCGAAGATCTTTGCTCAGATCTTCAGAAATACAAAGATAGTATTAATCGTTGCAAGAATCAGCAATGAAGGGTTACACACATGTACGCAATCGTAGCAACTGGTGGCAAGCAGTATAAGGTTGCCAAGGGCGACGTAATCAGCGTCGAGAAGCTTGATGCGCAGCCTGGCGATAAGGTAAAGCTTGATGTTCTTATGCTTAACGACGGCAAGAAGGTTATTGCTGACGCTGCCACTCTTTCTTCTAAGAAGGTTACCTGTGAGGTTCTTGAGCAGTACAAGGACAAGAAGGTTCTCGTCTTCAAGTTCCACAAGCGTAAGCGCTATCACCGCGCCAACGGTCACCGTCAGAACCTTACTAAGCTGAAGGTTACCGCGCTCCCTACCGCTCGTAAGGCTGCTGCTAAGGCATCCGACGAGTCTGCAGAGTAATTGGTCACTTCTGATATTGAGATAGGCAGGTAGCATTTATGGCACACAAGAAAGGTCTCGGCTCTTCCCGCAACGGTCGTGACTCACAAGCACAGCGCCTTGGCGTTAAGATTTACGGTGGTCAGGCAATCAAGGCTGGCCAGATTATCATCCGTCAGCGTGGTACTCACATCACTCCTGGCGTAAACGTTGGTCGCGGCAAGGATGACACTCTCTTTGCACTTTGCGATGGCGTTGTTGAGTTCAAGAAGGGTGCTAAGCACGTCGTTAACGTCGTTGCTGCTGAGGCATAAGTTTTCTTGAACATTCGCAGTTCATTCAAGGGGTCCTTTGGGACCCCTTTTTGCATCTCGCGCTATCTTACGCTTACCGTTCACAGTTTCTAATTTGTTTCTAAATGTATTTCTTGACACAACCGGGCAAAGTAATGGTATTCTCCTTATATTGCAATTCATGCTTTGGGAGGAGGATATATCATGCACGCTACAGGTACACAGCAGTGGTGGTGGAACAACTTGTCTTTCTCCGGTCAGCGATGAGTTGCTTCTGCATACGCATTTAGAGGCTCTCGGGTGACCGAGAGCTTTTTTTGTGCGTACGTTTCTTGCTAAATCCGGATGGCGAGAAACCCGTTTAGTTGGAAGTTTTGTTTGTTCGTTTTAGTTTTGCGTTAAAGGAGTTTATATGTCTACAGAAAATCTCAATGAGGTTAACGCCGCAGGCACAGAGTCAGCATCTGCTGATCAGGCACCACGTGTTGTTGCTGTTTCAAAAAATGCAGGTGTATTGGACGTTACTTCTCTAGTTCTTGTTGCTGTCCTTATTGCTGCTGGTTTTATTCTTAACCTGACCGTTGGTAAGGCAATTAGTGCTATTGGAATTGGTCCAGAGTTCATTATTTCTTCGTTCTGTCTGGCTATTCTTCTACTTAAGCCAAATGCCGTACAGAGCCTGGTTATTGGTCTTATCGCAGCTACTGTTATTCAGCTGACCACAACTGTTCCTGGTGCTGATTTTGTTGCAGAGGGCGCAGCTTCACTTGTTATGTTTGCCTTCACAAGGTCTACTCTTGCAGATAAGCCAGTAATGCCAGCAATTGGTTCTTTTGTAACCACTCTTATTTCTGGCCTGATCTTTGCTGCCATTGCAATTCCAGCCAAGGGTGCAACTATTGAGCTTTTCTACGTAATGCTTCCTGTCATCGTGGGAACCGCATTCTTTAATGCTATTGTTGTTCAGGTTCTTGCGGCTCCTCTTAAGAAGGTTTTGGGTCGATAAGTTCTTAGATACGCGCTTATTTCCTGGAGAACACTGTGTCTATTATTGAAGTTCAATCTGTGTCCTATAGCTATCCTGATAGCTCAGCAAATGCTCTGAATGAGCTGTCGCTAAGCGTTCGGGAAGGTGACTTTGTAGGTATTGTTGGCCCTTCTGGTGCAGGCAAGTCCACGCTTGCTCTTGCGCTTTCTGGTGCTATTCCTCATCACTTCAGAGGAAGTTTCTTTGGAAAGATTCTTGTTGCCGGAATGGATACCTGCACGGTTGCGCTAACGGATATCTCTAAAGTTGTGGGTTCTGTCACCCAAGATATCAACGCACAGATGGTTGCTTCAATTGTTGAGGATGAACTTCTCTTTGGTCTTGAAAACTTTGCGGTTCCTCATGCAGAGATTCCAGAACGTATTACCTATGCTCTAGAGACAGTTGGTATTGCCAACCTCCGCTTTAGAGAGATTGCTTCTCTTTCTGGTGGACAGAAGCAAAAGGTTGCTATAGCAGCACTTTTGGCGCTTCAGCCACAAGTTATGGTGCTTGATGAGCCAACAGCGGCCTTAGATCCAACGTCGTCCGAGTTAATCTTCCAGACGCTTTCAGAGCTCAACAAAACCAAAGGTATTACGGTTGTGGTAATTGAGCAGAAAGTTGGTCTTCTCGCTAAGCATTGCTCAAAGATTGCCGTTATGGACAAGGGTTCCATTTGTGCATACGGTAGCTGTGAGGAAGTGTTCTCTCAGGTAGATTTACTGCAAGAGGTTGGCGTTGATGTTCCTCGTTGCGTGCGCGTCTCAAAAGGCGTCTATGAGCTTTCTCATCAGTCTGAATATGCTCACTTGTTATCTGAGGCTGACAGAGCCGTCTGTGAAGAAACTGCGCTATCAGTTCAGTTAGCCGCCAAGCAGCTTGCGTGCTGTGTAGGCGCTCTTCAGCATCGCAGTATTTCTCTTACAGAGAGCTCTGAAACACCGGCTGCTGATGGTATTGAGTTAGCAGGGGAGACGTATCTTCCAAAAATAGATGGCCCTGTGATTGCTGAATCGAGCGGGCCATTTGACAGAATTGGTGTTCTTCAAGACGCTGACCAGCCAAGCACTCAGTCTGTTCTTGATGTTATTGATGCCACCTTCAAATATCAGGATAGTACTGATGGCGTTGAGCGCGTCTCCCTCAGCTTGCACCCTGGCGAGCTTGTGGCACTTGTCGGCCAAACGGTGCAGGTAAAACAACTCTAACTAAGTTGGTAAATGGCCTGTTGCGTCCTCGATCTGGAGACATTCACCTTAAGGGTGCATCGTGCAAGGATTGGAAGACGTCGCAGATTGCTCAACACGTCTCTACGCTGTTCCAAAATCCCGATTACCAGATTTGTAAAGAGAGCGTCCTTGAGGAGATTGCGTTTGGTCTTGAGCTTAAGGGCGCGTCTGCAGGGGATGCTCATAAGAAAGCGCTCGAAGTAATTGATTGCATGGGACTAGATGCAGATGCGTCGCCGTTTATGCTTTCTCGCGGACAGCGTCAGATGGTAGCGCTTGCTTCTGTGGTTGCCTGTGAGCCGGATATTCTTGTGCTTGATGAGCCAACTTCGGGCCTGGATTACAAAGAGTGCATGCAGGTCATGAATATGGTCAAATCACTGTGCGAGAAGGGCTGTGCAGTTCTTATGGTCTGTCATGACATGGAGGTTGTGCTGGACTTTGCCACAAGAATTGTCGTTATGGCGCATGGCAGCGTGTTAGATGATGGAGAAGTCACACAGATCTTCTCGACAGATGAGGTTTTGAAGGAAGCGTATGTTGAGGCTCCTCAGATGATTCAGCTGTCAAAGATTGCTGGAGCACACGTGGATTCATCATTTACTGGACTTAATAGCGCTTCCGAGGTGCTTGAGACATTGCAGCACCAGTTTGAGATTGCTCGTATTGCAGCCACGCTTAATGGTAAGGAGGCTCCTCGTGGGTAGTGTTATTGATTACACCGAAGGAACAAGCTTCCTTCATAAAGCAAATCCCTGTGGCCAAGCTTGTGTTTGCGCTTGAGCTCTTTGCAGCCGCCTTTGCTGCACAAGGAACGCTTGAGGTGCTTGCGGCACTTTGCGCTCACTATTTGTGTGGGAGTCGTCTCACAGAATGCTCAGAAGACTTTTAAGCTGGTATTTGGTTTTTGCTGTCTTAGGTCTTATCTTGTGCGTTGTACAGACGCTTGTTGCCCCTGCTGGTCAAACGCTCTTTTTATTCATCACGGTAGGTGGTTTGGAGCGCGGCTTTAACGTTGCCCTAAAAACAATTGCGCTGGCACTGCCACTGCTTTCTATGCTTTCGCTTATGCGTGTAGAAGATCTGATGAATGCGCTGGTAGAAGTGGCGCATGTCCCATACCCCTATGCATTCACCATTGCAACGGTTTTGCGCTTTGTTCCAGTCTTTGCTTCCGAGATGAACCATATTATGGAGGCTCAGATGGCTCGTGGCGTTGAGTTTGATACCAAAAATCCCATCAAAAAATTCCAGCTCACCATGCCTTTGATTGTTCCTTTGCTGGTAAGTTCCGTTAAAAAAGCTGATGCTTCAGCACTTGCTGCTGAGCAGCGAGGTTTTTATTTAAGAAACGCTTCATCTGCGTTTAAACGCTATCCTCTTGCTCCAACTGATTTTGCATTGATGGCTTTTGGCCTGTCGATAATTGTTGTTATCCTCGTGTTCTCATAAGAACTTCTCGCGTTTTCACTGTGCTTCGCTGGTAAAATGCCGTAACATTAAGGTATTAGAAGGAGGACACGTGGAAACTTTCACTGATCTTTGTCACATTAACGTTAAGGGCGGAGACGGCGGCGCTGGCTGCATGTCTTTTCGCCGAGAAGCATATGTACCAAAAGGCGGTCCAGACGGCGGAGACGGTGGTCATGGCGGCAATGTTGTCATTGTTGCAGATGCGCAGCTTTCGTCTCTGATTGATTACCGCTACAAGCATCACTTTAAGGCCGAGCGTGGTACCCACGGTAAGGGTGCTCGCCGTCATGGTTCTGACGGACAGGATTTGCTGCTCAAGGTACCCCTGGGAACCGTTGTGCGCGAGCTTGATCCAGAAACGCAAGAGCCTCTCTACGAGATTGCTGATCTTACTTCACCTGGCGAGCAGGTAGTTGTTGCTCCTGGTGGCAATGGCGGTCGTGGCAATATTCACTTTGTCACCTCAGTGAGGCGTGCGCCTGCGTTTGCCGAGAAGGGCGAGCCAGCCCAAGACCATTGGATTGAGCTAGAGATGAAGCTCATGGCAGATGTGGCCTTAGTAGGCATGCCTTCTGTTGGTAAGAGCTCTCTGATTGCTCGTATTAGCGCTGCTCGTCCAAAAATTGCAGACTATCCCTTTACCACCCTTGTTCCAAATCTGGGCGTTGTTCGCGCGCAGAATGGACAGTCATTTGTCTGCGCAGACGTTCCCGGTCTTATCGAGGGTGCTTCTGAGGGTAAGGGTCTTGGTCATCAGTTCCTTCGTCACATTGAGCGCACGGCACTTATTGTCCACATGGTTGACGTTACGGGTGGCTATGAAGACAGAGATCCTGTAGAGGACTACCGCGCTATTAATGAGGAGCTCAAAGCCTATGCTTCAAAGCTGGCAGACCGCCCTCAAATTGTGGTAGCAAACAAATGCGATATGCCAGGCACAGAAGATGCTATTGAGGCTCTTAAAAAGGCTGCAGAGGCCGATAACAGAGCTTTCTTTGCTATCTCTACCGTAACTGGTTTAAATCTTGATGATTTTGTTACTACTTGTGCCGCTGAAGTGGCTGAACTTCGTAAAGAAATTGCCATTACTACGCCTACGGTTGATCGCAGCGAGTCTTGGGAGAACCAGCGACTTCGTCGTGACAGCAAGCTTCGCATTGAGCGAGAAGAGCGCCATGCGTGGCGTGTCTCTGGCGGCCAAATTGAGCGCATGGTCATTCAGACCGACTGGGAGAATGACGAGGCAGTTGCATATCTTCAGCGTCGTCTTGATCGTATGGGCCTTGAGCAACAGCTGGCAAAGGCTGGCGCTGTTGATGGCGATGAGATTCGTATTCTTGAGCTAATCTTCACGTATGAAGATCCAAATAAGCCACAAAACCGAGGGTATTGAAATACCTGATGAGGATACATCTGATCTTGCATTTGATGACGTTGAGTTCGAGGATGGTCCGTCAGATTCCTCAGATGCAGTAGAGCCTTTGTCAGAAATTGAGTAGCACATGGCAGTTGATGTCTTAAATAATATGCATCCTGGCCTGCCACGTTTGGGACAGGATAAGAATCGCACGTATCGTTTGGGCATCATGGGTGGAACTTTTGACCCTATCCATAACGGTCACCTTGTTGCTGCAGAACAGGCTTACGATGATCTCAACCTCGATGTTGTGGTTTTCATGCCTGCTGGACGTCCTGCGTTTAAACAAAACAAAGGAGTTACCAGGGGAGAAGACCGTTATTCAATGACACTTCTGGCTACCTCAGATAATCCTCATTTTGTTGCGTCGCGCTTTGAGGTTGACTATGAGGGTATCACCTACACTGCTGACACGTTAAGAAGACTTCGTAAGGTATATCCATCTAACGTTGAATTTTTCTTTATCACTGGTGCCGATGCAATTGCTGATATTGTCACGTGGAAAGACGCACAAACGGTTGCGGATCTTGCTCATTTTGTTGCAGCTACACGCCCTGGCTATGAATTAAGTCGTGCTCAGAAGGTCATTGCTGACTCTCCCTATGACTTTAAGGTGACGTATTTAGAGGTTCCTGCCTTGGCTATCTCGTCTAGCTATTTACGTACTAGAGTTCAAAAAGGTCAGAGTCTCAGATATCTAACACCAGATTCTGTCACGGGATATATTCATAAACATGGACTTTACGGTGCTGACTCAACACCACTGAATGCATAGCAAAGAGTATCTTTTCTAGATAGATTTGCTCGCTCGCTACAGTATGCATGTATGTACACATTGAACCTTGTAGGAAGCACATGGAAAGAACGCTTATCGCAACAGATGTTACGTATTCAGCAGATCAGCAGGCTATTATTGACCAGCTTGAAGCTGACCTGAAGAATCATATGTATGACAAAAATCCTAAGCGCTTTGCTCATTCTATCTCTGTCGGCCGCTGTGCGGAGACGCTTGCGCGCGTATATGATGCAGATGCTTTTAGTGCTCGTATTGCAGGTATTTTGCACGATTGGGAGAAGTTGCTTTCTGATGCAGAAACTCTTGAGTTGGCAGAGCAATTTCGTATTCATGTAGAAGCTCCCTATCAGAAAATTGTGGGGCTCTTGCACGGTCCTCTCGCCGCAAAAACCTTACCAGCTATATACCCCTGGCTTTCTGAAGAGGTCCTCAGCGCCATTCAAAAACATACCGCGGGCGATTATCAGATGAGCGCGCTGGACAAAATATTGTATGTAGCTGATCTTATTGAGCCCTTGCGTCCAGATTTTGAAGCTGTTGCGACTGTTCGCGAAGTTTATTTACAGGGTGGTTCTCTTGATGAACTTTACGAGAGCGCATTTTGTGGTGTGATGAGGTATGTAATTTCATCGAGGAGTTATTTGTATCCAAACTCAATTGCACTATACAATGAGATGATTGAAAAACATCTGAGTAGCTTTGCTATAGGAGAAAACGGAGAAATTCATGGCTGTAACTTCACTTGAGCTTGCAAAAGTTGCTGCAATTGCTGCAGATCAGAAGAAGGCTGAAGATATTCTTGTTCTAGACCTGACTGGTTTGAGCGACGTCTGCGATTACTTTGTTATTTGCACGGGTGGAAATGCTCGTTTGGCTGACGCTATTGTTGATGAGGTTCGCGAGAAGGTCACAGCAAACTGCGGTATTCGTCCTATTTCTACTGAGGGTCGTGACGGCCTCAATTGGATTCTTGTTGACTACGGTTCAGTTGTAGTTCATGTATTCCAGCCTGAGGTAAGAGCTTACTATCGCCTTGAGCGTCTCTGGGCGGATGCTCCTCGCGTAGAGCTTGATATTGAGGGTGCTATGACTTCTGAGATTCCTTATGCTGATCTGCCTGAAGATGCTCTGGCTCCAGCTTTTGAGCTCTCCGATGATGATCTTGTTGATAATCTTCCAGAGTCTGAAGATCCAGCTGAATAAAGGCAATCTCTATATTTGCTCGTTTTTACCTGTGGGCATAGTGTCTGAAACACGATGTTCAAAGCGCAGGTCTCTGCCGTACTGCACGGCACCAGAGCCATATTTATCTTTGAGCTTATCGGTTACCTCGGAGAGATGACGTAAGTCACTCCGAGGTTTCTTTTTTACTGAATCTGAACAGATTTCACCCTCAAGTGTTTTATCAAACTGATCAAAGAGAGATGCTTGAACTGGCTTTTATGTTGGTTTCATCTGCAAAAGTACTTATGCCAACGCCAAGCAATCTAACTGGCTGGCCTTTTTTCCAAATAGTTGGAAGGAGGTTTACGGCAATTTCTGCAAAGACGTGCTCATCATCGGTTGGTTCTGCCATTCTTTTCTGGGCTGTGTGAGATACGGTTGCAGACTGTTTAACTTTGAGCGTAACCGTAAAGCCTTGTAGGCACTTTCGGCGAAGGCGTCTTCCGACAATGCCTGAAATGTGTCTAATAGCTTCTTCTATTTCTTGTTTTTCAAATAAATCAGTTTCAAAGGTTCTCTCGTTAGAAACAGATTTAACTTCACGCTCTTGAGTTGCTTCATGTACCTCTGAAATTTCTTTTTCCTTGTGCGCGGGAGAATTATTTTTGAGGTTACATTGCCAATAAAAAGGAGTTAGGTACGTAGCGTCTGCTCTAGAAAGCTCACCCAGAGTTCTGATTTTTGTTGATGAAGTGTTTTTAGCCAGCGCAGGACCAATGCCACTCATAGCTTCAATAGGCAGAGGTGCTAAAAAGCGCTGTTCTGTACCAGGAAGCACTACAGTAAGGCCACGTGGTTTCTCTTGCTCTGAGGCAATTTTTGCAATTGTCTTGTTTATTCCTAAACCAATGGAACACGTAATTCCTAGTTCTGCAACTTTCTTTTGTATGCGCTTGCAAATTTCTAGAGGATTTTCTTTAGAAAAATCTTCCTGGAGTGATGTCAAAAAAATGCCTCATCAATAGAAACTTGCTCAACTAGGGGAGTCTCATCTTTGAGAAAACCCATCACAAGAGCGCTCATTTCTGAGTATCTGTCATAGCGACCTGGAGTCCAAATTGCTTGTGGACAAAGCTTTGTAGCAGTAGCTGATGGCATGGCAGAATGTACGCCAAATTTTCTTGCTTCATACGATGCGGTGGAAACAACACCACGCTTATGGGCAGATCCGCCTACGATTACCGGTTTTTCCACGCCACTCAGGATGATCTAGTTGCTCAACAGATGCAAAGAACGCATCAAGATCAAGAAGACCGATAGCTTTACCGTGCCATTCGAAATTACTTGATTGACGTGCGCTTTTTAATTGATATGTTCTTTGACGCCTCCATACATAAAGTGTATACTTTTTAGACAAATAGAACAAGTGTTTCATTAATAAATTACGAGTACTTTTTTTGAAGAGAGCAAATTTATACTTTTCGAGGTTAATGCGTTGTTGTACACTTGTAACCCGATTTGTGGCTTTTGCGGTGCAGCCCATCTAACATCTGAGGCACCGCTCGTATGGAGGAGTTTTTCATTGGCAGTTAAGATTCGTCTGGCCCGTCACGGTGCCAAGAAGCGTCCGTACTATCGCGTAGTTGTCGCTGATGGTCGTATGCCCCGCGATGGTCGTTACATTGAAGAAGTCGGTCGTTACAACCCACTGACTAGCCCTAAGACGATTGATATCAACCTCGAGAAGGTTGATGAGTGGGTAGCAAAGGGCGCTCAGCCAACAAGCGCAGTTTCTCACCTCATTGAGATCGCTCGTACTGGTGCTCCAGTTGCAGAGAAGAAGACCAAGCTCTCCAAGAAGGCACAGGCAAAGGCTGTCGCAGCTGCAGAGGCTGCTGCTGAGGCCGCTGCTGAGGCTGCTGCCGCAGCTGCTGCTGAGGAGTCCGAGGCTCCAGAGGCTGAGTAAATCGTGTCTGAATTCACAGAGCCCACTGAGGTAGACGCTGTCGATCAAGACATTCAAGAGATGCCTTCTGACAAGGTTGCTGACCTTGTTGAGTATATCGTCTGTGGTCTTGTCGATAATGAAGATGCTGTTGCACTCGACGTCACCGATCGCGAGGATGGAGCCTTAATTGAGGTTTCTTGCTCTGAGGAAGACGCTGGACGTGTCATTGGCCGTAAGGGAAGAACCATTAAGGCAATTCGCACTTTGGCTCGTGCTCTTGGTCAGCGTGTTGGCACCTCTGTTGATGTCGAGGTTGTAGGCTAATTTTGCGTAAGCACTGGCGAGCAATTGCTCAAATTGTTAAAACGCATGGTAAAAAGAGGGGAGGTTGTGACGGTTCCCGTTCACGGCCTTCCTTCTCTTATAGCTGAAGGCATGACGGTTGTTCCTGTTCCGCCTTCCCTTAGAGGCTCTAGAGAACTCTCAGTTATCTCTGTTGAGTCAGATGACCGAGAAGGTAGTCTTGTTACCTTTGATGGAGTAACAACTATCTCTGGCGCAGAAGAGTTGGTAGGAAAAACGCTTCTGGTAGAAGAAGATTGTCTTCCAGAAAACTTTGGTCTTGTGAATACTTCTTTGCTTGTAGGCAGGGAAGTGTGTGATGTAGAACATGGTTCTCTGGGTGAAATTGTTGAGGTTCTTGTTGGTCCTACACAAAACGTATGGGTACTTGATGGACCTTTTGGCCAGGTTATGATGCCTGCTGTTGATGAGTTCATCAAAGAAGCTCCAGATAGTGGAGTTATTACTGTTTCAATCCCTCAAGGACTTCTTAGATTGGGTGAGTAACATGCGCTTAGAAACGCTCTCAGTTTTTCCCTGAGATTTTCTCGCCTTATTTAGATGCTTCTATTATGGGCAGAGCTCAGAAGGCAAACATTTTTGAGTTTTACGCACATGATTTGCGCGACTGGACGCATGATAGACATCGCACGGTAGACGATGCCCCCTTTGGTGGTGGACAAGGCATGCTCATGAAGCCTGCTCCCATCTTTGAGGCAGTTCGTGAGATTTCTGATCAGGCAGATTCCAAGCCCCACGTGGTGTTTTTCTCACCAGTTGGTAGGCAGTATTCTCAGGCAATCGCCCAAGAGCTTTCTGAAAAAAACCGCATTTTATTTGTCTGTGGCCGCTATGAGGGTATGGATGAACGCGTCTATGAGCTGGCAGATGATGTAATTTCTATGGGAGATTACGTATTGACTGGTGGAGAGCTTCCTGCACTTACCGTTATTGACTCCGTTGTGCGTCTGCTTCCTGGTGCGCTCGGCGATGAAATGAGCTCCCAAGATGAATCGTTTTCTGATGACGGTCTTTTGGAGTATGCTCAGTACACGCGACCATCAAATTTTGAGGGGCGAGAAGTTCCGTCGGTGCTTCTATCGGGAGACCATGGTGCTGTTGCGGTCTGGAGACGACGCTCTGCACTTGCTCGTACACGTGCTTGGCGACCAGACCTTCTTGAGACAGCCCAGCTCACCGATGATGATATTGCGTATTTAGCAGAACTTGATCAGCAATCTGGTGATGACGATGAGTAGTGGACACTCAAAAGCAGTTGAACTTTTTCAGTACGTAGCAATTGTTGTTGTTGCGGTTTTACTGGCATTTTTTATCAGAACCTTCGTCGCTGAAGTCTATGAGGTTCCAACAGGGTCCATGCTCAATACCATCCAGCTGGGGGATCGTTTGGTAGGAGAGAAGCTTACCTATCGTTTTGGCGGTACTCCGCAAGCAGGTGATGTGGTTACCTTCACCAGTCCTCTAAACTCTGACACACTTTTGGTAAAGCGTGTTATTGCTACAGCTGGTCAAACGGTTGATTTACGCGATGGCGCTGTGTACATTGACGGCCAGCTTATGGATGAGCCTTACACCGAAGGTAAGCCAACGTATTCTCTTGCAGATCGCAACGGTGCCGTAATTCAGAATTATCCGTATACTGTTCCTGCAGGTCATATTTTTGTTATGGGTGACAACAGAACAAACTCACTGGATTCCAGATATTTTGGTCCTGTTGCGGTATCTACCGTGACTTCTAAGGCAATGTTTATTTTCTGGCCCTTTGATCATGCTCGCGGGCTATAGTACTAACGTCGGACATTTGGGAGAAAGAACATCATGGGCGCAACACCACTCACGTTTCAAGACATGATTTTGACCCTTGAACACTATTGGGCAGAAAAAGGTTGCACGGTTATGCAGCCATATGACTCCGAGGTAGGTGCTGGTACTTTCCATACCGCAACTATCTTGCGCTCACTTGGTCCAGATGCCTGGCGCACCTGCTATCCTCAGCCTTGCCGTCGTCCAGCTGATGGACGCTATGGCGAGAACCCCAACCGCCTGCAACACTACTATCAGTTCCAGGTTTTGATTAAGCCTTCGCCAGCTGATTCTCAGGAACTTTACCTTGGTTCCCTTGCTGCTATTGGTCTTGATCCAAAAGACCATGACGTTCGTTTTGTTGAGGATGACTGGGAGAGTCCGACTCTAGGCGCTTGGGGTCTTGGTTGGGAGGTTTGGCTCAACGGTATGGAGGTCACTCAGTTCACGTACTTCCAGCAGGTAGGTGGTATTGAGGTTGATCCAGTTCCTGTTGAGATTACCTATGGTCTTGAGCGTATTGCTATGTATGCTCAGGGTGTTGATTCCGTCTTTGACCTGGTATGGAGTTACCCGCCAGACGGCACTCCGATGACGTATGGCCAGGTGTTTTTAGAGAACGAGCGCGAGTTCTCAACCCTACAACTTTGAGGTTGCCAACATTGAGCTCATGCGCGAGAAGTTCGACGAGTATGAGGCAGAGTGCCATAGTTGCCTTGAGCGCAAGCTTCCACTGCCTGCCTATGACTGCGTTATGAAGTGCAGTCACGCATTTAACCTGCTTGACTCTCGTGGTGCTCTTTCTGCTGTTGAGAGGGCTAACTATATTCTTCGTGTTCGTACTGTTGCTAAGGCATGCTGCGAATCGTATTTGGAGGAGGTTGCTTCTAAGAAAGCACCTGCAGCAACTACTCAGGAGGAGGTGGCTTAAATGGCTGAGGTTAGAGACTTCCTTTTTGAGATTGGTTCTGAAGAGATGCCTTCTGCTCCGCTGCAGAAAGCTATTGCTCAGTTCAATAAGCTTGTCGTTTCCGGACTTAAAGACTCTGGTTTGTCATTTGGAGAAGTTAAGATTCTCTCGACACCTCGTCGTTTAACTGCCTATGTAAAGGACGTTGCTGAGGCTACAGAAGAGATTTCTGAGGTCAAGCGTGGTCCTAAGGCAGAAATTGCTTTTGACGCAGAAGGTAATCCAACTAAAGCTGCTGAGGGATTTGCGCGTAAGTGCGGGGTAAGCGCTGATGCGTTAACCCGTCGTGAAGATACCGATGGTCATGAGTATGTTTTTTTGCTGAGCTCAATATTCCTTCAGTTCCTGCTGCAAAGATTCTTTCCGAGCTGGCAACTTCTTGGATTTCTGCACTTGATTGGCCTCGCAGTCAGCGCTGGGGTTCTTTCCACGAGCGCTATGTTCGTCCTGTTCGCTGGCTCTGCGCTCTCTTTGGTTCAGAGATTGTTCCTGTTACGTACGCTGACGTAACAAGCTCAAATACCACCCAGGGTCACCGTGTTCTTGGGCCTGGCTACCATGAGGTTGCAACTCCTGCAAACTATGAGCAGGTTCTCAAAGACGCTGGCGTTTTACTTCAGGACCAGAGAAAAGACGTTATTCTCGCCGGCATTAAAGAGGTTGAGGCTGCTCGCCCAGGATCTTATGTTGATATGCCAGAGAAGGTCTTTGAGGAGGTCATCAACCTTACTGAGTGGCCTCAGGTTCTTGTGGGCACCTTTGATGAAGAATTCCTCAACGTTCCTTCAGAGATTATTACTGAGTCCATGCTTTCTAATCAGCGCTATTTCCCAATCTATGACGCTGAAGGTAAGCTGACTCGTGAGTTCATTGTGGTTTCAAATGCGGATCCATCTTGTGCCGAGCGTGTCATTGACGGCAACGAGCGTGTTGTCCGTGCCCGCCTCGACGACGCTAAGTTCTTCTTTGAGGAGGACTTGAAGCACACCCTTGATGAATTTGCTCAGCGCTTAGAGACCGTTGTCTTTCAGGAGAAGCTTGGTACCGTCCTGCAGAAGACCCAGCGTATGGAGGCTCTTGCTGCAGAGATTGCACTCGACGAGACTTCCAGCCAGGAAGAGGCTGCCCTTGCTGCTCGTGCAGCTCATCTTGCCAAAGGCAGACCTTGTCAGTCAGGCAGTTGTCGAGTTCACCAGCCAGCAGGGTGTCATGGGTGGTTACTACGCAGAGGCTGCTGGCGAGAAGAGCGATGTTGCTGCAGCAATCCGTGAGCACTATCGTCCTCGTTTTGCTGGCGACGAGCTTCCAAGCGGACAGATTGGTCGCTTTGTAGCTATTGCTGACAAGCTTGATACCATCTGCGGTATCTTTGCCATTAACGAGCCACCAACCGGCTCTTCTGACCCCTATGCTGTTCGTCGTGCAGCTATTGGTGTTATTGCGCTGCTTCGCTCTGCTTCAAATCTTGATCTCAAGAAGCTCATTGCAAGCTCTCTGGAACTTTATCGTCAGCAGGGCCTTTCCTTTGATGAGTCTGTTCAGTCTCAGGTTGAGCAGTACTTTATTGGTCGTCTTGCATCTATTGCTAAGGACGAGAAGATCTCTGCAGACGCCATTGAGGCTGTAAGCGCTATTGGTGTGATTAATCCTGTTGAGTTCTTGCTACGTGCTCGTGCTCTTGATGAGGCTCGACAGAACGCACCTGAGGTCTTTGAGGATCTTGCAACCGCATACGCACGTGCAGCTCACCTGAGCGATGCTTCTCTTGGCACAGAGGTTGACACAGCGCTTTTGTCTGAGCCAGAGAAATCTTTGCTTGCTGCTTGTGAAGAAGGCCAGAAGCAAGTGGCTGCTGCTCTTGCTCAGTTAGACTATGCAGGTGCTGTTTCAGCACTGTCTCAGCTGCGTGAGCCAATTGATACTTTCTTCGATAAAGTACTTGTCATGGATGAAAAATGATACCGTTCGCCGAAATCGTTTACGCCTTTTTGAACAAGTTTTTCCCAGGTATTTAGTAATGTCGCCGATATTAGCGTGCTTTCTCGAAAAAAGTAGGGTAGTCTTTAGGATAGATAAACGTATGTATCTTTCTGAAACTCTCTACTGAAAGGGTTGCAGGTATGAGCACACTTGATATTGATAACAACACACTTGGCAATGGTCTACCTATCGTCTACGTCTTGTCTGACTCTCGCGGAGAGACTGGTGCCGCTGTAGTTAAGGCTGCTGCTGCTCAGTTTGGCGCTGAGTCCGTTGAGATTGTAAGGGTTCCAAACATTCATAGCGTTGATGATGTTCGTGCATACTTCAATGAGCATGAGGATGAGGATCGCCCTCGCGCAGTCTTCCATACCTTTGCAGATGGCTCTCTGAGAAGAGAGATTCGTCGAGAGCTTGACCAGCGCCTCATCCCATCTATCGATCTTCTGGGACCAGCTGTGAATGTCATTTCAACACTCACCGGTGAAGAGCCAAGTCACGCAATTGGTGCCTTCTTTGAGGGAGTAACCCGCTAAGTAGTGTATCGATTGCATTCTTATATCAAATAGTTAAATGAGCATCCTATTCGGGTGCTCATTTTTTTCATAGCTAAAATTCCACATCTTGCAATCATAAGTTTGTAAAATATTCTGTGAACGGTCAATATTGACCGCTCACCGTTATTTCATTTAGAAGAATCCTATAGGTTGGTAACATATTGTGATTGTGAGGGCAGTACTTTTCAGTACGTTTGTAGTCCTTATGTTTATTTGTGTTGGTGCACGCTTTGCGTGTGATATTTTGAGAGTTTGGAGTGTTATGTCCGAGAAGCACGTTTACAGCTTCGGAAAGGACCACGCCGGTAACGATGTTACTGAGGTCGCTGGCGCATCCGTCGAAGAGGCAAAGTGGATTGTTGGTGGCAAGGGAGCAAACCTTGCAGAGATGTCTAAGATTGGCCTGCCTGTACCTCCAGGATTCTCAATTACTTGCCAAACTTGCGTTGCTTATTCCAACAACGGCAACGTCTGGCCTGAGGGCGTCACTGATGAGATTGACGCAGCTATGGCTACCCTTGAGGAGCGCATGGGCAAGAAGCTCGGCGATGCAGAAGATCCACTGCTTGTCTCCGTCCGTTCTGGTGCACCATTCTCCATGCCTGGCATGATGGACACTGTTCTTAACCTTGGTCTTAACGATGAGTCCGTTCAGGGTCTCATTAAGCAGACTGGTAACGAGCGCTTTGCTTGGGACTCTTACCGTCGTTTTGTTCAGATGTTCTCTGGCGTTGTTATGGGCGTTTCTGGACAGCTCTTTGAGGATGCAATTGCTGCTAAGAAGGCCGAGAAGGGGCGTTAAGCTTGATACAGAGCTGGACGCAAATGACCTTCGTGACCTTGTAACTTGGTTCAAGGGCATCTTTGCTGCAAACGTTGACGTTAAGGAGCACCCAGAGGTCTCCAAGAACGGCTACGCTGTCTTCCCATCCGATCCATATCTCCAGCTCCGCCTTGCTGAGCAGGCAGTCTTTGGTTCTTGGATGAACGACCGCGCAATCCTTTACCGCAAGCAGAACAAGATTCCTGATGAGCTTGGTACTGCAGTTAACGTTCAGGTCATGGTCTTTGGTAACAAGGGTGAGACTTCTGCAACTGGCGTTGCATTTACTCGTAACCCCTGCAGATGGTACCAACGAGCGCTACGGTGACTTCCTGATCAATGCTCAGGGCGAGGACGTTGTTGCTGGTATTCGTAACACTGAGCCTATTGCAGACCTTGTTAAGGTTCCTGCACTCAAGGAGGCAGGCGAGGAGCTCTTCCACGTCTTTGAGATTCTTGAGGATCACTACGCAGACATGATGGACATCGAGTTCACCATTGAGAATGGTAAGCTTTGGATGCTCCAGACTCGTGTTGGTAAGCGTACTGCTCTCTCTGCACTTAAGGTTGCAATTCAGATGTACGAAGAGGGTCGTATTACTAAGGAGCAGGCTGTTTCTCGCGTTGCTCCTGAGCAGCTCGATCAGCTTCTGCACCCACAGTTTGATCCTAACGCTGAGTACGAGACCATTGCTAAGGGTCTTAACGCTTCTCCTGGTGCAGCTGTTGGTGCTGCAGTATTCTCTTCTGCAGACGCTGAGGCTTTTTGCAGAGGCAGGCAAGCCTTGTATTCTTGTCCGTTGGGAGACCACTCCAGATGACCTCCACGGCATGGTTGCTGCAGAGGGCATCCTAACTTCCCACGGCGGCAAGACCAGCCACGCAGCTGTTATTGCTCGTGGTATGGGCGCTCCTTGCGTCTGCGGTGTTGATACACTTCGCATTGACGCTGCTAACAAGCGCTTCACCGTTGCTGATTCCGGCCTTGTTGTTAACGAGGGCGATGTAATCTCCATCGACGGTACCACTGGTGACGTCATCCTTGGTGCTGTTGAGCTTGTTCAGCCAGAGCTTTCTGGTGACCTTCAGACCATCCTTGCATGGGCAGATGAGGTCCGCCTTGACGAGTCCCGTGGTCGCGTCATTGGCGTACGTGCAAACGCTGATAACCCAGCAGATGCTCAGACTTCCGTTGATAACGGCGCTGAGGCAATTGGTCTTGACCGTACTGAGCACATGTTCCTCGGTGAGCGCAAGCACCTCATCCAGGACTTCATCCTTGCTGACTCTGAGGACGTCAAGCAGCTTGCTATCGAGCAGCTTGGTCGCGCTCAGAAGGGCGACTTCCTTGGTATGTTCAAGGTAATGGACGGCAAAGACGTTGTCGTTCGTCTTCTTGACCCACCTCTTCACGAGTTCCTGGATTCTCCACGTGAGCTTGCTGTTGAGATTGCTCGCGATGAGGAGCAGGGCAAGGATGCTGCAGCTAAGCGTGCTCTTCTTGCTAAGTTTGATGCATTCCAGGAGGCAAACCCAATGCTCGGCCTTCGTGGTTGCCGCCTTGGTCTTGTCTACCCAGAGCTCAACGTTATGCAGGTCCGCGCTATTGCAAGTGCAGCTGCAGAGCTCAAGCGCGTTGGTCTTGACCCTCGCCCAGAGATCATGGTTCCTCTGGTTGGCTTCGAAGAGGAGCTCATCCAGGTCCGTGAAGAGGTTGAGGAGACCATCAAGCAGGTTGCTGATGAGTACGGTGTTGAGCTCAACATCCCAGTTGGTACCATGATCGAGCTTCCACGTGCAGCTATCATGTCCGAGGAGATTGCTAAGCACGCAGACTTCTTCTCCTTCGGTACAAACGACCTCACTCAGACTGCTCTTGGCTTCTCTCGTGACGACGTTGAGTCTGCATTCATGCCTCTCTATCTTGAGCGCAAGATTGTTAAGACCAACCCATTTGCAACCCTTGATAAGGGTGTCGCAGAGCTTGTCCGTATGGGCGTTGAGGGTGGCCGTAAGGGCAATCCAAACCTCACCATTGGTGTCTGCGGTGAGACTGGTGGCGATCCAGAGTCCATCCACATGTACTACAACCTTGGTCTTGACTATGTCTCCTGCTCACCATATCGTGTACCAATTGCACGTCTTGCTGCAGCACAGGCTAAGATTCAGGCTAACGGTGGTCCACAGAAGATTGCTACTAAGTAGGTTTTCTTCTAGACACACTGCAACAAACTCTAGAGGGCGGCTTCGGTCGCCCTCTTTTTGCTAGATAGTGATAACCTGCTATTATGTGATAAAAATGCAGGTATAAGGAGGCTCTATGTTATCCATTCGTCGAGAAGATCTTGAAGCTCGTGAGCATCAGGTCTTGTCAGATGAGGCAGCTTTTTCTGATGAAAGTAAAGGCCGCGCGGTAGCAGAAGAGCCTGATCAGTATCGTACGTGTTATCAGTGTGATAGAGATCGCATTCTGCATAGTAAGAGCTTCAGAAGGCTGGCACACAAGACGCAGGTTTTTCTCGCCCCTGAAGGAGATCATTACAGGACGCGCCTTATTCACACCTTAGAGGTTTCGCAGATAGCACGCTCTATTGCTCGTCCTCTTGGCTTAAACGAAGATCTTACTGAAGCAATTGCTCTTGGACATGATTTGGGCCATACACCTTTTGGACACATTGGCGAGAAAGCGCTTTCACACGCTATTAGCTTGTATAGGGGAATGGATCCTGACGATCCAAAAAATGAGTATATTTTTGCTCATAATCAGCAAAGTGCTCGTATTGTTGAATATCTGGAGAAAGACGGTAGAGGTCTTAATCTTTCTCATGAGGTTATTGATGGAATTAGATGTCATTCAGGCAACCTAAGAGCAGAGACTGCTGAAGGAAGAATTGTTGCCATCTCGGACCGTATTGCCTATGTAACACACGATATTGACGATGCAAAAAGAGCAGGACTGCTATCTGAGGAGTACCTTCCTACAGAGGCTCGAGAGGTTCTTGGCAATAGTTCTCCTGAACGTATTGAAAATATGGTTCACGATATTGTCTCTGAGAGTTCTCGTGTGGGGGATATCAAAATGACAGACTCCATGTGGAGAGCCATGATGACCATGAGGGCGTTTTTGTTTGCCAATCTCTACGCATCAGGAGACGCAAAATACGAAGAGCCTAAGGCGTATGATCTTATCATCGAACTGTTTGATTACTTTGTAAATCATCTGGATGAGGTTCCTACAGAATATAAGTGTCATGATTTTGATCATCCAGAAATCCAGGTTGCAGACTTTGTATCTGGTATGACCGATAGGTATGCAACAAGAATTTTTGAAGACCTTCGCTTGCCTCGTTCCTGGGGTAAGAGAAGATATGTAAAGTAAGTTTTCTGCAAACTAACCCTTGTACAGCAGGATATATTCACGTATACTTTCCGTCTGTGTGTTAACTATGTGTCGTTCGCAGGAAGCGTCGGCACCTCTAGAGATGAGGAAACAATGGACTACATTCGCGCTATTGAGCGTCAGCAGATCCGCGAGGACATTCCTGAGGTCCGCGTTGGTGACAACGTAAAGGTTCACTATCGCATCGTCGAGGGCGAGCGTACCCGTGAGCAGGTCTTCCAGGGTGACATCATTCGTCTTTCCGGCGAGGGTTCCCGTGAGACTTTCACCGTTCGTAAGATTAGCTTTGGCATTGGTGTTGAGCGTACTTTCCCACTTCATTCACCAAAGATCGCTAAGCTTGAGGTTCTTCGCCACGGTGTTGTTCACCGCGCTAAGCTCTACTTCCTGCGTGATCGTGTTGGTAAGGCAGCTCGTCTTCGCGAGAAGCGCTAATCAACTTCATTTGCTCTTTAAAGCCGCCTTCGGGCGGCTTTTTTTAGTACCATAGAGCAAAACGTTTGGAGAAATATGGCTGATTCCGCTAAAGACATACTTGCTCGTTTGAGCGATGCTCCAGAAGCAGAGGTGTTCGAGCTTATAGCGCGATACAGAGAGGACCCTCGTAAGCAAGTTATTAAAGCTTTGGAATCAGCAAAAAAGCGCATTGAAAAAGAACATGCCGAGAAAAGCCGTGTAGAAGAAATGTATCGCCTTCAGAGAGAACTTTCTGGAGAAGGGCTAGTTGTTGGTGTAGATGAGGTAGGAAGGGGCTCTGTGAGGTCCCTTAACAGTCTGCGCGGTATGCTTGCCTGATGAGCCCATCATTTATGGTCTTAACGACTCCAAAAAACTTACTGCAACTAAACGCGAAATTCTTGCAGAACAAATTCAAGAAAAAGGCAATTGCTGTTGGAATTGCGCATATTGCTCCGCAGAGAATTGATGAAGTTGGTATGGCTCAGTCTCTGCGAGATGCCATGCTACAAGCTGTTAAAAATGCAGGTATTGAGCCTGATTATGTGTTGATTGATGGAAATCCCATGCATATCCATCCCAAAGAGAAGACCCTTGTAAAAGGTGATGCTCGCATTGCGGCTATTGCGGCAGCATCAATTGTGGCAAAGGTCACGCGAGATGCCCTTATGGTTGCCTATGATGAGGAGTATCCTGGCTATCATCTGGCAGAATGCAAAGGCTACGCTTCTTCCGAGCACATAGAAGCCATCGGAGAAATGGGACTTTCTCCTATACATCGTGCGTCGTTTTGTGGAAACTTTGTAAAGACACAGAGACTGTTTTAATACACCTAATTTAAGCAATCAGATTAACTTTCAGATATAAATATGTCCCCGTTCATTCCAAGAGGAATGAACGGGCTTTTTCCGTAGCTTCGAAGCAATAGCATCAAATATTTTATTTTCGTCAGAATTGCTACGCTGCTTAGACAGACAGCTGCCAAGTTGCTGTCAAAGTGCTCATTCAAACTGAGCTCTCCAACAATGAAAGGAGAGTCATGAACAAGAAAGATGAAAGTAAAAAGGAAATTTCAGAATCTGAAAGCAGAGAGAAGAAGCCACACCTCAGAAGAGACCACGTCGCTCCAAAAACCTTGAAGACAGATGCTCAAGCAGAGCTCAATGAGCTACAAGAAGGTCCAAATTCTGATGAAAATTGTGCAGATGATGCTTCTCATGAGGATAGAATCCCACTAGAAGAAATGTCTTCTCGCCAAATTGGTGAGAAAGGCGAGGAGATCGCTGCAAAATACCTCATCAAAAGAGGCTACAAAATTATCCAAACTAACTGGACGTGTCAGATTGGTGAGGTTGATATTGTTGCTCAAGATGGCGATAACGTTGTGCTTGTTGAGGTAAAGACAAGACGTATTTTGAACAAAGACGATAGCATCATGCCTGAGCTGGCTGTAAATAGGGCAAAGCAGGAAAAATATAGAACGCTTGCGCTTATGTATGCAGCGCTTCATCCAGCACTTACCTCTATTAGATTTGATGTTGTTGCTATTAATCTGGTAGCTCCAAGCACAGCAAGCCTAAGGCATTTAATTGGGGCATTTAGCTGGGATGAGCAATGAGCCAGACAACCATTTGCGTTCATACTGCAACTCTTAGAGGAATTGAGGCAATACCTGTTGATGTAGAAGTGGGTATTTCAGGCGGCATACCTGGAATAACCATCGTAGGAATGCCTGACAGCTCCATTATGGAATCTCGTTCTCGTGTGCGCTGCTCACTAAAAGCTGCTGGATTTACCATCCCTCGATTGCTGGTAACAATCAATTTGACGCCTGCGGATATAAAGAAGACAGGTACTGGATTTGATTTGCCTATAGCCGTTGCTATTCTTGCAGCTACTGGACAGATTCCTCAAGAGATTGTGCATAACAGGCTGTTTGTTGGTGAGCTTTCTTTAAACGGATCCATATCTTCTGTACGAGGCATGGCCGCTTACGCAATGCTTGCTAAACGCCTAGGAATGAAGCTCATATCTTCTGCAGATTGCAATCTTTTTGGCTCAGATTGGCAACATGTTATTGGTATTACTTCGCTTCTTAATTTGAGTCTTACTGACCAATCTTTTTGTAAACCGCTGAGCAGTCAAAAGGACGTATCAAACCTAAAGCAATGACTGAGAATCTTGATTTTGAGGAGGTTATTGATCAGGAATTAGTCAAACGTGCCATAGTAGTTGCCGCAACGGGAAACCTTGGAATGCTCATGATTGGGCCTCCTGGTGCAGGTAAAACAATGCTTGCTAAAAGAATTCCAACTATCCTCCCAGAACTCTCTAAAGAAGAGCGCGATGAGGTATTGCTCATACATTCTGTAGCGGGGTGTGAAACAGATTCTATTCAAGCAGGTGTACGGCCCTTTAGGTCTCCTCATCATTCAGCTTCTGTAGCAGGCATGATTGAGGTGGCAGACCTGTCATCCCAGGCGAAATTTCTCTTGCCCATAAAGGCGTTCTCTTTTTAGATGAGCTGCCCGAGTTTTGCTTCTAATACGCTACAGGTTTTTACGTCAGCCAATCGAAGATGGATATGTACATCTTGCGCGAGTGGATGGCATCTATAAGTTTCCTTCTCAGTTTCAGCTCATCGCTGCAGCTAATCCCTGTCCCTGCGGATACTTTGGAGATAAAACTCACACCTGTAAGTGCTCTCCAGGAAAGATTTCTACGTATCAATCAAAAATTGGAGGTCCTTTAATGGATCGAATAGATATTGTGTGTGATGTAGCTCGACCTTCTTCTGATCGAGTAATTCAAGGTGAGCTAGGACTTACTTCAGCAGGTATGCGCTCACTTGTTGTATCAGGCAGAGACTTTGCTTCTTGGCGAGAAACCCGTGGAGTAGATGGTACTTCTCGCCAAAAGTATGTGGAGAGCTTTGATGAATCAGCATTGCAACTGCTGCATAGATTTGCTCGTGGACTTCATTTAGGAGGTAGAGCAATAACGCGTACCTGCAGAGTTGCAAGGACTATCGCAGATATTGCTCACCATGAAAAAAAGTGACAAAAGACGACGTATCTGAGGGCAGTTGCCTATAGGTCTCGTTCTTTGGAGTAGCAATGGAGAGATGGGAGATTTCATCAGAAGATGAGGACTATCCAAAAGAATTGTTGCTGCTTAACCATCCACCTGAAATTATCTATGGAATGGGGAATAGAAGCGTTTTACAACAACCTTGTATGTCTGTAATTGGGGCTCGTAGGGCCACCCCATACGGCATGGCAATTGCAGAAATGGCTGGCAGATGCGCCGCTGATAACAATATTGTGGTGGTATCTGGCGGAGCTCTTGGCTGCGATTATATGGCGGGTATGGCTTCTCTTAATGCTGGTGGAAAGACTGTTGTAGTGGCAGGCTGTGGTGCAGATGTGACATATCCAACTACTTCTGCAGAGCTTTTTGAAGCAGCGCGAGAAGGAAGGGGAGCAGTCATTTCTTTAGACAGGTGGGGAACGCCTCCTAGACGCTATGCCTTTCCTAGAAGAAATGCGGTTATTGCAGCATTAGGTAAAGTGCTCTTGGTAACGGAAGCAGGGCTTTGCTCAGGCACCATGAGTACTGCTGAGTTTGCTAACTCTCTTGGTAAAACTATTTATGCAATACCGGGGTCTATTTTTTCTCCTGCTTCTGCTGGTACGAATAGACTCATCTCTGAAGGTGCTCAAATTGTTCCTGATGAGACATCGTTGGGCATTGCAATCTCTTTAGATTTTGATTGCCTAGTTCAGGAACAATTGAAGCAAGATAAAAAGTTGACACCACTTTTATCTGCACTTATTGCTTCTCCTTCAAGACCCGAAGAACTTGCATGGAGGTTATCAGAAAACGTACTTACCGTGTTAAATTCTCTTACTGATTATGAAGCTCGTGGAATGGTAAAAAGATTACCAGATGGAAGGTATACTCCTTCTAAAGAGTTTTATTTGGATTCGTAGTGTGTGATAGGTGAACAATGACACAAAAAAAGTTACTGTAGTTGGCGCTGGTTTAGCTGGAAGCGAATGTGCTTTACAGCTTGCTTCACGTGGTGTTTCTGTAGAGCTCATTGAGCAGCGCCCTGTTGTTTCTTCTCCAGCACACCACACCGATATGTTTGCTGAGCTGGTCTGTTCTAACTCTCTGAAGTCCACTAAGGAAGATTCTGCAGCTGGAATTTTAAAGTCTGAGCTTAAAAAGATGGGTAGTTTTCTACTTCGTATTGCAGAAGAAAACTCTGTTCCTGCAGGCGGCGCTCTTGCGGTCAATAGAGAAGAGTTTTCAAAGGCTGTTACTGAGCAGATCAGAAATCATCCAAACATCTCGGTAACTCATGCAGAGGTCACGGAGTTATCTGATGAGCCAACAGTTATTGCTGCAGGACCACTGTGCTCAGATAGCTTGTACGAAGTAATTTCTAAGCGTGTTGGAACTAACAGAATGTCGTTTTTTGATGCAGCAGCGCCTATTGTGTCTTATGAATCAATTGACCATTCAATTGCCTTCTCTCAATCTCGTTATGAGGACTTGGGAATTGGCGATTACCTCAATTGCCCCATGAATAAAGAGGAATATGACACATTTGTTGATGAGTTACTTGCAGCTAAACGTGTTATTGGCCACGATTTTGAGCAGTCTGATTTGTTCCAAGCTTGTCAGCCTATTGAGGAAGTAGCAAGAACAGGACATGATTCCATTAGATTTGGCGCTTTGAAGCCAGTAGGACTTATTGACCCCAGAACGGGTAAGCGTCCCTGGGCAGCAGTTCAGCTTCGTGCGGAAAAATGCAGCTAAATCAGCATTTAATCTGGTTGGTTTTCAGACAAATCTTACCTGGGGAGAGCAAAAACGCGTATTTACCCTCATCCCAGGGTTGGAAAACGCTGAGTTTGTTCGCTACGGCGTCATGCACAGAAACTCTTTTGTTGACTCTCCTCATGCGCTTGATGGTTCGTTTGGAATTCCGGGAACTTTTACTATTCTTGCAGGTCAAATTACGGGTACAGAAGGCTATGTTGAGGCTATAGCATCTGGATTGCTTGCTGCACTAAACATGTATGCTCGTTTGTTGTGCAAAGTGGAAGTCAGGCTTCCTTTGACCACTTCGTTTGGCTCTCTTGTGGGTTATGCAACAAACCCAAACACCAAAGATTACCAGCCTATGCATGTTAACTTTGGAATTTTTGAGCCACTGAACGAGCATATCAAAAGAAAAGACGAGCGTCGTCAGAAGATGGCAGAGCGTGCTCATAAAGACTTTGATGATTACATCTCTTCTCGTCAAGAACTTTTTGATTGCATAAAGCGTGATTAACGTGTCCATTTCAAAAGAGCAGGGTAGTCACGTAGAACAATTTATTGAGTATCTAAGTAAGGTCAGGAATCTCTCCGAGAATACCCTAAGGTCATATCAGACTGATCTTTTGGCATTTGAGCAGTGGTGTAGTAGGGAAGGTGTTGCGGTAACTCGGGTTGATCACAGAAGCCTTCGTCTCTATTTAGCCTATCTTAAACAGGCTCGATACTCTGCAAAAACGCTTAACCGACATCTTTCAGCGTTACGCGGCTTCTATAAATGGATGCAGCGAGAAAAACTGATTTCTTCAGACCCTACTCTGGCTCTTAGTAATCCTCGCGCTCCAAGAAATCTTCCACATACCATGACTGATTCTGATGTGAATAGGCTTTTGGAATCATGTGATGTTTCAACTGCGGTTGGACTGAGAGACAGAGCATTTCTTGAATTTCTATATGCAACGGGAGCTCGTATTTCTGAAGTAGCTACGCTCAGGCTTGAACAACTTGATCTATCTCATGGAGTAGTTTGTTTATTTGGCAAGGGCTCCAAAGAGAGAATTGTTCCTCTCTATGAGTCTGCTATTGAGTGGTTAAAGAAATACCTTCAATCATCCCGGCCTACTTTGCTGCTCAAAGATAAAACGGGAAGCTCACATTCAGTTTTATTCATTTCTGTGAGAGGAAAAGATATGAGTGCAGATTCCTTGCGCAAGGTTTTCTCGTCATATCTAACTGCAGCAGGACTGGATAGCTCGCTCTCTCCACATGCTATGAGACATACCTATGCTACGGAGCTTCTTGGTGGAGGAGCGGATTTGCGCATTGTGCAGGAGCTTTTAGGACATGAGTCACTTTCAACAACTCAGGTGTATACGCACTTGTCGGTAGAGCGATTAAAAGAAGCTGCCAAAAGCAGCTCATCCTCGTTCTGAGTAGAGTTTCTTCTATGCGTTTATCGTTAGTATTTGTAGAGGTTATGGTCTAAATTCTTTATAGACGAACACCTCGTTTTTCCTGTTATACTTTCAAAAGTTGTGTAGAAGCACAGCATGCTGTTACCAAACAGCACAAAATCGCACGTACGACTACTTGTTTGCCGTGGTGCCTAACACTAAAGCCAGGTGTTGGGTGGTTTTAACAAGGTTTGAACTCGTACGGAGGAACAACCAATGGAGGTAAAAAATGGCTGCAAAGATTACTATTCAGACACTTCTGGATGCTGGTTGCCACTATGGTCACCAGACCCGTCGTTGGAACCCTAAGATGAAGCCATACATCTTTGGTGATCGCAACGGCATTTACATTCTTGACCTTAAGCAGACCATGCTTAGCGCAGACGCTGCTTACACCTTCCTGAAGAATGTTGCATCTAAGGGCGGCCGTGTTCTTTTTGTCGGCACCAAGAAGCAGGCTCAGGAGCCTATCGCTACTGAGGCAGCTCGTGCAAACATGCCTTACATCAACCAGCGTTGGCTTGGTGGTATGCTCACCAACTTCGTCACCATGCGTTCCCGTATCAAGTGCCTCGAGGAGCTTGAGGCTATGGTCGAGGACGGCCGTATGGCAGCACTTCCTAAGAAGGAGCAGGCTCTTAAGAACAAGGAGCTCCTGGAAAGCTTCAGCTCAACCTCGGTGGCGTCCGTGACATGACTTCTCTTCCACAGGCAATCTTCGTTGTTGACTCCAAGCGTGAGGAGAATGCAATTCGTGAGGCAAACCGCCTTCACATCCCAGTCGTCTCCCTGCTTGACACCAACTCTGATCCAGACGTTGTCGATTACGGTATTCCTGCAAACGATGACGCTATCCGTTCCATTTCTCTTATGTGCCAGCTTGCTGCAGATGCAATTCTTGCAGGCAGCGGCAAGGAGCAGATTTCTGCTGAAGAGATGGGCGCTGAGTCCGAGACCCCAGCTGCTGAGTAACTCTTAGCAACGGGTTAATAGAACTAGTTATTCAGTAGATTTTTTTAGGAGGAAAAACATGGCAGAGATTACCGCAGCACTTGTTAAGCAGCTTCGTGATATGACCAGCTCTCCCTATGATGGAGTGCAAGAAGGCACCTCGTCGAGGCTGAGGGCGATATTGATAAGGCAATAGACATCCTTCGTACCATGGGCGTTGCCAAGGCAGTTAAGCGTGCTGGTCGCGACACCAATGAGGGTACCATTGCTACCTTCATCAGCCCTGATGGCAAGACCGGCGCAATTCTTGAGCTCTCTTGCGAGACTGACTTCGTTGGTACCAACCCTCAGTTCACCGGCTTTGTTGGCGATCTTGCTGCAGTTGTTGTTGAGAGCAACCCTGCTGACCTTGAGGAGCTTAAGGCGGCTAAGATTGGTGACGAGACCGTTGACGAGGCAATCACTGATAAGATCCACAACATCGGCGAGAACATGCGCGTTCTTCGTTTCCAGCGTGTTGAGGCTGCTAATGGTGCACTTTCTAGCTACATCCACCTTGGTGGTAAGCTTGCTGACATTGTTACCTTTGAGTTCAACAAACCAGAGACTGCTGAGTCTCAGGACTTCAAGAACTTCGCTCACGATGTAGCAATGCAGGTAGCTGCAGCTGCTCCAGTTGCTGCACGCCGCGAGGATGTTCCACAGGACGTTGTTGAGCACGAGCTCTCCATTTATAAGGCACAGGCTGCTGAGTCTGGTAAGCCTGAGGCAATTCAGGAGAAGATGGCTTACGGTCGTCTCGAGAAGTACTACAAGGAGTTTGTCCTTACTGAGCAGGCATTTGTTAAGGACCCAGATATGACCATTTCTGAGTACGCAAAGCTGCTCTCTAAGAAGGTTGACGACGAGGTTAAAATTGCCAGCTTCGTACGTTTTGCTTTTGGTGAAGAGTAAGACTTTTTACTTCAATTATTTTGAGCCGGTTGTCTTCAACCGGCTCTTTTTTTAACGCGATTCCTGCAAAACTTACGGTGTCGTTTGTTAGAATTATTATAACTATGGCAAACGGAGAGAGCGAGGAAGCTTTGTCTTCAGCTAAATACAAAAGAGTACTTTTAAAGCTTTCTGGTGAAGCATTGATGGGTGAGCAATCCTTTGGTATTGATCCTTCAATTCCAGAAATGCTTGCTAAAGAAATTAAGCCTGTTTGGGAGTCTGGCGTTCAGGTTGCCATTGTTGTTGGTGGCGGAAACATCTTTAGAGGCGTTTCTCAGGCAGCTGCTGGCATGGATCGTGCCCAGGGCGATAATATGGGCATGCTTGCAACAGTAATCAACGCTCTTTCACTCCAGGATTGTTTTGAGCGTAATGGCATGGATTGCCGTGTTATGAGTGCAATTTCCATGGCTCAGGTTGCAGAGCCTTATATTCGCCGTCGTGCTATTAGGCACCTTGAGAAGGGTCGTATTGTCATCTTTGCTGCTGGTACGGGCAATCCTTACTTTACCACTGACACTGCAGCCGCTCTTCGCGCTTGTGAGATTGGTGCCGAAACGCTGATGAAGGCTACTAAGGTTGACGGTATCTATGACTGCGATCCTGTTACTAACGTCAATGCAGTTAAGTTTGACACTGTCACCTACAAAGATGTTCTCGCCAAAGAACTCAAGGTTATGGATGCAGCAGCTATTGCGCTGTGCAAAGATAACAAGATGCCAATTCTTGTATTTGATATGCAATCTGAAGGCGTTTTCATGAAAGCTATTTCTGGAGAAGAAGTCGGTACTACCGTCGTTGAGGAGGACTAATGAGCGTTCATTCCGATAAAGCAAAGCAGTCAATGGATAAATGCATTGAAGCACTTAAGAATAATTTTAGCCGTATTCGTACCGGTCGTGCTAACCCACATGCTCTTGATCACATCAAGGTTGATTACTATGGCCAGATGACCCCAATTTCACAGCTTGCCGCTATCAAGGTTCCAGAGGCATCTATGTTGATGGTTGAGCCTTGGGACAAGAGCTCTCTTAAGAGTATCGAGAAGGCAATTGAGACTTCTGACCTTGGCATTACTCCATCTAACGATGGATCTGCCATTAGACTTCCGTTCCCCATGCCAACTGAGGAGCGTCGTCGCGAGCTTGCTAAAGAGTGCTCTCAGATTGCTGAGGAGGCTCGTGTTGCTGTCCGTAATGTTCGTCGTGATATTAACGGCAAGATTGAGCGCGATGAAGAGCTCTCTGAGGACGATCAGAAACGCGAGAAGAACGGCATTCAGAAGCTGACAGATTCTTTCATTGCAGAGATTGAGTCACTTCTTAAGACTAAGACTTCAGAAATCATGGAGATTTAAGTGCAGTTTGATACAGACAAGCTTGTCCAGTATTTTTCTGACGCACCAGATGATATCTGCCTTTCAGATATCAATTTAGAAACTATCCCTTCTCACGTTTCCATCATTATGGATGGAAACGGTAGATGGGCTACGGCTCGCGGCCTTGATAGAACCGAAGGCCATAAGGCTGGCGTGCTCTCTTTAAGAGAAGCTGTTACTACGAGTGTGCGTTTAGGACTGGATGTTTTGTCGGTTTATGCATTCTCAACCGAGAACTGGAAGCGTCCTCAGCGTGAGGTTGACCTGCTCATGCGTCTTTTCGCAGAAACCCCTACTCAAGGAGCTTCCATTGTTCCACCAAGAGAACGTCAAGCTGCGCTTCTTTTGGTGACCTAGGGGCTCTACCAGAGAAGACGCGCATGACCTTCCAGCGCGGACTTGACGAGACTGCACACAACACTGGTATGACTTTTGCGTTAGCTGTTAATTATGGATCTCGCGCAGAACTTACCAGAGCCGCAGCCCTTCTCGCCAATCAAATCGCTGAGGGCAGGGTATCCGCTGATTCGGTGACTCAAGAAGATTTCGAGAAGAACCTCTATACGGCAGGTCTTCCAGATCCAGATCTTTTTAATTCGCACGTCAGGAGAGCTAAGGCTTTCTAACTATTTGTTGTGGCAGCTGGCGTATTCAGAGCTTTATGTCACGCAAACTTACTGGCCTGACTTCTCCAAGTGGGAATTTTTGCGCGCCATTAAGGACTATCAGAGTCGCGAGAGGCGATTCGGAGGAGTGAAATAATGGTGGACAATACGCACGATTCCAACAAGTCTACTCCGAGGCGCGACACGCGTAATCAAAGCACTCCTGAAGAGACTGGCAGTGTTGGAATTGATAGACAGATTGAAAAGCTAGAGGTTCGTCGCTCAGTAAAGGAACTGCAGCGAGCCGCTGGTAACCTCATGGGTCAACGAGTTCGTGACGTTACCGAGAAGCTTCTAACAAGAACTTTGTCTGGCGTAATTTATGTTGCTATTGTGCTTGCCGCTCTGTTTGTGGGCAAAAAGCCACTATTGTTTTGATTGCCGGTATGGCATGGCTCTGCTGCTCTGAGTTCTTCCATATTTGCCGCATGGGTGGACGTATGCCTAATGAGCCACTTGGCCTTGTATTCTCGCTAATTTTTCCGATTATTGCGTATTTTGGCCATGTCTTTCCACTAGCATTTTCATTGCTGCTCATCATTCTTTGTGGACTTTGGTATGTTTTTACACCACGAGCTAATCTCGCTGATGTTGCCGTGACAGCTTTTGGCCCGCTTTATACATCACTCTCGCTTTCTACCATTGTTCTTTTTGAGATCTACTGAGCCAGGATTTTCAATTCCATGGATTACGCTTTGCAGTCATGCTCTCTGTCTGGGCAAACGATTCTTTTTGCATATCTTTTTTTGGTTCGCAATTTGAAAACATAAGCTTGCCCCAAGAATCTCACCAAATAAGAGCTGGGAGGGCTTCTACGGTGGTCTTTTAGGTTCAATGCTTGTGTGGTTCTTGATGGCAGTTTTTGGTGCAATTAATATGAATCCGCTGTTTGCTCTGCTCTTTGGCGTAACTGAAGGTATTTTCTCTGTTGTTGGAGATCTCTTTGAGTCTCGTATCAAGCGCGGTGTAGGACTGAAAGACTCCGGCTCAATTATGCCTGGCCATGGTGGCCTGCTTGATAGAACAGACTCGATGATTTTTTTGGAACTATGGCAGCGTTTCTTCTCTTCCAGCTTGCGGTGCTTTTGAGCCAGGTTAAGCTACCAATTGCGGTGCCGTTTGGAGCGTAAGTTTGAGCATTTTTTTGAAGATACAGCCCCTCGTGCCCCTCGGCATGAGCCGTTAAGAGTTGCTGTCCTTGGAGCTTCTGGCTCTGTAGGGTATGCAAACTCTTGACGTTTGCCGTCATTTTCCTCAAAAAGTTGAGGTAGTCGCTCTTGCGGTGCGCTCGTCGGTTGAGTTTGCTGTGAAAGCTGCAACTGAGTTCAACTGCAAATATATTGCTTTTGCAGATGAAGCCTGCAAAGACAGTGGGCTTCTCGACAAGTTGCCCAAGGACTGTAAGGTGAGCTTTTGGCCCTGAGGCCGTTCAGGCGCTCGCAGAGCTGGATGAGGTTGACTGCGTAGTCAACGCAGTGGTGGGAGAGGCCGGTATTTACGCTGGTCTGGCCGCTGTAAAGGCTGGCAAAGTGCTTGCTTACGCTAACAAGGAATCAATTGTTGTTGGCGGAGACCTTCTGATGCCTTTGGTTAAACCCGGTCAGCTCATCCCTGTTGATTCCGAGCATAGCGCTATCTTCCAGTGCTTAATTGGCGAGAACCCCGCTGATATCCAGAGGATTTGGCTGACCTGCTCTGGTGGTCCGTTCTTCGGATATTCTCGCGAACAGCTCAAGCACGTTTCGGCCGACGACGCCTTGGCACATCCAACCTGGAAGATGGGTTCCAAGATTACCATCGACTGTGCAACGCTCATGAATAAAGGTCTTGAGCTTATCGAAGCTCATCATCTCTTTGATACTCCTATGGATAAGCTTGAAGTGCTGGTACATCGCCAGAGTCGCATTCATTCTATGGTTGAGTTTGTAGATGGATCTGTGAAGGCGCAGCTCGGAGCATCTGACATGAGGCTGCCTATCCAGTATGCCCTCAGCTATCCACATCGTTGGCCTGCTATTTCTCAGCCTGTTGTTTGGCAGGAACAATCGCCTATGACAGGCGATTATGCTGACGAGAAAACCTTTGGATGCCTTGCACTTGCTCGTCATGCAGGAACTATCGGCGGAACACTTCCCTGTATTATGAACGCAGCTAATGAAGTTGCTAACCATGCTTTCAGACACGGAAGATGTTCATTTCTTGATATCGAGCGCATTGTTGAAGAGACCATGAATGCCTCTGAAGTTCAAAGGGTAGAAGACCTTCATCAATTAACGCTTGTAGATGCAGAAGCACGTGCGTTGGCTCGTTCTTTTGTAGGATAGGAATCTCGTGAATTTGTTAGCTATTTTTTCACCAATTTTTTGGGGACTTCTTGTTCTCTCGCTTCTTGTATTTGTTCACGAAGCTGGCCATTACGGTATGGCTCGTCTCTGCGGTGTTCGTGTTACCGAGTTCTTTTTGGGTATGCCATTCAAGTACAAACTTTCTCACAAGAGTAAAAAAATATGGCACTGAAGTTGGTGTAACGCCACTTCTTTTTGGTGGCTATACACGCATTTGTGGCATGGAAGGCGAGCTTGATGAGCTGCTTCCACAGGCTTTGATGTGTGTTCAAGAAGCAGGTTCACTTGAGGTAGGTACTCTTTGCTACAAAGCTCAACTGTGATGATGAGCGTGCTTATAACCTGCTGTATACCCTGGCAGACTGGGGTTCTGTTGAACTGGTAAAAGAGTCTGAGTCTAATGAGCTTGCACAGATTACGTTCCAGACGCTCGCTCGTGATCCTGAACTGCGCTGTGAGTATGACCGTGGTCATAACTTTGAACTTGAGGGCTCAACGGCAGCAGGGGAGCCCTCGTGTGCCAGAACTTTCTGCTAATGAATTCTTTGCTCAAGAAAAAGGCCCATACCTATGTGGGAGCAAGCATCCCCAAGCGTCTTCTTATGATTTTGGGTGGACCTTTGGTAAATATTGCTCTTGCCTTTGCACTTGTTGCGGGCTCATTGATGATTGTTGGTATTCCTGCTGCACAAAATACACCACAGCTGGGATCTGTTCAGTCAGGCTCCCTTGCTGCTATTTCTGGCCTTGCTGAGGGTGACACCATTCTTACCTTCAATGAGGTTGAAGTGCACACTTGGGAAGAGCTTACGGACGCCATTAAGGCAGCAATGTCTAATGGTGAAAAAAATATTCCTGTTACCTATGATCGAGATGGTATCAAGCTAGAAACTACCATCAAGCCTGTTTTGCGTCCTGACGATAAAATCATTGGCGTGACACCTGTCATGACCACCTATCACTTCTCGTTTATGGAGGCTTCAGCTGCAGCTGTAGCGTATGCCGGACAGGTTGCTCAGTTTGCAGTAAGACTACTTATTCCTACACAAACTATGGAAGTCCTCAATCAGTCGTCTTCCGTTGTAGGAATTTCTGTAATGGCATCAGAAGCTGCTGCAGCGGGTTTCTCGACCCTTATAATGCTGGTAGCTGCCATTTCTATGTCACTTGGATTTATGAATCTCTTACCTATTCCACCTCTTGATGGCGGAAAGATTTTGATTGAGGTTACTCAGGTCATTATCAGAAAGCCGCTATCCATTAAAGTTCAAAATATTTTGTCGTACATCGGCTTGGCGTTTTTCCTGTTTGTATTTGTTGTAGCGCTCCGAAACGATATCCTGCATTTACTTTTTAGGTAGTGATTTTATGTCTGAGATTGCTCGCACAAAGACGCATCCCGTTATGGTTGGTTCTGTCCAGGTAGGCGGCGGAGCTCCTGTTTCTGTGCAGTCAATGTGTACTACAAAGACACATGATGTAGACGCCACTCTTCATCAGATTAAAGAGCTTGCTGATGCTGGTTGCGAGATTATACGCGTAGCCATTCCAGATGCTCAAGCCCTTGATGGATTTGAGGAGATTTGCAAATTTTCTCCGCTTCCTGTAGTTGCAGACATTCACTTTGACCATAGACTGGCACTTGAGGCCGCAAAACGAGGTGCTGCCGCACTGCGTATTAATCCGGGTAATATTGGCTCTATGGATCGTGTTGATGCCGTCATTGACGCTGCTAAAGAGGCACATATCCCCATTAGAATCGGTGTTAACGCAGGTTCTCTTGATAAAGAGTTTGATACAAGACAAGATATGACTCTTGTCGAGAAACTCGTCGCGTCGTCAAAGTCATTTGTAGAACATTTCTCTTCTCGCGGTTTTGACGATATTGTCCTATCTGCAAAGGCTCACGATGTTCCAACGACACTTGCAGTCTATCGTGCGCTTTCAAAAGAGCTGCCGCATATTCCACTTCACGTAGGTGTTACCGAAGCAGGTGCTTTGAGGCAGGGAACAGTAAAGAATGCTGCGGCAGTAGGCATTTTGCTGGAAAGCGGCATTGGCGATACTATGCGCCTATCTTTAACAGCAGATCCTGTTGAGGAAGTTCACGTTGCATGGGAGCTGCTTGCTGCCCTTGGCATGCGTCGCAACAAGCCAGAATTGGTGAGTTGTCCTACGTGTGGCCGTTGTGGTGTAGATATGATTCCTATTGCCGAAGAAGTGACCAAGCGTCTTGAAGGTGTTCGTGCACCCATCTCTGTTGCTGTCATGGGTTGTGTAGTTAATGGACCGGGTGAGGCAAAAGGCGTTGACCTTGGTGTTGCTTGCGGTAAAGGTCAAGCTGTATTGTTTGAGAACGGCACTCCTCTTAGAAAAGTGCCTGAAGATAAAATTGTTGATGAGCTATTCACCGAAATTGAGAATCGTTTTGGAGAAAGTAAGTAAACTATACGTACTACTTCATATTGAAAGGAAACTACCTTGAAGCACTGGATGCGCATGTCTGCTTTGTATGCTCCAACGCTCAAAGAAGACCCAGCTGAGGCCGTACTTGCAAGTCACCGTCTGCTTCTTCGTGCAGGCATGATTAGAAAGACCGCTGCAGGTCTCTACTCTTATTTACCACTTGCATGGCGCTCTCTTCTTAAGATTGAGGCTATCATCCGTGATGAGATGGATGGCATTGGTGCTCAGGAGATTCTTGTTCCTATTATGACCCCTGCTGAGCTCTGGGAAGAGTCCGGTCGTTGGGATGTATACGGCGATGAGCTTATGCGTATGCATGACCGCCATGACCGCAAGTTTGCTCTTGGTCCAACGCACGAAGAGACTTTTACTGACCTCATTAGAAATGAGCTTAAGAGCTATAAGCAGCTTCCAGTAACGCTTTATCAGATTCAGGATAAGTTCCGTGATGAGCGTCGTCCTCGCTTTGGCCTTATGCGTGGACGTGAGTTCATTATGAAAGATGGCTATTCCTTCTCGGCAACTCAAGAGTCGCTGCAGGAATGTTATGACCAAGAGAAAGTTGCTTACCAGAATGTCTGTGACCGTACGCGCCTTAAGGCGCTGCAGGTTGTTGCAGACTCTGGACAGATTGGTGGAGACACCTCTGTTGAGTTTATGGCACTTGCAGAAGCTGGAGAGGCAAGTCTGGTTTACTGCGATTGTGGTTATGCTGCAGACACTGAGGCGGCGGCTGCAAAGATTCAAATTGAAGAGCGTGAGTCTGGTCAGATGTGTGAGATTCACACCCCAGGCATTGGCAGCATTGAAGATGTTGCAGAGTTCCTGCATGTTTCACCTCGTGCAACTCGCAAGGCTCTGGCGCTTGTTGACGGCAACGGAAAGCCAGTTGTTTGCTTTGTTCCGGGCACTCATGAGCTCAATGAGGTTAAGGCAGAGCACGCTTTTGGTGAGTATCACATGATGACCGATGAAGAGCTTGAGGAGTATGGCCTCATCAAGGGATTTATTGGCCCTGTGGACCTTCCAGAGGGTATTCGTGTTATTGGTGACCTTTCTCTTGAAGATAGTCAGTGGTGGCTCTGTGGTGCCAATAAGGCAGATTATCACCTTGATCACGTTGAGCTTGGTCGCGACTTTGAGATCAATGAATGGATAGATCTGGTAACTTCCCAGGAAGGTGACTTGTGTCCAGAGTGCGGTCTTGCTCTTCATTCCGCTCGTGGTATTGAGGTGGGACAGGTATTCCAGCTTGGCACTAAGTACTCTTCAGCACTTAACGCTACCTTCACAGATGAAAACGGTGAGGATAAGCCTCTTGTGATGGGCTGCTATGGTATTGGTGTTTCCAGGCTTCTTGCTGCTGTTGTTGAGCAATACAATGACGAGAAGGGCATTAAGTGGCCAGTTTCTGTTGCTCCTTATGAGGTTACTGTTCTTTGTCTCTCCGACAAAGATCCTGAGATTTGGGATGCTGCTGGTTCAGTTGCTGATTCCTGTGTTGCTGCGGGCCTAGAAACTGTTGTTGATGACCGCGCAGAGCGCCCAGGTGTAAAGTTTGCAGACGCAGACCTCATTGGTTTCCCATGGCAGTTATTGTGGGCAAGAAAGGTGTTGCAAACGGCGTCGCAGAAGTTAAAGAACGCGCTACTGGTGAGCGGTTTGAAATTGCTCTTGATGAGGTTGGTTCCTGGCTTGCCCAGAAGATCCTTCCAGAGCGCGAACTCTAAAAAGAGCGCCTGGTTATTAACCAAGCGCAACATCAAGAGTCATCATTACAGTAAATCCTAATGCGAAGGCAAGTACTCCAACGTTTGAGTGCTTGCCTTCACTCATTTCTGGAATAAGTTCTTCTACTACTACGTACATCATGGCGCCTGCGGCAAAACTCAGCAGGTAGGGAAGAACTGGAATAACAAGCTCTGCTGCAAGAATAGTAAGTACTGCTCCAATAGGCTCAACTATGCCAGATAAAATTCCCAAGATGAGCGACTTGCCTTTAGAAGTACCTCCTGCATGAAGTGGCATCGAGATAATGGCACCCTCAGGAAAGTTTTGAATTGCAATACCAAGCGCCAATGCCATAGCACCTGCATAAGTAATATTAGAGTTGCACGAAACCCATCCAGCAAAAAACAACACCAACTGCCATTCCTTCAGGAATGTTGTGGAGCGATACTGCTAACGCCATAAGCGTTGATTTTTGCCAGCTTGTTTTAATACCCTCAGCCTCGTCGTCTGTCTCGCCAAGGTGAAGGTGGGGGATTACATGGTCAAGTAGAAGCAAGAAAAGGGTTCCTACCCAAAAACCAACTACTGCAGGAACAAAGGCAAATTGCCCCATTGCCTCAGATGATTCAATAGCTGGAATCAAAAGACTCCAGATAGAAGCTGCAACCATAACACCAGCAGCAAATCCTGTAAGAGCTCTTTCTATGGTGCGGTTCAAAGATTTTTTCATACATAGGACCATTGCTGCACCAAGCGAAGTTCCTGCAAAAGGAATCAAAATTCCTTGAATTAGTTCTATAGTCACGGTAACTCCAACAAAATAATCATTAAAAAGGAATCATTACTATTTGTGTACCCAACACCCTATACGTAAATTCATTATGTATGTCATCAATTACAAAATTGTCGAGAAAAACAGAGCTTCGGTTTGCTATAGTATTTGCCGCACCATGTTTGGGGAATTAGCTCAGCTGGGAGAGCGCATGACTGGCAGTCATGAGGTCAGGGGTTCGATCCCCTATTCTCCACCACGCATTCTGGCGGCGGCATCTGTCGCCGCTTTTTTCTTAAGGGCTCATGGCGCAACGGTTAGCGCAGGGGACTCATAATCCCTGGGTTGGGGGTTCAAATCCCTCTGGGCCCACCAAGCACACATATGGCGAGAAATCCTTTGGTTTTCTCGCCATTTCTTTTACCGAAACTCTCTACCGTTTAATGATTCGATTACTTAATTTATATAAAAGACGGGTACAATAGCCAAAGTGATATTTGATAGATAGGGGGATATATGACTCCTGAGACTCGCAAAATGAAGTTCTTCAGTCTGGCGCTTTTGATTGGCGGACTTTTGGGCTTGGTAAACGTTGGTGTTCTTGTTATTGGCGATGGTCCATCACTTGATTCCGCGCTTCTTTTACTTGCAAGCATGATTTCTCTGCTTACTGGTGGTTATGCCGCAAAAGAGGCAAACGTTCCCAATAGAGCTGTTGCTGCTTACCCAATGATTTTTGGATCATGCGTTGTATTGGCTGTTATTGTTGTTGGACAGTTGATACTTAAACCATCTGTTACCTTGCAGTTTATTGAGCTGTTTGCACTTTTGGCAATGGCCAGCGCTATTGCCCGAGGATCTCACAAAGTTAAAAAGACACTTGAAGCTAAGTAAGCTTAGGTATTGTTTGGCGAGCTTACGTATTAGTTTTTCGTATGTAACTGCGTGAACTGATTTTTATTGGGGGATAGTATGGATCGTGGAACTAAGTTGATGATGGCTCTTTCTTCTATGCTTGGAGCCCTGGGCATGCAGGTATTGTCATTTTTGCGCTTTCCGTTGGCTATGGTCGTTTTTCTTCGAGCATGGTTGTTTTGCTTGTTTGTAGTCTTATGGCTGTTTATTCCTGCTACATTCTGCAAAAGTGCATCAGCCTTTGCAAAAGATTTTGAGAAAAACTCATGGAATTATTCGACTTATTGCTGGTGTAGAGCTTGTACTCTTTACTATTGAATGGGTATTTGTCTCTCAGCTTGCTTCTCAGCCAATGGTGCTTGCACCAATGATTCTTCAGCTTATTTTTCTTCGGCATCATTCTTGTTCAGATGAATAAAGCAGTGGTTGCTTATTCTCCAAAGAAGAAATCAAAAGCTAGAAATTAACCTTATTGTTTGTTATTATTGCTAGTCGTTCGGGCGATTGGCTCAGGGGTAGAGCACTTCCTTCACACGGAAGGGGTCGCTGGTTCAAATCCAGCATCGCCCACCATAAAAACTTTTAAAGGCCTAGGTTGCTAGGTCTTTTTTGTTAGTAAATAGTTACAGTATCAGCACTTATTAGTGCTGCACGGTCTGCCCATAACCTTCATTTGTATACTTAAGTCCCTAGGAAAGGGGAGACTATGTCAGATACTACTAGTACCAACAGCCAGAACCCAGTTGAGCTCTTTGATCTTTACGTGGCTCACGTTGGCATTAATGCCACAAATCCTAAAGAAGCAGAGAAAATCGCGCGTCAGCTTTCTGCGCTCATGGGAATTCCTACTGTAGAGCAGCCGCCCTCATTCTTTGCAGGCACTCTTGTTGAGGTTATGAAAAACGGTGGACGTGGTACAAATGGACATATTGGATTTCATGTAAACAATATTCCTGCAGCCGAGAAGTACTTTGCAGAGCGCGGTCTTGAGGTTGACGAGACTTCTCGTCGTCTTAATCCAGATGGCAGTACTTTCCTTGTCTATTTCAAGGATGAGATTGCCGGCTTTGCCCTCCATCTCACCATGGACAAATAACTTCATTCACTATGCTTTGTGGCGAGAAGACCTTTCAGTTGAAGGGTCTTCTCGTTTTTGTTGTATTAAAGGGGAGTTCTGCGAACAGAGACCTGTGGACAAATGACGATATTTTTTGATAATTACGGTATCGAATGTATTTTATCTTCATTTTGATGCTTATTTCTTTTATCATTTTAGGTGTAGAAATATGTAATCCGCTTTGGATTTGAAAGGTTTAAAGTGAAGAAATTTAAGTATGTAGCTCTGCCAATCCTTATTGCACTATGTTGCGTAATATTCATTGGCATGCCAAATGTTGCATATGCTGCAGGAGATAATCAGCTTACTGTTAGTGTTACTGATGACTATTACAGTAAGCCTGTTGATGGTGTAACTATTACAGTTACTAATGCTGCAACTGGTGCTATTGAGGTAGAGCAGGTCACGGATGCGGATGGTAAGATTCAAGTCTCGCTTCCTGATGGAACATATCAAATTGAACAGACTAAGTTCAAGGCAGGATATGTTATTGATCATTCAATTAAAAAAATGTAACCCTCTCCGGCGTTGCTAGTGATACTAGTGATCATCAGACTATCAACATCGAAGATGTCCATATTATGGGCAACCTGTCTGCACAGGCAGAGTCAATGCGCTATTTCCCAGACTTTGGAATGGGCTATCTCTCTGATGTTACTTTTGACATTGAGGATGAGTTTGGAAACAGAATTGCTACAGGATTAAGAGGAGGCCAGAGTGTTTTAGTTCCTGTAAGTGGAAGCTATACGGTTACTCCTACAAGCTATCCTAGCGTGCTTTCTTATAATTCAAATGCTCGAATGTTTGATTCTGTCTTTGCATGTACCGGACCAGCTAATGGTAAAGTAGAAGTACATGCAGTAACCTTCCCTTATGATGCAGAAACTCGCCTGTTTGAAACAAGAACAAGCGCTTCAGTTATTCTTCCAACAAGACGTGGAAATATCATTGTAAGAGTAGTTGATCAGTACGGAAATCCTATTGCTGGAGCAACTCTTATTGCTACTCCCGCTTATGAGGCACTCCCTGGAACTCCCTCTCAGCGTGTCCTCCAACCATGGGAGGCTTTAATACCCCTGATCCGGCTTATTTACCTGGTACAAGCACACCTCGTCCTATGACTCAGACCCCACCCAATCCTGGCGTTCCTTACATTCAAACAGGTGAGTTGGATAGAGATGCTAATGATAATTATCTTCTTACAACTGGTCCTGATGGAACTGTTGTTATCCCAGACTATCTTGTTGAGTCTGAGTCAACCATTACGCAGCTGACAACTCTTGCTGGATACACTATTGATGATCCAAACCCTCAGATTGGTGTAATTACTGGTTCTGATGAAACTACTACAGTTACCTTTGTAAACCGTAAGCCAGAAACACCAGCTCCAAATCCAGAGCCTACTCCTGAGCCACAGCCAAAGACTCCAAAGAAAAAGAAGTCTAAACTTCCAGATACCGCTGATGTCACTCTTACTGCACCACTATTTGTTGGTGTTGCAGGTACATTAAGCTCCATCGCTGGCGTGACCTTTATCTCACATAAAAAGCGTTTCTAAAGCAAAAACGAATTATTGACTTTTTCAAAAATAGTTTGATTAATTTAAGCGAACATCCCTTGTGTATCCAGCAAAGATATACACAGGGAGTTCGCTTAAATTTTTATTTGTAAGCTCAAATGAACATTTGTTCAGACTCTCATTCAGTATTTCAAATTTTGAAGTAATTGTGTCTTGCACTAAAGATTATCTTTATTTTGATGTATTTTTCCTTTAAACTATTTGAATAGTAATTACTACTATTATTCGGTTTGAGGGAATTGAATTGAAGAATTTTAAACATATTGTTTTGGTCTTCTGATGGCTTTAACGCTTGTTGTTTCTGTCATGGTTCCAAACGTGGCACTTGCAGACTCCAATGAAATTAGTGCTCTTGCTGTTGATAAATACACACGTGAACCAATTGAAGGCGTACATGTTGTAATTTATCAAGGTGGTTCTACTATCGTGGCCGAGGGAGAAACTGGAGCTGATGGTTACTTTAACCCTTATCTTCCTCTTCCTGACGGCGCTTATAGAGTTGAACAAACCACTTATAAAGAAGGCTATGTCCCTCAAGTAGAATCTGTATCTTACGTTTTTGATGGCGCTTCGTCGGGTTTAGGTGATGTGGTCACTGCTGAAATGGAGAACCAGCCAATTTTAGGCAATATTATTGTTAAAGTCGTTGACACAGATGGCAATCCTATTGCCGGTGCTACTCTTAAGGCAACGGCTGCAAACATTGCAGGCCCCGGTGTTCCAACTCCTCCATTTACTCAGACTGGTATTCTTACCACAGAGGCTGATGGTAGCTACTCTCTTACTACTGGCGCTGATGGTACGGTTGTTATCCCTAATCTAATTGGTAATACTTCCACTACTATTACTCAGCTCACCACCATTGAGGGTTATCAGATTGATACCACCGTTCGTGTTGGTCAGATCACTGGTACAAATACCACTGCCACAGTAACTTTTGTTGATCCTCAGATTCCAGCACCAGATCCTACACCTGCTCCAGAGCCTCAGCCAGAGGCTCCAAAGGCTAAGAAAATTAAGAAGTCCGTTCTTCCAGATACCGGTGACAATTCTTCTACGCTTCCTCTGATTATTGGCGTTGCTGGTGCCATTGTTGGCGGTTCTGGAGTGGCTCTTTTCCTTCATAAGAAGCGTCAATAAATCTTCACAAGCCTTGTTTCATTTACATAATTCACCATGTAAATCAAGTGAATGACTTATACTTATCCAGTTCAGATATGTATGAGGAGTTCACTTGATTGCTCTTGCGGATAAGATTTCAAAGTCATTTGGCGGCAGAGTTCTTTATTCAAATGCAACACTTCAGCTCAATGCGGGAGAGCGTTGGGCTTTAGTTGGTCCTAATGGTGCTGGCAAGACAACGCTTCTAAAAATCATTATGGGCTTAGAGTCTGCCGATGAAGGAACCATTACCTTTGCAAAAGACGCTACCCTTGGATATCTAGAGCAAGAAACAGAGCTCATGGGAGATAGGACTGCTCTTAATGAAGTCGTGAGTCCGCCCATGAGATTAAACAGTGGGAGAGAAAAGTCAACGATCTTTCAATCAAAATTGCCGAAACTCCCGAAGGTGCAACGCTCAATAAGTATCTTGAAGACTATGCTCATGCAACGGAGCGCTTCGAGCGTCTTGGTGGCTATGAACTAGAGAGTAGAGCTCGCCAGATTCTTGCGGGTCTGGGTTTTCCTGTTGAAGACTTCTGATAAGCCTGCTAAAAGAGTTCTCTGGTGGTTGGCAGATGCGTATCTCTGTCAAAACCCCTGTTACGTCGTCCTGATGTTTTGCTCTTGGATGAGCCTACCAACCACTTAGACCTAGAATCTGTTCAGTGGCTTGAGAGAGTTCTTATCGTCATATGATGGAACAGTTCTTCTGGTAAGCCATGACCGTTCATTTATGGATGCTTGCGTAACGCATGTGGCGGCGCTTGAGAATCGTATGCTTGTCACGTATATCGGAAACTATTCTGGTTATCTGCATCAGCGAGAAGAAAATCTTGAACAACTCCGCGCTAAACGTGCTGCTCAAGAGCGTGATATTGCTCACATGGAGACCTTTATCGAGCGCTTTTAGGTATAAGCCCACTAAGGCTAAGCAGGTTCAAGAACGGTGGCAAAGGTCGAGAAGATCCGTGAAGAGCTGGTAGTTCTTCCAGAGCAATCTCATCACATGCATTTTAGGTTCCCAGAGCCTCCTCGTACCGGAGACACCGTTATTTCTCTTGAAGGTGTGGCTAAATCGTATGAGGATAACTTTGTCTACGATAACGTTGATCTCAAACTGTATCGCGGAGATCATGTAGCACTTTGTTGGACCTAATGGTGCAGGCAAATCTACCCTTATGAAGCTTATTGCTGGTAAGACTAAGCCTGATGTGGGAAATATTAGCCTCGGACAAAACGTTACCGAGGCCTACTACGCACAGCACCAACTTGAAGAACTTAACCCTGCAAACACCGTGTCTGGCAGAACTTGATACGGTAGCTGCCGGATGGACTACCTCTGAAGAGCGTAGACTCTTGGGTGCTTTCCTTTTTCACGGCGATGATGTTGAGAAACGCGTAAATGTGCTATCTGGTGGCGAGCGCGCTCGTCTCGCACTTGCAAAAGATGCTGGTTTCTCAGATCCACTTTTGCTTCTGGACGAGCCAACTAACCACTTGGATATTGACTCAGTTGACGTTCTGGAAAAAGGCGCTTGTTGACTTCCCGGGAACCATCATCTAATCAGTCACGATGAACACCTGGTTAGAGCTGTAGCAAACAAAGTTGTGGACGTTCGTGATCACAAGGTAACGGTTTATGACGGCGACTACGATTACTTCCTCTACAAGCTGGCAGAGCTTCAAGCAGCAGCGCAGGGGGAGACGTCGAGCAAGACGATGTCCTCGTATGGAACTTCGGGTGCAAGGACGGTCAAGAGCGCTGTTCTAGAGGCAGGTCAAGCTGCAGGAGCTTCTCGCAATGTAAAGACTAAGGAGCAGAGAAGAGCTGAGGCTGATGAGCGCAACCGTAGAAGTCGTGCGCTGAGGGAGACCAAGAAGCGCTTGGACGAGGTTGAAGCTGCACTTACTCCTGCTCATAAGCGTTACGATGAGCTGATGATGCTTATGGCTGACGAGGCACTCTATAACGACCCGCGAAGTTTGATGAGTGTATGGCTGAATATCAGGCACTCTCCAAAAAGATTCCTGCTCTTGAGGCTGAATGGTTGGAGCTTTCAGAAAAGATGGAAGCAGACATTGATGAGTAAGTAGTTTTCTTATTGTTGGGTAAAATTAGAATTAGTATCTGAGTTCCCATGTTCTTTACTGTCGAGTGTTAGTTCTATTACCGCGGCATAAGCTCGGTTTTAAGATAAGGATTGTCGTGCCAGCAGCTTTAACATCTATTCCATCGCTTCTCATGACGCTTGCTGAGTTTTGCGCTTGTAATTTTTGCCATTGTGATCCATGAAGTGTCTCATGGTTATGTGGCCTACAAGTGTGGAGATCCTACGGCAAAAATGTCTGGGCGATTGACGCTCAATCCTTTGGCGCATATTGATCTGTTTGGTACTGTGGTTCTGCCACTCATGCTGGTATTGATGGGTGGTCCCTAGCTTTGGTTATGCAAAGCCTGTTCCCTATAACCCAAATTACCTTAAAAACCGTCGTCGCGATGAGATTTTGGTTGCACTTGCTGGACCTGCTTCTAACATCCTGCAGGCATTTCTTGGCGCTTTGCTTTTTGCGCTTGATTAATGCGCTTGTTGTTGCATTTGGTGCAGTTCTCAATCCGCTGGTGCTAAATTACGTGTCCTCACTGGTTGTCTTTTACATCCAGATTAACGTAAGCCTGGCCGTCTTTAATATGCTGCCCATCCCACCTTTGGATGGCTCTAAGATTGTTCTTTATTTTCTTGACGAGAAAAACCGTCAAAAGTTCTATTCCATTGAGCCTTATTGCATAATAGTTATTGCAGCTCTGGTCTATTTTGCACCCGGTTTTGTCTCGTCAATTATCGGTGGTATTTCAAACGTCATTTTGAGTCTGCTTGCGAGAATCCTCTAATGTCATACAAAGTAAACACTGCAACATATTCTGGCCCTTTTGACCTGCTGCTCCAGTTGGTAAGTAGGCAAAAAGTTGCTATTGGCTCCATTTCTATCTCAGAAGTAGCCGATCAATACCTGGCAGAAGTCGATGCCATGGAAGAGCTTGACCTGGATGTTGCCAGTGATTTTGTGCTGGTTGCGTCAACGCTTCTGGACATGAAAGCGCATGCACTGGTGCCACAAGATGTTTCACTCAAAAGATCATACGATGAGGATGAATTTGATGATGAGCTTGATGGACTTTCTCCTGATGAGGCTCGAGAAGTTCTTATTGCTCGTCTTATCGCGTATAAGCAGTTCAGAAACGCAGGAGCAGCGTTGGGTAGTCGCATGGAGGCAGAATCGTATATGTTCCCGCGTTCAGTGGGTCCAGATCCTGACTTCTTGAACCTCATGCCAGACTATCTTGAAGGAATTACCCTCAGAAGCCTTGCTGTCATCTGTGCGGACATTGACTCAAAACGTGAGACATTCTTGCTTGAAGCAGAACATGTGGCCCCAAAAAGGCTCCCAGTGGCCCTGACGGTTGCTTCAGTGGACCGTCTTACACGTTCCAAAGGCAAAGTGACTTTCTCGGAGCTTCTGGACGGACAGGATACGCCAGAGATTGTGGTTGCAAACTTCTGGCAGTTCTCGAGCTTTTTAAACGCGGGCTTGTGCGTGTTCAGCAAGACGTTGTTTTTGGTGAGATTGAGATTGAGCATATTGAAGGAGCTGACTCGTACCAGCTTGATGAGTCAGTGCTGTTAGAGCTTGAAGAGCTTTCTGGGGATGAGCCAACTCTTGATGGGTTTAACCTATCTCAAAACGCACTCGATGACGTTCAGCAAACGCTTTTAACCTTGACTCGCACGCCCAATAATGAGCAGAAAGAGACGGAATAACCTATGGCAGAAGAGCTTACCTATTTAGATTCCGAGTCGCTCAAAAAGCGCTCTTGAATCACTGCTTTTGGTTGCAACTGATGCGATCACTACGGCTGACTTTGCCAAGGTCACCAATGCAGCTCCTGCCGAGGTTGCCCAAGCGCTCAAAGAACTTGCAGAGGAATATACGCGCTGCAACAGGGGATTTCAGCTCAGAGAGGTAGCCGGTGGTTGGCGTTTCTTTACGCACCCAGCTCACCATCAGCTGGTTAGCGATTTTTGTACTCTCTTGGGATACGCGCCGTCTTTCTCAGGCTGCACTTGAGACGCTGGCGGTTATTGCTTATCACCAGCCCGTTACACGTGAAGGCGTCCGTGCTATTCGCGGCGTTAACTCTGATGGCGTTATCTCTTCACTTCGCGAGAAAAACCTTGTGCGTGAAGTGGGCAAAGAGGCAGATAGGGGACAAGCTATTCTCTATGGCACAACAGCCCTTTTCTTAGAGCGCTTTGGTCTCAAGTCTTTGCGAGAGTTGCCGCCGCTGGAAGATTTTGCTCCTGACGAGGAGTCCAAGCAGTTTATTCGCGAGAGGCTTAGTGGCAGAAGCTTTACTTCTACGCTAGAGGAAGCTGCAGAAGACATTGATGACGAGCGTTCCCTTTTGGGAGACAACTACGATACGCAAGAGGATGCATAAGCCGTGGCAGAAGAGCGTATTGTTCCCATGCGTCTGCAGCGCTTTTTGGCGCGCGCGGGAGTGGCTAGCCGTCGTGGCTCTGAGCGCCTGATGACCTCTGGTCGCGTCACGGTAAACGGTCAGGTAGTCACCGAGCTTGGCAGCAAGGTTGATCCGCTAGTAGATGTTGTAGCAGTTGATGGTATTGTGTGCTCAATTGCCGAGAAACCCGTCTACTTGATGCTCAACAAACCTGCAGGGTATCTGACTACTATGAAAGACCCTCAGGGTAGACCAACCGTCGTTGACATGGTTCCAACTGATACATACCCAGGTCTTTTCCCTGTTGGACGTCTTGATATGGATACCACGGGTCTTTTGTTCTTTACTACCGACGGTCAGATGGCACAAGAGCTTTTGCATCCCTCAAAGCATGTATGGAAGCACTATGTTGCTCATGTAGTAGGTACACCTACAGAAGAGCAGCTAAATCGCCTGCGCGAAGGTATTGAGCTTGAAGACGGCCCTGCAGCTCCTGCTGAGGTTGAGATTGTATCCAACGATGCCAAGATGAAGGCACTTCTCGCCCCACAGGGTTTGGGAAAAACTGGTGGAGGAGAGCCAAACTCCCTTGTCAGCGTAACTATTAGAGAAGGCAGAAAGCACCAGGTCAAAAAGATGCTTCTGGCTATTCATCACAGGGTGCTTGCACTTCACAGAGATACGTTTGGTCCTCTTCACCTTACAGGCGTTAAAGAAGGACAGTGGAGACTTCTTACAAAAGAGGAAGTTGCCGCTCTGGAGCGCACTATTGGTAGAGAGCCTGGCGCATCTCCTATCATGTCTTTACATGCCAGCATGTAATTACTAGTTGCACGATTTCTAAGCGCACGTCAAACAGCTCAAGCACGCCAGAGAGGAGACATAATGCAGCCATTTGAAGTTCCAGCTCAGGTTCATCGCATTTTGTTTATGCGTCATCCAGAAAGCGTGGCTAATACACAGCGCTTTTTCAGTGGTAGAAGAGACGTTGAGCTTACCGAGCATGGCATTGAACAGCGCGAACATGCTGTTCGCGCGCTTGTTGCATTTCATCCAGATAGAATTTGGACCTCTCCATTGTCTCGCTGCAAAGACATGGCTCAGATGGCTGCCACCGAACTTGGTATTCCTTGTGAGATAAAAGATGACCTTGCAGAGATGGATTTTGGCATTTTGGAGAGTAAGCGTTTTGCTGATGCAGAAGAGATTTTAAAGCCCTATGGCCTTACGTTTCCTTGGGTCTCGGATGAAAACGGCCATTCCATACCTGCTCCAGAAGCAGAGTCATACGAGCAGGTAAGAAGCAGGTGTCGCAATATTCTTAACGACCTCTCTAGTCTTTCTGGACGCACTGTGTGTATTTCACGGTGGTTATCTACGCTCTATGATGGCAGAGATTTTTTTGGCATTCCAGGTAGTTCAGCTGGAATGTACATCTTGCAAATGTCTCTTCAATCTTCTTTACTAGTACAGGCAGTTCTGATTTCAAACTTGGTGGATTTAACCTTGATCCAGAAGAGGTTATTCGCCGTTCCACTGAGCCAAGTTTTTACGATTTTCGTGACATTTGGGGAGTCACTGAAGGGAATATTTGATGATTGTTGCTATTGACGGCCCCTGCAGGCCCCGGAAAGTCCACGGTTGCGCGCGCACTTTCTGATCGCCTGGATCTGATTTTTCTTGATACGGGCGCAATGTATCGCTCCGTAACCGTAGAATGCCTACGTCAAGGCATCGATATGACTGATACCGAGAAAATCATTCAGGTTGCACGCAGCATTAGCATCTCGTTTGGTAACTCCGCAAACGGCCAGACCGTCTACGCAAACGGCTCAAACGTTACGACAGAGATTCGTACTCCCGAGGTAGATAGAAACGTTAGCGCTGTTGCAGCCATCCCTGAGGTCCGTGAGGCTATGGTCACGCTTCAGCGTCGCGCTGGCGAGAATGGCGATGTAGTTGCTGAAGGTCGTGACATTGGCACCGTGGTATTTCCTGGAGCTGACGTAAAGGTTTTCTTGACCGCAGACCCTGCTGCTCGTGCTCACCGCCGAGCCGTTCAGCGCCAGGGTGGAGACGCAGCCACCGGAAACGATGCCCAGGTAGACGCTAAGAGTGAGGAGAAGATCCTCGAAGACATCAAGGCTCGTGATAAGGCTGATTCTGAGCGTAAGGCAGCGCCGCTTCGTGCAGCAGAAGACGCTCATCACATTGACTCTTCTGCGCTTTCTGTTGAAGAGGTAATCTCTGCCATTATTGCCCTGCATCCAGCTCTTAGCGAGAGAGACACGCGCAATCACAGATCTTCTCACCAGGGAAAAATTATCAGAAGACAACTCTTCTGATGACGGCAAGCCTCACGCTGAGAATTCTAAACACACTGAGAAAAGTCTCTATAGCAGCAACGTCAAAGCGTTTGCGCCCTTTTGGCGGAAACTCATTTGACGATTATTACGATGCTGCACTCTCTGATTTTCCAGCTCCAGCCAAATTCTTTAAGTGGCTGGCAGTAAGTGTACTGGGACTTGTAACCAAACTTTGGTTTAGATGGCACTGGGATAACGATGAGCTGTTTGTGGGAGACAAAACCCTCGTGTGCTTATTATGAACCATCCAACGTTCTTAGATCCCATTGTTACGGTTGTCCATTTGTTTGCGCACGGGATTCCTGTTCGCACCATCTACAAGAGTGAGTTCAACAAGTTCAAGCCACTTCAGTGGGCACTTTCTAGGCTTTGGTGGTATCCCAGTAGATCGCGGAACTGCCGATATGAAGGCAATTCGTCGCGCAACTACGGCTCTTTTCTAGAGGAGAAATGCTTCTCATTTATCCTGAGGGTACCAGAGTCAGAAGCAACACTGAACGTGGAGAAACCCATGGCGGCTTTTGCGCTTATTGCACAGCTTGCCAAGGTAGATGTTCAGCCATTAGCAATTATTGGTGCCCTTGATATTAAGAAAAAAGGTTCTCCTTTGGTTAAGCCTGTAAAGGTTTATCTTCGTGCTGGTCAGAAGGTTTCTTTCAGTGATCTGACTTCTACAAAGCGCAAGGATCAGGCAAAAGAGATGGAAGAAATGGCTATGGAGAGGGTATACGAACTAAGAGATGCGATGCTCAAAGAGCACCCCGGAAGGAATTAGTTCGTGCATACTATTAAAATTGCCGATGAAGCAGGTGCTTGTTACGGTGTAGAAAGAGCTCTTCAGATGGTCCAGCAGGCCGTTAAAGATGCTCATGCGCCCGTGCGCACGCTTGGCCCGCTTATTCATAATCCCCGCGTTGTTACGTCCCTAAAAGATCAGGGCGTAGAGGTAGTTGACTCTGCTTCTGAAGCTGCGGGAAGTGCACTGTTGCTGCGTACTCATGGTGTAACTCCTGAGGAGGAGCAGATTGCCAAGAACGGCTGTGTTGACGTATTAGATGCAACCTGTCCGTTTGTAAAGAAGGCTCATGGAGCTGCAGAACTTCTCGCCAAGCAGGGCTATGCCGTGTACGTGGTAGGAGAGTCCGGACATCCTGAGGTAGAAGCAACACTGGCTCATGTACCAGGTTCTTTGGCTATTGACTCTGTAGAAGAGGTTACGGCACAGGCAGATGCTATGAGGGCTGCAAAGAAGGTTGGCCTGGTAGTACAGACCACTATGAGCGCTGCTAAGCTCTCCGAGGTAGTTAGCGCGGTACTTCCGCTTGTTGACGAGCTTCGTGTTATGAATACCATCTGCGAGGCTACTGCGGGCCATCAGGACTCGTGCATGAGGCTTGCAAAAGAGTCTGACGTCATGATTATTATTGGCGGCAGAATTTCTGCAAATACCACTCGCTTAGCAGAGATTTCCAAGCTGTATTGCCCCGCAACCTCATCACATTGAAGGCGCTGATGAGCTGCAAGCTTCTTGGTTTGAGGGAGCAGAGCATATTGGTACTACTGCCGGCGCTTCTACGCCGGAAGCTCATATCAATGCAGTTAAACTCAGCTATTGAACAAATCGTAGGCGTCTAATATGGAACAGCGCGCAGACTACGGAAATACAAAATCTGGTGGACTTGGCGCACTGATTGAGTCCGTTGAAGAAGGTAGTCCTGCTGGAAGGCTGGTCTTGAGCCAGGCATGATTATCGAGAAGGTTAATGGCGTAGTGCCAAAAGATCTGATTGATTGGCGCTGGAAGCCGACGGCCTCTCTGTGAGCTTGAAGTTTCTGTTCCCGGCGATGATGAGCTCTACGAGTGTGTGCTTGAGCGAGAGTCCGGAGAAGACTGGGGCGTTGACTTTGTTGACGTGCTCTTTGACGGTATCAAGACCTGTGTAAACGCTTGCCAGTTCTGCTTTATGGCTATGCTGCCAGAAGACATGCGCCCTTCTCTTTCAATCAGAGATGACGATTATCGCCTGAGTTTCTTGCAGGGCAATTTTGTTACGCTTACTAACCTTACTGACGAGGATGTTGAGCGCATTATCTCCTCACAAGCTTGAGCCTATGAATGTCTCGCTCCATGCAATCTCACCTGACGTCTCGTCGTAATTCGATTGGTGCTCGCGCTGCTAGGGGCATTGAAGTTCTTGAGAAACTCATGGACGCGGGCATAGAAATTCACGGACAAATTGTTCTGTGTCCTAACATCAATGACGGTGAAGAGCTTGATAAAACGCTTGATTGGGTAGAGGCCCATCAGCAAATAATCTCTTTGGCCATTGTTCCGCTTGGCTATACCAAAGACTCCAAACGCTTTTACTCATTCGTATTCTGATGACGTAGAGCTATCCTGCTCTGTAGTCAAAATTGTTGAGCCCTACCAGGAGCGTGCACGAGCTTCTTTGGGCATTACGCGCTTCCAGCTCTCTGACGAGTTCTATGTAGACGCTCAGCTACCTATTCCGCCAGCCTATACCTATGACGGTTATCCGCAATTTTATGACGGCATTGGTATGCTCAGAAGCTTCCTCGATGAGGCTGAAGAGGTCTGTCATGCTATGCGTGCAGGCCTTGATGAGGCAGATACCTATCTTTCTGCGCGCTCTCGCAAGATTTTGCTGATTGTAGGCGAGGCTGCTCAGCAAACCATCCAGACCTTCTGTGATGACTGGTCGGCTGATGGCAACGTTTCTACTTTTGCCGTGCGCAACGATTTCTTTGGTGGAGACGTTAACGTCACAGGACTTATCTGCGCCGTTGATCTTCTCGCCCAGGTGCCTGAAGACCTCACAGATGTTCTGGTTGAGCTTCCTGAGGTTATGTTTAACTTTGATAAAGTCACGCTTGACGGCATGTCACTGACAGATTTAACTGCGCAGCTAGAGGCTCGCGGCGCCAAAGTCATCATGTCAATTCCTGGTCCCACAAACATTGCTGAGTCATGTATTAAAGCGCTCAAAGAGTGGGATTAGCCACGTATTGCTGGTATTATTAAACCAACTGAATGAAAGGTGAGACATGGCTAAGCCCATTGTTGCTATTGTTGGACGCCCAAATGTTGGAAAGTCCACGCTGGTAAATAGAATTGCCGAGAAACGCGATGCAATCGTACACGAGTCAAGGGGAGTAACCCGAGACCGCTCATATCACGATGCTGACTGGAATGGTCGTGAGTTTAAGCTCATTGATACCGGCGGTATTGAGTCAATTAAATCGCAGGATCGCTTTGCTCCACACATTCGTGAGCAGGCACTTCTTGCATGTGAAGAGGCAGACGTTATTGTCTTTGTGGTAGACGGCTCTACCGGCGTTACCGATGAAGACGAAGAGGTTGCACGCATTGTCCGCAAGAGCGACAAGCCCGTGTTCTTGGTTGTCAACAAGAAAGATAATCCTGCAACAGAGCAGGATGGTCTTTGGGACTTCTATGCACTTGGTTGTGGAGAGCCTCTACCTCTGTCTGCCTCTCATGGTCACGGTACTGGTGACTTGTTGGATGATATTGTCAATGCATTTCCTGAGGTAGATGAAGAGCCAGAAGATGACGGCATTCTGAACTTGGCTATTATCGGCCGTCCTAATGTGGGCAAGTCCTCACTTGCAAACCGCTTGGCAAATAAGAAGCGCTCTATTGTTTCTGATGTTGCTGGTACTACACGTGATGCAATTGACACCATGATTGAATGGAAAGAAACTCCCATTCGTCTTGTTGATACCGCAGGCATTCGTAAGAAAAGCCAGGTACATGAAGATGTTGAGTATTACAGTCTGGTCAGAGGTCTGCAGGCAATGGACCGCGCAGATGTCTGTCTCCTTGTAGTAGATGCTTCCATTGGCGTTACCGAGCAGGATCAGAAGCTTGCAAACATGGCTGTAGAGCGTGGGTGTGCTTTGGTTCTTCTGCTGAACAAGTGGGACCTTATTGACTCTGAAGCAAAGCGCGATGAGGTAGCAGTCTCTGTAGCAAAGCGCCTGGCCTTTGCACCTTGGATTGCTTCCATTAACGTTTCTGCGCTTACTGGTCGCGCCATTGATAAGGTGCTTGCCGCTGCTCTTTCGGCTGCAGAATCCCGCGCACTTCAGCTTAAGACTTCCGAGCTCAACGAGCTTCTCGCCCAGATCAGAGAGGGTGGACACACGGTGTCTGACCGTGGTCGTCGCCTTAAGATTCAGTACGCTACTCAGACGGGCTCTAAGCCTCCTGTTATCTCGTTCTGGTGCAACGCCCCAGATCTTGTTGATGACAACTACGAGCGCTTTATTGAAAACAGGCTTCGCGAGAAGTTCTCTCTGGTTGGCACACCTATTCGATTGAAGTTCCGTAAGAAGGTTGAGTCTAACTAATGTCTGGCATTGTGGTTGCTCTAATTTTTGGACTTATTGCATTTGGCCTTGGCGGCATTCCATTTGGCCTGATTATTGCAAGTGTTATGGCTCATGAAGATATTCGCAAACTTGGATCAGGAAACATTGGCACCACCAATGTTGCAAGAAATGCTGGTAAAGCCGCAGGTATTCTTACACTTCTTTTGCGATGCAGGTAAGGGCATTGTCAGCGTCATACTGGTTCGTTGGTTCTTGGGAGCCCAGGGATTTACTCCTCTGGTCTCGGGAAATGATCACGCAGAGGCTGAACTCATCATTTCTTTTGTGTATGCCTGCTGTGTACTTGGTCATATTTTCTCACCTTGGCTTCATTTCCATGGCGGTAAGGGAATTGCTGTTGGATTTGGTGGCGGTCTTGCAGTAAACCCGTTTGCCGCTCTTCTTGCGCTTGTTGTGTTTATTACGCTTGCAGTGCCAACAAAGTATGTGTCTCTTGGTTCTGTTGGTGCTGCAGTTGCTATCCCTGTGTTCTGTTTGCTTTTTGGTATGGACCCTGTGGCTACTATTCCAGTATTTGTGGTAGCTGCTACCGTTATTTGGGCACACCGCGAGAATATCAAAAGTCTTAATGCTGGTAACGAGCGTAAATTCTCATTCGGCGATAAGAAAAAGGACAAGTAATCATGAAAAAAAGTTGCTGTTATTGGTTCGGGATCATGGGGTACCGCACTTTCAACGCTGCTTGCTTCTACCTCTGATGAAGTTGTTATCTGGTCTCGAGAGGCTGATGTCACCGAATCCATCAATAAAGAACACGTCAACTGTAGGCATCTTTCTGATTCTGAGCTTCCACACAATATTGTGTCTACCACTAGTGAAGCTGAGGCTCTCACCGGTGTAGATGCTGTTGTTATGGCGGCTCCTTCTGCGTTTTTACGTTCAGTTTGCGCTGCTTGCGCACCATATCTTGATCCAGAGGTTGATGTTTTGATTCTCTCCAAAGGTATGGAAGCAGGTTCTCACAAGCTTATGCACGAAGTAGCTGCTGACGAGCTTGGAAACCCTGCGAGAATCGCCGTACTTTCCGGTCCAAACCACGCAGAAGAGGTCATTAAACAGGGAATCTCTGCAGCCGTTGTAGCGTCTGAGGATGCTGAGGTTGCTAAACGCTTCCAGTCACTACTTTCTCGTCCGTACTTCAGGACCTACATTAGCTCTGACGTGCGCGGTGTCGAGGCATGTGCTGCTGCTAAAAACGTTGTTGCTATTGCCTGCGGTATTGCTGTTGGTTTAGGTAACGGTGATAACTCTCTTGCCGCACTTATGACACGAGGTCTTGCAGAGCTTGGCCGTGTGGTATGTGCCATTGGAGGAGATCCACTTACTTGCATGGGCCTTGCGGGTATGGGAGATCTTGTAGCAACCTGCACCTCTGAGCATTCTAGAAACAGAACATTTGGAGAAGCCCTGGTAAAAGGTAAGACGCTTCAGTCTTATCAAGAAGAAACAGGCATGGTTGTTGAAGGCGCACAGGCTGTTATTGGCCTCTATGAGCTTGGCCAGCAGATGAGCGTTGAGATGCCAATCACTTCAGCTGTTCACGCTGTTCTCTATGAGGGAGAGAGCCCAGAAGACATTACTTCTCGTTTGATTAATCGTCTTCCAAGTGAAGAATTTTATGGAATGACTCGATAGGAGAGTTTGATGAATAACGTCCTGGTAGCTCCATCTGTTCTATCTGCAGATTTCTCCAAGCTTAAGAGTGAGCTTGATTCAATTGCAAACGCTGACTACATCCACTACGACGTGATGGATGGTCACTTTGTCCCTAATATCTCGTTTGGTCCAGATATTTTCTCGTACTGCAAAATGTCTTCTGAGCTGCCTATTGATGTCCATCTGATGGTTACTAATCCAGCTGAGATTGTGCCGCTATTCCTGGACCGTGGCGCTGACGTTGTTACTTTCCACTACGAGGCAGAGGTTCACGCTCATCGCCTTGTCCACCCTCATCAAAGAGTCTGGTGCTAAGGCTGGTATTTCGCTTTGCCCTGGTACTCCTGTAAGCGTACTTGAGGATCTTATTGAAGACCTTGACTTGGTCCTTATCATGACGGTTAACCCAGGCTTTGGTGGCCAAAAGTTTATTCCTCACTCAATTGAGAAGCTGAAGGCTCTCAAAGAGCTCTGCCGTAAGCACAACGCTCATCCTCTGATTGAGGTTGATGGTGGTATTAGTGCAGCTAACGCAGCTGATGTTGTAGCTGCCGGTGCAGACATGCTTGTTGCAGGCAGCGCTGTATTTGGCCAGGAAGATCGCGGTGCAACTATCCAGGCAATTCGCGACGCCGGCGAGTCTGCTCTTACCGTTCAGGGCTAAATTACAGCTCAATACATTATTTAAGTAACCACATACTTTCAGGATTGAACAAGCAGAAAACACGCCATGGATTACGTTTACCTAGACTATGCAGCTTCAGCACCAATGCGCCAAGAGGCGCTTGATGCCGAGAAAACCTATGAAGCTTCACCCTATTGCAGGGTGAACCCAAACTCTTTGCACTCACTTGGTCGTCGAGCAGCGCGAGAGCTTGATGGTGCTCGTGGTGTTATTGCACGTGCGGTAGGCGGCAAATTTAGAGCTCCTGACGTGGTCTTTTGTTCTGGTGGAACCGAGGGGAATAACCTGGCTGTTCTAGGTATGGCAGAAGGTATCAGAAACAAAGATCGCAAGCGTAATGCGGTTGTTTTCTCGGCAATTGAACATGATTCTGTTTTGGATCTTGCGCCTGTTCTTCGCGAGAAGGGCTTTGAGGTACGAATTGCTCAGCCTAACCGTCAGGGAAAGATTGAGGCTTCAGCCCTTGAGGGTCTTTTGGATCAGTCGGTAGCTCTTGTTTCGATAATGTATGCCAATAATGAGACGGGTGTTATTCAACCAGTTGTAGACCTTGCGCGAACTGCTCATAAGGTGGGAGCGCTTTTCCACACTGACGCTGTTCAGGCGTTTGGTCGTATTCCTCTTCAGGTAGAAGACGTAGATGCTCTGACTGTTGCTGCCCATAAAATTGGTGGACCTCTAGGTATTGCCGCAGTGCTTATGCGCTCCAAGACGCCGTTTAAGGCGCAAAGTTTTGGCGGGGACAAGAGTCTGGTAGACGCCATGGAACACAGGACGTTCGTAGTGCCCTCGCTTTTGCGGCAGCTGCCAAGTGGTGTCAGGATAACCTTACTCAAACGCAAGAGAGCGTTTCTGCACGCGCCAATAAGGTATATGAGACTCTTTGTGCTTCCCCCAAGATTAAGCCAACTACAGAGGCTTATGCGGGCAAAGATCACATGCCTGGCACGGTAAGTATTATGGTTCCTTCTATGGATTCTGAGACGCTTATCCTAAAGCTTGACCAGGCAGGCTATGAAGTTTCGGCTGGCTCTGCTTGTTCTTCAGGCTCCCTTGACGCAAGCCATGTTCTCACCGCCATGGGAATTTCCAGAAACGAGGCTCTGGGAAGCTTACGTATTACCTTTGATGAGCGCGTTTCTGAAGCAGACCTTGATGCCTTTTGTGCAACCTTGCTGCAGATTGTTGGATAAATTTTTCACATACTAATATCTATATTAGGTATGTTCTGCGCCTGACACGTCCTCATATACGGTAGACTAGATGAGTAACCGTATATGAGGAGGCCCTATGAGTGAGTCTGTTAATTTGATGCAGCTCCAGGATATTGATTTGAAGCTGCTAAAACTCGCATCCAGCTTGGCCTCAATGCCCCAGGTGCAAAAGATTAAAAACGCCCAACTTGCAGAGAAGAAGATTGCTTCCCAGCTCAAGCAAGTGCTTGGTGTTAAAAAGACGTAGAAATTGATATTTCTGACCTCAATGAGCAGCGCGCCCATTATGTCCTTAAGACAGAAGAGGTTTCTGCTGCCGTAGAAACTGCTACCAATCATCGCGCTCTTAGAGACTTTGACCAGCAGCTTTCTTCTTTGGCAAAGAATATCGAGAAGTGCGATTTTAAACTTGCAGCAAAAACAGAAGAGCTTGAGAAGTGCAAGAAGGCTTATCAGACAGCTCAAGACTTGCAGGTAAAGCTTATGAAAGAGCGTGAGAGCCTTTCTCAGTCCCTTGAGATTGATTCTGCGGCTCTTCGCGCAGAGATTGTTGAGCTCTCTAAATCTCGAGAAGAGCTTGCAGCTCAGATTTCTTCTGACACGCTTGAGCGCTATGAAGCTGCACGTAAACGTTTTAAGGGCCTGGCAGTTGAGCACCTTGTAGGAAACATTCCAAGTGTCTGTCGCGTTAAACTGCAACCAAGTTCATTCCACGATCTTCAGCATAGTTCTGAGATTGCTGAGTGCCCTTATTGCCACAGGATGCTTATTACATCTACAGCGTTTGAAGAATAAAGGAATTTATCGCTATGTTGGATAAAACCGCTCAGTCCTCTGTATGCCTTGTGGTGTGCGGAGGAATTGCTGCATATAAAGCCTGTGAAGTACTCAGAGGTCTTCAGAAAGCTGACTGCGACGTTCGTGTTGTTATGACAGAAGATGCAGCTCAGTTTGTAGGAAAGACTACCTTTGAAGCATTAACGCATCATGAGGTAGTGCAGTCGCTCTACAACAATGCCGAGACTCCTGTTGCTCACGTTGACCTTGCTGACTGGGCAGATTGCATGGTAGTTGTACCAGCTACTGCCAATATTATGGCAAAGATGGCTCATGGTATAGCTGATGATGCTGCAAGCACAACGCTTCTAGCAGCTCATACGCCAGTTCTTGTGGCTCCTGCCATGAATACGCATATGTGGACAAATCCAGCCACTCAGGCAAATGTCGCACTGCTCCGTCAGCGTGGAATCCAGATGGTTATGCCTGAGTCAGGTCGTCTTGCCTGCGGCTATACCGGAGACGGAAAGCTTGCTCCAGTACAACAGATTGTAGACGATACACTGAAGGTTCTTTCTGGCAATGACGCTGCGCCATCCAAGCAAGATCTTGTAGGTAAAAAGCTTCTTATTACTGCAGGTCCTACTCACGAGAAGATCGATCCAGTTCGCTTTATTGCCAACTGTTCTACAGGTAAACTTGGCTATACCGTGGCTAAAGTTGCAGCTAATCGTGGAGCAGAAGTCACACTTATTTCTGGTCCTACGCATCTTGAGCCTCCTCAGGGTGTCATTATTCAGAGAGTGGTATCTGCTGAAGACATGTATAAGGCATGTGTAAACGTCTTTGACGGTGTTCATGCCGCTATTTTGACGGCAGCTGTTGCCGACTACACCCCAGCTCATCCAGCTGACCATAAGCTCAAGAAATCACAAGAGTATCTTGAGTCTATTGACCTTATAGAAACTACTGATATTCTCGCCAGCCTGTCAAAGACCAAGAAAGACCAGGTTGTAGTAGGTTTTGCAGCAGAGACAAATAACCTTTTGGAGCATGCTCAGGCTAAACTTGAGCGTAAAGGTTGCTCCATGATTGTGGCAAATGATGTTTCTAGACCAGATTCAACCTTTGGTTCAGATACAGACCGCGTGGCTTTTGTAACTCCTCAAGGTGTAGAGCAGCTTGAGACTTTGCCACTTGCTGACGTAGCTTCAGAGCTTTTGGACCGTGTGGTCAAAATGCTTGAGGAGCGTGCATAGCGTGCAACCAGAAGATCTTTTTATTGGATGCCATCTCTCGGCAAGTAAGGGCTGGGAGGCAATGGGTAAGGATGCTCTTTCTATTGGTGCAACTACCTTTGCTTTCTTTACTAGAAATCCTCGTGGTGGCAACGCTAAGGCTCTAGATGAGGCTGATGTTGCAAGGCTTAGGGAGCTTCTTGAGGCTCATCACTTTGGGCCTCTGGTTGCTCATGCTCCTTACACTATGAACCTGTGCTCAGCTAAAGAGGAGACCAGGGATTTTGCTCGTAGAGCACTCACAGAAGATCTTGAGCGTATGGAGTATCTGCCTGGTAATTATTACAACTTTCATCCCGGTAGCCATGTGGGTCAAGGCTCTGACGTGGCAATTGAGCAAATCTCAGAAGCGCTTAATGACTGTCTTTTTGAAGGCCAACACACTACGGTTCTTCTTGAAACGATGGCAGGTAAGGGTACAGAAGTTGGTAAAAACTTTTGAAGAGATTGCCGCGATTTTAGATAAGGTAAACCACCCTGAGCTTATGGGCGTGTGTCTTGATACCTGCCATGTGCATGATGGTGGGTATGAAATTGTAGAAAATTTTGATGCTGTTTTAGATACGTTTGATCAGATAGTTGGCTTGAAAAAGCTTAAGGCTTTACATCTTAATGACTCCAAGAATCCTCTTGGGGCTCATAAAGATAGACATGAGCAGATTGGCAAAGGCTTTATTGGATTAGAAACGTTCCGCGCTGTGGTGATCTAATCCGCGCGTCAACACGCTTCCTATGATTTTGGAGACTCCTCATTCTGAGCTTTCTGGTTGGGGAGAAGAAATTGCGTTACTTCGTTCTTTTTTAGGTGATAACTAGTGGGAATTCTGGTAGGTTGCGAACAAATTTCTATGGAATGGCCTGGTAAGAAGGTTCTTACCAACCAGACTATTGGCGTTAATGAGGGTGACCGTATTGGTGTTGTGGGCAAAAACGGCGATGGAAAATCAACCCTCTTAGATCTTATCGCCAAAAGAATTGAACCCGATTCTGGTAACGTAATTTGGAGAAGTGGCATCCAAGTAGGCTATATGGGCCAAAGTGATTCACTTTCTGATACACAGACGGTTTGTAGTGCTGTTGTGGGAGACACGCCAGAGTACGAGTGGGCATCTGACGCTCGCATCCGTAAGATTATTGATGAGCTCATTGGAGACTTGGACTGGAATGGTCTGGTAGGAGAGCTTTCCGGAGGTCAGCGTAGACGCTGCGATTTGGCTCGACTGCTTGTGGGCACCTGGGACTTAATGCTTATTGATGAGCCTACCAATCACCTTGATCTTCACGCTATTCAGTGGCTTGCAAATCACCTTCAAAAAACCGCTGGTCAGAGGGAAATGGCGCCCTCATTCTGGTCACACATGACCGTTGGTTCTTGGATGAGGTCTGCGATCACATGTGGGAAGTCCACGATGGCGTTATTGACCCATTTGACGGCGGCTATTCTGCCTACATTCAAGCTCGAGTTGAACGTGATAGACAGGCAGCGGTGATGGAAGAGCGCCGTCAGAATACGCTGAGAAAAGAGCTTAATTGGCTTGCTCATGGTGCAAAGGCACGCACGTCAAAGCCTAAGTTTAGGATTGACGCTGCCATGGAACTTTTGGCCGAAGATCCACCACTTAGAAACACGCTTGAGCTCAAACGCATGGCAGTCTCTAGGCTAGGCAAGCAGGTTATTGAGATGCATGACGTCTCGTTTGCTTACAAAAAAATGCCGCGCAGACAACGGAAGCAGATCAAAATAAGCAGGTAGACGTCATTAAGCACGTCGAATGGCTTATTGGTCCTGGAGACCGCTATGGCATTTTGGGCGAGAATGGCGCTGGTAAATCTACGCTTCTTGAGCTGATGACACAGCAGTTGCAGCCAACGTCTGGTTTGGTAAAGGTAGGAAAGTCCGTCAAATTTGGTTGGCTTTCTCAGCAGATTGATACGTTTGCCACAAAAGAGACGTGGACTGTTCTTGAACTGCTTGGACAGTACAAAACAAGTTACCTGGTAAACGGCAAGATGCAAAGCCCTACACAGTTGCTTGAAAGCTTGGGCTTTGATCGCCGTGAGTTTACTAATCGCTTGCAAGACCTCTCCGGAGGACAGCGTAGACGTCTAGCACTTCTTTGCGTCCTTCTGGAAGAGCCAAACGTGCTGGTATTAGACGAGCCAGGTAACGACCTGGATACGGACATGCTTGCCGTCTTGGAAGATCTGCTGGACTCGTGGCCTGGAACGCTTCTGGTAGTCAGCCATGATCGCTTCTTGATTGAGCGCGTAACTGACGACCAATATGCCCTCATAGACGGCCACATTCGCCACGTTCCTGGCGGCGTTGACGAGTACCTCAAGCTTGTTGATGCTGCAAAGCAAACGGCGAGAAGAGCGGGGGAGTTGTCGGGTGCACGCGGCAGTTCAGGTGCAAATGAGCCGCAGGTAGACGGTTCTTCTCGCCAGGAGACCTCGGTACTGAGTAACGCTGAGCGTCGCGAGATGAAGAAGCGCTTTGACTCGATTGAGAGGCGTATGGGCAAGGCTCAGGAGCTACCTGGACAGATTAGGGAGCAGATGAGTTCCGCTGATGCTACTGACGCACAGCGTTTGATGGAGTTGCAGCAGCAGCTTGATGACGCAGAAGCAGCGCTGAAGGAGCTGGAAGACGAGTGGCTATCACTTGCAGAGAAACTTGGTGAAGCGTAAATGGGAGAGTTGCTCTCTAGGTTTGTATGGCCAAAGTATGGTCGCAAGAGTTTTGTTGCCTTGCTTTGTAAAGGTGTTGAGGTCATCGGGGATCTTCTCACACCGCTGATTATTGCGCGCATGATTGACCTGGGTATTCACGGGGCAAACATGTATGACATTATTCGCTACGGTATTTTGCTAGTAGTAATCGCAATTGTGGGCTTTAGTTTTACGCTTGTCTGTCAGAAAATTGCTTCTATTGTTTCTCAGCGCACGGGAACTGACCTGCGCAATGAGCTCTTTAAGAAGATTCAAGAGCTCTCAAGTGCCGATATTTCTGCGCTGGGAACAGACACGCTGGTAACAAGGCTGATCAACGACGTTAACCAGGTACAGGTAACCGTTGCTCTGGGTATTCGTCAGCTGGTCAGATGGCCAATCCTTGCTGCTGGCTCCATTATTGCAACTCTTATGCTTGACGCTAAGCTTGGTATGGTCTTTTTGCTGGCAACCGTACTGGTTGCAGCTATTTTCTTTTTTGTAGCACGTAAATCTATCGCTCTTTTTGCTGAACTGCAGAAACGCCTTGATACCGTTTCTTTATATATGCGACAAATGCTTTCTGGTATTCGTGTGATTAGAGCCTTTAGGCATGAGGTAGAGGAGAAGGAACAGTTCTCCGAGGCGGTTTTGGCTCAGACAAAAACAGCCACTGATGCTGCAAATTACTCGGCTCTTCTGAACCCCGCTACCTTCCTTGTTATGTACCTGGGAATTGCCGTAACGCTCTGACTGGCAGCGCCTCAGATTACCGCTGGCACGCTCTCTCACAGGTACCGTAGTGGCACTTGTCAGCTATATGACCAGTGCGCTTTTGGCTATTGGTTACGTTGCTAACCTGGTTATTATCATCACGCGTGGAGCTGCTTCTGCCACTCGTGTGATGGAGGTTCTGAACACCAAACCAGCACCTCTGATAAGGGAAACAAGCACATCAATCTCACTGAATCTGACCTTGCCGGAACTGCCGTAGCGTTCAAGGATGCCTCGCTTGTCTATGACGGTGGAGGAGAGCCTGCTCTTTCTAACATCAATCTCTCGCTTCAGGCAGGTCAGACGCTGGGAATTATTGGTGGTACTGGCTCCGGTAAGTCTAGTTTTGCTGCCCTTATCCCACGACTTTTTGACACAGAATCTGGCTCTGTGAGCGTCTTTTGGTCACAACGTCAAAACCTATACGTTTGAGCAACTGCGTTCCCTTATTGGCTACGTTCCGCAGCACACCCTCACTGGTCAGCGGCACCATTCGCACAAACCTGTGCTGGAAAAATCCAAACGCTACCGACGAGGAGCTTTGGACAGCTCTTGAGGTTGCTCAAGCAGCAGACTTTGTGCGCGAGAAACCCAATCAGCTTGACAGCATTGTTGAGCGTGGCGGCAAGAACTTCTCGGGTGGTCAGCGCCAGCGCTTGACCATTGCTCGTGCTCTGGTAGGAAGCCCGCGCATTGTCATCTTAGACGACGCTGCTTCCGCTCTTGATTTTGCTACGGATGCACATCTTCCGCACAGCCCTTCGCAAGCTCAGCGCAACAACTACAAGCATCATTATTTCGCAGCGTGTAGCTGCAGTTATGCAGGCAGACAAGATCCTTGTTCTTGACCATGGCAAACAAGTGGGACTAGGAACGCACAAAGAACTTCTCGCCACGTGTCCGCTGTATAAAGAGATTTGTCTCTCACAGCTTCGTCCTGAGGAGGTGGAGTAATGGCCGATATGTATTCTGGCGGGAGCACCTCCGCTATTGCATCAAGCGCTCCTGAGCGCGGCAAAGGCGGCTCCGCTGACGCTATCTCCATGTCCGCAGCAGAAGTCACACGCCGACTAGCTGCATGGATTTCTCCGCACGGAAGATTTCTTTGTCTTAGCAGCAGCATCGTCTATTGCAACCGTTATTCTGCAGCTCTGGGTACCCATCATTGTGGGTAGTGCCATCGACCAGCCCATCAGGCTGGTCCAGGGCGCCGAGGCAGCACTTTTGCCTACGCTCGCTCAGCTCTCACTGGTAGTTTTGCTTGCAAGTGCTACGCAGTGGCTAGCTTCTGGTCTACCAATAAGCTTACCCTACCCTAGTTACACGCGATCTCAGAAACGCAGCTCATGCTAAGGTGGCAAACTTGCCGCTCTCATACATTGACACGCATTCTCAGGGAGACTTGCTCTCTAGGGTAGTTAACGACGTAGACCAGCTTGGCGACGGCCTTCAGCAGGGCCTCACGCAGTTCCTCACAGGCGTGGTGACCATTATTGGAACCTTATGCTTCATGTTCTATATGTCGATTCCTATGGGCCTTGTGGTTGCTCTAGCTACGCCGCTTTCTATTATTGTTGCTTCCGCCATTACCAAGTACGCAAGCTCATCTTTTAGCAAGCAGCAGGGCTACCAGGGTCAGCTTGGCGGATACGCAGAAGAGATGGTCTCTAACCAGGAACTCATTACTGCTTTTGCCCACAAAGATGCCATTATTGAGCAGTTTGAAGCTATTAACGAGAAGCTCCGTGTAGTAGGAGAGCGTGCGCAGTTTGCCTCTTCGCTCTCTAACCCTTCTACGCGTCTGGTAAACAACTTCATTTATGCACTGGTAGCTGGACTTGGCTGCATTTGCGTTTTGACGGGCGTTCCTTCTGTGCTTACCATTGGTCAGGTACAGAGCTTCCTCTCGTATGCCAACCAGTACATGAAGCCTTTTAACGCCATTTCTGCCGTTGTTACACAGGTTCAGACAGCCTATGCAAGCTCTCGTCGAGTCTTTGATCTTCTCGACGCAAAAGAAATCAAGCCAGATCCAGCAGACGCTGAAGTCATCCAGAACCCACAGGGCTCCATTGAGTTTGATGACGTGGCGTTCTCCTATGATCCCAAGCATCCGCTGCTCAGCCACACCTCATTCAGGGCAGAGCCTGGCCAGAAGATTGCTCTTGTTGGCCCAACTGGCTGCGGCAAGACCACCCTTATTAACCTGCTACTCAGGTTCTATAGCATTAATTCTGGCGCAATTTATGTAGATGGTCATAACACGCAAAAAAGCTCACCCGTGCATCGCTAAGAGAGCAGTTTGGTATAGTGCTGCAGGATACGTGGCTCTTTAAGGGAACCATCAAAGAGAACATCCGCTACGCAAAGCCAGACGCCACCGATGAGGAGATTATCGCTGCAGCTCAAAAGGCTCAGGCGCACGAGTTTATCCAGCAGCTTCCTCGGGGTTACGACACCATGGTAGGAGAGTCTGGTGGATCTTTATCTCAGGGCCAGCAGCAGCTATTGTGCATTGCCCGCGTTATGCTTGCTAATCCACCTATCCTGCTTCTGGACGAGGCAACTTCAAGCATTGATACGAGAACAGAACAGCTGGTACAAAAGGCGTTTGATACTATCATGAATGGAAGAACTTCACTGGTTGTTGCTCACAGGCTCTCAACCATCCAGGGAGCGGATTGCATTCTTGTCCTCAAGGACGGCTCAATTCTTGAACGCGGCACCCATGATGAGCTCTTAGCTAAGGGCGGCTTCTACGCCAAGCTGTATGAGAGTCAGTTTGAGGGTACAGACGCATAAATTAGAATGAAATTTTTGAAAGAGCCAGCACCTTGAATGGTCTGGCTCTTTCAATGTCACCTGCAATTGACAAACTGGAAGTTATTTTTGCAAGGTGATAAGTCCTGAACAGTCAGACATTTTTTCAAATCGCATTTCTGGAAATTGACCTTTTAGCTCATCCCATACAAAATACATTTCATCACCGTCCCATTCATCTGCCGCAATCCGCATACATTCTTGAAGTAATGACCGAGTTTCAAATGCTATATCTCCGATATATATACATCCTCCCTCGTTCAACAGCTTAAATAATGATGTAATAAAATCTACTTTTTGAAAGTCTGTAAGATGATGGAGAGAATATGTAGCAATGATCGCGTCATACTTTTGTTTCTGTATAGGTTCCACCAAGCCATTGGAAAAATCGCCTTTATACAAACTTGCTTTAGGCATTTTCTCTTTTGCAATTTCAATCATTCTATCTGAAAAATCTTGTCCGTAAATCGTACAGCCGTTTTCATATAATCTTGAAGTCAGTACTGCTGTTCCAAACCCAATATCTAAGACAGTCTTCGCAGATGAACAAATTACACGATTATAGATTACATTAAGAATAGATTTGTAGCCTGCAAAAGGATACGAGCCGTATTTGTCAGACAAACCTACACTCTTATCATAATCATCTGCCCATAAATCAAAAACCTTTTTATCTTGCATATTTCACTCGATAACTTCTAATTTGTCACTTAGTCTATGCAACAAATTAGATCACACCGGTTTTTGAAAAACTACTTCAATATATAAAAAGCCAGGAATACTCCTGGCGAGAAATTCTGGTCGGGTGGACTGGATTTGAACCAGCGACCCCTTGACCCCCAGTCAAGTGCGCTACCAAGCTGCGCCACCACCCGTTTGCTTTTGATACGATATCATTCCAACATAAAATGAGCAAGCAATTCTCTGCAAGCGTGAAGATAGAATGAGCTACATATGGATAACTTCTTTAAGCGTGCGTTTTCAGTAGTCAAGCAGATTCCCGAGGGTAGAGTCAGTACGTATGGGCAGATAGCTCGCATGATAGGGGAGCCAAGAAAGGCTCGCTATGTAGGATTTGCTATGCACCAGAGTCCGGGAGTTGCTGGTGGCGTGCCATGTCACCGAGTAGTCTTTAAAGACGGCTCGCTAGCTCCTGGCTTTGCTTTTGGTGGACCAGATGCACAGAGAGAGCTTCTTGAGGCAGAAGGTGTGCAATTTCTAGAAAACGGTAAGGTAGATATGAGGCACTTCCTCTGGGAAGCATAAAAAGATGAAACATTATTTTATGTTGTGAAATATTCTCCCAGCTAGGCTGCGTCGTTTGCTGGGTACAATCGCAATGAGTTCCTGGTAGTTAGTACGTTCCGTTTAATGGAGGTCAAATGAAGCGTAGCTCTAGGATGAGCAAGTTCTTTACTGCAATTTTTGTACTACTGGTAACGTCAGCCTTGAGTGTGGGCATTTTGTCTGGCTGCTCACAAACAGAAAACAAACAAGACCAGACACAATCCACCACGTCAGAACAAAAAGAAGAGAAGAAAGACGAGAAAAAAGAGGATTCTTCTAGCTCCTCTAGCTCCTCATCAAACAATTCAAACGCAACCGGCTATGGCACCTATCATATTCCTGATGGATTCAGCTTTGATAACAGCCTGTATCCAGATCTGCAAATTACTACGCAGGTTGATAAAGACAGCCTCTGGCCAATCATTATTCGCATTGAGGGTACAGCAGACCAGTTTGATTTGATGAGAAAAGCAACTATCGATGCAGCTCAGAGGGCTCAGGTACTTGAGTCTGCAGAAGAGATTGGCAACACTGTTGACCAGGCCCTCGCACATCCATCCAACTATAACCTGACTGACTGTGCAATTCTTACTTCTGCACCAGAGTCGTACCGTAAGACCTACGTTATTACGTTTACTGTCAAGAGCCACTACGAGGTCAAAAAGTAGTTTGAACTGTACTGCTTATTAGCTTTGTTGTAACAATCATTGCTCCCAAATGGCGCTCGCACAAGCGAGCGCCATTTGGGTTCATCTCATTTTTTATTTAAGCTCCGGATTCAGACGTGATAGCCGCCTGCTGCAAAGCGCTAGCTAGCTTCATCTTTAGCCGCTAACTACTGCACCTTTGTTGTGGCGACTTTAATCTTTTATTAAGGTCGCCACAACAGTCATAACAAAAAGGAACTATAGTTACAAAAATGGCCCAAAAAGTGAAATACTGGTTCTCCCAAAAGGAGAAGTACGCTAATCGGCTGATTGGAATACATAAAAACAGCATCACGCCAGCTACAATCAAGGCAGGAAGGTTCCCCCTTGATAAGTCTTCTTGTCTGATGCTCATTGCTGCCAGTACCGGGGCTAGGATGAAATACATAAGTATAGGAAACCCGAACTGAATCATCCTTCCTATCGATCTAGCAGGGAAATATAGCATCCGCAGCGGAAACGTTGACACCAGTACAAGAATTATATAAACCAGGCTGGGCCTTAAAGCGATAGGCACCCTTCCGAGGGTTGCTTTGATGTCAATTATGCTGTTTTTAATTAATAAAAACTTCATATTCACCCTTATTGATGTAATCCGTTATGTTTTCGGATATGTACCTATAGAACATAGTTCCAAGTACATAGTTTTTGAAATCCCATTCATCAACGGCGCCTCTTAACGTAAGCTAAGCGGCTTACGCAAGCGGCTTATATGCGTCATCAACATTGATGTGACAATACCCACCAGGATTCTTCTTCAAGTAGTCCTGATGATATTCTTCAGCAAGCACATAATTGTCCAGCGGCTCAACCTCAACGGCAAGCTTCTGACCAAAGAGAGACTCCTGCTCAGACATAATGCGATCAATGACGAGCAGGTCAGCATCGTTTGTGTAATAGATGCCCGTGCGATACTGCCTACCAACATCGTTGCCCTGTTTATTGACCGAGAGGGGATCGATAACCCTAAAGTAATAACGCAGGATGTCATAGAGGCTTACAACGCTCTGGTCATAAGTTACGTGCACCGTTTCTGCGTGATCTGTTGCCTTGACCTCCTGATAGTTGGTATCCAAGGTCTTTCCATTTGCATAGCCAACAGTGGTTTCGGTAACGCCCTTAATTCTGGAGAAGTACTCTTCAAGACCCCAGAAACATCCACCTGCTAGATAAATCTCTGCCATAAAAGCCTCCTTAGGCTGAATTGTTGTTATAAAAGTTTGAAGTGACTTCGCTTTACTTCAAAGACGCCTTCTTTACTCAAGGAAGATATTACCGCGCTTAAGGCGCTTCTATCTACACCAAGATAATCGGCAAGCTGTTGGCGATTGTAGGGGATATCAAACTCCGATGAACCCGCAGCTTGCGAGCGTGTGTTCAAGTACGCCATCAGTTTACCGCGAATACTTTTTGGAGCGGCATCTTGAATACGACGGCTCAACATAATGTTTTTCTGTGCAATAGATGCCATAAGGTTTCTGGTGATAATATCCACGCCGCCGCAGATATCACACGTTCTGGTAGTAATCTGTCGTAGGTCAAGCAGCAGAATTGCAGACGTCTCCGTGGCAACTACCGAGGTCAAGAGTGGCACGTTTCCAAGAGCTGCATATGCCTCTCCAAAGGTTTCTCCTGTATGGAAGGCTCCCATTACAGAGATGTTGCCCTGCGCATCTGATCCCTCAACATGAATAGCACCGGAGACAACAATGCCAAACTGATGTGCCTTATCACCAGCGCATAGAATAATCTCTCCAGGCTCATAGGTACGCACCGTCGCACGTAGATGCTTCAGCAAAGCTTCAAGCTGCTCTGGCTTTACGCCTTTAAACACCACCGTGTTGAGCAAAAACGAAGGCTTAATATCTTGCAAGTTCATTGACGCTCCAAAAATTTCGTCATGAAAATCGTTTTGTTGTAATTACAACATACCTTATTCCACATTCCTGTAATCATGAAACCCAGAAGAGCAAATCTCTTCTCGCTATATGGTTTTATGGAGAGGAAAAATAGTGGATAACAAGATGTTCTGTTTCCAGTGCGAGCAGACAGCCGCTTGTACTGCATGTACCGGCGCTGCTGGCGTTTGTGGCAAGCCTTTTGACGTCGCATTTGCCCAGGACGAGCTCACCGGCGCTCTGGTTGGCCTTTCTCGCACCGAGCTTGCTGCTGGCAAGCGTTCTAACCGTGCTGACCAGCTGATTGTTGACGGTCTGTTTACCTGCATCACCAACGTCAACTTTGACAAGAGCGCTGTTGACGCAATTACCGCTCAGGTTCGTGACGAGAAGAACCGTCTAGCTGCAGAGGCTGGCGTAGAGCCTGTTGAGGATCTTCCACTTGGCGGCGTTTGGTCCGACAACGAGGATATTAGGGTCCCTCAAGTCTCTCATTCTCTTTGGTATTCGTGGTATGGCTGCGTATGCTTATCACGCTCGCGTTCTTGGCAAGACTGATGACGCAGTTGACGCTTTCTTTGTAAAGGCACTTGCTGCTCTTGCTACCGAGTCCTCCGTTGACGTTTTGCTGCCTCTTACCCTTGAGGTAGGCGAGGTCAACCTCAAGTGCATGGCTCTTCTCGACAGCGCAAATACCGGCGCTTATGGCACTCCAGTTCCAACAGAGGTTCCTCTGACTATTGAGCCTGGTCCCTTCATTGTTGTTTCCGGTCACGACCTTCTTGACCTCAAGACGATTCTTGAGCAGACCGAGGGCACTGGCGTTAACGTTTACACCCACGGCGAGATGCTCCCAGCTCACGGTTATCCAGAGCTCAAGAAGTATCCACAGCTCAAGGGCAACTTTGGTACCGCATGGCAAAACCAGCAGAAGGAGTTCAAGGACATTCCTGCTCCTGTTGTCTTTACCACTAACTGCCTCATGCCACCTCGTCCTAGCTACAAGGACCGCGTCTACACTACTGAGCTTGTTGCATTCCCAGAGCTCGTTCACATTGACGAGGACGCAAACGGTAAGAAGGACTTCAGCGCTGTTATCAAGCAGGCTCAGGAACTTGTCGGATACGCTGAGGCTCAGGAGCTCACCGGTATCAACGGTGGCCACAAGGTAACCACCGGCTTTAGCCACGGTGCAGTTCTTGGCATTGCCGATAAGATCATCGACGCTGTTAAACAGGGCGCTATCAAGCACTTCTTTGTTGTTGGCGGCTGCGACGGCGCTCGTCCTGGTCGTAACTACTACACCGATCTTGTTGAGCAGACTCCTGCAGACTCTGTTGTCCTCACTGTTGCTTGCGGCAAGTTCCGCTTCAATGACCTTGACCTGGGCACAATTGGTGGCATTCCTCGTATTCTTGACGTTGGTCAGTGCAACGACGCTTACGGTGCTGTTCAGATTGCAACCGCCCTTGCAAATGCATTCGACTGCGGCGTTAACGACCTGCCACTGAGCTTTGTCCTGTCTTGGTACGAGCAGAAGGCAGTTTGCGTCCTTCTGACCCTGCTTCACCTTGGCATCAAGAACATCAAGCTTGGACCAACCCTTCCTGCATTTGTCAGCCCTAACGTCCTTAACATTCTTGTTGAGAACTACGGTATTGGCCCAATCGGCGATGCTTCCGAGGATCTTGCTCAGATGCTTGCCTAATTGGCGAGAAACCCCTCTAGTCCTTTCCTTAAAAAACGCCTCCTAGCTATGCGCTGGGAGGCGTTTTTTGATCGTGGATTTTGTGGATCTAACTTGGAAACCGCCAAACTCAGATAAAGATCGATATTCTTCCTTTTGTTAAGGAGGGAAAAATGAGAAGACTAACAGTTAATGACCTAAAGAATCTGAGTAAACTAATTGATCCAAAAATACAAAAATAATCAAACTATGTTTGAGTGTTTTACTCAAATCTGTGATAACTACGATAAGGTGCCTTTAACTGAAATTGAATGCCCATCTATTAGCTGGAATGCTTTTACATATGCTTTCTACATCGTTAATCTAAGGCCTCTTAAAAACTCAAAATGAATTATTAGCCGCAATTGCTATATATTCTTTTTTTAAATGTAAACGGCTATGATTTTTGATCCTTCGCTGCAGGATCTTCTGGCTCATATTGATCTATTAAAATCTGACCAATATTTTGCTCACGAATTTTGCTCATGGATCGAACTAGAAATCATGTAATAAAGCCTTATCTCAAAATCTCCGTTTCAGCCATAAATTGATCAAAATGCCTTTCTAGCTGCTTTTCATTTGGATAAGCTTCATGATAAACAGGCATATGCAACTGCTTTTTATTGAAGTCAATATATTCGGTTTTATCCAGAAGCCTCGATAATCTAATGCGTTTACTATCGGGCTCAACTGAAAGTAAATGTGCATCAAAAAGAAGATGTAGATCAGACCTTAGTAGAATACCATTGGTAACCATTTGAGTTTTAGGTCCACGATATTGACCAATATGAGCTGCTTGTAAAACCTGAGGCACACCGTTTCCAGAGATAGCACATCTGTTTGCATACGCTTTTAACAAGTCATTTCTAAACTGAGTCTGACCTTGTCTACGTACTGACTCCCTCAATTCTTTAATTCGCTCATCAGTGTCATCAATCTGCTCAAGTTGATCTTGAATTTCTGGTTCAAGATCGTCAAAACCTGCAGAAATAAAGGATGAATCATTGATCGTTTTAGCATTAACTGGGCCATGCAAAGTAAACATTCCAGTCGCACTATTATAACGTTCAACGAATGCAAGACCTCTGACGACGTATTGATCTACTGTATTGTCCCAATCAATTACACCAACAGGAAGACCATCGTTAAGACAATTTAATAGATAAGTATTGTAGCTAACGGTACAGGTTTCTTTCTCACGATATGCAGAATATTCAAGCAGCCAAGTTCCATCCTCTAATTTAATTGGAGGTCTGTCTTTGTAGTGGGGATTTTTTCCTGGCTTGCTAGTATGAACTGATATTGCATATTGCTTATTTTTTTGTAGTGTATATCTCTACCTGAAGGGCTGAAAATGCCAGATTGACCACTTATCTTGAAATCATAAAATCCCAATTTATCTGGTACATTATGCGGCAAAACAGATGTCCCTCTGCCTTCATTATCAATAAACCACTGATAAGCGGAGATAAATTCCTTTGGAGCAACTTTAAAAGCTCTTTCAAGAGTTGGATTAAAGATCTTGCATTCTGTAATGATCTGATCAAACATCCCAGTCTCCTCACAAGTGGCCTGTACAAACAGTAAGTTTTTTTCTCGCCACTGTGTAAAGATCTATAAACAAATTGCTTCACGAACTCCGAATATTCGATTTATTAAAGAACGTTCAAGAATGACGCTCTTCTCGATAAGAGAATATGGCATAATGCCACTGTCGAAGTAACAATTAATGTTAGTCATTAGTAGCATTTAACAGAGGGGTTTCTATGGCTAAAGTTGCAGTTATCGGTTGTACCCATGCAGGCGTTTTTGCCACTTCTTCAATCCTGGGCGCACACCCAGATTGGGAGGTTCACGTCTTTGAGCGCAATGACACGGTTTCCTTCCTGTCTTGCGGTATTGCTCTTTGGGTAGGTGACCACGTAAGCGATCCTAACAAGATGTTCTACAGCTCTCCAGAAGCCCTTGCTGAGGCCGGCGCTCACGTCCATATGACCACTAACGTCACTTCTGCAGACGTTAAGACCAAGCACGTTGCGTGGGAGGACCTCAAGACTGGCGAGACTTTTGAGGATGACTTTGACTACCTCGTAGTTACCACTGGCTCAAAGCCAATCGTTCCACCACTGCCTGGCATCGACGGACCTCGTGTTCTTCAGTGCAAGAACTGGGCCGATGGCCGTCGCATTCACGACACCATGGCAGCGTCCAAGTCCGCTATTGTCATCGGTGCTGGCTACATTGGCGCTGAGCTTGCAGAACAGCTCTCCGAGCGTCAGAAGGACGTCACACTCATTGATATGCTTCCTCGTGTTCTTGCAAAAGAACTTTGATAAGGCAATCACCGACCAGGTTGAGGCTGCTTACAAAGAGCACGGCGTCACGCTTGCACTTGGCGAGAAGGTCATGAGCTTTGAGGACAACGGCGATTCCGTCACCGTTGTTACCGATAAGGGCTCCTACACTGCAGATTACGCAATTCTGGGCATTGGCTTCCTACCTCGTACTGATCTCTTTGACGGCCAGCTTGATATGCTTCCAAACGGCGCCATCAAGGTTGATGAGTACATGCGCACCAGTGAGCCTGGCGTTTTTGCAGCTGGCGATTCCGCTTCCATTATCTTCAACGTCACTGGTAAAGAGGACTACATTCCTCTGGCAACCAACGCTGTCCGCCAGGGTCTGCACGTTGGTCCTAACATGCTTGAGCCAACCGCTGCTTACGCAGGTACTCAGGCTTCCAGCGCAGTTCAGCTCTACAACTACTCCATGGCTGCAGCAGGCCTCACCGTTGAGGGTGGCAAGGCTCGTGGCTATGAGTACGATTCTGTCTCCATCACCGAGAACTACCGTCCTGAGTTCATGCTGACCACCGAGCCAGTTACCGCAACGCTGGTCTGGGATCCAGAGACTCGCCTTATCAAGGGCGCACAGTTCTTCTCGACACATGACGATGTTGCTCAGGCAGCAAACGTTGTGTCCGTTGCTATTGCTGCTGGTATGACCATCGACAACCTTGCAGCTGTTGACCTTCTGTTCCAGCCAAACTTTACCAACCCAGTCAACTACATTGGCTCTGTTGCTATGGCTGCCTGTGCAAAGGTCAAGTAAGCTCCGCACATAACACGCAAAAGGGAAGGAAGCTGGTAGAGATGCCGGCTTCCTTCTTTGCTATCGAGCCCGAGTCTAGCTCGATGAATGTCTGTTTTGGGCGATCGTGTGCCCATCTTGAAACGATGCCTTGCTTGAAACAGTGACTTGCTTGAAACGATGGCTATCTTGGCTTTCTGCTAACTACGGCAATGTAGTTGAGGTCGTCAGTATGATCGTTGAAGAACGTAAACATACTGGTGAACATCTTGGTATTTTCTGGCTTAAGGCCGTTTCTAATAACCCTTAGAGCACCATCAGCGCCTTCGTCCGCAATAAGTCCAGCCGGATTCATGAGTGTCATCTTGCCGTTTTTAGTTTCTGGGCAGAAACCTGCTGACTCAAAAAGGTCTTTCCAACCTGTAAGGGTTAGCGGCTTTACGTTGACGTTGATGGTTCTTGAGAGTTCGTGGACCAGTTCATCGTCTTCTTTGAGTAGAAGAACGTCATGGGTAAGCAGCACGCCACCTAGCTTGAGTACGCGTGCATACTCTTTTACCGCAGATGCCTTCTGCTGGTCAGAGAGCATAGTGAGCATTGCTTCGTTGATAACAACATCAAAGCTGTTATCAGGGTAGGAGAGATTTGTAGCGTCTCCTTGTTCCACTGTTACGTACTCCTCGATATTGTTTCTCGCGATATTTTCTTTTTGTTTTTAGGGAGCACGTCTGCATTAAGGTCAATTGCGGTTACATGGCAGTGAAAACGTTTTACCAGCTCAACCGTAGTGGTTCCAATATTGCAAGCAACCTCAAGAATCTGAGTTTCTGGCGTAATCTCTACGGAATTAAGCAGCCAATTGGTTGCTTCAATACCTCCAAGGGCGCAGTCTTGTCTTGCCCATACGGAGTAAAAACTCGTGACCAGCTTCCATACTAAGACCCCCTTCATACTATGAAAGAATAAAGTTAGCTTAATCTAACTAATACAAGTTAACCACAACATTACCTGCGAAAAAAGCCAAATTAATTGCTATTTTTGAAACAATTTAGCAGGTAGATTGCAACAAAAAATAACCTATATGTCCAATCGTTCTTTTTGTGCATTTTCTTTAGCAGTTTATAAGTTTATAGTGGACGCAAGGTAAGGGCGACTTACTAATTTCCGCAGGTAATTGATGCGGAATACTAAGGAGGAAGTTATGTATTACTCTGCTGGAACGTATGAATCGTTCGCTAAGCCAGAAAAGCCCAAAGATGCCGACAAAAAATCAGCCTATATCATTGGAACAGGACTTGCAGGTCTAGCTGCTGCGTTTTTATCTTGTCCGCGATGGTCAGGTAAAGGGTACAAGAATTCACCTGCTCGAGAAGCTTGAGCTTGCAGGCGGAAGTTGCGATGGCCGCAAAGATGTAAGCAAGGGTTTCTACATGCGCGGTGGCCGAGAGATGGACAACCACTTTGAGTGCATGTGGGATATGTTCAGAGACGTTCCATCCATTGAAACACCTGGCGTCTCGGTACTTGATGAGTACTACTGGCTCAATAAGCACGATCCAAACTACTCGCTCTGCAGAGCTTCCGAGAAGTGCGGTAAAGATGCCCACACAGATAAGAAGTTCAAGCTTGATAAAGAGTCTTCACTTGCGCTTGCCAAGCTGTTTATGACTCCCGAGAAGGACCTTGAGGGCAAGAAGATTAGTGACGTACTTCCTGATTCTTTCTGGAACACTAACTTCTGGCTTTTATTGGCAGACCATGTTTGCGTTCCAAAGATGGTCTTCTGCTCTTGAGATGAAGCGCTATCTTTGCAGATTCTGTCACCATATTGACGGTCTTCCTGACTTTACTGCGCTGCGTTTTACCAAGTACAACCAGTATGAGAGCATGATTTTTGCCACTGGTCAGGTATCTTGAGAATCACGGCGTAAGCGTTGACTATGGTATGGATGTCAAGAACGTCATCATCAATGACACCAATGGTAAAAAGGTAGCCACTCAAATTGTTTACGAGAAGAACGGCTCACAGCAAACCATTGATCTAACCGAAGACGATTTGGTGTTTATCACCAATGGCTGCTGCACCGATACCTCTTGCTATGGCGATCAAAATACTGCTCCAGACATTAGCAACGTTAGAAATGGCGTAGGGGAGTCCTGGGATCTGTGGAAGAACATTGCCGCTCAGGCCAAGCATGGTGAGTACGGCAATCCCGATAATTTCTGTAGTGACTTTGAGGCAACTAACTGGATGAGCGCTACTATCCAGACAAAAGACGAAGAGATAATCAAGAAGATTATTGGCGTCTGCAAGAGAGATCCAATAGAAGGTAAGGTCACAACCGGCGGTATTGTAACCGTCAAGGATAGTACCGATAACTGGTACCTCTCGTGGACCATCAACCGTCAGCCACAGTTCAGAGCACAGGACAAGGACACTGTACTTATCTGGGTCTATGCACTGAGCACCAACAAGCCTGGTAACTTTGTAAAGAAGGCTATGCGTAACTGCACCGGTGAGGAAGTATGCCAGGAGTGGCTCTATCACATTGGTGTTCCAACCAAGAAGATTGAGGACTGGGCCAAGAACCGCTGCAACACCACTACGTGCTTCATGCCTTACATCAACGCATTCTTCCAGCCAAGAAAGGCTGAGGACAGGCCTCTGGTTGTCCCTGAGGGTTCCGTTAACTTTGCCTTTATTGGACAGTTTGCCGAGACTCCTCGCGACACCATCTTTACTACGGAATACTCAATCCGTACTGGTATGGAGTCTGTCTACTCGTTGATGGATGTTGATAGGGGCGTACCAGAGGTTTGGGGTTCTCAGTACGACATCAGAGAGCTTCTAAGGGCAACCTACTATGCTCTGGACAAGAAAACGCTTGATAAGGCGCCACTCTCGTTCAAGGAGAAGATGCTCTTAAAGGTAGCTCTCAAGGCTGTCAAGGGCACCGATATTGAGCTGCTGCTAAGGAACAGCGGTCTGATCAAGTAGAAGTGCGGAGAAACCCGCAGAGATGCGGAGAAGCCCGCAGAGTCAAAACGATTAACTACACGCGAATAAACACGTGTAAGTAACATAAAAGTGGCTGCAGATGACACGTCAAAATGCAGCCACTTTTTACGATTCAGATATCACACTAGAGATAAGACAATGTGTACTAGGTTGCATGCTCTGTAGACCTGTATCAATTAGTTAAAAATGCATGTGATACAAACAGCGAGAAAACAAATTATAATTTGTAGCGACAAAAAATGTAATGGTTCTACATGCAGCATAAATCAAAAATACAACACTATTTTGAGGAGATTATAAGATGAATGACTACTTAAAAATTAAATCAAGATAGATGGAATAAGGTAAGAAATGACTATACCCAACCATTGACGCATGAAGAATTAGAAGAAGCTAGAAACAGTCCAATTTCTGTTGCATTAACGGTCGGGAAAAAAGTTCCAACAGAATGGTTTGAAAAGGCCAACGGAAAAAAGATATTAGGCTTGGCTTGTGGTGGTGGACAACAGGGTCCCATTTTTGCTGCTAAAGGTTATGACGTAACCATTATGGATTTTTCTACATCACAATTACAAAAAGATGAGATGGTTGCTAAAAGAGAAGGCTTGAAAATCAATACCGTTCAAGCTGATATGACAAAACCATTTCCTTTTGAAGATGAAACTTTCGATATTATTTTTAATCCAGTTTCGAATGTATACATTGAAGACTTAGAAAACATGTATAAAGAAGCAGCTCGCGTATTGAAAAAGGGTGGGCTGTTAATGGTCGGCTTTATGAATCCTTGGACGTACATGTATGATGCTGACGTTGTATGGGACCACCCAGATGAGGAGTTGCTTTTAAAGTTTTCGATACCTTTTAATTCAAGAGAGCTTGAAGAGCAAGGCAAAATAACCATTAATCCAGCATATGGGTATGAATTTAGCCATACCTTAGAAGCTCAGATTAGAGGACAACTTAAAAATGGCCTTGCTATGATCGATTTTTATGAGTCGTGTGACAAAAGGAATCGATTATCACAGTATGGAAATGACTATATTGCCACACTCTGTATCAAGCTCTAATCCTATAGAGTTCTCTTCAGGACAGACTGGACAACCTCAGAATCAAAGTCTCCCTGAGCCTCTGTGAGCGCCTCTAAGAGCTGAGCTACGCCTTCCTCATACACGCTAGGCAACAGATACTTCGAGACAGCCTTAGCCTCGTCAGTTCCGTTTTCCATGCAGCATGAGTGATGAGCAATCTTAAGAAGATCAAGATCGTTTTCGGAATCGCCGCACACAATAACTTCTTCTGGCTTAAGACCTATAGTCTCAATGAGCTTCTCGAATCCCTGTGCCTTATTCCAACCACGATAATTGATGTCAAACCAACCAATATAGGGAGAAACCAACTCAACCTCTGGAACTGCACTGGTAACAGCCTCATAGATTTCTTGCGCGCGCTTTTCATCTTGGGGTAAGAGAAGACCACCCGCATACATAGGAACATCTCTTGGAACGGACTGTGGTCCAAGCCCTGGCACAAAAAGTGTTAAACGAGGCTGCAAGATGATCTACTACCTCTTGAGTGGTATCAACTATTTTCCAACAAGAGGTAAAATGACGTATCTAAAGGCTGCTCAAGCGGACCTTCTTGATAATACGTAAGCAAACAATCATCCATTGGAGAAATAACCTCGTAGATCTTCTCCATCATCTCGTAGGTAAATTGTTTGGTGAAAATGAGCTTGCCATTAAAGTAGAGAATCTTTCCACTAGAGAACACGCCAGTATCTGTCAGAGAGACGTCAGATTTTAGATAAGAAAGTGCATCATATACTGGCCTTCCGGTAGAAAGACCAAATGCGATACCTGCGGCTTTAAGATTATTAATTGCCTGATGAGTTCTTTCTGAAATAGCCGGAGTGTCAGCGGGTTTTAACGTTTGGTCCATATCGGAAAGAACAAGCTTAATCATCAGGGCTCCCAAGATACGTGTGCTAAGTGAGTGTTTTGTTAATTCTACCAGCAAGAGTAGAGAAACGCATAAAAATTGCCGTTATTATTACGTTATTAACTTAAAAACTACGAGATTAGTAGAGGTCCATGAATATTTACGACCACTTTGCTCACGAGGATGAATATCCGGAGCTCAACATAGAGGCAATGTCTGAGAGACTTGCAAAGGCGCTGTCTTTTAAGACGGTGTATACCGACGCAGAGACAACCGATTGGTCCCAGTTTGATGCCCTTCAACAGCACATTGTTGATAGCTTTCTGTATGTTATGACCGCAGCCTCTAACGTTGAAGTGGTTGGCCACTCGCTCCTCATTGAGATTCCAGGATCTAACCCTAAGCTTCCTGCATTGATGCTTATTGCTCACCAGGATGTAGTTCCTGTTGTTCCTGGTACAGAAGACGCATGGACGCACGATCCCTTTGGTGGAGATGTCGACGATACCTACGTTTGGGGACGTGGTGCGCTTGATATCAAAGAAATGCTTATGGGCGAGCTTGAGGCACTTGAGTATCTGCTTTCACAGGGTTTCTCGCCAAGGCGCTCTATCTACCTGGCATTTGGTGAGGACGAAGAGGTCTTGAGCCACGGCGCCACTAGGTTTGCAGAGGTGATGGCCTCGCGAGAAATGCGTGCAGTTTGCCTCTTGGACGAAGGCACCACTACATTTTTGACGGCAGCGCATACGGCGCGCCCGAGGCTACCGTGGCCGACATCTGCATCTCGCAAAAGGGCTTCTTGAACGTTAAACTTACCGCGCCTGGTCACGGTGGACATTCCTCTAATCCGTTTGGTGGAACTTCGCTTGAGCATTTGAGCTGCGCACTTGCTGCTCTTTTCTGAGGCTAAACCTCAACCTGAGCTTAATGACATTGTTAAAGAAACCTTCAAGGTTCTTGCGCCAGAAATCACCGAGGAACCTTTTTGCTTCGCTGGTACATGACGTAGATACCAATGCAGATAAGATTGCGCTTGCCGCAGCTCAGATCAAAGAGCTCTATCCCTTTGTTACCACTACGTATGCATTTAACATGCTTGATGGTTCAAGTAGTGCAGCAAACGTTATGCCTGGTAATGTCAGCGCAACTATCAATATTAGGCTGCTTCCTGGTGTAAGCGTTGAAGAAACCGTTGAACACATCAAACAAGTAGTAGCCCAAGTTAACCCTTATATTGAGGTTGAAGCTTTTACACTCAACTCCAGCAGGAAGAATTGATTCTCCAACTGGAGCTGGATATCAAGAGCTCAAATCCATTATGGAACACTACCATCCAGGTGTTACCTTTGTCCCGTCATTTGTATGCGGCGGAACTGATTCTGTCCGATATGAGGGAATTTGCGATTCCATTCTGCGTATTTGTCCGTTTAGGCCAACACCAGAAGATGAAGCAAATGGCGTTCATGGCATTGATGAGCGCATCGAAAAAACGCGTTTATACTCAGGGTGTTCGTGTTCTTATTTCCTTTGTTAAACAAATGTGCCAATAGTTTGCTATCGCGTAACTTACGTTAAAATAGACACATGTTATGTACTACAAAAGGGGAGTGAAACGTTGCAAACTAGGCAGCAGCTAGCTAATCAAGTAGCATCCCAAATTAAAGAAGCAGCAGACGCCGATGCAGCAAAAAGCGCAGGCAGAGGGAACTATTACTGATCCAGTTGGTAGTTCCAACAATCCTTCTAATGCCGTTTTTACCGTTGCAAATGTCATTACGTTTTGCAGGTTAATCCTTACGCTTATCTTTCTCTGGCTCTTCTCAACAGGCGGAAATCGCTGGGTTGCACTGGGCTGTTATGTAACTGCAGCTGTCACTGATTTTCTTGATGGTCAGATAGCTCGTAGAACGCAAACCGTCAGCTGGCTGGGCAAAATCATGGACCCCGTTATGGATCGCGTGCTGCTCATTACAGGCGTCTTGGGACTCTTGATTATTGGTGAGCTTCCGGTTTGGATTCCTCTTTTTGTCATTGGACGAGACGTATACCTTACCTTAGGTGCATTGATTATGCGTAAAGTTCGCAGGCGTCCTATTGATGTCGTCTTTGTTGGAAAAGCTGCAACTGCATTTTTGATGACCGGTTTTAGCCTCTTACTTTTGGGCATCCCAGTTGTATCTGGTCTTGGCCTGGTAAACGTCGATTGGCTTCCAGGACTAAATTCACAGAGTTCTCCTATCGGTATCTTCTTTGTGTATATCGGAATTGTTTTCTCGGCAATTACCGCCATTGTTTATACTGGTGAAGCAGCTAAAATTTATAAGGATAGTAAAAGTACTCAAGCTTAAGTTAGGTTGTTTATGACATCCACTCAGCGCAGCTCTGTATCTTTACGCCAGCTCTCTCACAAGATGCTGGCTTTTCTTGTAAGCGTATTACTTATCAGTACTCTAGCTGCTCCTTTTGCACCTGTGGCTCGTGCTTTAGCAGAGAACTCTTCATCAAAAAAGAACTCTATTACAGATGAGCCAGAACTCACTGAGGCTACTGCGGCTATTGTTACTGACGCACAGGGTAACGTACTCTGGAGTAAAAACCCAGATCAAGAGCTTTCTATGGCTTCAATCACCAAGGTCATGTCTGCAATTGTTGCGCTTGACTCAGGTATTGACCTTGATAAACCCTGTGAAATCACTACACAAGATCTTGAAGAAGGCTCACAACTTGCTGGTTTGACCCCTGATGATAGCCCAACACTTAGACAGCTTCTTATGATGATGCTTGTCTATTCAGCAAACGACGCTGCCTATAACATTGCTGTCAATGTTTCTGGCTCTGAACAGGCTTTTGTTGACCAGATGAACAAAAAGGCTGAAGAGATTGGAATGACCCACACACACTTCCAAAACCCCCATGGCCTAGATGCAGATGGGCACCATTCAACCGCACGAGACCTTGCGCTCATGGGCCGTTACGCACGCGAACACTATCCGTTTATCGCAAGCGCTGTTCACACCAGGTCATTCACTACGATAGTTGGAGGGGAGCAACGTACGTTCCACTCTACTGATGACCTTATGGACACTTACCGTGGCTTACTTGGCATTAAAACAGGTGCCGAGGACTCAGGAACTGCATTTCTTGGTGCTTCTATGCGTGGTAACGTGACGCTCTACACCTGCGTACTTGGCTGTGATACTACGCAAGGTCGTTTTGACGATACCGCCATTCTGATGAACTGGGCTTATCAAAATTTCAATCGCGTAGCTATTCAACGCACTTCTCAAGTCATTCAGATCCGCCCAAGCGAAGATAACTTCCTCCTATCTGCTGTGGTAAGACCATCTGCTTCTACAACCTATATGGCATGGCCAGGCTCTGATGCCTTTACGTACCAGACATCCATGCTGTCACCAAACTATCCGGTGGCTAATAATCAGCTCATTACTACTACTACCTGGTCACAAGGTTCAACAAATGTAGGCACTACCATCTCCCAGGCTCGACTAACTCTCTGGACGGTACCTGCTTACAACCTCTTTGATCTTTACTCGGTTGCTCCGTACCTCTTTGGGAGAAACTAATGTCTGAACAGAATCGTTCCATTCTTCACTCGGAGCTTGAGTATCTAGGAGCACAATTCTCATCTTCAACTGAAGGATTCAACTTTGCTGAATCTTTCTTTGGCGAGAAACCCTTTGAAACTGCAGTGCAAGATTGTGCACTTGTTGATCTCAGTGGCATGAGCTACACACTGGTAAGTGGAGCTACTGGTAAAAACTTTGTTGAGACGGTTTTTGCAGGCAAAAAACTTGAAGTAGGAGAGGTCTCTTTTGAATGTGCGCTCACGGGAGATGGCTCTCTAGCGTCCATCGGGCTTCTCGCTAGATCTGGACAAAAACGAGGTATGTAGTAGTAGACGCCTCTGAACGCTCACTTATTCTAGAAGAGTGGTTTGCTGTTATTGCGTCAGTTGAGCAAAACGGCGTAGCTCCATATGCTGAGGTAGCCCTAGAAGATGCAACTCCTTTACTCACGCCTCTTTTACTTGCTGGTAAGAAGGCAAAAAAGGTTCTTTTGGATTACCTAGGAGAGCAAGAGCTACCGCAAGATTCTTCGCTCTGTAATCTACTGCTTGACCAGAGCATTCCTGCACTCGTAGCAAATGTATCCTCCAAAAAGATACCTGCTTATTTGGTTATGGTACCTCCGGTTCATACTGTAATTCTTTTTAGAAGTTTGCTTTCTTTTGAGGTGGTACATCCTCTCGGACGCAAGCAACTTCTTGAAGCTCTAAAAATGTATCTTCCATGGTTTTCAGAACTTGTCAGTCATACTAAAGTAGTAATAGCTAAAGATAAACTTGAAGGTTGGGGTTTACTCAGAAACTCAGACGATTATATTGGTGCGAGGGGTGAGCTTCTATGAAATACGCAATCAATGCCATAGGTGTTCCAGCTCCTATGGGACCATACTCTCAAGGTACTACTGCAGGTAGACTTGTATTTGTTACCGGTCAAATTGCTATTTCTGCGGAAGACCCCACAAAACTGATTGAGGGAGACATTGAGGAGCAGACTACTCGCGTTATTCATCTCGCTCAATCAATCTTGGCAGAAGCTGGCTGCACGCTTTCTGATGTAGCTCAAACCACCCTCTATCTTTCTGATATCAATGATTTACCTAAGGTGAATGAGATCTATAGGCAATACTTTGTTCTTCCGGCTCCTGGTCGTGCTGTTGTTGAAGTTTCTGCCTTACCACTAGGTGCGCTCATCGAAATGGACTGTATTGCGTGTCGTTAAGCGTTATTATTGTTTTGTAACCAAATTAAGGAGTAGTCATGTCAACTGACGACATCAAACAGCAGTCACCAGACTCAACAGAGATCTTCCGCATGCCTTCAGCTGACGCTACGGTACCTGATCTTATGGCTCAGCAAAAGCCTGCTCACCCTGTCCTTACTATTGTTAAGGGACCACAGACAGGTCAGACTTTTGAGCTTAATCTTCCGCAGATTTCTCTTGGAAGAGATCCAAAGTGCAGCGTTTTCTTGAACGATATGACGGTCTCAAGAAACCACGCTACCATTGATCTTTCCAACCTCTCCCTTGGCTATGCAACTATTGAAGACCTGGATTCTCTCAATGGAACTTGGGTTGATGGCGCCATTATTAATAAAGCTACGCTTCGCGATGGTTCTACCATTCAGATTGGTACGTTCAGAATGGTTTTCCATACTAGTAGAGTCTCAGCTTAAGGTTAAAGGATAGCTTTATGGCTGATTCAGGTTTTCTTACTATCGGTAAAGTAGTTAAGAAATTACAGACTCTCTATCCAGACTTGAGCGTTTCTAAAGTCAGATATCTGCAGGATGAGGGACTCATTACTCCTAGCAGAACAGCTGGTGGCTATCGTCTGTACTCTCAAAAAGATGTCAAACGCTTAGAGACCATTCTGTATTTGCAGAAGAGTCGTTTTATGCCATTGTCTGTCATTAAAGACGAGCTTGACAGGCAAGATAAAAACCTTGAAGTTGAGCCTCAGGTTCAAATCAAACTTCTGAACTTACCGCATCTGAGGCTCAGGATTCACTTGAAGTTCAAGGTTCTTCTCACCAAAATCAAGCACAGCTTGAAGGTAAACAAGTCTCTCAGGCTATCCTTGGTGCTGCTCATGCTGACGCCATTGTGGTGCCTGTAGATGATCCTGAAGTTATTCAAAAGTATCATGCCATCGATAGAATTCCAGAGCTTGCAGGAGCTTCTGTAAGCTTTGTACGACAGCTTTCTGAAGCCGGAGTTATTGCGCTTAAGCGTTCTCCGCATGGCAGAGACCTCGTGGAGGGTAAAGACCTTACGCTTATTCGTCTTTGCAATGAGCTGCGCCATTTTGGCTTTGAGCCTAAGAATTTACGCCAGTATGTTATGGCTGCAAACCGTGAATCCAGCATGTTTGCTAAGTCTCTTGTTGTGTATGCTAAAAAGGGCGGGGGAGTTGAAGTTGACCATACTGACGAGTCTCGTCAGAAGTTCATGGCTGCTCTGACCCGCATGCTAGGCCTTACTAATGCGGTTAGAAATGAACTAATCACCAAATTAGTTAGTGAATCTTTTAAGGATATGCATCTAGACGAGTAATCTAGGTATATATAACTATTCAACAGTTTTGATTTGAATGTGAGGACATTGTGTCTACGTATGATTATGAGAGTCATATCATTAGCATTCCTGATTATCCAGAGCCAGGCGTTATCTTCAAGGATGTAACCCCGCTCTTTAAAGATCCAAAGTGCTTTTCAGATGCTTATTGATGACATTGCAGATCACTTTGCAGATGCTGGAATTACCAAGGTCATCGGTGCTGAGGCTCGTGGTTTTCTGGTTGGTGCGCCTGTAGCTTACAAGCTTGGCGCAGGCTTTGTTCCAGCTCGTAAGCCCGGCAAGCTTCCTCGTGAGGTATACACTCAGGCATACGACCTTGAGTACGGTACAAGCGAGCTGCAGATTCACACTGATGCTCTAACATCAGATGATGTTGTTCTTATCGCAGACGATCTTGTTGCAACAGGTGGCACTTGTGTTGCTTCTGCTCAGCTTGCCGAGAAGGCCGGTGCAAAGGTAGCAGGCTTTGCTTTTGCTCTTGAGCTTTGCTACCTACATCCAAGAGAGATCATTGGTAAGTGCTTTTAACCAGGAGGTTTATACCCTCATTAAAGTTCAAAAAGATTAAATTTACTCTAGCTACAAAGCTGCTTTGCTTTTCAAAAATGAGCCGTTGTAGTTTTAGAAAATATACAGGCTGATAAGCATTTTGTCTTATCAGCCTTGTTTTTTTGTTATACAAGACTTACATATTTCATATGTATAGAATTTCTCCATAAATGCAGGTCAAACATAAATTTATGCAATGATAATTCCTTCAATTACCTCAAATAGCTGCACGAATATCATTTGAATTTTGTATGAAATGTCATTTTCAGGGTAAACTATTCAGATACTCAATAGGGTAGCTTCCCATTAACAAGGGTTTCTCGCCAAGAAATCGGTGAGTTGACTTTGATTTTCTTTCAAATGAGCTATCCTAGATGGCAAAGCAAAGCAACACGTCGCCCAATTGTTTTCGTGCTTTGCGGAAGGAGCTTATATGTCACAGCGCCGATCTTTCACAAGACGAGACGCTCTCTTTATTTGCAGGTCTTGGCGTAGCCACCACGCTGCTTACTCCAGCAAGGCTTTTCGCTGACCCACAAAGCGATCTTGAGGCCGCATCTGCCCAGCTAGACTCCCTTGGAGCCGCTCTTGCAGAGGCCATGAATAACCTTGACGAGAAAACCTATGCACTTGATGCCACTAACAATAAGATTGGTGAGGTTCAGGAGCAGATTGCAGAGACCACAGAGCAGCTTAATCAGCAGCGTCTTATTCTTTCTGCAGCTATGAAGAGTGCTTACAAGGCAGGTCCACAGGAGACTCTGGACTTCCTTCTTGGTGCTTCAAGCCCTGAGGACTTTGTCAGCCGTGTGTATTACATGGACCGTACCAGTAAGCAAGAGGCAGACTCTATTAATCAGGTCAAAACTCTGGGAGACCAGCTCCAGGCTCAGCAGCTTGAGCTTGAGGCAGAGCAACAGAACCTCCAGGCTCAGATTACCGAGATGAAGTCCACTGCTGATGAACTTCAGAGCCAAGTAGCAGAAGCCAAGGCTTACTACGATTCTCTTGATGCTGAGGTTAAAGCACAGCTTGCCGCTCAGGAAGCTGCAGCAGCTAATAACAACGTTGCTTACGCTATTGAAACAGTCACTCGCGAGACTCCATCTAGCAGCTCGGATTCTTCGAGCCCCTCTAATGACTCTAGTTCCAGCTCTTCCGATTCTAGTAGCAGCGGCGGTGGTTCCTCCAATACTGGCGGAGGCTCCGGAGGTGGATCTAGTTCCGGTGGCGGTAATAGCGGCGGTGGCGGTGGCTACCCAGCAGCAGGTGGCGGCATGGCATCTGCATATGCTTGCATCGGCTATCCATACGTTTGGGGTGGCGCTTCTCCATCCGTAGGCTTTGACTGCGGTGGACTTATTTACTACTGCTTTCTTGGCTACCGTGCAGGTACTGCAGGCACCATTGGTCGCGCTATCCGCGCAGCTGGTAACTGGCATGATTCCCTAGACGAGGCTCAACTATGGCGATATTGTCTTTACACGTCCTGGCTACGAGCACGTTGGTATCTATGTTGGCGGTGGTCGTATGATCCACGCAGCTAACGAATCTGTTGGCGTTATCGAGGGACCTGTCTACGCTTGCTATGGTGGAGGCCCATTCTCCGGCTAACGTACAATTTCTGTACAAAGTTTTTAACTATACGCACGTAAAGTCGTACAATATTTTGAGTACGCTTTACGTGCTTTTCTTTTACTCACATACAACAGCTAGGGGAGATTGTGGCGTTTCATCTAAAGAAAAAGACAAACGTGGTTGAACGTCATTTTTCTCGTCGATTTCAAGTTGCACTCATTGGAGAGGGCCTGCTTGTAGGTCTTCTGGGTGGTGGCGTTGTCACGCTCTACCGCCTTTGTCTCTCGTTTGCAGAAGAGCAAATGCGTTCAATCACTGAATCAATCGCAGGTAACTGGCCTTATATGGCGCTTTGGTTTAGTGTCCTTCTTATCCTCATGGTGATTGTTAGTCTCCTTATGAAGTTTGAGCCCTACACCGCCGGCTCTGGTATTCCTCAAACAAATGCTGAGGTTATGGGTTCTGCTGATATGCCTTGGTATCGAGTTCTTCCCGTCAAGTTTGTTCAGGGCGTTCTTGTGGCCTTTGGTGGTCTTTCTATGGGCCGAGAAGGTCCATCAGTCCAGTTAGGCGCTGTTTCTGGCAAAGCAGTCTCCAAAATTCTCAAGCGTAAAAGGGAGAAGAACGTCTTCTAGTTACCTGTGGCGCTGCCGCAGGCATGTCTGCTGCCTTTCACGCTCCTCTTACTGGCACACTCTTTGCCATCGAAGAGATTCAAAAAGAGTTTCATGCGCCACTGATTATCTCGGCAATGACCGCGTCTGTAGCTGCAGACTTTCTTGTTTCCAATGTCCTTGGTATGAAGCCAGTCCTAAAGCTTCCTTACGTAGCGCCATTACCTCATGTCGACTTTGCATTTGTTCTTATCGTCGGCTTTACCTGTGGTTTATTAGGAGCGCTCCACAATAAAGGAATGTTCTTTGCACAGGGACTCTATAAAAATTACCAAATTTGTGCCCTTCTCAAGACTCATTATTCCGTTTATGCTTGCTGGAATTATGGCTTTTACCTGGCCAGATCTTCTCTGTGGTGGCGATGCTGTTATCGAGAAAATCAAAGAGCCGGCAACCCTCACTGAACTCATGGTTATAGGGCTTTTGCTGGGCAAATACCTCTTTACCACAACCTGTTTTGCTGCTGGAACTCCTGGTGGAACACTCTTTCCAATGGTTGTGATGGGGAACACTTGTTGGAACGCTGTTTTCCTGGTAGCAACCCATATTTTTGGCATCCCCATGGCATATGCGCCAAACTTTATCGCTATGGGAGTAGCTGGTATTTTTGCCGGAGCAATAAGAGCGCCCGTTACCGGAGTAGTGCTCATTTTTGAGCTTACGGGCTCTCTAGAGGCTCTTATGGCTATGTCAGCAGTTGCAATCGTGTCTTACGTAACTGCAAATATCCTGCGTGTTGACCCATTCTATGAGCATTTACTTGCAGAATTTTTAGCTTCTCAGCAAGGGGAGTCTAAACCAACGCTTGATTCTGGCGAGAAAATCCTTCATGAGTTCACTATTGGACAAGGATCTGCTGTTGAAGGCAAAATGCTACAGGATATCCCATGGCCAGACAAAGTGAGAGTTGTGACTATTGATCGTGCGGGCTTGGAAATTATTCCAACTGGACAAACAGAACTAATGGCACTCGACAAGATTCTTGTTATTTATGATGAACTGTATGAGAGCGATGTCATGATTAAATTGAATGTTATGACAGATTCATCGGTATAGCGCTTATCGTTGTCGCACACGTTACAGTAAAGGAGAGGGGCTCAAAACCTTCTCCTTTTTCTATAATCCATTAGTTTACATAATATCGATTATCAGACTTTTACTTACTATTATATAAATAGTATCGACTGCAATAGTATACAGAGCTTCAATCACATTATTATTACCCAGAAAATGAGCCTCTGAGAGCCTTTTCTAAGCCACGATATTAATTACTCATGAGTAATTACACCTACAGCTCTATAAACTATATTTAATGACATGATAAATTTGATGATTATTCAATTTGATAAGTTGGCGACAATACTGAATCTTTTATTTATAAAAATAGCTTTCTTGGTACCTCTCTAAAACTAATTTTTAGGGCTGAACGTATTTTTATAGTTATACATATTGATAAATCATCTTGAAATAACTTAATCACAGAGCTTTATATATTCAATGTATTGATGGCTACAAAAATTACACTGTCTTATGCTTCATCGTATGATTTTAACCTTTTACTCCCTTTTATAAAAATAAGCAATCTACCTGCATAAATACAATAAATATGCAGGTAGATTAGGTAAAAATCCTTCTATACAGTCAAACGATATATAATAATTGTACATCCGAAAATCACGGTCTTAAGGAAACATACTATGGAAAAACAAGCACTTCTCGCCCAATGGCTTCATGAACAAGAAATTGCTCATATCAAGGGATGGGATTTCTCCCATATTAGGAACAGATATAAAGAAGAGGATGATCTTCCATGGGACTTTGGAAGTATCATCAAATCCTATCTACACGATACTGATTATCTATTAGATATGGAAACGGGTGGTGGAGAATTTCTTTTGTCTTTTCTCACCAATCCTAAACAGACTGCAGCAATTGAAGGTTATGCTCCAAACATCAAACTGTGTGAAGAGAGACTCCTTCCTTTAGGGATAGACTTTAAGGCAGCTGACGGAGGAGATGAGCTTCCGTTTGAAGATGATTACTTTGATCTTGTTACCAACAGACACGGTAAATACAACATACAAGAACTAAAAAGAATTCTTAAAAGTGGGGGTATGTTTCTTACGCAACAGGTTGGCGCTGAGAATGACAGGGACCTGGTAGAGCTTCTACTAGGAGATATCGAGGCTTCCCTTTCCTAAAGCTTATTTAAGTATTGCCAGACAAGAATTAATAAATAATGGATTTGACATTATTGAGGAAGCTGAAGCCTATAGGCCAATAGAATTTTATGATGTAGGTGCTCTTGTTTGGTTTGCAAGAATCATTGACTGGGAATTCCCATACTTTGAAGTCAAAAAAATACCAAGAGAACCTCTTTAAAAGCTCAGAAAATTATTGAGCAAGATGGCGTAATCAAGGGAAAAATTCATCGATACTACTTTGTGGCGAGGAAAAAGTAATATATCAAGACAAATTTAGGAGACTATCAAAGAAAGAAAACTATGAAAGTAGAAAAAGAACTGTCAGAAATGTCTCTGAACGAATTATGGGAACTTTTCCCAATATTTCTTGTCGAGCACAATGACAAATGGGATGCATTTTATAGTGAAATGGAAGCCAAGCTACAATATAATTTACCTAAACACTCTATAAAGAGGATTAGTCATATTGGTAGTACCGCAGTTCCTGGAATATGGGCAAAAGATATAGTCGACGTTCTTGTTGAAATTTCAACAGATTCTAATATCGAATGTATTGCGCAACTTATCGAACGCAGTGGACTTCTGCAAATGTCAACGGAAGATCGCAGAATATCTTTGAACTCTGGTTATACTAAAAATGGGTTTTGCCGATAAGGTCTTTCACATTCATCTCCGATATGTCGGAGATAACGATGAACTGTATTTTCGAGATTACCTGAAAGACCATCCACAGATTGCAAAAGAATACGAAACGTTGAAATTGGGTTTATGGAAACAATTTGAACACAATAGAGATGCTTATACAGAAGCTAAAACAAAATTCATCAGAAAATGGACTGCTGTAGCAAAGAGTGATTACGCTGGGCGTTATTGACTAGAAGAACAAAATGCAGTCATAGATTTTCGGAGACAGCCATGAGAATTGAACATATCGCACTGTATGTAAACGATTTAGAGAGTGCTCGACGGTTTTTGTAAAAGCACTTTGGAGCAACATCCAACGATGGCTATCATAATCCTCAAACGGATTTTTCGCTCGTACTTCCTTTCCTTCGATAAAGGTGCACGACTTGAAATCATGAACAAACCTAAAATGTCAGATTTACCAAAAGAGATCAACCGCACGGGATACGCTCATATTGCATTTAGTATCGGAAGTAAAGAAAAGGTAGATACCCTCACTGCAGAGTTGAAAGCAGACGGCTATGAAGTCATCAGCGGACCAAGAACAACCGGAGATGGCTATTATGAAAGTTGCATTATTGACCTTGAAGACAACCAAATTGAAATTACGGTTTTAACCAAAGCGCCAAAGAATAATACAGACTGCTCATAAATAATGCATTCTTAGCACTCTAAAGGAGCTCCATGAATATTGCTCTCATAAAACCAAGTGAAGAAAATAAAGCCAAGCTCATAGAGATGCTTGATGAGTGGAAACATGATATCGAGATAAATCATACAAACCCTTCTCCAAGACGCATTTTTAGGTATGATCACCATGACTTTTGCAAACTATCTAGAACAACTAGACGTAAACAATCCGCTTCCAGCTGGTCGGGTACCTACAACAACCCTCTTTTGCTATGACTATGATAAAAATATCTTTGTTGGAGCGGTAAATATTCGCCATTACCTTGATGAGGGACTTCTACATAGTGGTGGACACATTGGCGATGGAATTCGACCAAGTGAGAGAAGAAAAGGCTATGCAACGGCAATGATTGCGCTTGCGCTCAAAGAATGTAAGAAACTTGGCATCGAGCGTGTTCTTATGTGCTGTCGTAAAGATAATATCGGCTCGGCAAAATCTATTATCAATAATGGTGGAGTACTCGAGAATGAAGTTCTAGACGAGGACGATGTACTCACACAAAGATATTGGATTAATCTTTAGTAGTTCTTCTCGCCAAAGCTAAAAAATAAGGGGACCGTAATTGTTTGCGGTCCCCTTTTAGTATCAAAAAATAAAGCTTCTTGTCGAGAAACTCTTAGCCCTCTACAGGCTGTCCAAGATAAGATGCTACAGAAGTTGCGGCAATAGCGCCGTCTGCAGCAGCGGTAATAATCTGTCGTAGTGGCTTCTTATTGAGGTCACCTGCGGTAAAGAGACCAGGTGTTTTGGTGGCCATGCGCTCGTCAGCAAGAACATATCCCTGCTCGTCAAGATCTACAAGGTCTGTCAAAAGCTCAGTTGAAGGTACGCGACCGACCAAGACAAAGACACCAAAGCTGCCCTCATCAAAGGTCTCTGTGTGCTCTTCTCCCGTCTGGTTATTGCGGAACGTAATAGAGGTAAGCAAATCATTGCCATCAACTGCAGTAATGCTGGTCAAATAACGAATCTCTGTCTTAGGATTCTCCTCGAACTGCTTAATTGCAGTAGCGTTAGCTCTTAGGTGATCCTTGCGGACAATGAGGGTTACTTTGTCAGCAAAGCGAGCCAGGAACTGAGACTCCTCTACAGCAGTGTTGCCACCACCGATGACAAACACCTGCTTACCACGATAGAACATTCCGTCGCAGGTTGCGCAGTAAGAAACACCCTTGCCAGTGAACTTTTCTTCGTTGGTAAAACCTGCGTGACGAGGATTAGCGCCACCAGAAACAATGACAGCCTTTGCGTGATAGGTTCCTTCAGAAGTCTCAAGCACAAAAAGATTAGTCTCTGGATCCTTAACAATAGAAAGGACATTGGCCATAACAATCTCTGCACCGAGATCTGTAGCCTGCTTCTGAAGAGTGTCTGTAATAGTGAAGCCATCAGTATTTGGCATGCCAGGGTAATTCTCAACCTCAGTAGTGGTGATTACCTGGCCACCAACAGCCTGCTTCTCTAAAATAACGGTATCGAGAAGAGCACGTTTTGCATAAATTGCGGCTGAGAGTCCCGCTGGACCGCCACCAACAATCACAAGGTCTTTAGTAATAACGTCTGCCATGATTGGGCTCCAATCGTATAAATCGTAACTGGCTTTGTTATACCCCACTGATGACAATCATTATCAGTTATCTCTAAAGAATAAATTGTACACAATCTATTCACAAATAAAAAGAGACGCGCCAAGACCCCAATCTTGAACGCGCCTCCCCTAGTAATTTAAAACTAGTTAGCAATGATGAAGTAAGCAACAAAGGCAAGAGTTGCAACCCACATCAGAGGCTTAACCTTCTTAACGTTGCCGGTAACAAGAGCGACGACAACGTAGAAAATGAAGCCAAAGCCAATGCCGTTAGAAATAGAGTAAGACATTGGAATACCAGCAATAACCATAAATGCTGGGAAGCCCTCAAGAAGATCGTTCCAATCAATCTCGGTGACCTCAGACATCATCAGGAAGCCAACAAGGACCAGCGCGCCACAGGTAGCTGCTGAGCTAACGATAGAAATGAGTGGTGCAATAAAAGCTGCAGCAATAAAGAGAAGGCCGGTAATCACAGAAGAAAGACCAGTACGACCGCCATCAGCAGCACCAGATGCAGACTCAATGAAGGTAGTAATGGAAGATGCACCAAAGAGACCACCTGCAGCTGCGGCGGCAGAGTCAACAATAAGAATCTGCTTAATATCCTTAACGTTACCATCCTCAGTGAGGAAGTCTCCCTGCTTTGCGATAGCCATTGCAGAACCCATGGTATCGAAGAAGTCGGACATCATCAGAGAGAATGCAAATACAAGCAGTACTGGAGTGGTCATAGCTTTGACGATGCCCATAACACCAGCATCATCAGTAAGGAATGGTGCACCAAACGTACCAAAAATCAAGACCAGAAACAATACCAGTAGGGCTTGCTGTAACACCTAGAGGAATACCAGCAAGTACTGCAAGGATGATACCAATTAAAAGAGCGCCTTTAACACGTGCAGAGTAAAGAACAACTGTAGCAACGATGGAAATTACTCCGACGATAAAGGTTGGAGAGAAAATATCACCCAGAGCAACAAGAGTTGCCTCATTGGCAATGACAATTCCACTGTTCTTCAGACCAATAAGGGCAATAAATAGACCTAGGCCAACTGAAATTGCATGGCGTAGGTTTACAGGAATTGCGTCCATGATTGCTTCACGAAGACCACAAAGAACTAAGAGCAAAATAGCAACGCCCTCAATGAAGATTACTGCCATTGCTGCGTGCCAATCTCCTCCAGCAATTGGGGTTAGGGAGAATGCGACAACAGCGTTAACGCCCATGCCAGATGCGCATGCAAGTGGTCGGTTAGAGCAAAGACCCATCAAAATGGTCATTACGCCTCCACCAAGGCATGTTGCAGTAATAGCTGCTGAAATAGGTACACCCGCGGCAGCTAGAAGAGCTGGGTTTACTGCAATGATATACGCCATTGCGAGGAATATTTGTAATTCCAGCCCTAAATTCTTGAGCGGGATTACTACCACGCTCAGCCATCTTAAAGAACTTCTCCATTAAGCTCTTCCTTCCTAAAGAGGCTTACTACTGTATGCAAGCGCAAAAACGCTTATCACCATATAAAAGAATTACTGCACGCCGCTTGAACCAAAGCCGCCGGCGCCACGGTCAGTAACATCTAACTCATCAACTTCAACAAGCTGCACAACAGGTACCTGTTGAATAACAAGCTGAGCAATGCGCTCTCCACGCTCAATGTGAATAGTTTCTTTGCTATCGAGGTTAATAGCGCAAACTTTAAGCTCACCACGATAATGAGCGTCAATAAGTCCTGGAGTATTTGCCATAGAAAGGCCTTTCTTAAGAGCAAGGCCACTTCTTGGCTGGACAAATCCTGCATAGCCATCAGGAATTGCAATAGCTAAACCAGTAGAAATAAGTTTGCGCTCAAAAGGAGCAAGATCAACATCTTCAGCACTTCTAAGATCTAATCCAGCATCTCCGGTATAAGCGTACGAAGGAAGTTCTACAGTAGGATCAAGGCGTTTAATGGGTAGCTGGATGTCAAAATTGCTCATTAATTCAGGCTCCTTAATTCTGCACTAAATTCATCAACATCTTTAAAATCTCTATATACAGAAGCAAACCTAATGTATGCAACTTTATCAAGCATAACCAGGTTTTTAAGAACAATACTTCCAAGATCTTCAGATTTAATCTCGTACTGACCTTTGTCTCTAATTTGAGATTCAATTGCATCAATAAAGTGGTCAAGAGCAGCCACAGAAATATCTCTTTTTACCGTAGCGGCAACAAGGCCTCTCATGAGCTTTTGACGATCGAAAGGCTCCTTATGACCGTCTTTTTTTACAACGGTGATAGGAATCTCTTCTAAGCGCTCATAGGGTTGTAAAACGAAACTTACAAGACATGCATTCGCGACGCCTTCTGATGGCATCGTTATTCTCAGATGAGCGAGAATCAATAACCTTTGACTCTTCGTGACCGCATTTTGGACAACGCATGGAATCCCCTTTTTTCGTATAAAAGGAAGATACCATTTTACGCAGGTATTAGGTGCTATCAACACACAATTCTGAGAGAAATTTACATAAATATTTACTATTTAGATACAGAAGGAATCTCTAGTGTTTGTCCAGCTCTTAAAAGAGAAGTATCAAGATTATTTCTCTCTTTAATCCAATTTACTTGTTGCTCTGTAGAAACACCATCAATTGGATTACTTTCTGCAATTGACCACAGCGTATCACTATTTTGAACGGTAATTGTTTGTGAAGCGCTATCCATTACAGATGTAGCAAATGAATTAAGAGTGGTTGTGCGAAGAAAAGAAATCGCAAACATCAAAACAAACGATGCAGTAATAATAAGGCCGGCAATAAAAAGCTTCTTTTATTTGTCAGTGCCTTTACGTAAGAGACTTCCTCACGCTGAGGTGTAACAGAACATTTCTTTGCTCCGCCTTCAATTACCTTAAATGCAGGCTTATAAGAAGCAAGAGCTGAAGTTCCGCTAACCTGGTACATCTTTGACTGGTACATACGCCTCATATCATTTCCTTCCGTAACTGTTCTTACGGAACTAGTTATATCTAATACACCGGACAAAAAGTCATGTACGAACTTTTGTTCTAATAATATGTAGTACATTTGTTCGTGTCAAGAAAAAAATAGAACATTCGTTTGATTAATTTTTTTAGAACACGTGTATTATTGTTAAAAAAAGAAAAAGGAGGCTCATATGCCAAAAGGTAAACTTAGCAAGCGTCAAGCAGCAATTTATGAATACATCTGTTCCTACACAGATCGACACGGCTATCCCCTTCAGTAAGAGAGATTGGTGCTGCCGTTAATCTTGCATCTCCTTCAACTGTCCACATGCATTTAAAAGTTCTTGAGCAGTTCGGACTTATTGATAGAGACCCAAAGAAGCCTCGTACTATGAAGATTGTTCCCCAGGCTTCTAATACTTCTGATACGGCAAAGCTTACTCCCGTTACTCAAGACGTAGCTAATAATGTCATTAGCCTTCCTCTTGTAGGGACGTGTTGCTGCTGGTACTCCTATTCTTGCTGAGCAAAACGTGGAAGAATCTCTATCTCTTCCAACTAGCATTGTTGGCGATTCAAGCTCTTTCATTCTTCGTGTACGTGGAGAATCAATGATTAATGCTGGTATTTTTGACGGTGATTATATTGTTGTAAAAGAGCAGCAAGATGCGCATGATGGAGAAATTGTTGTTGCTCTTATTGATGACTCTGCAACAGTTAAAACGTTCTACAAAGAAAACGATCGTATTCGTCTTCAACCAGAAAATGATTTTATGGAGCCAATCTATGTACAGAATCCTGTCATTTTAGGTAGGGTTACTGCACTTATTAGATCAATCTCTTAGTCATACTATGGGTGCTGAGTTAGAACAAACCAAAGGTAGAATAACGTTTTTTGACACTATTCGAGGCCTCTCGGTAGTTTCAATGATTCTGTTCCACTTTACCTATGATTTGTTCTTTATTTCGCACGTTAAGCTTACGTGGTTTACACCTCAGCTTATGCAAATCTGGATACCATCAATCTCATATCCTTTTATTTTTATCGCTGGTTGTATGTGCGCCTTCTCTAAAGATTCGTTTAAGCGTACAGGAGTTTATGGCCTTGTAGCCTTAGCAATATTTGCAGCAACTACCTTTGCAAAAGTTGATACTCCCATTACGTTTGGAATCTTCTTTTGTATGGCCTCATGCACCTTGGTAGAAGCTCTTATTTCACGTTTCGCTGTTCCACTAAAAGGATATGCAGCAACAGTTCTTTTGCTTTTAATTTTTATTATTTGCATTCCAATTTCTACAGGACACATTGGTATAGGCAACATGGTTTTCTCGTTACCTAAAGAGTTATACCAAACACCATATTTAGCCTGGGCTGGATTTCCCTCTCCATCTTTTTCATCAGGAGATTACTACCCGTTACTCCCCTATTTGTTCTTGTATTTAAGTGGCGCTGCTTTTAACAGACAGTTTAAGCAAGCTGGATATCCTAACTGGATGAAAAGGTTCTCTCTTCCCCTCATAACAGAGATGGGAAGATATTCACTTCTCATTTACATTTTGCATCAACCAATTTTGCTGCTCATCGCTTTATTCGTCAGTCAGAATATCGTCCTCTGACACCACGTACGGCTCTAAAAGTGCCTGCATATACGTGTCGGCTTTAACTGACAGTAAAAGCCCTTCAGCAACATATTGCTCATGCAAAAGCTGACACCTCTCGTGAACAGACTTAACAAGAGCTCCTTTGTTGAACGGAATAAGTGCGCTAACCACCTTGTCGCCGGCGCTAGCTATTTCTTGAATCTTGTGAAGAAGACCGTTAATGCCTGTACCTTCCTGAGCAGACATAAACACAGCTTCTGGATAGAGCGCTCTGAGCATTTGAAGCTCTTGCTCATCAAGTAGGTCTATCTTATTTAAAAACAAGAATCTGATCGCTTTTTATCGGCCTCGATATCTTTCAAAATACTTCGAACAACTGCTATTTCTTTTTGAAAGATTCTTGTCAGTTGCATCAGCAACAAGCAGCAGAAGATCAGCTTCTTGAGCTTCAACCAGCGTAGACTTAAACGACTCAATCAGATTAGTTGGGAGCTTTTTGAATAAATCCAACAGTATCCGTAAGAACAATCTTTCTGCCTTCATCAAGAGAAGTGCTCTGGTAGTTGGATCAAGAGTTGCAAAGAGTTCGTCTTTTGCATATACATCTGCTCCAGTTAGTTGATTCAAAAGCGTTGATTTACCAGCATTGGTATATCCAACAAGTGAGACACTAAACGTTCCAGAATTCCACCTGGACTTAGACTGAACTTCTCGCCTTTGGCTAAGCTGCTTTAGTTCATTTTTAAGAGTTGAAATGCGCTTTCTAATAAGACGACGGTCAACCTCAAGCTGGCTCTCGCCTTGGCCAAATCGGCTACCAATGCCACCACGAGTTTGCTCGCCCACCAGGTGACTCCACATACCACGAAGCCTTGGAAGTACATACTGAAGCTGTGCAAGCTGTACTTGAAGTCGCCCTTCCTTGGTTCGCGCGTGAATACCAAAAATATCAAGAATGAGCGCTGTACGGTCAATGACTTTAACCGGCTCGCCGAGTATTTTTTCTAGATTTGATTGCTGAGAAGGTGTGAGTTCGTCATCAAAGATAACCACGTCAGCATTGGTATTTCTAACAAGAGAAACAAGCTCCTCTGTTTTACCTTTACCAATAAACGTCTTAGGAACGGGAGCATCAAGCTTTTTGTGTAATTCGCATAAAAACTTCAGCGCCGTCAGTTTGAGCCAGGCGCTCAAGCTCGTCCATTGATTCTTCAAGCGACCAATCGCTTTTACCGCAATCAACGCCTACAAGAATTGCTCGTTCAACTTTAGGAGCTGTAGAAAATGGAACAAAACGACCCATAAACTCCCCATCTAAGACAAGGTAAATACGTTAGTTTTTGATGCGTCCTACTAGCATTGTACGTCAGCATGCTGCGCAAGAATCAGCTCGAGCGCATCTTCAGGCGTGAGTTGGTTCATATCAAGCCACCTAACTCGACCGTCCCGTTTAAGCCAAGAAATCTGTCGCTTTGCATACTGCCTGGTATGCTGCTTAATAAGCTCACACGTTTGCTCAAGCGATTGCTCTCCAGCAAAGTACGCAAAGAACTCTTTGTAGCCAATTGCCTGTCCAGCCGTGCAATTTTCAGAGAGACCTGACTCAATAAGCGCTTGAACCTCTTCTACAAGCCCTTGCTCAAACATAAGATCAACTCGGAGGTTTATTCGCTCATAAAGACGCTGACGGTCCATCGTAAGACCCCATATATGGGCGTCAAAGTACGGTGTATGAGCCTTTAGACCCTCATGATGAGTAGCATACGACTTGCCCTCTTCCAAGAGCTCTAAAGCCCTTACAACGCGTCGTACGTTATTTGGATGGATAAGCTCTGCACTTGCTGCATCTTTTGTGGCGAGAAGTTCGTGCAAGCCCTCAGCACCAAGCTCTTGAGCAAGCTTTTCATAACGAGTTCTTACAGGAGACTCGATTGAGCCTGAAGGAAACTCCATCTGGTCGATAATCGAATCAAGATAAAGGCCCGTTCCTCCGCAGAATACAGGTGTTTTACCAGCATTAATAAGCTTATGAGCTTCTTCACGAGCTGCCGTCTGAAACATCTGGACAGAATATTCTTCTGAAATGTTGGCACAATCTACCATAAGAAGAGGAACTTCTCGCTCTTCAACTGGAGTTTTAGCGGTACCAATATCCATGCCTCGGTAGACCTGCATTGCATCAACAGAAATGACAGAGGTCTCAAGCTTCTAGCTACCAGCTCAGACAAGGAGCTTTTTGCCCGAAGCCGTGGGACCTACAATACAAATAACCGAGCCATGGGAGCTCATCGAGGATCAGACTCCATGGTTCCGCGCAAATACCAGGTACGAGCCTCATCAATATGAACATCAACAATTTTGCCGATAAGATCTTCTGGCGTGTAACCTTCTGGCAGATTGAAGTGAACTGTTTGGTTCTTCTCGCTATGTCCCACCATGACCGTATTGTCACGCTTGGAAGTTCCCTCAACAAGAACTGCCTGTGTAGTATTGAGATCTACCTGGTTAGCGTCGTGTGCCTGCTGAGCCACAAGCTCTGCAAGCCTATCAAAAGCGCTCCTGGATGACCTCGTGAGGCGTGTTATCTTCGTATTTTGCCGCAGGAGTGCCTGGACGCTTAGAGTAAATGAAGGTATATGCGGAAGAATAGCCAGCTTCTTTGACCAAAGAAAGCGTATCCTCAAAGTCTTCCTCAGTCTCTCCGGGGAAGCCAACGATAATGTCAGTTGAAAGCGCCAGTCCTGGAATAGCCGCACGCAGGCGAGAAACCACGTCTAAGTACTCTTCTCGTGTATAGCTGCGGTTCATCTTCTTAAGAACACGCGTAGAGCCACTTTGAACCGCAAGATGAAGATGAGGCATGACAGCTGGCGTTTCCTTCATAGCCGCAATAGTCTCATCGGTTAGATCCTTTGGATTTGAAGAAGTAAAACGAATACGTTCAACGCCCGTCTGTCCCACGGCACGTAAAAGTTCTGCAAAGCGAGGTTTACCGTAGAGGTCACGACCATATGAGTTAACGTTTTGGCCAAGAAGGGTAATCTCACGAACGCCATCTGCGACAAGGCGCTCGCACTCACCAATAACAGCCTCAAAGGTGCGACTGCGCTCACGACCGCGAACGTAAGGAACAATGCAATACGTACAGAAATTATTGCAGCCGGTCATGATAGGCACCCAAGCGTGATACTGCTGAGCGCGGTTACTTGGCAGGTCTGTGGAGAAGCCCTTGCCCTCCTCAGAAGTGTCTACGGCTACACGGTCATTCTCGCCCCTAAATGCGCTGGTGAGAAGTGCTGGCAAGCTTGCAAGAGCACTGGTGCCAAACACAACGTCAACGGCTGGAACCTTTTCACGGAGCTTCTCGCCATCGCGCTGCGCAATGCAGCCACCAATGGCAACAATGCGCTTGCCTGATGGAGGCGTTGGAGCGCTGACCATAGAAGAAGCCTGACCGTAGAGGCGCTGATCAGCATTCTCGCGAACACTACAGGTCATAAAGATGACAATGTCAGCGTCGTCGGTATCTGAAACCTCATTGCAGCCACAAGCCTCAAGCAGACCAGAGACTCGCTCTGTGTCGTGCAGATTCATCTGGCAACCAAAAGTTTTGATGTGATATGTTTTTCCTACGAGCTCGGAATTTTCAATCATGCTTAAAGTACCTCGTCAAATTCAGTGGAACTAACAACTGGCGCCTGCGCATCAGGAGCAGACAGCGTGTGAACATAAATGGCAATTTTAATTGCAGTTCTACTCTCCCCTGCAATTTCAATATCAGAAAATGTTGGAGCGCAGGTGATGTCCAAGCCGCAAGGAATCAAAAATCCACGAGCAATAGCAATGGCCTTAATACCCTGGTTAACTGCACCCGCACCAATGCACTGGAGCATAACAGGCTCATTATCTTTAACCAGTCCCGCAATAGCTCCTGCTACAGAAGCTGGTGAAGACTTACTTGAAACTTTAAGCAAACCCATGAGTGCTCCAATTATTGTGCGTTTGTTCTACTCTTGCGACTCAATATCAAAAGTCACAACAATTTTATTTTTACTTACACGAACACGAGGCTCAGCCGTCAAAGAAACATAGTATTTCTCGGATAACTCGGCAAAACCCTGTTCCATTTTTTTCGAGAAAAAAACTACTGATGTCAGCTTTACTCATTTTGAGACCTCTGTGATCTTTCATCAGGTCAACTTCGCGAGAAAACCTCATCAGACTCAGCAGAATGGCTAACCTGCGCATACACACTACGCAAAGGTTTAATCTGCTCAGCAATAATTCTATGAGCGGTTCTATCTGACATTGAAAGACCCAAAGTCTTACAGACTTCAGATAGCTCTGTTGCGTCTGCCGCTGCTCTAAAGCGCTCGAGAACAGGAACGTTTTCAAAGCCTTCAACAAACAGCAGGTCAGCAATATCAAGCGTCTGCGCAATTCTGCGACGAGCGGTGGCTGCAATCTCTGCAGCAGAGCCCAGCATTACCTCACACGAGCCTTTAACCTCAAGCGCAAAGTCACAGCAGGTACGAATAATGTTATGAGGACCTTTAACGGTTGTTTTGAGTCCGTCCTCATTCAAACCGCAGGTTGGCCAAGTAGACTGATCTACTCGCTCGGAAATTTTAGTAGTGTCTACCACAATCTGTATAACAGAACCAAGTCCCGGAGCAGAAGCCACAACCTGAGCTGATTCACAGTTTTTCTTTGATGGAATAGAGAGCCATGCCTCGGCCATGAATTCCCCAACGATCCATATGCATGCTCTCAAGCTTTGAAGTTACACGAGCTTCAAAGATTTTCTCCTGCATGTCTTTTGGAATGCCCTGACCATCATCAAGTATGGTGATAGTTCTAAGCGTACCTTCTTTTGATGTTGCAACATAAATGTGACGGGCGCCAGCATCGCGAGAATTACGTAAGAGCTCGATAACAATATCTTCTACCGAACGGATATCGTGCTTTGCCTGTCTACGCTCTGCCTCTGCTACGCGTAAACGAACGTACCCCGCGCCGAGGGATTCCTCGACACGGAGTGCACGTTCACCTCCCATGGAGGCGACAAAACCTGTTAAGTCAGTAGAAGTGGCTGCCATAAATTACTTAGCAACATCCACAGCACGAGACTCACGAATAACAACAACGCGAACCTGTCCTGGGTATTCCATCTCATCCTCAATTTGCTTAGCAATATCGTGAGCAAGAACAGTTGCCTCGGAATCGCTAATCATCTGAGGCTCAACCATTACGTGAAGCTCACGGCCAGCCTGCATTGCATACGTACGCTCAACACCCTCGTGTGCATTAGAGATAGCCTCAAGCTTCTCAAGGCGCTTGATGTAGTTCTCAGCGGACTCACGACGAGCACCAGGACGTGCAGCAGAAATAGCGTCTGCAGCCATAACAAGCATGTCAAGCACGGTGTTTGGCTCAATATCTGCGTGGTGAGCTTCAATAGCGTGAACAATCTCAGGACGCTCGCCATGACGACGAGCAAGATCTGCACCAATTACAGCGTGTGGACCCTCAACTTCGTGGTCAATTGCCTTACCAAGGTCATGGAGCAGACCAGCACGCTTAGCTGGCGCAGGCTCAAGACCAAGTTCTTCAGCCATGATGCCACAAAGTACTGCAACCTGGACAGAGTGAGCAAGAACGTTCTGGCCATAAGAAGTGCGGTAACGAAGCTTACCAAGAGTCTTTACGATCTCTGGATGAAGATCATGAATACCACAATCAAATGCAGCCTGCTCACCAGCCTCAAGAACACGCTCGTTAACAAGGGCTTCAGCCTTCTTGTAGAGCTCCTCAATACGTGCTGGATGAATACGACCGTCTGCAATGAGGTTCTCAAGTGCAACACGTGCGGTCTCACGGCGGACTGGATCAAAAACTTGAAAGAACTACAGTCTCTGGAGTGTCATCGATAACAAGAGAAACACCAGATACCTGCTCGAAGGTACGAATATTTCTACCCTCACGTCCAATGATCCTACCCTTTAGATCATCAGATGGAATATGGACGGAAGTTACCGTAATCTCAGAAGCCTGATCTGCAGCAACACGCTGAATAGCGGTAGAAATAATCTCACGTGCAGTTTTATCTGCCTGTGCACGAACACGCTGTTCAGACTCACGAAGAATCATTGCCTCATCGCGAACGCTTTCAGAACGAACTCGAGCAAGAAGCTCATCATGAGCCTCATCTTTTGTAAGAGCTGCAATGCGCTCAAGCTCTTGAGACTGCTGAGAAACAAGAGAATCCAAAATCATTCTTACGACGATCAAGCTGACCCTGGAGACTGGAGAGCTGATGCTCACGTTTCTCTAGCGCATCAGTACGGTGATCAAGAGACTCTTCACGCTGAAGAATACGATTCTCCATGCTACGAAGCTCACTTTTACGTTTTTTCTCATCTGCCTCTGCTGCCTGCTTAAGCTGCAGAACTTCTTCTTTAGCCTCAAGAACAGCTTCTTTTTTAACTGTTTCTGCCTGGCGAGCTGCTTCAGAAGCAATACGATCTGCATTAGTCTGAGCATCTTTTAACTGCTGTTCTGCAGTTTTAATCTTAGAATTACTAATGTTAGAGAGTACGCCGTATGCAAGGCCTACTCCCACAAGAAGGCAAACAATGCCTACTGCTGCTAAATCCATACCTACTCCTCAAATGGCGATTACAAAAGTGTTCAGGAGACTTTAGACACAACAGTATCTAAAGAACCCGCCATGAGCAGGGTTCATTGGCTGGTCATGCCACATTCAGAGATAGATCAAATGTATGAGATACCTACTGTATACGTGACGCTGGTTGCCCAGCGGAAATGAGCCTATTCACGGCATATTTATCGTATAGAGCATTGTAACTTTTGTCAATAAATAGCAGGTAGGAAAAGTAAAGTACACCAATACAACAGACTTATAAGCTAAGCAAATATAATCATTCAAATGTGGCGTTTTCATCCAAAATCTTTTTAGCAACAGATGATGCTATAGAAAATGAATATCCCTTTGTGGCGAGAAACCTGACAAGCTTCTCATAATCATTTTTTCCCGACAGGTGTTTTCTCTGGGCCAAAGAATACGCAACTTCAAATTCATCCACATCAGAAAAATAAGCGTCAGGCCATCCAGGGAGTGTCTCAACTTCAATCCCTTTTTTAGAAATTTCAGTTTTAATTTTTAAGAGGACCCCAGCCTTGCGATATTTTAGAACGTATATAGACGTCTGCAAAACGACTGTCATTAATCAAACCAACTTCAACAACCCTCTGCACTGCAGGGTCTCTTACATTCTTCTGATAGCCATCAAGCATGAGCTTTTTTTGAAGCTCAGCTGTAGAGTAGTCCCTTTTTACAATCAAAGCCTCAATACGAGCTTTAATACACTGCGTTGAAATCTCTTTTAGCTCATACAGAAACTCATTACGAGAGGAAGGTGTAAAAACACCATCTTTCTCTTTGTTCTGAAGAGCACGAGCTACTGTTGGAGGGACAAAAAATTCCTCCGTCCCTCCAACTTCAGTTTCTAAAAGTATCTTTGCTTTAGGCTTTGCCTGACCTAAAACTGCCTGTTTCTTTTTTGGAAGCTCAATCGACCAAGAAATTTCTGACATTATTCAGCAGAATCTTCCGTTGCAACCGGAGTGCCAACTTCAGAATCTTCATCAAATACAAGACCACAAGCAACTCGTACTTTGTGATCAATCTCTTCCATGAGATCTGGATTGGCAGTAAGGAAGGATTTAGCTGCTTCTCTACCCTGCCCAAGGCGCTCACCTTCATAAGTAAACCAAGCACCTGACTTATTGACAATTTCATAGTCAACAGCCATATCAAGAATTGAACCTTCTTTAGAGATGCCCTGACCATACATAATGTCAAATTCTGCGACCTTAAATGGCGGGGCTACTTTATTCTTAACCACCTTAACGCGTACGCGGTTACCTACGTTTTCACCATTAACCTTAATGCTATCAACGCGGCGAATATCCATACGAACCGTTGAGAAGAACTTAAGTGCCCTACCACCCGATGTGGTCTCTGGGCTACCAAACATAACACCGATCTTCTCTCTAAGTTGGTTAATGAAAATACAGAGGGTATTTGACTTGGCAAGAGATCCTGCAAGCTTACGAAGAGCTTGGCTCATAAGACGCGCCTGGAGGCCTACGCTAGAATCGCCGATTTCTCCCTCAATCTCTGCACGAGGAACAAGAGCGGCAACGGAGTCTACAACTACAACATCAATGGCGCCTGAGCGAACAAGCATGTCACAAATCTCAAGAGCCTGCTCACCAGTATCTGGCTGAGAGATTAAAAACATCATCAATATCGACGCCAATACGAGCTGCGTAGCCTGGATCAAGAGCGTGCTCTGCGTCAATAAAGGCAACAACACCACCGAGAGCCTGAGCTTCAGCAAGAATTTCTAGAGAAAGAGTTGTCTTACCAGAGGACTCTGGTCCATAAATCTCAATGATACGGCCGCGAGGAACGCCGCCAATACCCAACGCTGCATCAAGAGCAAGTGAACCAGTTGGAATAGCCTGAATATCAAAGGCAGGACCACCCTCACCTAAACGCATAATGGCGCCTGCACCAAATTTCTTCTCAATCTCTGCAGTGGTTGAAGAGATAACTTCATCCCTCTCATCACCAGTAGTACGAGCTTTGATCTCTTTTTGAAACTGCCTTTTTTTAGCCATGAATACTCCTTGCTCTTTCTGATACCACGATAATATAAGAACAGACGTTCTATGTCAACGTCAAACATATACTCTATAGAGGGAATTTGTCTGAATTCTTACCTCTATTTTTTTCCGCTCTTGAACAGCTAATTTCTTCTTAATTACAAATTTGACTGTATAAGTCCTGCATAGTCGCAGAAATTAAGAGGCTCAAAACAAACTAGTTTTGAGCCTCCCTATTAAAATCGAATTTTAAGCCTTCACAATTGCTTCATGAATTAATTGCAAAGCCTGCAAAACAGCAGCTTCTCGCACCTGTTCTCTATTACCAGAAAAAAATGTTTGCAGACCGTATGGGTAAAGTTTTTTTGCTATTGATGCCAAAACCAAACTGTTCCAACTGGTTTACCAGGCTCTTCTCCTGTTGGTCCTGCTATTCCTGTAACGGAAACTGCAATATCTGATCCAATAACGTCTCTAACTCCTGAAGCCATTTGAGCTGCGCAGGGCTCAGAAACAGCGCCAAGGGACGGTTCATCAAAAATGTCTTTTGAAACGCCTAATACCTTTTGCTTAATCTCAATGGTATAGCTTACAACAGAGCCTTTGAGAACGTTTGATGATCCAGAGATGGCTGTAAGAGCGCCTGCAACAAGTCCTCCCGTACAAGACTCTGCTGAAGCTACGGTAAGACCAGTCGCAAGAGCCTCTGAAACAACTTGTTGAGCTTCTAAAAGAACTTCAGATGAAAACATTTGAATCCCAACTTTTCATTCAGCAGAAGACCGTTTGACCTGCACATTCCTTAATCTTATACAAAAGCGGCGCCTCAAAGAGACGCCATATTGTTAAACTTCAGCAATGTATTGCCACGACTTTACAAAGTAGTCAATTCCTGACCAGGCCGTTAGAACTACTGCAACCCACATAGATGTGTTGAATATAAAGAGCAAAACGTCCTGAATCATTCCACCGGGAATACTAGGCAAGAAGAGTAAACCGCAGATAGCAACCATAGTTGTTGCGGTCTTCCACTTACCCAAGTCAGAGGCTGCAATAACAACTCCCTTTGAAGCTACAACCATTCTAAGGCCCGATACCAAAAACTCTCGTGCAACAATCACTAAGAGCACCCATGGAGAAACCATATGCCACTCCAGAAGTACAAAAAGAGCAACAACAACAGCGAGTTTATCGGCAATTGGATCTAAGAACTTGCCAAAGGTAGTAACTTCATTTCTACTACGAGCAAGGTAACCATCAAAGCTTATCGGTCAAAGAAATGACAACATAGCCGATAAAAACAAGAAAAGCTCCAAGCTTAAAACCAGGTGTTGCAAGAGAATCTGCCAGAGATACACCTAAAAATTGTGCCAAAAGAAGCCAAAAGGGCACCAGGACCACTCGAGCACAGGTAACAATATTTGCAGGTGTCCAAATTGTCTTTGATGACATGACCTATCCCCAACTAAACGGTTTTCTCGCCAGACTGTGTGTCTGTAGTGTCTACAATTTCGCCAATCATTTCATAACAGAATGAATCTACCAGGTCACAGAGGACAATATCTCCGACTGCGGCCTCTCCCTCTGCAATGTGAACAGCGCCATCACAGTCTGGAGCCTGGAACCACGTGTGGCCGATAAGCTCAGTGCCCTCATCAGATTCTTCAATTCCGTCGATAATAACCTCACAGCGTTCGCCAACGTGACGAGCAGTTGCCGCAAAGCCAAGCTGCTCTACAAGGTCAAAGTAAGCGCTGAGTGCGCTCAATTTTTACCTCGTCTGGAACCTGATCAGACATCTTTTGCGCCCAGAGTTCCCTCTTCTGGCGAATAGGTAAAGACGGATGTGTAATCAAACTCCTGCTCCTGAATAAAGTCGTAGAGCTCATCTGATTCATCATCTGTCTCGCCTGGAAAGCCGCACATTCCCGTAGTTCGAAGAACCATGCCAGGAATCTCAGTTCTGAGGCGATCAAAAAGCTCACGAAGCTCCTGTGTAGAGCCAGAACGACCCATACGCTTAAGAATGCGCTCGTTGCAGTGCTGAATTGGAATATCAATGTAAGGCAAAACCTCAGGTGTATCGCGAATGGTGCTGATGAGCTCATCGGTCATACCTTCTGGCTGCAGATACAAAACGCGAATCCATCCCTTGTAAGGACGAACTACCTTAGCAACCTGCTGCATAAGCTTGGCAAGCGTTGGCGTCTGACCATCTGCAGTATCAGGCATATCCGAGCCCCAGATACCGGTGTCCTGGCCAATCAGAATGACCTCACGAACACCGCCTTCCATCAGCTCATGTACCTCTTGAAGAATCTCTTCAGCAGGCCTTGAGTGATAGTGGCCACGAATGTACGGAATGGCACAGAAAGCGCAGAATCTATCACAGCCCTCGGAAATCTTTACAAATGCACTGGCGCCATCAATGGTGCGCAGCATTCCATGGGCAGACACAATAGACTGCGTAGGCTCAGGGGATATTCAGAACGTCTGCAACAACGCTGACAATGCCATCTTCTTGATCTGCCGGAACAAACGCAGCAACTTCAGGGAGCTGCTCGTTAAGCTCTGCGCCGTACCTGGAAGGAACGCAGCCACACATAATAATGGGCAGCTTACGCACTCCCTCGGAAGCGCCTTCAGCAATCTCAAGCGTAGTCTCAATAGACTCCTCTGTTGCTGAAGCCAAGAAAAGAGCAGGTGTTGATAATTGCAACGTCTGCTGAGTCTGGATCTGCTACTTCACCAAAAACCAGAGGCTAAAAGACGCGCACGCATGCGATCTGTATCAACCTCATTTTTAGCGCATCCTAACGTGATGTATAGGACATTGTAGCCCCTATCGATAGTTGTTGAACTGAAGGGGCTGGCCATAGTCTTTCTCCTTAAGGCTTGCAATCACAGACTGAAGAACATCGCGAGAAGCGCTAGAAACACGCAGCTTATCGCCCTCAACGGTTGCCTTAGCCTTAACTTTCATATCACGAATATCTTTAGCGATCTTCTTGGCAGTTTCCTGGTCAATTCCAGAAACAATAGAGCCAATCTGACGCACGGTAGAGCCAGCTGCAGGAATGGGGTCTCCCCAACGAATAGCAGTAAGATCAATTCCGCGCTTTACCAGCTTGGAGCCAAGAACATCCCTCACCTGAGATGCAACAAAATCTGCAGGAGCCTCAATAGTGAACTTACCTTCTTTCTTAGAAAGCCCAAGAGTTGCACCAGAATCCTTTAGATCGTAGCGCTGCGTTGGTTCACGAGCTGCCTGCTGAAATGCATTATCAACTTCCATCATGTCTACTTCAGACACAACGTCAAAGCTTGATTCTTTAGCCATTTCCCCTCCGTATATTCAGGGCGAGAAGAACTTCTCGCCCCATGGCGTTTAGTTATTGTTTGAATTGCTGTTGGAATTCTGGTTGTTAGTGGTGCCAGAAGTTCCACCGGTAGTACTTGTTGACGTGCTGTTTGTTTGAGTTCCTGAGGCGTTTGTTCCATTGCCATCAGCAGGCTTAGTTCCCTGAATAGTCAAGGTACCAATACCAGATGCGTTTGCGTCAAATGGCTTAGCAGTGCCATTAACGGTAACCGCAACGGCACCAGGTGTACCTGCAAGAATGTTCATGGAATCAGTGACGGTGTATGTCTGAGACCATGGACCAGTGATTGCATCAGCCTCAACACTCTTACCGTCAACAGTAATCTCAACCCAACTGGTCTGACCATCTGCAACAGTAACCACTACGGTAGTCTGCTTAGGAGTCTCCTCCTTCTTAGGCTCAGTTGTAGTGGTGCTCTTAGAAGCATCAGTTGAATCCTTCTTAGAAGTGTCCGTGTTGCTATTTGTAGTAGTGGAATTCTTTGAAGAATCAGTTGTTGAATTATTAACGCTTACTGTCTTTGTTGTAGTAGGCGTAGTACGAGCTGTCATGCAGGAACGAACGCTGAACAGCAAAACGGCAGTAATAATCACAACAACAAGAGCAAACACAGTGGCAATAGTGCGTCCTGTATCAGAGAAGTAATTCTGAAGTGCTCCCATAACGCCTGGTCTTTGAGGAGCACGACGTTGTTGAGCAGCAGCGCCAGATGGCTGGCGACGGCGAACATTAGGTCTATCTACCTGCGCAATATTTCTTGATCCACGACGGCCAGAAATGGTTGATGCGCGCTCGTAAGGTGCGGTTACGTTGTCATAACGAAGATCGTCAGTGTAATCACTTGGAGCAACAGTTCTTCTGGTTACATCATCTTTATAAGCTGGCACGCTAACGCCTGCAATGCCTACGCGTTTACGTTGAACGCCACCGCGGGTACGGCTTGCCATAGTCTTCTGACGAGAAGCTTCTTCAATTCCAGCATTGTAGGCATGACCTGTGGCGTAGCGAGAATACGAGTAGCCGCCAGCATCCTCCTCAGATGCCTGAGCACCCAGAGGCACACCAGTTTGTCTGGAGCGAACACCAGACGTGGTTGCAAAGGCGCCCATATCGCCAGCTGGTCCTCCCGATGTGGGGAGAAGACCGTGGTACTGAACATATGCCTTTGGTCTGCTGCCAGACTCATTAACGACATCATAGCCCGCAATGCCACGACCAGACTGAGTATCGCGGGTACGGCGACGCAACTCATGAGAATAGGTGCCGTTTTTCAAACTCGTAGCTCTCCTCCTGGAAGAGGTCTACAATCTCACGCGGATTGAGTCCCAGGTAGCGAGCATATGAAGAGAGCATGCCCTGAGCATAGCCGCTCTGAGGCATATTCTTAAAATCGCCTTCCTCAAAGGCAATAAGTGCCTGCTCTTTAAGGCGAAGGACCTTTGATGCTTGAGTGATAGATAGTCCGAGCTGACGTCGACGTTCTACGAGCATCTCACTAAAAACGAGGGCGTGGCATGCTTACTCTACCTCCCTATAGGCTGCGTCTTGAACTTTCAGCTCTTCAAGAGCTTCTTTATCAATGAGTACTTCTCGAGGCTTTGATCCGTTAGCTGGGCCAACGACACCCTTTGCCTCAAGCATATCCATAATTCTACCAGCACGAGCATATCCAACAGAGAGCGCTCTTTGCAAACTAGATGTAGAACCTAGCTGAGAATCCACAATAATGCGTGCAGCTTCCCAAATAAGCGGGTCATCTGCCTGCGCCATACCACCAACTCCCCCAACACCATCAGCTTGTGTTGGAGTTGCAACAGTCAAAATATTGTCGTGGTACTCAGCTACGCGCTGGGTACGAATGTACTTAACAGTCTCCTCAATTTCCTCGTCAGAGACCCAGCAACCCTGTGCGCGATTAGGCTTCTTACCACGAAGCTTAACCAGCATGTCACCCTTACCCAGCAGCTGCTCAGCGCCCTTTTGGTCCAGAATAATGCGGGAGTTCAAAGAGTTATCAACTGAGAGCGCAACACGGTTATCGATATTTGCGCGGATCAGACCGGTTACAACGTCTGCAGAAGGACGCTGCGTTGCAACAATCAGGTGGATACCTGCAGCACGACCAAGCTGAGCAATACGGACAATGGAAGACTCAACGTCTTTGCCAGCAACCATCATAAGGTCAGCAAGCTCGTCGATGACAATGACAAAGTACGGCATGTGCTTTGGAGGATTCTCCATATCAGCATACTTATCGCCATCAACATTTCTGTTGTACGTCTTAATGTCACGCACTTTGTAGTGCTCAAACACCTTAAGGCGACGCTCCATCTCGGTGACGCCCCACTGAAGCGCACTCGCCGCCTGCCTTGGCTCGGTAACAACTGGAACATACAGGTGTGGAAGGCCAGCGTAGCCAGTAAACTCAACACGCTTAGGATCAACCATAATCAGGCGAACCTGCTCAGGAGTTGCGCGCATGAGCATAGACATGACAATGGCGTTGAGCAGGACAGACTTACCAGAACCAGTGGTGCCTGCTACCAGCAAGTGAGGAAGACTTGCAAGGTCAACAACAATTGGCTTGCCCTCAGAATCGCGACCAAAGGCGCACTCAAGAGGACCGCCTTTTGCAAACGGAAGAACGTCAGCCAAGTTGACTGCCTGGGCTTTCTCGTTAGGGGATCTCAATACCAACCAGAGAAGTTCCAGGGAATTGGAGCAAAAATACGAACAGACTTTGCCGCAAGTGAAAGCGCAATATCGTCCTCAAGATTGGTGATCTTGTTGACGCGCTCACCCTCGCCCATCGAAATCTTAAACGTAGTGACAGAAGGACCTGCAGTCCAACCAACTACCTGGCTGGAAAGGCCAAACTCCTCAAGCGTAGCCTGGAGTCTCTGAGCTGTAGCTTCAAGCTCATCATCACTTACGGCAGAAGTGGCCGAGTTCTTGTTTGTCTTCAAAAATGCTAAATGGTGGCAGCTCATACGACTCATCGTTGTCACCTGGTCTCTTGAGCTGGTCAGGTGTGGCGAGAAAATCGGGTGTTGTTTTAGCTTTACCCTTAGGTTTAGCCTGTTTTGTTGTAGGAGCAACATCAGCTACAGCAACATCGTTTTTCTCGACAACTGCATCATCTGGCTGGTCATTCTTCTTAGAACGCAGCTTGTTCTTAGCCCTGTCGATGAGCGTAGTAGGAGCATCACCTGCATCCTCTTGCGCCTCTTCTTCCTCGTAAAGACGGGCGTCACGCTTAATGACAGAAGTCTTACGATTGCCCAGATACGTGGTCTCCCCTTCACCGGTCTCATCAAAGAGAGAAGACTGGTTGTTTGCGCCACGTCTACCCTGCTTCTTTGCAGGGTTGTGGAGCATTAGCGGCAAAGAGTGCCTCTTCTTTAGCAAGAGCGCGCTCTTCTTTGCGGTAGCGATGATTCTCGCGTGCCTCATCCAAGCGGAAGCCCACGCGCTCAACCATGTCAGAAATAGAGAAGCCGCAGATAACAACACCAGCAATAATAAAGCCAACCAAAAGAACGTTGCCCACTACACGGCCAACAAAACGTAGCAAAACCCATGCAATGCCGCCACCCACATAACCGCCAGCGGCTTCTAAAATCTTTGTGCCCAAAAAGCATGTCAGGAGCAGCTTCAGCACCTGGGAAGTTAAGAGAGATAAGCGCAAGAGCCGCAAGCACATCCAGCGTAAGACCAATGGCAATGCGCGTAGAAATGCCTTGTTCATCACGCATAAAGAAGGTCATAGCAAAGACGAATACTGCAATGGGAAAAAGCAGGGCTCCTGTTCCAAAAGCAGAGTTTGAGTCCATGACCCATCGCGCTGGTAATAACAGCATTAGAAGGAACAATAATGGACAAAAACATGGCAATAGCGGCCACTGCAAGAACAACACCAATGATGTCATTCTGCAGAGGACTGAGTCCTGCCTGCTGTGATGAGGCGGCGTTGCGGGAATTTCTTTTTGCTGCGTTTGAAGTGCGTTTAGAGGGCATTCGGCTTATACCTCCATAATGACCGGAATAACCATTGGTCGAGTACGAGTTTTGCTCCAAAGGAAGTTAGAAAGAGCATTGCGTACGCTCTTTCTCATAGCTTCAATATTTGCACCTTCGGATTTTGAAGCCTTCTCGATTGAGTTCTTAACAAGATTCTGTGCATCGTTCATAAGCTCATCATCATCAGCAAATGAAACACCGCGACCAGAAATCTCAACGACACCAGGCTTAAGGTTGCGACCAACAAGGGTTACCACTGCGGTAACAATGCCATCCTGAGAAAGACGCTGACGATCGCGCAGGACAACAGGGTTAGCGTCGGTAACAGAGAGACCATCAACGTAAACAACACCAGACTCTACCGTCTGACCACGGGTAACCTTGCCGTTTCTCATCTCAAGTGTGTCGCCGTTATCCAGAATGAAAATACGGTTAGCAGGAACACCCATCTGCTGAGCAAGCTCTGCATGAGCACGCAGGTGAACAGCTTCACCGTGGACTGGCATAAAGTTCTTAGGACGAGCCATACCAAGCATAAGCTTGAGCTCTTCCTGGCTTCCATGACCAGAAACGTGAACAAGCGCCTTTGATTTGTCGTAAATCTCGCAGCCAATCTTTGAGAGCGAGTTGATGATGGACTGAACGCTTTTCTCGTTACCTGGAACTGGCGTTGCGGAGATGATAACAGTATCCTGAGGACGAATAGACAGCGACTTGTGCTCTCCGTTTGCCATACGAGCCAGAGCGCTCAAAGGCTCGCCCTGGGAACCGGTGCACAGAACAACAATGCGATCATCTGCAAGTTTGTCAACATCATAGGCATCAATGATGTCTTTATCGGCAATGTTGAGGTAACCGAGCTCACGCGCAATCTTGGTATTAGTAATCATTGAGCGGCCGGTAACAACCACCTTACGCTTTACCGCAACGGATGCATCGCACACCTGCTGTAGACGGTGAATGTGACTTGAGAACGATGCTACAAAGACACGACCAGTTGCATTTTTGATGATATGGCGAAGCGCTGCACCAACAGAAGCCTCAGATGGGGTCATACCCGGACGGTTTGCGTTAGTTGAGTCAGACAACAGTAGGTCAAGGCCTTCAGAGCCAAACTTGGTAATGGCGGCATAGTTTGGACGCACGCCATCGATTGGAGTCTGATCAAGCTTGAAGTCACCGGAATGAATAAGGGTGCCTGCAGGAGTCTTCATATGAATACCAAAAGCTGCAGGAATAGAGTGAGTCATCGAGAAGAACGTGATGTCCAAAGCTCCAAGCTGAATCTTAGAACCATCAGTAACCTCACGAAGCTTAGTACCCACAATTTTGTGCTCAGCAAGCTTGCCTTCAATAAAACCAAGCGAAAGACTGCTGGAATAGATTGGTACCTTACGAGTAAGGTCCATAAGCAGATACGGAAGAGCACCAATGTGATCCTCGTGGCCGTGGGTAATCAAAATACCACGGAGCTTATCTTCATTTTCTAGTACGTACGTATAGTCTGGTAAAACAAGGTCAATACCAGGCTGCTCATCATCTGGGAACATCAGACCAGCATCAACAAGCACCATATCATTACCGTATTCAAAAAACGGTCATGTTCTTGCCAATGCCATCAAGTCCACCCATAGGAATGACTTTAAGAGCTGGGTCTTTCTTAAGCATTAAAACGCTTTCCTTTCAAATAACTTTCTATAACAGACGCCACCCCAAAGGGCCGTCTACAAGACTTTTTGCAAAATCTACATGTTGTTTAATTATATAAAAAATCTGCACGTATTACGCTATATATTCCCAAAGAATCAAAATCTCAACAGAATAACAAGAGAGCTCCGACATGCATCGAAGCTCTCTTCAATACCTCATGTTTTATAAGACCTCGCGTGGCGAGAAACCCTTTAAATTTAGGCGCGCCTTATGCGTCGTGGTGACGGCGTGGCTGCCTACGCTCAGCATTGCCATTGTCGTTCTGACGACGTGGACGGCGCTCCTCGCGCTCCTTCTTTGGAGCACCCTGTGGTGCCTCTGGCTTATCGAGACGGTCAAGAGAAATCTTGCCCTTCTCGTCTACCTCAAGGACCTGAACCTTAACCTCGTCGCCAACAGCCAGGACATCCTCGATCTTCTCGACACGTCCCTGTGCAACGCGGGAAATATGAAGCAGACCGTCCTTGCCGGGAAGGAGCTCAACAAAGGCGCCGAATGGCTGAAGACCAACAACGCGACCAGTGTACTCCTCGCCTACCTCTGGAACCTTAACAATAGCCTTGATGCGCTCTGCAGCAGCCTCGGCAGCACCGTTAGTACCAGCGATAAAGACGGTACCATCCTCCTGGATGTCAACGGTTGCGCCCGTATCCTCCTGGATACCACGGATAACCTTGCCGCCAGAGCCAATGACGTCGCGAATCTTATCGGTTGGAATAGAGAGCGAGATAATCTGTGGAGCGGTCTCTTTGGTCTCAGTACGAGGTGTAGGGATCTGCTCAAGCATCTTGTTCAGAATGAACATACGACCCTCTTGAGCCTGGAGAAGTGCGCTGCGCAGAATCTCTGGAGTAAGACCAGTTGCCTTGTTGTCCATCTGCATTGCGGTAATACCCTTGGTGGTACCGCAGACCTTGAAGTCCATGTCGCCGAGGAAGTCCTCAAGACCCTGGATATCGGTAAGAACAACAGTCTTGCCGTTCTCCTGGATAAGACCCATTGCAACACCAGAAACAGGACGCTTTAGAGGAACACCTGCATCCATAAGAGAAAGGGTTGAACCGCAGGTAGAAGCCATGGAAGAAGAACCATTGGACTCCATTACCTCAGAGACAACTCGAATGGTGTAAGGGAACTCTTCTTCAGAAGGAATAACAGGAAGAAGCGCACGCTCTGCAAGAGCTCCGTGACCAATCTCACGGCGCTTTGGGCTGCCCATACGGCCAGTCTCACCGGTGCAGAATGGTGGGAAGTTGTAGTGGTGAATGTAGCGCTTGCCATCCATTGGCTCAATGGTGTCAAGACGCTGCCACTCGTTGAGCATGCCAAGTGTACAAATGGAGAGAACCTGGGTCTGACCGCGCTGGAAAAGACCAGAACCGTGAACAAGTGGCAGGTAATCAGGCTTGACCATGATTGGACGGATCTCGTCTGCAACACGACCGTCAACGCGCTCGCCGGTCTCAACAACCATGACGCGCATAGCGTGCTTCTCAAGGCCCTTGAGCTCAACCGCAATAGCGCGACTCCAAAGCTCCTGCTCCTCCTCGGTGAACTGAGCCTTGATCTCGTCCATCAGGTCAGCAACCTTCTGCATACGAGACTGCTTATCAGCATCCTTAAGAGCAGCACTCATCTGGTCATAGTAAGCAAAGATGCGGTCATGAACTTCAGCGATTGGCTCGTCAAGGATGTACTCACGCTTGACGATAGGGCCGTTAACCTCTTCCCACTTAGCAATGAACTTCTTCTGCTCCTCGCAAAATGCTGCAATTGCTTCCTGACCAAATGCCATAGCAGAGAGCATGTCCTCTTCGGAAATCTCATCTGCGCCAGCCTCAAGCATGGAAATAAAGGTGGAAGAACCACCAAGCTCAAGGTCAAGGTCAGAATGATCGCGCTCTTCATAGGTTGGGTTAACCAGGAACTCGCCGGTATCGGCGTTGCGGCCAATACGAACGCACGCAAGTGGTCCCTCAAAAGGAACGCCACCAACGGCCAGAGCAGCAGATGCGCCCATGACAGAGATGGTATCAACAGCATTTACCTGATCGGCAACAAGAGAAGTTGCAACAATCTGAACCTCATTGCGGAAGCCATCTGGGAAGGATGGGCGCAGAGGACGGTCGATCATACGAGCAGTAAGGGTTGCCTTCTCGGATGGACGAGCCTCACGCTTAAGGTATCCACCAGGAACACGACCAACTGCGTACATTTTCTCAATAAAATCAACAGTCAGTGGGAAGAAGTCGTAATCTTTGCGCTCCTTGGAAACCACTGCAGTGAGAAGTACGGTGGAATCGCCGCACTTAACGATACAGGCACCTGTTGCCTGCTTTGCGAGCTCACCGGCCTCAAGGGTGTAGTGCTTACCATAGAGGTCAAATTCGTGAGTTACTTTAGTCATTTCTTTCCTCTTCTATCTCCGTTTGCCCCATTGCAAACGGGCCTCAACTATAAAGGGCGCCAGACGGCGCCCTAAAAAAGCCAATTTACTGGATGTTGTCGCGGATACCCAGGGAAGCAATAAGAGTACGGTACTCTTCAATGTCGTTCGACTTGATGTAAGAAAGAAGACGACGACGCTTACCAACGAGCATCAGAAGACCACGACGAGTGTGGAAGTCCTTCTGGTGGGACTTCATGTGGTCGGTGAGCTGACGAATACGCTCAGTAAGAAGAGCAACCTGAACCTGTGCGGAACCGGAGTCCTTCTCGTCCTTACCGTACTGCTTGATGAGCTCAGCCTTACGATCCTTAGTTACTGCCATAATAAACCGCCTTTCGCGTTGAATACTCCTTGTACTGAGAAGGTAGCCGGCGGTGACTAGCCCCTAAGAACAAGGAAATAACCTACAAAAGGATACCAGTTACTGGTGGACTTTGCTAGTAAAAATCCACTTCAACTAGATACTGAGTAGAAATTCAAATGCCTTGAGACGCGCCTCAAGGTGTGTGGCTGCCCAAATATGCGCGCTTGTGAGCAAAAAGAGCGCAGTCTCTGGAGCAATCTCAGCAACAACAAGCTGGTCAAAGGTTAGTTTTAGAAGTGACGACAACCACGAGAGCTCAAGTGGAGTTACCTCAATGGCTCCCTCAAACTCATGCGCACAACTTCCACACAATGCACCGCCAGCAGCTGGCGAGAAGTACGTGAGAGCGTCATCTCCACAGGCAATGCATGATTCCAACTCGGGACGCCAGCCTTCGTGTGCCAAAACCTTAAATACATAAGCAGCAACTACAAGATCTAAGTGTTTCTCGTCATCTACTTCTTCGCAGGCTCTGAGAGCGCGAGAGAGCAGTGGATAGAGAAACGCGTCTTCGACGCCGTCGATACACGAAAGACGTGCGACTTCACAGATAGCTGACGCAGCTGCTACCTTAGAGAGATCTCCGCGCAGAGATGCGTGCGGCTCAAGTAAGGTTGCCTCGGACAAGATATCAAGTGAGCGACCTTCTGCCAGCAGTACGTCTAGCTCACAAAACAGTTCAACGCGGGCTGCAAATCGGCCGCCTGGCTTTCTAGCACCCTTGGCGACTGCACGACGCTCTTCTCCTGAATCGGAAAGCATGGTTAAGATGAGGTCTTGCTCAGCGAGTTTTGTTCTATCAAGCACAATTGCTTTAAGACGAGTGGTCTTTCTACCAGGCACAACTAGTCCTCAGTTGAGTAACCTAGGCGCTTAATCTCGTTGGCATCACGTCTCCAGAGAGGTTGAACGCGCACCTGCAGTTCAAGATAAACCTTGCGACCAAACAGTTTCTCCAGGTCTTTTCTAGCCTCAACGCCAACGCGTTTAATCATAGAGCCACCCTGGCCAACTACGATGCCCTTTTGTCCTTCTCGCTCAACCAAAATGGTGGCAGAAATAGATAAATGGCCGTCCGTTGCTACCTCATAGGAATCACAAACAACGGCAACGGAATGAGGAACTTCTTGACGAAGATTCAACAAGAGCTTCTCGCGAACAAACTCTGCGACCAGGTCTTCTGGCAATGCGTCAGTCTCCATATCCTCTGGGAACCACATGGGACCCTCAGGAAGATGTTCTGAAACAAGCGCAATAAATGCCTGGATATTGAAGTCTTCTGGAGCAGAAACAACAAGCACATCATCAAAGTGCACAAGAGCCTGTGCGGCCTCAAGCTGCTCTGTTACTTGCTCTGGAGTTGCAATGTCAGCCTTGGTAATAACCAGCAGCTTAAAGGCAGCATGCGCCTGCTCAACATGATTGGCAACCCATTCATCTCCACGACCAACAGGCTTGGTAGCATCAATCAAAAAAAGCAATGACATCAGCGTCATTAAGCTCTCCGAGCGCTGCCTTGTTGAGCTCTTTTCCAAGAGCGTCTTTGGGCTTGTGGAGGCCTGGAGTATCTACAATGACCAGCTGAGAGTTCTCTCCGTTCACCACTGCCCTAAAACGACGACGCGTTGTCTGGGCAACAGGGCTTGCAATGGCTACCTTCTGGCCCATACATGCGTTTAACAGCGTGGACTTACCCACACTAGGACGACCAACTAAAGCAACAAAGCCGCTCCTAAAATGGAGTGGTCTCAGATGTAGTGTTTTCAGAAACTGAATTGGCGGTCATATGTCCTCCAACTTACCAATGAAAAAAATTGCACGCGAGAAAATCAAAAGTCCTATAAGAGCTGCGGTGATGCTGATGCAGCATGAGGCAGCTGCCGCAATATCTTTAGCTTTACCAGCCATGGGGTGAAACTCTGGAGAAACCAGATCTACCACGGTTTCTATTGCTGTATTGAGAAGTTCTGTGGTTAAAACCGCACCAATACAAGCAAGAACAAGTGCCCAGCTCACAGCGTCTAAACCAACAAACAATCCCACCACCACGGTTACTGCAGCAACAACGGCCATACGACGCAAGTTTGCTTCTTGAGCAAATGCTTGGCGAGCGCCCTGTAGTGCAAAGAGAAGGCCGCGCTTAAAGCTTGGATGTCTGCCTTTAGATCCCGGAATCATTACTCGTCAATCCCCCTCACGGTGGCGAGTCAATACAACTGGCTCAATAGTCCTATCCGTTGAAAGCAGAGCAACAAGAGCGTCTTCACGAGCTTCCATAATCTCTGCCTCATCATCTTCAATATGGTCATACCCAAGCAAGTGAAGCATGGCATGAACGAGCATAAGCCTAAACTCATCTGCCTCTGTAGTGCCATATTCTTTTGCCTGGCGAGCAATAAAATGAGGAGCCAGAATAATATCGCCCAACTCACACATCTCACCAGGAGCCAAATCTGGATCATCAGGGCGTTCTACCTCAAGTGAGATAACGTCAGTGGGCGCATTTTTTTCTCGCCACTCAAAGTTTACCTGCTGAATCTCTGCATCGCTCACAATAGAAATGGAGACCGTGCAGGGGCGCTCCACGCCCTCTTCAGAAAGTACTAGATTGCAATCAGCTTCAATCTCTTCCACAGAAATTGGCGACTCGACGCCCTCTTCGATCACAATGTCGTACTCGTTAACCACGTTATTCCCCTAGCTGTTTTTCTCATACGCAGTGTATGCATCAACTATCTTACCAACCAACGTGTGGCGAACAATATCATTTCTATCTAAATCAACAAAAGCAACGTCTTCAAGGTCACCCAACACCTGCCGAGCAACATCCAAAACCACTTCTTCCCACAAGGTCTCGCTGTGTTGCATCGCCCGTAATTACAAACTTTGACGAGAAACCCAATCGAGTAAGAAACATTTTTCATCTGCTCAGGGGTGGTGTTTTGAGCCTCATCCAAAATGACAAACGCATCGTTCATAGTGCGGCCGCGCATAAATGCAAGTGGCGCAATCTCAACAATTCCCTGTTCAATGAGGTTATTTGCATACTCCATGGAAGTCATATCAAAAAGCGCATCGTAGAGCGGCCTAATGTAGGGATCAAGTTTCTCTTGAAGTGTTCCTGGAAGAAAGCCAAGAGACTCTCCTGCTTCTACAACAGGTCTTACCAACACAATTCTGCTGATTTGCTGAGAAGTTAAGGCGGCAAGTGCCATAGCAACTGCAAGATAGGTTTTACCTGTTCCTGCAGGACCAATGCCAAACGTAATGGAATTATTTGCTATTGCCTTGGTATAAGCAATTTGACCTTGTGTTTTTAGGTTGAATTGCTTTGCCCTTATGCGTCACAAAAGAGTGTACGTGTTCCCGTTTGCTCTAAGCTGGCATTTCTTTTTGTACTATCAAGCAGGAGCTTTACGTCTTCAAGCGTTGGCCTAGATCCAGACTCGACCATTTGAATGAGGTGAGAAAAAATAAGCGTTAACTGCTCAATTTCTTGAGAAGTTCCCGACAAAAAGATTGCTTTGCCTCTAACTGAAATAAGAGCCGCACATGACGCTTCAATTTCTCTGAGCAAACTATCAGCTGGACCTGTCAGATATAAAGGATCCACTGAATCAGGAATAGTTAAGCGAATCTGTGTTGGCTCCATGTTCCCCAATTTATAAACGAGTAGCTTTTTAGCGTTCCATTAGGTAAAACTTCATCAAAGCGCATAGCGATAAGTTCATCAAGTTCAATAGTAGGATCAACTTGGACATCAAAAAGACCGCCAGAAATTCCCCTACAAGGATACTGTACCACCACATTATCGCAGGTACCAACTAGCTTCTTAGCAGCATCAAAGCGCATAGCATTACCCAGATCACGCATTTTTCTTTGCTCGCTCAGCCATCACTTTTGGATCTACCTGATTTGAAGCAGTAGCCGCGGGCGTTCCAGGTCGCTTGGAATACCTAAATACATGCATCTTTGAAAAGCCCATCTGACGACAAAAACTCATGCGACTCATCAAATTCTCTATCAGTTTCTCCAGGAAAACCAACGATAAGGTCTGTTCCCAAAGCAATGGTTGGCAGTACCGAACGTGCTTCCTCAACAGCCTTGCGATAAAAGCTCTGTCCTATACACCCTACCCATACGAGCAAGCGTAGCGTCACATCCGGACTGAAGGCAGATATGCAAGAAAGGTGCAATTCTTCCATTGGATGCAGCAATTACCTCTACCAAACGAGCATTTACATCAGGTGGCTCAAGAGATGATAGTCTCAAGCGACCAACCTCAGTTTTTTCAAGCACATACTCGAGAAGATCGGGAAGACGTAAAATTCTTCCACCTTCATCCTCAAGTTGAGCCTTATAGCTGCCAAGGTTGATTCCCGTAAGAACAACCTCTTGAGCTCCCCTGCTCATAGCATCTTCTACCTGTGAAACAACCTCACGAGGATCAAGAGACCTTCCTGCACCACGAGCTTTCCACACAATACAGAAGGTGCAACGATTGTCACAGCCGTCCTGGATTTTAATACCAGGGCGTGTGCGGCCTGTTGGAGTTGGTTTAGAAATGACAAGTCCGTCATCACTCACGGATTCTGGGGCAAAACCTAGCTCCTCAAGAACTCTATCTGCAACTTTGTCCTTCTCGGCTTCTACCACAACGTTAGGAGCAAGAGAGGCAAGTTCATCAGCAAAAAGACTTGCAACACAACCCGTTGCTACTACAAGAGGAGCTCCCGGCATAAGCGCTGCTTTACGCACAGCTTTTCTCGTCTTAGCCTCAGCCTCAGCAGTAACAGCACAGGTATTGATAACAATTGCCTGAGCCTCATCTTCTTCGACAATGCGGCATCCCATGCGGAGCAAAGAATCTGCCATTAAATCAAGCTCAACGCGATTTACCCTACATCCAAGATTTATGAGCGCAATACCATGAGCCATTAGCGCCTCTTCTTGGAAGTCTTTTTGGCGTTCTTATTTTTTTGTGATCTGAAGAATCTCTGCCTTCAGATTGAGTGGTATGTGACTCATCTTGAGTGTCTTGAACACTACTTTGTTTACGCTCATCAATAAGGGAGGCGAGCGTTTCCAACTGATTTGCAGTCAACCCAGTTGTAGTCTCAATGTGAACCAGAACGTAAAGGTTGCCGCGAGCTTTAGTGTGCAGACGAGGCATGCCTTTGCCAGCCACGCTCAGCTGCTGACCATATTTACAACCTGCAGGAATAGTGATCTCAATAGTTTCATCTTTAATAATGCCGTCAATGGTAACGGTAGTACCAACAATTGCCTCAAGAGAATCTACACTAACTGAAGTAAAGAGATCGTCTCCCCTGCGCTCAAAGTCTTTATGCTGGGAAACCTCAATAGTTACGATGAGGTCACCAGAGGTATCACCCCTGACACCAGCCTCGCCCTTGCCGGTAATAGAAATTGACTGGCCAGAATGAACGCCTGCAGGAATTTCAACAGAAACACGCTCATGGTCAGGAGTTCTTCCTTGGCCACCACAGGTCTCACAGGCATGTTCTACTTTTTTGCCTGTTCCTTGGCACTCTGGACATACGGTCTGAGACTGCATCTGACCAAAGACGGTATTTTGAACCTGAACTACCGTTCCTGTTCCATGACAATGAGTGCAGTCCTCAATCTTTCCATCTTCGCCTAAACCGGTGCCATTGCAGTCATCGCAGGTAGAAAGTCTGGTATAGGCTACTGTCTTTGTAACGCCTGCTGCAGCTTCTTCCAGAGTAATGGAAAGCCTGATGCCCATGTCACTGCCACGAGTACGCTGAGCTGCACCTCGTCCACCACGTCCTCCACCAAAGAAGGAATCAAAGATATCTCCAAAGCCACCAAAACCGCCACCAAAGATATCTGACATATCTACATAGCCGCCACCAAAACCAGAAGGACCATTAGGGTCTCCATAACGGTCATAGTTGGCGCGCTTTTGCTCATCTGACAGCACAGAATAAGCTTCGTTTACCTCTTTAAACTTCTCTTCTGCATGAGGATCATCAGAAACATCAGGGTGCAGCTTTCTTGCCAGCTTTAGAAAAGCTCGCTTGATTGTTTTTTGGTCTGCATCACGAGCAACACCTAAGAGCTCGTAGAAGTCTTTCTTCTCTGCCACGCTTACTAACTCTCCCCTTATAAAACCTTAAACCTAAATTCCCATATAGCCGACATAGCCTAATCCGGCCGTACAAGCATACAAAGTCATAATAATAATTGAATAGAAGGCGCCATTGATAATTCCTGAAACAAAGGCACTTGCAAAGCTTCTCCACCAGCCAGCATTCATCTTGACACCATCTGCAAGAACATTTCTCATGCCAAATATCAAAAGTGGAATCAACACAATGGCAAATAGTGGTGACCTCAAATTAAGCGCCACAAACACAAGAAGCATTGCAGTTATACCTGTGATACGAGCTCCCGCACGCTGACGGAATGTCAACTGCTCTGAAGGAACCTTAATATTTACGATAAAATCACCAGTTGTAGAACCATTGGTTCCCGCATTACCCATTCCAGGAACTCTAATTTGATCACCGTTATGCGAATTAGCTGGTATATCAACCATAATTTCACTTGCAGACAGAACACGACCAGATCCACCACAAACGTCGCACGGATCCTGTACAACATGTCCAGCACCATCACATTCTGGACAGTCAACTCTAAACTTTCCAACACCAAAAATTGAAGAAAGGTCAATGTCAATATGGCCCGTTCCGTGACAGGTAGGACAGGTAGTTGACTCAGCTTTATGCTGAGATCCCTTACCAGCACAAGCATCACAAGTAACAAAGCGCTGATACGTGATGCCTTTCTTAACGCCATTTTTAGCGTCTGTATCATTCAGCGTTAAGTCGTAGACAATATCTGCGCCAGTCTGAGGCTTGTATGCACGAGAGCGCTTTTGAGATCCGGTGGTCCAATTATTAAAGTTGATATCACCAAACGGGAAGCCTCCCTCAAAAGGAGAACCTCCATAGGCAGATCCGCCAGGATAACCAGAAGGACCATAGCCGCCACCATAGAAAGAGCCACTTCTCATTGCATCATATCGACGGCGCTTCTCGGCATCTGAAAGAACAGCATATGCTTCAGAAACCTCTTTAAAACGCTCTTCAGCATCAGGCTCTTTATTGATGTCAGGGTGAAGCTTGCGAGCTTTAGTTTGAAAAGCTTTTCTAATTTCTTCAGCTGTCGCGGACTCAGAAACACCAAGGATGGCGTAATAGTCCTTTTCGTTCATAGCAGCCATGAAATCTCTCCGATTCAACCCATATCAAAATCTGCATCATGAGAACGTTTGAAAGTGTACCCACTTGTTTTGAACTTAATGCAGTACAAACACACTACAGACGTAAATCCCAAAGACGTCCATAGAGCTCGTTGCCAAGCAGCCAGCCCTTCTCGGTAGGTCTGTACGTAGTTTTATCCTTAGAATCTTCGTAATTGACGCATTCTAGCAGCTCATCATACACACAGGAGTCAAGTACTTTTTGTACCGATGACACACCAAATACTCGTTTAGACACATCTAAAAGCGCAGGAGCCATGGGCTCCATAAGACGAGCATGTAGCATTAAATCTTCTGCTACAGACTCTCTTAGCGTTAAAAATTCAACATCAAACTCTGTCGAGAAAAAGCGACGCATCTTCAGCAATTTTTTTCTTGGAGCATCAAGAACCACCAGTCGCGCACGAACGGCATTTTTGCGGACGATTTGGCAAAGAGGTGTTGACCTTGGCAAGTACATCGTACTCAGCTGCAGTCAGCATACTTGCAGCGCTAGTGCCAAGACCAAGGTACGACTCGCCTGTCCAGTACATCTTATTGTGCTTACAGCTCTTCTGATTGCGAGCATAACTTGCTACCTCGTAGCGTTCAAACCCCGCCGCTTGGAGCGTCTTTGAAGCTGCTTGCATTCGATCTGCCTGCACGTCATAAGTGTTCCATGGAGTGTCTTTATCCTGGGTTTGCTTAGCCAGCGCCGTGCCATCTTCAATAGTTAGCGGATAGACGCTCACATGATTTACGCTAAGCGAGATAAATCTTGAGAGCGAAAACTCCCAAGAACTCTCTGTTTGCTCAGGAATAGCGCACATAAGATCAACCGACACATCGTAACCATTGTCTTTTGCAGCAAGTACTCTGTCGTAAGCCAGGTCGGCCGAGTGAATTCTGCCCAGCTTCTTAAGCTCATTATCGTTAAAACTTTGAACTCCCAAAGAAACTCGTGTTACCCCGCCCGTAGCAAGACTGGCGAGAAGATCATCAGATAGCGAGTCTGGATTTGCTTCAATACTGAACTCATCAGGATTTACAATCGCTGAAGTGTGCTGCGCCAAATCCACTGCATCTTGACCAAGCAAGCTAGGAGTTCCACCGCCCATATAGACCGTTTTTGTATCCGCTAATAAACCAAGCTGAACAGCTTCATCTAACTGACGCTTCAAAGCTTTAACGTAATTATTCATGCGACTGTCATCTTGTCTTGTAGACCAAGAAGAGAAATCGCAATAAAAGCATTTTTGAGAGCAAAACGGAATATGCAGATAAAGTGCAGAGGTAGCCGTTTGATTGTATTTAGACTGCCAAGAATCCACAACAGACCACTAGCTTATAGATGGATTGTGCTCAGGAGATTCCTGCTCACCCTCAAGTTGCTTGACGGTTTCTTTAATCTCTAGCGCCAGATTAATAAAATCTTGAGCTGTAACACACCTTACTGACTTACCGCGCCAATAGGCAGCGTTTGGAATACCCCTAAAATACCAGGTAGAGAGGCTTCTTGCGCGAGCAATATGAATGTGAGCCGCATCAAGTAAGCGTACATGCATCATAAAAGATGCAAGCATCTGATCAAGTGTTGGAACAAGTGAAACTTGACCCACAACTAAAGCTTGAGTGTTCTTAAAAATCCAAGGATTACCATAGGTTCCACGAGCAATCATTACAGCTGTCACACCTGTCTCTGTAAGGGCATGAGCTGCCGCTTCAGCAGAGAGCATGTCACCAGAGCCTATAACAGGAATTGAAACAGCATCACAAACTCTATTAACAGTCTCCCACTCCGCCTGACCTCGATACATCTGGGTGGCAAAGCGACCATGAATAGCAATAGCAGCTGCTCCCCGCAGCTTCCATGGCGCGAGCAAACTCAGGTGCAACTTCTTCATCTTGCCTTCTACCGCGCCTAATCTTGACAGTTACGGGCACGCTCGTCTCAGAAAGACAAGCTTTTAACCAGATCTGCAGCAAGCTCTGGGGTATCGAGAAGGGCTGAGCCCTCCCCTTTTTTGACAACCTTGGGAACAGGACAAGCCATATTAATATCGATAAGAGCAAAGCTTATTCCCCAGGCGTTCACTAATCTGTGCGGTGGCTTCTTTGAACTGCTCTGGCTTGGAACCAAAGAGCTGAACAGCAATATCTGGCTCGGTAGAAAGTGGTTCTACAAGCTCCCAGGTCTTCTCGCCACCATAATGAATTCCTGCAACAGAAACCATCTCTGAGTATGCAAGACCTGCTCCACCAGATCGAGCCATAGTACGATATACGCCATCACTAACGCCTGCCATAGGAGCCATAAGCACAGGATGAGCGGATAGACGCTCCTTGAGTGAGGGACCTGTCGCAAATGGTGCAATATGTGAAGAAAGACCTGCTTGAGGTGCGCAGGTTGAAATGATTGTTTGAAGCGACTCCACAAATACCTTCTACTCGTCGTCAACCTTGAGAACAGCCAAGAACGCCTCTTGAGGTACTTCGACTGAGCCAATCTGCTTCATGCGCTTCTTACCCTCTTTTTGCTTTTCAAGCAGCTTGCGCTTTCTGGAAATATCACCGCCGTAGCACTTAGCTAAGACGTCCTTTCTACGCGCTCGAACAGTAGAACGAGAAATAATCTTATTGCCAATAGCACCCTGAATAGGAACCTCAAAGAGCTGCTGAGGAATGATGCCTTTAAGCCTGTCACAAAGGCCACGAGCTAAGTCATACGCTTTGTCTTTGTGAACAATGAATGAAAGTGCATCAACAACGTCTCCGGCAAGCAGAATATCAAGTTTAACTAGCTCAGAAGTACGATATGAATCAAACTCATAGTCGAGCGAAGCATATCCCTTAGTCCTACTCTTAAGTTGGTCAAAGAAGTCCAGGATAAGCTCTGCCAAAGGAATGCTAAAAGATCATCTCAACGGACTTATCAGACAGATACACCATATCTTCAGATACACCACGATGATCAACAACAAGCTGCATAACTGTACCAACAAACTCTGGAGGTACAATGATTTTTGCCTTTAGATACGGCTCATCAATGTGATCAATCTTGGTGACCTCTGGAAGATCTTGTGGACTCGTGATTTCCACTATGGTTCCATCAGTTTTATAAACGTGATAATCAACAGAGGGACTAGTAGCAATCAAATCCAGGTCAAACTCTCGCTCAAGTCGCTCTTTGACAACTTCCATATGAAGGAGGCCCAAGAATCCCACTCTAAAGCCAAAGCCTAACGCTACAGAAGTCTCTGGCGACCACGTAAGAGATGGATCATTAACGTGCAACTTATCGAGGGCATCACGGAGATTCTCGTACTGCTTGTTATCAACCGGGAAAAGACCCGTAAATACCATTGGCTTTGCTTCGCGATACCCAGGCAATGGCTCTGTGCAGGGATTTTGCTTATAGGTAAGGGTATCGCCTACGCGAACGGCCTCAGGATCTTTGAGGCCAGTGACCACATAGCCAACTTCACCAACAGAAAGCTGGTCAACAGCCATCTCAAGGGGCCTCTTAGCACCAACCTCTTCAACGAGAAAAGGCATAGATCCCTGCATCATAAGAAGCTGATCGCCAGCCTTGATTGAACCGTCAAAAATACGCACCGTTGCGACGACGCCTCTGAACTGGTCAAAATATGAGTCAAGAATAAGCGCCTTAAGTGGAGCTGTGGGGTCTCCCTTTGGTGGAGAAACCAAATACACCAGTGCCTCGAGAAGCCCATGGATGCCCTCACCCGTCTTACCAGAGACACAAACAGCGTCGTCAGCTGGAATGGCAAGAACGTCCTCAATTTCTGCACGAACCTCTTCAGGACGAGCAGATGGAAGATCAATCTTGTTGATGGCGGGGACAATATCCAGATTGGCATTCATGGCTAGCATGGCGTTTGAGACGGTCTGTGCCTCAACGCCCTGCGTTGCATCAACAACCAGCACCGCACCCTCACAAGCAGCCAAGGACCTTGAGACCTCGTAAGTAAAGTCAACATGACCTGGAGTGTCAATCAGGTTGAATTGATAGCGTTCTCCATCGTCTGCGTCGTACATAACGCGGACTGCATTGGATTTAATAGTGATTCCGCGCTCACGTTCAATATCCATAGTGTCTAAGAGCTGTGACTCCATATCGCGTTCTTCAACGGTATGAGTAAGCTCCAAAATACGATCACTGATGGTAGATTTACCGTGATCGATGTGCGCAACAATAGAGAAGTTGCGAATATGTGAAGTATCCTGTGTATTCATAAGGAAAATAATAGCGTAAAGTACCCCCTTCGTGCTATACTTCTACAGCTGCCTCAAACGTGTCTCAGCTAAGAGGCCTCACATAGTAAACACCGAAAGGAACCGCACGTGGCTAACATCAAGTCTCAGAAGAAGCGTATTCTCACCGCTGAGAAGGCACGCCAGCGCAACAAGGCTGTCCGCTCCGAGCTTAAGACTGCAATTAAGGCAGTTCGCACTGCTGTTGAGGCAGGCCAGCTTGAGGACGCACAGGCTGCAGCTAACAAAGCATCCCGTCTTCTTGACAAGGCTGCTTCTAAGGGCATCGTACACAAGAATCAGGCTGCTCAGCGTAAGAGCGGCATTCAGAAGCTTGTTAACACCCTTAATAAGTAGTTCTTACTTACTTTTAATTTTTTAAAACGGGCTCTTCGGAGTCCGTTTTTTCTTATCTTCATTCTTTAAATCTACACATTTGAGATGCCGCACATGGCAAAAATAAGCTTAGTCATAGTGGTCGTCTTATCTTCTCCACTCTTTAGACCTCTCTCCACCTCTGCACAGATGCTCAAAATGAGTTCAAGTTCACCGTCGCTAAATCGACGTGCCCATTGTGAATAATTTCTAACCTGCCATGCCTGCTTACCTAAAACGGCTGCAATTTGCTGCTCTGTGCCACGCTTTGCCATCGCTCGCGCGCAAATTAAATCTCTAACGCGAGAAACAATTAATGACAAAAGGCCAATGGCCTCGGACTCATCAAGCTGACTATAGAGTTCCATCGCTTTTTTGGCGTTTCTTGCAGAGATGCTATCGAGAAAATCCCATGGCCTAACCTCAACCACACGTGCAACATGAGTTTCTACAAACTGAATATCGATTGCTCCTGGATGTCCTAAAAGCGATGCTAAGGACTTAATCTGAGAGTCAATCATGGTGGTGTTGTCACCAACACGACTTAAGAGCTCATTTGCTGCATCATAAGGAATTTGCAGGCCATATTTTTGTCCAAGTTTCTGAACGTAGGAAGGTAGTTCTTTTCTTGAAAGCGCTGAGCAATCAATAATTGCTTGTTTGCTCAATGCCTCAACAGCCTTATAAAGCCTTGTGGATTTGGCAAGTGTCTTTGCAGACAGCAAAAGCGTAGTGGTTGGATTAGGGTTCTTCAAATACTCCACAAGAGCTTCTGATACAGGTTTAGGCAATTTACCCGCATCATCAAGGACAACGATACGCCTAAAATCACCCATGGGAAGCGTCTGTGCAGACGATAATACAGATTCTGAAGTCAACTCAGCAGTTACAAAAATCTCATCAAGATTAAACGTAATAAAGCTCTGGTTAAGACGGCTTTTAAGCTTATTAATAGCCCTTGAGCGCTTAAGCTCATCAGGACCTACAGCCAAATATGCAGCTAGCAACTTAGCCTGCTCCGCCATCTTTTTCCTCCTCTGAATCTGTATCTACTTTAGCATGTTGCACGCTCACCCTTGGCCCATGTTCTCCAGGAAATACTGTGATGTCTCCGTAATCTTTAGTACAGTAAAACTTTGACCCAGCTTCCTCTAAGATATCCACAGCTTCTTGCTTTGGATGTCCATATCGATTGTTCCTTCCAGCACTTGCTACCGCTACCTCAGGCCTTAATACTCGAGCTGTTTCTGGATAAAGAGACTTTGCGGCACCGTGATGTCCAACTTTCAAAAAATCAATATCCCCCACGTCGCCTGAATTCACTGTCTCTTTAGTCTGATCTCTTTCAGCATCTCCTGTTAAAAGTGTGGTCAATGTATTCTGTCCGTCGTTATATGTCACGTACAGTTCAACAGAAGCATTATTTGCTTCTGTTGCCTTATAGCCTCTATGTGGCCACACCACACGAACACGAAATCGTCCAACATCAAATTCATCACCATATAAAACTTCATAGGAGCCGCTGCCGGAAATCCTCTGAATGGCTCTTTGTAACTCAGGTTTTTCTTGTTTTGTTATTCCTTCTCCAACTAATACCCGGCCTGCCTTCACTGAACCAACCATATACCTCACGCCACCAGCATGATCCTCATCAAGGTGTGTGAGCAAAATAGCGTCAAGATATGAGATGTGTTGTCGCTCTAGAGCGTCATTAACCACATCTCCCACACTCGTGTCTACAAGCAGAGAATGCGCGCCGTCACTGAGCAATATGGCATCTCCTTGGCCAATATCCATCACACAAATTCTTGTTGGCGAGAAAAACTTCCAGTAGATACTCAAAGCCAAGATAAGCATAAATGCCGTCGAACAAACACCAACTAAAAACTACTCTTTTCCCTTTTGGCCAAAACACGTAAAGGGCCACCATTGCTGCAAATATAAGCAATGAAACTATCCACCTCATGTCAGTTAACGACACGCTTGCAAAAGATCTTTCAGACAAAAAAGAAGTAAGAGTCTCTATAAACTGACCAAGAAAATCCACAAGGCAGAAAGCAATATTTTGAGTTGGTTTAAACCAACATAAAGCTATTGCTCCAATTCCAAATAAGCTCAGAAGAGAAAATAAACTTGTAATCAACGCACTTGAAAGAGGAGCAAGTAATGAAAAATGACCAAAGTACATGCAAGAAATTGGAAGACATGAAAGCTGAGCAACGGTTGTGGCACACATAGTGTTTCGTACGTCAGAAAACGGTTTTCTAAGAACCTTCTGTATTTTTCCATATCCAGATATGTGAAAAGCAATTTTTGCATAGTACTGAGCAAGACCGCCGTAGATATTCATGCCAAAAATACACAATAGAGACAGGGTGAATGCAATATTCACGCTTAACTGTGGATCAACACAAAGCATAAGTAATGCGACGATAGAAACTGCTGATAGCGTATGATTTTTCTGCCAACACATTGCATAACGTATTTTTGTTCGACTAGAAGTATTGCCCTCATTGCGGATGCAGGTAATCCACAAAAAAGCGCGTAACTACCGAGTAGAAATAAATTCACTACTCCTCTCAAAAGAGGTTTTAACGTTAGCTTTTTAAGAAAAGCATCAATAAAGGTAGAAAGAATTACCATGTGACAACTAGATATTGCAATGAGATGCATTAGGCCGCAACGCATAAATATTCTAGGAATGTTAAAGCTATACAAGCTAGGCCTATAGGCACAAAGACCGCATGCAACTAACGCTCGGCCAAAGCTCTGCTCAGGTTGAAGTTGAGAAATACAGTTCTCTCTAAATTGAGCAACTTCCCCGATAATTCCCTCTTCATAGGTTTTTGAATTCACCTTGGTTACCTGAATTGTGCCAAGTACTCCCCTCTTAAATTGTTCTTCTGAAAACTCCTTATCTTTATATTGTGAAAACCTACCTTCACAACAAAGATGCGTTTCTCGCAAGAATTGTTCCTTGGCATGTAGCCCCCACAGTTCCAATGCATCTACCCTGGTACAAGACATTTGCCTGACCAGTCCATGCATGATTTTTATAAACTAAATCTCTTGATACAACTAATTCAAAATCATGTATAGCGGTTGACTCTAAAAGATCCACCGATGTCATTTGACTGACATATATAAAAGAAGATCTGATTAGGATTATTACAAGTGAAAGTAAAACCACTCCAACAGTCATAAGGCTGGTATGCGCGTACTTTACATACCAAAGTCCTAAGGCCGCCGCCATACAGCTTCCTAAAATTTGAAGCAAAATAGTATCAAACGTTGTGTTTCTCGCGATAAAAATTTGCAGCCATAAGCAAACAAATAGCAAGATACAAAGGCTATACGGAATAAAAGGCCTAGTGGGTTGTTCTATCACCTTAGACACGAATATTGTCCTTGAGCTGATTAAACTTTTTCTGGCCAATTCCAGAAACACGCATCAGATCTTCAGTTGTTTTAAAAGGTCCGTTCTTTTGTCTGTCTGCAACAATTCGCTGAGCCAGCCCTTCTCCCACACCTTGAAGCTTAGTTAATTCTTCTACAGTTGCTCGATTAATATCTACAACCGTCTTTTTATCTCTCTTCGTATTTGTTTGCTTATTGCTTGTGGCTTTATTTTGCTCTGACTGTGGAATCTCTGGTGGCGGCTCTTCTCCTTTTTAGGAATATATATTTTTTGACCATCTTCAACAGGAGACGCTAGATTAATCCCTTGCCCGTTTGCGTCTTCAGTTAAACCTCCTGCTATTTGAATAGCATCATTCACGCGAGGGTTTGCCATTTGTAGAGCGTAAAGTCCTGGCGACTTAACAGCTCCATCAACATGAACCATCATTTGAGGAGAAGCTTCTTTAATCTTATGATCAGCTCCTGGCTGATCTGTTGCATTATCTTCTTCCGTATGTTTTGGATTTTTCTGCAACAGTCACTCCTTGCGTAGAGTCTGTTTGATTATGTGATCTATCAAAAGACTCCGTTGTTCCAGCAGAAATTATTCCAATTAATACAACTGCTGACACAATAGCTAGGACAACCACAGCGGCAACTGCTATGAGTTGTTGCTGAGATAGATTAAACCTTCTCATCAATTTATTAATTATTTGAGTACGGTTATTTGAAATCTGAGCCCATACAATCACCTCAGATTTATATTCAACTATTAGGGTTAATGAGAAGCACTACTTTTAAAGATTCATCTGATAGCTTTGTCCTAAAACTGCTGGTAATCTGACACAGTTGTCAACAATTGCCAGATATGTTGCACAAACTAACGAGAACAGAATTGCTCTAAATAAGATTATCAACCCACTCAGCATAAAAAATCCGCCCTTTTACGGGCGGATTCTAAAAATGCATCTGAGCAAAAGCGATCAAAAGTTTTGAGCAGTGAAAATATCCTAGTCAGTAATGAACTCTGCAGGTGAAAGCTCTCTATGACGAGCATTCAGAGTTTTTGGGTGGCTTATATGAGGGGCACTGACTAAAGTCAATGTACTCAATATGCTGCATTAAGTCTTCAATCATGGCCTCGTGATCAAATGAATTCCAGGCATCAAGCACTTCATTCATTTTTGCATGTGTTTCAGGACGGCGAGGCATAAATAGTGTGCAGCAATCTGGAGCCGTCTGCGTTGAAATATCAAACGTGTTGATATCTTGAGCGCGACGAATGATTTCCTGCTTATCAGAGCCTATGAGAGGCCTTAAAACGGAAATTGTGACTGCCTCGTTGACAGCAGCAATGTTATCAAGCGTCTGAGAAGCAACCTGTCCAAGAGATTCTCCCGTTACCAGAGCCTTTGCGCCTTCAAGCTCTGCAATCTTTTGTGCAATGATATACATCACACGTCGATACATAATGACACGCAGGCTTTGTGGAACAGCTAGAGAAATCTCACGCTGATGCTCACCAAAAGGTACAACGTACATTCTGCCTATAAGACCCGCAGGCTCAAGTGCTTCGATAATGTCTTGGCACAGATACTCGCTGGTATCAGAAGTCATAGGACGACCAGAGAAGTGAACCGGAATTACCGTTGCACCTCTACGTCCAACCATCCAGGTAGCAACAGGCGAATCAATACCACTTGAAAGAAGCGACACAACCTTACCGGCGGTACCAACAGGAAGACCACCAACACCCTGGATAGAAGCAGCATAGACATACGTATTTCCCTGAACAACATGTACGTATACCGTCATATCAGGGTTATGCATCTGAACTTTTTTATCCGGGAAATTCTCGCAAAGAACCTCTCCAACAAGCTGGTTAAGCTCAAGTGAATGCTTGGGATAGACTGTTGAGGATCGACGGGCATGCACTTTAAACGTAGAAAAGTTTCCTGCCTCCCCTAATGCTTTGATAGCAGCGTTACAAAAATTCCTGCTCATCTAAGCCACAGCGATATGCTAGAGAAGCGCGCGCGACACCAGGAACCTGAGCGACCGCATGTTGCAGTTCTTCAGTTGCCTGTTTATCAGTTGTTTCTACAACAAGATAGCCAGAAATGCGAGAAACCCCCGCCACTGGAAAGTGTCGGAGGGCTCGGCGCAAATTTGTTGCTAACTGATTTTCAAAAGTTGATCGGTTCTTACCCTTTAAACCAATTTCGTGGTAGTGAACCAGACATACTCTTTCAGTCATAACTCTTAGTAAACGATGGTATTCTCGCCCTAATTGCCTCATCAAAAGACTCTTTGACAAAGCCAAGGGTGCCGTCGTTAATCTCTTTCATAGCAATAGAGACAGAATCCTTACCACTTGCAACAGTGGTAATGTCATCAAAATCCTGAACAGCGGTTACACGCAGGTGCTGACCGTGAAGCATATTGTTAATATCGCAAGCACGCTTAGAAGCAAGAGAGCAAAGCAAGAATGGATTCTGCTCAGTCTTCTCAAGCAGGCTGTCAATCTCAGGCTTAATAACAGACATTAAAGCTGACCTCCGTCTGATTCATAGTCATCAAAAACTTCCTCGAGCTTGCTTAGTGCAGACTCAAGGTTGTCGTTCACAATGCAAACAGTATAGTCGTTTGCATACTCCATTTCACGCGACGCATTAGAAAGTCTCGTAGAAATGGTCTTCTCGTCTTCTGTACCACGACCTCTAAGACGCTGTTCAAGCTCTTCAAATGAAGGTGGCTTAATAAAGACAAGAACGGCGTTGGGATATTGTTTGTGGACCATAAGTCCACCCTGAACGTCAATCTCTAGAACAACAGACTGACCTGCAGAAATCAGGCGATCTACCTCTGATTTGAGCGTGCCATAACAATGGCCATGAACATGAGCCCACTCAAGGAATTCACCAGCATCAACGCGCTTTTTAAATTCTTCATCGGAGAGAAAATAATACGCAACTCCATCGACTTCTCCTGGTCGCGGAGAGCGCGTAGTAGCCGAAACCGTCAGGCCTAGGTTTGGGCGCTTGTCCCTCAACAGAGAGACAAGCGTTCCTTTTCCCTACACCTGACGGTCCAGATACTACAAAAGTTTAGCTGAACGAGCCACTACTTGGTCAGTGCCTCGAGGAGCTGCTCACGCTGACGAGCGCCAAGGCCCTTAACGCGGCGAGTTGCGGAAATTCCGAGCTCGTCCATAATCTTTGCTGCCTTTGCCTTGCCGTAGCCAGGAAGGGACTCGATAAGAGCGGAAACCTTCATGCGCTCAGCGATAGGATCGGTAGAATCAAGGACCTCTTTAAGGGAGACCTTACCAGTCTTAACCTTCTCGCGAAGCTCTGCGCGAGCGTGACGAGCCTGAGCTGCCTTCTCAAGTGCTGCCTTGCGCTGCTCATCGGTAAGTGTAGGTAGAGCCATTGTTCCTCCAAACATCGTTTTCGTACGTCATATACGAAACTCAATTTAATGTGCCTTTTGCACTTCAGCAAAATAGTTTGCCACATAACACGTTATTTACAAGGGGGTTTTTTATATTTCCGCATTAAAAACCACCTGTTCATCACAATTCAAAAAAACTTCCGTTAATTTTTGAGCTCTGAAACTATGTTTTCAAAAAGCCTCGACAGGATCATTTGCGCTGGTAATCGGCCTACCAACTACTAACTTGCTTGCTCCTGCCTGAATTGCAGCTGAAGGTGTGGAGATTCTGACCTGATCGCCCTTCTCGGCACCTTCTGGACGTACTCCGGGGGTCACGATGAGCGCATTTGGCCCCAAAAGCTCTCTCATCTCCTGTGCTTCCTGTGGCGAGCAAACAATTCCGTCAGCACCTGCGTTGTAAGAAAGAGAAGCCAAACGAGCAACCTCGTCCTTAATAGAGCCGTCTACACCAATGGAGTGAAGCGCATCCTCATCCATGCTCGTAAGCACAGAAATAGCTACCAACTTGGTACGTCCAGACTCATCAACGCCACGATCTGCTGCTGCCTCTTCTGCTCCCTCTCGACCGGCAGAAATCATCTGAGCGGTTCCCAGGCCATGAATAGAGAGGATGTCTGCGCCAGAAAGCGATGCAGAGTAGACAGCGCCTTTAACCTGGAACGGAATGTCATGCACCTTGAGGTCCAGAAACACCTTGAAGCCGCGGGCATGCATCTCGTCTACCATCGAGGGTCCGTAGCGATAAAAGAGCGTCATGCCAACCTTGACCCAGCATGCATGGCCGGCGAGAAGATCGGTGAGCTCCAGAGCTCTTTCTCTTGTACAATCAAGCGCAACAATAACGGCGTCTCGTGCCTGCTCATCTGTTAGCATTCAACAGCTCCAATCAGTTCGTTAATGTCAGATACGCCCTGGGACTTTGCCCAGTCAGTAAGCTCGTTCAGAATACGTGGTGCACTCATAGGATCGTAAAGGTTTACAGAACCAACCGAGACAGCCGTAGCACCTGCCAGGATAAATTCCGCAGCGTCCTCGCCTGTTTCTACGCCACCAACACCACAGATAGGAATAGAGACCGCATTTGCGCACTCCCAAACCATGCGAACAGCAGCGTTGTGACAAAGAGGACCACTCAGGCCGCCAGTTGGCTTAGAGAGCCTGCTCTTTCTGGTGTGGACATTAATTGACATGCCTGGAATAGAATTGATGAGCGTAAGACCATCAGCGCCTGCGGCCTCAAAAGCCTTACCAATCTCGGCAACGTTGACAGGGGCCATCTTAACCAAGATAGGTAGCTTTGTCAGAGGACGTACTGCCTTCATAATCTCTGTGGCCTGCTCTGGAGTACCGCCGAGGGGTTTACCGCCCTTCTCGAGATTTGGACAACTCACGTTAAGCTCAATAGCTGAGATGTGCGGATTAAGCTCTTCAACACGCTCTACGACATCAATCATCTCCTGCACGGAGTGTGCTGCCATCTGCATGATAACGCGTGTGCCACGACCCTCAAGATCTTTCATGTAATCATCAGTGTGGGCGATAAAATCGTCCACTCCAGGATTTGCAAGGCCAACGCTGTTCATCATGCCGCCGTTGAGCTCACACATACGAGGAGCTGGGTTTCCTTCCCAGGGAACACGAGCAACGCCTTTCATGGTATGGCGCCAAGCAAGGAGACATCGTAGAAGCCCTCAAACTGCCAGCCATAGCCAAAGGTACCCGCAGCAGTGTTGATAGGGTTTTTCATCTGGATACCGCCCAGATTGACGGTCATATTCACCTGATCTACCATGCGATCTCCTTTGCCTCAAAAATAGGTCCAACCATGCAAGCAGACGCATAGCCGCCCTTAGCAAGTGGGACATTGCAGGTGTTGCATGCGCCAAAGGCACAGCTCATCATACGCTCCATAGAAACCTGGCAGGCAACGTTGTTGGCAATTGCAAGCTTAGCCACGCTTCTCATCATAGGCTCTGGCCCGCAGGTATATATAGCGTCCCAAACACCTTGGCTCAAAGGTTCCTCCAAAGCTGCTGTTACAAAGCCCTTGGTACCCTTAGAACCGTCATCCGTTGTGACGTACACGTTCTGTGCGCCCAAGGCGAGAAGATCCTCTTCTCCAAAGAGTTTCTCGGCAGTTTGTGCGCCAATGACCGCGTCAAACTCAACACCTAGCTCGGTAAGCTTACGAGCCGCTGCGATAATTGGTGTGATACCCACACCTCCTGCTACCAGCACACTTCTCTTACTAGAAGCGTTAAGCCGCCAGGGACGACCGCAAGGAGCAGTCATATCGCTAGCGTCACCAGGCTTCATCTGAGAAAGCCTGTGCGTGCCTTCGCCTACCGTTGCATAGATAAGCTCCAGTGTATCGGTAGCTTTATCAGCAAGCGAGAAGGACAGTGGAATGCGAAGAATGTGACGCTTATCGCCTGGAACATTAACATTTACAAACTGACCAGGTGCTAGAGACTTACAAAGACCTGGTACCTTGAGCTGGGCTCTATACAGATTCTGGGCAACCTGGGTATTACTCAGAACCGTAAAGTCAAATACCTGTACATTTCCACGTAGTGGCATTACTTTTCCCCTCCAGGAACAACTACTTCATCAGCAAGAACACGATTGCCATCAACAAACACATCTGTTGCAACACCATAGAGCTCAGCGCCAATAAAGGCGGAGTTCTTGGACTTGCTCTCAAAATACTCTGTCGTAATCTGAACCTTCTTTTCTGGGTCAAAAAGGGTCAGGTCAGCCTTGTAACCTGCAGCAATCTTAACAGGCTCAAGACGCAGAATACGACGAGGATTAACGGCCATTGCACGAACAAGACCAGTGAAAGAAAGTTTGTTGGTACGTACCATGTTGGTAATCATCAAAGGCAGCGAGGTCTCAAGGCCAATGCAGCCAAAGTAAGAGATTTCCCACTCACAGTCCTTCTCGTGAGCTGCATGAGGAGCATGATCGGTAACAATGCAATCAACTGTACCGTCTGCAACCGCCGCCTGAAGAGCAAGCGCATCCTCAGCAGTTCTGAGCGGTGGATTCATCTTAAGGTTGGTGTTATACGTATTGGTAATGTCATCTTCAGACAAGAAGAGGTGGTGAGGGCAAACCTCTGCGGTAACAGGCAAGCCTTCCTTCTTAGCTGCACGTACCAGTTCTGCTCCCCTGCCCGTTGAAATGTGGCAGATGTGTAGAGGACAGCCGGTAAGACGGCAAAGATCAATGTCTCTGGAGATTTCCAGTTCCTCGCCAAGTGCTGGCCAGCCAAACATGCCAAGTCGCGTACTTGCACGACCCTCGTTGACAACACCCCCAGCGCTGATGGACTCTATCTCACAGTGAGCAGCAACAACACGGTCAAACTGGGAGACATACTCCATAACGGTGCGCATCATACCAGCGCTTTGAACGCCGTGGCCGTCGTCAGAGAATGCGGAGGCACCCTCGTCAACCATGTTGCCAATCTCAGCAAGCTCTTGACCCTTAGAACCCTTGGTCAAAGCGCCCATAGGACGGACGTGAATGAGACCAACCTCATTGCCACGATCAATCTGGAAGCGAACAGCAGGTCCGTTATCAGTAACAGGATTGGTGTTTGGCATGGTAGCAACGTCAGTAAAGCCACCGTGAACCGCAGCTCTAGAGCCCGTCTCAATGGTCTCTTTGTACTCAAAGCCTGGATCTCTGAAGTGAACATGCATATCAACAAGGCCAGGAGTCAATACCTTGCCTTTTGCATCAATAACGGTATCGCCCTCTTGAGGTGCAACGGTTGCCGCTACTTCAGCAATGGTTTCTCCCTCAATACGAACGTCCAGTACTGCGTCAAGATTAAGCTGTGGATCTACAACACGTGCGCCCTTAAGCAGAAATGCCATCAGAGTCTCCTCCCAGAAGCAGATACATTGCGGCCATACGCGTCAAAACGCCTGCATTGACCTGGTCAAGAATACGAGAGCGGGCGCAATCAGCCACCTCGCTGTTAATTTCCATGCCACGGTTCATAGGACCTGGGTGGCAGATGATTGCTTCGGGCTTCATCAGCTTACTGCGGCGCTCATCAAGGCCCCAAAGCCTGTTGTACTCACGGCGAGAAGGAATAGGCGCTCCTTCCATACGCTCAAGCTGCACGCGAAGCATGTACACGACGTCTACATCGCCAATGACTTCATCAAAGTGCGAGGTCTGAGAGCATCCAAACCAACTTGGATCATCAACGTGGAATGTTGGAGGTCCTACCAGCACAACCTCTGCACCCATAGTCTTGAGTGCTGGCACCAAAGAGCCAACAACGCGGCTGTGAGAAAGGTCACCAACAATGGCAACTTTAAGGCCATCAAGATGTCCAAAGTTCTTACGGATGGTATAAAGATCAAGCATTGCCTGAGTTGGGTGCTGATGTTTGCCGTCACCAGCGTTGATGACTACTGCATCTGTGTGCTCAGTAATCTTCTGCGGTGTACCTGCAAGTTTTGCACGGCAGATAAACATATCAACGTTCATAGCGTCGATAGTCTGAATGGTATCTGCCAAAGACTCACCCTTAACCACAGATGAGGTAGATCCTCCCATGTTTAAAGCGTCGGCAGAGAGGCGTTTCTCGGCAAGCTCAAATGAGGAGCGAGTCCTGGTAGAAGGCTCTAAGAACAGGTTAACAATGGTGCGCCCACGAAGAGCTGGCACCTTTTTGATGTCTCTGTTGTTTACAGCCTCAAACGACTGAGCAGTATCAAGAATTTGCTGGATATCGTCACGTGTCAGGCTGTTTGTATCAATCAAATGTTTAACTGAAAGCATTAGTTTCCTCCCTCAATAAAGGGGTCAGAATAGTCAGCTTCGTACAGCAAGACGCAGTCCTGACCATCAATTTCTTTAATATTTAAGCTGACTACCTGGCTCTTTGATGAGGGAACATTCTTTCCCACATAGTCAGGTCTAATAGGAAGCTCGCGATGGCCACGGTCAACAACAACTGCTAGTTGAACACGCTCAGGACGGCCATAGTCAATGAGGCATCGAGTGCTGCTCTGATGGTTCTTCCGGTCTGAAGTACATCATCTACCAGCACAACGCTTGTACCCGTAATATCAAAATCGATATTAGTTGCATGAAGCACCGGTGCAGTATTTCTTCTAAAATCATCGCGATAAAAGCTAATATCTAGTGAGCCAACTTTTGGCTTAAATCCGGTAAAGCTTAGAATCTTTTCTGCAAGGCGAGAAGCCAAAACTTCTCCGCGACGAATAATACCTACCAGAGCAACGTTTTCAATTGAATCGTTATTCTCGACAATTTCGTGAGCAATACGCGTAAGAATGCGGTCAAGGGACTGCTCGTCCACAATGAGAGAGTGCGAACCTTCTTGAGTCATAGCGCCTCCAATAAAAAAAGATACCTCACCTGACCAGGCACAAGGTATCCAAAAAGGCAAAACTATAACTATGAGCCTTACGGGTATCTCGTACCACATTTAAAGACACACATATTGTACTCGTACAGAGCCTAACTTTTGGTTAGGAATTTTAATTATCTCTTGAGGTGCTCGTAAGCTTCACAAACTTCGTCTACCGGGCCAAGCATGCGCTGCTTGCCCTTCTCAATCCAAATGGCACGGTCACAAATGCGCTGGACCAGATCAATGGAGTGAGAAACCAGAAGAACGGTAACGTTATTAGAAGCGACCAGCTCTTTGATGCGGTTCTCGCACTTTTGCTGGAAGAGGAAGTCTCCTACCGAGAGCGTCTCATCAACAATGAGCAGGTCAGGCTCTGTAACGGTTGCAATTGCAAAGGCAATACGTGCCACCATACCGGACGAGTAATTCTTGAGTGGCATATCCATAAAGCCCTCAAGCTCAGCAAACTCAACAATCTGATTAAAATGCGAGTCGATGAACTCCTTCTTGTAACCAAGAAGAGCGCCGTTAAGGTAGATATTCTCTTTAGCGGTAAGCTCCATGTCAAAGCCAGCACCAAGCTCAATAAGCGGTGCAATAGTACCCTTGACCTCGCAAGTTCCCTTAGAAGGCTCAAGGACGCCCGCGATGATTTTGAGCATGGTAGACTTACCGGAACCGTTGGTGCCCACCAAGCCAAAAGCCTCGCCGCGCTTCACTTCAAACGAGATGTCATCAAGGGCTTTGAACTCCTTGAAAGTAACTTCACCGCGTGTAAGCGCAATAAAATACTCTTTCAGCGAGTTAAACTGCTCAGAGGCAATGTTAAAGATCTCTGAAACACCATTAACAGCAACGACAGTTTCTGCATCCTCAGCTGGAAGCGGAGGGCGCATAAAATCATCATCACCTGCAACTACTACCCAAGCGGTAACTGTCTGAGGATTGTTGAGGCTATCAAATGCATCAATATAAAGATGATAGCGGCCGGGCTCAGTAAACGTAAATGTCCACGAGGTGTCTGTGATTGAGCCGCCAAACTGATGCTCTGTGGTATCCCAGAAGCCCTCGTCCCAGCGATCGTACAGACTCCACACATAGTTGAATCGGAAGCCCTCAGGATCTGCACCAATAATTTTAGGAGTAGCAGTAACAGTCTCTCCCGCACGAATCTCATGCGTATCCAGAGAAACCTGAACTGACCAGCCTAATCCTTTATTTGGTGACTCAGACATACTAACTCCTCTAATCAGCTATTGCCTGAACAGTATAGCTGATTATGGCGAGAAACCCGACTTCTTGAATGAGTAACTACTTCTTTGGGGCTGCTGTGGTAGTACGGACAATCAGCTTTGGAGCTATTCTAATTGCCTCAGGTTCATAGCCTGGCTGAGATGCACGAATGGCATGTTCAAGAGCAACGCGACCACGCTCAAGCAAGTTAAAGCGTACGGTAGTCAGAGAGAAGTTAGGCAAATAGTCTTCAAGGGAGTCGTCAACGCCTACGATACTGATATCTTCTGGCACATGAAGGTTTGCCTCTTCAAAAGCAGCGATAATACCAAGAGCCATCTGGTCATTTGCAGCATATACTGCAGTAAAATCACGATTTTCAAGCAGTTTTTTGCCAATTTCATAGCCGCTGTTTGCAGTCCAATCTCCGGCAAATGGCTCAACGATTTCTAGACCGTACTCAGCCATGGTGTCACGCCAGCCCTTCTCGCGAAATTGCGAGTCAATAGAGTAAGAAGGACCTGCTACGAAGCGAATCTTGCGATGACCCTGCTCATAGAGGTGGTCTATGACTAGCTTAGAGCAACCGTACTGGTCTGAGTCAACCGTTGTGCAATAAGGGTGCTCATGCATGGTAAGAAGCACTGTTCCAAGGCCTGGCTGCGGTACAAATGATTCAAAGTCTGATGCCATAAGGCTCATGCTGATAATCATGCCGTCAACAGGAAGATTAGACATACGATGAGAAATATCCTGCAGGCAGAGGCCGTCGTCAGAGCCTTTCTCAATCATCGTAATAGCATAGGTGTGCTCACGAGCCGCAGAAACAATACCGTCAAGCGTGGCCAAGTTACCAAATTCACGGATATCATACAAACACAGTCCCACGGATTGATACGAACCAGAACGCAGCGACCTACCCGCAAAGCTTGGCCTAAAGCCCATAGACTCCATTGCGGCCTGAACTTTTTCACGCGTTGCCTTGCTGACATTCTGTGCGCCGTTGGCAACACGAGAAACCGTCTGCTGAGAAACACCTGCTGCTTGAGCAACGTCGGCCATTGAAACGGAGCGTTTATTTAAGCTGGAACAATGCGAGCGTGTCACGTACCCCTCCGATTATCTGCTTGTTTGCGTACTCATAGTACCAGCCAACTCTGGAATTTAAGACAAAATTGTATATATAGGTACAAATTAAACGTTCACGGTGCAAAAAGAGCCGTTCGGCGAGAAGGACTTTTGACCTGGGCTCTAACCGTTTGCCCCCGCAAAAATACCACTGACTGAAAACTCAATAATCTGCTGTTGGATTACTATGAGTACGTTAACATAGTATATGTAATGCACTATGAGAGGTACCTCGGAGGTATCCGATGATTGACGTTCGACCTTTTGAAAGCTTTGTTAACTCCCCTGACGCACTTACGTATACCATTCGCGGTGTTCGTTCGGCAGTAAAACTTACTAATTTTGGTGCAACTATTCTTGGTATTGCAGTACCTGACACCTATGGAACTCGTGCAGACGTTGTTTTAGGTTATAGCCTTTTTGATTCATATTTAGATAACCCTGCTTGTTTTGGTTCTTCTATTGGGCCTTCTGCTAACCGTGCAGATAAAGCAGAAATTCCTCTTAATGGGGTTGTCTATCATCTACCAAAAAATAATGGTCCAGATAATCAAAATAACCTGCACACTGATCTTATCGCTGGTATTCATAAACGCATTTGGCAGACAAAGCTTGATGAAGCTCATAACGCAGTAGTTTTTAGCATTGATCTTGTTGACGGTGAGTATGGTCTACCAGGTAATCGTCATATCACTGCACGTTATGAACTTGTTGAAGAGTCAACTCAATCAACCGTTAACCTTACCTATGCCTGCACCACTGATGCCCCTACCTTTGTAAATATGACCAATCATGTGTATTTCAACCTGAATGGACATGACTCAGGGGATGTCTGTGGTCACAACCTAACCATTCGTGCAGATTCATATCTCCCTTTGAGAGAAGACTCGGTTTCTGCGGGAACTATTGACTCTGTTGCAGGAACTCCTTTTGATTTCCGCACACCAAAGGCAATTGGCAAGGATATTGAAATAGACAATGTGCAGCTCAAAATTGCTCGTGGCTATGACCACTGCTTTGCCATCAACAACTATGCAGATGGACAGCTTCGTCCCGCCCTTCTCGCCACGTCAGAGAGTGGGCGCTCTCTTGAGATTCAAATAACTGCTCCAGGAGCTCACCTTTACACCGGTAACTGGATTGATGAGGCTCGCGCAAAAGATGGAGCAAGTTATAAACCGCTGGCAGGTTTTGCATTTGAGAGTGAGTTTTATCCAGATTGTGCTCATCATGCAGAGTGGCCTCAGCCAGTTTGCACGCATGATCAGCCATACAGCTCACAGATTGTGTATCGATTCTTTTAAGGTTTACGTAGCTTCACAAGCATCACAAGGAAAGGAACACCATGGCTCATTCGTTTGATAAAAAGACACTTGCACAGCTTAACTGTGCAAAAGACCACTTTGAGCAGATGTTCGGAAAAAGCTGATCGCTATCTTGCAGTACATGCTCCTGGTCGTTCTGAGATTGCAGGTAACCATACTGACCACGAGGGCGGTCATGTCATTGCAGGCGCTCTTGATGTTGCTATTAACGCTATTTGTGCTCCTAATAGCTTAGGCGTTATTCGTGTAGCCAGCGTAGGCTATGACCCTTTTGAGGTGGACTTTACAAACCTTGAGCCTTCCGAGAGTGAATACCTTACTACCAAAGCCATTGTTCGCGGTATGGCAGCAAACCTGGTAAAACTTGGTTTTGAGCCATCTGGTTTTGACATGGCAGTAGTAAGCGACGTACCTGGTGGCGGTGGACTTTTCTTCCTCTGCTGCTTTTTGAGGCAGCAGCAGGTCGCGCAATGGAAACGCTCTGGAAGGGAGGCAGTGAGATTTCCGCCGTTAAACTTGCTCAGATGAGCCAAAACACAGAAAACGTTTACTTTGGCAAGCCTTGTGGTCTTATGGATCAGCTTGCTGTTTGCCTTGGCGGCCTTGCCTTTATGAACTTTGAAGATTCCGCAGAACCCAAGGCGGAAAAGCTAGACCTTAACTTTGAGGATTACGGCTACGCTCTCTGCCTTGTTGATGTTGGCTGCGACCACGTTGCCTTCACTGATGAATACGCGGCTGTCCCCGTAGAGATGCAGAAAGTTGCAGCAGCTTTTGGTAAGACTCGCCTCTCGAGGTTCCTGTTGAAGACTTCCAAGCTCGCGTTACTGAATTGCGAGAAGATCTTGGAGATCGCGCACTTCTCCGTGCTATCCACTACTGGTACGAGAATGACCTGGTTGACAAGCGATGGGCAGATCTCCAGAACTCCGATATTGAGTCCTTTATTGCGCTCACCAATGCTTCTGGTGCAAGCTCTGGCATGTATCTGCAGAATGTTTCTACTTCTGGCTCATATCAGCCAGCTATGCTTGCCCTTGGCTTGGCTGAGAGTATCTTAAAAAGGTACTGGCGCCGTTCGCATTCACGGTGGCGGTTTTGGCGGCTCTATCCAGTGCTTTGTTCCTCTCGCCCTTGTCGAGACCTTCATTGCACAGATGAACCAGTGGTTTGGCGAGGGTGCTTGCCGACACTACGCTATCTCTGACCAGGGAGCTTGTGCACAATGGCTGTAGCAGACAATGAAAGCGCTCTTTGCATTCAGCAGCTTGTTGCGTATGCCTGTGAGCGTGGTCTCATTCAAACCGAGGATCTGACCTGGTGTTATAACGCGCTGTTAGACACGCTTTCGTACGAAGGTCCAGCTCCCGTTAAGTCTTGGGACAAGCTTGATTTGGCGTCGTTTGATCTTGATCAGACGCTCGCTGAGCTTGCACGCCTGGCCGTTGCTCACGGTCTAGCTGAGAACACCCAGAGTGGCGAAGACTCATTTGCCATGCGTGTCATGGGTCTACTGTTGCCTAAACCTTCCGAAGTTGCGCATCATTTTGATGAGCTTTATGCTGCCAAGGGTCCTCGTGCTGCAACTGACTGGTTCTACGCTCTTTGCTGCGATGCAGGCTATGTGAGAAGAAGCGCCATTGCAAGAAACATCACGTGGACTTCATCAACTACCTGGGGAGACCTTGAAATCACCATTAATCTCTCCAAGCCCGAAAAAGATCCTCGTGAGATTGCCGCAGCAAAAACGGCTCAAAACTCTTCTGATGAGAAGTACCCTGTATGTCAGCTCTGTCTGGACAACGAGGGTTATTCTGGACGCGGCGCTTCGTCTGGCGCAGGAGCTCATCCCTGCTAGGCAGAATCTGCGCATCATCCCCATTGAGCTCAACCAGCATCGTTGGGGATTCCAGTACAGTCCGTATGCATACTTCAACGAGCATTGCATTGCCATGAATTCGGATCACATTCCTATGCACATTGATCACGAGGCACTCGTCAACCTCTTTGACTTTGTGGACAGGTTCCCCCACTACTTTATTGGCTCAAATGCCGATTTACCTATTGTGGGTGGATCGATCCTCTCGCACGATCACTACCAAGGCGGTCGTTACGAGTTCCCCATGATGCGTGCAGAGGTGGCAGAAGAGTTTGAGCTTGAAAGGTTCCCAAGTGTTGCAGGAGCTGTTCTCAGATGGCCGCTTTCTGTCCTTCGCCTCTCCTCAACCAGCCGAGAAGAAGCACTCAAGGCCGCGGAGTTTATCATCACCGCATGGCGTGACTATTCCGACGAGTCCGTCTTTGTCTTCGCGCAAACTGATGGTGAGCCCCACAACACGGTTACCCCTGTTGTCCGCAAGCTTGAAGATGGCACCTACGAGGTCTTCCTTGCGCTGCGCTGCAACGTAACCAGCGACAAGCATCCGCTTGGCGTCTTTCATCCACATGCCGAGTACCATCATATTAAGAAAGAGAACATTGGTCTCATCGAGGTTATGGGACTTGCTGTGCTTCCGCCTCGCCTTGTGCCTGAGCTCAACAAAGTTCAGTCGGTCATGGAGCAGTGTCTGGCAAATGACAAGAAAGCCAACGCTGTCTATGGTCAGCTCACCACAGACTCTACCACTATCTCTCATGCCGATTGGGCACGTCAGATTTACGCAAAACTACTTGAGCAGGGCGACGCTTCTAACAATGGTGACGCTTTGAGGAAAGACGACACTTCCCCTCTCGTCCGAGGAGCTCAAGAAATACATCTACGACGAGGTTGGCATTGTCTTCTCGCACGTACTTGAGGACGCTGGTGTATTCAAGTGGGACGAAGAAGGACGAGCCGCACAACTGCGCTTCCTCGAGTCTCTGTAGACTTCAGGTTTATCAGCTTTGACGTAGTTCTCAAGTTATAGAGCTAGATATCCCACACTTTACTTGCGTCTGTACGGAGTCACAGAACTCACAGCTTCTATGCGAGTTGCACATATAATCACCCAACAAGAGGGCCGAGAAGATCGGTCCTCTTGTTTTCCACGAGCTGGGAAGTTCGGCTATCTGAGCACAACGATGTTGAGCATTTTGTCATACATGGGACCTACTTGACTCCTTTACCACAGCAATGTCACATATTCTGTCAAAATGATCTCTGCTTTGTTCCTTGACCACAGCAATGTCACATATTCTGTTAATAGTTAACAGAATATGTGACATTGAGGTGTTTTTTCGCTCTAAATCTGCAGAATATCCGACATAGATGTGTTTTTCTCGCCAGAAATAGCAGAATATCCGACATAGGTGTGGTCACCAAAATCTAAAAGGACATATATCCAATGCTATTGTCCTCTTGACCTGCGTGATTTCAGATTTCCCGTAAATGCACTTTTTCATAACGTGCAAACCTCAATTTGTGCGCAAAAAAGAGGCGCCTACGTGAGTAGACGCCTCGAAACCTGCATGTAGTGTTGCGCTTGCCCGCGCTTGGTGCGCCCGCACTTGCAGCGCTTTTCCGTGCGCCGCGTGTTGCTACGGGACGCTAGGTTTACTTCTTCTGAACGTACTTCAAGCAGTCCAAGGTAACTGCAGTCAGGATAATAACGCCCGAGAAGACAAACTGAAGGTTGGTGTCAATACCAAGAATAGTCAGTGCGTAAGTCAAAGCAGTGAAGATGAGAACACCTACGGTAACGCCTGAAATCTTACCAATACCACCGGTAAATGAGACGCCACCGACAACACAGGCCGCGATTGCATCCATGTCCCAACCCTGACCGTATGCAGCTGAGCCCGAGCCGACCATGCGCATACACTCAAGCCAAGAACCAAATCCGTAGAGAATACCAGCCATGACAAAGGCGCCAACCATAACCCTAAAGACTGAAATACCGGAAACTGCAGCTGCCTCAGGGTTTCCACCTACTGCGTAGAGGTTCTTACCAAAGGTAGTCTTGTTCCAGATGAACCAAACAATTGCAATTGCAGCAACGGCCCACAGAATGATAGTTGGGAACTTGCCAATACGTGGGATGACCATGTCTGGAATAGAAGGCTCGATAGCACCAAACGAAACACCCTTTGTTGCATAGGTAACAAGACCGAAGATAATCAGCATGTTAGCCATGGTGGAAATGAATGGGTGCATCTTAAACTTAGCGGTGAAGAAGCCTGCAATACTGGTAAAGCAGGTGCACAGGACAATACAGGTAACCAGTGCCAAAACAATTCTCACAGGAATTGGAAGACCAGTAAGGTCAAAGGTAATACCAAAGACCTGACCTGTGTTTATGCCCTGGTGCATGATGATGGTTGATGCAGTCATACCCATACCAACCATACGACCAATAGACAAGTCAGTACCGGTAAGCAGAATCAGGCCAGCTACACCAAGTGCCAGGAACATTCGAGGAGCTGCCTGCTGAAGAATGTTAATGACGTTGGAGTATGTCAAAAGCTGCGTGCCCTTGACTGCTGGGGTAATAATACAAAGAGCAATGAATACCATGAGAATAACAATGTACAGACCGTTCTGAAGCAAGAATGAACGGGTGTTAAATGCGTACTTGTAGTTCTCCCACTTCTGAGCCTGAGACTCAAGAAGCGTAAACTTAGACATTCTCAGAAGGTCAATGAGGTGATACTCGTGGCTGAAAGCGCTGTGAGCGCGATCCTTGATGCGCTGAAGCTCCTTCTGGTAGTTGACCTTAGCGTCAAACTGACGATTCTTATAGACGTACTTCTCGTCCTTAATTTCCTGAGCATCAGAGGTTTTACTTACAGCCTCTTCGTGCTCCTTTTTAAGGCGCTCAAGAGCAGCAGCGTAATTCTGCTTAGCCTGCTCCTTCTCAAGGGCGCAGCTAGCCTTTACAGGCTCAAGATACTCACTCTTGTAGTGCTCCTTGAGGTAAGCCTCTGCCTCTGCAATGAGCTTAGAGACCTGAGCGCTATTCTCGGACTCAACCTTCTTGGCATGCTCAAGCTCAGCCTTGTAGCCCTCGATAAGCGTGTTGCGCTCTTCTGCAGAGATAGACTTATCGCGCTTTGTGGACTCGATTGCGCTCAGTGTTGAAATTACCTTGTTGGTACCATTTGCGCGAAGCTCATCAATCTGAGCCTGAATGGAACCAATCTTCTGATCAATAGGCTTTAGCAGCTCTTTTTCCTGCTCGGCCGTCAGAACAGATCCACCTGTTTTTGGCATATGTATCATCCTCTCCTACAGGTACTTTGCGCTGAGGCGCAGGAGTTCTTCTTGATTAGTCTCGTTGGTGTTAACGATGCCCGAAAGTCTGCCGTTGGACATAACGCCAATACGGTTGGTAATTCCCAGAATCTCTGGCATCTCCGAAGAGACAACAATAATAGTGGTACCGCTCTTTGCCATATCAATGATGAGCTGGTAAATCTCATATTTAGCGCCGACGTCAATACCACGAGTAGGCTCGTCCATCAAAAATACCTGAGGATAGCGCTCGAGCCACTTACCAAAAATGACCTTCTGCTGATTGCCGCCAGAAAGACTTGAAATCAGGTCTGTTGGACCCTGAGCCTTGGTGTTCATAACCTTGAGCTCGTTGACGGTAGCCTTAGTCATCTTAGGATCAGAAAGAATTGGACCAGACTTGTACTGGTTCAAGTTTGCGATGGTTGTGTTAAACGTCAAGTCACCCTTAAGGAACAGACCGTTTGCCTTACGCTCCTCAGTAATCATGGCAAAGCCGTGATCCATTGCTTCTGCAGCTGTCGAGAAGTTCATAAGGTGGTCATTGACGTATACACGACCTGCAGCTCTGGTTCTTACACCAAAGATTGTTTCCAGAAGCTCAGTTCTACCAGCGCCAACAAGACCATACAAGCCAAAAATCTCACCCTTCTTGACGTCAAAGGTGACATCCTGAAGGTATGGCTCGTATTTAGTTGAAAGGTGCTGAATAGAAAGATACGTCTTACCAGGTGTATTAGTAACTTCTGGGAAGCGGTTCTCAAGTGAACGGCCAACCATTGCAGAGATGAGCTCATTCATGTTGGTCTCATCGGAGCGCTTGGTCATAACAAGTTTGCCGTCACGAAGAACTGAAATATCGTCACAAATCTCAAAAAAATCTCATCCATCTTGTGAGAAATGTAAACCAGTGAAATTCCTTGCTCTTTGAGCATATGAATCATCTCAAAGAGTTTCTCGACCTCTTGGGTCATAAGTGAAGAAGTAGGCTCATCCAAAACAATAATCTTAGCGTTGTAGGAAATTGCCTTAGCAATCTCAACCATCTGACGCTGAGATACAGACATGTTCTTCATAGGCTGAGTCAGATCAACCGTCATGCCCAGACGTCTAAAGAGCTCGTTTGCTTCTTTTTTCATGCGTCCCTCGTCAACGACACCCATTGCATTAACGGGATAGCGACCAAGGAACAAGTTATCTACAACATTTCTATCCAGGCACTGGTTAAGTTCCTGGTGAACCATTGCAACGCCATTCTCAAGAGCGTCTTTTGGTCCAGAGAAACTGACCTCTTTGCCATCAAGAAATATCTTGCCTTCATCTTTTTGATACGTACCAAACAGGCACTTCATCATGGTAGATTTGCCTGCGCCGTTCTCTCCCATAAGACCCATAACGGTTCCACGGCGTACGTTCATTGAAATGTGATCTAGAACACGGTTACGTCCAAAGGACTTACTCATTCCATCAATAGTTAGAACGATATCGTTTTCTGTATCTGCCATGTAATCACCCCTTATCTCGCTAAGTTTTTGCGCTTATTCGCGAGAACACCGGAGGAGAGTAGGTATCTCCCCTCCGGTATTGTTTCGTGCTATCGACTACTTAATTACTTAAGCAGCTGGGTATAGGAAGAACCGTTGTCGGTCTTAACCATGTTGAATGCAAATGCATCGTACTCGTCAGGGTTGCCAAGACGGTTGGTAATGTTGGACTCAGTCTGGCCGTCGCCTGCGATGAACTCAACGTTGAGGTTGAGCAGTGGAGCATACTTCTTGAGCAGTGGAACATAGGTTGAGCCAAGGAAGTTATCGCCAGAGTTGTAGGTGTTGAGCCAAACCTTCTTCTCTGGGTGCTTTGCTGCGTCAAGCTGCTTGGAAGCCTCTGGATAGGTAGTAGTTGCATCCAGATTGTCCTTGTAGTTCTCAGCGGTAACAGCAAGGTTGAGAGCATAGTAAGAACGCTGCTCTGCAACATACTTGTAGTCCTTGGAGTCAATCTTGTTGCCAGCGTCGTCTGCGGACTCAATGCCGGTGTTGATGTCAGCGCCGTCAAGAGCGTTGCGGAGCAGGCGGAGAGTCAGGTAAGCCTGAACATCTGGGTGCTGGGAAATGGTGCCTGCATAGCCGTCAGCAATAGCTGCAACAGCATCAGAGTTAGCGTCATAACCAAAGGTTGGGACCTTCTGAGCCTTTGACCATGCGTTGAAGATGGACATGCCCATACCATCGTTGTTGGAAACAACAACATCGATCTGCTCACCGAAGGAGGAAGACCATGCTGCAATTGCGTTACCAGCGGTTGCTGCGTCCCAAGTTGCACCAGCGGTGTTCTTCATCTCCTGAGAAGCAAGCTCACGAATGGTGTAGGGTCTTGCCGCCGACCTCAAGCTTACCGTCCTGAACAACAGAAGCGGAGCCGTCGGTGTTGGTGCCTACTGGATCGGAAATAATCTTGCCGTCCTTCTCAATGCCGGTACCAAGTGCCTTGCGGACACCACGGGTACGTGCGATGGAGTCATTGTGACCAATGTCACCAATAGCAAGAACGTAACCAATAATGCCGTCCTTGTTACGGTCAAGCTCAGCTGCGTGAGCCTTTACGTAGTCCAGAACCATCTGGCCCTGAAGCTCTGCACCCTGAACTGCGTCAAAGCCGACGTAATAGGTGTCCTTGTTGAAGTTAAGGGTGTTGGTGTCAAGCTCACCAGTAGAGCTGTTGGAAGGCTGGCGGTTAAAGAAGACAACAGGCTTATCCTTGTTCTCTACCTTTGCATCCTTTGCACCTTCCTCTTTTTTCTCGCTAGGTGCGCAAGCTGCAAGAACGCTAGATCCACCAACGCTCAGAACGCCAAGACCACAGAACTTTAGAAAACTGCGACGAGACACATCCATAGTAGTGCCCTTTCTCGTTTGTTGTACCTTTTGTACAACACTGACCTTGATGAGTACGTTAACAAATCTACTTAACACCACTTATGCGATATCGCTCAACGGTTGCAGAAACACCGTAAGCGTTATGTTTTGTACCTTTTGTGGTATCAATTTTGAATTTTCTGAGGATAAAAAATATAAAACAGGACAAATGGCTATAAGATGCTTGAAAAGTTGTGGGCTAAGAACCCTATAACAAAAAAGACCAGGCAATGCCTGGTCTTGAAAGTTCTGGCTCCCCGAGCAGGATTTGAACCTGCGACACGCTGATTAACAGTCAGCTGCGCTACCGCTGCGCCATCGGGGAATAAGTGTGCTTCTCAGCGGTGTTTAAGTATAGAGAGTCATTCAAAAACCATGCAAGCATTTTTTTGGAAAAAAATTTTTATCCCAAAAGATGCCTGTGTGATTGATTGAGAACTTAAAGAGAGCTACTCCTCCATGTAGTCCTTAAGACGACCGGACCTAGAAGGATGGCGAAGCTTAGCTAAGGTCTTAGATTCAATCTGACGAATTCGCTCACGTGTAACACCAAACTCCTTGCCTACCTCTTCAAGAGTGCGAGGGTGTCCGTCCTCAAGACCAAAGCGGAACTTAATAACCTTACGCTCACGGTCTGCAAGACCATCAAGGACCTGCTCAAGCTGCTCTCGAAGCATAGAATCAGAAGCTGCATCTGGTGGAGCAACTGCAGAAGAGTCCTCAATAAAGTCTCCAAGCTGAGAATCTTCTTCTTCACCAATTGGTGTCTCAAGAGAAACTGGCTCCTGGCTAATCTTCTGGATCTCACGAACGCGATCAGGAGACATGCCCATCTCTGCGCCAATCTCTTCTGGACTTGGATCTCGACCAAGGTCTTGTAGAAGCTGGCGCTGAACACGAATGAGCTTATTGATAGTCTCAACCATGTGAACAGGAATACGAATGGTACGTGCCTGATCAGCAATAGCGCGGGTAATTGCCTGGCGAATCCACCAAGTGGCATACGTAGAAAACTTAAAGCCCTTGGTGTAATCGAACTTCTCGACAGCACGAATAAGGCCCAAGTTTCCTTCCTGGATAAGATCGAGGAAGAGCATGCCGCGGCCAACGTAGCGCTTTGCAATAGAGACAACAAGACGAAGGTTTGCGGAAATGAGCTGCTGCTTAGCGTCAAGTCCTACAGACTCAATGCGCATCAGACGACGCTGCTCAGCACGGTTAAGTTCGATAAGACCGTCCTCAAAATCCTCAAGTTTCTGAGCAGCTGCTGTACCAGCCTCAATCTTCATAGCTAGGTGGACCTCTTCTGATGCAGTCAGAAGGTCAACCTTACCAATCTCTTTAAGGTACATACGAACAGGATCGCCGGTAAGCATAACCGTTGTAGTATCAGAGCGACGAGCTCGTGCGCGAGAAGAACGTTTTGGCTTGGAAACTTTTGCCTTAGAAACAGAGCGCAATGCCTCCTTGACTTCACGCGCCTCATTGGCGGCATCAAAATCTTCATCATCTTCGTCTTCGAATTCTGATGAATCATCTAGATCATCGTCGGAAGAAAAAAATCATCTTCTGCGGCATCATCTTCAATTGCGAAGGAAACGGTTGCTTCTGATGCGGTAGTAATTTCTACACCTTTAACGCGCAGCGAATCATATAAATCTGAAAGCTCATCATCATTGACGTCAACATCACGAATAGCAATCTGAATATCATCTTCGCTGATACTACCGTTAGACTTTGAAGAACTCACTAGATCATCAACAATTTTAGCAAGTTCATCTGAGAGTTTAACCTCGTCATTTGCCTTTTTGCAGCCACAAATATCCTTTCGATAGATTAGCGCAGGTGTTTATACCCAAAAATATCTGTTCGTAATCAAATTACTCATTGTAATTTATAAAAATTGAATGAGTACTTTCTATACAAAATTACTATCTCCTACTGACCAGAAGTGAGTTTCTTTCCCAACTCAAGTGCGCGAGCTTGAAGTGCTTGTGCAGCAACAAGCTGTTCCTGCGCATGCGCGTCATCAGAAGTTGTGCCCTCATAAGAACTAGAACGCAGTTGAGAACGAATTTCTCGCAATTTACGCTGTACGGAATAGTAGTCAACCGTATCCACAATAAACTCAAGTGAGCGTCGCGTGTCTGAAGCACCCTCAGAAATAACGCGACCAGAAGAGAGAATGGCAGCTGCATTTGGCTCAACTGCTACAGCGGCGGCAACCACCTGGGCAGGCGTAGCACCTTCTGGGGTTGCTAACATTGCCCATGCCATGGTCTGATGACGTGCGTCAGCCCATACAAAATCTGCAATCCTATCCTGATACTCACGCACCAGCGAAAGGTTGGTTGCCATGACGCTCAGCAGTTCAAGTTCTGAGTTAATCTGCCTGCGATCTTCTACAGAAAATCCCTGTGCGAATCTTGATGTATATCCCGCAGCTGATGCACCATACGCCTGATCATCATATGGTGAAACATCGTCGTATGTTGGACCTTCATCATACGTTGGCCTATACGATTGATTCTGTGCGGATTTCTGTACAAATTTTTGCGCATGCCTGTGAACACGACTCTCTGGAGCGTCATCTTGGATAGGAGCAGCCTTGATAGCTCGCTTTACTTCTTCAACATCAATGTGCAAAATGTCAGCAACGCGAAGCGCATACTCGCTGAGCAGCACAGAATTCTTAAGTGGTGCCAGTAAAGATGCAAGGGCGTCAAGTGCCTTAACGCGACCTCCTGGAACGGAGATATCAAATTCTGAAAGTGTGGAATCAAAGACAAAGTCCATGAGTGGACGTGCAGAGTCCAAGATAGGACGAAGCTTTTCTGCACCTGATTCCGCGAGAAACTCCATGGGATCTTGATTATTGGGCAAAACAACACAGAGAAAAGCTGCGGTTGTTTTATCAATATATTTAATAGCTCTTGCAGCTGCATGTTGTCCCGCGGCATCACCATCAAACATGCAAATAATTTTACGCGCACGCTGGCGATCAATAAGCTTTACGTGGTCAGACGTAAAGGCAGTACCAAGTGCTGCTACGGTATTTGTGAAGCCCGCTTCATGCATGGCAATAACATCAGTATAGCCCTCACAAATAATTGCCTCTGATTGTGCTGTAATGGTTTCCTTTGCAACATCATAGGCGAAGAGGTGCTTACCTTTATTAAAGACCGTAGTATCTCTTGTGTTGAGATACTTAGGTGCATTTTCTACCTTTTTAGTAAGCCTGCCACCAAACGCAATAGTTCTTCCCTGTTCATCATGAATGGGAAACATCACGCGGTCATAGAACCAGTCGCTAATGCGTCCATTGCGCTCTACGGCAAGGTTGGCAGCAATCATCTCTTGCGTGGTATAACCACATTTGCGCAGGTGTGTAACGAGCGCACCCCTACCAGGAGCATATCCCAGCTTCCAGCGCTTACAAACAGCTGCACCAAACCCACGACCAGAGAGATACGCGCGCGCAGCCTCAGGACCTTCTCCCCTTCCGCGCATAAGCATGGAGTGGAAGTAATTCTCGGCCTCTGTAAGGCATTCTATCAACCGATTTTTGCGAGGACCCTTAGAAACATGTGCCTCTTCAGAAAGGGTAATTCCTGCTTTGTCTGCAAGGTATCTAATAGCGTCAGGAAACTCGAGGTTTTCTCGCTTCATGACATAGCTAAAGACATCTCCGCCCTCTGAGCACGCACCAAAGCAGTGCCAGAGACCTGTAGAGGGATTTATCTTAAACGAAGGGCTTTTTTCTTGGTGGAAGGGGCAGCATCCCCAATAGTCCTGACCTCGAGGTTTTAGCTCAACTGTTTCTGAAACAAGCGTGACAAAAATCAATTGCTTGTCTCACACGCTCTTTATCTTCGTCAGTTATCATCTGCCACCTCCCTACTGTCTAAGTTATATGAAGTCGTACCCAGATTCTGAGCTACCCAGTCTATATTTCCACGAACGGCTTGCTTAAGGTCTTCGAGCGAATCGAATTTTCTAGATTCTCTCAGTCTTTTTACAAACACCGTCTGGATTTGAGCGTCATATAAGTTGCCCATAAATCCCAGTAAATTAGCTTCTAACAAGGGTTCTGTCTGTGACTCAAATGTAGGAGCTTTTTCCCACATTAACAGCTGCAGGCCACGCTGTCGAATCATGTACAACATAACAGGCATATACGCCGTCTTGAGGGATACAATCACGTACATCAAGCGCTACGTTAGCGGTAGGAAAACCAAAACCGGTTCCCTGCCCACGGCCATGAGTAACCATGCCACTGACAAAATGCCAACGACCTAACAGGCTTGCAGCAGTCTCGACACTACCCTGTTCTAGCAAATCTCTAATACGAGTTGCAGAGATTTTCTGCCCACCTGAACAAAAAAGCTCATGAGCATGCACCTCAAAGCCATGCTTTTTCCCAAGGGACGTCAACAGCGCTATTCCTTCTGCACCCTGAGCGCCGAGGCTAAAATCTGAGCCCACGTAAACTGATGTAGCAAATACATGCGGAAGTAGCTTGTCTTTCACGTACTGAGTCGCGCTCAAAGCCGCAAACTCGCGGGTAAAGTGATGTACTAAAATGCCATCTACTCCCCATGCAGCAAGCGCGCGGAGCCTATCTTCTCCCGAGAGCAAGCGACGAGGAGATGCGTCAAACAGTACCTCAACAGGGTCAGGAAGAAACGTCACTGCTATAAGAGGCACGTTACGAGCTTTTGCATCCTTTTTTGCGCTGGCGAGAAGCCCTTGGTGGCCCTCATGAAGACCGTCAAAGACGCCAAGCACGCACACGCAAGGTTGCTGATAGCAGTTTGAACGCAGTGTATAGAAGTCAGCGTCACCAAGCTCTAAAGGAGCAGGAAGAAGGCTTCCATACATCACCGATTGTGCTATGCGTTCAACCTTATACAACGTACGTCCCTACTTACACAAAATGCCTTGAGAAAAATTTGTTTGGCAGACGAGCGAAGAACCCTGTCTACACCAAATGCCTACCAGGAGGTTATTCCACACCAGACTCACAAGAGAATTGTGAGGCGTATCTGAGAGATCTTCAGGAATACCAAAACGCTTACCAACCTCTACATACTTGTATTCAGCTGGAGTGAGTTTGTGCACTGGATATCCAAGGACCTCTATTGGATTGAGACTCTTTGCGTTAAGAACCTCAGTTGGGTTTTGCTCCAGTTCCTCCAATGATACGCAGCTACCTAGCGTAATGGGACCAGAAAACGTTCTTCTTAATCCGCTAATATGAGCTTCTGTTCCAAGCTCTTGGCCCAGGTCTCGCGCGATGCTTCTAATGTATGTTCCCTTAGAAACGTCAAAGGCAACAGTCCAAATTGGCGCCTCATCAGCTGATGGTGTATGGACTGCCAAAAATGTTGCGTCATAGATGTGAACTCTGCGCGCAGCAAGCTCTGGAGTTTTGCCTTCACGGACAAGCTGATAGGCGCGTTTTCCTTCAACAGATATTGCAGAAACCGCAGGTGGAAGCTGGTCTACCGTACCCGCCAGCTTTGCGCATGCAGCGCGAGCAAACTCTGCATCGCGTAGCTCTTCTGGAACAGGTGCAGTGGCTACAACCTGACCATCTGCATCATCGGTTGAGGTGCGGGTGCCAAACGAAACGTCAGCCACATATCCCTTGCGGTCCAGCGTCAGGAGGCCCAACAGCTTTGTGGCAAGACCAATGCCCACAACCAGAACGCCGCTGGCGTTTGGATCCAGTGTGCCTGCGTGTCCCACGCGTTTCTCGCTAAGTGCACGACGAACGCGAGAAACCACGTCATGACTGGTGAGGCCAAGTGGCTTGTCAATCGCAATAAGAGCGTTTATTCCGCTAGCTCCTCGCTTCACCTATGACTCCTTGTCAAGCGCGAGAAGATCAATGAGCATAGAAGCTACCTCTGTGAACACATCATCAATGGTACCTTCTGCGGTAAAGCCTGCAGCAGCGGTATGTCCGCCGCCACCCATTTGACGAGCAACACCAGAAATATCAAGCTCTGATTTTGAGCGCAGGTTGCCGCGAACTTTGCCGCCATCAACCTCTTTGAGGAAGAGCGCGATTTCTGTTCCCTCAACACAGCGTACGATATCTACCAGACCATCCATCTCTGAAAGTGGAACGCTCGAAATAGCAAGGTCTGCTGCAGTGACATAGCTATACGCAACGCGCCCCTCACCAAAGGTACGGATGCGTCCCATAACCTTTGCTGCAAGGTGCAAATAAGCCAAACGGTCGCTTTGATATACGTGAAGTGCAATCTGAGAAGGAGAAGCTCCAGACTCTACCAGCAAACCTGCAACCTCAAACGCCTCACCGTCAGCATTTTGGTATTGGAAGCGGCCTGTATCAGTTACCAGAGCACACATAAGATTTTGTGCCTCAGCAGGAGTAAGAGTAGCGCCTAGATGACAAGCAAACTCGGTAATGATGACACCAGTTGCTGCGGCGTCTGGGCGCACTAAACCTGCGTTCCAATACACCTCGTTATAAGGATGATGATCAAGTACTGCCACCATCTTTGAACGGCGCATCAGAGGCTCAGCATCAGCCAAACGACCTGCAGATGAGAGATCTACACAGATAAAGAGATCTAGCGTACCCACATATTTGTTGGCAGGAACAAAGCTATCCGCACCCTCAAGAAACTGATAGATGCGTGGCACTTCCCCATCAGCATCTGCCAAGAGGTTAGTTATGGCCTTCTCTGGCCATCTTCTTTGGATAATCGAAGAGAGCGCCAAACCAGAGCCAATGGCATCGCCATCAGGAGAGGTGTGCGCGCATACGACGATCGACGTGGCCTGCTCGATAAGAGCAATAACCTCGTCAAACTCTGGACGACTGACTTTTGTTTTCAGTAACGCCAAGTACTTACGCCTCCTCGTCTGAGCTCTCGTCATCGGAAGCGACAGGATAGCCAAATTCGTCCTTTTCGACACCAAGAGTTGGAGGAACTACCTCAAGCGCCTGAGCAATACGCTCAGCCTCATCGGTAGTGGTATCAATTTTAAAAATCAAGCTCAGGAGTGACGCGCCAATTAAGCGCGTGACCCAAAAAGCGAGCGAATCCTACCTTTTGCACGCTTAAGAGCTGCAAGGACCTTCTCATAACGATCAGGCTCACAGCTCACATAGGCGCGCATAAAGGACTTATCAACCGAGACCTCACAGCTTGTGACGGTCACAAGCTGGAGATCAGGATCAGAAATTTCAAACAAAAGGATCCAGCTGAGCTTTTCTCGAGCAATCTCATTAGTACGACGAGAATACTGATTCTGTTTCATGCTGTCCCTTCTTACTCGGTACGAGCCACCTGCTCAATGCGGTAACCCTCAAGTTGGTCGCCAGGTTTGATGTCCTGGAAGTTCTCAAGGCCAATACCACATTCGTAGCCGGACTTAACGCTCTTGACGTCTTCCTTGAAGCGTCTGAGCGAGGCGATCTTTCCGTCGTAGACAACAAAACCGTCGCGGATAAGACGGATCTTATCGTCACGTGAAATTTCACCCTCAGAGATCATACAACCAGCGGCAATACCAACCTTTGGTACCTTGAAGGTATCGCGAACTTCAGCAATACCGGTCTGGACCTCCTGCTCAGTTGGCTTAAGCATACCAATACGAGCAGCATCAATCTCTTCGATTGCCTTGTAGATGACGCCATAGGTTCTAATCTCAACGCCTACGCGCTCTGCAGCAAGCTTAGCCTTTGCATCTGGACGGACACCAAAGCCAATGATAATTGCGTTGGAAGCATCGGCGAGAACAACGTCGGTCTCGGTGATTCCACCAACAGCAGAGTGGATAGTGCTGATGCGAACCTCGGACTGATCCATCTTGTCCAGAGAATCCTGGAGTGCCTCGATGGAGCCCTGAACGTCAGCTTTGATGATGAGGGTTGAGTTCCTTGACGTCACGGTCAGCCATGGTATCAAAGAGATTCTCAAGGGTAACGTGCTTGACACGGTTCTGCTCTTCAATACGAGCCTTAAGAGCACGCTGGTCAGCAAGCTCACGAGCGTCACGCTCCTCCTGGAAGACGCGGAACTCATCGCCTGCACCAGGAACGGTTTGCAGGCCAAGAATCTCTACTGCGTCAGAAGGACCAGCAGTCTCAACGTTATTGCCCTTAGGATCGAGCATTGCACGAACGCGACCAAATGCCATACCAGCAACAAGAGCATCGCCGATGTGAAGTGTACCGCGCGTAACCAGAACAGTAGCAACAGAGCCGCGACCACGGTCAAGCTTAGCCTCAAGAACGTTACCAGAAGCAAAGGTGTCTGGGTTAGCCTTTAGTTCAAGGACATCTGCCTGAAGAATAATGGTCTCGAGAAGATCGTCGATGCCCAGATTCTGCTTAGCGGAGATGTCAACAAACATGTTCTGTCCGCCCCACTCCTCAGGAATAACACCATACTCGGTGAGCTCCTGACGAACACGGGTAGGATCTGCGCCTGGCTTATCAATCTTGTTGACAGCAACTACGATTGGAACACCTGCAGCCTTTGCGTGGTTGATAGACTCAATGGTCTGAGGCATAACGCCGTCGTCTGCAGCAACAATCAAAATGACAATGTCGGTGACCTTTGCACCACGAGCGCGCATTGCGGTAAAGGTCTCGTGACCTGGGGTATCAATGAAGGTAATCTCACGGCCATTAATGGTGACCTGAGAAGCACCGATTGCCTGAGTAATGCCACCAGCCTCTCCAGCTGCAACACCGGTGTGACGGATTGCGTCCAGAAGTGATGTCTTACCATGGTCAACGTGACCCATAACGGTAACTACTGGAGGACGTGGCTTCAAATCCTTAGGATCATCGTAGAAGGTGAAAGAGTTCTCCTCCTCCTTGGACATAATCTTAATCTGGCGACCAAGGTCATCTGCAACAATCTCTATGAGCTCATCAGACATGGTCTCGGTAAGCGTCAGAGGATTTCCAAGCAGGAACAGGCGCTTAATGATGTCATTTGCAGGAACACCAAGAAGCTCAGCAAGTTCAGAGACAGTAGAGCCCTGAGGAACCTTTACGGTATCAAGCTGGGAAATATCCTGATCGTTTGCAAGCGCTTCCTCAATACGCTGCTCCATAGCTGCCTCTGCTGCCTGCTTCTGGCGACGCTCTTTACGCTTTTTACGGCGGCCAGTAGACTCACGACTTGCCTCTTCAATAGCAACGCGAGCTTCATCAAGAACACGGCTCCTGTTGTAAGCCTCTGCCTCACGTGCCATGCGGCTATAACGGTCTTCTCCGTCATCTCCACCGCGACGATTCTTCTTGCGCTTACCGTTTGGACGCTCGTCGGATATGGAAGCGTCATCGCGCTCATTCTTGAAGTTATGACGAGCAGGAGCGCCACTTGCCTCGCTTGCATTAGCGCGAGCGTGGTTTCTGGTCCCTTCTCGGCCTTCTTTTGAGCAGCGGACTCTGCTGTCTGCTGCTTCAAAACTTCTTCCTGCTGAGCAATCTGATCGAGCAGATTATTGAAAGAAGGAGCAGCCTTGGGAGCAGTATCCTTTATGCGATTACGCTCAGCCTCTTCAGCCTCACGGCGCTTCTTTTTCTTCCTCAGCGCGGCGTCGCTCCTCTTCTTTCTTACGAGCAGCTTCTTCTTTAGCGCGCTTCTTCTCTTCTTCTGCACGCTCAGCCTCACGCCTTGCCTCTGCAGCAAGTCGCTCAGCCTCTGCCGCCTCTGCAGCAGCCTTTGCCTCCTTGGCAGCAGCCTCTTCTTCAGCAGCCTTTTGAGCTGCAATTTCAGCAGCACGAGCCTCCATAATAGGCTGGAGTTTCTTACGAACAATAGAGATATATGCATCTTCAAGCGTAGAAGAAGCAGACTTTGCAGGAATCTTCATGTCCGCAAGGTGCTCAAGCAATTCCTTGCTCTGCATACCATATTCTTTGGCAAGGTCATGTACACGCATTTTTGCCATATATGAAAACCTTCCGGTTGACGGGGTAGTTACAGGTAGTTGATTAAATCAGAGAGTCTGGATCAGAAGAAATCTCTGCATTCTCCATATCATCATGAATGCCACAGAAGTCAGAGCCAGGTCTTGCCATGTTGCGGCAAGGAGTTCCGTTAGGGCTCACATACTTGCAGCGGTGAGCAATCTCCTCCTCGTCAACAGTCTCTTCAACAACCTCAGGAAGGTTGTTCAGGATGCTTGCAGCAAGGGACTCATTCTTGATGTCAATGTGAAGACCAGTCAGACGAGCGGCAAGACGGGCATTCTGTCCCTCTTTACCAATAGCCAAAGACAGCTGATCATCAGGAACTGATGACAGTTGCGTGACCTGTAGCACCATCAACAATAACGCGAGAAACGCGTGCGGGTGAAAGTGCAGAAGCAACGCAACGAGCTGCGTCATCAAACCAAGGCACAACGTCAACGCGCTCACCACGGAGCTCGGAGACTACCGTACGAACACGGCTACCTTTAGGACCAACACAAGCTCCAACCGGATCAAGACGCTCATCAACAGAGGAAACCGCAATCTTAGAGCGGACGCCAGCCTCACGAGCAATAGAACGGATGCTTACGACGCCGTCATAGACCTCTGGAACCTCAAGCTCAAAGAGACGACGGATAAGATCTGGATGAGTACGAGAAACAACAATTGGTGGACGCTGACGCTCTCCACGGACAGCTGGTTGTGCTGCATTAGGATCGCGGACATCTACAATAATTGCTTTAATGCGCTGGTTGTGAAGATAGCGCTCGCCTGCTGGACGCTCATCGCGCTCATCAGGGAAACGGCGCTGATCAAAATGTGGAAGCTCTGCCTCAACACCCTCACGAATCTTAATGATGGTGAAATCAGGAGTGGACTGAAGAACAGTACCTGTGATGATGTCACCAATGCGGCCACGGAACTCATCATAAATCTGAGCACGGGCGGCATTGCGCACAAGGGTCTTAATCTCCGCCTTAGCATGCTGTGCAGCAATACGGCTGGTATCTGGAGGAGTTACGTCTACCTCGTCAAACTCAGTGTACTCACCAGTCTCCTCATCTGGCTCACCCTTAGGGACAAGCTCATAGACGTACACGCGGCCTGTAGCCCTATCAATAGTGACTCGAGCGCCAAAATCAAGATGGAGGACATCTGCATAGCTTTTTGCCAGAGACTGCTCCAAACGGTCCAGAAGATACAACTCATCGATGTGCTTCTCCTGGCAAAGCAACATCAAAGCTTCCATCATTTCAGATGCCATGAATAATCCTCTCTATCTACTTCTTGGCTGAGGCCGAGAAATCAAAAACCGGTTTAATAACGCACTTCTTTAACTCAGACAAATCAACAGTACAGACCTCATCTTCTGTCTGGATTGAGATAGTTGTACCCTCAATGCCCAAAAGTGTGCCCGTAAATTTACGGCGACCCTCTGTAGCAGTTGTCTGAAGCTGAATCTCTTGACCAGCAAAGCGCTCAAAGTCTTTTGCACGACGAAGTGGGCGTGCCATACCTGGAGAGGAAACCTCCAAGGTAAACGATGCTGGGAATGGGTCAAGCTCATCAATGGTCTCTGAAATCCACGATGTTTCTTGAGCAACCTCATCAAGAGAAATGGTCTCTGCAGTCTCATCATCATGGTCAATTCTTACTCTGACCACAGGATTCTTAGAAGAACCAACAATCTCTACATCAACAATATCAATGTGGTGATTGAGTGCAGCCTGCTCTAGTGCGGACAAGATTTTCTGTGTTGCACCTTCGTTTTGCATATGACCTCCTCATCTACATACAGAAAGGAAGCGGGGTCAAAACTCAACCCCACTTCCAACAAATAACAACTACGTTTAGAAAAATATTACGAGATAAAGGGCTTCTCGTCAAGTGTTTTTGCTGTTAGGCAACGATATTCACAAGTCTGCCCTTAACAACAATGACTTTTCTAATCTCTTTACCCTCAAGCTGATCGGCAATTGCCTCAGTTGCGGCTGCAGTGAGCTCTTCCTCAGAAGCATCGGCAGAGACCTCAATGCGAGCGCGGACCTTGCCCTTAAGCTGAACAGCAATTTCAACGGTATTGCTCTTTGCCTGCTCTGGGTCAAACTCTGGCCAAGGCTGGTGATAAACAGGAATGTTTTTACCAAGAGCTTCGTGGCTGAGCTCCTCTGCCCAGTGAGGAATGATTGGAGCCAGCATGACAACCACATCATTTGCAACCTTATAGCAAAGCGCAGCATCTCTGGACTCTGCAGGAACCTCGTTGATGTAAGCACTTGCTGCGTTAACCAACTCCATAACTGCAGAAATTGCCGTATTGAACTGACCTTTGTCAAACTCAGAGGTACAGCGAATTCCCATGGCGTTGAGTACACGATTGAGCTCAAGTGACTTTGCATCCAAAGCTGTGTGGTCGAGCACGGCAGAAGCATCAGCCGTACGTGCAAGCTCCCATACCACACGCCATGCGCGTTTAATGAAGCGATTTGCACCTGCAACGACCTTCTCGTCCCAGTCAAAATCCTTCTCTGGTGGAGCAACAAAGAGAATAGCAAGACGCATGGTATCTGCACCGTAAGGCTCAATGACAGAGCTAGGAGGTACGACGTTACCCTTTGACTTTGACATAGTGTCGCCGTGCTCGTCCTTAACCATACCCTGTGTCATCAGGTTCTTAAATGGCTCGTCAATGTCAATCATACCCAGGTCACGAAGGACCTTAGTAAAGAAGCGAGAATACAAAAGGTGCAGAATTGCGTGTTCAATGCCGCCGATGTAATTGTCTACAGGCATCCAGCGATTTACGGACTCTTTAGAGAAAGGAAGCTCCGTGTTATGTGGGTCACAATAGCGCAGATAATACCAGCTAGAGCAGGTAAAAGTGTCCATGGTATCAGTGATGCGTTTTGCGGGCTTACCGCACTTTGGACAGGTGGTTTCGACAAACTCCTTGCACTCAGCAAGAGTATCTCCGGCCGCCAGATCAAGATTGTCTGGCAGCATAACAGGGAGCTGGTCATAAGGAACTGGGACGTCACCACAGCACTCGCAATGAATCATTGGAATTGGATTGCCCCAGTAACGCTGCCTTGAGATGAGCCAGTCACGAAGGCGGAACTGAACAGTTCTACGTCCAACGTTGTGCTCAGTCAGATAAGCAACAACTGCTTCTTCTGCCTCGGAATGCTTACCACCACGAAGTCCAGTGAAAGGACCAGACTGGACAAGAATACCCACGGTATCCATTGGTCCATCCCAGTCAACAGAGGTTACCTTGTACTCAGAAACTCCCTTGAGCTCCTCATAAATATCAGTTCCCTCTTCGCAAATGATAGGAACAATAGGCAGGTCATACTTCTTAGCAAAGTCAAAGTCACGTTTATCGCCTGCAGGAACACCCATAACAGCGCCGGTACCATAGTCAAGAAGGACGTAGTCAGCAACCCAAATAGGTACGGTCTGTCCGGTAACAGGGTTAATTGCGTAACGACCTGTGAATACACCGTGTTTCTCGCGGTCTGTACCCTGGCGATCAATAGAAGAAACCTTGACGGCCTCCTCGTGAAGAGCGTCAAAGGCAGCCTTGTGCTCAGAATCCCCTACCAGCTCAGCAGCAAGCTTGGACTCTGGTGGAAGAAGCATGAAGGTGCAGCCATAGATGGTATCTGCACGCGTAGTGAAGACGGTCATTTTGGTATCGGTTGGCGTGACGCCATCAGTGTCTGCCAGGGTGAAGTCAATCTCTGCACCCTCGGAGCGTCCAATCCAGTTTGCCTGCATGGCGCGAACACGCTCTGGCCAGCCCTCAAGCTGGTCAAGGTCATCAAGAAGCTCCTGAGCGTAATCGGTAATACGCAGGTACCACTGAGAAAGCTCACGCTTCTCTGGAACTGCGCCACAGCGCCAGCATTTACCATTAACTACCTGCTCGTTTGCAAGAACAGTTTTATCGTTAGGACACCAGTTAACAGGGCTTGTTGCGCGATATACCAAACCCTTCTCAAGCATCTTAAGAAAGATCCACTGACCCCACTGGTAATACTCAGAGTCACACGTGTTAAACATGCGGTCTTTGTCGTAGGCAAAACCCATGCGGAACATGGTCTTTACGGCCTGGTCAATATTCTTATGAGTCCACACAGAAGGCTGGGTATTGTGCTTAATAGCAGCGTTTTCTGCAGGAAGACCAAAAGCATCAAAGCCCATTGGATGTAGAACGTCAAAGCCACGCATACGAGCCTGACGAGCCATGGCATCACCAATGGTGTAGTTACGAGCGTGACCCATGTGAAGATCGCCCGAAGGATAAGGGAACATCTCTAGAACGTATTTTTTAGGCCTTGAGCTGTCTTCTTCTGTCTTGTAAAGATTCTGCTCTTCCCAGACACGCTGCCACTTAGTTTCAATAGCTTCAGCGTCGTAGGCAGGAAAATCACCTGTATCGGATACGTTCTGTACTTCCTCGTTTTCCACGAGTTCCCCTTTCTTATAGCGATGCGTCACCAAGCAAAATACTTGGTGACGCCAGTAGTCCATACAACCTGTGGTTTATGAACGGAAATTGTAACTGACCTGCTGGTTTGAATCTTTCAGCAAGACGTCGTGAGCACCACCCTCAACAATTGAAGTTGAAGAGACAAGTGTAATCTTTGCCTTATCGCGGAGCTCAGGAATATCAAGTGCACCGCAATTACACATGGTGGACTTGACCTTCAGAAGTGATGCCTCAACGCCATCCTTCAAAGGACCCGCGTATGGAACGTAGGAATCAACGCCCTCAACAAAGGAAAGACCGCGCTTGTTGCCGCCAAGGTCGTAGCGTTGCCAGTTACGAGCACGTGCAGAACCCTCGCCCCAGTATTCCTTCATGTAAGAGCCGTTAACAATAACGCGGTCAGAAGGGCTCTCATCAAAGCGAGCAAAGTAACGACCAAGCATCATAAAGTCGGAGCCCATAGCAAGGGCCAAAGTCATGTGATAGTCGTAGACAATTCCACCGTCAGAGCAGATTGGAATATAGATGCCAGTCTCCTCAAAGTACTCATCACGAGCGCGAGCAACATCAATGACAGAGGTTGCCTGACCACGACCAATGCCCTTCTGCTCACGAGTGATGCAGATAGAACCGCCGCCAATACCAATCTTGATAAAGTCAGCGCCAGCCTCTGCTAAGAAGCGGAAGCCCTCAGCATCTACAACGTTACCTGCGCCAATCTTCACGGAATCGCCGTAAGTTGCACGAACCCACTCAAGTGTGCGCTTCTGCCACTCGGAATAACCCTCAGAAGAGTCAATGCATAAAAACATCAGCGCCTGCATCAACAAGCAGAGGAACGCGGGTTTCATAGTCACGAGTATTAATACCAGCGCCAACCATGTAGCGCTTAGAGTCATCAAGAAGCTCATCTGGGGCAGACTTGTGGGAATCATAATCCTTACGGAATACAAGGCTGACCAGGTGACCGTTTTTATCGACAATAGGAAGGGTGTTGAGCTTATTGTCCCAGATAAGATCATTTGCCACTTTGAGGGAGGTATCCTCAGCTGCGGTAATAAGCTTATCAGCTGGAGTCATAAACTCAGATACCAGCTTAGAGCGATCATCGCGAGAAGGACGATAGTCACGAGAGGTAACAATACCTACGAGCTTACCGCGAGAAGTGCCGTCATCAGTGACAGGCATGGTGGAGTGACCAGTCTTCTCTTTAAGATCAAGCACGTCACCAAGGGTCATCTCTGGAGTGAGCGTAGAGTCGGAGACAACAAAACCAGCTTTGTAACTCTTAACCTCGCGAACCATCTGAGCCTCATCTTCAGCGGACTGAGAGCCATAAATAAAGGCAATGCCGCCCTGCTGGGCCAAGGCAATTGCCAGACGAGGACCAGAAACTGACTGCATTACTGCAGATACCATAGGAATATTGAGCTCAATAGCGCTTTTCTCGCCACGCTTAAACTTTACCAGAGGAGTCTTCAAAGAAACATTTGCGGGGATGTTCTCAGCTGATGAATAGCCAGGAACCAAAAGATACTCAGAAAATGTGTGTGATTCGCCTTCGAAGAACTTTGCCATTGTTTTTGGCTCCCTCCTGACCTACCGGTCATGCTCAACGTGTTTTGGCATTGTACCACCAGTGGAGCTAATTATTTAATTTGAACTCCCACTTGAAGCAATAACATCCTCAAAGTTAACAGCAATGTCATGTTTAGTAGGAACCCACTCAACTTTTTTTAAACAAAGCCGCAACGGTAATAGGGATATACGTCATCATAAAAAATAGGGAACGTAAAGAGATTGGTAAAAATACGCCACTTCTTCTTTACGTGGAAATGCTTGTACTCGAGATAGTAGTTATAAGCGCCAAGATGAAAAAAAGACCATATACATCGAAAAAGACCGTCATGACCAAAGATCCTATACTCATGGCAATCTCAGCTTCAGTGGCAATAAAGCCGTGGCTTAAATAGCCAACCAGCAAGTAAGTTCCATTAATAAAAGCTGAAAGCAGCGTCAAAATCATACCTGGTGCAATAGTCATCAGCATGTCGTATGAGGCAAACTGACCCTTAAAAATGCCTTTGAGTAGATCAAAGCCATACGAGAAGAACACCTGGTAGAATCCCTTAGTCCAACGCATGCGCTGCGTCCATGAAGCCTTAAAAAGTTAATGGCTGCTCATCAAAGAACTCTGCAGGCGCATAGCCAATTTGGATGTTATGAGCGCTGCAGAAGGTAGAGAACTGAATATCCTCAGTAAGGGTATGGAAATCCCATCCATGCATACCTTTAATAATTCGAGAAGAAACCATCCAGCCGGAGCCAGAAACAGCACAGCTAGTACCCATCATCATACGGGCATTATTCAAGAACTTTGCCTCACGCATAAACCAGGTAGCATAGGCAGAACTTACCCAGCTAGAATCAAAATTCTTTGAGTTTCTATAGCTGGTGCAGACAAGATATCCTGCGTCAAAAGCCTGATTCATAATCTTTAAGTAACTTGGAGAAACCAGGTTATCGGCATCCATGATAATGAAGGCCTCGTATTTATCACCGTACTCATTAAGAATGCGATCAAAGCCGTAATCCATAACCCAGCTCTTACCTTTACGAGCAAGGTCATTTCTCTCCCAGGTAATTGCTCCAGCTTTTCTTGCCTCTTCAGCTGTTTTATCGGTACAAGCGTCTGCAACAACAAAGACATCCATCAGCTCTCGAGGATAATCCTGAGAAAGAATAGACCTGACAAGATTGCCAATAACTGGCTCTTCGTTGTGAGCGGCAATAAAGAAGGCGTAGCGGTGCTGCTTTTTTGCCTTTGGAAGCTTTACCTCACCCTTAACTAAGACGCGAAGGATATACACAATCTGATAGAAGTATGCGAGTGTAAAGAAAAGCCAGATAATAAAGTTAAAAACAACGATTGGAGTGATACCGAGTCTGTTAAATTGCAATGGCATATATCCCTACGCTCCAAACTCAAGGCAAATATGTTTTATCAGCCAAAATCTCTCGATAAACAATTACCTTACAATCTTAGCGCAACGAAAGGGTCAAAGCGCCCATGCCTTTGAATCTATTTTTCTCCCACATCAACGCACATGCAATTGGCCATCTTGGATATCGAGAAGAACGTCTGCTTCTTGATCTAGTTCGTCGGAGTGCATAATCACCACGACAGTCCGACCACCTTTGAGGTTGGCGAGATATCTACAAAGCCTCTGAGCTGTTGGCGCATCTAAATTCTGTAGAGGTTCATCCAAAACAAGTGCCCCTTGTTTTCTGGATAGAGCTCTCAAAAGACCAATTTTTTGTCGCTCACCCAAAGAAACGGACTCCTCTTTTCCGTCAAAAGCATGCGTCTCAAGAGAGGAAAAATCGAGCAAGTTGTAAACCGTACGATCAATCTTTTCTCCAAACATATTGTCAGCAAGGCTTCCTTCTACAAGAGGTACCGGACGAGCAAAACGAGAACAGTCTTTAAGATCATCCGAAAGCTCTATATCACCACTGAATAGCGATGGATCAGAGCAGCCTGCCAAAAGATCTACGAAAGAAGACTTGCCTGAACCATTGGAACCTCTTACCACCACGAGAGATCCTTGTGGAATGCTGAGGGCTTGTGTATGGAAAAGTTCTGGTCCTTCTGGAGTAGCTAAAAGAGTTCCCTCTCCTATCTTTACAGCTGGTTTAAGTGAAGAATTCCAAAGCTTCTCATAACCTGAAGGCTCTTGGGATTCTTTGAAAGTATTTTGTAGGCGCTCAAGATGAACTTTATTTGCTTTTACAAACATGATTGACTGAAAAAGTTCCGCTAAAGGATTCTGAATCAATGCGCATAGTTGATATGAGATAAAAATATCTCCTACAGACGCAACATGGATCTGATACATTTCAATGGTTAGGGCAAGCATAATGATCTGCAGCAGAGAGCACATACTGCTTGGAATCTTCTCATTCAATCCCTCATTAAACCGGTATCTTTTTATGGAATCCAAGTACCTTGAACCGACGTCATGATATCTCTCTTTGTAAAAGACGTCAGCTCGAGCAATATTGATAGCTCTTTTATTTTCTACGATGCGTTTTGATTCGTTCAAATATCTATCTTGAGCTGGAATAATATTTCGCTGTAAATCAGCAATCCGCTTGGCCGGAACCCTTGTCACAAGAAATAAGATAGGAATATAGGTAAGCACTACGATGAAATATACATAATTGGTAATAAGAAGCGCTAATAAAATCACTACGATACATCCGACAGAACTCAAAATGGCAATATTCACAGCACTATACACAGATCCATACATGGTCGCAGAACTGCTTAAGAGGTTCATGTAGTAACCTTTTTCATATTTTTTGTAGACACGGGGCGGCATCTGAATAATCCTTTGTATAACCTGCGTAGTACAACTCATTCTTTGGATAATCGCCGCACGCACAGGAAACCATCCTTTAAATGTAAGAGCAAGGACTGCTGATACGAGAGAAAGAAATAGCACCCCCACAAAAGCAATCGTTTTACCAGTCATCCAAGAGTCTTGAGAAACGGCGCTTACTATTGAGCCTAAGGCCAAGCTCGTAGCTACAGAAAGAGCAGTTGATAATACTGATCCTAATATTAAAAAGATATTATTCTTTGTAATGACAAAAGATGAAGGTACTTCAAACTTATATTTGGTTTGTGTATTCATTATTGTCTCCTCTTCCCCATCAACGCACATGCAATTGGCCGTCTTGGATATCAAGAAGAACGTCTGCTTCTTGATCTAGTTCGTCGGAGTGCATAATCACCATGACAGTCCGCCTACCTTTGAGGTTGGCGAGATATCTACAAAGCCTCTGTGATGTTGACGCATCTAAATTCTGTAGAGGTTCATCCAAAACAAGTGCCCCTTGTTTTCTGGATAGAGCTCTCAAAAGGCCAATTTTTTGTCGCTCACCCAAAGAAACGGACTCTTCTTTTCCGTCAAAAGCATGAGTCTCAAGAGAAGAGAAATCGAGCAAGTTGTAAACCGTACGATCAATCTTTTCTCCAAACATATTGTCAGCAAGGCTTCCTTCTACAAGAGGTACCGGACGAGCAAAACGAGAACAGTCTTTAAGATCATCCGAAAGCTCTATATCACCACTGAATAGCGATGGATCAGAGCAGCCTGCCAAAAGATCTACGAAAGAAGACTTGCCTGAGCCATTGGAACCCTTTACCACCACGAGAGATCCTTGTGGAATGCTGAGGGCTTGTGTATGGAAAAGTTCTGGTCCCTCTGGAGTAGCTAAAAGAGTTCCCTCTCCTATCTTTACAGCTGGTTTAAGTGAAGAATTCCAAAGCTTCTCATAACCTGAAGGCTCTTGGGATTCTTTCTCGTGCTCAAGATAAACATCAATATCCGCTTTTGCAGCAAGATATGAGCTTTTAACAGAACAAACCGTATCAAGCGGTTCGCTCAATACTGACAAAATCAGATAGGCGGCTAAAATCTCTCCAACACTCATCTGACCTATAGAAAGCAGCATAACACCTGTAATTATGGCTACGACTTGCGTGAAATTTGAAAGCGCTGATGGAAGGCTCTTTGATAAAGCACTGAAAAAACTACTTCTTTTTACATAGAGGAAATACTCATCATTAGCTGCCTCGTAAGCATTTTCAAAATAGTTCTCTGCTCGCAGCACATTAATCGAGAGCTTTTCCTCAATTATGCGCCTACCAATATCCAGCCAGCCTTCTCGTTTTTTCATTGACTCGGTCAAAATCTCATTTGTTTTCTTGCTCGGATAATCAACAATCATCAAGTAAAAAGGGATATAAAGTAAGACAAGCAAACCAATCCATGGATTTACCGTAAACGCCACAATTGCCAAAACAATAACTGCTAAAAGACCACCTAAAAATTCAACACTTACTGCAATTTGAACACCACTGAAGACAAAGGCTGCCATAGTCACTACATTAAGATAGTGTCCAGTTTTATTTTTTGGAAAAACACGAAGAGACATCTTTAAGAATTCCGATATCGCTACCTCGGAACTAGCAACCGCAGCTTCTAAATTGAGCTTTTGTGGAATCCAAACAGTGAGAAAAAAGCTTAAGCAAAGCGTTACAAGCGAAAAGGAGCAACAGCAGCCCTAGCTTTTGCCAAACACCGTCAACAGCTTGCACATTAAGCATACTATCAATTAAATCGCCTGTAAAAATACCCAGCATTGCAACAGCAATATATCCAATTGCCAAACCAAGGGCAGATAGAAGCATATGTTTTCGTATAACAAATAAGTGAGAGAGACGTTTATTCATACTCATCATTTCCAAAACATCATTAGCTTAAAAACGCAGTAAGTAATTCAGCTTCCTTTCCAAAACATTAATTACCTGCACTTGTAAAATAAACACTTAATGGACTCTTTAAGGTTAAAGGCGGGTTTATCGTATAAAATTACGTTATCACCCTATAATTTGACGCAGGAAAATATCGTTGAAAGGCTGATTATGAGCGAAAAGCGACTAACTCAAGCACTTCAAAATATACTTTCCAACGGGAAGTCTCTTGCTCAAGGCGGTGCTTCAAATGTCATTTTGAGTGCACACTACGAAACAGAAGAGTCTGTTAACCCTCATATCAGAGGATTTTTTACACTCACTTCTGCTTTTGATTTAGCAAATTTAGGCCAATTTTCTACAAAACCTTATGGAGACGACATTGTGAGTCTCTCAATACTTACTCGTAAAAAAACTATTTTGGAAGTTTTTTATTCTTTTCTAATGCCTTCATCAGAAGATTTCTTTACTTTTACTACAAAACCTTATATCAAATAAAAAAATACACTGCCGCAAAAATATTCATCCAGCTGATATTGAACAAATTTATACACTTTATACTCAAATAATCATTACCTATTCCGAGCGAAAACCAAATTGGGAAGCTATTGTTACTTCCTTACTTATAGCGCTTATTACCTGCCTTTCTCCTGATGCTCACTATACGTTCACTCCAGGTAACACTAATGAGACGGTTGCTCTTATCCTTAATGAAATTACTGCTCATTCAGAAAGTATTACACTTGCTAAACTTTCAGGAAAATACTCATATACACCAACTTATCTCTCTGAACTTCTCAGACAAAAAAATGTGGCAAGACTTTTTCTGAAATTGTTTTAGAACAAAGAATGGAACGAGCAAAAACGCTGTTAATTCATACCAAATTGCCTGTCTCTACTATTTCTTCAATGATTGGCTATGGTGGAACAACAGAGTTTTATAGAAAATTTAAGAGCTACTTTTCTCTTACACCACGTGAAATGAGAAGCGAAACTTTTTAGTCATATTACAACTGTGGGCAAATCTCATTTCCTACAGAAGTTCTTCCCATAGACATACCACTCTGAGAGATAAGGGCTTCTTGCAGGTCTTTTGGCAATGTATCTGCCACCACGATATTCTCGCCCGTAAAAGGGTGCTCAAACTGAACGTGCCAGGAGTGTAAAAACTGTCTGTTAAGTCCAAGGTTAAGGCTTGTATCTTTTTTACCGTAGAGCTGATCGCCGACAACAGGATGACCAATGTGGCGCATGTGAACTCTAATCTGGTGTGTGCGACCTGTATAGAGATGGCACTCAAGAAGCGAGTAACCCTCGCCTTTTCTGCCCGCTTCAAAGCGCTCAAGCGTTCTAAAAGGTGGTAATGGCCTCTCGTGCACCAGGCGCGTCTGATACGGTCATTTTGAGACGGTCTCGCGTTGAGCGAGCAATGCCCGTTTCAATAGTGCCAGAATCATGGGCAACATAGCCTTGTACCAGCACAATGTAGCGCCTATCAAGCACGCGCAATCTAATAAGGTCTTGAAGGGCCTTTTGAGCCTCATCTGACTTTGCGGCCAGCATAAGACCAGACGTATCCATATCAAGTCGATGCACAATACCAGGACGTTCTTCTCCCTGAAGCATTCCTAGGTGTTCGTAGCCACAGTGGGCTACCAGGGCATTTGCCAAGGTATCATCAACGTGACCAGGAGATGGGTGGCAGACAAGGCCAATCTGCTTTGAAAGCACTATGAGGTACTGGTCCTCAAAACGAATATCAAGGGGAATGTCTGGGTTTGGACGTAAAAAGTCCCGTTTGAGGCTCCGCGTCTGGAAGAGACACTAAGAGTCTATCGCCCAACATAAGTTTTTCTGACTTGGAGGTAGCCAGCGTAGCGTTGATGGTTACTCTTCCCTCTTCTACCAGCTTTGCGCAGGCACTTCTTGAGGGAAGTGTATCTTGGGCAGAAAGGAACGCATCTAATCTGACGCCGTCCCCTTCTGGTCCAACTAGTATGTCAACGATACGCTCATTCATTGCCGCTACCCTGTTGCTGCTTTTTGTCCCAAAACCATCCAGTACACAAAAAGCAATAAGGATGCCACAAGTTACAAAAAAATATCTGCCACATTAAACACGGCAAAAATTGACAAACGTTGTAGCAAAGAAATCAGTAACTTGACCATACAAAAACACGGTCGATAGCGTTACCAATTCCGCCTCCTGCAACGCCTCCCAAAAAGCGCAATAAGCGGCAACGGGAGGTTCTTCTCGCGAACTACAAAGCTCACCAGAGCGGCGATAACCACAGCAGTGAGACCCACAAAAAAACAGGGGCATTTCCAGAGCCCACAGAAAACGCCGCACCGGTGTTACTTTACGTGAAAGAGCTCCATAACGCCGGGGATAAAAGGTACTGCGGTTCCTCTGGAATTGAGGTTCGTACCCAGAGCTTGGTTACCTGGTCAAGCACACAGGCAACAGCGCCCGCCCCACAGAGAACTGCAAGGCGGGTCACGAGTGTGCGAGTTGTATGTTGCTGCTGGTCAGTGTTCATTTACGCAACAACATCGTGGCAGCGGTGGCAAAGGTGATCCTCACCAAGCTCGCGATAGTTCCAGCAACGGTCGCAGCGCTCGCCGTTTGCAGGATAGACGCTTACGCTCAGCTCAGAACCTTCGGAGACGGTAACCTCAGAGCAGACAAATGCCTCAGCAAAGTCAAGGCCAGCATGAGAAATGGATGCAGCCTGCTCAGCGGTAAGGGTAACCTCTGCACGAGTAGCCTGCGTGGTCTTCTCGGTAACAACACCTGCCTCAAGAGCAGTCTCGTATGCCTTAGTGTATGCGGCGCGAGCATCAACCAGTACCTGATATGCAGGAAGCAGTGCTGTGTACTCGTCAGCGCTCATAGGAGCCTTATACCAGTCGAGAAGAGCTGCATACTTCTGACCGTCACGCATAGACTCTGGCAGGAACTGCATAGCCTCATCAGTGGTGTAAACCAGAATTGGCTGCAGGTCATGAACAAGCATGGAGAGAATCTCTGCCCAAACAGTCTGAGCGCTTCTGCGTGTTGCAGAATCTGCAGCATCGCAGTACATGCGGTCCTTAGTTGCGTTCAAGTAGCCATTGGAAAGCTCGATGATGTAGTCGTAGAGAGTGCGGAAGACATTGTTGAAACGATATCCCTCGTAAGCCTCAGTAACTGCAGCATGAACCTCGCACATACGTGCAAGAACAAGACGGTCATACTCTTCAAGGTCCGCTACAGCAACTGCATCGGTAGCAGGATCAAACTGGCCCTCGAGCTCGCCAAGAAGGAAGCGCAGGGTGTTTCTGAACCTACGGTATGCATCGCCTACCTGGGAAAGAATGGCGTCATCGCAAGGAACGTCAGTTGAAGTGTCAACAGAAGCAACCCAAAGGCGTAGGACGTCTGCGCCACGTTCAGCACAAACAGCATTTGGATCAATGACATTGCCCAGAGACTTACTCATCTTGCGTCCCTGGCCATCAAGCGTAAAGCCCTGTGAGACAACAGACTTGTAAGGAGCAACTCCGTAGGCGCCAACAGAAGTCATAAGAGAACTCATAAACCAACCACGATGCTGGTCAGAACCCTCAAGATACATGTCAGCTGGGAACTTAAGGTTTGGACGGTGTTTGCAAACAGCAGTGTGAGAAACACCAGAATCCCACCAAACGTCCAGAATGTCCTTGTTTGCCTTGAGATTGTGGCCGTCACACTTAGGGCAGACGCAAGCGTCGCCTAAATAGGTCTTAGGATCGTCAGTAAACCAAGCATCAGAGCCCTTCTCGCGGAAAAGCTTGATGACAGCGTCAAGTGTCTGGTCATTAATAACGGTCTCGCCGCAATCCTCGCAGGTGAAAGCAGGGATTGGAACACCCCAGTTACGCTGCCTGGAAATGCACCAGTCAGGGCGGCCTTCAACCATAGAACCAATACGCTTTACCGCGTTTGCAGGATAGAACTTAACCTTTGTAAGCTCCTCTGCTGCCTGCTGACGTAGACCAGTCTTATCCATGGAGACAAACCACTGGCTTGTTGCACGGAAGATAACGGGCTCTTTACAACGCCAGCAGTGTGGATAGCTGTGGGTAATCTCTTCTGCAAGAATGAGCGTTCCACGGTCTTTGAGCCACTGAACAATGACAGGGTTAGCCTCATTGACCTCCATACCAGAGAAGGGGCCACCAGTACCCTGACCGTCACCTTTGAAGAAGTGACCGTCATCATCAACAGGCATAGTCTGTGGAATATCAAAGCGAACACCAGCGTTATAGTCGTCTACGCCATGACCAGGTGCGGAGTGAACAACACCAGTACCGTCGTCAAGGGTGACGTACTCTGCATAGATAAATCTACCAGTGTTACCAAGGTCACCAAAGATTGGCTGCTTATACTCATTGCCTGCAAGCTCAACTCCAGTCTTCTTCCAAGTATTACCTTCTGCGTCCTGAGCAAGCTTCCAATCGGTATAGCCAAACTTGGCAGCAGCCTTCTCTGCAAGAGCCTCAGCAACAATCTCTATGTGTCCATCAGGAAGCTCAAGAGCAACATAGTTAGCCTCAGGGTGCAGAATAACTGCCTCGTCAGCAGGCATTGTCCATGGAGTTGTAGTCCAGATGTCTACCCAGGTCTTACCCGCGTAAGCCTCAAGACCCTCAGGAACCGTAGTTAGCTCAAAGCGAACAAAGATTGCAGTAGAGGTGACATCGTGATACTCAATCTCTGCCTCAGAGAGAGCAGTGTGGTCATGAGTACACCAGTGAACAGGCTTGGTACCTCTATACACAGAGCCCTTGTCGTAGATTGCCTTGAAGATCTCAACATCAGTTGCATCGTAATCGTTGACGTACGTGAGATAAGGGTTATCCCACTCGCCCAGAACACCAAGGCGCTTAAAACCCTGACGCTGGGTATCTACCTGCTCAACCGCCATCTTGCGGCAGAGCTCACGGATCTTCTCGGTAGATAACTGATTGAACTTCTCAGTGCCAAGCATCTGCTCAACCTTGTGCTCGATTGGCTGACCATGGCAGTCCCAACCAGGAACATAAGGAGTCTGGAAGCCCTGCATAGCCTTATAGCGGTTGATGATGTCCTTGGAAATCTTATTCTGTGCGTGACCCAGGTGAATTGGACCGTTTGCATAAGGAGGTCCATCATGAAGGACAAACTTGTCATGTCCCTCATTCTTCTTCATCAGGAGCTCATAGACGTTGTTTTGGTCCCAATCAGCCAAACGCTGAGGCTCGTTCTGCGCAAGTGATGCGCGCATAGGAAAGCCTGTGTTTGGCAGGTTGGTGGTCTTTTTGTACTCGTTTGCCATCAAGCACAACCTTTCTGGGCACAAATAAAGCGCCCGTCCCTCACAGCTGGGACGAAGCGCCACAATACACTTCGTTGTAACCACCCAGCGACGGATTTGTCCGTTTACTCGGCTGGCCTGTCACGGCGACCATTTCCGGCAGCATCTACTAGTACAAAAACCTGTACGTTTGAACTGCAGCTCCGAGGTGATGTTCACACGGACGCAAATGCGGACTTCCACCAACTCCGCTCGCTTGAGATTTGCGCTACCCAGCTACTGTCCTCATCACAGCTTGTGTAAGTAATACTACCACGTCTTGCACTCATTGAACTAAAGTAATACACACGCTTAAACCGTTTTTTTAACAAATTATGCGAAATCCAAATTTTAAATTTTTATAGAAATAAAAAATGTAGATTGGGTAAAACAATTCCAATATCTAAGTGAGCTCATATCACATTTGAGCCAAACAGGTAAAGGGACGTGTATGGCAAATAACGATAACAAGCACCGTAGATCTATGTCGATGCTACTCTACATTACCGTAGCTATCTTTGTATATCTTCTGCTGAGCAACACATTATTACCAGGACTTCTGCGTCAACAGGTACAAACTGTCTCGTACAGTGAGTTCCTTAACAAGATTGACAACAATGAAGTTACCAAGGTGGACCTTAATACGGGCAGCAGAAACATTAGGTTCACAACTGGCTCTGGAGATTCCGAGAAAGTCTTTGAGACTACGCAGTTCCCTAATGATTCAACGCTGGTTCAGACGCTTAGAGATCACAAAGTTGATTTCTCGGCTTCTATTCCTGACAACTCTACAAATATGCTGCTCTATGCCCTTATTCAGTATGGCATCCCACTTGTCATCTTCTTGGGCATTGGCTACTTTATCAACCGATCCCTTAAACGCGCCATGGGTGACGATGGTCCTTCCATGAACTTTGGCGGCGGCTTTGGTGGTCTTGGTGGCAACCTTGGCCGATCCAGCGCTAAAGAGATTAAGGGAGAAGACACAGGCATCACGTTCAAAGACGTTGCTGGTCAAGAAGAAGCTAAAGAATCTATGCAAGAGATTGTTAGCTTCCTTAAGACCCCTGATAAATACAAAGAGATTGGTGCTCGCTGCCCACGTGGCGCGCTGCTTGTAGGTCCTCCAGGTACTGGTAAGACCCTCATTGCTAAGGCAGTTGCTGGTGAGGCAGAGGTTCCTTTCTTCCAGATTGCTGGCTCTGAGTTTGTTGAAATGTTTGTTGGACGCGGCGCTGCAAAAAGTACGCGACCTCTTCAAGCAAGCAAACGAAAAAAAGCTCCATGCATCATTTTTATTGATGAGATTGATGCTGTTGGTAAGCGTCGTGACGCTTCCCTCAACTCTAACGACGAGCGTGAGCAGACCTTAAATCAGCTGCTCTCTGAAATGGACGGCTTTGATAACCACAAGGGTATTGTTGTTCTCGCAGCAACTAACCGCCCAGAAACCTTAGATAAGGCACTGCTACGTCCTGGACGTTTTGACCGTCGCATTCCTGTTGAGTTACCAGACCTTAAGGGTCGTGAGGCTGTTCTTCAGATCCATGCCAATGATGTAAAGATGGAGCCTGGTGTAGACCTTTCTATCATTGCTAAGTCCACCCCTGGTGCATCTGGTGCTGACCTCGCAAACATTATCAATGAGGCAGCTCTTCGCGCTGTCCGCTTTGGCCGTCGTCGTGTTACCACTGAAGACCTTACTGAGTCCGTTGACGTTGTTATTGCTGGTGCAAAGAAGAAGAACACGGTTCTTTCTGAGCACGAGAAGGACGTTGTTGCCTATCACGAGACCGGTCATGCAATTGTTGGCGCCATCCAGAAAAACGACGCTCCTGTCACCAAGATCACCATTGTTCCTCGTACTGGTGGAGCGCTTGGCTTTACCATGCAGGTTGAGGATGATGAGCGCTATCTGATGAGCAAGAGTCAGGCTATGGATGAGATTGCTGTTCTCTGTGGTGGTCGTGCTGCTGAGGAGCTTATATTTGGCGAGATGACCAATGGTGCTTCTAATGACATTGAGCGCGCAACAGCAATTGCCCGCGCTATGGTTACTCAGTACGGCATGTCCGACAAGCTTGGCATGGTTACCCTCAGTCAGCAGCAAAGCCGCTATCTTGGTGGTGGCTCTTCCCTCACCTGCTCCGAGGCAACCGCTGAAGAGATTGATGCTGAAGTTAGGCGCATTGTTGAAGAGGGTCACCAGCGAGCTCTTCAGACGCTTAAAGAGAATCGCTTTAAACTGCATGAGATTGCTCACTACCTGCAGAAAAAGGAAACTATCACCGGCGAGGAATTCATGAATATCCTCAAGCGCGAGAATACCTTTGCACCGGTAGTTGAGAACTCCAACGAAGAGAGTTCCTCTACTCCTTCGGCAGAGTAATCATCTCTTATAAGCAAAGTTTAACGGCCGTCTACGCTTGTAGATGGCCGTTTTTTGTACCGAAAATTTTTGTACCGTATGTAAAGGTGTTCTATCTAAGCTATCGAGCAAAAAGTTCCCAAAATGCCACGGCAGATGACGCAGCAACATTAAGCGAGTCCACCTGATGAGACATGGGAATGATAGTAGCAATGTCACAAGCCTCAATGGTTTTCTCGTCAAGGCCATAGCCTTCACTGCCAAAGAACAGTGCAGATTTCTTGCCCTTTACCAGGTCTTTATTAAGAGGAACTGCAGAATCTGTGAGTGCAAGGGCGCACGTAGTAAAAGAATGGGCCTTAAGCTTTTCAATAAGGTCCAGTGAAGTTATCTCTTCATCCAAACGAGTCCATGGCACCTTGAGAACCGTTCCCATAGAAACGCGCAAGACACGTCTTGAGAGGTTGTCGGCACAATTAGCTGTCAAGATAACAGCATCTACATTGAGGGCTGCCGCCGACCTAAAAACTGCGCCTACGTTATTTACATCAACAAGGTCTTCTAAAACAGCAATATGCTTTGACGAGCTTAAGATCTCTTCTAGCGTTGCGCCTTGAGGTCTCCTCATGGCACAGAGTACTCCTCTGTTCATCTTATAGCCAATAAGCTGCGTAAGCTGCTCATCTGGAAGAATGAAAATAGGAACGTCATTTGACAAAGGGTGGAACTTCTCGACAATCTGCAAAATATTATCTGTATGAGAAGTATTTGCAAGAAACGAGAGTGGCCTGCAACTTGCAGATAGCGCAGTTTCAATCACAAAATGAGACTCACAAATCATGACACCACGTGACGGATCAAGACGATTGCGAAGTTGGTTGTCAGTTAAGCGTGCATACACATCAAGACGATTGTCGTCAGCTGAATCTAACTGAATAACCGGATATGTAGCCATAAATAACGCACCTCTCGCCTCTTGATAGACAGTATTCTCTCACTCTTGAGGCAAGAGTAACGTCATGTATTCCTAGATTACTTCTGTAGCTGTTTTCTCTTAAAGAAGAAGATTACTGTCAGGTCTAATCAGTTTCATACGCTATTGCGCTTCTTGCAATTGAATCAAGTAATGTTCTAAATTTGATATAGAATACTACAGATATTATTTGTGTTTCATGAGAGAATTTCTTATAAGTTCCATGAATTCCATGAAGAATATCAATTAAACTAAATAGATGTGTGTTTGACATCTTTGCAGATAATTAATTTGTCACAGCACATCATCAATTGTTACGTAACTTCGTTATTAATAAGGAGTGCTCCTTGGCTAAGCACTTTGCAAACAGCTCTATTCCTAGTACTTCAAACTCACAGCCTCTTTCTGAAGAAGAGACTACAGAGAAGAATCCTTCACTTAAAGATTCAATTCCAAGCCTTGGTGATACTGATATGTATGTTGCTCTTAGTGAAGAGCAGCTGCAAAGCAATCAAGACATTGAAGAGACTAGCACTTCAGAACCTCTTGAGCAGGCTGATGATGTCACAGTTATTACTCCTCTTGATAGTTCAGAGCTAGGAGCTCATGAGCTTACTCTGGAAGATAAACCAAAGCATCACTGGTGGAAGATTCCTGCGGTAATCGTCGGTCTTCTCGCGCTTGTGTACGTTGGAGGAGCAATCTTCTTTAACTTCTACTTTATGCCTCAGACCAGCATCTACGGAAGTGATTACTCACTAAAACCAGCTTCTGACTTACAAAAAGCAAGAGACTCAGAAGCATCAACTTATTCTGTTCATATCTCTGGCAATGGTCTTGATATGACTCTTAAGAGTTCTGAAATTGGACTTGTTTACAATTCTGAGGCTTATGCTCGTGATGCGATTAACCAGCAGAATCCTTGGATGTGGCCTGTTGAAATTACTCGCAGCAGAACTTTTAAACCCACACGCCACTGCCGCCTATGATCAAAAACAAAGTTGATACGGTACTGAATCAACAGATTGAACAAGCAAAAAGAAGCTTCAGCTTCTCTGGCAAACGGTGGTATTACCTACGATTCCACTACAAAGAAATTTAGGCTTGCTGACACTGCCTTGATAACGCGACTTTCTCTTGAAGGTGTTCATAAAGATTTACAAAGCGCATTTGACAAGCTTAATGATACCGTGGTTCTTGGTGAGGAATCTGTGCTGAGCGCTGAAGAACTCAACGCAGCCATTGCCGCCGCAAACGCCTATGTTGCCTCCACACTTGATCTGACTCTTGGAGATGCGTCTGCTTATGTCGTTGATGCAGATCTTATTGCAAGTTGGATTACTTTTTGATGAGAATCTTGCCGTCTCACTTAATACAAATGCCATAAATGACTGGGTCGAGCATACCCTGGCTCCTGCAGTTAACACACGCGGTACTGCTAGAACATACAAGCGCTGGGATGGTAAAGAAATTACCACTAAAGCTGCAGGTGCTTATGGTTGGGTAATTAATGAAGCCGACTCTGCTTCAGCTATTATTTCCGCTCTTGGCAACGGACAGCCCTCAAAGGTTGAACTCCCAACTGAACATCAAGCAAAAACTTTCACAAAAGATGGTGGTCCTGACTGGGGCGGTCGTTATATTGATGTTGACCTCTCCACTCAACATGCAATCCTTTATGACGAGAACGGCAGCATTCTTTGGGAAGCAGACATTGTTACCGGCCTTCCTGATGGACGCCACAATACACCTGAAGGTGTTTGGTTCATCACCAGTCATATCAGAAACGCTCGTCTTCTTGGTCCAAATGACGAGAATGGCAAACCAGGTTGGGATGCACACGTTGACTTCTGGTTGGGTGTAAAAGGTCAGGAAGTTGGTTTTCACAACGCTCCATGGCGTGGTGCATTTGGTGGAGATATTTATCGTTATGGCGGTAGCCACGGTTGTATTAACTTGAGCTACAGTGATGCAGAAAAGCTCTTTAACATCTCAAATGATGGCGATCCTGTTATTATCCACTACTAGGTTTTCTTAGAGAATATTTTTTTCTAAGAGAATAAAATTATGCACACTTCAGAAAATAATTCTGAAGTGTGCATTTTTGCCTCTTGAATTCTCATTGCTAGTGCAACAACAAAAGACAAGGTAGTGACCCATGGGTCTACAATGGCGCTTACGACAACGTTCATTGAAAGGAATCCCATGGGTCACTATAGCCATCTTAGCATTGAAGAGCGCGAAGACATTATGGTCTGGTGGAAAAAAATCATGAAAGTATAAGCCAGATTGCTCGTAAGCTCGGACGAAACAAATCAAGTATTTCACGGGAGATTAAAAAGAAACGGTTGGACAATCATTGGAGTGGCGCATCTTTGCTATAGAGCCTCGACTGCTCAGAGAAAAACCGATGTTCGACGCCAGACTTGCAAGAAACGCACACTACTCGATGATCCAAACCTTCGTGCACGTATTGTCTTTCTTATCTGTAGTCGCCACTTCTCACCTGAGCAGATTGCAGGAAGACTGCACTTAGAACTTTTTCTACGCTCCTGTCAGCTGTAGCACTATATATAGAGCTATACACTCAGGAAACTAGACTGTGAACTTCCAGGTGTACAGTCTGTACGTAGAAGACTTAGACACCGAGGTAAACGACGGCATACAAAAACACCTCATAGAGCGCAGAGGAAAAAATACGGATAACTCATGAACTTGTCGAAAGACCAAAAGAGGTTGCAGATCGCCAACGCATTGGAGACTGGGAAGGAGATACCGTCATCGGTAAAAGCTAAAGGTCCACGCCTGGTCACACAAGTTGACCGTATGAGCGGCTACCTTGTTGGTGGCAAAAGCTGCATCAGGGTCTAGTGCCGATGTTAATGTAGCTATACAGCAAGCTTTTGAGAGGTGAGGTAGTAAAACCATAACTCTTGATCGTGGATCTGAGTTTGCTCGCGCAGCAGAGCTTCGAAAGCTATCGGAGTAAGTATCTACTTCTGTCTTCCACATCATCCCTGGCAAGAGGTACCAATGAAAAATACTAACGGTCTCATCAGAGTATTTTTCCAAAAAGGTACAGACCTCTCATCGATTAGTGATAGAGAGATTGAGGCAGTATATAATGAACTCAACCTAAGGCCACGTAAGCGTCTGGGTTGGAAGTGCCCTTGGGAAGTCTACCATCACCAAACGTTGCACTTGCTTTGACAATTCAAGCTTACAAAAGATCTACGACACGCTCTTTATTTGCCATAAAATCAAGATACTCTGAACCTAAGCGAGAAGTAATCAATGAACTGGCAGAAGGAAATTTGCTGGCTGCTTTAACAAAACCATATTCTCCTGTGACGTAATTAAATGTCGCAAGTATATTATCAGACAGAAAGGTTCCTCCACCTTCTGTATTGTATTCATAGTAGGAGACGGCAGGTAATTTGCGACTGCTTATAGCTTGTAGAATATAAGCAGTCCCATAAAGAATATATTGATCAAAATCTTGTGATGAGAGAGAAACTGAATATAAAGCGGCATCTTGCTCGATTGTTCCAATGATTTCTCCATTAACACTTACAACCCACGAAATGCCACCGTTTAATAATTCATTGTTTTTCTCTACAACTGATAAAATTGGACCAGATATATACACGTCGTTTAAATTGCAAGTATGGGTTCTATATTCCCCAGACTCAAACTTTTCATATGAGAAAATATTATCAGCTGATTGCTCCCGTATATATTCCGCAGCTTGATGTTTTAAAAAATCGAGGTTTCGCTCCCTAACCGCTTCCGGTCTAAACCAAATACATATGAATACAGAAGCTATAAGCATTACACCAAGAGTAGACAAAACTACTTTTCTTTTACGCTGCATCTTCAGTCACCTCATCATTAACGATTAATAATGAAACTAACTAGAAGCTATTGTAACAATTGTTTACTCTTCAAGCGTTTTAACTTTAAAACCAAAATAGTAAATATGGCCTAACCAAACAGCACTAAGGATAATACTACCAACAATAACGCCCTTCATAAGCATGGCAATAAGACCTACGGCCATGATCAAGGTTACTGTAACAAGGATGCGTGTTTTAGTCTTAACGGTCATTCCTTTTCCAGCTTTAAAATCAGCAAGATTATTTTGATAAAACTTTGTATTAATAAGCCAATTATTAAGTCGGTCGGATGATTTTGCAAAGCAAAAATGCTGCGAGCGCTAAAAATGGAACAGTGGGCAAAATAGGAAGCACTACGCCAATTACGGCAAGCGCCAAACTTACACAGCCTAATACAACAAAAGCAATACGCTTGATTGACATAATTACTCCCTACTGCTTTTTGAGAGAGTTTACCATGTTTAACAAAAAACAGTAGGGATATTACTCAAACCAAAGTATTTCTTACATAAAAATATTTATGAATAAAGCCTAGAAGCGAGGCATTTGACCTCCGCCAAAGCCCATATTCTTCATCATTGACTCCATGGCACGACGACCTTTCTTTGCATTGCCGCCCTGAGTCATAGCCTTCATCTTGCCCATCATCTTATTCATCTCTCCCCACTGGCGAATAAGTTGATTAACTTCCTGAACGCTACGACCAGAACCCATAGAAATACGACGACGTCGCTGACCGTTAATAATCTTTGGACGTGCACGCTCTTCTTTAGTCATGGAATGAATCATAGCTTCAATCTTTGCCATTGAGCTATCATCCACACCACCCTGCTGGGCCATCATGCGGTCGCCACCAGGAAGAGCGCCAATTAGCTTTGCAAGGCCGCCCATCTTGCGAATTTGGTTCATCTGATTAAGCAGGGTCATCCATGGTAAAGCCTTCACGCAACATACGCTCAGCATCTTCAACCTGCTTCTCATCTGCTGCCTGTTGGGCCTTCTCGACAATAGAGATAACATCGCCCATGCCAAGAATACGCTTGGCCATACGATCTGGGTGGAAAACCTCAAGTGAATCGGGTTTCTCGCCCATGGAAACAAACTTGATAGGCTTGCCGGTAACCTCACGTACGGAAAGGGCACCACCGCCACGAGCGTCGCCATCAAGCTTGGACATGATAACACCGTCAAAGTCTACGCGCTCGGCGAAGGTGCTGACAACATTAACGATATCCTGGCCGGTCATGGCATCGACAACCATAAGAATCTGATCTGGCTTGACAGCACGCTTGATAGCAACGGCCTCTTCCATCATTTCTTCGTCAATTTGAAGACGGCCAGCGGTATCGACAATTACCAGGTCATTGAGGTGATCAACGGCCTCCTGAATAGCCTGAGACGCAATACCAACGGCGTCTTTGCCATCACCACGATAGACTGGCACGCCAATCTCTGAACCAAGTGTTTCAAGCTGATCTGCTGCTGCGGGACGGTGAACGTCGCAGGCGGCAAGCAGAGGATTCTTTCCCTGGGATTTAAGCAGGTAAGCAAGCTTTGCAGCTGCGGTTGTCTTACCAGAGCCCTGAAGACCAACAAGCATAATGACGTTTGGAATGCGGTTTTGCGCCAGCGTAAGCTTGGATTCGGTTGAACCAAGCAACGCCGTGAGCTCGTCCAAAACAATGCGGACAACGTTCTGAGCTGGAGACAGAGATTCCAGCACATCAGCGGTCATACACTGCTCTTTGCAGCGGCCGATAAACTCTTTAACTACCTTGTAGTTAACGTCAGCCTCGAGAAGAGCCATGCGAATTTCTCGCATTGCTGAATTGATATCATCCTCAGTGAGACGGCCCTTTCCGCGCAGAGCGGAAAATGTATTTTGCAGTCTATCTTGCAGGCTGTTAAACATTACTGAACTCCCTCACCAACAAGTGCTTCACAGAATGAACGAGCATCAAACGTCTGAAGATCATCAATTGACTCGCCCACACCAATACGATAAATAGGCAGGTTAAGCTGGTTTGAAATTGCCAGAGCAATTCCTCCCTTTGCGGTGCCATCAAGCTTGGTGACAATAAGACCGTCCAGAGACAGCGCGTCATTAAATTCTTTTGCCTGGTTAAGGCCGTTTGGCCGGTAGTTGCATCAATAACCAAGACAACACTTACGGGAATATCTCCTGCGCGCTTTCTAGTTACCGAGACAACCTTAGCAAGCTCACGCATCAGATCCGATGAAGTATGCAGACGTCCGGCAGTATCAATAAGAACCAGCTCAGTGCCTTGCTTTTCTGCCGTCTCAACAACTTCAAAACAAACGCTTGCAGGATCAGCGCCACGCTCTCTGGTTACTACCTCAATACCAGAGCGCTCTCCCCATACCTGCAGTTGCTCAATTGCAGCCGCACGGAAGGTGTCAGCACCGCCAATCAAAGTCTTTACGCCATTAGCATGTGCACGACCAGCAATTTTGCCAACAGTGGTAGTTTTACCAGCACCGTTAATGCCTACAAACAAGACAATAGAGGGCGTATCCGTAAAAGGATCTCTTTCTGCAACAGGAAACTCTGCCGTGAGGCGCTCTACAAGGGCGCGGCGAAGCTGATCGGAGCGCATAAGGTTTTCTCGCGCTGCACGTTCACGCAGGTCATCGGTGACGCGCATTGCCACCTCAGCGCCCATGTCTCCCATAACAAGCGTGTCTTCAAGGTCATCCCAAAAATCTTCGGTGACCTCGCCGCCCATATAAAAGATTTCGCTTAAAGTCTCACGAGAACGCTCAAGACCGCGGCGAAGATTGTCCATAAAGCCCATTAGATATCAACTACCTTTCCGGTTGTCTTATCAAGCCTCTGAGAGACAACGTGGCTGACACCATCTGCCTGCATGGATACACCATACAGTACATCTGCCTGCTCCATGGTGCGCCTTTGGTGAGAAATTACAATCAGCTGAGTAGTCTCTTTGAGCTGCTCAATGGCATCAAGCAACTTGGAGAGGTTGGCGTCGTCGAGCGCAGCCTCAACCTCATCAAAGACGTAGAACGGAACAGTACGCGTCCTATACACAGCAAAGAGCAATGCCAGGGCGGTGAGGCTCTTCTCGCCACCTGACATGAGCATCATCTTGGTAATGCGCTTACCGCGCGGCTGAGCCACAATCTCAATACCTGTCTCGGAGAGATGGTCTGGATCGGTGAGCTCAATATGAGCATGACCTCCAGGGAACAGCATCGAGAAAATCTCAGAGAAGTTCTGATTGACGCGGTCAAAGACAACAAGGAAGCGACTACGCATCTTACGGTCAATGGCCGAGATAATCTTCTTCAGTGAGGTTCGAGCAGCCTCTAAGTCAGCTACCTGCTCATTAATGTAGTCAGCACGCTCTTTGAGTCGCTCATACTCATCCATTGCTACAGCATTGACAGGACCCAGCGCCTCAAGTTGACTCTTGAGCGACGCAGCAAGGCGTTCTGCCTGCTCTCTATCTTCTGGCTCAGGAAGCGTCAATGCCTCGTCCAATGAGGCGCCCGTAGCAAGAATGGCCTCGATGGCGTTTTGAACCTGAACCTCAAGCTTACCAATCTCAACGCTAATCTGGTTAGCGGCGTCTTTCTCTTTTTCTACCGCAAGCGCAGCTTCAGAAGCAGCGTCTTTTGCCTCAGAGATAGTCTCTCGCAGCGTCTCGGAGTCTGCCTCCGCCAACGACGCACGATCCTTGAGCCTAGACGCCCACTCAAGCGCCTTCTGGTGCAGAGCATCGTAGCGCTTGTACAGCGGGTCTACGCGAAGCCTGATTACCTCAAGCGCGTGCGTTGCCTGTTTAGCAGCAGCAAGCTGCTCATCAAGCTGAGACAGACGCCTCTCAAGTTCTGCCTGGCGAGAAGCCATGCTCGTTGCGCGCTCTTTTGCAACAGTAAGGTCCGTCTTTGCATCTGAAAGCTCTCGGTTGGCCCTACCCTGAGCGCGAATGGCATCCTCATGCTGGTCCTGCAGCTCTTTGAGCTCAAAAGCAAGCAACTCCATGCGAGCCTTAGCCTCTTCTGCCGCACGCTTGTGCTCATCAATATGCGCACGAGCCTCTTGAGCGCGCTCTTTTGCCTGCTCTCGAGAAGTGCTAACCTGCTTCAGCTCAGCCTGAGAAGACGCAACCTGTCCCTCAAGACGGCCTCGCTCCGCAGCAATAGATGTAAGCTCACCGTTGAGGCGAGCAACCTCGCCCTTGGACTGCGCGCTTTTCTCGCGAACTGAAGCCAGCTCATTCTCGCAGTTGGTAACTGCAGAGCGTGCGGCCTCTTGATGGCGTTTGAGGGAAGGAAGCGCACCCTCAAGCTCACGGATGCGACGCTTACGCTCGAGAGAGCCGTCCTCAGCCTGAGATGTGTGTCCCAGGACCAGACGACCATCTGGATAGAGCAACGTGCCATCGAAGAGCACGTAGAGTCCACGAGGCTCAACGTTGCGCGCAGCATAGGCGTCGTCAAGGTTCTGGGCAACAAAAACATGACCAAAAAGCGCCTGCACAAGAGCCTCGGCGCCCTTCTGCGCAGATACGTGCTCAAGCAAAGACGTTGTATGAGCAGGCGCAGCAAGAGCTGGAGCTGCGTCAGAAAGAGCAACCAACGTAGCCTTGCCGTCCTCAGAAAGCATCTGAACACGCTCAAAGAGCGTATGAATATTTTGCTGCTTGTCTACAACAAGCGCGGAAAGATCTTCTCCCATAAGCTGCTCAACAAGAGCCTCAAACTCTGGCTGAACCTCAAGATAATCAGCAAGTCTGCCAGAAACAAGAGAAGCGATTGCTGCATCCGCAACAAGCTTTTCTGCCAGAGGACTTCCCTTTTGGACTTCCACATCAAGCGCACGAAGTGCCTCAAGCGTAGCTTCACTACTAGAAAGCTCCTGGCGAGCAGTACGCTCTGTCTCACGAGCCGCCTCAAGTGCAGAAGCACGCTCAGAAATCTCAGCAACAAACGCCTCTGACTCCTGACGAGCTTTCTCAAGAGCAGCAGTGAGCTCTGCTTCTTTAGCGACGCTATCTTCCAGAGCAGCACGACCAATCTCAAGCGTCTCAGTAATCTGAGTCAATCTAGACTCAAACATCTTGTCTTCTACCTGCGCATGAGCAATCTGCTCTTCAAGTTTTTACATAGGCAAGCGTCTCTTTATCAGCGGTATTGCGCGCACTACGCTCAGACGCAGTGCAATCAGAAATCTTTACATCAAGAGCACGACGCTCGGCAATTGCCTGGTTAGCTGCCTCTTGGAGCGCATTCACGCTCTCTGTCAGATCCGCAACTTTTGCACGAATTGTTGCCAGCTGACCAGAAAGCTCTTCATTCTCTTTTGCAGCGTCTGCCTTCTGCTTATCCATCACAGAAAGCTGCATACGCGTATCAGAAAGGCGAGAGACCATGTTCTTGCCTTTCTCCTCCAAAAGACGCATGTCAGATCCCATACGACCAAGAATCTCTTGCATGCGTCGGCGCTGCTCGCCTAAGTCTCCAACAAAGAGGCCCTTTTGCTCAAGAAGCGACTGAAGCTTTTCAAGCTCTCGGTTTTTCTCGCCCGCACGATATTGAGCAAGCTCAATAGCAGCCTCAGCCTCTTTAGCGCGTGCCTCCAACTTTCCATGCGTAAACTGCAGCTGACGAAGGTCATCAACCGCAAGTTGCACCGTCAAATCCTTGAGCTGAGCGGACAGATCTTTAGCGCGAGAAGCCTTGTCTACCTGCCTCTCGAGCGGTTTAAGCTGACGGGTTATCTCGCGAGAAACCACTTTAGCTCGCGTGAGATTCTCATCCATGGAAGAGATTTTGCGCTCCGCACGCTCTTTGCGGCGGCGATGCTTAGAGATGTCTGCAGCCTCTTCAATGAGCTCACGGCGCTGCTCAGGGCGGCTAGACAAAATGGAATCAAGCTTGCCCTGAGAAATGATGGAGTGTGTATCTTTGCCCAGGCCAGAGTCATGCAAGATGTCCTGGATGTCCATGAGCCTTGAGGGAGCACCGTTAATCAGGTACTCGGACTCTCCAGAACGATACATACGCCTGGTGATACCAATTTCAGAGAAATCAATGGGGATTGTATGATCGGAGTTATCCAGAACCAGCGTTACTTCAGCAACGCCCACCGCTCCCCTTGCTGATGAGCCAGAAAAGATAACGTCTTCCATGGCTTGACCACGGAGCATCTTTGCACTCTGTTCGCCCAATACCCAGAGAATTGCGTCAGAGACATTGGACTTACCCGAGCCATTAGGACCAACGACAACGGTAAGGCCGGGGTCAAAAACCATCTGAGTTTTATCAGCGAATGACTTAAAACCCTTAAGTGTCAGCGATTTTAGATACACGGGTACAGGGTACCTTTCTACCTTAGGTGCATTTCTGCATCAGCATCAAGCGGAGCATCATCCACACCAAGACGCACCAGTGCATCTTGAGCGGCTTCTGACTCTGCGGCTTTCTTTGATGGTCCCTGTCCACGACCCACCTTAAGGCCGTCGACAAATACCACAGCGGTAAACGTTGGTGTATGAGCCGGACCGCTCTCACCAATGAGTTTGTACTCAGGAGCAGCCTTACCCTGAGCCTGAATCGCTTCCTGCAAACGAGACTTAGGACTTACTGAACGAACTGCCAAGGCTGGAGAAATGTGGGGTCCAAGTGTGCGAATAACAAAATCACGCGTTGGATCAAAGCCGGCGTCAAGGTACAATGCACCAACAATGGACTCATAGACGTTCTCCAGAGCAGACTTCATACCACGTTTTCCCGTGCCCTTCTCGGAAATTCCCATAACAATTAAGGGAGAAATTCCTAGCGCATCAGAGACAATGGAGAGCGTATGACCAGAGACAAGGGAAATCTTCAGCCTGGTAAGCTGGCCTTCGTCCATAGCTGGATAGCGCTCAAACAGCTCTGTTGCAATAATCGCACCAAGAATTGAATCGCCTAAAAACTCTAGGCGCTCATACGAGGCAGAAATAGGCTTGCCCTCCACCGCCGAAGGGTGTGTGAGGGCAGCCTCGATAAGCTCTTTATGAGTAAATGTATGACCGCAAATAGCTTCTGCAGCAGCTACTCGTTCGTACAACTTCACGTATAAAAACCTACTTAAGCAGCAAGAATAGCGTCTACTGCGTCACCCACGGTTGCAATCTCATCAATGTTTTCTGCATCAAAAGTCATATCAAACTCTTGCTCAAGGTCTGTGACAAGCTGGAGAAGATCAAATGAGTCTGCACCAAGGTCCTTAAATGAGGTTCCCTCAGTAAGATCAACTGAATCATCAAGGTCCAATGTCTCTCTTACAACGTCAATTACCTTTTCAAGTGTTTCTGTGCGATCCATACATCCTCCTTGCACACAACAATGACTGTCATAATTTTACCCCGTGATGGGCGTTAGTATGATGACATTACTAAAGCTGAAACAAACAATCTTAAAAAAGGAGAGCCCACAGAATTATCCATGAGCTCTACCATAACTCATAAAAATTTTACGCTACAGCTGAATTGAAGAAGAGATTTTCTCAATAAGGTTTGCACGTACCGCATTTGCTGCAGAGAGAGTTCCTGCACACACTGCAGACGAACTGGTCGCACCGTGGCCTTTAAGTACAGGAGCAGAAACGCCCAGCAAGAATGCACCACCAACAGAATCTCCTGAAAGCTCTGCGGCAGTAGCCTTAAGCGCATCCTTCAAAAGAAGTGCACCAAACGCAGCCTTCTTTGAAGAATTAATAGCCTCTTTGAGGCTAGACATAATAAATTTGCCCGTACTCTCAATGGACTTTAAGGCAACGTTACCTGTAAAGCCGTCTGTCACGATGACATCAAAACGGTTTCCTAAGATATCTGTTCCTTCAGCATTTCCACCAAAATTAATAGCTGCCTCAGCAAGGGCTGCATGATATGAAAGAAAGCAAGTTCAGAACCCTTAGTCTCCTCAGAGCCATTGCAGAGAAGCCCTATGGTTGGATTTTCAATTCCAAGCGATGCGTTAGCAAAAGCCTTGCCCATTTGCGCAAATTGCACCAAAACTTCTGGACGCACATCAGCGTTAGCACCGGTATCCAAAAACACTGTTTTATGCCCACCAAGACCAGGAAGAATCAGGGGTGAGTGCTGGACGCTTAACACCCTTGATGCGACCAATACCAAAGGTAGCAGCGGTAAGAACGGCTCCTGTGGAGCCAGCTGAGAAAAGACCATCAGCCTCCCCCGCCTTAACTGCCTGAGCAGCTCTTACAATACTTGCATCCTTCTTCTGCCTTACCGCATTAGCAGGATGCTCGCTCATAGCAATCACCTCGGTGGTTACTAAAGCCTTTGTGCGCGCATGTTTGTTTACAAAAGGAGTAACAAACTCATCAGATCCAGCGAGAAGAACTTCTAGCTCTTGGTCCTTCTCGAGAGCCATGCGAACTCCCTCAAGAACAACTTCAGGACTCTGGTCTGATCCCATAACGTCAACACAAATAACGGGCATGATAACTCCTTAGCGCTATAAAAAAGAAGGCCGGCCCATAAGGAACCGGCCTCCCTGGCCATACGATGTATGAGTGTTACTCAGTAACAACAACCTCACGGTCCTTGTAGAAGCCACAGTTAGGGCATACGTGGTGAGGAAGCTTAGGAGCGCCACACTGTGGGCATACAGAGCGAGCTGCTGCGCTGAGCTTGCTGTTTGCCGAACGACGGGTGTGGGTTGCGCCGCGGCCCTTCTTTTGCTTAGGTACTGCCATCTTAAACCTCTTTTGCTCTTGCTAGCGCCCCTAGAACACATGAGGGCGCGACCCATTCACATAATGCGTTGGATACTATACCACGTACTGACACATTTTGTACGTAGATACAGCATTTCTTCACCATTTAGGGGAAGAAATTTTATTTTACTCGTCCGAATCCGACTCAAACACAAGATTTTTAAGAGCCGCAAACGGGTTTGAAGCGAGCTTTTCTTCTTCTCGCTCCTGCTCGATTTGAGCAGCGTGACCACAATCTTCTTCGTTCAGATTGCTACCACATACTGGACACAGTCCCTTGCAGTCGGACTGGCACAATACAACGTAAGGCGTCTCCATAACAAGCGAAGGTAAAAGAGCCTCTGCAAGATCGATGGTCTTATCGGCATTTACTAAAACGTAATCTGCCTCATCCTCATCATCTGCAGAAATAACAGGCTCTTCGAAGAGATAGTACTCGTCAACCTCAGCACTTAAAGAGAGACGTGCGTCTTCAAGACAGCGATCACACGTACCAACAGCATCAGCACGAAGCATTCCAGTAACCAAAATGCCCTCTCCTGCGTTGGTAAGCACTAGATCAAAATCGATTCCTGATGGAAGAGAAAACTCATGCTCTCCCAACTCATACGAGTCTTCATTAAGATGACCTGCATAAGAAACGGTATCACCTGCATTTGCAAGACGATCATCTAGTGCATAGAGAACTGGCTGCATTGGATTTACCAGGCAACGTTATTGCTGGTGTTGCGTGGACCAGAGTTCTCGTCAAGGGTCTGACGAACGCGAGAAACGGAATTTGTCAGGCTCTTAAGGTTCTCCTCAAGGTGAGCAAGAACAGTATCAGCGTACTCCTCAGCGTTGTAGCGAGTATCGCGCTCGTACTGCTCTGCCTGGTCACGGATGACGTCTGCCTGCTGCTGTGCAAGGCGGACAACCTCCTGATCTCCAGCAAGAATCATTGCCTGCTGCTGTGCGTCAGCAATGATAGACTCTGCCTGAGCACGTGCGCGCTCAAGGGTCTCATCCTCTTCCTTGATAATGCGACGAGCGGTTGCAAACTCTTCTGGGAAGACGCGACGAATCTCGTCAAGCAGCTCGTAGAAGTCCTGGGCGTCAATAATTTTCTTGTTACCGCCATCCATAAAAGGTGACTTAGCCTCAGTTACCATCTGCTCAATCTCAGATACAAGGCTCTCAATTTCCTCGCCTGGCTGCATCCAGGGCTCCTTTCAATCCAATACATAAGTTATGTTATGTGCTCTTATAGGCTATACGGCCAAAAAGCATAAAACACCTTTTTAAGAATGTTAGCAGAATATAATAAAAATGCAGGGCAAATATACTTAATTACCGCAATTATGCAGAGCTTCAAGCTTTTTGATGACATTTTTTGGAACCAAAAATGATACATCTGCACCCATAGCCGAGATTTCTCTGACAATTGAAGAAGAAATATAGCCGTACTCTGGACTGGACATAACAAAGATGCTTTCTAGTTCAGGAGCCATATGCGCGTTTAAGTCTGCTTGCTGAAGCTCATACTCAAAGTCAGTCATAGCTCTCAGACCCTTAACAACGCCACCCGCACCGCGAGCATTGCAAAAATCAACCAGAAGACCTTCCATAGGCTCTACAGAAACATCCACAAGTCCTTCATCTATCAGAGCGTCTTTAAGCATCTGCACACGCTCTTCAAGGGAAAACGTAGTTCCCGTGCCGTGTTTGCGCTTCGAAGCCGCAACAGCTACCGTAACATTTTTAAAAAGGCGAGAAGCTCGCTTGATTACATCAAGGTGTCCGTTTGTGACGGGATCAAAAGTACCTGGTACAACTACGTGAGTGATGCTATTCAACGTATCTCCTATCCCTCACAACGAACAAGTAAATCAACCTGAGCAATACCATAACGCTTACTCTTAGAAAGCTCAAAGTCATCTAAAGAAACTGAATCGGTCTTATGGCTATGCTCATAGACTGCCACAGCGTCTTTTGTCAGACTTCCCGACTGAATCAAGTCTTTGAGCAGCTTAGATACTACCTCCGCCTCAACGACATAAGGAGGATCTAAAAACACCACATCAAAAGGAGCACCATATAGCTGAGATGACTCTGCTAAGCGCGCTGTATCGCCACAGATAACATTCATCTCAGAACTGGAAACCCCAAGAGATTTGGCCGTTCGCTTAATACGGTCACACGTCTTTCTGTCTTTATCCACAAAAGTGGCATACAGCGCCCCTCTAGAAAGCAACTCAAAACCCATAGCACCCGAGCCTGCAAAGGCGTCAAGCACTCTGGACTCGCTGAGATCAAGACCGCGAGAAGCCAAAATGGAACTTGCAATAGCTTCACGTGTGCGATCTGTGGTTGGCCGTGTAGTCCCCTTGCCGTCAGGAGCCTCAATTGCACGACCTTTCCATTTTCCGCCAACAATCCTCATGGGTTTCTCGCCACCAAACCTATCGAATACTGTAAATTACCTGCAGTTTATTACTTGTAGCCAAGTTCTTCAAAGTAGATGCCAAAGCGGTCTTTTTGCCTCAATACCCAAGGTGGCATATGCGTCGCTGGTTAGATTTGGATCTTGGGCAGTAAATGCTAGTGCATCAGCGTGAGCAGCTTCAATGAGGTCTGCATCTGCATAGAGGTCAGAAATCTTGAGCGTGGTGCCGCCTGACTGACGGTATCCCAAGGTTTCCCCCTCGTGCCTGAGCTCAAGATCAAGCTCTGCCAAGCGTGCGCCGTCGGAGGTTTGCTCAAGAGCAGCAAGACGTTTTCTTGCGGTAGAACCTCGTTTGGCATTGCTCGCAAGATATACAGTTCCTGGAAAATCGCCTCGGCCAACACGGCCTCTGAGCTGGTGAAGTGTAGCCAGACCAAAACGATCAGCGTTAAAGACAATCATGACCGTAGCATTAGGAACATCAACGCCAACTTCAATGACGGTAGTGGAAACAAGAATTTGCGTCTTATTTGCACGGAACTTTTCCATTACCTGATCTTTTTGAGCTTCAGGCAGTCTGCCAGTTAAAAAGATCACAGGTAAAGTCTTTGAAAACGGTTCTTGAGAGCTCCTCATACACACGCGTTGCACTGTAAAAGCTTGCCGTTTGTACGAGCAGCCTCAGGAACATCCTCAAAGCCCTTCTTCAGAATCACTTGGATCAATCAAAGGACAAACTAAATATGCTTTGATGACCAGCCTGAACAGCATCTGTCACAGCAGCATATGCCTGATCAAGATTCTCTGGAACGCACAGTTTGGTGGTAACACCAGCTCCTGCCTTTGGCCTCTTGGTAATGCGAGATGTATCAACGTCTCCATACAAAGAGAGCGCCAACGTACGTGGAATAGGTGTTGCACTCATGGCGAGAAGATCTACGCCTTGTCCTTTTTTGCGCAACGCCGTTCTCTGGTCAACACCAAAGCGATGTTGCTCGTCAACAACAGCAAGTGTGAGCTGGTTAAATACTACGCGATCAGAGAGAAGCGCCGTAGTACCAAAGACAACGGACAAAGAGCCGTCGGCCAAGCAAAGCTCAATCTGCCGCCTCTCCTCTTCGGAGGTAGATCCGGTGATAAGAGCCCAGGTGATTCCTGCAAGTGAGAGTAAGGGGCCAATCTTTTGAGCGTACTGCTGAGCAAGAACCGAGGTAGGCGCCATCACGGCAGCCTGAGTTAATGAATCTGCTGCTGCAGCTAAGGCAACAGCAGCAACAGCTGTTTTACCAGTGCCAACGTCGCCTAAAAGCAGACGATTCATAATGTGCGGTGCAGCCATATCAGAAAGAATCTCTTGAACTGCATGGTTTTGCTCGTCAGTCAGAACAAAAGGTAAAGCCTCAATCAAAGCCTGAACCTTAGGCCCGTCAACGATGTGTTCAAAAGGTTTATGACCTGCAAGCTCCAAGTTTCTTCTCGCCAAAAGAGCAAGCTGCAAACTTAAGAGCTCATCAAAGGCAAGACGGCGACGAGCCTGCTCAGCAGCATCCAAACTTGTTGGAAAGTGAACCTCGTGAAGTGCCGCTGAGAGAGACATAAGGTGATGCGTGGAGACAAGCTCTGAGGGTAGCCAGTCACACACGTTTCCCACATCTGCCAGAGCTGCCGACATAATGCGACGCATCCATGCAGGGCTCACACCCTCGGTAGCTGGGTGAACAGGAAGAATTGCCGCTTTTGAAGGCGTTTCTTTGGAGCGAGCTTCATCACTTGAATCAGCCTTTGCGGTACTAAGTACCTCATAGAACGGTGATTTCATCTGTCGATAGCCATAAGCAAAGAGCACCTTGCCGCTCAGCGCTACCTCATCATCAGCAGTGGATTTGTTCAGCCACCCAAGGCTGTCTAAAGAATGAAGCTGTGAGCACGCCCGTATCATCCACAACTTCAATCTCAACAATAACCATCTTAGGACGCGGACGCTTAGTCTTAACCGAGGCAACACGGCCTGTAATGGTGGCATCTTCGCCTATCTGCGCAAAGGCTATCTGCACGCGATGAGAGAAATCGAGATAACGGTGAGGCACGTTGAGCAAAAGGTCTCGAACACGCAGAATGCCGAGACGCTCAAGCGCCTCGGCACGATTTGCATTGACATACCTTAACCTGGTCACGCTATCAACAAGCGAACAGGTATGTGCTACTCGCTCCGATGCAGGAGCGATGCTTACCTTGGACTCAGACATTTCCTACTCAATAGAGAAGATAACTGGATAGAGTGGCTGCTCGCCGCGCTGAGCATCAACCTCAAAGGTCTGGATAGGCATCCTCAATCTTGCTGGCGAGAAGATCGAGCTGCTCGTCAGAGAAGTCTTCACCTGCAAGAATGGTGAGATTGTCACCCTCTTCCTCGCCTTGCATTTTGGCGACAAGGTCAAGTGTGACCTGCATAACATCAGAGCCGACAACATCAATGGAGCCGCCCTGAATACCCATAACGTCGCCATCGTGAATAGGAGTACCGTCAGCTGCAGAAGAATCACGGACTGCGGTAGTTACCTCACCGTAGCGAACACCAGAGATTGCATCAGTCATCTCTTCTACAAGCTCTTCAAAGGAAACGCCATCTGCAACAACAAACATTGCAGCAAATGCCTGAAGAACGGACTTAGTTGGAATGACTGCAACCTTGACATCTTCACAAGCACTTGCTGCAGCCTCTGCTGCCATGCGAATGTTGGAATTGTTTGGCATGACGATAACCTGGTCTGCATTAACCTCTTCAATTGCAGCAAGGATATCTGCAGTTGAAGGGTTCATGGTCTGACCACCAGAAACAACAACGTCAACACCAAGAGACTTCAGGATAGACTCAGCACCAGAGCCTGCAGTTACCGCAACAAAGCCGAGTTCTTTTCTAGGTGCAGTAGCAGCCTTCTTATCTTCGGCGATCTTCTCGGTACGCTCCTTAGCCTCAAGGTCCATGTTGTGAATGAAGACCTCAAAAATCTGGCCATACTGAAGCATGTACTCAAGAACCTTGTTTGGGGTATTTGAGTGAACGTGAATCTTATAATCTGGGTTTGCACCAACAAGAAGTTCACAGTCGCCCATAGTTGCCAGGAAGTTCAGAGCTGCATCCTCGTCAAAGTCAGGACTATCTGCCTTAAAGAGGAACTCATTGCAGTAGCGATACTCAGAACCCTCCCAGTCATCGTTGAGCTCAATCTCAACCTTAGCGCTGGTAGCAGCCTTAGCATCAGAAACAGAAACGGTAGTCTGAAGTCAGTAGTTTCAGTCTTGCCGGAAACAGCGTTTACAAATCCCTCAAGGAAGGTTGCAAAACCAAATGCACCAGAGTCAACAACGCCATTCTCTTTGAGAACAGGAAGCAGTTCAGGAGTGCGTGCAACAGACTCATATGCCTCAACAACAAGAGCGTCCAGAACCTCAAGTGCAGTGAGCTGGGACTTCTCAAGAGAGTCTGCCTTAGCAGAAACGTCCTTAAGAACAGTGAGGATGGTACCCTCAACTGGCTTTCTAACGGCCTTAAACGCAACTTCCTTACCACGGCGGAATGCGTGAGCAATATCTTTAGGAGTTACTGCCTCAGGATTTTTAGCATCGCAAAGGCCCTCTGCAATGCCGCGAAGAATCTGAGAAGTAATAACGCCAGAGTTACCACGAGCACCCATCAGAGAACCGTGGGTAATTGCCTTTGCAATATCCTGCATGCTTGCATCTTGAGGAAGATCTTGAACCTCACGAACAACAGTGCCCAAGGTAAGAGACATGTTGGTACCGGTGTCTCCGTCTGGTACAGGGAAAACGTTGAGCTTGTTGATCTCTTCTGCTTTGTCAGCAACTGCAAGAGCTGCTACAGGGAAGCATGTGCGAATGACAGTTGAAATCACGTTAGACCTCAGTTCCTACTCATGTGAAGCAAAAAGCTTAGCGAGAATTACGCATGGCCTCGATATGTACAGTTACATCAACGCATGAAAGCTCAGCAATTTGCTTAAGCAAAAACTTGACAGAGCTCTCGAGGTTGTCGACAACAGATGCCATATTAACGCCCTGCTCAACAACAATATGAAGGTCAACCTGGACCCCGTTTGGAGTTGGGGCCACATCAATGCCCTTACGAAGTCGGTACGTTGGAAGAAGGCGAGCAACGCCTGCTGCCTCATCAATTTCTGCCATGCCAACAACGCCATAACATTCCATAGCTGCATAGCCTGCCAGGTCAGCAAGGCAATCATTAGAAACTCTTAGTGTTCCAGGAACAGCGGTAGTCATTACATAACTCCTCTCGCAAGAACCAGGGTTAGTCATTGTTATTTAGTATACCGCAGGACGCATTTATTATTAAAGCGGCTTATACATACAAGTTGATAACCTCGCAATTGACAAATCTTTTTTTCTTGTTATTTAATCTTGGTGTAATAAAATGAAAAAAACATTCAAAAGATATCTAATTGTGAATGTTATATTCCCGCTTTGCCTACACAATATATTGTGCTATATTAATTCGGCTATTTGGAAATTTTTAGGCGCAGGGGCGCCTATCCTATGGAGGTCTTACTCATGTCGAAGGTCTGTGATTTCTGCGGTAAGCACGCCGTTGCCGGTCGCTCCATCTCCCACTCTCACCGTACTGTGGCCCGCACCTTTAAGCCAAACATTCAGCGTGTTACTGTCGTTGTCGATGGCCAGCGCAAGAAGATGAATGTTTGCTCCCGTTGCCTTAAGTCCGGCAAGATTGCCCGCAACTAAGCAACTCAGTTAGTCTTACTTCTAACTTAAAAAGGTCGCTTCGGCGACCTTTTTCTTAGCTCACGTATCTGTCGGCAACAAAGCATAGCCCGCTGGAGCTCAACATCACTTGTTGGGACTTTGTTAATCAAACGCAGCTCTAATACAATTCAACGAACGTCTTACTTCCAAAGCTGCACTAAGAGACAGCCCTTCTCGCACGTGACACAAGCATTCTTGACTTCAACTATGTTTGAAATACCATCGTCTCAAGCAGCGTGAACTTCTCGTGATTAAGATTCCACTTCATGCCTGACTCAGAGACCTCGCACTCCTCTGACAGAGCAACAAGAGATATCTTTTTTCCTACTGCAGATGCGTCAAGCTGCCAAGAATCAGATTGACCTGCTGCTAAAAAGCGCATCTCAAAGTCATTCTCTACAACACGAACTTCCGCCTGACCCGTCTTTGCCCAGGTAGCGAGAAGACCAAGCACTACAAGCTGATGATCAAGCTGGCCGCCAGACGTGGAAACAACGGTAAGAGAAAGCTTACTATCCCTGCGGATTGCCTCATACTCGGCAGACTTCAGAGCAAGAGCCAGGTCGGTATCGTACTTGTCCGCATTAAACTTCATGCAAGGTACCTGCTGCTCTTTAAGCCAAGACAGAGTTACTGTGGAAGCAGAGTCAAAGTCTCCAAGCACAAGCTGTGGAGTTACTCCAGCAGCACGACATGCGTCTGCACCATGGTCAACCGCTATCAGGGTAGTCAGCGCTCTGAGCGCAGGAAGAGAGCGTCGTTGCACAAATAGCCTCAGGGATCCACCCACAATGAGGACCTCGAGGGGTTTCTCGCCAGAAGGTGCAGTAATCAGAGGGCGCTCATAGTCTTGTAGACGCAGAAGAGACATCTCGCCATAGGTATGAGCGAAGATGTTAGAGTGCTCACGCATGAAGACAGGGTCTCGGCCGTCGTGGTTGTTGTAGAGCGCCACCACGGGAAAGCCTGCGTTTTGAGCTGTCTGCGCACCAAAAGGAGCGTCTTCAAAAACCCAGGTAGTTGCTTTATCGGTACCAAGACGACGCAAAGCTTCAAGGTATACATCAGGCTCAATCTTGTCGACACCCCCAACATCTTCAGTTGAGACCACCGCTGTGAAGAAGTGTTCAATACCATGAGCCGCTAGGGCCGCACGAACTTCTCGTACAGGAGTAGATGACGCAACTGCCAGAGGAATGCCTGCATCGTAGAGTTCCTGTAAGAACTCCTTTGCACCGGGAATGATTGAAACATGATGTTGGTACTGATCAGTTACGTACGCGCAGAACTCTTCATACAAAGCCTCCGCTGTAATAGGCAAATCCAGCTCATCAACGCAAATCTGACATCCACCAATGAGGGAAACAGCCTCTACGCGGTCAAAAATATCTGAATCAACAGTCTTGCCATATTTAGGAAGAACAGCGCCAAACACGTTATGCCAAACACACATTGAATCAACGAGGGTTCCATCGCAATCAAATATTGCACCGGTCACCTGCATAATGCCTCCATAAACGAACTAATTAGTTGCAATCGTGAAATATCTACTCTAAGTAGGGTAAAGTATCTCACGTTTGGAAACAGTTTTCATGGAGGAAGCATGGCACGTTATAGCTATCATTGCACACACTGCGAGAATACCTTTGAGATTGAGCGCCCAATGAGCCTGAAGATTGAAGCTCCTCAGTGCCCAAAATGCGGACATGAGACTGAGCGCGTTTACAACACCTCAACCATTGTCTTTAAGGGCAGTGGTTTTTATAACACCGATAGCAAAGGAAAGTAATTCCACGCCTTTTTGGCTCATCTGATCGCTCATAAATCGTATTTGCGAAGCTCTTGTTGTAGAACACAGCAAGAGCTTTTATTTATGCTTAAGCACCGCCATGAAGTGGGCATCACAATCAGCAGAAGCAAAAGCTGTCTGTAAAAATCCCTCTGGTGTAATGCATGTATCGAGAAACCCGCGCGCTTCTGAGGTTAAACTTGCACGTGCTGGACACTCATGTAGACTCTGAACTTCAAAATGAGAGCCCTCTGAGCTGGCGAGAAAATCATCTATAACCTGCTGATTTTCAGAGTTTGAAAAGCGAGCAAGTTGCATAAACTAAATAGCCGCCTGCCTCTACCCTGCTGCTGCCGCTTTTTTTAAAAAGCTCTGTTTGTAAAACAGTGAGTTCTCCTCCGTCATACAGACTTTCTGGTGACAAATTCCACGCAATCTCTGGATGGCGACGAAGGGTGCCCAAACCAGAACAGGGAGCGTCAATAAACACCACGTCAAAGCTCTGATTGAGTTCCTCTGGTACTTCTGACAATTCAAACTGCGTTGCATCAAATGTCAGTGAAGTTACCCTGATCTGAAAAGGCCGGCAGTTTTCAATCTTCTTTTTGAAACGTGGGACTTTCCCTTTACAAGTTCAACAGCAGTTATGTGGGTATTCTTTTTACCAAGTACCTCAAAAAGCATGAGAGAGCAGTAAGGACTTAGTTCCTCTGCCCTGTCCAACCTCAAGAAGAGTATGGTGAGCATAGGAAGCGGTAAGAAGTGCCACAAGCTGAGAAGCTAAATCTGCAGGAACAAACTGAACTTTCTTTACATATGCATCAACGTTAAGTTGAGCAGGATTTTTACCGCATACACATCTGGCAGAACTGTTTGCTGTAGTTCTAAAGAGCTGCTCTGCAATTGCTGCTCTGATACGTTTCTTTGTAAGACATACACAGGAGCGGGGTTCTTTAAATTAAGAATGAGCTTTTTGAGCGGCAGACTCTCCCAGCGACTCAATAATCTCTAAACAAATCCACTCAGGAATGCCTGACGCCCACGAAAGCTCTGAAGGAGATTTGGGATTCTTTGTACGCGTAAGCTGAGCTTCTTTTTCAGAAATTTTTCTAAGCACAGCATTTGCAAGACCAGAAGAACGCTTTGAGATAGACTTTACCAGCTCAACTACCTTGGCTAATGGCGGCGTCACGTCTAGTCTCTAAATATAAAACCTCAAATACAGCAATACGGAGAGCGTCCTGTACCTTTGGCTCTAGATGAATACCTGACTTAAGATGATTCTTTAAAGCTTCATCAAGCTTACCTTTGGTAAGCGTTGCTCCCAGAGCAAGACGAGTAGCAAAAGCTTTATCTTGAGCAGAAAGCTCAGAAAAATCCTTTGACTCCTTAAATAATCACGAATACGTAGATTGTTACGTCTGCACTCAAAGAATGCCTGATAGGCCACTCTTCGAGCAGGAGTTAAGGTGGCCATTATTGAAGCATCTGCCAGGTCATCTGGGACTTCTGAAGTCCTGCGGCAAATGATTTTGCATCCATAGAGCGCTTGCCGTCTGGACGCACCTCAAGAAGTTCAAGGATGCCTTCTGAGCAACCAAGAAACAGCCTGTGGTCTTGAACAACAACCGAGCCTTGAGTAACAGAAATATCACTTGGAGCTAGTTGAGCGGAGAGAACGCGCAAAGATCTGCCACCAACCGAAGCGCGAGCAGGAGCGGTATCAGACGAAGCCTGAACCCTCAACGCATTTACCTGGGCTGAATCTTCTGGAGCAAGCTTCATTTCTTGCTTGGTAACTTTAGGAGCAAACGTTACTTCTCGCTCATCCTGTACATGCCACTCAAGAGAGCCTTCCTTGAGCTCAGAAAGAGCCTCAGACAGTGCGTCAGCACCCAAATGTGCTAGAGCGTCAGTGAGCTGCTCGGTATTTTTGGAGCCGACCTCACACGATGCTTGCTTGCACCAATCTCCAGCGTCAAGCTCGTGCGCAATCTTCATGATAGAAACACCAGCGACAACGTCACCAGCAAGGATGGCACGCTGAATTGGAGCGGCTCCTCGCCAGCGAGGCAGCAGTGATGCGTGGACGTTCAGAGCACCGTAAGGCGCAAGAGAGATTACCTCATCTGGCAAAATGCAGCCAAAAGCAACCACACAGAGCGCTTCTGGTTGTGCTTCACGCATTACAGAAATTACTTCTGGAGTCATGCGATTTGCCTCGAGAACGGGCAATCCAAGCTCTTGTGCGCATTCTTTTACGGGAGACGGCTCAAGCGTTTTACCACGACCACGAACAGCGTCTGGCCTTGTAATGACCAGAGCAACCTGGTGGTCATGGGCAAGTTTTTGAGCGACGGAACAGCAAAGTCTGGAGTTCCCATAAAGACTACGCGCATGCCAACTCCTAATAGTCTGTTTGACCAGGACGAGCGCCAGAAGCCAACGCCTCTTTGTACTCCTGCAGCGTCTCCATACGAGCACCTGGTCCCAGGTGATCTGGCATGGTTACGCCGTTGATGTGGTCAATCTCATGCTGCAAACAAACGGCGAGAAGATCTCCTTCTGCCTCATAGCGCATCAGATCGCCCTCGAGATTATATGCGTGAACGACAACATGGCTTGGGCGCGTAACCGGAACAGTAATGCCTGGGAACGAAAGACAGCCCTCCTCGTACACACGAGGCTCGCCATCTGCAACTTTAATCTCTGGATTAATGAGCACAAAAAGGGTTCTCTTGGCCGTTAGGATAGTCAACATCGATGACTACCATGCGCTTCATATAGCCCACCTGAGGTCCAGCAAGACCAACGCCGTCGGTGGCATACATAACTTTGAGCATATGCTCGGCCATCTTGCGAACATCGTCGTTAATATCGTCAATCTCTTCGCACTCTTGGCTCAGACGAGGGTCTGGCCAAAGTACCATATCATCAGCTTCAGAACTCATAACTATCCTTACATCATGTCGTAAGCGTCAACGTCTAATGTCATGTTGATACCCACTCTTTTATCAAGTGAAGCAGCACACTCAGAAAGAATTTCTCCTACCTGAGCATCCACGGGAGCCTTTTACCAAAAATATGCCTGCGATACTTATCTTTTACCTTGGCTTTTACACAATCAGCAGGACCCAAAATCTCCCATCCTGTTTGCGCGTCTAACTTTGTATGCAGCGCCTCTGCCATCTGGTCCGCTACGCGACGAACTTCTTTTTCTGAAGCACCCCAAAAAAGCACATTAGACAAGCGCGAGAAGGGCGGATAAGCCCCCTCTCTTCTCTCTTTAAGTTCTGCATCAAAAAACGGGCGTCTGTCATGTGTAACTACAGAAGCAATAGCAGGATGTGTTGACCAGTACGACTGAATGATAACCTTACCTGGCTTTTCTCCCCTGCCCGCACGACCAGCAACCTGCTCTAGCAAGTCGAATGTTCTCTCAGCTGCTCTAAAATCTGGCAGCTTAAGCATGGTATCGGCGTTGATAACGCCAACCAAGGTGACATCAGGAAAATCCAGACCCTTTGCAATCATCTGCGTACCAATGAGAACCGCTCCAGGGGTTGCATCAAAAAAAGCTCAAGAAGACGCTGATGTTCGCCCTTTTTGGCCGTGGTATCGGCGTCCATACGAATAATTGGCGCATCGCTGCCAAGCAGAAGCTTGAGCTCATCTTCTACACGCTGTGTTCCCACACCATATGCACCCATATATCGGCTGCCACAATTTGGACATGTGCTGGAAGGGTTAGGATACGCATGCTGAGACCACTGCCTACCGCAGCTGTGACAAACCAGAGAATGCGTGCGCTCATGGTACGTGAGAGACGTCGAGCAATGCGGACATTCGGGCACACAGCCACACTCGCGACACATCAAAAAGTTTGCAAATCCACGTCGATTAAGGAGCAGAACGCTTTTCTCGCCACGCTCCATTGTCTTCTGCAAGGCCTCAGCAAGAGCTGCCGAGAAGACCGATCTGCCTCCGTTTTTAAACTGGGAAGCCATATCAACTACCTGGACCTGCGGGAGCACCGCCACACCGGGCCTCTCGGTCATGGCAACGCGCGTCCAATGAGTGCTACGCCAACTTCCTTGAGCTGTTCGGTACAAGCTCTCAAGCGAAGGTGTTGCAGAACCAAGCACCAGCGCAGCACCGCGAAGACGAGCCATTTGAGCAGCTACTTCTCTTGCGTGATAGCGTGGGAGCGAATCTTGCTTGTACGAAGCCTCGTGTTCCTCGTCAATGATGTAAAGTCCCGGATTTTGAATGGGTGCAAACAGGGCAGATCGAGCACCTACTACCACACGAGCCCTACCCTGCCTGATTAAATCCCACTGGTCAAAGCGCTCTCCAAGTGAAAGCTTTGAGTGAAGAACGGCCACCTGCTCACCAAAACGTGAACGGAATCGGCCAACTGTTTGCGCGGTAAGAGAAATCTCTGGGACAAGCACCACAGCACCCTTGCCAGCCGCTAAGGTCTTTTCAATAGCAGAGAGGTACACTTCAGTTTTACCTGAGCCCGTTACACCATCAATAAGCACAACATCGCCCTGAGCAGCAGTTTGTGCAGCCTTGATTGCTGCAAGAGCAGACTCTTGACCCTCAGTAAGTTGCTGTGGACGAGGTGCTACACCACTTGAAAGCGTGGTTCCCAGACCCTCCTGGCTTCCACGAATTTGTCGCTGTGTGCGCACCTCAACTATGCCTTTTTTCTGCAGTGCAGTTACTGCACTGCGAGCTCCTGGGATTGTGGCCGAGAGCTCGGATAACCTCATGGCGCCTTGCGACAGAGCCTCAAGCACCGATCGCTGCTTGCTTGCATTTGCCGCAGGCGTAAAGTCAGCCGCCTTTTCTGTCAGCTCAACCCATCGCTCATCAACAGGACCGGACTTCTCACACACAAGTTGCCAAGGAGATTCCGCGTCTTTTCTGGTGACTTTAACTTTTTGGCCAGGCGCTAAAAAGGATGCAAAAGCATCTGCATAACTACAGGCGTATTCTTTGCTCATCCATTCTGCTACCTGTGCAGACTGCTCATCAAACGCTGAATCTGCTAGAACTTGTGTTATTGGAAGGACGCGCGAAACATCTAAACCTGAAGACACACGGTCTGAGACACCCACAACGTAGCCAACAACCTGCCTGTGAGAAAAACGGCACCAAGACTGTTGTTCCCACAACCACAGTCTCTTCCAAAAGATTCTGGAATGGCGTAATCAAACGTGCCAGAAAGAGCACGAGTTGGTATGTCTAAAACAACATGTGCAAAAAGGCACGTTCTTGCCTCCCTTAAAAGCCGTGGTTGATGATTTACATCAAACGTGTAACAAGCAACGTGTGGCTGACCAGCTTCTTCAACCTCAACACAAACAAATGCGCACTCAACCTTAGTAAATCCGTGCAGCATCAAGACGTAGGCATAGAAGTTTGCCTGCATCTGATGATGCTCATAAATCTGAGTTGCACTAAGGCCCTTATCGCCTGTTTTATAGTCAACTACCAGCGCATCTTTGCTCCCCTTATTATAAGCGAGAAGATCGATAGCTCCTTCTACATAGTTCCCATATTCAGAATCAACCTGCAGCGTAAAGGGAGACTCCGCAATAACCACATCATGAGCTAATGCTTCTTGTCTAATTGCAGAGTTGCTCCACAATTCAAGTGCTTGTTTAACTCTGGATACTGCGCGCTGAGGAACACTGTTCTTCAAGCACAATCTATCAATAGTTTTTTCATCAACCTTAGACTGAGTCTCAACCATAATCTGAGCAAGCTCGTGGAAGGCTGAGCCCAGGTTGGTTGGGTCTACTCCATCATCAGCTAATATACCAGGCAAAAACACCGAAAGTCTCAGTTGTTGGTTGAAGGTTATCCTCCTCATCCTCCTGACTTACTACCTGAGAATAATCTTCAAGTTTCTGGTAATTCTCAACCTTAAAGTTCTCTACCATTTGTTGGTGAGCTGATGAGTAACTAAAGAAACCTTTTCGCTGGTCATAAGTAGTTTCTGAGGTAACACTTAGTCTTACCTTCTCATAGAGGTCAAACGTTTCAACAGCCTGAGAGTTTTTCTTCTTCACTTGGCTTGCAATCAAAAGGTTCAACCAACTCTAAACCTTCAACCTGAATTGGCTCATCTTTCTTGCCAGAACCCTGAACCACACGCATACAACCAGCAAGATTTCCACCATATTCAAACTGATGCTCACCAGCAGAAAGTGGCGGTTCTTCAAACAAGGCATCTGTAATTTTGCGCGTATAACGAGGACTAATTCCCTCTTTAGTAAGGTCGATGGTTGAAGTAAGAATGACTGCTTCTCGAGCTCGGGTCAGAGCAACATACAGGCGGCGATTCTGCTCCTGCTCTTCAAACTCATCCTCTTGAGTTTCCAGGAACATTCTCCACTCAAGAAGACCCTTGCACTCATCAATACCTGTAGGAACCTCATGACAGCCGTCATACAATTCATGAAGTTTTTTAGAACTGCTTGAAAATGCAATCTGATACGAATCGTCTTTTTTAACATACAAAAATGGTTCACTGCCAGCGCCTGCCTTAGGGCCAGATACAGCTCCTACAACAGCAACAACAGGAAATTCCAATCCCTTAGAAGCATGAATGGTCATAAAAGTTACGGCGTTTTGAGTGCTGCAGTGAAGCACCTTTGGCGACTCTTTAGCCGTGTTACACCATTGACTAAACGCTTTTGCGACTGAAGCTACGCCAATGCTCAGTTCCTTTTGCAAGCTATCAATTTGTTCAAGAGCTGCAAAGATATTTGCAATCTTTGACTGTCCCTCATTTCCCATCTTTTGAAGGCGAGAAATCCATCCAGCATCAAGAACTACCTTTTTAATGACGTCTGAAACTCTCTTGTTTGAAAGAGAACTACGAGCGTTACTCAACACCTCTAAAGCATTTTTGAGCTTTGGACTTACCTCAAAAGGTGGCTTAAATGCGTCATTTACCACTGACTCTGCAATATCTCTATTGGTAATCCTCTGACCATTTTCTCCAAAATTAGTACCCAAAAGAAGCAGGTCAGACGCATCAAGACTAAAAATCTCACTCGAGAGTACAGGAAATAGTCCCTCGTATGAATCGTACATATTTGCGAGTGCCTGTAAAAGACTACCAATCAGTTCTACCTCAGGCTGCTCACCAAATGTTGAAGCTCCAGAAACCACGCTTTCAATTCCAAAGGTACGAAGCGCCTCAATATAGGGCTGTGCCTTTTTAACTGATTTCATCAAAATTGCAACATCTTTTGCTTGGATATTCTCATCCTGCATAAGTGTGTTGATTCTGTCTGCAAGCTGATACGCAACAAGCTGGCTTCTTGTGACGTCATCGCCTGGCTTAGAATTTCCTGACTTTTCAAATTTTGTGACTTCAAAATATACGCGTGGCGAATGAGCAATAAACGGAGTTGCAGGTTCTTCTCGCCCAGCAGACAGATCCATAAAGTTAGGAATCATGCCATCAGCGCCGCAAACCTTTGCAACAAATCGCAAAAATTTCGTTGTGGCTGCGGAAATTATCTACAAGACGGGGTTGCAAATCTTCTGAAACCTCTGTTTGACGTCTAAAGAACACATCAACATCAGCACCGCGGAATCGATAGATTGACTGCTGCGCATCACCAACTGTGGTGAGATATTGAGCATCTTTACCTGAGAGACTCTTAATCATCTGCACCTGTTGCTGGTCCGTATCTTGGAACTCATCAACCATTACAAGCTTGAATTTATCCGTGTAAACAGCTGCAATCTCTGGATGCTCTTCGAATACCTTTGCCGTTAGATGCAAAAGGTCATCGTTATCAAGGCCGCCAACAGCAAGTTTCTTCTGTTTAAAGAGCTTGTAGACCTGCTCTGTAACATCTTTTAGACGCTGACCCTCAGACATGTCCTGAATAAGTCCAAATAAAGCGCTACAAACTTTAAGCCGGTACACAGCTTCATCTTTTTCATTTTTTATTTCTTTTGAAGAACGGATGGCCTTAACGGCTTTTCCCAGAGCCTCCCAAAACGCCTGGTCAAAATCAGTGAGCGAGAGAACCAAGTGTTGCTGCAATTTACTTGAAAGCTCAGATTGAACACTTTGTAGTTGCTCTGCTTCATCTGGTTTTGTGGCAGCGATTGCAACCCTTAGCGCTTCAAGTGCAGCGTCAAGGTCTTCAAGCTCCGCTTTTAGAACTTCCAGGTCAGAGCTATCCCCTACGAACGAAATAGAATCCATTCCTACAGGAGATGACTGAGCATATGAAATCAGTGTTTCAATACGAGACTTCAATGCATCTCTGTTTCCTGCATAGGCTGAGAGAAACTCAGCATAGCTTTCATCTTGAGAAAGCTCTCTGAGTACTTCTTCAATAGATAAATTGACCAGCTGATTTCTGGTCATGTCGTTAATAATTTCGAACTCAGGATCAAGACCCAAATCAAGTGCATGAATCTTTAAGATTCTGCTGCACATACCGTGGATAGTACTAATCCACGCATCATCAACCTGCAACGCTGCGCTGTGAAGACCTTCTTTTTCTAGAGCTTCTCTAACGCGCTCTTTAATTTCTGTAGCTGCGGCATTGGTAAACGTAATAATCAATGCCTGGTCAAGGCTGTTCAGATACGGCTTTCCGTCAGCTCCCGAGCCTTCTTTTAAAGCCCACACAATTCTCTGTGTAAGCGTAAAAGTTTTTCCTGAACCAGCACCTGCTGCAACAAAAAGAGGCTTATCAAGCGTCTTGATGGTCTTCTCTTGACCAGGCGTATAACGTGCATCAGCCATAATAGCTTACCTCCTCTTGTCACACAGTTTTACTGGACAATACTTACATGCATCCTTATCGCAAGGATTGGCTCGAACATCTCCAGAAAGCATGGCTTGGACCTTCTGAGCAATTAAACTCTCCCAAGCGTCCAAGTAGTCTGCAAACTCCGCTGAGTTTTGAGACACAACCATAACTGCCTGGTCCCTGAGCTTTTTATCTTCAGGATGTATGTTCCAAATATGTTCTGTTGCCGCTTCTGTTGCCATGCCTGCAAGAGCAAATGAAGGCTTATCTTTTTGCTCTTTGGTGCCCAGATAAATTGCAGCAACTGGCTCAAGCTTATACTTGGTGAGCTGTTTTCTCATAATCTGAGCATATATTGCAGACTGTACATGTCTTGGCAGAATCTCTTTTGAAAGCTCACTATCCAGACTTAACTTTGCTGAATAAGCCTTCAAATCTTTTGTGGCCTTGTGTTTATAGTCAATAATAAGTGCCTGACCATGAGCGTTTACATCTACGCGGTCAATCGAGCCTGTAAATTGAGCTCCTGCATACTCAACAACATTTTCTTCTCTACCAAAACGAAGCTCAAAAAAACCTGGGCTGATAGCCAATAAAGTGCGAAGCTTCAAACTCGAGAAGATCCTTGAGATCTTCTCGAATATTCTCAACCTGTTTTCTTTCTTGAATGCTATGCGGAATAAGCTCATTTGAAGATGCTCGGTTAATGTTGTTGAATTGCTCATCCCAAACCTGGGCAAAACAGCTGTCTAACACCTGTTTTGCATGATCTAGAGTTATCAGATGTAATCCTAGAGCCAGGAATGTCTTGCAAAAGTGCAGATTCAACCACTGAATCAACTTCAGCCACATCACAACCAAGTGCTTCAGCTAAAAGTGTTGCGTGTGTTAGCTCCAAAACACGATGGATAAAGGTACCTATCTGCATTGGAGCAAACTCAGTGTCTACCTGGGAAATTTTGATGCGTCGTTGTGTAAACCATTTGTAGGGACACTCAAGATACGTTTCAATCTGAGAAGCGGAAAGAAGTGGTAGTCCTTCTCGCGAGACCTCTATAAGACCCTGTAATTCCTGCTCAAGAGTCTCCCTAGTCAAATGACGTGGAAGTACCACGATATTTTTGAGTTTAGGGTCAATCTCGCCAGATTCGATTGTTGGGAGTTCGGCAACACGTTCTGGGTCAGTAGCTTGAGGCAACAGGTTTACCAGCACATCTTCTTCTCCGCGTGCAACCCCTGTCTTCTTTGCATAGTCTTTGGGATAGCATGCTTTAACCTCACTAAGAGCTACTGCGTTAAAGACATCTTTTTGCTCAACCTTCTCAAACGCAACACTGGTAGAAGCAGTTGTAAGAGCCGTATAAAAATCTCTTTGATACCGTGCAAACTCTGATACCTTAGGCATTTTTGCTCGCATGGCGAACAAACTCTTGAAGTGCGCCGTCTGATGCTCTAACGCCAAAATTCAACGTATCCATTCCCTGGAAAATGACGGCATCAAAAGAATGTGGCTCAAAAGAATGAGCTTGGCTCACAGGAGCGATTAGCACCTGAATATCAGACTGGATACCATTAGAAACAGGCATCATGACCATCTGATCTTTGCAGAGGTCAATAAAAGATTTGAGTGTCTGAGGAGAGAGCTTTAATCCTGCCTCATGCAGCTCCTGTGCAGAAGAAACAATCTTGTTCATTACCTTAAGCGACTCTTGGTTTTGAAGAGACTGAAGTGTCAACTCATTAGATTGAACGATTTCTGCCTGCTCATCAGATGTTTCTGTAGCTAGATATTCAATAATGCGCTGAGCAGCAGAGCCAATTCGGCCAAGCTCAAGGCTCTTGATGGTCTCTGCGCACAAACGCGAGCTCATAGCCGCCTTAGAAAGCGTCTCGAGCACTCTGGTGGCATACAGAGTTCTATTACCGCGCCAACTCTTATCCAGCATCCACGCACGCTCAACACTTATGCCTGAAATAGGTGAAATCAGATAGTCCGTAAGAGTACGTGGAGGCCACCACGACATATCCCCCATCTGATGGTCAGATGCCTGGTAGTCAATGTTTTTCTCGAGCTCTGAGCGTTCGCTGAGCGTGACGTACGCATCAATCAAGCTAGCAAACGCGCTGCCTGCAAGTGAATCTTGAATGCGTACCGAGCGATTATGGTGAGCAGCAATCCCCTTTGCTGCAAGCTTTTGCGAGAGCGCATCCCAAACCCTTTGTGAATCTGAGGTGTACACCACAAAGCTCTTGCTACCAGACTCAACGCGCTGAGAGATATATCTGCTGATAGACTCTACCTCGGCGTGCTGACCCAGCGGCGACAAAAACGTTACTGCACCGCTCGGCGTAACCTCATTGCCCTCCTTGGCCCTAAAAACCCTGGCGAGAAGATCGGTGAGCTCCTGACTTTTTGCGGCTGGTGCCAACTCCACATCCACACGACAATTGCATCCCGAGCCGCCCAGCAACTCTAGCTGTTGCTCTGCCGCGTAACCCGCAGGTCCTTCGGGCACGTAGAGAGAAAACGCCACGTCGCGCTTCTGCGACAGCCCGCGCACAAACTTAAGACGCGCCTCCGAAAGATCTTCAACTCGCGAGAAAACAAGTGCAGGTCCCTGCGCTGGAATGGACTGCAGCAGATAATCCAGACACTGACACACCTCAACGTACGACTTTTCTTCAAGCAGCCCCTTGTAGCGCTCTAGCACCTTACAAGCACTCATCTGACCGGCAGAAAGTTGACCGGAAGCCATAATTTGATCAAGCTCTGTAAGATACTCTGGAGAAAGCTTAGACAGAAGCTCCACGGTACCCTTACTAGTATTCAAAGTGCCTAGCTCATCAGCAGACATTCCATCCAGAATCTGCTGGAAAAAAATACCTTGCGAAGCGTATTTGAAAGCAGACGATCAGAGCTTCCATACAGCTTCCATTGATCGCGCATCCACTCATCAAAAGTTGAAACATTCACGCCAACAGAGAGCTCTTGGATGGCTCCAAGCTGCCTCTTAACTAACAACACAGCATCGGAAGAAGGCACTATAAGCTGAGCGAACCCCCACCTCTCAAGTGAAGCCCTTAGCTGCTCTTGAATAGAGTTTGATAAGAAAGCACCTGTTTGTTGTTTGTACAGAAGCAAGCCCATACGTCACCTCTCCGATTTTTTTCTTACTTCTAAAGTTACCACGCACACCGGACATAAATTAGAATCAAACTAAACAACAACTAAAAAAATCCCGTATCAAAAGGATTTTCATGATTATTTTGCTTCCACCATCGTCAGGAAAAACAGCACCCACCTCGGGGCCCTCTCTTGATCTCTCATCGCTTTTGTTTGGCTCCAAGCTCACCAGCTGTCGAGAAGAACTCATCAAAGAACTACACCAGGTATGCTCTCGTGCAGACGCAGCTCAGGTGCTTAAAATTGGTCCTAATACCGTCGGTGACATTGCCGACAACCTAGACGTCTATGAAGCTCCAACCACAACCGCGCTCAATCTCTATACTGGCGTACTTTTTGAGGCTGCAAAATTCAACCAAACACTTGAAAACGTCACGGTAGAAAACACGCAGAAAAACGGTCACATTACCAGCAGATATCCTCAACTCAGAAATCATGATTTTCTCTGGCCTTTGGGGTATTGTGAGACCGCATGATCTTCTCCCCAACTATAGACTGTCTGCCTCAATCAAGCTCCCCTACCGTTGGTACCGTTGCAACTTACTGGAAAAAGCAGCTCAATCCCCTGTTAAACGCCGCTCTAAAAGATCAAATAGTTGTGGATTGCCGCTCGGGAGAATACAGAAAGATGTGGACGCCATCGGCAAAAGCACCCTAGCGAGCTGTTGCAAGTTGTTGTTCAGCGAGAAGATCCTTGTACAGGGAAAGCGCAGTGTTGTGTCGCATAACGCAAAAACATATGCGTGGTGTACTTGCAGGCACCCTCTTTGAGCAGCGAGCAAACGGAAAGCTCTCTGAAGAAGTCAGCGTGTCTCAAATTGTGGAAATTGCAAGCAATCTACCAGGCATCATTGACGTTGACGTAAGCACGGCAAAAAGCTTCTGGAGAAGCAACGCTCACGCTTGTTACTGGTCGCTAGTCAAAACTAGTAGGCTTAAGCGTTCTTAGTGCTAGTCTTTTGAGCTTTCTTGATCTGTCTCATCAGCCACTGGAACGCCATAACTACGACAATTGTGACTGCAAAGACAAAGATGCCTCGTATAAAAGCGTTACCAAGCAAGCTGTACGGGAATCGGCCAAGTCTTAGTCCCAAGAAGTTAATAACAGGAATCTGGAACAGATAGACTCCTAAAACACCAGCAGATACCGTGCTGATGCGCTTCTTAGTAACATCAGAGAACTCCTGTAGCTTTGGCTCAAGGTTCAGCACAAACAGGAACAAAGATGCCGCTTGCGCTAAACAGAGGAAGTTTCTGATAGTAATGGGATAACTCTGATATGTCATTTCTGGCGTCAGTGGGGTTCCAAAGTTGTTAGCAATAAGTCCCCAGCCAAACATAGCCGCAGACGAAAGTAAGAAAATTACAGCAAGTACTAAATTGTTTTTAGTAAATTTTGGAAGCTCGTCGTAATACGTCTTTACGTAATATCCCAGCAGATAATAGAAAAGGCCATCGCTGTTAAACGCAGCCCATCTAAACAGCTGATCAAAGTAAACACCACGAACGCCAATGAACTCAAAAAGCGGCAATCCAAAGCTCACAAAGAGCGTAAGCGCCATAACATAGAGCAGAGTCTCTTTCTTTTGAACTACCAGAGAAAGAACAGGTGTCAAAAGATACAGATACAAAATGGTATAGATGAACCAAAGCGTGCTGTTAACGTTATTAGTTAGAAAGCGTTTTACAAAATCAGCAAGTCCAGCATTTGCAGCAAATTCCTCCGCACCCCAAAACTTTGTAGGAAAAAGCACGTACATCAGATACACCGCTACGCTGCCAAAAATGAGCGCCATCAACGTCTTTCTTGCACGCTTCATAAAAAATGTTTTTGTGGAGTATTTACTTCTATAACCAAGCAAATTCATACCGCTCAGCATAAAAAAGATGGGTACCGCGTAAATAAACGCAGCTTGCAGAGCTAAAGAGAAAGCCCAAGTTTTTGTGTGGGCAAGCGAAAAAACGTTGAGCGAGGTATGCAGCATAACAACAGCAAGCCCTGCCAAAATGGTAAGAACATCTGCAAAAACAAAGCGCTTCTTAACAGTAGCTGCTTTTGAAGAAACTGTAGCTTTTTTTCCACGGACTTCTCCCCAAATCAATCAAACTTCCTCTATGCTTAGTATACGAAAAGTACCAGCAGGAAAGAGGCATCATGGCAAATGTCGTTGACTATCTACACTGGCGCGGCGATCTGACGTTTGAAAAGGATCCCTTTAACAACGTTGATAACCTGATTCTTTCAATTCTTTCCTATCTGGGATTTGGTGGAGTCGTTCCTTCTGAGCGTAGCGAGAAACGCATTCTACTTGGTGACGCTTGCGCCAAAATGCTGGAGAAACTTAAAGATGACCCGTCTCTTATTACGGGATTTTCTCGCGTTGATGGAACCTTCCTTGAGGCGCTGGTCAACGCTCCCCGCTTTGCCAACATTGAACTTGGTCGCTATGTGGACCGCATTAATGTCGAGAAAAACCTGCAGTTTGCAGCATTTACCGCTTACCTACCTACTGGTCAGATGTATGTCTCGTTTAGAGGAACCGACGGCACCCTGGTTGGCTGGCGAGAAAACCTCAACCTCAGTTTCCAGGTTACATCCGCTGATAAATCAGCAGCACTATACCTTGAGAAGCGTATTCGCGAGCACCTTGCAGATGGTAATAGTACTACCTGCGCAAACGTTATGATTGGTGGCCACTCTAGGGGCGGCAACCTTGCGGCATACTCAGCAACAGTCTGCCCTGAAGAACTGCTTGGCACGTTTGATCGCGTCTGGAGTAACGACGGTCCTAACATGTGTCCAGAAATTCTTCCCGCCACAGCCCATAAGGTACTTGGAGATAAATACATTCGTATTTTTGCCTGAGTTTAGTGTGGTTGGCATGATTTTTTTGATGATCCTGCTGTTCCAAAGCTCATCGTAAAAAGCTCCGAGACAGGCATGATGGCTCACGATGGTGTTTCCTGGCAAGTCTCTCGCAATACGTTTGAATTTGCTGATGATTTCCAGCTGGAATGCAAAAAGATTAATGAGGCATTTAGCAACTGGTATAAAGAACTCCCGCTCTCTGATCGTGAGCACTTTACTAACGAGCTCTTTGACGCCCTTTCGGCAGGGCGGAGCAATCTATTTCAGCGACATTATTAGCTCACCTGCAAACTTACAACCCGTTGTAGCTGCGCTCACTAAAACAGAAAAAGCAAACCAAAGAGGTCTTTTTTGACCTCCTTAGTTCGCTTGTCAATGCATCCGCAACATCTTTGATTGAAAACATTACTGAGTCTTCTCAGATTTCTCAGCTAACTTCTGCTATCTCAGAAAGCTTTGCCAAACTGGATAAAGCCCAGAAGGAACTTACGAAAGGTTCTCCTTCTTCAAACCAGTAAGGCTAATCACAATTGAAGAGACAATAGAGATAACAATTGAGCCCAAAATTGCTGTGCCCAAGGAATCAATAGCAACGCCTGCGTGTAGTAAGTTCCTTGAGATGAAGCTTGCCAACTCAAGCATAAATGCATTGATAAAGAGGAGAAAAATACCCAAGGTAAGTACGTTAATAGGCAGCGAGAGCAGCTTAATAATGGGCTTGATGCCCGTGTTAACTGCTGCAAGCACCAACGAGAACAGAATAGGCCCTGCCCACGAGCCACCTACAATGGTCAGGCCAGGAATTAACGTACATGCCACCAACGTAGCAACGGTAGTTACAAGCCATGTTGCAACAAATGTCATCAAAACACCTCTTTAAAAAAAGCCCGGCAGAGCCGGGCTTAACGTGCACTTTTATGTAAGTTAGAAACTTACTCGCCGAAGCCGCTGTCAACAAGAGCAACGAGAGCGTCAAGGGCTGCCTGCTCATCAGCACCGTCGCATGCAATCTCAATCTTGGTGCCAGTACCAAGACCAGCAGCAAGAATCATCATGATGGACTTAGCGTTAACTGGTGCGGAGTCCTTGTCAACATTCTTGATGGTGACGTTGCTCTCAAACTTCTTTGCCTCAGAAACAAAGACGGATGCTGGACGAGCGTGAAGGCCAGTTGCATTGATGATAGTAGTCTGCTTTGAAACCATAAGTGGACTCCCCTTCCGGAAACCAAAAAAATCTACTCGAGAGTTATTCTCGATTAATCGTTACTATCGTAACAAAACATAACGTATTATATCCAATCTTATTTCCAGAAAGAACCAAATTAGACTATGAATTCCCCAAAAACAGGGTAAAAATAGAAAGTCAGAACTCTTACAGGAGGAACAAATGACTGAAAACAATCTCCAGAACTCTGAGCATGAAGAGCTGGACGCAACAAATACTCGCGTGCCAGTTTCTGAAGAACAGCCTGAGCAAACTGATAAGACTGAAGAGAATAAATCCCAAGATATCCAGAAGATTGCACAAGAAACAACTCAGGCAGTTGCTAAGGGTGTAAGCAACGCTTTTGAGAGTGCTACTACTGCTGTTGCAGAAGGCTTTCAGGCAACCAAAAGAAGTGCATGAGGCAGCACGAGAAACCAACAATGCCAAACAGCAGCTTAAGCAATTGGAAGAAAAACCTTGCAAAAAGATAAAGAAGATCTTGAGCACCGAGACCACGTCAGAGATTCTTACGACGACATCATTGCTGAGCAACAGAGCATCATCAATGATGCCGCGAAGGTAATGAGCGAGCAGTCCACGCAAGTTGATCTTCTTACGGTTAAAAAGAATCAGTTAATTCAGCGTCTTGAGCAGCAAAAAGCTTGATGATGAAGCCAAAAATAAAGCCCTATAAAGAGGTTGCTGCCACGGCAAAAAGGCAGGCTAGACGACATCTCAAAGACCATCTCTGAGGCACAGCGTGGTGTCAAAAATGCAGAAGCACAACTCAAAGAAGTTACCGAGAAACGCGATGCAGCTGTAGCATCTGCACGTAAAGCACTAGAAAACTCTCAGGCAAGACAACTCTCTCTGAGAGAAGAAATTGCAGGTCTTAAGACAGATCCTGCTGCAAATCACGATGCCATTATTCGCCTTGAAGAAGATTTGAAATCTGAGCTAGCTCGTTCAGAAGAAGCTAAAAAAGCAGTCTGATGAGATTCAAAAACTCATTCCAGTCTTCTCTTGAGATGGCGCAAAACGCATTACTGGACCCAGGGCAAATCGTTGAGTCCTCAGAGTCTTCTATCGATGCTGCGCGCTGACTACGAACAAAAAAACAGCAAGAATATGACGCAGTAGTAGCTGAGTCTAATGCTCGTCAGAGAATCTTAAGCAAGGATATTGAGACTCTTGAAGAAAAAGATTAAGGCAGCTAAAGAGCTCTTTAACGAGGCGGCAGACAAACATGATGCGGCACAAACAATCATTGACGATGCTAAAGAGATTTATGCAACACCAGAGATTACTGAGCAGCTCAGAAAGTCTGTTGACGAGCAAATTATCAACGTAAGTGCAAAGAAACACACGCTTAAGAGTCTTATTCGTGGCGAGAAAATCCTTCGTGAAGCAACTCGTGGACAACGCATTGGTTTTTATCGCTGTAGTCATTGGCATGATAGTAATTCTTGCGCTCTTTGTATGGCTGATATTCAACAGGCCATAAGCCCATAGCGTATCGGTATGTAAAAAAGACGCCTCTTGGGCGTCTTTTTATTACAAACATGAGCTTGATTTAGAAGTCAATAGAGACGGCTTAGATGATGATTATAGCGTCACCAAATGACAAGAAACGGTACTTCTCATCAATGGCACTTTGATAGGCGTTCATAATCTGCTCGCGCGTTGCAAACGCAGAAACAAGCATCATCAAGGTAGAACGTGGAACGTGGAAGTTGGTCACCATGGTGTCTACCACGTGGAACGTAGAGCCTGGCATCAGATACAGATTAGTAGTTGCATTCTCTCGAGCAACCATGTCACCTTCATGAGTCACTGCAGCAGAGTCTTCTACCTCTTCAAAGCGACGAGCCACAACAGGAGGCTCATCAGCAGGAGCCTTGCTGTCCCATGCGCTCTCAAGCGAGCGAACACTGGTGGTACCAATGGCAATAACCTTATGACCAGCGGCTTTGGTAGCCTTTACTGCTTCTACAACTTCTGGAGCTACGTGGTAGCGCTCGGTATGGATGACGTGTTTAGTAGGGTCATCCTCTGTTACCAGCCTAAAGGTATCAATACCCACCTCTAGCTCAACAGATGCCCACTGAACACCCTTTGCCTTAATGGTTTCAATGAGCTCAGGAGTAAAGTGAAGACCCGCGGTAGGAGCTGCAGCAGAGTGCTCGTCCGGCATAGCGTAGACCGTCTGGTACTTCTCTGGGTCTCCCTCGTACTCTGTAATATACGGAGGCAGTGGAACGTGGCCCGCCTCATGAATAGCCTCGTCAAGAGTACGATCTCCCTGTGCTTCAAAACGCACCAGGCGACCTCCCCTGTTGTCGTCAACAAAGTCCACAATAGTGCCCGTCAACACAACAGGAGCTGAGTCAGGAGCATGCAAGCCACCTGCACGGTATTCAATTACTGCACCAGGCTTAAGGCGCTTTCCTGGATTTACCAGGCACTCCCAAACGCTTCCAAGGGCGTCAACATCCTCACGACGCTTCAGAAGCAGTGTCTCTGATACGCCGCCCGTATTTTGTTTTTTGCCCACAAGACGCGCGGGCATAACGCGCGTCTGGTTAACTACAACCAAATCGCCTGGCTCAAGATACTCAACAATATCGGTGAAGTGCTTGTGTTCTATGCGCCCATCTTCTCTATGCAACACCAACAGCCTGCAAGAGTCTCTTGGCTCGGCAGGAGCTTGTGCAATACGCTCTTCTGGAAGGTTGTAATCAAAATCGTCAGTTCGCATGACGTGCTGCCTTTCTTGCGTCACGAGCTTCATGACGCTCTATCTGAGCCTCGGCCGCAGAATATCTACAACCGCAATAATTTTGTCGATACATACCAAGCTCACGAGATTCTTTTGTAGCCTCTGGGTAAAACGGACGGAAATCTCTCCATACAGGCGTCAGTCCATGAGCATGCGCAATAGATACCAGCTCATCCTCACACGCATCAAAAAGCTGATAGGGCGAGACGGCCAGTGTTGTAGAAACGTACTCAAATCCGCGCTCAGCCGCCACACGACAGCTCTCTGCCAGGCGGATTGCGTAACAAGCGCGGCAACGACGATCTCGTTCAAACCCCTGAGGAGCAACGGCTCGCTCCCACTGTTCTCGCGGATCTCCCGCCACAATTACCTCAACATGAGCTTCTTCTTGAGCCCACGCAAGTAATGTCTGCAGACGCCTATCGTGCTCTTCAACTGGCTGAATATTAGGATTAGTCCAACAAATAGTTGGCTCAAATCCTTCTTCCCTTAGATGCTTTAAAGGCTCAAGTGAGCAAGGCCCGCAGCATGCATGAAGCAATAGCGGTGTTCCCGGCTCTACTGAAAGAGTGTCAATTGACTGGAGTATGTTTGAAGCCATTAGTTCTTCTCGCCTTGTGCCTTATAACATTTCCAACCCACTATAGCGCAGGCAACAAGGCATACAAAGATGGTAACAACGCTTGCTTCAATACCGTAAGCTCCACCCGAGATGAAATCAGATGCAGCAGGATACGCTGTTAAAAGCGTAGTAGGGAGAAGAACGGTGGTGACTGAAATTCCTAGAAGCGGACCAGTTACAAAATTCCAAATAAAGTGCATAGCAATAGTCATGAGAAGGTTATCAGTAAGCCAAAATACCAAGCCATAGAAAATACCCATCAAAAAGACTGAGATTGCTGCAGCAACAGAAATATTTGGCGTAAGACCATACGTTGCGGTAAAAAGCACCGCTTGAAGTACAAGTGCTACAGGCAAAGAGCTTTTAGCTGCGACACCTGTCTGCAAGAAGCCTCTGAATAGAATTTCTTCTGCAGCAGATTCAATAAGTGTGGCAAAGAGCAAAAAGATGGCAACAAAAATATTGTATGACGGATTGAAATTAAAGTTGAAGCCATCAATTAACATGGTGGCACCAAAGGTAAAGAGCACCATCAAGAAACCAAAGGTAACACCGCGCATAAATCCTGGCCATGCGCTTACTCTAAGACCCAAAGATCTGAGGTCTCGTTTATTAACACGAAGGACCCAGAATAAAATTAAGGCTCCCGCAAACATGCTTCCAAGAAGACCCAACACCGCAGGAAGTATATCGTTTGGTGGAAGTTCCCCATAACCATCAAAGGAATATGACATACAAACATCAGCAAAAAGTGCAAGGTCAGCCACAAGAAAAGGAGTCACCACAGACTTTGGTGGATTCTTCAGTACAAACTCAAGACTTGTCTTTGGCTTTTTTCTACCCACGCGCACTCCTTACATAATTTCTTCTCACTATAGTATCGAGTTCTGAATCTATTCGTGTAGTGAAACAAAAAAAGATTAGAATAAGAAGATAATTTGCGTAATCTACTTATTCCAACTGCGAGGTATCCATGGCCGAAAGCTACGACATGAACAACCGCCCACATTTTCCTAAGCGTGCTGTCATCACTGGTGGTATGCCCTATGGTAATAAAAATCTCCACTTCGGACATATTGCAGGCGTTTTTGTCCCAGCTGACTTCTTTGCGCGTTTCTTAAGAGATCGAATTGGCCAGAAAAACGTACTGTTTATCTCGGGAACTGACTGCTATGGCTCTCCTATTGCTGAGGGCTATCGTAAAAAGGTTGAAGAAGAAGGCTTTGACGGAACTATCCTCGATTATGTCAATCAGAACCACAACCTACAGAAGAGCGCTCTTAACGCCTATAACATCTCTCTTGATTTCTATGGTGGCTCTGCACTTGAGCCGGCAGCAAAGATCCATGAAGAGATGGCAGATGCTATCATGCACCGCTTGTATGAGCGCGGTAAGCTTTCCAAACTCTCAACCAAGCAGTTCTTTGATACTGAGGCTCAGACATTTCTTAACGGTCGTCAGGTCAATGGTCGCTGCCCCATTAAGGGATGCAAGTCAGAGAAAGCCTACGCAGAAGAGTGCGACCTAGGTCATCAGTTCAATCCAGAGGAGCTCATTGCTCCTGTGTCTCAGCTCACCGGCACCACGCCAGAGCTTCGTCCTGCACCAAGCTGGTACTTTGACCTTCCTCAGTACAAGGTATTTATGAATAACCTTGTTGAGAAGTGGAAAAATAACCCGCAGGTTCGCTCAGTTGTTACCTCAACAGTTCAAGAGACTCTAACCGATCCTATTATCTATATCCAAAACTCCTACCGCCAAGACTTTGACGGTGTTGCCTCTTCCCTCCCAACTCATAATGTTATTGAGCCAGAAGGTAATGCATCTTCCTTCTCAGTTGTCTTTGAAAATTGGCAAGATAGAGATGAAGCTCGCGAGAAACTCAAAGAGGCTGGAATTCGCTTTAGAACAAGTAAGACGCTTCTGCCCTACCGTATGACCGGCAATATCTCTTGGGGTCTCAAATCCCCTGATATCGAGGACCTCAAAGACCTGACCATCTGGGTCTGGACTGAGTCTCTCTGGGCTCCTATTACCTTCACCCGTGCTGCTCTTTCTGAAGATGCAAGCAAGGGCGGCACGCGCTACTCTTCTGACGAATGGCGCGATTGGTGGTGCAGTGATGACGCTGCTGTCTACCAGTTCATTGGTCAAGACAACATCTTCTTCTACTGCATTGTCCAGAACCCTCTGTGGGATGCACTTGATTGGGGTCTTATCACTGATACCCCCGTTGCTAACTACCACATTCTCTTCATGAACAAGAAGGCTTCCAGCTCTGGTGCTATCAAGCCTCCTATGGCCGAAGATCTTCTTGAGTTCTACACCCCAGAGCAGCTCCGCGCCCACTGGCTCTCTCTTGGCCTTGACCAGCGCGCCGTGTCCTTCTCGCCAAAGGCTTTTGATACCTCCGTATCTAGGAAGGGTAAAGATGGCGAGCCAGATCTTCTGGTAAAAGATGACCCTCGCGTTGTTGATCCAGCGCTCAAGGAGTCAGCGTTTCTCACTAACATCTTTAACCGCATGGCTCGTAGCTGCCTGTATGGTGCTGCTAATGCTTGTGGTGGTCACCTGCCTATCAGTGAGCCTCACCAGGAAGTTATCGATGCTGCTCAAGAGGTTCTGCTGAAGTACGAGCAGCTTGCATACGGCTTTGACGCACACTCTGCACTTGCCGCTGTTGATGAGTACGCTCGCACAGAAAAACAAGCGTTGGGGCGAGGCTTCCAAGGCCGCTCAGGGCAATGACGAGGCCTACGACCAGGCACTTGCTGATGCATTCTATGCACTCAAGACCATCACGCTGCTTATGCACCCTGCAGTTCCAGAAGGTTGCGAGCGCATTGCAGATGCTCTCAACTTCCCCCATGAGGAGTTTTTCTCTTGGGATAACGCTTTTATGGGACCAAAAGAACTTGCCGCAAAGCTTGGTCAAAACGCAGAGGAACACCAGCTTGAAGAGCTCCTCCCTCGCTTTGACTTCTTCAAAGCACATCCAAGCCAGAAGAGCTAAAACACGCATAGCTAGGAGCATACGTGGTTGAGTTTCCACCCGTCTACCGCCCAAAACCTTATAGCAAGCCAACAGCACACCTGAAGAGCCATCTTCAGGTGTTGCTTGATGACAGCGCAGAAATTGCAACGTTTGTCTATACTCCCACTTCTCTAGCTGGCGAGAAACCCTATGAAGACCTTGCTTCAACTGCAGCTTATTTAGCATCTGTTCCCAACGATACGTTTGCTACACCCATTGTTTTTCTCCACGGAAATGGAGAAGAGCACGGCATCTTTGGCACCATCATTGACGAAGTATGCAGCCGCGGCTACATCGCAATTGGTATTGATTCAAGAGATCAGGGTTTAAGCACCCGAGGAACTGCCGCCTTTACCTACGAGCAGATGGCAGAAGATGCGCATGCTGTCCTGAGGCAGCTTGGTGTTTCATCTGCACATATTGTGGGCTTTTTCTGACGGAGCTATTCTTGGTCTTCTTCTGGCACGTGACTATCCAGACGTAGTTGCCTCCCTCGTATCTATCGGAGCAAATCTTGAGCCTGACGCATTAGGTGATATGACCTGGCTCTATGAAAGTATCGAGGGTAATAAACGGTGGGCAGCTCAAGGTTGGGAAGGCGCTGTTCTAGAAGATGGCTATCCCTGTTCCCTCGCCTGCTGAGGCGGCTCGTATTGCAGAGCATCTGGAGCTCATGGTAGATAACCCACATATTGATCCCACAACTCTTGGACATATTTCTGTTCCTGTTGTTGTCATGGCTGGTGAATACGATGAAATTTTTCCAGAGGAAACTCGTCGAATTGCTGAGGCAATCCCCACCGCTCGTCTGGTCTTCATCCCTGGGTGTCCTCACAATGTTCCTAAGGTATCTCCTGGTGCAGTAATTCGTAGGTTATTTGCAAATTTTTATATCTCTAGGAAATTTTTGCAGAAACGATCACTTACTTTACCTGCAAATTTGACTAAATTTAAAAAAACTTAGGTACTTAATTGTTAAGTACCTTGCTATCTCAGAATTTTTGAGTAAAATAGCTAACAAGAATTATTTCTCATATGGGAGGTACTCATGCATCAAGCACCTACCTCACCTACTCAAGAAATGCGTATTATTCGCAATCTTGGCTATCTAGGTCATTATCTTTACATCACGCGCGGATGTCGTGGCGGTCAACAATTTATTTTGACTGCGCTCTATCGTGATGGAGATATGACACAAAAGGATCTTCTCGCCAAGACAAAGAATACATCTGCATCTCTTTCAGAAATGGTGAGCAAACTTGAAGCAAAAGGTCTTGTTGAACGTACGCGCGTAGACAAAGATCGCAGACAAACACTTCTTTCTTTGACAAAAGAAGGTCGAAAACAAGCAAAAGAAGCTCAAGAGGCCATCGAGTCATTTGAAGCGCACGCATTGTCTATTCTTTCTGATGAAGAAAAAGTTACATTCTGCGCATATCTAGATCGTTTAGTTGAACATTGGGACACAATTAACAGAGATGAGAAAGGAGAAACGGCATGTCAGAAGAAGTAACTTCAACTGAAGAACTTGAAAACATAATTGAATCAACTGAAGCAGAAACTGCTATGATTCCCTCTGCTCTGACAGGTATTGTAGATGTCAGTAATCTTTCCATTAAAGAGATTGCTTTAGTGCTTTCAAAGAGTATCGGCGAGTTCAAAAGAGACACTATCCTCACTCCTCTCTTTGTATTAATTGAGACCATCTTAGAAATTCTCATTCCTTTTTAGAACAGCAAATCTTGTTGATACGCTTCGCACGGGGGCAGAACTAAACGCTGTCATTCAGTCTGGAGCCGTTCTTGCTGCTATGGCAATGCTGTCGCTGCTGTTTGGAACACTATCCGGTATTTCTGTTGCCAAAGCATCCACAGGCTTTGCGCGCAATCTTCGCCGTGATATGTTCCGTAATATCCAAAAATTTCTCGTTTACCACTATTGATGCATTCTCTTCGTCATCGTTAGTAACACGCCTTACTACGGATATTTCTAACGTACAGATGGCATTTATGATGCTCATCCGCATGGCCGTTCGTGCTCCATTTATGTTTATTGCAGCGTTTATTGCTGGCTTTATCATGGGTGGCTGGCTTGCCATTATTTTTGTTGCCGTCATGCCTCTTCTAGGAATTGGCCTCTACTTCATTATTTCTAGAGTTATTCCTATTTTTAAAAAAAGGTATTTAAGAGATACGACGCACTCAATGAATCCACTGAAGAAAAACTTGGCTGGTATCCGCGTTGTTAAGTCATTTGTAAATGAAAAACTTTGAGCGTCAGAAATTCGATAAAAGCTTCAGAAGAGCTGCGCGAAGATTTTACAGCAGCCGAGAGGCTCCTGGCTCTGAACTCTCCATTTATGAACTTCACTATTTACGTGCTGTTTGTCTTCATTCTGTACTTTGGCTCGTACCTGATTGTCTCTTCTCAAGGAACTGCATTTGGCGTTGGACAGCTTTCTTCGCTTATTACGTATGGCTTTATGATGCTTATGGCACTCATGATGCTTTCCTTTGTCTTTGCCATGATCATCATTGCAGAAGAAGGTGCTCGCCGCATCTGTGAGGTACTTCTTGCAACTTCCACTATTAACAACCCAGAGAATCCTCTGACCGAGGTTACAGACGGATCCATTGATTTTGAGAACGTTGGATTCTCCTATTCCGGTCCAGAGGGTCGAGAAGCTCTGTCTGGTGTAGATCTTCACATCAACTCTGGTGAGGTCATCGGTATCATCGGTGGTACCGGTTCTGCAAAGTCCACGCTGGTGCAGCTTATTCCTCGCCTATACGATGTAACCGCTGGTAGCGTTTCTGTTGGCGGACACGACGTCAGAGACTATGACATTGATACTCTTCGTGGTGCTGTTGCCATGGTTCTTCAGAAAAACGTTCTCTTTAGCGGTACCATCAAAGAAAATCTCTTGTGGGGTAACCCTGACGCTACCGACGAAGAGATTCTTGAGGCAGCTCGTCTTGCTCAGGCTGATAGCTTTGTTCAAACCTTCCCTGATAAATATGAGACTCATATCGAGCAGGGTGGCAACAACGTTTCTGGTGGTCAGAAGCAGAGACTCTGTATTGCACGCGCACTGCTTAAGCGCCCAAAAGTACTTATTCTTGATGACTCTACCAGTGCTGTTGATACAAAGACAGATTCTTTAATTCGCTCTGGTCTTAAAGATTTCTTGCCTGATACCACCAAGATCATCATTGCTCAGCGTACTTCCAGTATCGAAGAATCTGACAAGATTATTGTTCTGGATAACGGTCGCATTAACGCAATTGGTACGCACAAAGAACTCCTGAAAGATAGCCCAATCTACCGCGAAGTGTACTTCTCACAGAACAAGCAAAGTGTTGATGAAAATCAGTCTCAGGAAGGTGAGGTGACTTCTCATGAGTAGGGCAACAGAAACAAACAGTACAAAACCAAAGCTTCCCGTGGGAAAAATTCTTACTCGAACCATTAAAATGCTCTGGGAGTTCTATCCTGTCCTTCTCCCTGTAGCACTTCTTGGTGCTGTTATCCAAGCAATTATGCAGTCACTCCCAAGTGTCTTCTTAGAGCGAATCCTCTCTATCATCTCTAACTTTATTGATACTGGTGACTGGAGTTCTGCTGAAGGCTTAGTCTTCCAGAACGTGGCTCTTCTCGCCACCTTCTACGTCATTGGACTTCTTTCAAATATCATCTCTACTCAGAGTATGGCTATTATCACCCAAGGAGCTCTGCAAAAATGGCGTTCAAAGATGTTCTCGCACATGCAAGACTTGCCTATTAGGTACTTTGATACGCACCTCAATGGCGACATCATGAGCTATTACACCAATGATATTGACGCAATGCGCCAGATGATTGGTACCAGTCTTCCAAACCTCCTCTTTACCTCTGTGGTTATCATCGCAGTAGTATTCATCATGTTTTACTACAGCGCACTTATGGCCATGGTTGTTCTGTTTGGATTCTCTTTGATGGGCCTTGCTACTAAAACCCTTGGTGGTAAGTCCGCAAAGAATTTTGTTAAGACTCAGAAGACTACCGCAGATGTTGAGGGACACATTCAGGAAATGATGAATGGCGAGAAGGTCGTTAAGGTCTTTAGTCATGAGGCAGAAACTATTGAATCATTTGACAAAATCAACGATGAGCTGATGGTTGTTGCAAGAAATGCAAACCTTTATGCCAACACGCTTATGCCTATCCTCAACAATCTGGGCAACATTATGTACGTTGTAGTTGCTGTAGTTTCTGGTGTGTTTATTACTCTAAACATTCAAAACGTTTCTTTGTCTGGACTGCCTTTCACCATTGCTGTAGCTGTCCCCTTCCTCAACATGACACGTCAGTTCTCCGCTCAAATCAACCAGATTTCTAGTCAGATTAACTCTGTTGTTATGGGTATCGCTGGTGCTAATCGAGTTTTTGAGCTACTTGATGAACCAGCAGAGACTGAAGAAGGTTACGTTACTTTAGTCAACGCAGAAACCATTGACGGTAAAGTTCAGGAAGCTGAGTACCGCACCGGTTACTGGGCTTGGAAGTATCCACACAGTGACGGCACGGTTACTTACACCCCTGTTAAGGGAGACGTTCGTCTCTTTGATGTTGACTTTGGCTACGAGCCTGGCCACACCGTGTTGCATGATATTTCTCTTTATGCAAAACCTGGTCAGAAGGTTGCCTTTGTTGGCGCAACAGGCGCTGGTAAAACAACCATTACTAACCTGCTCAACCGCTTCTATGACATTGAAGACGGCAAAATTCGCTACGACGGCATCAACATTAACAAGATTAGAAGAGCGCACTTCGTCGTGCTCTCGGTATCGTTTTGCAAGACGTCAACCTCTTTACGGGCACCGTTTTGGATAACATCCGCTACGGCCGTCTTGATGCTACTGATGAGGACTGCGTAAAGGCCGCAAAACTTGCTGGTGCCGATGACTTTATCAAACGTCTTCCAGAGGGTTACCACACCATGCTCAAGGACAACGGTAGTGCTCTCTCCCAAGGACAGCGCCAGCTCATCTCCATTGCTCGCGCAGCAGTCGCAGATCCACCAGTCATGATTCTGGACGAGGCTACCTCCAGCATTGACACGCGTACTGAGGCAATTGTCCAGCGTGGTATGGACGCTCTGATGTACGACCGCACCACCTTTGTTATTGCTCACCGTCTTTCTACGGTTAGAAATGCAGATGTCATTGTCGTTCTTGACCACGGTCGCATTATTGAGCGCGGTACACACGACGAACTTCTCGCCAAGCGAGGGACGTACTACCAGCTCTACACAGGAGCCTTTGAGCTTGAGTAACGTCTGACACGTAAAACGCAAAACGCCTTGTCATCTTTGTGGCAAGGCGTTTTTTGTGTATGCAAAGGCTTCTTAGGCGAGAAGAACGTGGTGTAGGTCTTCTACCGTATCTACAATTGCAACCGCTCCCGCATCAATAAGCTCCTGTTTATTGGTAGTTTTTCCATACAAAACGCCAATGCACGGAATCTTATTTGGGAATGCTGCTTCCATATCAAAACGACGGTCGCCAATCATGATGCTTTCAGAAGCATCAAAGCCAAGCTGGCGCATAACGTGAGCAATAGCAGTGATTTTATCAGTTGCTGCTTCATCTATTCTTCCAGCATAGGTATCAAGAACACCAATAAGATTGTTGTCCCTAAGGCCCATCTCTAGCATAGGTTGATTCTTTGAGCTTGCTACCGCAACCTTTTTACCGGCGGCATGAAGGTCGTCAATGAGGTCTCTCATACCCTCAAAGAGAGGCCATTTTCCTGTAGTTACATAGAGCTCTCGGTAACGCTTAGTAACCGCAACAGCGTCCTGGTTGCTTAAGCCAAAGACCAGCTCAAACGCATAAGGAAACGGTGGTCCTACAAGCTTTTTAAGGTCTGATTCTATAAAGTCTGTGTGGCCGCAGTCTGTCATTGCCATCTTCGCGGTAGAAACAATGGTGGGCAACGAGTCTGCCATAGTCCCATCAAAGTCAAAAATAATAAGCGAACGATTCTGCAGATCTGAAACTACCTCAGAAGCTACCAGTGTTTTATTTGTATCCGTTACGTTTTGCATTATTGCCATGTCAATCCAATCATCTACGTATGTGAGTATACCGTTCATGGCGCAAAACTAACCAGTCAATGGCATTTCTTCTCGCCTGCCGAATTAACTATTGACAGCTGAAATGTCGCACACCAGCTAAGGTATATAGTTAACTATAGATGAATCACTATGCCTAACTTGGGAGGTGTATGATGACTCGTCAGGAAAATAATCCAGAAGCTAAGCAACCTGGAAGAAACAGGCTTGGAAAAACTCTATCCGTCTCTCGTCAATACAGACGTTCTGCCTGATGAGTCTCTAGACGCTGCTCAAAAATAATCAACATGTTGGTTCTATTGATCAAACTGGTTGGCATACTAAGCTCAATATTGAAGCTCTTTCTCTTACGCTTACAGAGTCCACTACCCCTCTTGAAGTGCTCAAACATTTTGTAACTACAGCATTTTTGCGTGAGAAAGATTCTCATCGAAAAGGCGGGTCTGTTGCTATTCCGCCAAGTGATTTTGAACTGCATTTAGCTCAGAGACTAAAAGATGCCGGCGTCCTTGGCGTGCAAGATAGTACTATCCCCTGCCGGGTGGTACGTCTGCGTACCAATGGCCTCTTTTATCTGCGCGCTAATCAAAAAGCACTTTCTTATGAGCAGAAGATTAAGCTTCTTACTATTGAAAGCGCACTGAACACTGCCCTCTTTGCAGAGCGATACTTTCTTGATGCAAATATGGCATCTGAGCTTGACCTACTTTGCTTTTTGAACAAAAGATTGTTTCTACCATGATGAAACAATCACGCCCTCGTTGCGCCACTACTCAAAGTACCCAAGAAGATGGCGAATGGGTTGTCCGCAAGGCCATCTCTCTACACATTGAGAGCCTGCGTCTATCTCAGCGTCTTGTCACTGAGTTTAGGACCAACGTACACAAGGGAATTGCCGCCTTTAGGGTGCACCTAGCCCTTCCAGAGCAGTTTCCAAGAAGCTTTCTTGGCGCAGATGGAAATATCAAAGAAGCAACCTTTGATGACCTCAACCGTGCGGCAACCGCTTACAACTTACACCTTGGTATGCTCATCACCGCAAGTGCTTTTTAGAAGCTCGAAGAGGATTAACGAGGTATGGCTCTCTGGCATATGCAATACAAACAAGCTGCATGCCTGTCTTTTCTCGTTCCACATTACTCGCAAGCAATTTGAAGATACAAACATTACAGAAGATACTAATCCGCTTTCTGTCTATCGGCTCTGGAACGCGCAAATCGACGAGGCAGATGGCATTCTTCATGCGGTTCATCCACTCTTTACCTTAGATGATGAGATTTTCTGTCCACCCAGTAGATACGATTTTTGTTGAATCGTCTCAAAAACGCCTTGATAGCGTCGCAGCTCACGCACTAGGCACCGATGAAGTGTCGGGGCTTTCTATTGATGAAGGTCAGGCGCGAGAAGAAATTATCACCAAAATTTTGCGCAACCTCTCTTCTTCTACAGAAGAAAACGTCCGTACTATCTTGTCGTATACCGCAAACTCCACCGATCCTACGGTGCGAGCAGCGGGAGAACGCGTGGTTTCTCGCTTTATTAAGGGCACGCTTGCAGAAGATGACTTTGAGGCTATTTCAGAAGAGTTTGTTGACGGAGGCGTTCTTTCCTTGGCGGTTACCAAGGCCCAGCGTCTTATTGGCGAGAAAAACTATCAAGATGCAGAACTGCTCCTACGTGAAGCGCTGGACTCCGTTGATGGAAATAACACCTACACGGACTCAAGCACTACTCAGTGGCGTGTATTTATGAACTACGTTGATCGCGTACTTTACAACAGAATTCTCTCTAATCCCGAGAAAAACACTCGTCTAGCTCCTATGTCTTACTTTGAGGCTCACCTTTTGGTATCTATTGCTCAGACGCTCCAAGGACAAACTCAAAATGCTCTTCAGCACGCGAGAAGAGCTGTGGAAATTGCACCTTTGAGCATGAGCGCACGACTACACCTCTCCCACTGTCTTGAGGAGTCGCTAGATATTAGTGCCGCTGCCAACGAGCTTAAGAGCCTTCTTATGCTTGCGCATGACCCAGAGAGTATCGGATTTGGTTATTACCGCATGGCGTTTTTTTCCAGTGGCGTCTGAGACACCTTAAAGCTGCTCAAGCTTGCTATCAGTTTGCTCTAAAAGTTCTTACCAGGTGCTACGTTTATTATTGGTACCGAGACGGCTATTCTTGCGCAAACAGAGCCTGAGTTTAGCTGCGATGAACTGAGCGACGATGAGATTTACGCCACGCTCATAGAAAATCAAATTCCTGTTGCTCCAACAGATGAAGTCTCTACTATTTTCTTGGATGGTACGCGAGCCTCGCTTGATGCAGAGCTGTTTAGTGTGGCCAAGAACTTCATGATGAACCTAGGAATTATGACGAAAGACGACGTCTATTTTGACATGCTCAACTCCATTGAAGGAGAGCCTGACAGATAAGATAAGATAACTCAACTCGAACTCACAAAGAATTGGCATAAAAAAGGAGTTCCGATTTCTCGGAACTCCTTTTGCACAATGTGCTATGTCTTTTACAGCTCATTCATTACGCGAACAAGCTTTACAGCATAGTTCTTATCCATTGCCCAGGTGCCAGCAAGCTTGCGGATAATATTAGCTTTCTTAGCAAGAATCCATGCACCGTAGCGAGGGTCTACCTCTCGAGCCTTGCTTGAATCAACGGTCAGTGGCTCATAACCTGCGTATGCACGAAGATGCAAAGCCTGTGCACGAAGTCCCGCAAGAACGGTATTAAACGAGTTGCCGCGAACACCATTACCTGTTGCACCAAGGCCACCAAAGTTGCACTGCTCAGGAAGGACATCGCCACCAAAGCGAAGGTTACCTGTCTCAATCATGACCTGCGCATAGAGAAGCTCCGGACGAACTCCCTCGTCAATTGCAGCCTGCCATAGCTGGTTTACAAAATCGGTTCCTGTTGGAGCGCCCTTCTCGGCATAGACAGCTGGGTAAGCAGAGCCTACGCGCGTATCGAAGTCTTTTTGAAGAGCTTCTTTGGAGACAATAGGGTCACCAAGAACACTGGTACGAACAGAGAAATTGCCGCGTGTTGGCTCAATTGGCGTATCGTCATCAGACGGAGCGTTGTTATCCGAAGCATCCCTGTTATCTCCACCATTGCCGCCGTTATTGTTATCTGCAGGCTTGATGTTAAGAACACCATTTGCATCTGCGTAAGCAACACGACCATCAGGAAGAGTGACATTTTGAGAACGCAACAATCCATTACTCTGGTCGAAGTAATAGTATGAGCCACTAATTACCTGAAGACCAAGAGAGCACCGTGCTCTTTTGTATTTGGATCAAAGTACCATGTCTTGCCATTTGGAGTATTAAACCAACCAGAAACAAGAGCACCATTAGATTGAGCCCAAGCCCAGACATTATTAGGCATCTCTACCCAGTCATTAGCCTTCATGCCGTTATTGGCATCAACGTAGTATGAGCCGCTAGCTGTGATAACAAGTCCAGTCTTCATCAGTGGATACTCAGCATTCTCATCAAAGTAGAACCACTTGCCGTTAGACATGTACTTCCAGCCAGAGTAAAGCGTACCGTCGTCATTAAGCCAGATCCAATCGCCATTAGCAAGATTGACCCAACCGCCGTAAATCAGACCACGATTCTGATCAATGTAGTACTTCTTGTTTCCGTCAGTCATAAGACCAAAGGTAGCGTGATAGCTGTTGTTAGCATCAAAGTAGAACCACTTGCCATTTGGCATGTATTTCCAACCTGCGTACAGAGAGCCATCTTCTGTCGCCCAAGACCAAGAATCATCAGCCTGGTGGACCCAGGAATTCTTTGCCATTCCATTAGTCTCATCGAAGTAATAAGACTTACCTGAAATGGTCCTCTGGCCAAGAGCAGCAGCGTTATGAGGTGCAGACTCGTCAAAGTACCAAACCTTACCATTTGACGTAGTAAACCAGCCAGAAACAGCAATGCCCTTGGCATCAAAATAATGCCAGCCATCATCGTCTTTAAGCCATCTGCTTACATAAGCAGTGCCGTTGTCGTCAGAATACATCCATCCTTCAGCAGCTCTGCGCCAGCCATAGGATTCTTTAATCTTAGCGTCATAGTTTGTCTGGCGAGTTACTTCTTGACCATCAGAAGATCTTGCTGTGATATACAGGGTGTAACGGCCGCTAGCAGGGGAGCGTAAAGGTAGACGAAGTTGCCGTAGTGTTAGATGCAACCGTTACCTTTGTTCCATCTGGACCAACATAGCTGTAAGTAAATGTTGCGTCAGTAACTACGCCAGTAAGAACTGGCTTTAGAGTGACATCGTTATCCTTTTGAGCTACTGAAACACTACTCATGCTCCACCAGGTATCAGAGCTGTACATTTCCCAAATTGCCCATGCATCTGCCCAGCCAATGTAGTCAACCTTGGAATTATCGCCAAGGTCTTTAAACTCAGCAGCATGTGCTGGATTAGAAATGAATTGATGCTCAATAATTACGCCAAGAATTCCCTTTTTGACGAGCATAGCGGACAATACCGTAATAATCGGACTCATCGCCATTCTCGTAATAGTCTGTTCCGTATTGGTCGTTGTAGCCACGCTCAGTAGCGCCGTCACCACGGGTAACAATACCAACTTTATTTCTGAGGTAATAGTTAACCTTGTCGGCAAAACTTTGACCGGAGAGATAAAGATCATAGTTGTAGCTTACCTTATGAGGAACAAGTACCTCTGAGCCCGTTGCAGATGCAGGGCCGGCATTGTAGTGAAGCGAGATGATGGCACAAGCGTTTGCGTCAACAGCACGCTGTACGCGTGTCTTGAGCGATGGATCCTCGTGTTCTCCACGAACAACAACAACCTGTACACCCCATTTTTCCAGATACTTCTTGGTGTACATGGCAGTTGCCCAAGCCAGATCTCCCTCTTTGAGTCCAAAGTAGGTAGCACCTGGATCTCTGCCTTCAAGGCCATCACTGTGACCTGGGTCAAGCGCAATAGGCCTGCCAGTTGCACGAGCAAGTGCTACGGCATCTTTTTAGTGATTCACTCTGGATAATGTTTCCTTGGGCATCCATTGTGGTGTAGGTAGTTGCATATGCGTTTTGAACTGTTGTTACAAACAATGTTGCGACAACAAAGAACAAAACAGCAAGCAATTTACCGCGAGTATTAAATAAGCTGCGTTTCATGCGGTCCTCCGAAAAGTATTGGTTTACTCCTCTTCATACTTGCTAAAAGTTTACACTAGACTGGCACGTCAACAATAAAAAACATAAGCTCACCGCAACTTGATTGGAACTCTGTGATTTTCTCGACACTTGAAGATATTCTTGCAACAGATTTTGAAGCAGCAATCTTTGATTTTGATGGCACTATTGCTCACACGCATCATATTTGGAAGCTTGTCGACCAGGAGTTTTTTTGAGTCGCGAGGAATCCCTTTACACTCCAGAAATTGGCAAGATTCTCTCCCCTCTTGGATTTGAAAGGGGGCCGAATGGGCAATTGCCACCTATGGGCTAAAGGAAGATTCAGAAGAAATTGTTGCCGAGTGGAAAGAACTCAGCAAAAGTTTCTTTGTAAACTCCGTGCAGCTTAGACCTGGTGTTGTTGATTTTATTGGCAAGCTACAAGAAAAAAAGACATCCCTACTGCATTGGCAACTGTCAACGAGCCGGAGCTTCTTGCTCTTCTTGAGCCTCGTTTACATCTATCCACTCTGTTTGATACTCAGGTGTTTGCAGCAGATGTTGGATCTGCAAAAGATGAGCCTCATCTGTATCTTGAGGTGCTTAAACGCCTTAATGCTCCAGCCGAGAAAAACAATTCTGTTTGAAGACATCCCACTGGCTCTTCAGACAGGAAATTCTGTTGGCCTTATCACCTGTGCTGTTAATTGTGATGATGAGCATCAAGATATCGAGAAACTCTCTGAACTTGCTGACCTTACCATCAAGCACTGGTATTAAAACTCTTGGTTACTGTAACTGTAAAAATAGGACTGTAATAAAAAAGGAGACCCGAAGGTCTCCTTTTGATGGTAGTGTTCGCAAGTACTAGATCTTGTGGACGCTAGAAGCCTGGAGCTTACCGTTCTGGCCGGTGGTAATCTCAAACTCGACAGGCTGACCCTCATCGAGAGTCTTGAAACCGTCCATCTGAATCTCGGAGAAGTGTACGAACAGATCGTCGCCATCCTCACGAGAGATGAAGCCGTAACCCTTGTCTGGATTAAACCACTTTACAGTACCCTGAGCCATTTCGTGCCTTTCTTTCTTAGCCCCGCAGGGTCAAAAACTGCGCCTGTGGAGCGCGATACCGTGACGTTTCGCCACGTGGAATATAATAACCTTAATCAACAACTTATGTGGCGAGAAACCACTCATGGAGATTTTCACACCATCTACCGGAAGAGCCACAGGTAATAAAGCTGTTTTCCAGCATTTATTTAAGGATATATCTGCTATTAAACGATTTTTATCTCATTAGTTGAGCATTTTTTCATAGAAGATAGAGAATTTGTATAGGATTAATTTACGAGAACAATAACAGACATATCAAACTATTATTTATATAGAAAGTTATCCCTTCAAAAAAAGGATATGCAAATGAAAAAAAGAAGACATGTTTGTCCAGCAGGCCTTCAATGCAAAAGCTTATTGCAGTTGCTTCGTTGAGTGCAGCTCTACTATGCGGACTCCACGCTGCTCCGGCTCTTGCAGAGACTACTGATACATCCGCAGTAAGTGCCCCTGAATCAACTTCTAAATCCAATTATCCAAAAATTGAAAGAAGTTGATGGAAAGGTATATTTTTATACTGAAGATGGAACTATTCTAAAAAGTCAGTGGATTACTTATGGCAAAGATCAATATTATGTAGATGAAACAGGTGCAGCAGTATCTGGTTTCTATACTACGCCTGATGGTAAAACCTGGTATTTTAATTCAGATTTTTTTCCATACGCTCGATACGGATTAATTTATTTTGACCAAAAAACGCCTGATAATCAATATGTTTACTACTACGTAGATAAAGATAACGGCTTGATAAAAAACAATTGGGTTAAAACAGATAAAGGTTGGAGCTGGGCCGGAGCTGATGGGCGTTTTATTGAAGGATGGTTTACTGATCCTGATGGTAAAACCTGGTATTTAACTAGAGATTTTAGGTCGGGTCCTCCGGTTATTGCTAAATCAGTTCCGGTCGATGGAAAGCTGTACTTCTTTGATACTTCGACAGGACTTTTACGAAATTCTTGGGTAAATATGGGCCACGGTGTAGAAGCTTGGTACTGGGCTGGTCCAGATGGCGCTGCTGTCTCTGGCTGGTTTAAAACTCCAGATGGCAAAACTTGGTATGCCGACCCAGAACATTCCAATAGGGTGGTAATGGGCGGAATAGATATTGATGGTAAATATTATTTCTTTGATCACAGTAATGGCCTCGTTACCCATGGTTGGATCGGTGGTGGTGATGATGGTGAATGGGCTTGGATTGAAACAGTTGGCTCTGTTTATTCTGGCTGGAAACACATGCCAAATGGTAAGTGGTTCTATTTTGGTGAAACAGAATTCCCTATGATTAATAAGGATTTTGTCTACACTACTTACAGCTTCCCTGTGCTTAAGAAAGGTGTCTTCACTATTTCCAGCGGTACTTATTACGTTGACGTAAATAATGGAATGACCGCTAACAATTGGGTACAGCTCCCAGAAGGCGGTTGGGCATGGGCTCAGCCAAGTGGCGCATTTGCTTCAGGTTGGTATACCACACCAAATGGCAAAACTTGGTATTTTGATCCATCAGATCCGCAGCATCCTGCACTTATTGGAGACGCTGAAATTAACGGTCAATCATATTATTTTGATTCAGGTTATGGTCTTTCTAAAAATGGATGGGTTCATAGAGCTGATGGTTCTTGGTCCTGGGCCGGAGAGAGTGGGGCGCTTCAATCAGGTTGGAAGCATATGCCTAATGGCAAGTGGTTCTACTTTGATCCAAAAGACCCTTATCACCGTATGCTTGTTGGTGTCATCCAAACTTCTAGTGGAACTTATTATATTGATGAGTCTGCTGGAATGACCGCTAACAATTGGGTACAGCTCCCAGAAGGCGGTTGGGCATGGGCTCAGCCAAGTGGCGCATTTGCCTCTGGTTGGTATACCACACCAAATGGAAAAACTTGGTATTTTGACCCAGCAAAACCAAACCATCCTGCTTATACTGGAGAACACACTATTGATGGTAAAGACTATTACTTTGACGCAGGATATGGTCTTGCTCGCAATCAGTGGATTACTCGTTCCGATGGCGTAAGACGCTGGGCTGGACCAGACGGCGTACTTACTGAATACAAGCGCTAAATTAGTCTACAGCGGCTCTTTATTTGCTTGTGATTTTTGTTTTGGGGATAAAACATGGAAAAAAAGACGCGTTATTCATGCAAGCCTTCTACACAGAAGCTAATTGTGGCCGCATCTCTGAGCATGGCTCTACTTTGCGGTCTACCTGCAGCTCCGGCTCTTGCAGAAAACACTGAAACCTCTGGAGTAGCTGCCCCAGTTGCATCATCAGATATTCAGTCAGGTCACGTAACTGACGCGGTTACCGAAACCACAGAGACCAACTCTGCTGAAGCTATTGAAGCACCTAGGTCCGGAGAGACTCATTCTGAAGCCACCGCTGAAGTAGCTATGGTAGCTGGTTGGAGGAATGAAAACGGTCAATTCCACTACTATGATGAAAACGGTGCGCTCGTTAAAAATCAATGGATTAATGACGATGCTGGTTGGCACTATGTAGATGGCACAGGAGCTGCTGTAAAAGGCTGGTTTACTACTCCTAACGGAAAGACCTGGTATTTTGACCCAGAAACACCAACTTATCCATCACTAATTGGACCTCATCAAATCGGAGATACGTCTTACTACTTTGATACAATGCAGGGCCTTGTAAAAGGAGCTTGGATTACGCTGCAAGATGGTTCTTGGTCCTGGGCTAACTCTGATGGCTCTTTATATTCAGGTTGGAAGCGCATGCCTAATGGCAAGTGGTTCTATTTTGATCCAGAAGACCCCTATCACCGCGTGGTTATTGGTGTGGTTCAGACCGCAAATGCTACCTACTATGTTGATGAAAACGCAGGCATGACTGCAAGCAATTGGGTTCACTTACCTAATGGAGATTGGGCTTGGGCTCAATCTAATGGCGCATTTGCCTCTGGCTGGTACAAGACTCTAATGGCAAAACATGGTACTTTGCACCAGATGATCCCCAGCATCCTGCAATAATTGGTGAGACTGAAATTGACGGCAAGCTCTACTACTTTGATTCAGTAGCTGGACTTATTAAAAATGGCTGGATTCATCGTCCATCAGGCTCTTGGTCTTGGGCTAATGAGAACGGTTTGTATCACTCAGGTTGGAAACGCATGCCCTAATGGCAAGTGGTTCTATTTTGATCCTGAAGAGCCTCATCATCGCATGCTCATTGGTGTAATTCAGATTTCTAGCGGATCTTATTACGTTGATGAGAATGCTGGTATGGCTTCAAATACCTGGATTCAACTTCCAACTCGTGAGTGGACTTGGGCTCAAGCAAGCGGCGCGCTAGCTTCTGGTTGGTACACCACACCAAATGGCAAAACTTGGTACTTTAGCCCAGCAAAAATTGGTAACCCAGCCCTTGTTGGCGAGCAAACCATTGACGGTAAAAATTACTACTTTGACGAGAATTATGGCCTTGCTCGTAACGAATGGATTACTCGCCCTGACGGCGTGAAGCGTTGGGCTGATCCAGACGGAGTTCTTACAGGATTTATCTCTCCTAATGGAATTTTCACTGCTGACAATGGCTCTCAACCTACTGGACCGGTTAAACTTTCAGGTCTTACCTTATACGTTGGCACAGATCATAAGGTAAAAACTGGTTGGATTACAGAAAATGGCAAGGACCACTACTACCTTGCTAATGGTGCTCAGGCTACTGGCTGGACCAAGATTAAAGACACCTGGTACTACTTCAATGACAATGGCGAAAAACAGACTGGATGGCTTCATCTAAAGTACGGTTGGTATTATCTTGATGCTGACGGAAAGATGAAGACTGGCTGGATTAAAGATTCTGGCAAAGACTATTACCTCAGTAGTAATGGCTCTATGCAAACTGGTTATTTAGCCTGGGGTGGAAAACTGTATTGGTCAGCTGCTGATGGTGTCATGAAAGAGCAACCTTTCTTATATGGTGATATGTATCAGTATGCTCAGGGTTACTACAGCGCTACAAACTGGCTTATTCAAATTGATACTACTGGTAATCGTTTTGCTGTTTACAGAGGCTCTCAGGGCAACTGGGCCGTATGGTATGAATGGCGCTGCACTACAGGTGCTCCTGGCATGTGGACTCCACATGGTCAGTTTACTGTAGGACACAAGGGCCTCTACTTTGGTGATGGCTTCAGATGCTGGTACTACACAACTATCTCTGGCGAGTATCTCATTCACTCCATCCTCTACAACTCTGACGGTTATACCGTCCGTGATGGTAGGCTTGGATACAACGGCTCTCACGGTTGCGTGCGTCTTGCAACAGAAAACGCTAAGTGGGTTTATGACAACATTCCTTATGGTACTAAGATTGTCATTTGGTAACCTGCATAGTCAACACTCTTTACACAACAATAAACCCCAGTTCATTGAACTGGGGTTTATTTGTACACCTAATGAATTTTACTTACGCAAAATACTTAGCTTCAAACTGTTCAAATTGCTCTGGCGTAGAAGTTTGATCTACCGAGAAGGACTGTGCAACCGCCACGGCCTGCTGTCTTCTAAGACCAGCTCTATCATCATCACCAAGCTGCTCATATACATGAGAGAGCCTATCAAGGGCGTATACAACATATTCTGCCACTGAATCAGCAACACCAGAAAGCAACATCATAGTGACAAGAGAATCTGGAGAAAGTGCTAGGGCAGTTTCTGGGCTTAAATCTATAAGTTCTGCTACTGCTGCCTCTACCCCATCGAGAGACTCCTCTGACTGAGTATCCAGCGCCTCGCCTAAACCTAACGTGACCGTAGAGGTAAAGTCCTCGATTACTTCCAAATATAATCTCTTTGAAGCATACTATTCCCATCTATTAGTTAGTTAGTTAGTTGGAATGGGGATACGTAAATGATCAAATGCAGCGTGCGTAGCCTGTCTTCCCTGAGGTGTTCTAATGATAAGTCCTTGCTGCAAGAGATATGGCTCATAAACATCTTCTAGTGTAGAAGGATCTTCAGAGACAGCACTTGCAATAGTGGTAAGTCCCACAGGGCGTCCTCTAAAAGTCTCACAAAGTGCACGCAATACACGCACGTCCATCACATCAAGGCCAAGCTCATCAATCTCAAAGAATGAAAGCGCTTCTGAGGCTACCTGCCAGGTAATAGTACCTTCAGCCTTAACTTGTGCGTAATCTCGTACGCGTTTTAACAGACGGTTTGCCAAACGTGGAGTACCTCTTGATCGAGAAGCAATTTCAGCAGCTCCCTGCTCATCAACCTCAACATCAAGAATATTTGCCGAACGCATGACAATGGTTTGAAGCTCAGGAATAGTGTAGTAATCAAGACGATAAGAAATACCAAATCGATCACGCAATGGTCCTGTAAGAAGACCTGTTCTAGTAGTTGCGGCTACAAGTGTAAAGCGTGGAATATCAAGCCTAATTGATCTTGCTGCAGGACCTTTACCAATAACAATGTCTAGGAAGAAATCTTCCATAGCAGGATATAAAATCTCTTCTACCTGGTGATTAAGCCTGTGAATCTCATCAACAAAAAGAATATCTCCCTCTTCAAGATTGGTAAGAATTGCAGCTAAGTCTCCTGCGCGCTCAATAGCCGGACCAGACGTTGTATGAAGTTTTGAACCCATCTCTCCCGCTAAAACACCAGCAAGAGTGGTCTTTCCAAGACCTGGAGGTCCTGAAAAAATAACGTGGTCAAGAGGTTCATTGCGACTTTTTGCAGCCTCAATAAGAACGCGTAAATTAGATTTCACGCGTTCCTGACCAAGATACTCATCAAGTGTTTTTGGTCGTAAATTTCTATCTTGTTCTAAGTCTTCTGCTTGTAAACCGCTGGAAACTACACGCTGAGACGTATGACCAGGAAAGGGCGCCGGCGTAGACGACGATTCAAAGAGGTTATCTGCATCTGCTTCCCACATTAATTACCACTTCCCAGGCGCTTTAGAGCATAACCAATAGCAGCTTCAATTGTAATAGCATTAGCCTCTTCATAGCCCTCAAGTGCAAGAGTTGCTTCTTGAGAAGTAAAGCCCATTCCAAGAAGAGCCTCAATTGCTTCTGATTCTACTGAAGTAGCAACAGCTTTTGGAACAGAACCAAAATCTTCAGGAGACGTAAGACCAACAAGCTGCTTAAGCTCTGCATCTTTTGCGAACACATCAGAAAGTTCAATTACTAAACGCTCTGCCTTCTTCTTACCAAGGCCAGAGACACTCTTAAGACGATTGCCGTCATTAGTAGTTACAATAACCGCCAACTGCTGTGGAGTAAACGTTGAAAGAACAGAAAGAGCAAGCTTGGGACCAACACCAGAAATAGCGCGTAGGCGATCAAAAAGCGCACGCTCTTCTCGCGAAGCAAATCCAAAGAGCTCCATTGAGTCTTCTCTAACTACCATGCGAGTTAGAACAGTAACGCCCGCCTCTCCTGCCTGTGGCAAAGCTGCGGCTGTTGAAGCTGAAATCCCAAGCTCATAACCAACGCCATTTACGTCAAGTACAACAACTGAAGGAGTAACGGATACAAGCGTGCCCGTAAGCTGGACAATCATAGTTGTATTCTTCCCTTTCCAAGCGAGGTAGTTCTTACAAGATTAGCGTGACAAACTGCAGCAGCTAAGGCATCAGCTGCATGATCTGGATGTGGTTGATGGTCCAAACACAAAATATTTTGCACCATGTACATAACCTGCTGTTTATCTGCCGCTCCAGTACCAACAACAGCCTGCTTTATTTGCATTGGTGTATATTCTCCAACCGAAAGACCTGCTTTGGAACAAGCAACAATAGCTGCTCCACGGGCATGTGCGGTAGGAATTGCAGACTTAACATTTTGTCCAAAATAAATACTCTCAATAGAGAGAGCTTCTGGAGAGAATTTATTTATAACCTCAACAATCTGGTCATATATTCTTCCTAGACGCATATCTATTGGTTCATCTGCAGTTGTGGTGATGCAACCATAGGCGCGTGAACGGCATTCAGAGCCCCTTGTCTCTACAACTCCCCATCCAGTATGAGCAAGACCAGGGTCTATTCCAAGAATTACCATTGCACCTCCTAATATAGAACGTTAGTTCTATATTATCATAGAGTCTTTGGAAATGATGTAACTAATTTTCTGAGAACGGACCTCTCCATGATTTGGGGTTAACCATGCCAATGCCAATCTGTGCGTCAGTTCCCTCTGCAAGTTCTCTCAAGAGCTCAAGCATATCCTTAAAGCCCTCCTGGGCCTCTGTGGGATCCATCGATAGTTCTGGAAGATGAAGGGAAGCGCTCTGAGCTTCTCGCAAAGAATTTCGCAGTGATTCTACAAGCTCTGATTCAGAAGCCTTGGTGTCTCTAATTCTATCCTGCCAGACAGAAGCATGTGGTATCTGAGCATTAGTAAGACTCTTAGAGGACATCTCTAGAACTTCAGTAGTGTTTCGGCGATCTTTCTGCCGTGCGTGAAGCATGGAAATAATAGCCTTAACCTCATCAACCTTACCCATTTCCTCAACAATGGCAGAAATACTCTTGTTCCATTCCAAATAACTTGCAAGCACGTAATCGACAAACTCGATGCGTTCCTGTGGTGTTGGCGCAGCATTTTCTAGTCCATCAGCCACAACTTCAGAAATATTCTCCAGAATTGCATGGTCAATAGCTGGCGAGAAGGTATTTCTCACCTTAGCAAGGTCAACAATATCAGCATGATACATATCTCCGAGCGGCCACAGAGAGTGTGCACTGGAAATCGTTGTTCCCTTAAGGGCAAGAATAGTTTTATCGGCAGTCTCAAGCGTTAAGTAATTGTGCTGGTCAGCATAGGTATAGCCATAGGCGCTGATCAACTTTGAATCAGTTACTGTCGAGAAAATCGCTTTATCGATGTCAGTCTTATGCACTCGAAGTTTTGTAGCAAGTAACGCCGCTGCACTTGTAGCGCGGAAATCCTCATTTGGAAGAAGCATTGCATGCACACGCATGGGACCCAAAGCATCTGAAGCAAGTGCCAAAGTAACAAGTGAGTTAAGCGAACCATCAACCGCAATAAAAACACCGTTAAACCCAGATTTCACCGTATAATCGCGTACACCTGTTGCAAGTACTCCCCAGGTAGTTAGAGCGCTGTTGTAGACACCTGCAGTATCTTCTCTATCAAAGTTTTCAATAGTGTCTTGATCGACGTCACACACAACCAAATCTTCAGAAAACGATGAGGCTTGTTTGACCAAATCTCCTGAAGGAGACAAGAAGAAGCTTGAACCACAAAAATACCTGGCTACCATAGGCACCAACAGCATTTGCAGCAATAAGCCAGCTATCAAATTCTTCGACATCACTTAGGTAACGACTTTCAGTAACTGCCATGCCCATAGCGGATGATGAATCATCAACAGCAAATCCAAAATATGGCAGGTAAATTACAGCATCTAATGAGTCGTCGACATCTTGCCAAGCATCCAAGTCCTCATAGGTAAAAAGCAATACCAAAGGTCAGACCCCCAGCATCAAACTTTGCAAGCTCAAAGGTATTCTCGTCAGGCGTTTGTACAGAGCTTCCGGAACGAGTTAAAGCACTCATGTGCGCAATCTGTGCGGTAAGTTTAAGCGGGGTTACGGCACCATTTCTAACGAGAAGAGCTTCGCTAGCTGCGTTTCCATCAAATTCTGTTACTACGGGAACCAAAGCTGCAATAGGAAGTTTTTCTGAAAGAGAACTGATGACCTCAGAGAGATCGGCAAATAGCCCTTCGATATCAGCTTCTGGTACGCTTAACAGTCCGGTTAGCGTTGGAGCAGGGTAAATGATGAGCTCAGCGCCTTGTTGTTGGGCTCTTTGAGCATATTCCAGCATAGTTTGAGCGGTAAACTCAAAGTCTCCTGCTTGGGTATTCATCTGTGCAACTGCTATACGCATAACGTTCCTATCATGACGTGCTTTGTTTCTTTTTACCCAAAATTAGATCTTTGTAGTAATAAGAAACGGAGCCGCAGGTAGCAGCTCCGTTTCAATTCACAGATTAGCCTTGCTTGTTGAATAAGCAACCAGTCTTAGAGAGATACCTTCCAAAGACCGTGAAGGTTGCAGTACTCATAAGCCTCAGCCTCAACACCCTCCTCAAGGGTGAAGGTAGCAACTGGCTCCTGGCCAGGCTTAAGCTGTGCGAACTGAGCGCCGTTCTCAGAAACAAGAGCAATGAACTCAATGTAGTGCTCGTCGAGCATTGGATGAGCAACCTCACCAACGCGAACGGTAACGGTATTGCCCTCACGAGTAACAAATGGAACGTGCTTCTCAGCTGCACCGTCAGTTACGCCAGCCTTAAGAAGCTCAAGGTCTGCTGTCTCTACGTTGCCTGCGACACCGTAAACAACAGCGCCTGTCTCCTTGTTACGATAAAACTTTGCGTCGATCATTTTTTCTCCTCTCACGACATCCGAAGATGTCAGAATTTCTTAATAAGTGCTAAATAAATAGTAACAGTTATTATTTAATACTATCCTTCCAATTTGAAAATGACACAAACTAAACAATCTGTGCGTATCCGCCTTGACCGATAAAATCTTTGAGCTCAGTTAAAAGAACCATACTGCGACCGTCAATTCTGGTTGGAATTTCCATGCGCATGACGTCACCCATATCAGTCTCTACCCTGATTTCAATACAATCCATGCCGGGATAACGCGAGAAAATCTGGCTGAGTGTTTCAATGACATGCCTTTCAAGCTGGGATGCAGGCATGTGGATGACAAGGGTCTTTGGTGTATTGTTCATGCCATTAAGCTCAATTGCATTAACTTCCTGGGCAATTACCTGGTCTCCTCTATCAGAGCGCTCAAGCTTGCCAAGAACAGAAATAAAGATATCGCTCTGACTCTCACCCGTCTCTGGATCTACATCACCCGCAAGAAGTCTTGCAGCCTTCTTGTAAAGCTTAGGGAACATGACAATAGTGACGCTACCTTCCATATCTTCTAGAGTGACGATTGCCATGGGATCGCCGTTTTTAGTAGTGCGTTTTACAACATTGGTAACCATACCCGCAAAGCGAATAGGCTTGCCCTCAGGAACCTTGAACTGCTGTGACATAGCACCATTGGGAAGCTGAACCTCAACATTTTCTTCGATTTCTGCTAAAGCATAGTCTCTACTCTTAGCAAGGGCGTATTCATAAGGACGAAGTGGGTGGTCAGAAACGTAAATACCCAAAACCTCATACTCTTTTGTGAGCTTGAATCGCCTATCCCATTCAACGCCATCTGGCTCTGGGACACTATCGCTAAAACCAGAGCCCTCAACTTCTGCAAACATATCAAACATTGAGAACTGGCCAACTGCCTTATCTTTTTGTCGCTTGGTAGCGGCATCAATGATGTTTTGTGGATTATTCTTATCCACAAAACCCATCATCTGCATACGGGTATAGCCCGTTGAATCAAATGCTCCTGCCTTAATAAGAGCTTCAACAACATTGCGCTTTGCCTGACTTGCGTCTACGCGATCAACAAAATCGTGGATATTGACAAACGGACCGCCTTTTTGCCGCTCAAGCATAATGGCTTCACCAACGCCAGCACCCACACCACGAATACCTGCAAAGCCAAAACGAATACCTTCTTTGGTGGCCGTAAAGTCTTTACCAGACTCGTTAATATCTGGTGGAAGAATCTTAATTCCCTCATGGCGACAAGCGCTAACGTAGTGGACAATCTTATCCGTCTTGCCCATGTAAGAGGTAAGAACTGCTGCCATAAACTCGTGTGGATAGTGCGCCTTAATCCATGCTGTTTGCATAACGAGAATGGCGTATCCAGCTGAATGGGACTTATTGAACGCATAGGATGCAAACTCAAGAACATCGTCCCAAATGTTCTCTGCAACAGAACGGTCAAATCCATTACGAACTGCGCCGTTTTTCCAGTGAGCTTCCATGGTCTCATCAGTTCCGTCATCCCAGTGCTGGACAACTTCCTGCATGAGCTTAATCTTCTTTTTAGCTACCGCTTTTCTGACTTTGTCAGACTCGCCCGCGGTAAAGCCAGACATCTTCATAGAAATCTGCATAACCTGCTCTTGGTAGACCATAGTTCCATAGGTTTCTTCCAAGATGTCATGAAGGCGTGGATCGTAATCTTTAACTTCTTCTCTGCCGTTCATTCGGTTGATATAACTGGTAACCATACCGGCATTAAGAGGACCAGGACGATACAGAGCGATAAGTGCGACGATGTGCTTATATTCTGTTGGTCTCATGCCCTTGATGGTTGCAGTCATGCCTGCAGACTCAACCTGGAACACACCAGCAGTTCTACCTTCTCTAAGAAGTCTATAGATTTCTGGATCAGTAAACGGAATGTTATCTACATCGATATCAATACCATAGTTATCCTTCACGTTTTTAATTGCACGAGAAATAACGGTTAGGGTTCTCAGTCCCAAGAAGTCCATCTTAAGAAGACCCATATCTGCAACAGAATGGCCCTCGTACTGGGTAATCTCTACGCCACCCTTGGTATCAACCTTAGTAGGAACGTGGTCATTTACCGGTGTTGGAGCAATCAGAACTGCACAGGCATGGACGCCCTCACCACGATGTAGGCCCTCAATAGACAAAGCGGCGTCTATGATTCTTCTGGCATCAGGGTCATTCTCGTACGCTTCTTCAAAGTCAGCAGAATACTGGTCAGCACCCTTTTGTCCCTCTTTACCCTTACGCAGCACAAACTTAAGATGCGCATTTGGGTCTCCAGGAATCATCTTGGAGAGTCTCTGACCCATATAGACAGGATAGCCCAGCACTCGACATGCGTCGTTTATTGCTTGCTTTGCTTTGATGGTTGAGTACGTAATAACGTGAGAAACACGATCAGATCCGTAAATCTGTCGGACGTGCTCAACAACCTCAAGACGACGCTCATCGTCGAAGTCCATGTCAATATCGGGCATCTCAGAACGTTCTGGAGACAAGAATCTCTCAAACATGAGGCCGTTCTCAAGAGGATCAAACGAGGTAATATCCATGGCATACGCAACGATAGCGCCTGCCGCAGAACCACGACCGGGTCCTACGCCAATACCATTTTCTTTTGCCCAGCGGACATATTCCTGAACGATCAGGAAGTAATCTGCAAAGCCCTTTTTACAAATAATCTCATACTCATATTCAAAACGATCTTTAACGTTAATCTCATTGATAACAACGTTTTGCCAGTCATCACCGTAGCGCCTAGCAAGACCAAGCTCACACTCTTTTCTAAAGCGCTCTTCAGAGGTTTCTCCTTCTGCCAAGTCAGGGAACTTTGGCAGATACATGTGAGTCCAGTCCAGCTCATAGTTGCATTTATTTGCAACCTCAATGGTGTTCTCGATAGCTTCAGGGCACCACGAGAAGATCTGGCGCATTTCTTGCTCGTTTTTTTAAGATAGAACTCACTGCCCGTCATGCGCTTACGGTTCTCATCATCAACACGAGCACCAGAGCCAATACAAGAAGCAATGTCTTGCACGCTTGCATCTTCTTTGGTGAGATAGTGATTGTCATTAGTAGCAACTACTTTAATACCAAGGTCATGGCCCATTTTTACAATGCGCTCAGCAAGGGTTCTATCGGTGTAGCCACCCCAGCTTGGATCAGACAGACCGTGATCTTGAATTTCTAGGTAGAAATCATCCCCAAAGATATCTTGATAGATTTTTGCCCAACGCTCCGCCTCTTCTGGACGACCCTCAAAGAGCATGCGGGGAATAATGCCAGAAACGCAGGCCGAAGTGCAGATAATGCCCTCGTGATAGCGCTTAAGCATCTCAAGCGTGGTGCGAGGCTTGTAGTAGAACATTTCTTTTGAGCCAGCCTCTGACATCATCTTCATGAGGTTGACATAGCCGGTCTCATTTTTTGCGAGCAAAATGAGATGATAACGAACCTGTTTAGTTCCCTTCTCGATGCAATCATCAAGAATGAAATAAGCCTCACAGCCAAAAATTGGCTTAATAAGTGGAGATGGTTTATTAGCTCTTACAGCCTCAATATCATGTGTTTGATTCCAAATTTGAAGATCAGAGGCCCACTGAGCATGTACTTTATCGTGTTCTTTTGCATCTGGAGCATCCGCAGGAGGCTCCTCTAGCTCCCAACCCTTCTCAAAACACTCAACATCACGACACCACTGACCATAGTCTTTAAGACCCTCATTGTATTTACGACAGGCAAGGTCAAAATCAGGAATACCAAAGAGATAGCCATGATCAGTAAGAGCGAGTGCAGGCATGCCAAACTCTACAGCTTTATCAACCATGTCAGAGACACGGCTTGCTCCATCAAGAATAGAAAAATCGGAGTGATTGTGTAGGTGAACAAATGCCATCTTCTTCTACGCTCTTCTCTCTTTACTTTAAAATTTGTTCTTTTACTAAGAGTACGTAATTTCTTTTGTATAGTGTAGCCGATTCGCCAGACAATAACTACTAATACAAACATATGTTCTATCTGCTCTTGCTTCTATTATCCCTGGTAGATTGAGTGAAAAATATTTTCTCGCCATTTTTTTCTGAGCACGTCGTTCACGTATGTTCTACAAAAAATAATTTCTTTAAAAAGTTGTTATGTAAATAAAAGTTTCCAACTGGTAACTCTTCGTCTAGAGACTCCTTAATTGGGAATATAGTTTTTGTGTTAAGTAACCTAGCTAAGGAGATCACATGGATCAGATGAAAAAGCATTTCCTTTGACGACATTGCAGCGGCTCAGAAGAACTTTGAGTCCGACCGCGCTCACACAGTAGCCAAGAATGCTACTACCAGCGCTGGCGTTAGAAAGGCTGCTCGTGTACCAGAGGGCGTTGCCCTTAATCCTCTTACTTTTGATGTTGAGGTAAAGCAGGGTGAGCGTACCAACCAGAAGCGCTCTGGTCGTTGCTGGATGTTTGCATCGCTCAATACGTTTAGATACCGCATCATCAAGAAATACAACCTCTCTACCTTTGAGCTTTCCCAGGCATACCCACTGTTCTGGGACAAGATGGAGAAGTCCAACTGGTTCCTTGAGAACATTCTGGATACCCTTGATGAGCCTCTGAACGGCCGTCTTGTATCCTTCCTACTCACCGATCCAATTGGTGACGGTGGCCAGTGGGATATGTTTAAGAGCCTTGTAAAGAAGTACGGCGTTGTTCCAAAGAGCGCTATGCCAGAGACTGCTAACTCTTGCAACACCCACGAGATGGACGCGTACCTCACCCGCTATCTTCGTAGTGCTGCAAAGCGTCTTCGTGAGACCGCAACAGCTGGCGAGTCCCTTGAGTCTCTGCGCGAGATGAAGAAAGAGATGATGGAGGACGTCTATACCCTGCTGGTAACTTGCCTGGGTCAGCCTCCTGTATCTTTTGAGGCACGCCTGCGCGATAAGGACGATAACCTCGCCCTTTCTGGCACTTTTACTCCTCAGGAGTTCTTCGCTGAGACTGTTGATATGAATCTTGATGATTACATCTCAATCATCTCCGCTCCTACTGCTGATAAGCCTTTCAACCACACCTACACCGTTTCCCGCTTGGGCAACGTTGTTGAGGGTGGCGGCGTTCGTTACCTCAACCTTGAGATTCCTGAGCTCAAGCGCCTCGCTGTGGCTCAGCTTAAGGACAACCTGCCTGTCTGGTTTGGCTGCGACGTTGCTCAGTCTTACCTTCGTGAAGAGGGCATCATGGACACCCGTGCACTTGACGTTGACGGTCTCTTTGGCTTCCCTGTTGAGGGCGCACTTGACCGTGCTGAACGCCTTGACTACGGTGAGTCTCTGATGACTCACGCAATGGTTCTTGAGGGCGTTAATTTTGACGCAGAAGGCAACACTACCCTCTGGAAGGTTGAGAACAGCTGGGGTAAAGACCACGGTCGCGATGGCTTTGACACCATCTCTGACCCTTGGTTTGACGAGTACGTCTACCAGATTGTTGTTGACAAGAAGTACCTCACTCCTGAGCAGCTCAAGACCTTTGAGACCGAGGAAGCAACTGTCCTTGAGCCATGGGACCCAATGGGCTCTCTTGCAACGCTTCGCTAAGGTACAAACCATCTGGCGAGAAGATCGATCTTCTCGCCAGGTTTTTTCTAAACGCTACAAACAAAGGAGCCGCAATGGCTGATCAGACCGTAAATCCACAGTGGGCAAACGAGGAAACTGCTGCTTTTAGTGCAGACCGCGCTAACCGCGTTGCCCGCAACTCCGTAACCTCTATGGGCGTTTCCGCAGCTGCTCGCGACATCACCACCATGCGCACCTACGCTGATACCTACGGTGTTGCTGTTGCAAAGACCGGCGACGTCACCAACCAGCGTCAGAGCGGTCGCTGCTGGATGTTCTCTTCTTTCAACGTGCTTCGCCAGGAGGCAATCAAGAAACTTGACGTTGATACCTTTGAGTTCAGCCAGGCATATGGCATGTTCTACGACAAGCTTGAGAAGGCAAACTCTGCACTTGAGTACATCATTCAGACTGCTGACCAGCCAACCGATTCTCGTGTTGTCCACACGCTTCTGACCGAGGGCATTGGCGACGGTGGCTACTACTCATTTGCCATGAGCTTGGTTGAGAAGTACGGCCTGGTTCCTAAGGATGCCATGCCAGAGACTGCCTGCTCCAAGAACTCTACACAGATGGATGAGCGCATTGACCGCCTGTTCAGAAAGAGTGCTGGTGAGCTTCGCGCAGCATACGCAGCTGGCAAGTCTCTTGATGAGCTTCGTGCCCTTAAGCAGGAGCAGCTCAAGGGCTTCCACCAGATTCTTTCTGTCTGCCTTGGCGAGCCACCTCTGACCTTTGACTTTGAGTGCAAGGTTGGCAAAAAAACGCACAGGTAGATAAGGCAAAGCTCTCCCTGTTGAGCCAAGTAAGGCTTCTGACAACAAAGACAAGAAGGACGGCGAGAAGGACGAGGAAGGTACCCAGATTCTTCGCGACTTTGGCATTACTCCTCTTGAGTTTGCCGAGCGCTATTGTGGTGTTAATCCTCGTGGCTTTGTCCAGCTCATCTCTGTTCCAAGCAAGAAATATCCTTACGGCAAGGTGTATCACCCAACCTTCATCGATACTGTTTTGGGTGGCATTAAGACTCGCTTATTAAACGTTGAGCCAGAGGTTCTTGAGGCAGCTACCATTGCTTCTTTGAAGGACGGTAATCCTGTCTGCATGGCCTGCGACGTTATGCAGGAGTTCCCTCGCCACAATGAGGACTTCAACTACGTTCTCTCAACCGACACCATGGATTACAACGGCCTCTTTGGTGTTGATTTTGACATGGATCGCGCCTCAATGATTGAGAACTATGAGACTTCCCTCACCCACGCAATGACCTTCCAGGGCGTTGAGCTTGATAAGGACGGCAAGGCTAAGCAGTGGCGCATTGAGAACAGCTGGGGTAAGGACTCCGGTAAGGACGGCTACCTCATCATGAGCGCAGACTGGTTCCGCCTCTACGGCGGCGAGGCTGATGTTCGTCGTCAGTACGTTCCAGAGGACCTGCTTAAGGTTTGGGACGAGGGCGAAGATGTCCAGATTGATTTCTGGGAGAACCTTGGCTACTTCCTTGGTGGCCGTAACCGCAAATAAGGTACGCCACGCTAGATAAATATTATTTCTTAAGGATAATGAGTTGATGCAATTATTTGCATCAACTCATTTTTATGTTAAACTGTTAATAAAGGAGGTTCCAATGAAACTAACATCAAAAAAATATTGGATTACTCGTCTTCCTACACTCATCCTATTCTTGATATTTATTTTTCTTAGAGGCGCAGGAATATTACCTGATGGTGGCTATACAGTTGCGGTGGTTCTATTGTTTCTCATCTTTTGGTATGTCGATGCAAAGGTACAGCAAAATAAGAGTTAATACTTGATGTAAAAAAATAATGAGGCGCTTAACTGCGTCTCATTATTTTTTTACCCACTAGAACAGATCAAAACGCGCCGCGAAGACCTCGGCCGTAATCTTTCCAGCGCTGAGCTCTGTCAACGCGGCTGTGAACGCCGCTTCTTCTCCGCACCTAAAGTCTATGGCGAGAAAAACGTCCGCTCCAAACTCTGCCGTTATAACCTTGCCGCCGGTATCTGAGACCAGGCGTTGAATCTGCTCATACAGGTTATACGGGGCCGACAACTCCACCCTCACAACCTGCAGCATTTCCTGAACAGCAGACGCTTCCTCAGCAGCAGCCAAAGCCTCTTGAGTTGCTGCAGTATACGCACGAACAAGTCCACCAGGACCCAAAAGCGTTCCGCCAAAGTAGCGCGTGACAACGCAGCAGACGTTCTTGAGTCCCGCTCCGCGCAATACCTCCAGCACCGGCATTCCCGCCGTTCTGGAAGGCTCTCCGTCGTCGGAGGCACGCTCTGTGCCGTCCTCCAATATCCACGCAGGCACGTTATGGCGAGCGTTGTAGTGCTTCGCTCTCACCCTGGCGAGAAACTCTTGCGCTTCTGACTCTGTTTCTACATGACAAAGCTGGGCTATGAAGCGGCTCTTTCTGTCTTCAAAGAGACCTTCCGCAACAAAGTCCAGCTTGATTGTCTTGTACGATGTATCAGACATAGAACAGCTATAAAGTCGCAGCTTACGCGAGTACACAGACCTTCTCGCCAGCAGAAACTGGCTGGTCTACTGCGGCAAGAATCTCTACGTTGTTATACTCGCTAGAATTGGTGATAGCAAGAATAACCACCTCAGGATGACCCGCGTCCTTAACCTTATCCATATCAAAGGTCATGAGTGGCTGACCAACCTCAACATGCTGGCCCTGCTCAACAAGGGCGACAAAGCCGTCACCCTTCATCTCAACCGTATCAACGCCCACGTGAATCAAAACTTCTTCTCCAGAATCTGCAGTGATGCCAAATGCGTGAACGGTTGGAGTAGTTGCGGTAATAGTGCCCGAAACCGGCGCATACAACTCCCTCAGAGGGCCAAATACCCAAAACCCTGTCCAAGCATCCCACCTGCAAAAAAACAGGATCAGGAACGTTCTCTAGCGCAACAACTTTTCCGCTTACTGGCGCATAAATTGTTTTAGCAGTGTAATCAGAAACAACAAGAGCCTCTGGCGCAGCAGTCTTGGAAGATTTCTTGAAAAGATCAAAGAGTCCCATGCTAGTCCTTTCGTATGTAAGCCTGTCCATCATAGCAGCATTCAAAGAGGCAACTGTTGCTTTTCATGAACACGACGTACCAAAATCACACTCTTCTCGCCACTCAGCGTATGGCGAGAAGAGCGTGCCCTCGCAACATCTCATTTACTTGGAGATTGTTTGACTTCGGAGCTTCTGGCCTTATGAACGTGATACAATCGCCCATGCAAAGTGGACCAGACAACCGCGGAGTGCCCGTCCAGCTAATTGGAAGAGTGCTATGAGGAAAGTCCGGGCTCCACAGGGCAGGATGCTGGCTAACGGCCAGGCGGGGTGACCCTGACGGAAAGTGCCGCAGAAAAGAAGACTCTCACCTGCGCATTAGCGTAAAGAGAAAAGCTGAAACGGTAGTGTAAGAGACTACCAGCACACTGGCAACAGCGTGGCTTGGTAAACCCCATCCGGAGCAAACGCAAATAGGAGCGCTATGGTGTGGCCCGCACTGCGCTCGGGTTGCGCGCTAGAGACCAGCAGCAATGCTGGTAGTAGATAAATGGTTGTCCGCGACAGAACCCGGCTTATACGTCCACTTTGCCTACTGAATGCAAATCCCCGTACGATTTCTGTGCGGGGGATTTTGATTCTGCAGCGTGTTAGCGTCGGCTTTTAGGCCTGGCGGACAAAATATCGCAGCTTTGGTAGGTTCTGCAGAAGAATCGACATGTTCCTAATCAAGATAGCCAGGCAGCTAGGCGGTCGCACTACCTGATATGCATCTCTATGCATAAACTTCATTTAATATGCTAGAAAATGAATAGACTTATATAAGAAATTTAACTATTGATAAATTCTGTATCTACGGAACACACCTAAGTCAGATATTCTGCTCAATTGCGGGCATTTTACACATCTAATAAAGATAATCTGCATGTTTGTGGCAATTTCTGCGTCATGTATACGTCTTTTTAACAGATTATCTGACTTAGGTGTGTTTTGAACTGCCTCCTATTTCTCGTGTCCAAGAAATGGGAGGCAGTTCAATTTCTGCGCGGGGGATTTTCTTGTACGGGAAATCTTTAGCAAGATATTCTTGCAGGCAGCTACACGCGTTGCAAAATCACATAGCGATTAAGATTGTTATCTTTACCATCAGCGCTGAACTGCGCACAAACGCGCACGTCAGAGCCAAGGCTTCCAAGAAGCTCATCAAGCTCCTCTTGCGAGAAGTGATGACAATAGCGCCAGGTATCGGCCTTATCTTGCCAGCCAATCAGATAGTCATTCTGCTCAAGTTCTGATGCATCTATACCCAGCGCATGCAGCCCTTGAGCAGTGGTTTTTTGAGCTTTAGCAGCAAGTTTTTGGCTGTTCATAAACTGCCAGAAAGAAATGCACACAAATCTGCCAGGTTTTGTTTTCTCTAACAGAGTGCGCAGAAGTTGGATTCTCTTTTGTGCACCTGGCACATGATGCAAAAAACCAAATGCAACCACTAAATCACAGGCCGGAACAGTCAGACGCGAAGAAAGCGTGTTATCAAGCAGACTCTTTATCACATCTAATTCAATAAATGCCAGCTCAGAGACATGAGTGTCTGCCTCACCACTCTCTACCAGTGGCTTGCAATTATCTACAGCAAAATACTTTGCAGGGACAATCCCCGCCTCATCGCAAAGAAAGCGAGCAAAACGTAGGTTTCCACAACCTACGTCAAGTACAGAGGGTTTCTCGCCAACTAAAAGCTGAGGCATGGCGTCTAGGCACTGCTGCCACCCCTGCCAAGGCATCTGTCGTGTGGCCGAGAAACTCTGCGTCTGCTGAGTGTAAAACTCAGAAGTTACGTAGCTCAGCTGCTCAGCGGTAGATGCGCTGATAGATTGAGTGTGTGTTATGTGAGAAGAAGTTTCCATACAGAGATTTTACGTCACCGTCTTACTCCTAAAGGCCAGAAGCTCACCTTATTGCCTATACTGTTTGTATGGATGAACTCATTTTGGACATATTGAAGCAGCTCAGAGATGGCTCACAAGGTGCTCTTGATACGCATCAGCTTGAGACGCTCATTAACTCGCACAACAGCGGAATTGACTCTAGCGCCCACAGTACAGAGCGCGAGAAACTCATCCCCAAGCGAGCAATTCTCCCCTATTTTTGCAGGTCAAGCAGAACAATGATGAGCTGTGGCAATCGTGGAATATGACACCTGAGCTTGAAGAGAGGTTTATCCGCTCTGTGCGTATGAAGCCTCGTCGCACCGCTTCTGGCGTGGCAACCATTACCGTAATCACCAGACCTCACACCTGTTCGAGCAATTGCATTTATTGCCCGTGCGATCTACGTATGCCTAAGAGCTATCTTGCTAACGAGCCTGCCTGTCAGCGCGCTGAACTTACGTTTTTTGATCCATACGTCCAGGTTGCAGCCCGCCTTCAGGCACTCCATCAAATGGGACACTCGACCGACAAAGTTGAGCTTATTGTGCTTGGTGGTACCTGGAGCGATTATCCAGAGGGCTACCAGTACTGGTTTATCAAAGAGCTCTTCCGTGCACTCAACGAGTGGCCAAACTCTCCTAATCACATAAAGGAGCGCCTGAATTGGTATACCTCGTTTGGCTTGCAGAACTCTGAAGAAGCGCTTTCTTCTTTTGTTGCTGAACAGCAGGCGGCAGTCTTTGATGACAACACCACGTATAACCAAGCTTTTCATAAGCTCTACGATACTAGCAAGCCTCATCAAAGTGCCTGGTTGCAGATGCAGAGCACCTATGATGAACTGATAGAACAACAGCACGTTAATGAAGCAGCTGCTGCCCGTGTGGTTGGTCTTGTAATAGAAACCAGACCTGACACTATTACGCCGGATAACCTACACATGTTTAGGCAGCTTGGGTGCACCAAAATTCAAATTGGCATTCAAAGCACGCGCCAAGAAATTCTTGACGCAAACCAGCGTCAGACGAGCGTTGCCCAGATTAAACGAGCTTTCTCGATGATTCGCTTATACGGATTTAAAATCCACTCTCACCTGATGGTTAACCTGTTAGGCGCAACTCCTGAGGCGGACAAACAGGACTTTAAAACGTTTGTCACGGATCCAGGATTTCTCCCTGACGAGATTAAACTCTACCCCTGTGCACTGGTATCTGGAACGCAATTGGTCCAGAAATACCGCGAGGGTGCATGGCAGCCATACGCCAAAGATGAGCTGGTAGACGTGCTTGTTCAAGACGTACTTGCAACGCCTCCATACGTGCGTATTTCTCGCATGATTAGAGACATTAGCGCCACCGATATTCTGGTGGGAAACAAACATACCAACCTTCGTCAGATGGTTGAGCAGGAACTTACCTCTGAAGATGTTGCAAGCCGTGTGCAGGAGATTCGCTTCAGAGAGATTAACCAGCAGCAGGTACGAGCCGCAGAACTTACCCTTCAAGACTTTGTTTACACTACCGCAGTCAGTGACGAGCACTTCCTGCAGTGGGTAACTGCTGACAATAAAATCGCAGGTTTCTGTAGGCTTTCACTTCCCCACTGGGATAAACTGACCGCTAGCGCATGTGATGTTACCGCCAATGAGCTGCTGGTACAGCCAGGTCAGGCCATGATCAGAGAGCTCCACGTGTACGGACAGGCGCTTTCGCTGGGCTCAGAAGGAATGTCTGCTCAACACCAGGGCTTGGGTCAAAAACTTCTTGCCAAAGCCTCCTCTATTGCAGTAGATGCGGGTTATACCAGTCTTAACGTTATTAGTTCAATTGGAACGCGAGCCTACTATCGCGCACAGGGCTTTACCGATGCAGGACTCTACCAGCAAAAAGCCCTGTAAAGGGGACGTGGCCTTGCACCTCTAGACAAGCTTTATACGCTTACTTCATACGTCGCAAAAAAATGCCGAGAAGACCGTTGATCTTCTCGGCATATTCATGAGCGTCACCCTCTCCTGGACGCGAATGAATTTTAAGGAATTAACGACAAAATCTGTGAAAGATTCTTCTTGCCAAAGTCAACCTTTTGACCGTCGTTAATAACCAAGCAAGGAACGCTCATGACATCGTAGGTGTCTTTGAGCTCCTTGAAGTGGTTGATGTCGTAGACATCGCAGGTAACCTGAGGGTTGTCTGCAGCAATGCGTTGTGCAGCTACAACAACGTCTGGGCACATGGTGCAAGAAAGTCCTACCAAGACCTGCAGATGTGTCTTTGACTCGATGGCGGCAATGGATGCCTTATCCTCGTCACTAATTGGCTGGCCAGGACCTGCGGCGTTGTAGAGGCCAAGAACAAACGAAGTGAACTCATGGCCGCCGGGAACACCGTGGAACGCAAGACCTGTTGGAGTGCCATCCTGTGCGCACACACGAACAACAGGAAGGTTCTTCTCGCCCGTGCCTGAAACTGTCTGAACGCTCAACTTGTCGGTCATAGAAGAAAGTTCTTCCATGTAAGCTACAAGCTCCTCAGAAACAGGTCTTTGGTCAAGCTCAAGCTGAAGCACAAGCGGACGTGCCATACGCTCAAAGACAGCGTTGAGCTGCGCCTTCATGTCGTCAGTGAAAAGCTCTCCGGAGTCAGAGACAGTCTTGGCCGCTGGAGCCTCAGGAGCTTCCTTCTTGGACGAGATGCGCGTAACGTTCATATGTGGAACAAGGCCGGTCTTTTCCTGTACGCGTTTGATGTAGCGCTCCATCTCGGTTGCAGTAGTTGCCGCCTGACCAATTGCCGTTGCAACCTGACGCAGTGGCTTCTGGCACACATCACCCGCACCAAAGAGGCCCTCACAGGTTGTTTCCTGGTGCTCATTGGTAATCAGATAGCCGTAGTCATCTGTCTGAGCCAGTTCTTTTTACCAAGTCAGTCTCAGGCGCGTAACCCGCGAAGACAAAGACACCAATGGAATCGCCATCTTCTGGAGCAAAGGTGGTCTTCTCGCCTGTTTTCAGATTCTTGTATGTAATAGACCTGAGCGCAGAATCTCCAGCAACGGATTCAACCTGTGTGTTATAGAGAACCGTAATATTTGGATTAGTGCGAGCAGCCTCGGACGACGCAGGGGCGCAGGTAAATGCTTCCTCGCGTACAAGAACCGTGACGTGCTTTGCGTACTTAGTTAGAAATACACTTTCTTCTGCAGCTGCGAAGCCTCCACCAATAACAAAGACTTCCTTGCCGGTGAAGAACTCGCCATCGCAAGTTGCGCAATAGGCAACGCCGTGACCTTGGTAGTCCTCTTCTCCGACAAAACCAATATGACGTGGATGTGCTCCAGTGGCCAGAAGAACCGAAAGGCAGGGACGCTCACCTTTGGTGGTGTGAACTACCTTAACATCTCCAGACATGTCCAAGTCAGTAACTTCTGCCAGCAAAAACTCTGCGCCAAAGGCCTCAGCCTGCTTACGCATGGTTTCTGAGAGTTCAGAGCCACTAGTAGAGAAAACTCCCGGGTAATTAACGACCTCATTAGTAATAGTGATCTGTCCGCCAAAATGGTCCTTCTCGACAACTAGAACACGGTAGCGAGCGCGGGCCAGATAGAGGGCGGCGGTGAGCCCAGCTGGCCCACCGCCGATAATCACCGCGTCGTAGAGGTCTTTGACGTCGGTCATTGTAAGCTCCTAAATCTTAGAGCTGACCAACAAGGTCAAGGCTTGGCTTCAGGGTCTCAGCACCTGGCTGCCACTTAGCTGGGCAGACCTGATCGCCGTGCTCTGCAACAAACTGTGCAGCCTGGAGAAGGCGGAGAAGCTCCTCAGCGTTACGGCCAATGCCACCAGCGGTGACAAGCTCAACCTGGATGACACCCTCAGGGTCAACAATGAAGGCGCCACGCTCAGCAAGGCCTGCGTCCTCAATAAGGACCTCAAAGTTCCTTGCAAGAACGTGAGCTGGGTCAGCGAGCATTGGGTAGGTTACCTTAGAGATACGCTCGGACTCCTCGTGCCATGCCTTGTGGACAAACTCAGTGTCGCAAGAGACAGAGTAGACCTCTGCGCCAGCAGCCTGGAACTTCTCATAGTTGTTTGCAAGATCCTCAAGCTCAGTTGGGCAGACAAAGGTAAAGTCAGCTGGGTAGAAGAAGAACAGGCTCCACTTGCCCAGTGTAGACTCCTTGCTTACCTCAGTGATGTCACCGTTGTGGAATGCGTTTACCTTAAAATCACCAATTTGCTTACCAATAAGAGACATAGTCAGTTCCTTTCTGTAAGTAAAACAACTTATAAAACGTGCTACTTAGGAGTTTACTCTCTTTAACTCTTTTGTCAATAACAATAATGATTACTATTTATATCCACAAAAAGAAACAGGTCAGATTACTCTGACCTGTGAACAGTTGGTGGGCGTTATAAGATTTGAACTTATGACCTCTTCCGTGTCAGGGAAGCGCTCGTCCCCCTGAGCTAAACGCCCGAATATGTTTGCTGCTGGGGATGCAGCAAGGGATATATTACGAGAAACCCGCCCCTCTTGCAACCGTCAAACTCAACTTTTTTAGAAATTTGCAAAAGATCGGTTCGTCGCAACATTGATGGCTATTTAAATACCGCGGGCTATCAAATGAATGACTGCTTTTTAAACCCGTACGTCTTCTGCACCTCAATTATTAAAAAATAGGTAACTGGATTGTAAAAGCATACGGTCAGAAGTATTATGGCAAGTTGTTCGATTGAGGGAGAAACTTATGAACTTTCTGGAATATAACAAAGACGAGAAACTCTGCTTTAATTATAAGAAATCATGCGGTCTCTGGTTAATTGTTGTGGCTCTCATCATTTTTGCAGCTACCGTAATAGGTGGAAAAGCAGATTATCAATATGTCCGTATTTAGCTTTGGATATGTTGCAGCCTTCTTATCAATAAATACAAATAAGAAAGTTCTCAATAAGTTTTCCGATGGTCCTTCAAGTAAGTTTCAGAACAAAATGTCTCTATACGCTGTGATTTTTCTTATTCATTTTGATGTTTTTTTATTAGGTGGACCATTTTTTTGCAACTGAAAACTGGAGACTTATTTGGTTGGGTGCGTTAATGGCCACGGCACTGCACTTTTTCCTCTATTACTTTGTGCACGGAAAATCGATGATTTATCTGGCAATACTCTGTGCCATCAATGTTGGTATAGGTTATATTTTTCCAGACATCCCACTGACAATAACTGCCTATATTGATGCGGCAATTAAACTTGGCTTTGGAATATACCTGTTCTTTTTCTCAAAGCCAACTCAACAAAAATAACCTTCGCCTAGAGACCGTGTGCGTCAAACGTGTCCTTAACCAGTGCAACAAGCATTGGTATAAACACAGCCACGCCTGCTAAGAGCATTGGATTGTCACGTACTTCCGGAATGTCCTGTAAGAAATTCTGCAGATCATAGACAAGACCAACGGCAACGGCAATAAGAATAGGTGCCAGAATAATCAAAATAGGATTTGGTGGTTTACGCATAAGGATGCTTTCTTTTACAAGTACTGCACACGCAGCGGTCCAATAGAGCAAAGATACGTATCAAGCCACATTCTGGTTTTTCTTCCTTACTTCTTCCCTACTTCTACGCTTAACCTTAATTTGAATGCCAGAGGTCTCTGGACGAGACGATGTAGAAGCAACAGCGGGTTTCTCGCCATTTACAAAAGGCAGAGAAACGCTGGCGGAAACGGTTCCACTTGTGGTAGATAGGCTCGTGGTCGTGAGATCTGAGACCCAAAAAGCATGCTTGCTGCCAGAGTTGGAAGCAGATACTCAATAGCGCGCCAAAGCACAAAACCTGCAGCAATTTCTTCACCAAACATATGGCCAAACAGGAAGGCAAAGCCACCCTCAGCGCCACCAGTGCCACCAGGAAGTGGAATGGCCGAGGTCAAGAGCTCAAGCATTGATCCAGATGCAAGGCAGGTCAGAAGGTCTGCGGGTTGGCCGAGTGCACGCAGAACAAAGTATGGAAGTGCATAGAGGCAGCCAAGCTGAGCCAAGGTAACCAGCAGAACAACGCACATCTCTGGGATGTTCTTTGCAGCAGTCTTAAAGCCGTTAGAGAACTCATCTACCTGCGTGTTAATGATGCCATGCCAGTGGTCGTACTGCTTTACGATACGAAGACGTGAAAGCAGCCTTAAGCCCCAGTTGCCCACAGTCTTAACCATTTTAGGAAGCAGGCAAATGGCCAAGATAACTGCAACCATCACTATCTTTGCGCCAAACAAAATAACGCCAATAACGGTTACATCGCCAAATTGCTCGTAGAAATAATTGGCCCTAAAAATAAGCATCAGAGCTGCAAAGATGCCCTCGCCCGCCTCATACATAACAAAGCGGGTGAACTGCAAAGCTCCTGCCTGACCCACAGAAATACCCGCACGAGTGAGGCGATAAATCTGAGCAGGAGCAGCGCCAGCACCGTTTGGTGTGAGGTTCATGAAGAAGATGCCCGACGCCTCAACGCTCATCAGGTCACGGACACCAACAGGACTCTCGGGGTCTGTAATGACAGAAATTACATAGGCGAGAATACCCAGGAAATAGTAGACAAAATAGCAAAGAGCGCCAGCAATAAGCCAGCCTGTATCCACGTCTGCTAGAGCAACAACAAACTCATCAAACTGACCAGAAAAAAACGATGTAGAGTGCGTACAGTATTACGACCGCAAAGAGGAAGAGAATGCTCTTTCTAACTTGACCAAAAGCTCTCTTTTGCCTCTTCCACCTGCTCAGATGAAGAAGTTGGAGCAACACTAATCTTAGGCTTTTTTTAGTTGAAACACCCTTAACAGTTGTAGATCCAATCTTCACCGTTACCTTCAGTGTAGATGAGGGTGCTCGGTTTCAGACGCGCCATCTGGGCGATCCATGGGCACCTCCTGGACTCTGGATCACAATACGTGTACAGAAAGAACACTCTTTTGCAGACAAACGATGTAACCTCAAAGGGTTTCTCGCCACCTACCTGCTTTTTTTATTTTACATGAACCGCTCAAGTATACTCTTGTCGGCCTCAATAATGCCACCGCCACAAACTTCCTGGCCATCGTACAAAACTGCCGATTGACCTGCTGCAACAGTTTTTACCGGCTGGTCAAATTCAATAAATCCACATTGATTATCCGTGAGCGTAAACGTTACGGGGAACAAGTGCGCCTGTGTGACGAGTTCTGACCACATACCTGCCATTAGCTGCAGGTTCTCCGGAAATCCAGTGCATGTCCGAGAGCTCCATGCGACGAGTCCAGAGCGCAGGACAGTTGAGGTCAGAGGTAACGTAAACCACATTCTTAAGCGTATCGGTTGCTACTACATAGCGTGCGGGACCTCCACCGATGTTCAGGCCTTTTCTTTGGCCAACGGTAAAGAGAAATGCTCCGTCGTGGGTGCCAAGAACCTTACCTGTCTCCCACTCAATGACGTCGCCCTGCTTTTTCTGAAAAGTGTCCAGCAAAAACGTGCGCAAGCCAACGGGGCCAATAAAACAAATGCCGTCAGAGTCTGGCTTTGTTTCTATGCCCAGACCTCGCTCCGCACACAGAGCGCGTACCTCTGCCTTGGTGGCAATGTGTCCAATAGGAAAAAGCGTGCGTTCAAACAAATGACCTGGTACACGCCATAGGAAATAGGTCTGATCCTTGTGAGCATCTGCGGCACGCAAAAGTTTTTTGGTGCCCGGGACGTTCTGTGCATAGTGACCCGTTGCAACAAAAATCGGCACCCTCAGCAAAAGCACGTTCTGCAAAGGTACCAAACTTGACCGTCTGGTTGCACATAACGTCTGGATTGGGCGTGCGACCGTGCTCATAGGCATCAAGCAGGTAATCCACAACGGTAGCCTTATACTCGGCCTCACAGTCCCACACGTCCAAATCAATGCCCAGCGTTACGCAGACGCGCTCAGCATCAGCCAGGTCATCTGCCCAGGGGCACTTAAAGCCTGGCAAGTCCTTTGACCAGTTACGCATATAGATAGCCTTGACGTTGTAGCCCGCCTCAAGAAGCAAGGCCGTGGACAACGCCGAATCAACGCCGCCACTCATGCCAAGGTAAACTAATTCTCCCATGTCACTCCTACACGAGCAGACTCCTGCTTGATAGCCTCAGCGATTGCCCAGGCTGCGTACAAGATGTCGTCTTCTGTGGTAGTTCTTCCAAGCGTTAACCTGAGGCTTCCCGCAGCTACTTCTCGCGGTGCTCCAATTGCCTCAAGCACGTGAGATATTTGCATTTTTGATGCGGCGCATGCAGAGCCTGTTCCCACTGACACACCCAGGCGCTCCAGCAGAATAACCAAACGGCGAGCTTCAAGTCCCGGGAAAGAAACGTGCAGCAAGTTAGGAAGCCTCAGCTTGGCGTTCTTTGGTCCCGAGACAATCATCTGCGGGAACTCTGTGCAAAGCAGCTCCTGTAGCTGATCTCTAAGGCGAGAAACCCGTTTTACCTCGTCAGTGCGAGTCTCATCAGCAAGTGCTAAGGCACACGCAAATCCAATAACGCCCGCAACGTTCTCCGTACCCGAGCGGACACCGCCTTCTTGTCCGCCGCCGAGCACCAGCGGCCTTAAGCGCACATCATCGGAGGCCCACAAGAGACCTACCTGCTTTGGACCGGAAAGCTTTGCTGCAGAAAGCGTCAACATGTCCACGCCTAGCGATGACACGTTCACGCTCAGGTATGCCGCAGCTTGAGAGGCGTCTACGTGCAAATGCAGCGGACGAGTCTCCCCTGCCGCAAGCCTGCGCGAGCGCTCCTTAGCAAGCACCTGCGAAATCTCACGGATAGGCTGGATGGTTCCAATCTCTCCGTTTGCAAGCTCAATAGAAACCAGCTCAGTCTCTGGCTTGAGCGCTTTTGCAACGCGCTCTGGATCCACACGACCGTCTGCCTCTACACGAAGCGTCTTGTGCGAGAAAATCCCTGCGCACGCTAGGACACTCTCGTGCTCAATAGCATCAACGATTACGTGCGCATCTTCAGAAACCGTTGCAAACGCCAGATTGTTGGCCTCTGTGGCACCAGCCGTGAGCACTACATTTCCTGGACGAGCACCAATGGCGTGTGCCAAAATAGCACGGGCACGTTCTACCTCGTCACGAACCTGGCGAGACAGAGCATACGGAGCTGAAGGGTTGTAGAACTTCTCCGTGAAGTACGGAATCATTGCATCAACTACACGAGGATCCATAGGTGTAGCTGCGGCAAAGTCCAGGTACACCTGGCCTGTTGGGTGTTCTGGTTTTACAGAAGGCATGTGCATTACAAATCCTTTGAGTTTCTCGCGGTCTTTAGTCGTGCGGTCTTATGTGGGCGCACGAGCTACGACTTATCGGCCAAGTCTGGCGACGTAAACGTCATGTTCTGGAAACGAGCAGACACAAAGCTATCGTCATAGTGACTGTCTACCCATACCTCAAACGCATTTGCCGGAGGAATACCAGCGTCACGCTGCGCCTTTCTTCCCAAACATGCCACCGTCATGGTGATGTCGGCAATAAGATACACCGTAAGCAGCGTAACAAAAATTGCTTGTCTTTTTGATGTTGGTTCACCAATTTTATAGAGTGCACGAGGCATAATGACACGACACCAAATCAAGCCCAAGATACCCCAGAATCCTAAGAATCGCCAGGCTATCCACTGTGTAATGGCGTCTGGAAGGTGGGCATACGTCCACGATTCTGAGTGGAAAATCTCTTGCATTCCCCAGCCAGTCAGTTGTTCCAGCGTGCCACCAACAACAACCGAAACCAGAAAAATGACCAGGTTGTTGGCGTGATGCTTGTGTAACTGATAGCAAATAACCGTGAGAAATACTGCGCCAGTTCCGTAGAGCGGAGAAAAATGGTCCCCAAATGAGGCCAACCCTGCTCTCGGTCAGGCCAGCGGTAATGAGCATCCAGATTTCTTCGATAAAAAGTCCCGCCATGCAGCCCACAATGAACAGGATAACTATCTGGTACCAGCCAAGATGCATATGATCCAGATATGCTGAGAGCTCCGCTTGCGTTAGCTTTGGCTTAGAGAACGGAGTGGTCTGAGGCGCGGGTGATACGATGTCTGATGCGGCACCACTGGAAGCGTCGTTCACCACACCATCGTGAGCACAGCATGAGGTGTTATTCGACGCTCCAGCGATTTTCTCGCCAGACAAAAAGCCAGCCCCAAAAAAATAGCGCACCACGCGAATAAAAACCGCTTGCAACAAGATACACAAGAGTCAAGAGCGCTATGAGCGACGCGACAATAAAGAACATATAACCTCATTCAAAAAGTTCTTGTTCCATGATACGCCAAGTTAGCTAACTTAGCAATTTACCTGCTATTATTTATATAACGTGGAAGAAAAATACACCTCTTAAGCGCCACGGGATTCGTGACTTTTCTAAAAAAGTTTGACGATTTTGGAATTGACACTTGCACTCAGTCGCAAACTTGCGTATATTATTCCTCGCGTTCGCGGGCTTAGCGCAGTTGGTAGCGCGCAACCTTGCCAAGGTTGAGGTCGCGGGTTCGAACCCCGTAGCCCGCTCCATGATTTTTCGGCCGGATTCGTTTCGGCCTTTTTCATATGGCGAGATGGCCAAGTGGTAAGGCAGAGGCCTGCAAAGCCTTTATCCCCGGTTCGAATCCGGGTCTCGCCTCCAGCAAATTGACAACCCCAGCTTCGGCTGGGGTTTCTTTTTTTGTCACGGGCGTCTTCCATTGCGCTTCTCAAGCACGCTCCACAAATCAGAGCGCTTGTCCAACCTGCACAAATAGTACGGTGATGCCGCGCGACGTAATGCGATTATAGAAATTGATTCAGAATCAATGCAATTATGTGCGTGGGACATGCGATTGTAGATTTTGAGGGCTCGATTAATCCAAAAAGTGAACTAATTATGTGTCGAGAAACCCGATTTTGATCCAAAACCCACCTAATTATGTGCCTTTCGGCACATAATTACCCTACTTTTGGATTGACTGGACACATAATTACCCGGGTTTTGGATTAATCGAGCCCCAAAAATTTACAATGTGAGTCCGCGCATGTCCTTCTCGCACATAATTACGTCAGGTTTGGATTGATTTTGAGAGACCTCGTATGTACGAGCCTGAAAAGTGCAAAGAATCTGTATTTGAGGTACCGATTCTTTGACAAAATCAGGCAAATCCACAGATTCTTTGATGTTTTCAGGCAAAAGTTACAGATTCTTTGCAGAAATCAGGCGCGCGGCGGGCGCGCACCGATTGCGTCCAGGCGCGCGCTGATCGCGCGCCAGCTCACGCCGCTTGCTTGGCGAGAAACCCGTCTACTAGCAGCGCTTTCTCACAAGAAACCCGGCATCCACACGAAATGGATACCGGGTAGAAATCGCTCGCAACCTGCGCGTGAACCCCACACGCCCTAGCGCATCATCTTGACCAGACGGACAATCGTGCCCTTGCCTGAAGGTTTCTCCTGGATAGACACGGCATCCATAAGCAGACGCATCAGTTTCACGCCGCGGCCGCGTTCAGCAAACTGACCGGTCTCAGGAGGCTCTTCCTCGTCGGAGATGCTAAAGCCGCTGCCACAATCCGAGACGTCAATGACCACCCTGTCTGGATACGCGGAAACCGTGGTCAGCACGCCCTTCTCGCACGCGTGATCTACAGCGTTGCCAATAGCTTCGCCAACAGCAAGTTCGATATCAAATTTTTGATCTGCGGTAAACGGAAGTGCCTGCAAAAGCGCAAGAGCTCGTGATCGAGCGTCGCACATCTTATTGGGATCAACTCTAAACGTTGTCTGGAATGATGGGTGTGTACCCGGAGCCAATGGAGTTACGCGCGATTTGGCCGCGCTAGTACTTACGGGCATGAAGTCGATAAGACCCATGCGCACCAGCGCCTTAAACGCTGTTGGCTGCACGTTGGTCAAGCTCATAAGACCACCGAGCGTCTTCATGCGGCGAACAGCGCACACAATAAAGCCCATACCGCAGGAATCAATGTACGAGACCTCCGTCATGTTCAGTACAATCCTTCTACAGCCACTGTTAATCAGCTGCTCAATCTGAGCCTTCGCGCGCGGAACTCCCCTCACGTCAAGGTCAGTGGTAACTGAAACAACTGCTATGTTTGGCTGCGTATACATACGCTTCTTTTTCCCGCACTCAAGACAAGAATTTCAGATATCTGTCTCTTTTTTGGCGAGAAACCCGTCTACTTGGCGAGAAGTCCGTCTAGTTGATCTTCTCGTCAGAATCAATGCTGCCAAGCTCGTCAAAGCGCAGAGCAACCATGGCAACGTCGTCATCAAGCCTCTGACCGGTATAGCGATCAAGCGTACTCAAGAACCTATTGAGAAGACCGTCAAAGCCACGAGGCACTTCGTCCATAATCATGTCGCGGAGTCCGGTCTCGCCAAAGAAGGCACCTTCGGGGCTTCGAGCCTCAGTGGTTCCGTCGGTATAAAGCAACAGGATATCGCCTTCATTCAATCGAACGGTGCCGTTCTTGTATTCCATGTCATGGAACGCGCCAACAACGCCCGACTGCACGTCTAAAAGCTCAGCCTCGCCCGATTGAGCGGACACTAAAATCGCAGGTGGATGGCCAGCAGAGCAGTACATAAGTGAAGAGGTGGCAAGGTCAACAATACCCACAAAGAGCGTCGCAAACGTCTCAACCCTGGAAAATCCAAGCAGAAACTCATTCAGTGTAGCCACCATACGAGCGGGAGTTCTTCCCTCCCACGCATAGGCAGAAAGTGCTGTTTTAACTGCAGATGAGATAGATGCCGCCTCAATACCCTTGCCGGAGACATCTCCCATGATGATGCACGCACGACGTCCTGGCAACTTAATCATGCTATAGAAATCGCCGCCGACAAACGCATCGGCGGTTGCAGATGAATAGATACCTTCGGCAGAGATTCCTTCAACTTGCTGCAGGTCATTCTTCATACCTGACTGGAGCGCCTGCGAGATATGCTTGTTCTGCTGACTCTCTCGGCGCCAACTGCCAGAGAATGTACCAGCAGCATTACGCGATCCAAAAAATCAAGCTCAATATCACTCAGAGGTTCCGCGTTTTCTTCTCGCAAGAAGAGCCAGGTATGCTGCTCTCCTGCAAACTTACCCAGAAATAATACAGCTCCCTTACAAGGCAATCCCTGTACCGCTAGTGCGCGACTCAGCTCAGAATCAAGCTCAACTTCTTTGACTGACGCCTCTCCCTCTCCTGTCTTGAGCCCTTCAACCGTTGAGGGAAGCGCTACCTGCTTGCCACCGTCTTGCTGTGGCGCCATGCCCTGCATGTTGTCCTGAGCAGCACCAAATGCCTGTTCAGCACCAAGCGCCAAAAGCGTAATGTTTCCCGTTACTTCACAGCAATCTACCGAGAAAACCTGTGCAGAAAGATCAGTGCCCACCGACCTCATGACCTGCTGTAGCAGCTCTCCAGAGATCTTCTCGCCATCTGCGGCGCTGTGGAGAAGTCCTTGACGCACGCGCGCTAATGCCTCGCGAAGCGTATCTCTACGCTGCGTTCTCATGGCCGACAACGCGCCTACAAGCTGCACCGAGAGGTAATTTGCAATGGAGTCCAGAAGTCTTGCATCTTCAACCAGAAGCGCACGCTTGCGCTCCCAGCCCACCTCAATCAGAGCAACAATGTGACCGCCAAACCACACGGGCACCACAAGAAAGCTGGTAAATGGGGGCAGATGACCTGCGTCAACGGTTATGACCTCGCGCGTATCCTCGTTAACCAGATTGCGCTTTTTAACTCTTCCCTGCTTAAGATTTTCCGAGTTCAAAGCCATAGTATGCAGGCGTAGTGCATGCTCTGAGTAAAACGTCAAACGCTCCAGAGAGCTGTTAAATGCAAAGTAGCGAGGAATCACACCGTACGAAGCGCTCTTCAATGACTCCGTAACGCCATGAAGGTGATAGCCATCTTGCTCAGCAAGATAAATGAGCGCACCGTCTGCCTCAACAGTCTCTGAGAGCTCTTCTAACACGCGTTCAATAAGCTGACCCATATCTTCTGAGTCAAGTGTGTCTAAGACAATCTGGAGCGCTCCTGAGAGCCTCTTATTAGCTCGACGAAGGTCCAAGACCATTCGTTCATCGTCTTGCATAGGACTCGACAGTTCACGAAGCTTAGATGCTGTCAGAACAATAGCCTGTGTAGGCGCACCAACATAATCTGCACGAACACTCAACACCTGTGACATTCCGTCATGAGCAGGAGCAGTAACCATCGAAGTTGAGCCATCAATTGCAATGCCAGATCGTCTATAGAAAACGGTTTCTGTAAGTTCTCTTGATTTGCCGGGGTAAACAAAAAGCGCACGTCCATGCCTGCCAACGTACTACCGACCTTAACAAATATAGTTTCAGCCTCTTCATTGGCGAGAAGAACCGTGCCCTCCATATTAAAAACGATAACTGCATCGCTGGTCAGACGCAGCAACTGAGACAGAGTTGCAGCAACGGTTCCGTCGACAACTCCCTCAACACGGCGAACACTTAGTTTATTGTTTGCCACAGGCGCTCCTTACCAGCAAAGCCAAAAACAAATCATATGACCTAAGTATACGAAAAAGGCGGACCTCCGAAGAGATCCGCCGAAATTCCGTGGTGTCGGAGGCGGGACTTGAACCCGCACAACCGTTAGTAGGTCACTAGCACCTCAAGCTAGCGCGTCTGCCAATTCCGCCACTCCGACTTGCTTTGCAGCGAGGGATATACTAACACATCTTCTAGCAACATTTGTGAGAAAAATTAAAAACTTTTCTCTGCGAGAAGACCTGAGTATTCCTTGCTTACTTCTGCCAACCAATGTCGGTTGAAGGAAGGTCCAGGAAGAGTGCAGGACCAAAGTTTGCAAGACCCTTCTTGCAGACGAAGCAGGATGGACCAGTGTAGACAGGAAGGTAAGAGTAAGTTGCCATGCACTTCTTCTCTGCCTCGTTCATAATCTTCATACGCTCATCAAAGTTAGCAGTAGAGACAACCTTTTGCAAAGAGCGCATCGGTCTCTGCGGTACCCTGATGACCAAAGTTGGAAGCAGACTCAGAACCGTAGAGCTGAACACCGTTGTTGTAAGAAACAGCGTTACCAGACCAGCCAAAGAGGCAGACATCCCAGTTACCAGAGGTAAGAACCTCAGAGAACTCAGAAGATGGGTGTGAGTCAAGGGTCAGGTTAATGCCAGCATCCTTGCACATCTTCTGAATTGCAGCAGCACGGTTCTTTACGTTAGTTCCGTCACCAAACATGGTGTAACCAATGGTTACCTGCTTGCCGTCCTTCTCGTAGAAGTCACCGTTGAGGGTATAGCCTGCACCCTCAAGAGTCTTCTTTGCAGCATTCTTGCGCTCTTCAGCATTCTTAAGGTTCTTAACATCATCTGGGAGGTTGTTGTCATAACCAGCTGCCCAGTAAGGCCAAAGCATGGAGCCTGGTGCTTCCTCTTTCCAGTTAACACCCTGGAAAACAATGGAAACAATGGTTGCTGGATCAACAGCCTGGCAGAATGCCTTACGGACTGCAATATCCTGAAGAGCTTCACGAGAGGAGTTAATCTCAATAACTGCAATGGAGTTACCAAGACCACGACGAACCTGAGCATCAGCCATGGTGTTGAAGTTAGAAAGAAGCTCAGCAGAACCATTTGAAGAAGTAGGACCTGCAGTGTCAACCTCACCATTTTTGAATGCATTGATGGTTGCCTGAGTATCCATCTGCTTGAAGACAAGAGTGTCAAGCTTAGGAGCATCTCCCCACCACTTTGGATTTGGTTTAAAGGTAACCTGAGAATCATCGTAAGAATCAACAATGTATGGGCCAGCACCAAGCTCATTGTTTGGCTGATTGAGGTAACCCTTGTTGAAGAACTCTGGGTCCTGAAGCTTTGGGTGCAGAGCATAGCCAAGAATCTGCTCAATTGGATAAACAGGCTCAGCCATAGTAACAACAGCAGTCTTTGCGGTATCGCCCTGCTCAACGGACTCAATCTTGTCATAGCCGTCAGTAGAGGAACCTCATACTTCTTGTTCTGACCACTTAGGCAAATGAAAGCAGTCTGAAGGGCGGTCCAGTCAATATCAGTACCGTCGTTGAACTTAGCCTGATCGGTAAAGGTAAGAGTGACAACCTGCTTGCCGTCCTTATCCTCAACCTTGTACTCTTTGACGTAGTTCTTGTTTGCCTCAAACTTGCTGCCGTCAACGTTGCTACCAAAGAGGTCACGAGGGTTAATCAGACCGTGAAGGATATTCATGTAAGAAGTGTTGCCCTTGACGTTGTAGTAGTTCCACTGTGGGCCAATCTCAGTAATTGGCTGAGTGAGCGTACCACCATCCTGAATCTCATCACGAGTCTTAGGGTTGTTGTACGTCTTGCCAGCCTCTGGCAGTGGCAGCTGATCCAGAGGAGTATTTGCTGGGGAGCCGTCCTGTGGCTCAACACCAGTTGCCGCTGGAGTGTTTCCGGGCTGAGCAGGGGCCACAACCAGCAAGTCCAAGACCTGCAGCAGTGACACCAGTCAGAGCGAAGAACGAGCGACGAGAAAAACTGCTAGCCATATAATCACCCATTTCGTTAAAGGCTTACAGATGTTCACTTAACTATACGAAATTGCATATGAATACTCCATAGCGGAAACAATCCCGTAACAACCTCGTTCACTATTTGAAACATAACAAAACCCGCACGCTGTTTACGTGCGGGTTTATAAAAATTTTTATTTAAGTATTTCTACTCAGTAGCAATGTGTGTTGCTGGAACAAGCTTTCCATCCTGATAAATCATACGCTCGCGGGTACGCTCAATCTTAGGATCAGGAATTGGAATAGCTGAGAGAAGAGCCTTGTGTAAGGATCTTGTGGATTAGTAAAGACCTCTTCAGTTTCACCGTACTCAACAATCTTGCCCAGGTGCATAACGGCAACAGTATCAGAAATATGACGAATAACTGCAAGGTCATGAGCAACAAAGAGGTACGAAATCTTCAACTGTACCTGAAGATCCTCAAGGAGGTTAATAATACCTGCCTGGATCGAAACGTCCAAAGATGCAATTGGCTCATCCAAAAGAAGAATCTTTGGGCTTGTTGCAAGAGCGCGAGCAATTGCAATACGCTGACGCTGACCACCAGAGAACTGAGATGGGAAGCGGTCAACATAGTCTGGATTAATACCAACCAGACGCATAAGCTCGCCAATACGAGCGTTAATGTCTGCCTTATTCCATCCCTGTGCCTGAAGTGGCTCTGCCAAAACGTCATAGATAGGCATACGAGGGTCAAGAGAGCTCATTGGATCCTGGAAAATAACCTGAAGATCCTTACGAACTTCTCGACGATCTGCTGCGCTCTTAAGATCTGCAACGTTTTTACCAAGGACGGTAATTCGACCATCCTCTGGCTTCAACAAATCCATAATCTGCATCAATGTGGTTGACTTACCAGAGCCGGACTCACCAACAAGTGCCAGAGTCTCGCCCTCGTGAATCTGGAAGTTAATGTGATCAACAGCGGTCATAGTACCCTTGCTGCGTCTGACAAAGCCCTTGCCCTGAACTGGGAAAGTCTTAGTAAGATTCTCAACCTCAAGCACAACAGGGCGCTCAGAGCGAGGAACGTCAACCCATTTAGGAAGAATTGGCTCAAAGTCTGGATAAACCTCTGCATAAGTAAGGTTCTTCTCGCAAATGTCCTTAAGGTGGTGGCAAGATGCAAGATGTCCTTCAGCTGGATTTGCAGGAACGAGCAAAGGCTCCTTCTGAGAGCACTCCTCTGTTGCCATAGGACAACGTGGATTAAAAGGACAGCCAGTTGGAATAGCAGCAAGTGAAGGTGGATTACCCTTAATAGGAACAAGTCTGTGCTCTGCAGGAAGGTGTGGCTTTGGAACTGCGCCCAGAAGACCCATGGTGTAAGGATGCCTTGGCTCTGCGAACAGCGTATCAACACTTGCACGCTCAACGCCACGACCTGCATACATAACCATGATGTCATCAGCGGTACCCGCAACAACACCAAGGTCGTGCGTAATCAAAACAACTGCTGCACCAGTCTCCTTCTGTGCAACCTTCAAGACATCAAGAATCTGAGCCTGAATAGTAACATCAAGAGCAGTAGTTGGCTCGTCTGCAATGATGATGTCAGGGTTGTTTGCAATTGCAATAGCAATAACAACACGCTGACGCATACCACCAGAGAACTCATGTGGGAAAGAATCCAGGCGGTTCTCTGGGTCAGTAATACCAACAATGGTAAGAAGCTCAATACAACGTTTACGGACATCAGCCTTATTCATAGAGGGATTATGAGTAAGCAAAGCCTCTGCAATCTGATCACCAATAGTAAACATTGGAGTAAGAGCAGACAGAGGGTCCTGGAAGATCATAGAGATTCTGGTACCACGAAGCTTAGACATTTCTTCATCAGTCTTGCCAATGAGCTCCTCATCACCAAGCTTAATGGAGCCGGTAACGTGAGCGTTGTCATCAAGAAGACCGATAAGAGAAAGCGCCGTGACCGATTTACCAGAACCGGACTCACCTACGATACCGAGGGTACGGCCACCCCAAAGATCAAAGTTAACACCACGAACTGCATCTACACGACCAGCCTCAGTGTTAAAGGAAACCTTGAGGTCACGAACGGAAAGAACGGGATCTCCCGTTGGTGCACCCTTAGGACCATTTGACTCAAGCAGCTCATAGCGTAGGACATCATCCATCTCTACATTTCCCTGCTTTGCAGAAGTATTAGTAATGTCAGCCATTATGCACGCTCCGTTGTTTCTTCAGAAACCATGTCAGCAGTAATCTCAGATTCATCTGCTGCATCGTTATCCTCATCTTGATCCTTAACGCTACCAGCGGCGCGAGAATATGGGTCAAATGCATCGCGAAGACCGTCTCCGATAAGCTGAAGGCCAACGCACACAATAATCAAGAACACGGATGGAATAAGAATCATCCATGGAGTGGTAAGCATTGCGGAAGAACCTGCGCTCAGAAGGTATCCGAGGGAAGTGTCTGGTGCCTTGATACCAAGACCCAAGAAGCTGAATGCGGTCTCGGAGTTAATACCACCGATGACAGCAAGGACTAGGTCAATAATAAGAATTGAACCGAGGTTTGGGATAAGGTGGCGCACAATGATGGTAAAGGGAGAAACACCCATGTACTTAGCGGCCCTGACGTAATCTCTCTCGCGCAGAGAAAGAGCCATGGTACGAAGCGTACGAGCACGGCCAATCCAACCAAAAGCAGTTAGCCAAAGATTAGCATGAGCCAGCCAGACTCTCCGCCAGCTGCACGAACAATCATAGCAACCAGCAAGAAGCTTGGAATGACCATCAGCATATCAAGTAGCCACATACCAATCTTCTCTGGAATACCACGTACATACGCAATAGCAGTACCAATTATCGCAGAGATGATAGTAGTCAAAACTGCGTAGCTGATACCAATGGTTAGAGAACGACCAAGACCATGAACAACGCAGGCATAAAGGTCAATACCAGCACCATCAGTACCAAACCAGTGATTAGCACTAGGAGCCTGGGCAATGGCAGTAAAATCTGCGTCTTGATAGTTATGTGGAGTTAGATACTTACCAAACAGAGCGATAAGCACCATGATACCAATAATAACTAAGCCAATAACAGCAGAGCGCTGACGGAAGAAACGACGAACAATCAGGCCAGCATAACTAATACGCTTAACCTCTTTACCGTCACTCTTTGCATCTGCCTCAAGCTCACGCTCAGCGTTTGTCAAACCAGCTTTATCGGAGACGTTATCTTGATCAGTGAGCTGATCAGTATTTGTAAGTTCTTCTTTAGACATGTCCGCCTCCTTAGCTCATCTTAATTCGTGGATCAAGGGCAGCAGCAAAGAGATCTGCAAGAAGTGCACCAACGAGGGTCATTGCACCAGAGAATGCTGCAACAGCAACTGCGCCATGAATGTTGTTGTTGTTAATGCAGTTAATGAAGTACTCACCAAGACCGTGAATAGCAAAGACCTTCTCGGTCATAACAGCACCAGTGAAGATACCTGCAAGTGAAAACGCAACAGAAACAGCAGTAGGAATCAAAGAAACACGGAGAGCGTGCTGCGGATAGCTTGCTTACGGGTAAGGCCCTTAGCGCGAGCAGTACGAACATAGTCAGCATGCATCTCATCAAGCAAGTACGTACGCTGTGAGAGGTGGTAACCAACAGAACTGATGATAGTCAGAACGATAGTTGGAAGAATAATATGCTGAAGGAAGTCAATAAGCCAGGTAAAGAAGTTGCCCGTATCACCACTGGAAAGATCAGTGACGTAGAAGATACGAGCGCCTGCCCTAGCGTTAATTTCAATGGCCGTAAAAACAATAAGAATAGCCAAAACAACGGTAGGAATAACCAGAAGTACTGATGCAACACCACTTAAGAAGCGGTCTTGCCACTGGTATTGCCGTTGCGCAGTATAAACACCCAAGCTGACGCCAATAACAACAGACAAGACAGTTGCAGGAGTCATGAGCAGAATAGAAGACATAAACTTAGAGCTCATCTCACGGTTAACACTATCACCTGTTGGAGTCATGCCAAGATCAAACTTGGTAAACAGATTTGTAATCCAAATCTGATAACGCTCAATAACAGGGGTTTTGTCATTAAGATTAGCACTGTAAAGGCTGTTCTCAATAGACTCCTGTGGAGGGCGTGGAATACGCTGCTCCAGGTCAGAGCGTGGATTCATGAACGAAGATGCGAGGAAGAATGTGAGTGATGTAGCAACAAAAATCATTACTATGTAGCTCAAAATCCTCTTTGTAACGTACCAAACAAACCGTGCCATTGACTCTCCTCACCGCCTTGCGCTTATCCATCTAATAAGCGAGGTTTTCTCGGTATGGCAACCTAGCATTCCTACAACAACAGTGCCGTGAATACACAGCAAAGTGTAATTCTACCACGGAATAGCAGCTTGACTAAACTTATCTCTAAGATAAGACTGTCTTTACATACCAATCCCAGTAAAACGTATCCACATATAATGACTGTTTAAATCCTGCTTATTGGGCTAAATCTGATTTGTTTACATACGAGAAACGTTATTGAAAAATTCTGTTAAGAAATAATAGATAACTACTATCTTCTAACAAATGACTTGATAATCACTTTTCTAAGAACTCTTTCAGCAGAAGAGCCTCCTTAACATACAAAAATGCCGAGAAACACGGGGCTTCTCGGCAGATAATTCAAAATGTGAGAGCGCAGCTTAGCCAATAGTTCCAACGGGGAATGTCAGAGCCATCACAATGGCACAAACCATAAAGATGGTTGTAGTGATAATGGTAAGGCGATCAAGATTTTTCTCCATGATTCCCGAACCTGCTCCTGCGTTGTACATGGAAGCTGCAATCATGTCAGAAACACCGGTACCCTTTCCGGAGTGTGCTAGAACAAGCAGCACCGTCAAGACACCAGAAAGTACAAACAGTACCAAAAAGAATTGTATTCAGAACGCCCACGAGGTTCCCCTCTTGCTGGCGAGAAAAATCCAGCCCTAGTTATTTTCACGTACAACAGAAAAGAATAGCACACGCCACTCCCCTTTGGAAATGACGTGTGCCAAGTTGCAAAACAAACAAGAACTCAACAAATGTGCCAAGCGCTTAACTGGTGATAAAGCACTTTGACTCAGCTTAGTTCATTGCGCTCTTTACCATTGCGACAAAGGAATCAGCCTTTGAGCGATGCGCCGCCAACAAGTGCGCCGTCAACGTCCTCTTTCTCGAGGAAGCCACCAACGTTCTTCTGGCTTTGCAGAGCCACCGTAAAGAATACGAATGCCATCTGCAATTTCTGCACCAAAGATCTCCACCAAGGTCTTGCGAATTGCACCGCAAACTTCCTGAGCGTCATCAGCAGTTGCAGTCATACCAGTACCAATTGCCCAGATTGGCTCGTAAGCAATAACGTACTTGGAAGGATCAGTAATCTCAAGACCCTCAGTGTCAGCCTTAATCTGGTCAACAACAAACTGAACGTGAGTACCAGCATTGCGAACCTCAAGGGATTCACCGCAGCAAGAAATAGGAACGATGCCATGAGCCATCAAAGCCTTTGCCTTGCGGTTAATGTCCCTCATCGGTCTCACCAAAGTAGCCACGACGCTCAGAGTGACCAATGATGCAGTGGGTTGCACCAACAGAGGTCAGCATTGCTGGAGAGGTCTCGCCAGTAAAGGCGCCAGACTCCTCCCAGTACACATTCTGTGCAGAGAGAGCAACAGAAGAGTTAGCCTGAGAAAGAACCTCGGAGACGCCCTTAAGGTCTACAAGAGGTGGAGCAATAACAACGTCAACGTTTCCAGTACCAGAAGCAAGCTGATCGACAATTCCCTGAGCAAGCTCAATACCCTCAGCGAAAGTCTCATTCATCTTCCAGTTACCTGCGATCATACGATTACGCATCGAGAAGCGCCTCCACTCCTGGAAGAGCCTTACCCTCAACAAGCTCCATGGAAGCGCCGCCACCAGTGGAAATCCAGCTCATCTTGTCAGCAAGGTGGAACTTGTTAACTGCTGCGACGGAATCGCCTCCACCGATAATGGAAGTGCAGTCAGCATCTGCAACAGCGTAAGCAACTGCCTCGGTACCCTTTGCAAACTGGTCAAACTCAAAGACGCCCATAGGACCATTCCAGAAGACAGTCTTTGCACCCTTGATTGCCTCAGTGTAAAGCTCAACAGTCTTAGGGACCAATGTCCATACCCATACGGTCATCAGGAATCTGGTTGGAAGGAACTACCTCACCAACAGCGTCCTCACCAAAGTGATCGGTAACAACGTTGTCAACAGGAAGCAGAATCTTAACACCCTTCTCCTCAGCCTTCTTGAGCATCTCGCCTGCGCGCTCAATCCAGTCTGGCTCCTGAAGAGAAGTACCAACGGTATAACCCTTAGCCAGGAAGAAGGTGTATGCCATACCGCCGCCGATGATAAGGGTATCAGCGGAGTCGATAAGGTGATCAAGGACACCAATCTTAGAAGAAACCTTGGAGCCACCGACGATAGCTACAAGTGGGCGCTCTGGATTAGAGAAGATAGAGGTAAGAGTATCAACCTCTTTCTCAAGCAGGAAGCCTGCGTATGCAGGAAGGTAAGCTGCTGGTCCCACAACGGAGCCCTGTGCGCGGTGTGCGGTACCAAAGGCATCAAGAACAAAGACGTCACCATAAGAAGCAAGAGTCTTTGCAATCTCTGGGTCATTCTTCTTCTCACGCTTGTCAAAAACGGACGTTCTCAAGAACAAGAACCTCGCCGTCCTTGAGTGCGTCTACAGCCTCACGGGCCTTCTCGCCATACGTGTCCTCAACAAACTTAACCTCGCGGCCAAGAAGCTCAGCAAGCTTCTCTGCAGCTGGACGCAGGGAAAGCTCTGGCTGGAAACCAGTGCCATCTGGACGGCCAAGGTGGCTCATCAAGATGACCTTTGCGTTGTGGTCGAGAAGATACTGGATGGTTGGAAGTGCAGCGCGAACGCGGGTGTCGTCAGTAACAACGCCGTCCTTTAGAGGCACGTTGAAGTCAACGCGCATAAGAACGCGCTTGTCATCAACATCTGCATCGCGGACAGTCTTCTTTGTAAAAGCCATGTCACTCCTTTGAATACGTTTCCAACAAAAGAAGGCGCGATCGCGGCAGATGCTGCGACCGCGCCTAAGGCGTCTATGTAACTAGAACTTAAGCAACGAACTTCTCGAAGTATTTGATGGTGCGGACCATCTGGGAAGTGTAGGAGTTCTCGTTGTCGTACCAAGAGGTGACCTGAACGAGGGTCTGGCCGTTGCCAAGATCAGAGCACATGGTCTGAGTTGCATCGAAGATGGAGCCGTGGGTCTCGCCAACGATGTCGCGGGAAACAAGCTGATCCTCGTTGTAACCAAAGGTCTCTGGGATGGTCTCAGCGTAAGCCTTCATTGCTGCGTTAACCTCAGCAGCGGTGACCTTCTTGTCAACAACAGCATAAAGGTTGGTGAGGGAGCCAGTTGGCGTAGGAACGCGCTGAGCAGCACCAATGAGCTTGCCGTTGAGCTCAGGAAGAACAAGGCCGATTGCCTTAGCAGCACCAGTGGAGTTAGGAACAATGTTCTCTGCACCAGCACGGGAACGACGGAAGTCACCCTTGCGCTGTGGGCCGTCAAGAATCATCTGGTCACCAGTGTATGCGTGAATGGTAGTCATGATGCCGGACTGAATTGGTGCGAAGTCATTGAGACCCTTTGCCATAGGAGCAAGGCAGTTGGTGGTGCAGGAAGCTGCAGAAATGATGTTGTCATCTGCAGTCAGAATCTCATGGTTAACGTTGAAGACAACGGTTGGAAGGTCATTGCCTGCTGGAGCTGAAATGACAACCTTCTTAGCACCAGCGTTGATGTGAGCCTGTGCCTTCTCCTTGGAGGTGTAGAAACCGGTGCACTCAAGAACAACGTCAACGTTGAGATCGCCCCAAGGCAGGTTGTTAGCGTCTGCCTCCTTGTAAATAACAATCTCGTGACCGTCAACGATGATGGAGTGGTCAGTTGCCTCTACCTTGTGATCGCGGGAATAGTTGCCCTGAGTAGAGTCATACTTCAGAAGATATGCAAGCATCTCTGGAGAAGTAAGGTCGTTGATTGCAACAATCTCGGAACCCTCGTGACCAAACATCTGCCTAAATGCAAGGCGACCAATGCGGCCAAAACCGTTAATAGCAACCTTTACTGCCATACGTAATGCTCCTTTCGGTGACCCAGAGCCATTCTCCGGATTCATTAACATTTAAACCGTACACCGAGTATTTTACCGCACTCACCGATAACTTATGCATCTTTTTCTAAATCCTGAACGATTTTTTCTAACCGAAGCAATCGGTGATACATGGCGGACTTGGATACGGGTGGTACAAACGACTCCCCTAAACCTAATAACGACAGCTCAGGGTTATCTTTTCTCGCAATACAAAACTCTCTTACCGCGGGAGGAAGCGCCGACAAGCCAATGAGTTTCTCGGCCTTTCTATAAGCGCTAACTGGTCGGCCGCAGCATTAGAAGAACGTGTTTGATTTGCCATCTCTGCATTAACCGCTCGGTTTACGTTGTTGCGGTAGTGCTTCATATTGCGCGCTGCCGCAGCAACGCGAGCCATGGTAGTAGCGCCAATTTCTCGCAAGAACGTAATGATGTCATCAGAACTCTTAAGGTAGACGGCGTAAATCTCTCGAGAGCGCGTAAGCGCGTTAGTGTGGCGGTTACGATGATTAAGACGTGCCTTAACACCAAGCGTACCTATGAGCTTTACCAGGTCAGCTGCAAATTCGTCCCCCGAGACTGCAATTTCCAGGTGGAAGTCTTTTCGAGGATCCGCAACAAACCCACCTGCCATAAAAGCGCCACGCAAAAAAGCGCGCTGCGTCTGTTTAGTGCGGACGATATTCTTTGAAATACCTCTTACCAGACCTTCTCCTGGAATATAAATACCCAGTGTAGAAAGGGCTCCTGCAAGCGAATCCTGGTTTGAAATCTCAAGCAGATAGTTGCGTTTCTTATGCATGATGGACCGGCGATACTCAATGGAGGTATCCAGGTCAAATAAACGGCGAGAAGAACTGACAACCGTTCGAGCAACCGTACCTGTCTCGGTGACAATGCGAACGGCAAATTTGCCTGGACCTTGCACCGAGAGCGTACCCGAAACACGAATAAGGGCAGAAAGCTGCGCTAATGCAGAATCTGTCTGACCTTCTGGTACACTGACCAGCTCATTTTTTACCTCAGCAGTAAATGACATAGCAGAATCAATTCCTACTCAGCCTGCTGAGACTTCTTTTTTGCTGCCTCAAGATCGCGATGGAACAGCGTCACGCGATAACCCTGAGCAGACAAATGTTCTGCGGTGGCACGTGCAATAGCAACACTTCTGTGCTGACCGCCGGTACAACCCACCGCAATAGAGAGCAGGCTCTTACCCTCTTGTACGTATCCAGGCATAACAACGTCAAGCAACTCAAACCACGACTTTAAGAATTTCTTAGTAGTGCCGTGCTTGAGAACAAACTGAGCAACCGGCTCATCAAGACCGGTAAGTGGCCTGAGCTCTGGATTATAGTAAGGATTAGGTAGGAATCGCACGTCAATCATAAGGTCAGCCTCAACGGGCAAACCGTTTTTGAATCCAAACGAGAACACACTGACATCCATAAGCTGCTGCTCAGCAAGCTCTGAAAATGCGCGACGTAAGCGACTCTTAAGCGTATTGGTACGCATGGTTGAGGTATCAAACACCTCATCTGCGATAGCTTTAATGTCTTGAAGCTGAGCGCGCTCTTTGGCAATTGCAGAGGCAAGGCTCTCCCCTTCTTGGGCTAAAGGATGACGACGGCGGTTCTCGCTATAACGGCGCATGAGCACTTCATCTGACGAGTCCAAATAGATAATCTTGTACGTAAGCTCATGGTCAGCAAGAGACTTCAGTGCCTCAGAGATATCATCAAAAAGACCTTGTGAGCGCAAGTCACAGGTAACCGCCAGATGACGGCCAACACCCGTGTTAATACCTACAAGGTGAGAGAGCTGCAATATAAGAGCTGGAGGCAGGTTATCAATGCAGAAATAACCCATGTCCTCAAACACATGAAGTGCCTGTGTACGACCCGACCCAGACATACCCGTAATAATGACGATGTCAGGAATAACTGAAGGTGTGGGATCGTTTTTCTTCACAGGCACTCCTTAAATGATGTGACGAGAAAACCTTACCGCTCTAAGCATTAATCCTCAAGTGCCGCAGCAAACCAAGAGGTAATTGAAGTTGGGTGCGTAATGGCAGTACCCGAAACAACCGCCCAAGCACCAGCGTCAATTGCATCTCTTGCGTCTTGTGGTGTGTGAACGTGACCCTCGCAAATAATGGCAATACCTGGGAATTCAGTGGTTGCCTGCTGGAGAAGTGCAATGTCAGGGCCATCGTCAAGCGTTGTATCAATAGCGGCCTTGTTGTGAGAAAGTGTAGTTGAAACGAGGTCACAACCAGCAGCAACAGAGCGACGAATATCGTCCATAGTCATGCAGTCAGCCATAATCAGGACATCAGACTCTGCACGAAGAGCAGCAACGGTCTCTTCAAAGGTTCTGCCATCTGGTCTTGGACGGTCAGTTGCATCAAGAGCAACAACGTCTGCGCCAGCATGAACGCAAGCGCGGGCATGACGAAGCGTGGGAGTAATGTAGATGCCCTCATGACCCTCTTTCCAGAGGCCAATAACAGGAATTTCAACCCTACCTTTAATGGCAGAAATATCGGACAGACCCTGGCACCTAATAGCCGCAGCGCCGCCAAGCTCACAGGCGCGAGCAATCTGAGCCATGGTCTCTGGATGCCTCATAGGCTCACCAGGATACGCCTGGACGCTGACAATGAGTTTTCCTTTAAGTGACTCAACAAGCTCTGAATGTGCCACGATATTCTCCTCACAAGAATGTACGTACATTAAAAGATATCTGTCTTTGCGACATACCCAGTCAGCAAATAATTTACCTGCTGACGTGCTTTTTGTCTAAAGACGTGTCTCTAAATATCCAGGTAGAACAAGGTTTTCTGCAGCTCCAATAAGAGGAGCTTCTCACCAAGCGTGCCCTTCACAATGGGCGTTGCCTGAACAGGAGGCATTGCCTGCAGCTTAAATGCAGCCTCGAGCGCCTCATGCCAATACTTGCCGCACTCTGCAACGGAGCCAGACAGAATGATGACAGAAGGGTCAAGCATGTTGCACATGCTTCCCAGAACCTCACCAAGCGCGCGGCCTGAGCGCTCCTCTGCAGCTTGAGCGATCTTCTCGCCAGCAAGTGCTCTGCGGTCAATCTCAGCGCCATCAAGAGCAGAACCGTCTTCAAGCGTGTCGGAGCCACCAAGGCGGACGTACTCGCGAATAATTCCAGGACCTGCGGAAACAGGCTCAAGGTGAGAAGTTCCACCACAGGGACAATCAACCCCTGCAGCCGCTGGAGTTGCAACGTGACCAATGTGACCAGCCTCGTCGTGAGCACCCAGCATCAAAATGCCGTGGTTCACAAAAAGCGCCACCAATGCCCGTGCCAACAGCTACGGTTAAAACGCTATCTTTGCCGTGACCAGCACCGTGACGAGCCTCGCCCAGAGCGTGAGCATGAACGTCATTAAGGACGCTGCACGGAAGGCCAAACTCACTGGTAACTGCAGAGCCAAGAGCGGTTCCGCCCCAGCCGGGCATAAGCTCATTTGCGTAGGTGATGTCGCCCGTACGAGGGTCAACAACACCAGCAGAAGAAATACCCACGCCAGAGATGATAAGGTCCAGCTCTTCTGCACGAGCAAGTGCCTCTCTAATTGCCTGGAGAACGGTGGCAAGAACCTGCTTGCCACCCTCTTTTGCGTTAGTTGGGACCTTCTTTACGGACTGGACGTTAGGAGCGTCAGTGCCGTTAAGGGTGACTATGCCGCAGGCAATTTTTGTGCCGCCAATATCAACGGCACAAACATGTGTTGGAGAAACAAACTTAGAGTCCATGCTGTCCCCTCTTGTTTAGAGAAGGCCGTTTGCAATAAGAACCTGCTTGATTGCCTCACGGTTCTGACCGTCAAGAGGCTTAACAGGACGAGGCATCTGAGAAGAATCAAAGATTCCCATGAGGTTAAGGGCGCACTTGAAGGCACCAACGCCAGCACCGTAGCCCTGAACGCCTGTGGTGACATCAAAGATATGGGAAATCTCGTTGAGTCGGTCCTGCTCACGCTTGACCTCTGCCCAGTTACCTTCCTGAGCTGCCTTCCACATGCGGACGTAGCCCTCTGGCTCAACATTAGCAAGACCTGGAACAGAACCGTCTGCGCCAGAGAGAAGAGCGCCGTCAACCACAATCTCATGGCCGGTCAGAAGGGTCAGAGGATGACCGTTCTTCTCGTTCTCCTGAACAAGATACCTGAAGGAGACATCGTCACCAGAAGAGTCCTTAACACCTGCAAGAACGCCCTCTGCGCCCAGGCGAGCAAGCATCTTCCAAGAGAGCTTAGTGTGAACGCAGACAGGAATATCGTACGCAAACAGAGGTGCATCCAGCTCTTGGTGGAGAATGCGGAAGTGCTCCTCAACATCAGCTGGGCCACCAAGTGCGTAGAAAGGAGCGGTTGCTACAAGAGCATCTGCACCTAGTGTGAGGGCACGGCAACCATGCTCCAAGACGCGTTCGGTCTCGGTATCAATGATGCCCACAAGGACCGGAACACGGTGGTCAACAATGCGAACAGCCTCGCGCACAATCTGATCGCGACGCTCATCAGTTGCAAAAACAACCTCTCCAGAAGAGCCGAGGAAGAAAAGACCATCAACTCCCGCCTCAATAAGGCGGTTAATGGAGCGCTCAAAAGACACGATATCAAGCTGGTGGTCTGGAGTGTTAGGGGTAACAACTGGTGGAATAACACCGCTAAATGGTACGTTACTGGACATCCTTTATCCTTTCACAGTTGGAAAATCCAACTAGTTTCATACAACAATGTACTGAACAAACTGACCGAATACCTGGTCAATTGAATATTCAAATAACCTACGTAATTATAGTCCGCTCGGTTACGTTAGAGTGCCGATATAACCTCACGTATATAGTTGATTTGTTCGTTCTCAAACTGATTGATGCGCTCGTGGCCAAACTTGGGGTACACGCGCATTTCCTTCTGTCCTGGCAGACGATTGTACAGCGCAAATGTTCCCTCAATCGGAGCACTTTTGGTCCAGCAGAGCTGTACCAATAAGCGCAGGTACACGAATAAGCTCTGCCGCACACGCGCTGTCGAGAAGACCGACCGCGTCGATAGCTGCATCTGACTGCGGGGTGTCTCCGCACCCGACATGCGAGCGCAGGGTTGTTGCGTTGTCAGCAAAGAAAGGGTTCAGCGCCATAGTAGCGATCACTGCCTTGGGCAGAAGTGCTGCTGCAAACAAAGCCTGCGAGCCGCCCAGACCTTCTCCCCAGGTGATGGCGGTACGACCAAGGAAATGCGAGGCAACCGAAGTGGTAACCAGTGCGTCATCGATGAGCTGCTTGAGCGGGGAAGCTGCAGCGCTAGCAGGATTGATGAGGGCATGGGCAAGCTCCTCTGCGGCAAGCGCTCCCCTCCAGGCGTCTTTGAGTTGAGGCTCACACGGACGAGCCTCCAGAGCCACAACAGGCAGGCCAAGCGCCGTAAAGCGAAGAAGATGGAGCCAACTGCGCACTCCCCGACCAAGATCGGAGAAGAGCACCACTGCAGGTAACTCTGACGCAGAGTAGGCTTTTGTTGTTGCTGGCAATGTTCCTGCTTCCGATGCGTCTACCGGAAGAATAACGCGAGCGCTCAGCTGAGTCTGATCAGTTGAAGTGAATGTAATGCGCTTAAACGTTGCTGTCTGAATGGCGGACGGAAGCTCAACCACACTCTCTACCTGGGTATTTTGTGCAAACGCTACCGATGTCTCCCAAAATGATTCAAAGTTTGATGGTCTAAGCCACGCACCGCGATAAGAACGGGCATCTTCGAGCCTTTGTGTTAAGCCCCTCACGCCGTCACCTCGCCCTCAACCTGATTGGGAAATGATGAGTCCAAAAACTCAAGTGAATGGGCACCGTCCACTGAGCAAAAAGAAATCGATGATTTTATCGTCAAAATCACCAATCTCTTCATGCGCGTAACCTGGATACAGCAGATGCCTCTTTGGACAGGTCAGAGCATTGTAGGCAGCAAACTGAGCCTCTGGAGGAACTACCGGGTCATCAAGTCCAGTACCAAAAAGTACAGGACAGGTCACCAGGCGTGCAAAATTAGCTGAATCAATGTAGGGCAAGCTTTGCAAAAAAACCTCATCGACACGAGAGCCATCTGCATCAAACCAGCGGGAATAATAGCGAATACCCTCGTAGGCTACCTCGTCAGCATTAAGCTCCCACACACACCTAAAATCAGTGAGAAAGGGATAAAGGATTGCCGCCCTATAAAAAGATCCTGATTAAGTGCGCAGGTAGCAAGAGCGATTCCGCCACCCTGGGAAGCACCATTTACAAAAAAACGCGGTCTGTATCAATTCCTTCAAGCTGGCGAACAATTCTGCAGAGCAAACGAATATTCTGATACAGATGAACGAAGTAAAGATCCTCTACTGGCCCATCCAGTCCAAGCACCAAGTGACCAGAGACGGTAGTGCTCTTATACGAGCTTCCGTCCAAGCTGTGGCCGCCCTGTCCAGGATTATCAAGTGCAATCAGTGAGCAGCCCATGCCTAAAAATGAACTCTGCTCAAACCAACTGCGAGAAGCCCCTGGATAACCATGGAACTGTAAAACAAGCGGAGTTTGTACGCCCGAGGCAGTCTGTGGGCGCAGATACTTTGCGTAGACTTCTGCGCCATCAATACCCACAAATGTTAGGTCAAAAAAATGAGCTAAAGCAGTTGACGTAACCTCTGTTGAAGGAGCAATTTGCCAGCTTAAAGGAGCATTATCTGCTTCCTCCATTCTCGCCGTCCAAAACTCCTCAAAATCTGAAGGATAGGGCGTCAAAGCATGAGCTGCCTTCAACTCTGTCAGCTCAAGCGTTTCTTGGTGCATTTCTCCACCTAACAAGCTAAAAAGAGCGCAGCCTAAGCTGCGCTCTAATCGAACAAAACGTAAGCGCTACTCACCCAGTTTAGGATGAAGCAGAGATGGCGCAGCACCCAAAAGCGTCTTAGTGTAAGGGTCTGTTGGATGCTCAAAGACCTGCTTAGCAGGACCATCTTCCATAATCTGACCGTGATTCATAACAATGATGCGGTCAGAAACATAGCGAACAGTCTGAATATCGTGTGAAATAAAGATCATTGAGAGACCCAACTCAGACTTGAGGTCAGTAAGCAGGTTCAAGATCTGTGCACGAACAGAAACGTCCAGTGCGGAAGTAGGCTCGTCAGCAATGATTGCCGATGGGTTCAGAGAAAGCGCACGCGCAATAGCAACACGCTGACGCTGACCACCAGAGAGCTGACCAGGAAGGGCGCGAAGTGCTGAATGTGGAAGTCCTACCAGTCCAACAAGCTCATTGATACGGGCTTCTCGCTCCTCTTCTGTTCCTACCTTATGTACGAGCAGTGGATCCATGAGCTGGTCTTTAACAATCATACGAGGGTTAAGAGCAGTTGCTGGGTCCTGGAAGACAACAGAGACAACGCGGCCAATCTGCTTTCTAAGCTCTGGAGTACGCTTGGTAACATCCATTCCCTTGAAGTACACATGACCGGACGTTGGTGACTGAAGGCCACACATGACATTTGCAGTAGTCGACTTTCCGCAGCCAGACTCACCAACAATACCAATGGTCTCACCAGGCATAAGCTTGAGAGAAACATTCTGTACTGCGTGAACCTTATTAGGCTTAAAGATTGAACCCGTACGTGTTTTAAACGTAACTGAAATGTCATCGAGGAAGATAATTGGCTGTTCTTCAGATGTTGTAGCCATTTACCTCACCTCCTTTTGAGAACGCTCAAGGTAAGGCACAAGACCATGCTCCTTCAGATATTCATCAGGCAGCTCGGAGAAACGATGGTGCTTACCAGGAATCTCCTTGATAACAGGGTGAACCTCAAGACCCAGATCTGGGTGACTTGAACGAGGAGCAAACCTATCGCCTGTTGGGAAGTCTTCTGGAGAAGGAACAGAACCTGGTACCTGGTGAAGCCTGGTACCGTCCTGTGCGCCTTCCTCAATGGAAAGAACGGAGCCGAGAAGACCACGGGTGTACTCGTGAACAGGATTGGTCAGAAGCTCAGTAGTAGCTGCCTGCTCAATAACCTGACCTGCGTACATAACGGTAATCTCAGAAGCAACCTCTGCAACAAGTGCAAGGTCGTGGCTAACAAAGATCATTGCGAAGCCAAGGCGACGCTGGAGGTCATTTAAGAGCTTAATGACCTGCTTCTGAACAGTAACGTCCAGAGCGGTTGTTGGCTCGTCGCAGATAACCAGTGAAGGATCGCGGGTTAATGCCATAGCAATCAGAACACGCTGACGCTGACCACCGGAAAGCTCGTGTGGGTATGACTCAAGCGTACGCTTTGGATCCAGACCAACAAGCTCCAGAAGCTCCTCAGCAGAACGAGTGCCTCCCCTGCTGGTAAGCTGCTTCATCTGAGAAGAGATAAGCATGGATGGGTTCAACGAAGACAGAGCGTCCTGGTAGACCATTGCAAGCTCATGACCAAGCAGCTTGCGGTGCTCTTCTTTGGAGAGCTTCAGGAGGTCTTGGTCTTTGTAGAGAACCTGACCAGTAATGGTCTCTTTTGGATCAGTCAAACCCATAATGACCTTGGTGGTAATAGACTTACCACAGCCAGATTCGCCGACCAGCGCCATGCACTGACCAGGACGGACATCAAAGCTTACGTGGTCTACAACCTTGACGTCTCCATGAGACTCAAAACTGATGCAAAGATCTTTAACGCTGAGCAATGGCGCAACATCAAAATCTGGCTTACGTCTGTCTGTTCTGGACAGCTCAACCTCTTTGAGTGCATTAAGTCTGCGCTCAAGGGACTCTGACTGCTCTGCGTACGCACGAACTGGATCAGATGCCAAGATGTCATCTGCACGCCTGGAATCAGAGTTCTCAGTGTCAACAGGAGCGCCAGGCGCTGCTGCCATAGCATCAGTAAGACCCTCGGAGAGGATGTTCAGTGCCAGGCAGGTCATCATAATAGCCAGGCCTGGGAAGAATGCCTGCCACCAGCGACCAGCAAGAACGCCAGCACGAGCATCAGCCAGGATATTACCCCATGTTGGAGTTGGCTCTGCAATACCTGCGCCAATGAAGGTCAAAGATGCCTCAAAGATGATTGCGTCTGCTACCAGCGTAACGGTAAAGACCATGATGGGAGCAATGCAGTTGCGAAGAACGTGCTTCCACAAAATCCAAGGTGCACGAGCGCCAGAAACAATGGTTGCCCTTACGTAATCCTCACCATACTCGTTGACGATGTTTGCACGAACAATACGTGCAATCTGTGGCGTGTACATAAAGCCAATTGCGAAAATGATTGAAGGAACGCTGTTACCCAGAATAGAAACAAAGACTGCTGCAAGAGCAATGCCTGGGAACGACATAATAATGTCGAGCACACGCATGATAACCTCAGAGACAGCCTTTCTAGAAACAGCAGCAATAGCACCGATAATTGAGCCGCATAGCAGCGCCATGCCTGTAGCACCAAAACCAATGACCAGTGAATACTGACCACCATAGAGCATACGAGAAAGAATATCGCGGCCCTTATCGTCAGTACCAAAAATGAAACCATTACCAGGTGCCTGACGAGCGTTGAAGATCTCAAGTGGGTTGTGTGGCGCAATGAAGTTTGCAAAGACAGAAGCCAGGACAACAAAAAGAAGAATGACAAGAGCAATCTTAGATGCGGTTTTCATCTTCTTAAAGCCACCAAAGGTAGCACCCTTTGTTGCAGCCTCTTCGAGCTTCTCGACTTGTTTTTTTCTCATTTGTACCATCGCACTACACCGTCCTAATGCGTGGGTTAATCAAGATGTACAACATATCAACAACAATGTTGATGATAATGAAGGACAGTGCAACGACAACGACAACACCCTGAACAAGCATTGCCTCGTTACCCTGAATGCCCTCAAGAATAGCGGTACCCATGCCAGGAAGGTTAAATAACCTCGATAACAACGGCACCACCCATGAGGTAACCAATCTTCAGACCAAGTGTGGTTACAGGGGTAATAAGAGCGTTGCGCAGTACGTTTCTTGCGATGACGATTCGCTCTGGAATACCAGCGCCGCGAGCAGTACGGACGTAGTCCTTATCCAACTCCTCGACCATTGCGGTACGAACAATACGAGTCATCTGACCAGACATTGGAACCGCAAGTGCAAATGCCGGCATAATCATACGAGCAAAGTATCCACCCGTATTAACCAGAGGATCAGGAAGAGCTCCTGATGCAGGCAAGAGTTTGAGCGTAGACGCAAAGACCAGAATCAGAAGAACTGCCAACCAGAATGATGGCGTTGCAAGACCGGCAATTGAGAATACGCGGATGATTTGATCGGGCCATTGATCTCTATACAGAGCAGCGATAACACCCATGGTAAACGAGACAATAGCACCAAGTAAAAGACCCATGAAGGTAAGCTGCATGGTTACTGGCAGAGCCTTAGCAATTCGTGCACCAACTGAGTAGTGAGAAGTGCCATAGGTACCCAGGTTTCCACGGGACACGTCGCCAATGTAACGTACATATCTCACAGGCCATGGATCATCAAGACCATGCTCAATGTGATACTGCTGGATTGCCTCTTCAGAAGCTGCTTCTCCCAAGGCATTATAAGCAGGATCAACATGCGAGAAGGACATCAAGAAAAATACGAGAAAGGTGACGCCTAGAGCCATAATCGGTAACGCAATAAGACGGCGTCCGATAAGACGTAATAGGTTATTCACTATCTCCCCCTCTCTTAGAAAAACTAACAGTACTAAAACAATTCCGATTAGACTCTACTGCACAAACACAAAATTTTGCGCACAAGAGCCCGAGCGTTATGAGAAAAACGCTCGGGCTCCAACGTTTGTAGTGCTAAGCGCGTGATGACAACAAATTAGCTAGCAGAAACTGTGTTGACATCGATGAAGGACAGGCCAGTGGTTCCGATGCCCTTGAAGCCCTTGAGAGCAACACCGTTGCCGTTTGGCTTCTCGCTCCAAGAAGCGGTGAAGGTCTTAGCAAAGAGAACTGGGTACAGAGGTACGTTCTCAGCGATAATGTCAAAGCACTCATTCCAAGTGGACTGCTGATCAGCACCAGACTGTCCAAGAGCCTTGGTCATAAGATTGTGGAGCTTGGTCCACTCAGCAGACTCCTTCCATGGGCAACGCTTGGTCATCCAGACGTTATCGCCATACCACCAGTTAAGCAGCAAGTCGACGTCTGCGCCGAAGCAGGAAGGATCGCCAGGTGCAAGCAGGATGTCCCAGGAACCGTCAACTGCGTCGATTGCAGCATAGGTTGCTGGAGAAGTATCGGAAACGATGCTTACATTAAAAGCCAAGTGCATCAAGGTCGTTCTTGACCTGAGTTGCCATGGACTTAACCTGCTCGTTATCGGTGGTACGAAGAACAACATCACCAGGAGTAATACCAGACTCAGCAATGAGCTTCTTAGCCTTATCTACATCGTGTGCATAGACAGTAGATGCCTTGTGATAGTTAGCAAAGGAAGAAGGAAGGTAGCTGGTAGCAACCTCTGCCTGACCAGAGAATGCGTTTGCAAGCATCTTATCTGTATCAAGTGCATAGAGGCATGCCTGGCGAACCTTAACGTTGTCCCAAGGAGCCTTGCCAAGGTTGAACATTGCAAAGCGGACACCAAAGCCCTGAACAGCGTCAACAGTGCAGCCTGCACCCTTGAGCTGATCAACGGAGTCTGCAGGAACCATTTCCATAGCAAGGGTGGTTCCGTCCTGCTGTGCGGTCAGACGAGCGGTTGGGTCCTTAAGGACGTCATAGTGGAGCTTCTCGTCCTTAGCAGGAGTTGCGCCGTTGTAGTTTTTGTTAGGAACAAGGTCAAGAGTGTTGTCAGAGATGGACTCATACATCCATGGACCAGAACCGACTGGCTGCTTCTTCATCTCATCCTGAGAGCTGCTTGCTGGAACAACGCGAACGATGGACAGGCGCTCCTTGAGGAGGGAGAAGTTAGCAATGATGGTCTTAACGGTGACGGTCTTGTCATCCTTCTTCGACACGGAAGCAATTGGGGAAAGCATTGGGACGTAGACGCTACCCTTAGCAGCAGAACGGTTAAAGGACTCAACAACGTCATCTGCCTTGACTTCATTACCATCAGAGAACTTTGCGCCGTCACGGAGGGTAATCTCAAAGGTGTAATCGTCTACCTTCTTAGGATCAGCAGTAGCAAGCTCATTGAAGGTGGAATAGTCGTGGTAGTTTAGGCCATAGAGACCCTCAACTACCTGCCAGTTAACACCAAGAGCAAGTGCTGATGAAGTGGTAGATGGGTCATAGTTCTGGGTGGAATAAGCGGTTCCAGCACTAATGGTGCCGCCGCCTTCCTTTCCAGAAGGAGCCTCGGTTGTCTGCTGCTGCTGACCACCGCAAGCGGTGAGGCCAAGACCAGCTGCTACTGTTGCTCCACCAAGGAAGCCGCGACGCGAAAGTGGACGGTTAATAAACTCGCTCATTTCTGCCTCTTTCTAAAAACTCTCCTTGCCACAACGTGGCACCAATGCCACTTGTGTGGCTTACATCTACATAACTATATGAAGAAAAGATATTTCCTCTGAACACAGTTCGCCCAACGGTACAAAAATATCGCCCATTGGCTGCTCAAAATATGAAAACGTGTTTTGTTGTATTATTTACTACATATAAATCTTAATAGCAGCTAAGAAGGCCCGCAGTTAGCGGGCTTTATTATTATTTTTACCTTATCAAATATATAAATTATTTAACTAACTACATAAGTAGTAATCATTGTCAACTACCGTTTACCGATGATTTGCTACCGTTTACCTTTTAGAAATTACGGATATGTTGTGAAGATTAAACAAGAGTCAGTCCAAAATGAACTGACTCTTGTCTTAGAACAGCGAAAACTCATCAAGATTACTTAACTAAATCTACAACACGTTCAGGATTCGCCATAAAATCTAGATGCTCCTCCCCTAAATGAGATTCAATTATCTCTGATACTTGTTCATCGTTTTTTTCGATGTGAAAATTTCCATCTGCTGGGCTATAACTTCCTAAATAACCATCAGCTAGGTACGGTGGCGGCCATCCACTTAACCCTACGCCACAAAAATTTCTAACTAGACATCTATAATTTCTATTATGCATTTCTTGTAGCAGCCCAGCGTTCCTTGTTTGAATCCACATTTTTGGAGTTCCAAAAATTAGACCCAATGGCAAATAGTCCTAAATCTTGCTCAACTGTTCCAACAACCTTTTCTTGAGAGCTTATTACCCAATATAATTTTATATTCAATATAAGTTGGTTAGCTTGACTGACTCCTAAAAATGGCCCAGAGATAGTAGCGGTCTCTAAATCAATATTTTCTGCGGACCCAAAATCTGACTTAAGACCATTTCTCTTATTCTCGTATTGTTGCACAACATACTGAGCTGCCTGCTTTTTTAATTCTGGCAGCCTCATAGTATTCAACTTAAAGAACCAGTTATTTATCAGCAAACCGCAAACAACAAGAACTACTAATAATGACAGACCTTTTATAACTCTTTTTCTACGCTTCATCTGCTGTCACCTCATTAGAACTACTTGTAGCAACTAACGTAAGAGTAATAACTAGGTAGCTCTAATGATATTCTGTGCGAGTGCGCTTTAACAATTCATCTACCGGTTAATGGTCATATTTCAGCGTTGAATGAAAAATAAAATGGCATCTTAATACGTCATAGCTGCCATTCTTAAAGCAAATAACTCCATTGCCTGGTTTGGGTTTAAAGGTTGTGTTTCTTCATCCTTTGCTCAAAGAGTTCGTTGATAATCTTTGTCATCTCTTCAACTTGTTGAGCACTAGGTTCATCCTCAAATGCAGAGTAAAGCTCTGGATACTCCCGAGCGATAAGTTCACAAGACTTGCCCGTTGCGTGCGCGCGGACAAAAAACGGAATACGCTTAATGTAGTCAGGATTTACTAGTGCCAAGATCTTCTCGTCCGCTGTTTTACTCATGGGTTTCTCCCTTGCATCTAACTTCTCATGTACAGCTGTTGAAGATTCTTCCCAGGCTTTGAGTTCTTCATAAATAGTTTCTGCTAAATTCACAGAAACACCTTTTACCTGAGAGATATCCTCAACACTTGCAGCCTTTAAGCGCTTAAAAGAGCCAAAATGACGCATGATATCTTTTTGCGTTTAGGCCCTACACCAGGGATTTCATCCAGAATAGAGACAGTCATTGCCTTATCTCTAAGCTCACGATGGAAGGTAATCGCAAAACGGTGAGACTCGTCACGGACTTGCTTGATAAGGTACAAAGAAGCTGATCCTGTGGGCAACACAATTGGTGTGTCGTCCCAAGGCACAAAGACTTCCTCGTCAGACTTAGCAAGGCCGCAGACAGGAATGTCTCAGACCCAGTTCATTGAGCTGGTTAATTGCAGCGGTCAACTGAGGCTTACCACCATCAACTACCAGCAAATCGGGCCGTGAGCCAAAGCGCTCATCTGCCATGCGCTCCGGGCTATACCTTCTGCCTAGGACCTCTGTCATTGAGACAAAGTCGTTTGCTTCGTCAAGCTCAGCGCGGATTTTAAAGCGTCGATACTGTCTTTTATCAGCTTTTTCCGTTAGTAAAGACCACCATCGACGCAACGGTAAAGTTGCCATGAAGCGTAGAGATATCAAAGCACTCAATGCGCAGTGGCGGCGCGTCAAGCGCAAGTGCGCTTTCAAGCTGAAGAAGTGCCTGGTTAGTACGGTCGTCAGCATAGCCTGTGCGAATCATGTGGCGCATTAATGCATGACGAGCGTTAGCAGAAGCCATCTGGAGAAGACGGAACTTCTCGCCACGTTGTGGGTGGTGAAGCACGCAGTTGTGGCCTCGTTTTTGCGTCAGCCACTCGGACAAAAACCTCTGCGTCGAGAAGATTGATGGGCAGGTTAACCTCTGCGGGAATGTCAGCGGTTTCGTCGTAGTAGCGCTTCAAGAAGCCCGAAACAAGCTCTTCCTCAGAAACGTCCAAGCCTTTGTCCAGGATAAACTCAACCGAGCGGATGGTACGACCTTCTCGCACAACAAAAAAACGCAGGCGGCGGAGATAGTTTTCTTCTCGGTAAATGCCAATGAGGGTCAATGTTGACTGAGGTAGGAAACGTGACTTGCTGGCGGTCATCAAGATCAGAGAGTGAAGTCAGACGGGATTTGAGTCGAGCTGCCTTTTTCAAAGTCCAGGTCAGCAGCGGCTTCTTGCATCTGGTCTTTGAGCTCAGAAACAATCTCGGAGCGATTTCCGCGGAGGAAGTTCTCTACCTGCCTGACATTCTTTGCATAGGAAACGGTGTCAATGGCGCCCACGCACACACCAGGACCTTTGCCTACGTGGTAGTCAAAACAGGGACGCCCTTTCTTTGCCAGCAGCAGGTTAGCAACGGCTGCGCCGTCAGGGTCTTTTTCTAGCAGACGTTTAGCACGCTTCCACTCTACGCACGTAGCGGAGCAGATAGGCACTACTTTTCTGAGTGTCTCAATAGTTTGGCGCGCAGCATAAGAATCAGTGTAGGGGCCAAAATAGCGCGTACCCTTCTTGTGTTTCTCGCGCGTGTATTTTTATTGCTGGGAAGGTATCCGACTCGGTAATAGCAATGTAGGGATAACTCTTATCGTCTTTAAAGTCTACGTTGAAGTACGGGCGATACTGAGCAATAAGATTGCGCTCCAGCACCAATGCCTCGTGCTCGTTTTCTACCACAATGTAGTCAAAACTACGTACAACCTGCATCATCAGAGGAATCTTGGCACGGTCATCTTGAAGCGTGACGTACTGCCTCATGCGAGCACGCAGGTTTTTAGCTTTGCCTACATAGATAACCTTGCCAGACCCGTCTTTCCAGAGGTAGCAACCTGGATTAGTAGGAACCTGATCAACCTGTTCTCTGATGGATACCAGGTCATCTGAAGGTTCGGAAGAAAATGACGGTGCAAGACCTGGTGCCCCCTGAAGGCACGTAGTTGGGGTCAAGATTGTTCTGAGAGTTATCTTTGCCGCCTCTGGCACCGCTTTTGGCCATGCTATGACCTTACGCGAGATACCAGTGAACGCAGTATGGCAGACTCTGGTGATTTGAAGAGGATTGCCAAGCCATAGGTAACCAAAACAGCTGGAATACCTGCAAAGATACAATACAGCACGCCGTAGAGTGCTCGTCCATCTGGTACGCCAATAACAATGCGCAGACCCACCATAATCAGAAGTGCCGCCGCCGATCCTGCAAGGCCAAAAAAGAATTGAGCGAACAAACGCAAACACCATGGACTTAAGTCCAATCTGACCAAGATGCTTACGCAGACTAATCAACATAATGGTGTCAATGACCACGTAGAAGATGGCCGAGGTAGTTGCTACAAACATCATGCCAAAGTGAGAAGTACCCACCAGCAGCACCAAAACCTGAACGACAGATCCGAGCGTTGCAGATACTGCGTAGAGCGTCATGCGACGCATAGCAGAACAGACTTTTTGCAGGTACATACCAATGCCATACAGAGGCAAAAGCAAGCGACTGACCAATCAAGAATTGCTGGGTTAACAGCAGCTGATCTTCAGTGAACTTGCTTGCTCCAATAATAGAAACAAGAGGCATCGAGAAGATCATGAGGTACATCGTGAACGGTACGGTAAAGAAAAGAATCTGGTTAATACCGTGCTTAAAGTCTTTCTTGAACTGATCCATATTCTCTTTTGCCCAGCTATCAGACAGCTCGGTAAAGAGGGCTGTGGTAATAGGTACCGTCAAAATGGAATATGGCAGCGTATACCAAAGGCGAGCGTACGCCGCAATGGATGCACCAGACGCGGAGACACTGAGCTGCGAGCTTGTCTGCACCGACATAGTTACAAACGTGGCAACCACAACAATCAGAGCAGGCGCGCCAATCTTAAGCGTCTCTTTAAGCGCAGGGTCTTTGAGGTTAATTCTCCACGAGAGCTTAATCCCCTTGCGTTTAAGTGATGGAACCTGAATCAGAACCTGAATTAAGACGCCCAGTGGATTTCCCAGTGCAAGAATAAGAAGACCCAGCTCAGGATTAGTGTTAACCAAGAAAGCATACGCAAAGAACGATGCTGTAGTCACAAAGTTATTAAAGATAGGGGCTGCGGCTGGCCAGAGATAGTCTCTTTCTGCATTCAAAACACCAGAGAAAATGGTGGAGAAGCAATACAGCATAACCTCAATAACAAAGAACCTAAAGAAGTACACTGCCAGCGTTGGGTCAAAATCAGCACCTGCCGAGAAGGACTGTGTATACACCACTTCTGCAGCAAAGAAGAAACCTAGAACAGCAACAAGTCCAGTTGCGACAACAACAATGGAAAGCAGGTTGGAGGTGTAAGCATTTGCCTCATCCTGTCCAACCTTCTTCTTGATAGAAAGATATACCGGCAAGAAAGCTGTGGTAAGCATTCCTGCACCAACAAGCTCATAGAGCTGGTCAGGAAGGGTATTTGCAATGGAGTAGCAACTTGCAAGAACGGTAGCACCCATAGCAAATGCCTGAGCCCAGGTTCTTAAAAAGCCCGTAATACGGCTAATCAGAACAAGTACGCTCATCATAGAGGTAGAACGGCTTAAGTCTTTTTGCTTAGAAGCATCCTCTTCATCAGAAGAAACCTCTTCACTATAAGAATTACCTGCGTCGAAGTTGCCGTCTGACACAGAGCTGTTATCTGCCTCAGAGTTATCCTCTTCAGCAGCGGCCTCCTCAAGTTTCTGACTTACAATCTGCTCAAAGGCTTCATCCTCAATTGGTTGATGAAACGTCTCTGGAACAACAATGTTGTCCACTACAGGTGGCTCATCAAAGGTCTGATCAAGAGCCTTGCTCAGAGTTTCTTCAGATAAGGTTCCATCAGAAGACTCTGCTGAAAGTCGCATATGTTTGGGCTGATATGCCACTAGTGCACCTCGCGAACAATATCTGCAAACGTAGCCGATACAAATGAAGCTAAATCTTCTGGAGAAAGCGTTAAACTGAGTCCGCGTTTTCCACCAGAGATATGGATGAGCTCAAAAAGCTGAGCGGTCTCGTCAATTATAGTGGGAAACTGCTTTTTCATACCAACGGGAGTGCAGCCACCACGAACATAACCCGTTAAACCCTCAAGCTCTTTAACAGGCAGCATGGAAAGGTTCTTTTTGGCCAGACGCGACTGCTGCCTTCTTAAGATCAAGCTCTTGATCTACAGGAATGCAGCACACCACATGCTCTCCGCTTGAAGACACGCAGACAAGCGTTTTGAACGCAGCGTCTGGATCTTCTCCAAGCATCTCTGCAATATGAGTTCCCAGTTCACCAGAAGGAACATCTTCGTCTACCTCGTAAGATTGAAACTCGTAAGCAATGCCGGCAGCATCAAGCTCCCTCATGGCATTTGTCTTTTGAACCTTTGCCGTTTTTTTCTCGCCATGTTATGCGCGTTTCTTCTGAGCTTTTTTCTCTGCAGCTAGACGTGCATTATCACGGTCTAGAATCTCTTTGAGGAACTTGCCGGTATGACTTTCTGGAGTTGCCGCAACCTTTTCTGGCGTACCGGAAACAACTACCGTTCCTCCGCCGTCACCACCCTCTGGACCCATATCAATAATTCGGTCAGCCATCTTAATGACATCCAGGTTGTGCTCAATAACAAGAACGGTGTTACCCGCATCAACAAGACGCTCAAGAACAACAATTAGCTGTCTGACATCCTCAAAATGAAGGCCAGTTGTTGGCTCATCTAGAATATAAAGAGTTTTACCAGTCTGCTGACGGTGAAGCTCTTTTGCAAGCTTAACGCGCTGCGCCTCGCCACCAGAGAGCGTAGTTGCTGGCTGACCAAGGTGAATGTAGCCAAGACCTACATCGTGGAGAGTCTGCAGCTTGTTCTTAATACGAGGAATATTTGCAAAAAACGCTAGTGCCTCATGAACCGTCATATCAAGCACGTCAGAGACAGACTTGCCGTGATAGAGAATCTCGAGCGTCTCACGGTTGTAGCGCTTACCGTGGCAGACCTCGCAAGGAACGTAGACGTCAGGCAGGAAGTTCATCTCAATCTTGATCTGACCATCGCCCTTACAAGCCTCGCAGCGGCCTCCTTGAACGTTAAAGGAAAAGCGACCAGCTGAGTAGCCACGTGCGCGGGATTCTGGAACTGAAGCATACAGTGCACGCAGGTCATCCCAAAGGCCAATATAGGTTGCTGGATTAGAACGAGGTGTTCTACCAATAGGACTCTGGTCAATATCAATGACCTTATCGATAAGATCTACGCCTTCAAGCTTTTTATACTCTCCCACCACACGCTTTGAATGTTGAACGGCATTAGTGAGCGCGGGAGCAAGGGTATCGGTAACCAAAGAAGACTTACCAGAGCCAGAAACACCTGTGACTACTGTCAATGTGCCCAGCTCGATAGCGGCGGAAACATTCTTGAGGTTGTTAGCGCTAGCTCCTGTAATCTTGATTTTTCCGCGACCAGGCTTACGACGAGCCTCTGGCAGCCTAATCTGCTTCTTTCCCGTGAGATACGCACCCGTAATAGAATCGGGGTTCTTGACAATCTCTTCTGGGGTTCCAGCCGCAACAACGTGACCACCAAGCTCACCAGCACCGGGACCCATATCAATAACATAGTCAGCTGCGCGAATGGTATCTTCATCATGCTCAACCACAAGCACGGTATTACCGCGGTCTCTAAGCTGCTTGAGCGTCTCAATGAGGCGGTTATTATCTCTTTGATGCAGACCAATGGAAGGCTCGTCCAGAATGTAAAGAACGCCCATGAGGCCGGCACCAATCTGAGTTGCCAAGCGAATACGCTGGGCTTCTCCACCAGAAAGCGATGCTGCTGCACGAGAAAGCGTGAGGTAGTCCAAGCCAACGTTTACCAAGAACTGCAGCCTTGCCACAATCTCTTTGACAATAGGACCTGCAATGACTTTCTGACGGTCTGTAATAGTCAGCTGCTTGAAGAACTGGAGCGACTCTTTACAGGAAAGTTCACAGACCTCCCAGATGTTTTTCTCGCCAACCGTAACGGAGAGAATTTCTGGCTTTAAGCGAGCTCCGTGACAGGTTGTACAAGGCATCTCGCGAATGTACTTCTCAAGATGCGTCTTCATAGTTTCTGACGTGGTCTCTTGATACTTGTCAAAAAGAATCTTTCTGACACCAGAAAACGTGGTAAACCAGTGCGTATTGCGGCCGTCTCGCGTTTTGTAGTCAACGCGAATCTTAGTTGAACCAAGGCCACCGAGAAGGGCGTCTTGTACCTTCTTAGGCAGTTTGTTCCAAGGTGTTGTATCAGACACGTCAAAATGTTTGCAAACTGCAGACAGAATCTGAGGATAGTAATTGGAGTGGCCAAACAGGCTACCAAAAACGCCTTCGGAGACAGACAGTTTTGGATCAGCAATGAGTGCTGCTGCATCAATAATTTTACGAGTTCCCAGGCCGTCGCAGTCAGGACATGCGCCGTAAGGAGCGTTGAAGGAGAAATCGCGAGGTTGAAGGTCATCCATAGAGTGACCGTGAATAGGACAAGCAAGCGCCAATGAGTACTGCAGGAGCTCTTCTGGCATAGTCTCTGGGTTGGACTTATCTGCCAAGAGCAATATACCTACTTTACCCTGGGCAAGCTTGGTTGCCTGCTCAACGCCTTCAACGATGCGGCCCAAAGAATCAGGACGGATGATAATACGGTCTACAACCACCTCAATATCGTGCTTGAGGGTCTTTCCCAGCGTAATTTCTTCATCAAGTTCACGCACGACGCCGTCAACGCGAACGCGAGAAAATCCTTCTTTTCGCAGATCTTCAAAGAGCTTGACGTACTCGCCCTTGCGACCCAAAACAACAGGAGCCAGGACATAGGCTCTACGTCCCTGACCAGCCTCGAGAATTTTATCGGCAACCTGATCGGTTGTCTGGCGCTCAATAACGCGACCGCACTCAGGGCAGTGAGGAGTACCCATGCGAGCATACAAAAGACGCAGATAGTCGTAGATTTCTGTTACGGTACCCACGGTAGAGCGAGGATTTCTGGAAGTAGTCTTCTGGTCAATGGACACCGCAGGAGAAAGGCCATCAATAGAGTCAAGGTCTGGCTTATCCATCTGTCCCAAAAACTGACGGGCATAGCTGGATAAAGACTCAACGTAGCGGCGCTGTCCTTCAGCGTAAATGGTGTCGAAGGCAAGGCTCGATTTACCCGAACCAGAAAGTCCCGTAATAACTACGAGCTGATCACGAGGGATATCAATATCAACATCTTGCAGGTTGTGCTCTCGTGCACCACGGATAGCAATTTTGCTTGAAGCCATAGTTCCTCACATAACCAGTTTGACATGCGTATTTCTTTTACGCGCCAACTGCCAAACAATAGAAAACAACATCAGTACACACCGATACAATTTGTGCGTACTGATGTTCTAGTATACCCTGAGATAATGCCGCTAAAAACACGGCAAGCACGCTTCCCTATTTAATGCGAACCTTCATCACAGCTTTTTTGAGCTTTGAGCCAGATTTCTCCAGCGTACAGCCTGGTTTGTGAGCATCAGATGGAGGTGTCACTAGAAAATCACCAGCGTGCAAGGTAACCCATGTCTCTTCTCCAGGATTGGTGTAAGCACCAAAATCAGCATCAAAATTAAATTCACCCTTAAGAACACACTGCTCAAGAGGGGCAACAGCGATGCTTTCGGTGCCAGAAATAACCACATGAATATCAGCGTAAATCTTATGAGCCTCATAGTCCTTCTCGCCAGGCAAAGCGGGCTCAAACTCCATGACGTTTACAAAAGCGTTATCTCCATCAATTTCTGTTTTGCCCAAAGGCAGCTCATCCAGATTATGGGTTGCTAGAAACTCCGCAGCACAAGCCATATATTTCTGACCAAAGTCATTCTCAGATAAATTCTTAATTGACGAGAAAATCATGTGAACCTCCTACGTTCAGCTAAAGTGAGCCGAAAAGATTATAGCTATCTCGTTTGCCATAAACTTCTATGGGTAGAATTAAGTCATTACTGCATACAACTGCTACATAAGGAGAGACATGGCAGACGTAGATATTGATCGTGAGGCACTTCGTAAAGAGATCGACGCTGCACTTCACGGCAAAAAGAAAGAGCCACAGCCACCAGCAGGCTTTGAACTCAATCAACACTCAAGCGTTAAACACGTTATTGGCGTAGTTTCTGGCAAAGGCGGTGTTGGTAAGTCTTTTGTTACTGGCATTCTTGCTACTAACCTTGCTCGTGCAGGTAAGCGCGTTGGTATTCTTGACGGCGATATTACCGGACCTTCAATTCCTCGCATGTTTGGCATTTCTGATGAGCGCTCTTACGGCGTTGAAGAGCAGCTTATTCCTATTGAGGATGCAAACGGTATCAAGATTATGAGCGCCAATCTGGTGCTTCAAAACGAAACCGATCCTGTTCTCTGGAGAGGTCCTGTTGTTGCTGGTGCTATCCAGCAGTTCTACAGCCAGTGCAACTGGGGTGACCTTGATTACCTGCTCATCGACATGCCCCCAGGAACAGGCGATGTTGCACTGACCGTATTCCAGTCCCTTCCTGTTGAGGGTGTTGTAATTGTTTCTTCTCCACAAGATCTTGTGCAGATGGTTGTGGGCAAGGCAGTTCGCATGGCAGAAATGATGCATGTACCTGTGCTTGGTTTGATTGAGAACATGGCATATATCACCTGTCCTCACTGCGATGAGCGCATTGAGCCGTACGGTCCTTCAAAGCTTGCCGAAACCGCAGCAGCATTTAACCTCAAGCCTTTGGGACAGCTTCCTATGGATGCAACCTTTGCGCAGATCGCCGATAAGGGAACCTTTAGCACCGAGCTTCCTGAAGGTCTTGTCCCTGACGCTACACAAAGCGTTCTTGATCTGTAAGCCCTAGAAGCTGGTACTTACACAACACAAAAGGTAGTTCTTACTATGGCTCAATCAACGCGCGTTAAAGAACGACAAGCAGCACAAGCTCTGCGCATCAAGCAAGCTCAGGCATTTCTGGTGCCAAACAACATTGATGTAGCTGTTCTCGGAGGCGGCGCAGCAGGGACTCTGCGCTGCCATCGCTGCTGCTGAAGCTCTTGGTGCCAATAAGCGCGTTGTTGTCTTTGAAAAAAAGCACTGGAGAGCGGCAGAACCATCCTGGCAACAGGCGGAGGACGCTGTAACTTTACCAATGCTGATTTGAGCTTTGAGAATTTCTCTCATCCAGAGTTTGTCCAGGCTGTTTGCAGGGATAAGGACACCTTCCTTGCAGACATTCTCTCTTTCTTTAGGTCCAGCGGTCTTGCGTGGGCAACTGAAGACGAGGGGCAGAATGTACCCGCTTACCAGGCAAGCAAGTTCCATCCAGTCACTTTTTGCTCAAGCGAGCTCAAAAAGCTGGTGTGCAGTTTGCTTTAGGTCGAGAGGTAACATCAGTAAAGCCCCAGCACAACGGATTCACCATTTGCTTTCAAGAATGCTTTGGTGGCGAGAAGACCCATGAGGTCCACGCATCAACAGTAATCCTAGCCACTGGCGGGCTCACAACCACAGAACTTGCAGAGAGCCTTCAGCTGAAGATTACCTCGCTGCGACCTGGGCTCTGTGCACTCACCTGCAAGCCTGAGCCCCCAACAAGCCTTGATGGAAAGCGCGTCCGCGCTCATGCAACGCTCTTAAGAGATGGAAACGTCATCAGGCAGGAATCAGGCGAGCTACTCTTAAGGTCCTTTGGACTCTCGGGAATCATGATTTTCAACCTGTCCCGTACTGCTCTACCTGGAGATATTCTTGAGATTGACCTTCTCCCTCAGCTTACAGATGAAGAAGTTGCGGCAGCTATAGAAGCTCACACCACCGACGGTCTTCTCGATCCACAGATTGTCGCCTACCTGAGCGTCAGCAATTCAGTTGAGGCCACGGTTGCCAAGGCTCACAAAATAGCATTTACCGTTACGGGTACGTCTTCCAAAGTTGTCCCACAGGTCTGTGTTGGTGGTATTTCCGTTGATCAAGTGAGTACAAACACACTTGAGGCGCGCAGCATTCCAGATCTGTTTATCGCTGGAGAAGCTCTTGACATTGATGCTCAATGTGGAGGATTTAACCTCTCGTGGGCGTGGAAGAGCGGTATGATTGCCGGTCTGGCTGCCGCAAAAAGCGCTGGTCAGAATTGCAAATCTTTGAAAGAGGACAACTAACATGCTGGAAGTATCAAACATTAAAGTTCATGTTGCTCCTCTTCGTAAGCATCCTGCTAAAGAATCAAAGGTGGGGTTTGACGCGCTGCTTCGCGCTCTCCGAGTCTCTGCGGATGAGGTTACCTCATATAAGTTGCATAAACGCTCAATTGATGCACGTAAAAGAAACGATATTGTTCTTATCCTCACCTACCACATAAACCTTAAAGGTGGGCCTGCGGCGGAACAAAAAAACTTCTTAGCAAGATTCAAGGAAAACCTGTCGCAAAGCACATTAAACCTGCTGAGCCAAATACTTTTACGCTCCCCAAAGCAACAAAAACCTGTTCTTTCAGAAAAATCGCCCTGTTGTTGTGGGAGCAGGATGTGCCGGTCTATTCTGTGCGCTTACGCTTGCTCAAGCTGGTCTCAATCCCCTGCTCATCGAGCGCGGAGATGACGCAACAAGAAGAACTGTCGCAGTGGAGCACCACAATCAAACGGGACAGTTAGATCTTGAAAGTAATATTCAGTTTGGCCTTGGTGGTGCTGGCACATTCTCTGACGGAAAGCTCAACACGGGCACCAAAAGTGCTGCACACCGCTTTATTCTTGAGACTTTTGTTAAAGCAGGCGCCCAGAAAAAAATATTTTGTGGGATGCAAAACCCCACGTAGGAAGTGATATTCTTCCCGCTGTTGTGACCAACATTGTCACAATGATTGAAGAAGCGGGCGGAACCGTTGTATTTAGGACAAAGCTCACCTCCCTAGAGCGAACTTCAGAAGGCTCTCTTTCTGCAGTTCAAGTTGAGAAGACCAATCCAGACGGCTCGACTCAAACTGAAACCATACAGACTCGCACGGTAATTCTTGCAACTGGTCACTCCAGTAGAGATACGTATGTAATGCTCAAAGACAAAGGTATTTCTATGGAGAGAAAAACCTTTGCTATGGGCGTGCGAATTGAGCATCTTCAGTCTCAAATCAATAAATCACTGTACGGTCCCGAGGCAACCAATCCCGTGCTTGGAGCGGCCCCTTACAAACTTTCCGTTCATCTTCCCTCTGGCAGAAGTGCTTTCTCATTCTGCATGTGTCCTGGTGGCTATGTTGTTTCTGCAGCTAGCGAGAAGGACGGCGTAGTTACAAACGGCATGAGTTTGTCTGACCGCGCAGGCAAAAATGCCAACTCCGGCCTGCTGGCTAATGTATATCCTGAGGATCTTCCTGGAGATGACGTACTTGCTGGAATAGAACTACAACGCTCTTGCGAGCAGGCGGCCTTTAAAGCAGGAGGAGGAGCTTATATTGCCCCTGCTCAGCTTGTAGGCGACTTCCTAAACAAGAAAGCTTCTACTGGACCGCGCTCGGTAAAACCGACGTATCCACGTGGTGTAACCTGGACCTCACTTGAAGACTGTCTGCCACCCTACATCTTACAAACCTTGCGAGAAGCTCTTCCGGTTATGGACAAAAAGCTTCATGGCTTTGCTCATCCCGATGCTGTGCTTACGGGCGTTGAAACAAGATCAAGCTCTCCTGTAAGAATTACCCGTGATGAAACAGGACAGAGCGTTAACACTCCAGGTGTATGGCCTGTAGGAGAAGGTGCTGGTTATGCGGGCGGCATCATGAGTGCAGCTGCAGACGGAATCAGAATAGCTGAGCTGGTAGTAGAGCACTACAACAACGCTTAGTGTTTACCTCTATAACGTCTACGAGTAGCGTGTGCAATACCCTTCCTAGCTCCTGTTTTAAGCCTCTTGATAACATCATCTGACGTAGTGCCTTCAAGCTGACTTCTAATGGCTACAATCTGATCTCTGAGTTCTGCAGCATGCTCATAATCCATAGACGCAGAAGCTTCTGCCATCTCTGCTTCCATTCCAGAAAGCATAGCCTCAACTTCTGAGCGTGGAAGATTTTGAAGCTCTTCAGCAAGCAATTCTGCAGGCATCTCAAGAATTGATTCTTGCTGCTCTTCAAGTGAATCTTCATCGTCAGAAGCGGTATAGAATTCTCCATTTTTGCGCTTACGCTTATCAAGATTTTCTGAAGCTTCGGCAATAAAGCCTGCAATATCTGTAATAGATTTTTTAACAGTTCTAGGCACAATACCGTGTTCTTTGTTAAACGCTTCCTGAAGCTCTCGTCGTCTTTTTGTCTCATCAATAGCAATGCGCATAGAGTCAGTAATTTTATCGGCGTACATAATGACCTGACCAGAAGCGTTTCTTGCTGCTCTACCCATAGTCTGAATAAGAGATCTTCTATTTCTTAAGAAGCCCTCTTTATCTGCATCAAGAATAGCAACAAGAGAAACCTCTGGAATATCAAGTCCTTCTCGTAAAAGATTAATGCCAACCAGTACGTCAATCTTGCCCTGACGCAACTCTCTAATGATTTCTACGCGGTCAAGCGTTGCGGTATCTGAGTGCATATAGTTGACTTTGATACCCTCATCTAACAGGTGATCTGTAAGGTCTTCTGCCATTCTTTTAGTAAGCGTGGTAACAAGAACGCGCTCTTTTTTTGCTACTCTCTCTTTGACCTCTGAAATAAGATCATCAATCTGACCCCTTACTGGTCTGACATCAATCTTTGGATCAAGGAGACCGGTTGGACGAATGATCTGCTCAACCTGTTGCTGGGCAACCGTCTCTTCGTAGTCTCCAGGAGTTGCAGAGACGTAAATAAACTGCGGAATACGTCCCTCAAATTCGTCAAATCTGAGCGGTCTGTTATCAAGTGCAGATGGAAGTCTAAATCCGTGGTCTACCAATGTAACCTTACGAGACCTATCGCCCTCATACATACCTCTAATTTGAGGAACAGTAACGTGTGACTCATCGATGATGCAAATCATGTCTTTAGGAAATAATCAATGAGTGTATAGGGAGGCTCACCGGGAGCACGCCCATCTAAATGGCGCGAGTAGTTCTCAATACCATTGCAATAACCCATAGTCTCAAGCATCTCTAGATCATAGTTTGTCCTCTGAGCAAGACGCTGAGCTTCTAGCAATTTATCGTTTTCTTTAAGCTCTTTAACACGAGCTTCCACCTCTTCCGAGATGGTTGTAAGTGCATGAGTAATCTTTGGACGTTCCGTCACATAATGAGATGCAGGCCAAATTGGAATAGCATCAAACTCTCTCAGCACTTCTCCCGTAACGTTACTAACCTCTGAAATGCTTTCTACTTCATCACCAAAGAACTCAATACGCAGTGGATTTTCTGCATACGGTGGAAATACATCTACAACGTCTCCGCGGACTCTAAACATACCGCGCTGCAGATCATAATCATTTCTATCGTACTGAACATCAATAAGATCTTTAATAAAATCATCACGCTCAAGAGGGACAGATTTATCTACGTTGGGAGCAAGACCTGCATAATCTTGAGGGCTACCAATACCGTAAATACACGATACAGATGCAACTACAATGACATCGCGTCTAGATAAAAGTGATGAAGTTGCCTGGTGACGGAGCTTCTCTACCTCTTCATTGATGGAAGCATCTTTTTCTATGTACGTATCAGACTGCGGAACATACGCCTCTGGCTGGTAGTAGTCATAGTACGAGACAAAGTACACAACGGCGTTGTTAGGAAAAAGTTCCTTCATCTCTGAAGCAACCTGTGCAGCCAGCGTTTTATTAGGCTCCATAATAAGTGTAGGACGATTAAAGCTTCTCAATCGTTTTTTTGCCATGGAGAAAGTCTTGCCCGAGCCCGTAACGCCTAGAAGCGTTTGATATCTGAGTCCGTCCTCAATTCCTTGAGCAAGCTTTTTCTATTGCCTGTGGCTGATCACCAGCAGGTTCAAAAGGAGATACTACCTGAAGCTTCTCTTCACCTGCTTCACGACCAAATCGGCGCAGTTCAGCACCAATAAATTCTTTGTGATTGTCCGCAGAACGAGATGCATCCATAACATCCTCCCTTTCTTGTGAAAGTAGTATACCCCACTTCTCAAGAATGAAACATTTGTTCTATACTATTTATGCATTGCCGTATAGTTTCAAGGTTTGGCGGGTACTAAATAAAATACTTACATGCGCTAAACTAACATTAATAAAACAACAAGTTACACCAGATAAAGGAGATACCTTGAGCGTCTCGGATCTTTTCTCGCTAAATAAAGCTTCAAAGCAAACTCAGGGCTCTACCCTAGAGAAAATTTTGCTGCGCTCAAATAACGTTATTGCGTCCCTTAAAGACCTTGTTACAAACAACCAGGTTACAGAGGCTGGCCTTCAAGAGATGCTGACGCGCTCTAAAAATCTCGAGAATACCAACCTCCCCAAAGGCGATGTTCACAAGCTTGATAGGACGGGTCGCTGGTGGTTCAACGCCAACACACTGGAGTGTGGGCCAGAAGAGTACGACGCATTTATTGCAACTGAAGCCATTCTGAACCTCTCGCAAGATATTGAAGCTCTGCAAACCACTCACGCATCTGCTACAGACCAACAGCTTGTTCAAACAGCTCTTTCGCAGGTGGCAAGTGTCATGCCTAAGACTTCATCTTTAACTGAGCAAGTTGCTCCTTTTAGTGGTAACGCAGACGGTAGCTCGGACTGGATGAAGCGTCTCTGGTTTGCCAACTATGTTGAGAACACGCCATTCCCTTTTAGGATGGTGTATAACTTCTCCTACAATCCACAACTTGATATTTTGGTATTTGAATTCTTCGTTGCTCGTCCTCGCTGCTTTAGCTTCTTATCTGCAGAAAAGGCAGAGCAAATTGCAGCAGCACGCGCTTACGCACTGCGTACGTCTCTTTGCGTGGCCCGCATGGCACTTCAAAGCTGCAAAATCTCTCGCGTCTGCATCAATGGCAGTCTGCGTGGAGAAGAGCGCATTGTCCTATCTATGGACTTAAACGAGGCTGCGCTTGCTCGCCTCCTGCCTACTGCAACAAGTACTCAAATTGATGGCAACGGCTTCCCGCAAGATCCAGCACTCAGGGTTTCTTTTGACGCTGAAGGTTGGTTTAGTGAGGTTGAGCCTTTTATGAAGCCAACAGACGAGTGGGTTTCTCCTCATAGCTTTTTTGAGGTTCCAGACCTCTCAGATCGCCCTTGTTCGCCAGCAGTTACCGCTGTTTGTGGAGCCAAAAAGGTAAGTGACCTTGGATACTCTGAGGCAGCTCATCGCATCAGACTTTGGAATACTACACTCAATGCCATTTCAAAGGATGCTTCAACGGCAGATGCCGTAAGCAAATTTGAGGAAGCCAAAGCATCTACGTCTGATATTTATGCCATCGAGGGTCTTGATAGAGTCATTCATGGCCTGGTAGAAGGTACCATTGATTTCTCTGACAGAAGGGCTATGGCCGAGAAGTACCTCTTTGGTTCACCTCTTCACAAAACGCTTGATGCCATTAAGAACATTATGGATGGAGAGCCCGATCCAGATGGTCTTGAGAAAACCCTGGCAGAACTTGAATCCCAGGTTGCACCAACTCTTGATATGGGTCTATACCTTGATGATTCTGATTCTATCTATAGGTATTTTGATTCTCTTTCTGAGCGCGTTGCTTATAACCTTGTCTACACCAATGAGCCAAGAAAACTCGTGCTTATACCAGATACGTACTTCTCGTCTTTGGCAAGAATGGCCCGTGCCTACAACCTGCTTGAACAGCCAGAAAAAGCAGAGCGCTATGCTCAAGAAGCCTACAGGGTTTCCCCTTTAGGTATCGATGCAACGTTATTGCTTGTAAGAACACTGGAAGATCAGTCCAAGATTTTTGAAGCTGCAAAACTTCTCAAGAATCTTATTCCACATCTCTTCTCCAGTGCAGATGTTGCGCTGGCATACTATCGCCTAGCTTATATGGAGTGGAAGCTGGGTCGTTCTGATCTTTGTGTAGCCTGCTATCAAATGGCTATTATCATTGGTGGCAGCGTTGCTCAGCCTGCAAAAGAAGAGCTTGAAGACCTTCTCAAGGCAGACGCTTCTGTCAAGAAACTAGATACTCCTCAAGAGGTTTACTCGTTCCTTGAGCAAAATGATGTTCCTGTTTTTGATCAAAAGGCAGTATTTAACAAGGCAGTTGCTATTGGTAGCGCTTGTGTTAACGACGGCATTTACTGCGTTGGGCAAAACATGCTCAAGAATTGCCTTGAAATTACCTTTGACGATGCAGCTGCCAAAGTTGAGAGCTCTTTAAGATCTCCCTACTAAGCATTTTATAGATAAAAGTTTTACTCTGATCTCTGGCTGAATCGAGCATGTAGCCAGAGGTCTACCTGTGCCTTTAGCTCATCTAGACCCTCAGAGTTAACAAATACTGTGTCAGCCTGATCTCGTAGATATGTATCTGAAGGCTGATGGGTAATACGCTGCTCAAACTCTTGACGAGAAGATCCTCTTACTTCAGCACGCTCTGCGCGAAAGCTCCAAAGGCGCCACTACGGCAACAACCTCATCTGCCAAGTCCAGCAAGTCTTCAACGCGGTCAAGTAGAGGAACTTCTACAAAGCAAATAAGGCATCTGCATCTTCTGCCTCTTTGAGTAAAAACTGACGCATATATTCCCTGATAAAAGGCATCTCAAGATCTTCAAGTAATTGCGCTGATTCAGTAGTTGCAAAAGCTCTGCGACCAAGCTCTCGCCTATTAATTTCATTTGTAACAGGATCTAACAAGTCTTTACCAAAAGCTTCTGCCACGCGATACGTACACTCGCATCCAGGACGTAGTAGTCTACGAGAAACCTCATCAAGGTCAAAGCGCATACCACCCGCTGCTTCAAACATCTTAGAAACAGTTGATTTACCCGATGCCATTCCACCGGCGAGAATTACCTTATACAAAAGACTCACTCCTATAACTGTAGTGCTGTATAAGAGCCTAACAGTTTTACCTCATCAGGAGTATGAGTTACCCAAATTACAATTTTTGATTCAACGAGCGGTTTAACAAAGGCAATAACCTGCTGTTTAAGCACCTCATCTAATCCCTTGAGCGGTTCATCAAAAAGTAAGATATCAGCGTCAGCAAAGAGCGTACGTAAAAGCGCCACACGACGCTTCTGCCCACCAGATAGCTCATGTACTGGCTTGCTTTCTGTGCCTTCAAGGTCAACATCGCATAAAGCTTCTTTTATACATTTTTGTAGAGCCTGTTTTTGCTCAAGCGATTGTTCCTGTGCAGCAAGTGCAATATTTGCCATGACACTCAAATTTTCCAGTAGTCTATCTTCCTGAAACATCATGACTGTTTTAGCATGAGGTGATTTGAGCACTATGCCTGAGTCGGATACTTCAAGGCCACAGAGAATACGAAGAAGTGTTGTTTTACCTGCTCCAGAAGGCTCTGAGAGCACGTATACCCCACTTGTAAACGTGTAAGAGAAATCTCTTACTACAACGTTATCATCAAACGACTTAGAAAGATTTTTTACCTCTAGCTTAAGAGCGCTCGTTTCTGAAGCATTTAGGTTATACCTGCTCATGAACAGCTCTTTTCTAACCTTGCGGCAGCCCATGAGACTAAACGCATCACGATCTTCTCACCAAGCGCACTTATTGCTATAACTACCAGCGTCCATGCGAAAAGTGCAGGCGTATCAAGATACACCTTTGCGTTATAGAGGTGCTCGCCAATAGAAAACGCCGGGAGGCCAATGACCTCGGCAGCAATTCCGGATTTCCAACAAAATCCCATAGCAAGTGAGGTAGCTGTCTTAAGTGAAGGCATAAGCTGCGACAAATAAATTGCTTTAACGCGCCTCCAGCCATGGATGTGATACACGTCTGCTATTTTCAATAAGTTGCTGGTCAGTGCCAAGAAGGCCTTCTAACACAGCAATATAAATAATGGGAAGTGCCATCAAAAATGAAATTGAAACTGAAAGATATGGCGTACGAACCCAAATGAGCAGCAGAATGACAAATGACGCCACGGGAATTGACTTAATCGTAGCGATAAGTGGCTCAAAAAGATATTTAACTGGCTTGTATCTAAAACTCAAAAAAATGCCAGCAGGGAACCGATGGAAAACGCAAAGAGCTCCACCTGTAAAAAAATACGCAAAAGAGAAAGACCAACAGACAGCCAAAACTCTCTTAGTTGCACAAGCGAAAAAAAGCGTCTGAATAGTTTGAAGGGGTGAAGTTAGAACAATGTCTTGATTGATAACTACCGCAGCAACTTGCCATACAACAAGCCAGAAAGCCAAAAGCTCCCAAACGAGCTAACCAGCTTGAAGCAAACTTACAAATAGGGCATCTACCCGACTTACAGCCGTTTTTCTCCACAGAAAAGTCTGCCGAGGTAGTGCCTGTTTGGACACTACCTCGGACAGATACACCATCTTCTATGTGCGGATTATGCGCCAAAATAGAAATCGTCTCCAGGAACCTGTCCGCCTACTGATTGAGGATTAGCCTCAGCCAGAATGCCTAAATAACTTGAAAGCGCCGTCTTCATATCTGCGCCGTCGATATACGTAATATTACACTTAGGCAACGCAACCTTGGCAATAGGCTCTGGGACAATACCGTATTTGCCCACAAGTGTGGCGGCATCGTCTGGATGATCTACCGCAAACTCAACTGAATCTTTGTAGTGAGAAAGCAGAGCTGTAACAGCATCTGGAGAATCTGAGATAAGCTTTGAGGAAATAATAGTGACGCCTGCAATAAGCTTGCTCTGAGGATTGATGGCTTCCCACTCAGCGCCAAGGTCAATAGCAGCGCGAATCTGGCTGTTCTTAGTTTGTGCGACCGTAACAAAGGGCTGAGGCAACAGAGCAATTCCCTCTGAATCTTGCGCTAAAGCAGCAACACATTCTGTGTGCTCACTCTTCCACTCAACCTGGACATCCTCGCCAAGCGTCATACCGTTTTTGCTTAACAGATAGGATAAGGCGTACTCAGGAACAGCACCTTTACCAGAGGCGTAGAGTGTCTTTCCCTTGAGGTCAGCAAATTTAGAGATAGCGTTACCTGTCTCAACAATGTAGAGAACGTTGAGCACATTAAGGCAAGCTACCTTGTATGCACCCTTAGTCTTGTTAAAGAGTGTAGCTGCAAGGTTTGCAGAAATAGACGCAACGTCAACATCACCCTGAGCAACCTTGGCAACCACCTGATCAGGAGCATCCAAGATCTCAAAGGAATAGTTGTTGTCCGTGATATTTTGCGCTTCAACCTCGCTCATAAACTTAACTAAGCCCATGGCGGTAGGCCCTTTAAGTGTTGCAACTCTTACGGCAACAGGCTCAGTCTTTTTTTCCTCTTTTGAAGCATTTTCCTGAGGCTTCTCTTGACCTGTTCCAGAACAGCCGAAAAGAGCAGCAGCTGGAATAAAAACCTGCAAGTTTAAGGAACGAACGTCTATCCATGAATCACTCCTGACTCGAAAAAAGTTAACTGTGGCTACCTTATCATGTTTGAAGCAAAATTCATACGATATACAGCGCTTTTTGCAAACTCTTTAATACGTTTCTTAGACCAAAAGAGCACTGAGCGAGAAGAGCTAGTTCTTCTCGCCATATCCTAAAAACGTAAGCACGGCACACATTCTCAGTTCCAATAATTGCGTCAATATGACAACGCTCGCGACCATGAGTGTTGAGGCATGCTGGGCCAAACGCGCCACTCTTAAGATTATTGCCAGAGAAATACGCAGCGTTTGCATCAGTTGAGAAATGGAAGGCAACCTGCTGATTCCACTTTTCTGGCTCAATAACCTCATCCGCGCAAGCAATAAGCTTGTTGGAAACTTCCCAATCGTAAGGCGAGCGTACATCAGAAACAATAACGCCAACGTGGTGCTCATTTGAATTGTAGTCGGGGCCAATAAGACTAATGTCCAGCGATACGTACTCGTCTACCTCAACAGGCAAGAATGCGCCGCCGTGACCAATCTCCTCGTACATGGGGAATGCAAACAAGGTGTTATAGAGGGGTTTCTCACCAGACTGTGCAAGCCAACGAAGCGTGTGCAGCTGCGCTGCAACGCAAGCTTTATCGTCAATAAAGCGAGAAACCATGTAGCCGTTGTCATACATCTCAAAGTGAGGATCAATGGCAACAACTGCACCCTCAGAAACACCCAGCGCACGAGCTTCATCAGCAGAAGAAACATCGGCAATGAGCGAGATGGACATGTTGTCCTCGTTGCGCTCCATAGTTCTGGCGTCTTCAAAGACGTGAACGGAGTGGTGGTTGCAAATTACCTGGCCGTCAACAACGGAGCCATCTCTGCAGACTACATGGCAGGACTCTCCCTCAATGCTGTGGTAGTTGATGCCGCCCAGCTGGCGAACGCGCAGTGTGCCGTCTGAATTGAAGCCTCGAACAATCAGGCCAATGGTGTCAAGGTGAGCATTAACACCTACGGTTTTACTGGTGTCTTTACCCTCTACTAGGACATAAGCGGTAGCCTTGTTGTCAATTTGAAGCTCATAACCTGCCTCAGTAACAAGCTCACGAAGCAGCTCATGGATGCGCTCGTAGTAGCCAACAGGACTATCGCACTCAACAAGCTTCTTTGTAGTATTAATCAAATACTGTGTATCAGTCTCAAAATGAGTCATGACTATCTCCTAGTTTTGTGGATGGGCGTAGAGTTCTACCAGGTGCTCCAGCATGTCAACCATGCCCTCAAGCTCTGGGACAGGAACAAACTCTCTGACGCCGTGAGCATTGTAGTAGCAGGCAGAAAGATTGGCGCAAGGGAAGCCTCTAAAGGAAAGCTGAGATCCGTCAGTACCGCCGCGCATTGGAATACAGGTCATCTCTACACCGACCTTCTCGTATGCAGTACGAGCGTTCTCAATGAGGTGCGCATACTCAGGCTTTAAGACAATATCAGCCAGATTGTGATACTGATCGTGCATCTCAACTGAGAGAACCTCAGAGCCAATCTGTTTGTTCACATACGCCGCAGCGTCAATCATCAGCTGCTTACGATGCTCAACCTTTGCCTGGTCATGGTCGCGAATGATGTAATCAGCGCGAGCAGACTCACAATCGCCATTAACGCGCTCCAGATAGAAGAAGCCGTCATATCCTTCGGTGAACTCTGGGCGCTCCGCAGGTGGCAACAGCTCATGGAAACGCATGATTGCCTCGGATGCATTAATCATCTGGCCTTTTGCGGTACCTGTGTGAACCGAAAGTCCGTGAGCGCGCACAAACACCTCAGCAGCATTGAAGGTCTCGTAGCAGAACTCGCCAAAAGGACCGCCGTCGATGGTATAGCCAAAGGTAGCACCAAAGGCGTCAAGATCCAGAAGGACTGCACCGTGACCAATCTCTTCGTCAGGAACAAAGGCAAGTGCGATGCGTGGATGCTTAAGCTCTGGATGCTCTTTGTAGCGAGCAAGGAGGCTGACCAGCATGGCAATACCTGCTTTATCGTCGCCACCAAGCAGTGAGGTGCCATCAGTGGTAACAAGCTGCCAGCCAACCATATGCTCAAGATGAGGATTAGTCTCTGGGCTGATATATACTTCCCTGCCATCGCGATCTTGACCCACCACCAGCTTGCCGCCTTCATAGGTAACAACCTGCGGATGGACGGGATTACCCCAAGACTGCCAAGCGGTATCAATATGACAGCAAAAACCAAGGGTTGGAAGGTCTTCTAGGCCCTTGCTTGCCGGCCAATGAGCAACCACATACGCGTGCTCATCAACAGTCACATTTTCTGCACCAAGCTCGCGAAGATCAGCTGCAACAACCTCAGCCATCTGGTACTGAGACTTAGTTGAAGGAACGGTATCTGCCGTCAGCGGATTAGACTGAGAAGAAACTTTACAATACGCAATAAATCTATCTAAAACGTCACTCATAAAACTCCCTTATAAAAAAACTGCGCTAACCAGATAGTCAACGCAGTTTAGAGTATCAATTTATTAACGAGAAGACCGTGAGGCTCGTGAAGCTGTAACAAAGGATTTCCAAAGTTCACAGTCAGCCTTGCTGTATTGCCAACCATACTCTGGATGCCACTGCACGCCAAGGACAAATGTTTTACCAATAACCTCAGCGCCTTCAATAATGCCATCAGAAGAATGAGCAACAACACGCAAGTCAGAAGCAACATTGCGAAGCGCTTCATCATGGTATGAATTAGCCTGAATATCTTCAACCTTACCCAGAGACTCATACAGCAAAGAATCTTTCTCAACATGTACGGCGTGGGCAGGATGATACAGATTTGCAAGATGAGTCCAGAACACATGATTTTCTGTTGGCTCAAGCGTATGTAAATCTTGTACAAGTGTACCGCCCAGTACAACATTCAAAAGTTGAAGACCACGACAAATAGCAAGTATAGGTTTATCGACAGCAAGTACCTGTTTTACGAGCTCAAACTCAAGCCTGTCTCTTATAGGACACAAACGATTAAGATCACGTGGTTCTTCTCCCCAATTGCGCGGATCAACATCATGACCACCGGTAAGGCAAAAGCCGTCACACATCTCAACAAACTGAGCAATAACCTCTGGGTCATCAGTCAAAGGCACCATGATAGGAATGCCGCCAGCTGCAAGGATGGCGTCAAACTGGATCTGTCCAACAGAAGCAGAATCAGAAAAATTTTCTTCAGGCATCCAACGAGGGGTTACACAGATAAGAGGACGCTCAGAAGTAGGAAGATCTGGAACATCATTGAATGCATCTTTTACGATATCTGGAATAACCACAAAACCCTCTTATCAGTCAGTACTTCTATCTAAATTCACGTTAAAGGTATACCCTTAATAAGTCTATGACTTTATCGCTTTTTACGTTCTTCATGCCACTCTCATAGCATTTCCTTCACAATGTTTTTTTCTCGAATGAAACATTCGTCTGTATTGTGTGCAATTAATTTGGGTACTAGGAAGACAGTTCTTATTTTTTTGTTTCACTTTTTAGTAGATTCAGACGGAAGGTGCCTTATGAAAGAGCACGTATTCAACAACTTATCACGTAAGACTTTTCTACGTGGATCTTTGGCGGCTGCCGTTGTCGCCGGTTCTGCTTCACTACTTTCTGCTTGTGGCGGTTCTGGTGGCGGAGACTCTGATAAAAAAAGTGATGCGCTTTGGCGTTAACAATCCAAAGGTTACCTTTGATACTCAGAAGACCTCTGGTTCTGTTGGTGTATCTGAGGCTGTTGCAGAATCTCTTCTGGTGCTTAATCCAGAGACTAAAGAGATTGAGCCAAATCTGGTTACTGCTCTGCCTACCGTATCTGATGATGGTCTCACCTACTCTTTTTGAGCTTAAAGAAGGTGTCAAGTTCCACAACGGAGAAACCCTTAAATCATCTGACGTTAAGTACACCTTAACTCGTATGTTCCTTCCTGCAACAAAGGCAACATCAATTGACTCTTATGCCTATATTGAGGGTGCAAAGGACATTATTGCTGGCACCACCGAAGAACTTTCCGGCGTTGTAATTAAGGATGACCGTCACTTTGACATTAAGTTGACACAGCCTTATTCAACCTTTAACGCAATCATGGCTCAGTTCTATGCTGTTATCTACCCAGAGAAGGCCTGTAAAGAAGCTGGTGAGGCATGGGGAACTGAGACTAACTTCATTGGCACTGGTGCCTATAAACTTGTCTCTAACGACAGCACTACTGAGGTTGTTCTTGAGGGCTTCTCTGACTATCACCAGGGCAAGCCTGGCCTAGATGAGCTCAGATTTGTCTATATCGATGATGCCAATACTCGTATTCTTAACTATAAGAATAATGATGTTGATCTAGTCTTTATTTCTCAGGCTCTCATTCAGCAGTACAAGAATGATGAAGCCGTTGCAAAAGAGATTGTTTACTACACCCCAGCTTCCACGCAGTTTGTAAACTTGAACCTCAAGAGCGAGAACCTCAAGGATGTTCGTGTTCGACAGGCTCTCTCTATGGCTATTGATAGAGACACCATCTGCAGCACTATTTTCTCTGGTGTTGCTAAGCCTGCTAAATCGTTCATTCCTTCTTCTGAGACCGGCTATAACGAGTCCGCTCCAGAATTTGAGTACAACGTAGACAAAGCAAAGCAGCTTCTTGCAGAGGCTGGTGTTTCTAACCTCACTCTTAACGCACAGGTCAGAAGCCAGGATCAGAACCTCATGGTTGCCCTTCAGGATGCTTGGTCAAAGATTGGCGTTACCTGTAACGTAAGCGTTATTGACTCTGGTGTTTGGAGCGACGCACGTACTAACGGTGACCTTGAAGTCACTCTTGTTACCTGGTCTACCCTCTCCTTCCAGGGTGTTGAGCACATGGGCTCCTACTTCCGCTCTGACCGCGCTGCAAAGAAGTCTTCCTTCTACAACAGCACCGAGTTTGACAACCTGGTTGACCAGGCTCGCCTTACCGTTAACAACAACGACAAAGTACTTGAGCTCACCCGTCAGGCAGATAGCCTCATGACTCACACAGACTACGCATGCCTACCTATCGACTGGCCACAGATGCCTTACGCTCTAAAGCCAGAGTTTAGTGGTCTCACCGTTCTGGTTAACCCTCACTTCGATAAGGTTCAGAAGAAGTAAGGTTTCCTACACCCAAAAACAAAGGCGAGAAGATCAATTGGTCTTCTCGCCATTTTTGTGTTTGTATGCCGTTTTAAGACACGACAATAAGATGCGCTACTCGGAAATCTTCTCCTCAAGGCGCGCTTCTTCTACAGCCTTCTGAGCCGCCTCAATAGCGTGAGCCACCTGTGGTGTACGCTCAGCATCGGAGAGAGATGCGTTGTACAGGTGGCAAGCGCAGAAGTGACCTGGCTCAGCCTCGATGCGCTCAGGAATGCGCTCGGAGCAAACCTTCATTGCCTTAGGGCAGCGCGTGTGGAATACGCAACCTGAAGGTGGATTAGCAGGACTTGGAACGTCACCTTGAAGAATGCGCTTTTCCTGGATACGCTCGTGGCGAATACGAGGAATAACGTCTAAAAGTGCCTGAGTGTATGGGTGCAAAGGACGCTCAAAGAGGGCGTCTTTGGTGGCAAACTCCATCTGGTGACCCAGGTACATGACCATAACAGTATCAGCAATGTGGCGAACAACGGAAAGGTCATGGCTAATAAAGATGTATGCCAGACCGTGGTCCTTCTGAAGCTCTTCAAGCAAGTTGATTACCTTGGCCTGAACAGAAACGTCCAAAGCAGAAACAGGCTCATCGCAGACAACAATTTCTGGCTCAAGCACAATAGCGCGAGCAATACCAATACGCTGGCGCTGACCGCCCGAGAACTCGTGAGGGTAGCGGTACTTGAACTCAAGGTTAAGGCCAACTTCCTCCATTACCTCTTCAATGCGAGCATCACGCTCTGACTTTGTTTTATAAGTACCTGCAATATCAATAGGCTCGCCAATGATATCCATGACTGTCATGCGAGGGTTCAGCGAACTGTAAGGATCTTGGAAGATAAGCTTCATCTTCTGACGAGCACGCTTAAGATCTTCTCCCTTAAGTGAGGTGAAATCTTCCCCATCAAGCTCAACCGTACCAGAGGTTGGCTCAGTGAGACGCAGTACGCACTTGCCTGTTGTAGACTTTCCGCAGCCAGACTCGCCAACAATGGCCAAGGTCTCTTTGCGCCTGAGCTCAAAAGAAACGTCCTCAACAGCATGAACGGAAGCGTTAGAACGACCAAAAACGCCGTTTTTTATGGGGAATCGCTTAACCAGGTTCTTTACGGACAAGATGGTTTTCTCGCCAGAAAGGTCTTTGACGTCTGTGTTCTTCTCTTCTGCCATGACTACTCACCCCACTCATCAGTGTATTTCCAACAGCTGACAGTATGGCAATTGTCTTCACCAACAGCAGTCAAGCTAGACGACGATTCTTACAAATGTCCTTAGCAAACGGACAACGTGGATGGAATGGGCAGCCAGAAGGCATATGCGAAAGCATAGGAACGCTACCAGGAATTGCATAGAGTTCCTTGGTGCGCTCGTCAAACGATGGAATGGACGCAATCAAGCCCTGAGCATAAGGGTGCAGAGGGTTAGTAAAGAGCTCTGCAGACTGCGCATACTCAACGCGATGACCAGCGTACATGACAAGAACCCAGTCAGCCATCTCGGAAACAACACCCATGTCGTGTGTAATCAACATGACAGCGGTGCCCAAATCTTGCTTCATGCGATCGATAATCTGCAGAATCTGTGCCTGAACCGTTACGTCAAGAGCGGTTGTTGGCTCGTCGCAGATAAGCAGTGATGGCTGGCAAGCTAGTGCCATAGCAATCATGACACGCTGGCGCATGCCACCAGAAAGCTCATGTGGATATGACGAGAAGACCTTCTCTGGTGCAGGAATACCCACCAGCTTAATCATATCAAGGGCCTTCTGATCTGCCTCCTGTTTGCTCATGTTGGGATTATGAACAAGGATGCCTTCACGAATCTGAAGACCAGATTTCATAACAGGATTTAAGGAGGTCATAGGCTCCTGGAAGATCATACCAATGCGATTACCGCGGAAGTCACGCATGCCACCACGAGGAAGCTGCGTTAAATCAGTTCCCTCAAAAATAATTTCTCCGCCGGTAATCTGCGCAGGAGGTGTAGGCAGCAATCCCATGACTGACAATGCCGTCATGGACTTACCGCAGCCAGACTCTCCTACTACCGCAAGAGTCTCGCCTTTACGCATAATAAACGAGAGGTCACTTACTGCAGGAAGTGCGCCATCTTCGGTGAAAAGCGTAACATCAAGATCATTAACGTCGAGAAGGACGTTCTTCTTGCACTGCTCTTCTCGCTCTTTTTGAGCCGTCTCTTGCGCAAGCTTGCGCTCCTCAAGACTGCAAAACTTCACAGCCTGACCATTTGGACCTTCGATGACATGCTCAAATGTTGCGTCTGTATTTTCTGCCATAAACGTAACCTCCTTTCTAAGAACGCATCTTTGGATCAAGGGCGTCGCGCAGAGCATCGCCAAGCAAGTTAAAAGACATAACCGTAATGATGATGACAATACCTGGAGCAATACTGTAGATAGGCTGTGATTCAAGGAATGGCTGAGAAGCTGCAATCATTTGACCCCAGCTTGCATCAGGTGGCTGAACGCCCAATCCCAAGAACGAAAGCGTTGCCTCAGAAAGAATTGCACTTGGAATACCCAGGGTAGAAACAACGATCAGCGTAGAAATGCAGTTAGGAAGCAAATGCTTCATGATGATGCGGAAGCTGTTACCACCAGACAAAATACAAGACTGAATGTATTCAGAATTCTTCAGGCGCATGACGTCGCCTCGAATCAGCCTTGCCGTAGTTGTCCACATCAGAAGACCCAGTGCAATATAGAGGTTAATAAGACCTGGGCCCATAACAAACATAATCAAAATTGCAAAAAGCAAGAATGGGAAGCTGGAGAAAACCTGAATGATAAAGGAAACAACTGCATCAACCCAACGGCCATAATATCCGGCTGCAACTCCCGCAACAAAGCCAATAAAGAGGGCAATAGCCTGCGAAATAATACCAACAGACAGAGAAATCTGGCAGCCATAGATGATACGAGAAAGGATATCTCGTCCATATTCATCGGTACCTAAAAGGTGCTCTACTGTAGGGTTTTGATTCATAATTGCCAGGTTTTGATCCTTGTAGCTGTAAGGAGCAATCACAGGAGCAAGAATTGCAATAATCGCAAGGGCCAAAAACAATGCCTAAGCAGATCATGCCCAGTTTGTTCCTCTTAAAAAAATGTTCCAGCTAACCTGCCAGTAGCTCTGAGCACGAACCTTTTTAGTGGCAGCCTGCTCCTCTTCTTGAGCCTTGGCGGCATCCTCAAGTACAGCTTCAGTCTTTTGGACCTTCTCGCTATTTTTATCACTTGTAAACAAAGCCATTACTCTGATGCCTCCTCTCCAAGACGAATGCGTGGATCAACCACTGCGTACAAAATATCAACAAGCAGATAGATAACGACGCAGATAATTGCCACGTACATGACGCTACCTTGAATTAGCGGCAGGTCACGAGCATTAATTGCATCGATAAGCAGCTTACCCATACCGTTCATGTTGAAGATCTGCTCAATGATGATGGAACCAGTAAGGATGTCTCCCAGCTGAGATCCAGCAATGGTAATAATTGGGATAAGAGCATTTCTGAGCGCGTGCTTCAAAACAATAGCGGAGCGCTTTAAGCCCTTAGCTTCAGCGGTTCTAATGTAGTCCTGATTTAATACGTCCAGCATGCTGGTCCTGGTAACGCGGGCAATACTTGCTGCGTAACGAGAGCCCAGCGCAATAACAGGAAGAACGTACGCGGATGGCGTTTTAACACCAGACAACGGGAACCATTTAAGCGTCAAGGCAAAAATGATCTGCAGTACTAATGCCACCCAGAATGAAGGGGCAGAAATACCAAAGATTGCAGCTGACATAAGGGTTCTATCAAGCCATTTTCCATGGTTTACTGCGGCGAGAATACCCATCAAAAGACCAAATACTATGGCAAAAAGATACGCAAACACTGCTAAGCGTAGCGTAACTCCCAAAGCCTTAGTCAGAAGTGCAATGACAGGTCGCTTCTGAGTGTAAGAAGTTCCAAAATCTCCACCAAGCATTTTTACAAACCAGTTTGCGTACTGCTCTGGAATTGGCTTATCAAGACCCATGGTGTGACGGACCTGTTGAACAGTAGCCTCATCAGCCATATCGCCCATCATGACTCGTACTGGGTCACCTGGGACAATATTCAAGACAAAAAACGTTAAAGCAGAAATACAAACTACAACGCTCACTGCTTGAAGGATTCGTTTGATTAGAAACGATCTCACTCCTGAGCTCCTCTCCCCTCAAGAAAATGAAGCGGCATCCAAGAACCTTAGATGCCGCTTTAAAGTTTATAGCAAAACTGCTACTTAGTTTTCTGGAACGGTGTAATCGGAATCAGATGTATCAATATCGACATCATAGAAGTGATAGATCAAGTTTCCAACCTTAGCGTTCTTAACATACTTCTTAGCAACAAAGGAGTTCTTTGGCCAGTACAGAGGAAGAGTTGCAAAGTCCGTACGAGTAAGCAGGTTGTCTGCGTTCTTGTAATCCTCAGTCCTCTTGTCCTTGTTAGACTCAGAGCGACCCTCAACAAGGAGCTTGTCAAACTCTGGGTTGTTATAGAAGGAAGACTTCTTTGCAGCGTTAGTACTGTAGAAGTAGGTGTACATGTGCTGGTCACCATCGGCAAACAGTGGATACCAAGCAAGGGTAGTAATCTGGAGGTTACCAGCGGCCCAGTCAGTATTCCAGACTGCGTTGTCCTCTACCTGAACATCAAGGGTAACGCCAACCTTGCTCCAGTACTCCTGAACAGCAACAAGGAGTTTTTCGTAAGACTTTCTAACCTTTGCAGAAAGCTTAAGGTCAGATGCACCAGCCTCAGCAAGCAGAGACTTAGCCTTCTCAGGATCATATTCAAATGCAGGTGCGCTCTTGTCGTAACCAGGTGTTGCAGGAGCAAGCCAACCACTTGCAACGGTACCGTTTCCAGAAGCAATGTTATCAACAAGCTCCTGACGGTTGATTGCCAGAGAAAGTGCCTGACGAACCTTAGGATCAGTCAGACCCAGACCCTCTTTGAGGTTAAGGTTGATAAAGTTAACGCCAAGGGTCTGATATGCGGTAATGAGGTCCTTAACGTCTGCATCCTTTGAATACTGCTGGTACAGAGAAGATGGAAGGTCACAGAAGTCAATATCGTTGTTCTTGAATGCAAGCAGCTGAGTGTTGGTGTCATCGTAGTAGTGAATACGAATCTCATCCAGTGCAGGCTTGCCGTCATGGTAGTCATCAAAGCGCTCAAGAACAACCTCGGTAGTGTCATCATTGCTCTTGATCTTGTACTTACCAGTACCAATAAGATTAGTACCAGTACCCCAATCAGCGCCAGCAGCCTCACAAGCCTTCTCTGGGAAGATACAGGCGTAAGAGATACCAAGAACGCTTACAAAAACAATGTAAGGCTCAGAAAGCTTAAAGGTAAAGTGAGTGTCATCCTGAACCGTAAGGCCCTCAAGCTCGGTGGCATTGCCAGCGAGCATCTCTGGAGCACCCTTAATCTTGTCAAAGAAACTGGTAGAGAGAGCCTTAGTCTCTGGCTTAAACATACGCTCAAAGGTGTACTTAACATCCTTTGCGGTCAAAGTAGTACCGTCGTGGAACTTGATACCTTCTTTGAGCTCACACTTAAGAGTAAGACCATCAGACTCAAAGGTTGGAATCTCTTTAAGCAGACATGGAACAAGCTCGTTATCCTCAGTCCAACGAAGGAGAGACTCACAAACAGAGTCTGCAACACCTGCGGACTGTGAGTTGTTTGCGCGCTGCATATCAAGGCCCTGCTTAGAGTTTGCGGAGCCGTAGCGAAGAATCTTCTTCTTATCAGAAGCCGCAGGAGTATCAGTGGAGGAAGGATTGCAGCCAGCCAACATCATAGATGCGCCACCACCAGCCGCTACCATACCTGATGCCTTCAAAAAATTACGACGGCTGAGTGAATTTTCCAGCATGTTAACCCTTCTTTCTTATTAAGACGATTTATAAGACAACCCTGCTGGGGTTAGATAACTATACAAAACAATTACCAGCATTTACCTATATATACCTAGGATGAAATAGACATGAAACATTAAATTGCGACGATAATAACAAAAATCTATTTACCTGCGTATTTTGTTTAACTATATAGAAATTAGCTATATACAAGAATAAATAATGACTAAGCATTTTTAGACAGTTGTCCGTTTTATCTATAAAAATATTGGCAAGCACCTAAGTGGTGCTTGCCAATACAAAGCAATCTGACAAGAAGATCATTTTAGTTTTTAGCGTCTACGCCTCATAAAACCTACTACAGTTAGAGCTGATGCACCCATAATCATACTTGGAATAACTAGAAGTTCTTCTCCTGTGTTTGGAAGCTGAGATTTTTTTCTCTTTGCCTTCTTCTCTTTTACTGGAGAGGCTGGATTAGAAGGATCCTCTGGAGTTGGTGCTGGAGCTGGAGTATCAGACTTAACAGTTAGAGTAACCGTCTTTGAAGCCTCATAATCATTACCCGCAGCTGCAGCATTACCGTTGAAGTAATAGTAATACGTAATGGAGTATGCGCCAGGAGTCTTAGAAATCTCTTCTGCCTTCTGAGCAACAGTTGTTGCATCCATGATTGCGATATCAAGTACAACTGCACCACTCTGATCAACAACCTTAATACGAGCATCAGCAGAACCAGCAGCAGGGGTAACCTGATTATCATTGTGATCAACTATAGAATCAAGGTTGTCAGTGATGCCCCAGGTGTCCTGATTAGCAGTAATAGTGACATTATGGGCAGATACTACTTTTCTAAGCTCAGTATATAGAGGAGTAACGCCATTCTCATTAAGCACAACACTATCGGTAGAACCCTCAGAAGCGTAAATCTGAAGAGCACCAGTAGACCTGCTGGTATATGCATACTCCTGATACACATCGTCAGCAAGATCATTATCAACAGCGAGCTGCCAGCCAGGAATATTAAGGTAGAGTCCTCTATTGGAATTACCTGTGTGAACTGAATAGCCTAAGTCCTTCATTGCATCTTTGATATTAGTCAGATCAATGTAGTAAGCACCACCTGTATAGAGAGCATCATTAACGGTCGCGCTATGACGATCTTCGTACAGGATGTTGTCTACGTAGATGTCTCTCTTGGAGATAGTAGGCATAGCATTCTGCTCATCCTGAGGAATTGCATAATAACTACCGTCAGGATTAATGATTACACCAAGATACTTTTTATTGCTACCTAAAATTGAGTTGTTAGTTCCCTGCTCTAGGACTTGCCTTGCAAACCTGATGGAAGTGCGAGGGTTTCCATAAGAAGTCTTATGGTCAAGTAGATACTGAGTAAGTGGAACATAATTTGTGCCATACAAATTAATGGCAGAAGGATTGGTGAGCGTCAGAGGAACCGTAAGGGTAATAGTCTCACCTGGAGCCAGAGAGCCAGAGATAGAGATAGAACGCATCTCAGAATCACTCTGACCAGCTGCCTGATATGCGGCATATGCATGAGCAGCTGGCTGAGCACCAGAACCACCGTTTAAACCGCCAATGTTCAGATTGATTGCAGTTCCTGCATTAGTTGACGAGAAAATAAATCCAGTTGCACGCAAATCAGCATTAGAACCAGAGTTTACATAGCGCGTAAGTGGCAACTGCATAACCTCATTGACAGATACAGCAGAAGAAGAAAGATTAGTCACCTTAACTACAGCTTGCAAATTTTGATAGGTATCAATGTCTACAATAGAGCGATTCATCTGCGTAGTGTCATTGTCTTTGTATCCATAGTTAGATGTCTGACCAGAAGCGTCTGTGTAATAGAGAGAGCGCGCAATAAGGCCATCAGTACTTACGGATGGCGTAGTGTTTGAAGTTACTCCGTTATAGAACGAAGCGCTACTTGCAGCATACACCGCATGTGGTGCAAAGAACAGAGCTGCTAGTAAGCCAAACATAACAGCTAGAAGTGCACGGCTATGCGTCTTTGATGTCATGGATATATTCCTCCTCAGAAAAACTGGCTTGCTATTTTCCCACTTACATAACACGTAAGGAATGGAGATATTTATTAATCACATGAAAAAAGAGACGCCATCTTACGATGACGTCTCTTGTAAATTGCCTGTAGCTACGCGAAGCGTATTACTACTCTGCAGCCTCTTCGGTCTGCTCAGCTGTTGCCTCAGCCTCAGACTCAACCATGTGAGCCTCAAGATCAGCCTCAGCTGCAGCTGCTGCAGCCTCTGCTGCTGCACGCTCTTCCTCAGGAAGTGGAGTGACCTCAATGTCAATTCCAAGAGTCTCTGCAGCTGCCTTCATAGACAGAGAAATGCGACGACGGTCAAGATCAATCTCCATGACCTTTACCTGCACAACATCGCCAACCTTGCAGACCTGGGATGGAGCGGTAACGTGCTGCTTAGCCATCTCGGAGATGTGGACAAGGCCCTCAACGCCATTACCAAGGTCAACAAATGCACCGAAGGTAACAAGCTTGGTGACAGTGCCCTCAATGATAGCGTCAACTGGGTACTTGGAAACAAGTACGCGCCATGGATCCTCAGAGGTCTGCTTGAGACCAAGGGAGATGCGCTCACGGTTAAGGTCAACGTCGAGAACCTGAACCTCAACCTCCTGGCCAACCTTAACAACCTCAGATGGGTGGTTAACGTGGTTCCAAGAAAGCTCGGAGATGTGGACCAGGCCGTCAATGCCGCCAAGGTCAACAAATGCACCAAACTCGACGATGGAGGAAACGTTACCCTTGAGCTTCATGCCAACCTGGAGCTTGCCCAGGATGTCCTGACGCTCTGCCTTACGAGCCTCCTCAAGGACAATACGGCGAGAAAGAACAACGTTGTTACGGTTACGATCCATCTCGATAACACGAGCCTCAATACGAGTGCCCATGAATGTACCAAGATCCTTGACACGACGAAGGTCAACAAGGGATGCAGGCAGGAAGCCACGGAGGCCAATGTCAAGAATCAGACCGCCCTTAACAACCTCGATAACCTCGCCCTCAACAGTCTCACCAGCGTTGAACTTATCCTCAACTGCCTTCCAAGCACGCTCGTACTCAGCACGCTTCTTGGAGAGAACCAGACGGCCCTCTTTGTCCTCTTTCTGAAGAACAAGAGCCTCGACATCCTCACCCAGGGAGATGACCTCTGCAGGGTTAACGTCTTTACGAATAGAAAGCTCACGAGCAGGAATAACGCCCTCAGACTTGTAGCCAATGTCTACGAGGACCTCATCGCGCTCAATCTTGACGACGGTGCCGTTGACAAGATCTCCCTCATCAAAATCAGTGACAGTGCCGTCGATCAGGCTGTTCATTTCCTCATCGGAAATTTCATCCAAAGAGAAGATGGACGAGTTCTGAATCTCACTCAAAGGTGGACCCCTTCCAAAACGGGGCCCCGGTCAACATGGTTGCTGCCAGAGTGCCAATACGTGGGCTTCTCTACTCGGAAACTTACATGCTCTCGGGGGCCAACAGATACAGTGCATAGCTTGACGCCATACGGGCAATAGGATAGCGCTCTTCGGCTGATTAAACAAGCCAAAGAGCGCTACTTTGCACAGCTATTACGCAAGTTTTACAAAATTTCTTCAAAGTTTATTTCTTGCGAGAAGATCTTGTTGTGCTTACGCACGAAGACGGTAGCCTTCTTTCTCTACGGCAGCTCGATACGCATCGACATCAATTGGATTTTTGCTGAGGACACGTGCCTGACCACCAGCTAGAGTAACCTGCGCCCATGTTCCCTCAATACTATCGAGAGCTCGAGTCACATGATTGACGCAGTTCTGGCAAGTCATACCACCAATCTCAAATGTTTGAACATAAGGGTAATGAGATTCATCTTTGTCTTCTGGACCATCTGCAGCAGAAACCTGCTCTGTGTTACAGGTAGCAACACCTGTTCCCTCATCAGAGCAGCAGCCTTTTTTACCTGCAGCAATTCCGTAAACACGATAAACCGCAAAACCGCAAAGCGCTACAACAGCAAGAATAACAATGATATTGATTGGTGACATACAAACTTCCCTTCTGTTGCTGTTTTACTACCCATCATTTTCTAGATTATTCAAAAAAATGATGTTTTTCTCGCAAAAATTTAACAGCAACAGCAAAAATCGTACTGCAGCTTAAGCAGAAAGCTTTGCGCCAAGACCGCGAAGAGCCTCAAGAGCATCGTCATCTGGCTCAAGGTTGCAGATAAAAGTCTCAACAACGTTGACACCCTCTGCTTCAGCATTCTGCTTCCAAGTCTCCATCCAGTCGCCGGTTCCCCAGTCATAAGAACCAAAGAGAGCGGTTGGCTTCTGGCCAAGCTTGCCTGCGCAGTCATTGAAGAGCTCCTCAAAATCAGGATCAAGCTCCTCATCACCCATTGCAGGGCAGCCAAAAGCAAATGCATCGTACTGATCGCACATATCCGCAGAGAACTCAGAAGACTCAATAGCCTCGGTGTCTGCAGCACTTGCAAGCTCTTTTGCCATTGCCTCAGTATTGCCCGTCATGGACCAATACACAACTGCTACTTTACTCATACATTTCCTCCTTCTGTGTCCAGGCTCCCCCTGGAAAACTACACATTACTTTCAATACCTCAACAAGAAATCCAAGCACACCCCTTATGCAACCTGGCGTTTCTTGGTATTGCCATACGATGAGAGAATCTGCGCTAAAGATTCCCCTTGATAAAAACGATGCTTACAGTGCTCTTCCGCCTCTTTGAGTTGTTCTAAGCGCAGGCGTGTCTCTGACGTATTGTCATACACCTTCCACGCACCAGTAAAAAGCTCTAACTGACCGTTAATAAAACCTTGCACGTCAGCAAGTGGATAACCTAGAACAAGTCCAATCTCATGTGGAAACGCGCATCTTTTTGAATGAAAAGCAAAAATTCTTGAACGCATGCTCTTCATCAGCGCTTTTACCGACTCAGTTGGATGACCAAACGATGCTAAAAACTCTCTATGCTCCGGTTTGGCGAGAATATCCTCCACAAGTGCAGGTCTATAAGCAACGAAGGATACTTTTCCACCCGAAATAGCAGAAGTTGCTAAAAGGGTCACTCCAAACAAAGAAAGCTCGTGAGTGGCGCGGCACAAAAAGGATCTGAGTGTGGAACTGGTACAGCTTACGCTTGCACAAGAGTTGCACAACTTATGTGAGGTAAAAAGAAAAAAAGAGCAGCTGGTTTCATATGCACAATTACTCCTGCAGCGCAGCGTACAAAGGTTGCCGCAAATTCATGACAAAGCTCAGGAGTATAGATTGTTCTTGCGCTTGTACTGGAAGAGACGGAATCAAATACATACGTAGAGGGAGTGACAGCGCTTTGGAGCAAGAGATTTTCAGTAGAAGTCAAATAATCCATGCCACGCCTACTCCCTTCGAAAAAGTGCGCCGCCGACTTAAAGGGAGCCGACGGCGCCGGAATTCCGGACCCTTGGAGAGGGGAAAGGTTCCGGACTGATAAAGCAAAAAAAGTAGAAAGGTTTTCAAGCTCACAGATGATACATAAACAAGTTAACCATATCTAACTATCTAAAGTGTAAGACTTAGCTAACTATTTGCAAGTGATAAACCAAAATATTTTTTTCTTTTTTTGGATGAAAAAAGCTCTTGTTTCTCTTTTGCAAGAAACAAGAGCTTGTGAGCAGTTCATCGACAGCTTAACTGCGCCAAAAATACTTTCTAAGCAGCTTGTCCATCTGTCAGAAGCATCTTTACCTCTGAAGGAACATACGGATTATGAGCTGCAGAGGAAAGCAGTGACCTGGTATTAGCAAGCGTAACCGAAAGCGTCAAAAGGTTATGAAGGTATGCAGCAGTGCTTACCGTTATAAGACCTGCTACACCCGCAGCGATGAAAGAGCTGTTCAGCGCAACAATTGTGCGATAGTCAGCATGAATCCTCTTCATTACCTGCTGGCCCAAAAGACGCATGATTACCAAAGATTCAAGCGAATCATTCTTAATTGAAATATCCGCAACAGCACGAGCAATATCAGTTGCATCAGAAAGCGCCAGTGAAACATCAGATACGGCTAGTGCAGGTGAATCGTTGATACCATCGCCCACCATTGCAACGGTGTAACCCTCCTGCTGGAACTTCTTAACATACTCGCACTTATCCTCTGGGAGAATCTGTGCGACGTAGTCATCAAGACCAAGCTTCTTAGCAACACTTGCTGCAACGTTTTCTGAGTCGCCGGTCAGCATAACCATACGCTTAACACCAAGAGCACGAAGCTGCGTAATAGTTGCTGCTGCATCTTCCCTTACAGGATCGGTAATACAAATTGCTGCAATAAGTTTTGAATCCTCGGACATAAAGATAATGGACGAGGTTGGGGCAATCTGTGCAAGATCGTCCTGAATTCCCTCCGGCATTGGAGTTCCTTCATCGTCAAAAATGAAGTGAGCAGAGCCAATACAGACCTCTTTGTCATTTACCTTAGTACGGATACCGTGGGCAACAACGTATTTAACCTCAGCATGGAACTCATCCTTATGCTTCAAGCCACGAGTCTTAGCCTCGTTGACAATCGCACGAGCCATACTGTGTGGGAAGTGCTCCTCAATACAAGCAGCAAGACGCAGAAGCTGATCTTCTGTGCGATCACAGAAGCTGACAATGCACTCAACATGTGGAACAGCCTTGGTCAGCGTACCTGTCTTGTCAAAGACGATAAGATCTGCTGCGGCGATCTTCTCGAGGTATTTTCCGCCCTTTACGGTCATGCCAAACTTAGCAGCCTCATCCATGGCGCTTGCAACCGCAACAGGAGTGGAAAGCTTAATAGCGCAGGAGTAGTCAACCATAAGAACGGTCATGGCCTTAGTAATGTTGCGCGTGAGACCCCAAATGCCAAAGAATGCAAGGAAACTGTAAGGAACCAAAGCATCAGAAAGACGCTCTGCCTTTGACTGTGCACCTGCCTTAAGCTCTGAGGACTGCTCGACCATATCAACAATGTTATCGATACGAGACATTCCTGGAGGAGCCGTGACGCAGACCATAAGGTCTCCATCTTCAAGTGCAGTACCAGCGTAAACAGTAGAGCCAACCTCTTTAGTAACAAGACGCGACTCGCCTGTCATGGCGGCCTCATTCATCTGGCCGACGCCTTCAACAACCTTACCGTCAACAGGAAGAACACCGCCAGCGCGCTGATGCAAAATCATGCCTTTCTCGACCTCAGAAAGAGCAATGACAACATCTTTGCCATCAATGCGAGCCCAAACGTTCTCAGAGCGCGTAATGAGGCCATCACGCAGTGCAAGACGAGCACGGCTTGCCACGTGGTTCTCCATAGTTGTAGAAAGCTCAAGCAAGAACATGACGGTAGAAGCATCTGCCCACTCATTCCTCAGAATAGAAGTGGTAATTGCAGTTGCATCCAAAACCTCAACAGTAAGTTCTTTCTTGAGAAGGCGCTTAACGCCTTCCACGACAAATGGAATTGCACGGAGAATGACATAGGCGTAGTTTGCAACTGCTGGAAGAGGCAAAGAGCGTATAATCCAGCGGCGAGCAAACGTAGTCACAACTTCCATCTGGAAGCGGTTGTTCTCAAGTGCCATCTCAATAGAGCTGCAGAAATCTTCAAGACCCGCCTCTTCTTCTCGAGGCAAATTTAAGACATCAAAAGCTCTGACAGCAGCAAGTACCTGATCTCTCTTAAGAGGATCAAACCTCAGCAAAAAGAGAGTCATTTGCCATGTGCACTTCTGCGTGACGAACACCGTCAACACGCATCAGCTCATAGGAAATTCCGCGGGCTTCAGCCTCATCAATATGACCCAGGTCGCATTTTGCACGAATGCGACCTGAGATTTCATTAGTAATTGTGAAGCGCATAAACTATGCCTGTGCGCCCTCTGCGTCGACCTGCTTGGTAACCTCAGCGCGGATACCCTCCTCGAGCTCAGCAAGGCGAGCACGAACTGCAGCGTCAATCTTGGACTCACGACGAGCCTCTGCAACAACGTCGTTAGCCTCGTCAACAACGTTCTGAGTCTCTGCAGCAACGCGATCAGTTACGCGAAGGCCGCATGCAGTTGCCTTAACAGCTACCTTGTGAAGAGTGCCGTTAGAAGCAAGGCCAGCAACAACGCCAGCAATTGCAGCACCGCTAGCTGCGAGACACCAATTAGTCAATTTCATAACAATCTCCTATCTGCTTTTTGCAAATTAATCGGTTAGTGACATATTGAAGATACGGGTTTTTTGACAAGAAAACAAGTGAAAATCATTACTAATTGGTTATCCTAATGAAACAATTGTACACAAGTAATTTCTTACCTGCGAAAACGTTTCCTATGGTTAGCCGTGGTGTACATATAAATTTTTGTGAAGAAGCTGCTCTGAGGCGTTACTTAAATATTTGATACCTTGTTCATTTGGATTAACAAATTAATGAAACATAACATCTCCTCTGTGTTATTGCTGTGAAATTTAAATTGTACACAATTTATTTGTGTTAAGCTAATCCAAGCGGGGTACACTACCCTTAGAAAATAAACCATCCAATGCCACGGACTACCCAAGGCTGGTTGAAAGGAACATCATGGCAAACACCAACATCTATGACCTCTCTGTAGAAGAGCGTGATGGATCTCTTACTTCCCTCTCCTCATTTGACGGTAAGGTTCTTCTTATTGTTAATACTGCAACTGGATGTGGTTTTACCCCACAGTATGAGGATCTTGAGCGTATTTACGCTGCTTATAAAGATCAGGGCTTTGAAATCTTGGACTTCCCTTGCAATCAGTTTGCAGGCCAAGCCCCTGAGTCCGATGAAGAGATTCACCAGTTCTGTACTATGAAGTTTGGCACCAATTTCCCACAGTTCAAGAAGGGCGACGTCAACGGAGAGACCGCAAATCCTCTCTTTGAGCGTCTTGCAACAGCTTTCCCCTTCCAAGGCTTTTGGTAAGGGCATCAAGGCCCTTGCGCTAGATAAATTTGCAAAGGCAAACAATAAAAAGTTTGGCGACAAGGCTTATATCATGTGGAACTTCACTAAATTCCTTGTAGATCGCCAGGGAAACGTTGTTGCCCGTTTTGAGCCAACCACCGATATGGCAGAAGTTGAGTCTGCAATTAAAAAAACCTACTTGCGTAAGGCGAGAGGACCGGTCCGCTCATGAGTTCTTCTCAAAAAGAATTACAGTCCGTTGCAGTCGCTAGCACTTTTGCTAGCGACTCTTCTACACTCGACAACTCCCCCGATATCCCCGAGCTTCTCCTCAAAAACCAGCTCTGCTTCCCACTCTACAGCGCCTCAAAAGAAGTGGTGCGAAGGTATACTCCGCTACTTAAGCCCTTTAATCTAACGTATACACAATACATTGCCATGATGGCGCTTTGGGAACATGAATCCTTGGATGTCAAAACCTTAGGTGAGCTTTTATTTCTTGATTCAGGCACCTTGACCCCACTTCTCAAAAAGCTTGAGGAGAAGAGCCTTGTACTGCGTCAAAAAAACAGGTAAAGACGGACGTCAGCTAATTGTTTCTCTTACCCAAAAAGGCAAAGACCTGAGGCGAGAAATGCAAGTAGTCCCACATCAGATTGGCTCATGCGTTAATCTCTTGCCCGAAGAAGGCGCTGAGCTTAAACGATTGCTTTTAAAGGTTCTTTCTAACGTTACGGAAAGCTAGATTTACTATGACCCAATCACAGGTAACTATAACCTCTTCTGAACGTGAAACCGCCATTGTACGCACTAGCGTCATTGGCATTACAGCCAATGTTGCTCTTGCGGCATTCAAAGCAGCTGTGGGCATTTTATCTAACTCAATTGCCGTTACTCTTGATGCAGTGAACAATCTCTCCGATGCAATCTCATCAATCATCACCATTGTGGGAACCAAACTCTCTAACAAAAAAGCTGATCGCGAGCACCCCTTTGGACACGGACGCATCGAATACATCACTACAACAGTAATTGCTGCAATCATTATGTATGCAGGTATTTCTTCACTTATCAAATCTATCCAAGACATCATGGATCCTGTTACTCCAAACTATAGTCCCCTATCTTTAGTCATCATTGCAGTAGCTGTGCTCGTAAAGATTATTTTGGGTCACTACGTCCGCTCTGTAGGTAATCGCGTAAACTCCGACACCCTTATTGCGTCGGGTTCAGATGCACTTTTTGACGCTACACTCTCCACTTCTGTTTTAACAGCTGCGCTTATCTTTATCTTTACAAAAATTAGCCTTGAGGCATATGTAGGCGTTATTATCTCTGTGTTTATCATTAAAGCTTCAATTGAGCTGTTGCAGGGCTCCATTAAAGAAATTATTGGCATGCGTCCCGACACTGCTCTTTCAACACTTATTTACAACATTGTGAAAGAGGATCCAGACGCAGAAGGCGTCTACGACCTTATTATCCACAGCTATGGCCCAGATAAATTTGTTGGCTCATTCCACACTGAGGGTTCTTGATACCACTTCAGCCATTGAGATTGATACGATGACTCGTCGCCTGAATACAGAAATTTTTTTAGGCAAACATCAGGAAAAATCATTATTTCAGCTATTGGTATTTATGCGAGAAACACCACCGATAATCGCATTGTAAAAATGCGTACTGAAGTAACTGAAATGGCTTTTAGCTCATGAAGGTGTTCTTCAAGTTCATGGTTTTTATTGCTGACATTGAAAAATCAATTTATGGCCTTTGACACTGTTATTGAGTTTGGTTATGACGGCAAGCAAATTGTTCACGATATTATTCATGAAGTAGAAGCAGCCTACCCTGACATGAACGTCTCGGTTCTTTTTGGACCGCGATACAAGCGGTCTTTCTGAACATGAAGAAGACAGAGACTTACACTAAAAAGCAAATAAATACATCTTAAAAGGGGCGAGCCGCCGACACCCAGAGTCAGCGGCTCGTGTTCTACGCTCGCAAGAAAGGGAGAGGGTCTTTCTCCGAGCTACGGGAACCTGAATGAAGCAAGCAAGTAAATTGCTTAAAAAACATAGTAAGTTAACCGAGGAAAACTTACAAGAATCTTTTTAGTTTTTATCTAATTTCGGAAACTCTACAAAAAGTTAGACTAAGTTTACATGTCTATGGATTTTTATCTTATATCAAGAAAGTCCGAGATAAATGTGTATTCTCGCCCTTGTTTTTGAATAATCTTTTCAAATAAGGGTTCATTACTTATTTTGAGGTTCTCCATTTTGTACTTACGTAGAGTAAACTCACTTTTGAATTACAAGAGAAGTCTCATCAGCTGTTATTGCGTTGACATGATGATCTATTTCTGTCGGATCGCTAAGAGCTTCTCCTTCAATTGAATATAACTGCAGTGAAGTGTTAGAGGAAGAGCTGCCATTCCATGGTTGATTTACAACAAGAATCTTGTCTCCAATACCAGAAATCTCATAAACTAACTTTCCAGTTTGAATGTATTGTATTTCCTTTTTCTTTACATCATAGATTCCAAATCCCCTATCCTTTGAAGGCTCTGAAGAGCTGGAGTACCAGGGGAAGAAAATTCTATCTCCAATTAGCTTTGGTCGGAACACAACAACATATTTTGGCTCTAACTGTACTTTCTTTATTTCTTCTAAATCAAGAGAGTAGTGAGTCAAATAACAGTTATCAAAAATTTGAATCACTTTGTGAAAAAGTAATGACGTCATCAGTTGTGCAAATAAGTGAGCAGTCATGTTCCTTTTTAATCTCAATTTTTCAAATCGCCTGTCTGACGATTAACTCGTATTACATTCATACATCCATTAAGGTTATTTAACGAGAAAACGTACTGACTATTACATCCACATTCTTCGAGAGAGCTTACTTGCACATCGTAAGAAGAAACTCGACCATTAACTGCGGATATTAGGCGAATATAATGATCTGCTGCGATACCATTTATTCCTTTTAGGAGCAATACAAATCGATCTCTCAAATACCTGAGAGACAGTAACTCCGTTACTTATCATTGCAAATGGCAACTCTAGTGTTGCAACTTTTTCTAATGACTCATCGAAAAAGATTGCCCGACTATGAGGGAGATCTCCTTGCGTTTCTAGAGCACAATATGATGCGTGTTCTAAAGACCCTATTAAAGGATATGAGCTTGTGGAGCGTTCAATATTGTCACAACTAGATAAAGCTATGGCACAAAAGCTCATGAGTCCTGTTCTTAATAGCCCTCTTCGAGTAATCATCTAGAATGCCTAAAGATTACTCTTGTTTGATTTGACTCCACTAGAGCAACAGGCCAAAGTAATCTTTCTTCAAACGGTGAAATTTGGCCATCGATTGCATAAATATTAGTGGGAGTAATAAAGATAAATAAAACAGCAACTAGTATTAGAGATAAACCAGAAGTGCATTTTTTTAAAACATGACTACTCCCTTCTCTTTCTTACATAATCTCATTGATAATTTATATAAACAAAAAAATTTTTACGCTGAATGGTATCTTTTAAAACGTGGCTGGTTGAATTCACTGTCAAAAATATCCTTATTTGCATTTCAAATAATTACTATGCAGCCTGTATATCACTTTGGAAACTACAACAAAATGAATTAATTTTAAAGTTTAATACAAACAAAATCCCCCACACCAAATTGGCGTGGGGGATCAGGTCAGCTTACTAAGCTAGTAGTAGCTTATGCCTTTGCAACCTCGGTAAGGTTGGTAAGAATCTTATCGTTCTTCTTATCCCACTTTGGAGCAGGACGGAAGAGCTGGAAGAGAATTGCTGCCAAGAAGGCAAAAGCAATAACAGTCCAGACACCGAAGGAACCAAGGACGAAGAACTCCCAGAACTGGTTGATAATAAGACCAACAATCCATGCAAAAGTGCACTGATAACCAATAGCAAACCAGAACCACTTGGAGTCATTCATCTGACGACGAATGCTACCAATTGCTGCGAAGCAAGGTGCGTCAAGCATGTTGAATGCAACAAATGCGCACATAGCACCAACGTGGAGAATACCACCAGCATCGGTGAACATGCCTGCGAAGCCAGACCACATGGTAACGGACTTCTCGCTTGCATCACCAAGACCGTAGAGAACACCAAAGGTAGAAACAAGGTTCTCTTTTGCGATCAGAGCGGAGATGGAAGCTGCAGTTGCCTGCCAGTTTGCAAATCCAAGAGGAGCAAAGATAACGCCGATGAAACCACCAACAGCTGCAAGCAGGGAGAAGTCCATGACATTCTCGGGAGCGCCCTCGATGCTTGGAAGGTAACCAAAGACGCCGTTTGCGCCCTCCCAGGTTGCCCAACCAAAGTTGGAAAGAACCCAGATACCAATAGCCGCTGCGAAGATGATGGTACCGGCCTTAAGGATGTATGCAGAGATACGCTCCCAAACGTGCATTGCCCAAGACTTAAGAGAAGGCATGTGGTAATCAGGAAGCTCCATAACAAATGGTGCAGGCTCGCCCTCAAATGCCTTAGTCTTCTTCAGCATGACTGCAGAAATAACAATCATTGCAACGCCAAGGAAGTAGAAAGCAGGAGCAACCCACCAAGCAGAAGAGCCACCAATAAGAACACCCATAACCAAAGCAATGATTGGCTGCTTTTGCGGAGCAAGGAATCATGGTGGTGAGCATTGCAGTCATACGGCGGTCCTTCTCGTTCTCAATGGTACGAGTAGAAAGAACGCCAGGAACACCACAGCCAGAAGAAATCAGAAGTGGAATGAAGGACTTGCCGGACAGGCCAAAGCGACGGAACACGCGGTCCATAACAAAGGCAACACGGCTCATGTAACCGCAGTCCTCAAGGAAGCACAGCATAATGAAAAGAACAAGCATCTGTGGGATAAAGCCAAGGACAGAGCCAACGCCGCCGATAATACCGTCAACTACAAGGCTAGTGACAACGGGGCTTGCGCCAGCGCCTGCAAGAGCACCGCGAGCAAGATCAGGAATACCTGGGACATACATGCCGTACTCAGATGCCTCTGGCTCGGTAGCAGCACCCTCAACAGCAGTCTTAAAGCCTGCAATAGTTACGCCACCCAGAGTCTGAAGCTCCTGACCCTCAGCAAGGATTGGGTTGCCATCAGCGTCAAGTTGAAGAGGATTGTCGTCAGTGTCAACGAAGTTGCCATCCTCGTCATGAACAGGTGCACTCAGAGCAACAACGCTCTTCTTGGCAGCCTCTTCCTCAAAGTTAGTAATAGCCTCAGAATCCCACTCTTTTGCCTCAATAGCAGCGCGGACCTCAGTGGTATCAATACCATCCTCATCAGCAGCATTGAGATAGGCATCAATCTGATCACCATAGTGGTGAGAGTCAAACTCTTCCTTTGCCTCGTTGTACTCGGCGTCGCCGATACCCATGAAGTGGAAACCCTTGTCAAACAGGTTCTCGTTGACCCAATCAGTAGCTCCCGTACCAACGGTAGAAATGGAGATGAAGTAAACAAGAGCCATGATGATGACGAAGATAGGAAGACCGAGGATACGATTAGTAACAACACGGTCAATCTTCTCAGAAGTGGTCAGCTGCTTAGGAGCCTTCTTGACGCAAGCTGCCATAACGCCAGCAATCCACTCATAGCGGTCAGAGGTGATGATAGACTCAGCATCGTCATCACGAGACTGCTCAACGGCAGCGATAATCTGCTCGAGCTCTGCGGTCTTCTCGGAAGTAAGGTTCAGAGGAGCAATTGCATTTGCATCGCGCTCGAAGACCTTAATGGAATACCAACGGGACAGGGTTGCAGGAGCAAGACCCTCGATTGCAGCAGCAATCTTGCCAAGGGCCTCTTCAACCTCTGGGGCAAAGCACTTAACACCCTCAGCAGGAGTTCCCTCCTGGCCAGCCTTAATTGCCGTATTTACCAGAGTATCAATGTTCTTGTTACGAAGTGCGGAGACCTCAATAACCTCAACGCCAAGCTGCTTAGAGAGCTCTGCGGTATCGATTACGTCGCCAGACTCCTTAAGAAGGTCAACCATGTTAAGGCCAAGAACAACAGGGCGGCCAGCCTCAAGAATCTGAGTTGTCAGATAGAGGTTACGCTCCAAGTTGGTGACATCGAGAAGGTCAATAATGGCGTCAGGACGCTCATTAATGAGGTAATCACGAGTTACCTGCTCCTCAGGTGAATAAGGAGACAGAGAGTAAATACCAGGAAGGTCGACAAAGGTGACGTCCTTATCGGCACGCCAATTTGCCTGCTTCTTCTCAACGGTAACGCCTGGCCAGTTGCCGACGTAGCCGTTTGAGCCCGTAAGCTCATTGAATAGGGTGGTCTTACCGCAGTTTGGGTTACCTGCAAGACCAATAATAGTCTTTTGTGCCATTAGGCTTCCTCTACCTTGTGAACGTCTACTACTTCAATGCTTGCAGCTTCATCCTTGCGGATAGAAAGCTCGTAGCCACGAACTGTGAGCTCAATTGGGTCTCCCAGTGGTGCTACTTTCTTGACGTAAACCTCAGTGCCCTTAGTAAGGCCCATGTCCATGATGCGACGTTTCACGGCGCCTACACCCTTTAGCGCAGCAACCGTGCAACTCTCCCCCACCTTAACTTCTTTCAGAGTTGCCATAACCTTCCTTTCATCGAAACACGTATTAAAAGCCGCGGGTTTTACCAGCAGCGCAATACAACAAAGTGTTTAGAGCGGAGAAACCATGATGTGCGACGACATCTGACGGTTCAGTCCAAGTCGTGCGCCCTTAACGCTGACAATAACGTCTCCGTTAACGCGTGAAATAACTTTTACCTCTGCACCTTCAACAAATCCAAGTGTAGAAAGGTGCTGACGAAGGTCAGAAGCACCCTTAACCGCTACGATTACAGCAGTCTCTCCCTCACCAAGCATGGCAAGAGGTAGTACTGGACCAGAAGCCACAGAATCCTGTGAGGTCTTTTCTGTATCCATGCATCCTCCCAAAGTAGTAGTCGACAAACTTAGTACGCCAATTCAAACTTATCCTTCATAAGTATCATCTAAAAAGTTAATGCAATTCAACTTTCAATTAATAAATAAACTAAAAAGAAGGCGAGAAACGCCATCTACCGGTAGTTTCTCGCCTTTAAAAATATTGCATTTTTTTATTTCACGCAGAGCTATTTATATAGAACTATGCATGATTTTTGCTGCATAAAAGCCCAAATATATACTTTGTATCAACCTGTATTCTGCAAGCCTGCCGCAACTCCAGACACCGTACACAAGATAAGGTAGGTAATGTGTGCACGCTCCTCTGGAGTAAGCATATCATCTCTTGTGCGAAGCTCGGACAGGGCATGCACCTGAGTAACCGAAAGAATATTAACAAACGGCAAACGCAGGCGGATAACAGGTCCAAGTACGCGGCGGTTCTCCAAAAGGCCACTTATTGCCCGTAATATCCAGCACCCACTTACGTGTGAGCGCCATCTCAGAAAGAACCATCTCTGAAAGCTCAGAGCGATCTCCCAAGGCCAGGTAAAGTCTTGCAATACGAGCATCAATCTTTGAGATAGACATCTCAATGTTATCAATAAAGGTGGTGAACAGAGGCCACTCTCTATATGCCTCGCGCAGGCGCTCGATATCCCCTACCACCTCGCAGGCACTGCCCAGTCCGTACCAAGCGGCCAGGTTAATACGAGCTTGTGACCACGAGAAATCCACGGAATAGCACGCAGATCATCAAGGGATTTTGCGCCAAGACCACGTTTTGCAGGTCTTGAACCAATGGGGAGAAGACCAATCTCTGTCAACGGAGTTACCACAGAGAACCACTCTGCAAAGCCTTCGGAGTGGATAAGCTCTAAGAAGCGCTGCTTGGAAGCCTGATCAAGCTCTGAGGCAAGCGAAGCAAACTTGACGTCTGTCTGGGTGTTCTTCTGCTCAATAGAAGGAGCCATCTGAAGCAGCGTTGCACCCGCAACGGACTCTACGTGACGACGGGCAAGCGTTGGATCACCGTAGCGAGCAAAGATAACTTCTCCCTGCTCAGTAAGTTTAAAGCGGCCGTTGACTGAGCCTTTGGGCTGAGAAAGAACAGCACGGTTTGCAGGTCCGCCACCACGACCAACGGCACCGCCACGACCATGCATCAAAATGAGGTCAATATAGTTCTTCTGTGCCCACTCTGCCAAAGCTGCCTGAGTCTTATGCAAAACGAGGGTAGCAGTGGTTGGCCCTTCATCCTTTGAAGAGTCGGAATAGCCCAGCATGACTTCTAGCTTGCGATTTGTCTGGTTCAGACGTGCCTGTACCTCAGGAAGCTGAATAACTTGGTCAAGCGTTGCAACGGCGTTTTCAAGGTCTTCAATCTGCTCAAACAGAGGAATAACGTCAAGCACAGGTACGTCTTCCTCGTTAGTAAACGCAAGACGTGCAAGCTTGTAAACATTCTCCACGTCCTGAGCAGACTGTGTGAACGAAATAATATAACGACGAGCAGCGTTAACGCCGTTCTTTTTCTGGATTGAGCCAATAGCCCTAAAAGTATCCAATACCTCTTGCGTCATAGGATCAAGCTTAGCGGCTTTCTCAGCAGTTGATGGATGCGCCTCAAGATCTGCTAGTGCACGCTTATGCACCAAGGAATGCTGACGGAACTCCATCTCTACCAAGTGGAAACCAAAGGTCTGAGCCTGCCAGATGAGCTTCTGAACGGGGCCATAGGCAATACGACGGGCACCTGCCTGGGCCAGAGAATTCTGAACAACACGCAGGTCAGCAATGAACTCTTCAGCATTTTCATACATGAGGTCGGCGTTGCGTTCAACCGTTGCACTTAAACGGCCAGAAATAACGCGCATAGCTGCGCGATGAAGCTCAGAACCAGCCTTATCGATAGCGCGAGCAGTAAGCACCTGGCTCATCTCTACCTGCTGTGCCCAAAGATTTGCAAGCGCAGGAGATGCTGGAGTTGAAATACCATCAAGCGTGAGACCACGACTGACTTCTTTAGTTGCTTTAGCCAATGCTTGAAGTACGTGTACACGGTACTTCTCGGCAACTTGGCGAGAAACCAATGCAGTGACGTTGGGATTACCGTCACGGTCGGAGCCAATCCAGCTACCTGGGCGGAAGAATGGTGGACATACAGGAGGCACACAACCAGCGTTTTCTCCCAACTCCCAGTTATCAAAGCGGCGATACACCGAAGGAACCATCTCAAACAACGTAGTATCAAAGATGTTAAGAACGGTGTCTGCCTCTTCCAAGGGAGTTGGCTTTTTGTGACCGATTGGAGAGGTACGGAACAGGCCGTCAATCTCTTGTAGCATGCGGCGTTCGTTTTCCATGCGAGCAGGTCCGCCTAACTGCTGGCGCTCATCAAGAAGCACCGAAATAGTGCGAATACGACGCTCGACATTTTTACGACGTGCCTCAGTTGGATGTGCTGTAAAGACTGGATGGAACTCAAGACGTTCAAGGCGAGCTCGCGCCTCTTCTGCACCGCACTCATCAATAAGCTGTTTATAAGCAACAGTAATCTCATTGATAGGGTCATCCGAAGATGTAGGCTCAACCGATGCCTCACGAGAGCGCAGGCTGGTAACGCGGTAGTTCTCTTCGCAAAGATTTGCCAGATGGAAGAAGGTTACAAAGGCGCGCATCAAAAGCACGGAATCTTCAATGCTCAGGCTATCAATAGTAGAGGCAAAACGAAGAAATGCGTTAAGTGACTCTTTTTCTGAATCCACTTTAAGTACCGCGTTAATTGCCTCAAGGAGCAAAGGTGTGCGCGTAGTTGGCAGATCGTCAGGACCCGCATTGATAGCCTCAACCAGCAAAGTATCAAAGCTCTTGAGAAGATCTGGGTTGTACTCAGAAAGAACCTTTCTAACCAGACGCAGGAAAAAAAGTTAGGGTTATCTCGCAAAGGAGCTGGGGCTTTTAGCGCCTGAATAAGAGTACGAGCTGCAGCAATCTCATTTCCACGACGCTCAAGGGTGTCTGTGTTACCTCGGAAGCTGCTGCATCATCGATGGGTTTCTCGTCAAAAGAAGCATTGCTGGGCTCTAGATTTGAATCTTGAGGGTTGCCTGCCATGCCCATCCTTTCGTCATGTGACTCAGAGTACGTACTATCTACCATACCCATTTGTAACAATCTACGCACGATTGTTTGTCAATCTGTTACCTAATGTACATCGTGCACTACAATCGATACAACAAATAAAAATTGATAGGTAAAAGTTTCTGGCCGAATAAAGAAGATCTTAGGTTTGTATGTTTAACCCATTCAAGAAAAGTCGTACTGCGTACAACAATTCTTCCGTACATAAACAGGTCACACGCCTGCGAACCCCTCGCTACCAGCTTGATGACTCCACTGCAACCGGAGGTCAGTCAGGCATTGTTATCACTTGGTGGACAAGGCTGCTTTCTGCTGTAGTATCTGGTGATATTGCCAATCAAAATGAACAATACCTGGCGCATCAAACATCACAGGACTATATCTTTAATGCTCTTGGACAGGGCGCCTGGGGCGCACTTTTCCCTCTTTTGACGGTTGTCTGTTCTCAGCTTGTTGGTGTTGAACAGGCTGGTCTTTTCTCTATGGCATTTGTGGTGGCAACACTTTTGTTGTTTGTTGCCCAATATGGCGTTAGAACCTATCAGGTTTCTGATTTGAACGAACAACGTAATTTTTCTGATTATCAGCTTCAGCGCGCTGCTACCGTTATTGTCATGGTGGTAGCAGGCCTTATTTGGTGTGTCTTCAAAGGTTACACCGAACCTATGTTTTCCATCTGCACGGGAACTTTGCTCTTTAGGGCCGTGGATGGCTTGGCTGATGTCTATGAAGGTCGTCTGCAGCAAAAAGACAAGCTCTATCTAGCGGGACTTAGTCAAGCGCTAAGATGCAGCACCAGCTTTATTATCTTTTCCGTGGTACTTTTTCTAACCAGAAATCTTGTATGGGCAAGCTGGGGAATGGGCATTTGTGCACTCATTACCCTTATATTTATCTCTGCTCCCCTTGCAATTCTTGAAACCGATAAAAGTGCTCGTGCAAAAATTTCTCACATTAAAGATATCTTTGTACAGTGCTGGCCTCTCTTTTTGGCGCTTTTCCTTTACAACCTCATTGACTCGCTACCAAAGTTTGCTATGGAAGGCACGCTTTCTTACAGTAATCAGCTGTATTTCAATGCAATTTATTTTCCAGCGCACACTATTTTAATGATCTCTACGCTCATCTATCGTCCGCAGCTCTTCAAGCTTGCAAGCTTGTTAGAAACATCCATTCATACCCCTGCAAATAAAAAGCGTTTTGGCGTTATAGTACTTGCAATGTTTGGAGCTATTGCCGTAGTTACCGCAGGTACTGCCGCCTTTGTGGAGATTATTGGAATACCGCTTAACAGTTTGTTGTATGGCGTTGACTTTGAACAGTATCGAGGACTGGCGCGCATTATGGTTGCCACCGGTGGACTTTGCGCTGCTATCGACTTTTTGTATCAGCTCATCACTATCATGCGAACTCAAAAAGTTGTTACCCGCGCATACCTTATTTCATTTGTTGTCTCTATCCCCATTATCTGGATGATGGTCAGCTTTACTGGTCTTAACGGTGCAGTTATTGGTAGCTTCTCCTCTATCCTGATTCTCTTCTTGCTTCTTATCAGCGAATACGCCGTAGTGCGCCTCAAAGGCTAAGCACATAAGCAACACCCAAATACAAAATCCCTCTGATCCATATCCTGGAACAGAGGGATTCTTTACGTTCATAAGGCGAAAAACCCGTCTGCTAGACGGTCTTCTCGACAAGAGAACTTAGAAGGAGCAAGCTCCGCCAATAGTGCAGGCAGCAGCTGCTGCAGCATCGTCGTCATCTGAATCATGTGCGTCAGAGACGTGGAAGGCCCTCAGAGAGGTAGTTAATGATGTCGCCGGACTCATACATTGCCTTGCCGTCAATGAACAGACAGGGAACCTGACGCTTGCCGCCAACCTCAATGAGGCGCTCACGAGCTGCATCATCAGCAACAATGTCATGCATAGGAAGCTCGATGTTGTTCTGCTCCATGAAGGACATAACCTTGTGGCAGTATGGGCAGGTTGGCTTATAGAAAAGCTCAAGATTCTGAGTAGCCATAAAAACTCCTTTTGTTAGTAATTACTACTACTTGGTCTATACCCACCATAGCGTAGTTGTTTCACATGGATTTGGTTATAGAGGCTTAGTCGGAGAAAACTCTAGAAAAATCGATATCTAGCGTGGCATAAAAATAGCCGCATAAGGCGGCTATTTAATAGTTGATGGTGCCAGCAACCAGGATCGAACTGATGACCCCCGCTTTACGAGAGCGGTGCTCTACCAACTGAGCTATGCTGGCATGCAAAAAGCGCGCTAACAACTATACGGGCAAGACCTCTTTAATTCAAGCAAGAATACTAAAGAAGCCCGAGAACACCACGAACAAGACGTTCAAGATCGTCTGCGTACTTCTCGGATGCCTCTAGAACACTCTTGTGTGTAGTTCCATGAGCACCTGCTGGATTTGCAGCAAGCGTTAGAGCCAATACGTTCATATCAAGAGCGCGGGCCATAATGACTTCAAGAGCTGTGGAAACACCGACGTATGAGACGCCAAAGCTACGAAGCATAGCAACTTCTGCAGGAGTCTCAAAGTTTGGTCCCAAAAAGACCTGCAAAGATACCCTCGTTAAGCTCAATCCCAGGTCATCGGCTACGCCGCGGGCAAGCGTTCTTAGATAAGGAGAAAAAAAGCATCATTCATATCTACAAATGGTGTTTCAACATCACGAAGACCTGCCCACTCTGCCAACGGATTAGTTCCAGTGAGGTTGATCTGATCAGTGATGACACCAAGGCCAGTCTTTGCGTTACCAGAAACAGCGCCTGTTGCACCTGCAAAGATAATGTCCTTACAACCCAGATGATGTGCATGCTGAACAAGAGAGGTTACCTCGGCCGCGGAATAGCCCTGATAGAGGTGAACACGACCCGGATATACAACTACAGGCACCCCATCAATAGTACCAATGGTTGCCTCGAAGGTATGTCCCGCCATAGGGAGAAGCATTAACAGGAAAGCCTGGAATATCGCGATAATCAATGCGTCTAACTGGCTTTACCAAACTAGCAAGATGTCCCAAGCCAGTTCCCAAAATAAGGGCAACGGGATGCTCGACAGATGGGCTTACATTCTCAATGGTTTTCTCGGTAACCACGCAAATCCCCTCCTCTAAGAGGTGACGAGTGAGTGTTCCCTCGCCAGAAATAAGATTTCCTGAGTACGTACCATCATAAATCTCATGAACGCCACAAGACGGGCTTTTTGCCTTCAAAACGGCGAGCGTTATGTTGGATGATTTAACGGCAGAAAGAGAAATCTGAGAGCCGCGTTCAAAGTCCTCGGTGACATCTGAGCCATCCTTGAGCCAAACACGACCTTCTCGCTGTTCAGCGGGTGGACGAGGCGTAGGAAGTCCTGAGGAGGTTTCAGGACAAATCTTGGTGACGGTCACTTTTTCTGCCAGTTTTTGTACGGCAGAAACAGGCTTAGCCCCTCCGTCATATCTGACGGGGAGGCCAAGTAAACAAGCGCTAATAGCAACTTTCATTGCTTTTCAGATCCTAGAGAGCAAGTGAGTAAATAGCGATAGATGCCTTGCCAAGAATCTCGTTAATCTTCTGTGACCACTCCTGAGAAGCCTTGCTTGCAACAGCAGAGTACTTGCTCATTGCAACTTGGTAAGCGGTCTGAGCTGCTGCATACGATGCAGAGTCTTTAGAAATAGCAAAGGAAGCAAGCTGCTTGTAGTAATCGCCGTCCTGGGAGGCCCAGGTGTTATTGTTTGCATCCCACTCGTTACCAGCAAGACTAATGATGTACTGAGCATACTCCTGGCTTGTGGTCTCTGAATTGCCATCTTCAGGTGCCGTTGGTGCCTGTGGAGCATCTGGAAGCGTAGTAGTCAGAACGCTGTCACGATACTTCTTCATGATGACAGCATCATTGATGAGCTTCTTGGCAACATCCTCAGAAAGCTTGTACGCAGAAGCAATCTGGCTGACATCAGTAGTCTTGAAGTTAGTCTGCATGTAATTGTTAATCTCGTCATCAGTGACGGTAATATCCTTGCTCTGAGCCTCAGCAACAACAAGAGCATTACGAACGTAACCAATAATCTTATCCGCTGGTGGGACAGCATACGTGCCGTCAGACTGCTTAGAAGCCTCAAGGCCAGCGGTGTTCTCGATAACCTCACGAGCAGTTACTTCTTTGGTCTGACCGTTATAGGTATAAGAAGCAATAGGAGTATTGAGCTCACCCTCAGAAAGAGTGGTGCGACCGTTTAAAGATCCTGAAGCTCCGCCGCCGCCAAGAAGGAAGCGACCGATAACAAGGCCAAGAGCAAACAGCACAAGTGCACCTACTCCAATAAAGACCTTAGAGTTCTTTCTTACATCAATAGATGGCATATCCTTGCCTTTCATCGCATAATGCAACTTTAACTACACAGATACAATGCTGTAGTTTACTCTTCTTAGCATGTATAAAACATACAACCAGTAAACTCCCCTGTTTGTACACAGATGTTTACGAGCATTACAAATTACTTGGTGACAGCAACAATCTCTTCTGAATACTGCTTGATATAGCCTGAAGCATTCTCTGCATCAAACTTCATTCGATTTGAAAGTGCCTTCTTTACGTCCTTAGAAATAGTTCCGCGCGCTAATGCAAGAAGACCTTGAAGCATGTCGTGATACTCCGCATCACCGTGATAGCACTGTACAGCCTCATCAAGAAGTGGCCATGCCTCATCAGAATGCTTCGCAGAAGTTGCTCCGTACTGGCAAAGGAACAGGAAAGACGCAAGGCGTACGGTTGCTGAATCATCATCAAAGAGAGATGCCTCAGCAGCATCGAACGCCTTAAAGACCTGATCGCCGTAGTGTTCACTCAGTTGAGCTAGTGCATCAAGCACTTCCCAACGAGTCTGAGCTTCTGGTCTATAGAGAGCATCGATAAGAGAATCAATATGCTCTTCAAATGCAAGAGGAGCAACGTGTGCAAGCTCTGCAAGCTCATGAGAAGCATCTTGACGGGCACGTCTACTCGCATCAGACAAAGCTATAACAAGCGCATTTACCTTTTTAATTTGAGCCATAGTTGGCTTTTTAGCAGCCTTCTTAGCCGGTTGCTTATCCTCTTTTGGCGCCTTTGTAGGGCTTACTTTTTGTGGTTGCCTTAGTTGAAGCCTTTTTTTGGGCTTCTGAGCAGCTTCTTTCTTCTCTGCCATGAAACCCTAAATCCTCTCTAAAACACCGTTTATTCTCTAAATCCGTCTACGACAACAGTGCCGCTTTTTTGATCCTCATGAATTTTAATAAATCCGAGGCTCGATGCTTCACGTAAAAGTGCAGTAAACGAACGATATCCATAAGTCGCTTCAGCAAACTGTGGACGCTTTCTGCGCATAGTCTCTTTGAGGCGAGATGCATAAATAAACGTTTCGCTTTCGCGTTCCAAAGACTCAATAGTTTCAAACAAGAGCTGATAGCAGTCGTGTTTCTCGGCAGAGACCTTTTCTTTAAAGTCAGGAATTCTTCCAGAACTCAAGATATCCTCGTAGAAGATAAACTCATCACAAACCTCTGCAAGAAGTGAGCTGGTGGACTCCTTCATGCCAACGCCGATAACCGTTTTACCAGCCTCTTTAAGCTTTGCAACAAGGGGCGAGAAATCCGAGTCACCAGAGAGAATGGCAAACGTGTCAATGTGGTCTTTAGTAAGGCACATTTCAACAGCGTCTACCGCAAGTCTGATGTCAGCAGAATTTTTACCGGTATAGGCGCGATCTGGAATCTCAATAAGCTCAATACCCAGCTCATGCAAGGGTGTAATAGCATCTGGAAAGCGCTGCCAATCGCAATATGCACGTTTGGCAGTAATGCGGCCTTTGTCTACCAGCCTCTCCATAATGAGCTTCATTTTTGGTAGATGTCCTGGCTCTTGATGACCGTTGCGCTTTCTTTTGCCTGTTCCCAGTGCCAAATTTTCATAGTCAATAAAGACCGCAATAGAGCTCTGAGGTGTAGAAATATCACTCATAACCTGGTGTTCCTTTGCGGTTAGCACTTAGTGACAGCAGTGGCCGTCATGACCATGCTCATGACCTTCGTGGTCATGATGGTGACCGTGGCACTCACACTCGTGATCGCCGTGCTCGTGGTCGTGACCACAGCAGCACTCATGCTCACCTTCGTCTTCCTGACCCTCAAGCAGTGACCAATCAAGGCCGGCGGCAGTGCTGGTAGCCTCATCAGCGTAAAGCAGAGAGATTGACTGAGTACCCTTGCGAGCGCCACCAATCTGACACAGCATGTCATAAAGAGTAAAAGCAGTCTCTGCGCCTGGAAGGGTAATCTCCAGGTCCTCAGACTGAGCAAGAGCCAGCGCAATATCCTTGCGGAAATGCTCAGACAAATCCTGGCTTGAAGTCTCCCTCAAGCGATTTAGGAGCAAGTTCTTTAAGTGCGCGAGAAGATCCCATGCCGCTTGCTACTACCTCGAGCATCTGCTCAACGTCAAGGCCACCCTGCTCTGCCAAAGCCATTGCATCTGCGTAGCCAATCATGCAAGAAGCAAGTGATACCTGATTACAAAGCTTTGCGGTCTGACCCTTTACCAGCGCCTCCCATGCAGAAAAATCTTTGCAGAGAACGTCTCGAGAAGAGCGCGAACTGGCTCAATATCGTTTTCTGTTGCACCAATAATAAGCGTAAGCGTGCCATCTTCAGCACCCCTCTGACCACCCGTAACGGGGCAATCAAAAGCATGCTTTCCTTCAACTTCAGCAGCGTCGTGAATATCGCGTGCAAGCTGAGAAGCAGAAGTGGTGAGGTCAATAAGGTATGCACCCTTCTTAGCAACACGAATGAGGCCGTCAGTTGCCAGATAAATATCTTCTACGTCAGTTGGATAGCCAACCATGGTAAAAAAACAACGTCAGCGTCTTTTGCAGCATCTGCTACGCTCTCCGCAGCATGAGCGCCTAGAGAGACAAGTTTCTGAATCTTTTCTGGAGTTCTATTGTAAACAGTAACGTCGTAACCAGCAGAAATCAGATGCTCTGCAATAGGAGCACCCATAATACCTGTTCCAATAAAAGCAACCTTTGCATCTTTGCCAAGTGCCATGTACGAGTCCTTTCAGACTGGAATAACTATACAAACTGGGGCCGCCCAAAGAGCGGCCCCATACCTTGTACCCGTTAATTAGATTTACGAACCCTATTAGCAATACGGTCAGAAAGCGAAAGCTTCTCGCGGCGATCGGTACCCCAAAAAAACGATAGCTACCATACCAGGGCCAACGTGGGCGCCAATAACTGGTCCTACCTGACTGTGGATAATGGTAAGACCCTCGCAGCCCTTCTCTTTGCGAATCTGAGCCTCAAGCCAGTTAGCATCTTTCTGTGCATCAGCAGAAATAATGCCCACAGGAAGCGAGGTATCGTGAGAATAGCTATCTCTAAAATCCTGTACCAGAGACCTGAGTGCTTTCTTACGGCCTCTGCACACAGTTTTGACAGTAAGGGCTCCAGTTGAGTCATACGTAAGCTCTGGCTTTACATCAAGCTTGCCGCCAATATTTGCGGCAGCGGCAGGAATACGACCACCGGCAGCAAGAGCGTCTAAGGTCTCAAGTGTCAAATAACCATGGATATAGTAGCGAGCGTTTTCTGCCCACTCAGCAACCTCTTTTGCCGAGAGACCCTTATTGGCCTGGTGAACTGCCTCAAGACCTAAAAGCTGAGCAGCTGAAGAAGGTGATCCGTTATCAACAACGTAAATCTCAAAGTCTGGATACTTCTCTCTTACCATCTCTGCTGCCTGTTCGGCTGCATAGAAAGATGAAGAAAGCGCTGAACTAAAGCAGAGATACACCGTTGGCTTTCCTGCTTTTGCAGCACGCTCAAAAATCTCAAGATAATGGCCGGGAGTAATAGCAGAAGTGGTATAGCGAAGTTTCTTATCTTTACGCATACCCTCAAAGAACTTACGAGCACTAATACTCTTCCAACCGTCGTCAAAGTGTTCTCCATCAGGTCCCACATAGGAGAACTGAATGATATCCACACCTAGCTGCTCAGCAATTCCTGGGGCAAAGTCTGCACAAGAGTCCATAATAATTCGAACATTAGTAGGTTTATGATATGCCGAAGAAAGCTCAGTAGGCTCTAGGTCTTCAAATGCAACTTCACTGACCTCTTCTTCAGTTTTTTCTTTTTTATTAAACATCTTGTTCCTCGATCTTAGGTTTGATAATTCCGTATCCACCATTTTTACGATGGTAAATGACATTGGTCAAACCTGTTGAAGAATTAACAAAGACATAAAAATCATGGCCGAGAAGATCAGTCTGAACAAGAGCCTCTTCCTCGGTCATTGGCTCAAGATCAATGTACTTCTCGCGAACAAGCTGTTCATCAAGGTCTTCTGCTGGAATCTCAATGAGGTTTGCAAGATCTTCTTGAGTAAGAGCTACACCGCGCTCAGGTTTAACGTGATGACGGCGCTCGACAACCTTTGTCTTGTACTTACGCAGTTGTCTAGAGACTTTCTCTGCAGCCTCATCGATTGCTACATACATATCGTCAGAACTGGCAGTGACGCGGACAACATTGTTACGAACAAAAACGGTAACCTCAGCTGTCTTTCTATCTGGATTGGAAGGGTTTTTGTCTACTCTGAGAACAACGTCACAAGACATAGGCGTGATGTCAAATACTTTAAGAGCATCACCGATTTTCTGGTCTACGTGTGCGCGCAAAGCCTCAGAAATACTTACCTTGCGTCCCGAAATCTTGATGTCCACCATGGGGGCCTCCTATCGGATACACGAGACATCTTCTATCTGATGTCTGTATAACAACAATACCCATTTGACACTCAATCATTCCATACATAGTTGAATTGAACGGTAAACGGTAAACGGTAAAGAGCTTGTCCCTATCTGCAGGTATTTAGTTTTGCTCAGTTGATGGCGTAGCTGAATCAGCGCTGGTAGTCTGAGCAGTAACCTCTACAAGACCAGAAATCTTATTGGTGTTTGAAAGATGTGGTAAAATACCTACCCACTTATTTCTAATGACAGCTTCTACACCGTTGGTCTGAATGGCAGCCAGAGCCTTTGGATCTGAGTTGCAAGCGTCTTATTGTTAGTAGCAACAGAAATGCCAATGGTAGTTGGAACGTCCACAACACCCACCATAGTAATGTCTTTATTTGCTGCTAGATATGCTCCTGCATAGGCATCGCAGGCTACATAATCAATGCTACCATTCTCCAGTGCATCAAAAAGCTTCATTAAGGTTTGAGAAACCCTGAACAGACATGCCGGTAAGCACCTGTCCCATCGCACGTTCAGAAAGCGAGCCTGTTTGGACACCTACGGTTTTTCCACTCAAGCTATCAGCTGTAATAGTAGTTTCTGAACCCTTGTGGAACAGAGCTGTTGTGGATTCTGCATAACCAGAAATAAGCGTGCTTGTTGAGTCTTCTCCGCTTCTGACATCCATTACAATATCGCAGCCTGCCTGGAGGCCGTCTACTGGCCCGCTAACTGATACAAACTTGACGTCAACACCAAGCTGATCGGCAAGTGCAGATGCAATCTCAACATCAATTCCCTGTAGTGTGCCTCCTGCAGAAGCAGCAATCATAGGTGCAGTAACTGATTGGGTACGAAGACCAACCGTTAAAACACCAGCAGTATGCAGTAAAGAATCAGGGATCTTTTGCTGACGGGTTTCTCGCTTTTCTTGAATTGCCTCTTGCACTGACTTGACGTGGAACCATTTATCCAGATCAATGTTAAGAGGACCAATGGAGCATCCTGTTAGAACAACAGCAAGTGCTACAAGAAGCAACATCTTAAGAGAGCTTTTTACGCGTGACATCAAGACTCCTTTTTCTTATACAAGTGTCTTTTCAGCTGACCTGGTATTTGACCCCACACTCGCATACTGGAGCGTTTGCTTTGCTACCGCAGTAACTCCACTAATAGCTCTCTCGCCTGCGAGACCCCTTGTCTCTTTGTTATAACAGGCGGTATGGCTTACTTCTAGGACGAGCCATGATCGTTTACGTGCGCACACATAAACTTACGTGGATCCTTTTGACCTCGTCTGTCATGGACTAAAAGCACATAAAGAGCTTCGCAACCACAGACCTGAAAAGACCTATAAAGTATAGCCGTTTACAACCATAGTAAACTCACCATACGCGAGCTAATGCGCCTACGGTTACAGAATGCACGCCTGCGGCACAAAGTACTCTTGTAGCTTCTCTTATTGAGGCCCCTGTAGTAATCACATCATCTAAAAGTAAGATATTTGATTGGTTAACTGGCGCCGTGCAAGCAATGCTTCCCTTCAAATTTATGTGTCTTTGCACGGATGAAAGCGTTCTTTGGTCCTTTGCATGAGGACGAACAAGCACATCATATAAGGGAAGTCCTGCAGTCTGACAAAACGATTGAGCCACAAGTTCCATATGATCAAAGCCTCTACGCGCATACGCTTCTGCAGTTGCTGGAATAAAGGAAACACCATCAATCATTGAACTATCAAAGCGAGAGGTACCGTCACGGGCACGCCACGCCGAAGCCTCTTCAAGTGCGCATGCAATAGCAGTCGCAATCACAGGAGCTAGTCGAAGTTCATGGCCATCTTTAAGCGTCAAAATCAATCGTGCAGGAGGACCCTTAAATCCCATGGCACAAATAACCGCTCTACTCTCCCACTGAACAGGATGTTTCTTTTTATCCATACACTCTGAGCAAACAAGCTTCCCAAAAGGAGCTCCGCAATTAGGACATGCCCACTGCTGAGAGATCCATGGCAGCTTTGCCCGACACTCATCGCAGAGGAGCTGGCCGGGTTTCTCGCACACGACACAGCGTGTAGGAGCAAGCAGCTCAAGTGTTGAGTTTGCCGTTGCAGCAATAAGAGATGTAGATGGCATTTTTACCCCCAGATACGGGGGCTGACAGTGGATTAAGTCTAAATCAATGAGTGTTGCGTGGAAGAAATTTTAGGCAAGCGGTAAAAAGAGGGCTATCTAAAACCCCTACCAGTGAGATTGTATTTTGTAAGGATTCGGCTAACGGATTTTTGCCAGGGTAGCCAAAGCAAATCAAAAAAATAAGTGTAGCTACACCATGCGTTAGATCAAACGGAATAGAAGACGCAAATGCAAGAAGCGCAGATTGTAAGGTAAGTGGGTGTACAAAGCCAATAACAAAGTAGAGATTCATCACAAGACCAAAGAACGGCCCGGAGATAAACGCCCAGATTAAAAAGCGAGAGTGGTGGAAGTTTATGGGGTTTCTCGCCTTGTGGAGCGTCAGGTTTTTTTAGAGATGTAGGGCGAGCCGAAGTAAAAGTTGCAAGAAGGCCACCCAGATAGCCAACAAGCCCCCACGCATACATCTGCCAGGGCGTCCACGAGCCTTGACCAAAGAAAACGTTGGAGAGAAGTGCAGATAAGGCACCTACCAAAAAAAGCCCGCATGCCTGCCAAGAAACGCTCCCGCGAAGATAGCAACTGCGGAAACAGGCTTTACGTACGCGAGTGGCGCAAAGGCAATTCTTCCCGCAGCACCTAAGGAGCTAAAGACGGCAGTAGGTACCAAATTGGCAACTGATGGCTTCTTTGCCTCAAAACTTAACATAAATAATGCAACTGAAAGGATCGCTAAAATAATTGAAGATACCGCGGTAAAATCGGGAAAATATATCATTTCAACAGCAAGAATAATAGGTGTAGCAAAGAGTGCCACAACCTCTAAGACTATTGATAACGTGTGCCGATTATCCACGAGAACCTCACGCTTACCGTCAAAATAAAAATATCGAGAAGGTCTGTCTTATTTTGGCATAAGATGATTTGAAACTACAACAAGGAGGTCTTCATGATCTATCTGGGAAACTTTAGCTACAACGACGAGCTTGATTCTACTGATAACTACTGTCTTATGCCTTGCATTGTTGAGGCAGATTCCACAGATCATGCGCTTGAGCTTTTCTCGGAGCACCTTATTGAGGTTGCAAAAACATCTGACCTGCTTGACGGCGCAAAAGAGATTTTCCTAGATTCCATTGTTGAGCTGGGAGAAGTTCCTACTACTCCTCTGATTGCTCAGTGGCAAAAGATTATGCCTGCAGGAGTTGGTCTCTGTAGCATTACCAGCGCTCTTCCAACACTTGAGTTTGATGATAAAACAGCTAATGCCTACGGCTTCAATGAGCATACTCACGATCATGAGGAAGATGAAGAGGAGCATGAACACGAGGAGTTTGGCGACATCAACGATCTTGACGATGAGCTTCTTGAGGAGCTTGGCCAGGATGAGGAGCCGTTCTTAAGGTTCTAGCCACCTACTCCGCCGACCATACCCAAGAGTTCTCAAAGAACTCTGAAGTTGGCTCTGTCAGAGAAATCTGACCATCAAAAACTAGAGAAACGTTATCAGCAACGCGCGATATCAACTGCATGTCGTGCGTTGCTATTACTATGGTTGCACCTTCTGACTGTGCGCGAGAAAGCAAATTGACAACAGCATCTTTGGTTGGCGCATCGAGACCCTTTGTTGGCTCATCAAGAATAAGCAATTGAGGCTTTGTCAGCAGTACCTTTACAAGCGCCACAAGCTGCTGCTGTCCACCAGACAGATCATACGGATGAGAAGACACAAGCTTCTGATATGTTGTTCGTGCAAGAAGTCCCGAAGCTTCCAGAAGCTCCTGAACATCCTGATCAGAATAGGCGTCACTTTGTTGCCACTGAACAAGTTCTTCCGCCACACTCTGACAAGAAAAGAGCAGTTCAGGGTCTTGTGGAATATATCCCTGAGCGTGTTGGAGCTGGTTGTAGACGTGTCCTCTCCTTGGACGCAAAACACCTGCTGCGAGTTTGAGAATCGTTGACTTGCCCGAGCCGTTTCCACCTACAAGCGCACGAATTTCTCGCCCCATAATTTCAAGCGAGCACTTGTTAAGCACCAACTGATCACTCTGTGGATACGCAAACGTCACCGCACTGAACTCGACTGCGGGCGAGTTGTCGGCCTCGGTAGACGTTGAGCTTGGCGCGGAGCTACAAGGACAGACCGTCTGGCGAGAAGAGACAGCTGCTTGGAGTGCATCGGGTTTCTCGCCGTCAAGGCAGATGCACGCATCAGCGAGGTGCTCAAATGCAGAGACGTCGTGCGTTGCCACAAGCACGGCAACGTTGAGCTCACGTGCAACACGCTCCAGAAGCGCGGTGAAGCTCTTCTGGGCAAACGGATCAAGCTGCGAAGTTGGTTCATCAAGCAGCAGTAACTTGGGACGCATGACCAGCGCGGCAGCCAGAGCAACAAGCTGCTGTTCTCCACCAGAAAGCTCATGAGTACGTCTATGCAAAAGCGATTCCATGCCAAAGAAACTGACAGTCTCAAAAATGCGACGGCGCATTTCTTTTTCAGAGACACCGCAATTTTCCAAGCTAAATGCAAGTTCTTTAAGAGGCGTCTCACACACCAGTGCACGTGAGGTAGCCTGAGGGACAAAGGCAATAGTTTCAACGGACTGTGCCTGGGTCATCGTAGAAACGTCCTGGTCGCACACGCGAATTAAGCCCTGACGCTCACCTTGAGGAGCAACCTCGGGCTTGATAAGACTCAAAATGGTGGATTTGCCAGATCCTGTAGAACCGATTAGCAGGCAAATCTGACCAGCAAGAACCTTACATGAAATATGCTCTATGGCTTTTACCTGCGGAGTCATGGAGTACGCAAATGAAAGATCTTCAATGACAAGAATCTCTTCTTTTTCAGATGGCGCCGCCTCAGATGCTATATTGCTGTAAGAAGTATGTTCACTCATGAAGACCGCTCCCATAAGATGTTATCGACGCGCACAAAAATAACAGGTAAAACAGCAAACAGTACTGGACCTAGATACCAAAGACTTACCTCAAGTGCTGGCATCGTAGGATAAAACTGCCAAGCCTGTATAAGCGTATATAAAGAAACCACAGCTACAGTTCCTAAACATCCAAATACAAGCGAGGTAATGGTGTCGTAAGAGTCCATTACTTCAGTGTTCCAACGCGACCTCTGCCTGGTCATTCCCCAGCCCCTAGAGACAATCGATTGAAACGTGTTAATTGACTTCTCTAGCGCGCTCATACACACGGTATGTATTGACAAGACTGACTGTATGACTGATTTTCTCGCACCTTGTAAAATCCCTTGCGGTTGTGCTACCTGTGAGCGATAAACACCTATGTGAGCCGCGGTATTAGCGACCTGAATGTGACGAGTTGTAGCAAGGTCTCTGAGCAACTGCGGCATAAGCTGGATAGAAAGGCTCACTACCAACTGCAGTCCAGGAAAACGAATACTTGAGCGCTGCAGTAACTCCAGTGGCGAGAGCAGCGCAAAAAGACATTCCAGCCAGCTCATCGTGCTCACCAGCACCAAACCTGAAGTAGCTCCATAAACCAAACTCTCAAGATACAGTTGTGAGTGACCAAAACTAAGTAAAACTGTAGAGCCAGATGCCGAGAAAAACGGATTAATAAGCGCCATTATCACAACAAGTGGAGCATACCAAGCAAGCTGCTTAACAGCATGTTTGATGTCAAACAGTTGAGCTACACATAATTGAGCTCCTACAAAAGAAATAACCGCGCAGAGTGGCTGAAACGAAAGAGCCGCAAAAAAACAACCTCGCATCCAAAGAGCACACTAGGAGCAAGAGGATGAAGGCGAGAAAAAAACTTGTGCGCGCAGAAGTCATTAGTTCACCGCGTTAACGTATGTCCAAACAACTGAATCGCCGTCGTGCAGTTCATATGCGTCAGAAGTGTAGTTTGGTTGCACACCATTAACTGAGTACACCCAGCCGCTCTGTGGACCGTGATCTCGCTCCGCAAGGCCATTAATTGCCGCAACATACATGCCAAACGAGGTGCTTCGGGCATTTACACCTACCCCACTTGCAAGCAGAGCGTCATAGACGGAAGTTCCTGCTTGAACCTGAAGGTCAACAGTAAACGCAGAGCTTCTTGCTGCAGATCCGTCAATGGTGATACGTACTGAAACAGTGTTTTTATCCTTAACTGGCGTAGCAACTGCATTTGTTGAGTTTCCAGAATCAGATGGCGCCGACTTAGGCTCAGAGGAAGAATCTTTCTGATCTTTTGAAGTGTCTGAGTCTGAACCACCATTACCGCGCGAGTGAGAATTCTGAACCTCTGACTGAGCTCTGGGAGCGCCTGCGGACGTCTGGCTTTGAGCTGATTCTGGCCCGTCTACTGTAGAAACGCCGGAATTTCCGCTAAAGAAATACTGTACGAGCGTCCAAGCAAAGAAAAGCATGAACACTAGAGAGACAATCGATGCAACTAAGTAGATAATCCGTTTGGATTCTCTTGTGAGCTTGACCACTAGTTCACCTTGCCCTGACCATTGGAAACATGGTAAATAGCAGCAGTTTCTTTCTTTAGCAACACAACAAACACCGCAAGTACTGCAGCAGATCCAAAGAAACCAAAGATACTCAAAAAGCGGAATGGTAGGTGTCGAGGACACCTGCTGTGGAGCATCTGCTTGCTTGTTAGAGTACTCAGTTTGAGGTAGCTGCTTCTCTTCGGAGCTGGTATTTGAAGGCGTACGGTCAGATGTAGCCTTTGTGACCTCCTCTACCGCATTTGTAGAGGTGGTCGAAGAGTTTTCACGTGCAGCTGAAGATGAAGGATCTTGAGCTGGCGTAGTATCTGGCCTACTGAAAATGTCCTCTGCTGGACGGGGGTTCTCGCCAGAAGGCTTTTTGGTTAATAAGCGAGAAGAGCGTGCCAGAGTCATTGGTGTAGTACAAATTACCCTCGAAGTCTGTAATGACCGACGAGGTGGTGTAGTTCTGGTGGTCTTTGTCTGGCGTGTAGATCTGAGCTGCGCGACTAGTGTCCAGCTTGTATACCCAGACGCCACCAGGCAGTCCATTAACGGTGAAATACACATAAGTACCATTTTGCTGGACAGAGACAAGAGGAGTGCTCTGAGACTTGCCCTTTCCAGCGCGTGCCTGGTCAATCACTGTAAAGGTATCCAGGGAAATGACAGAGATAGTTCCGTAACCTTCGGCATCAACACCGTTTACAAAGACGTTTGAACCACTGATCGTTGGCGTAGACGTAGACTCAGCGGCAAACGTAACCTGCTTCTCTTCAACAAGAGAAGTACCATTGCGCCTAATGAGGTGCAGCGTACCGTCGTTTCTGGTTACCGCAAGATAGGTGCCGTTGCCATTTTGATCTACTGAGACAGGAACAATACCCGCACGAATTGGAGAACCAAGGTTAAGCTCAGCCTCGATAGCACCGGTTGAACCATTAATAAGCCTGACTGACGAGGACTCATCGCCGATGATAAAGTCAGAACCTGATGCAGCTGCACCAGACCAGTAATAACCAGATGGATGATCTTCACTCGTTGTTCCTATATTGCCTGCAGGCTGTGCTGCTTGCTTCCAGCGCAGTGCACCTGTAGCTGCATCAATAGCAACCATATAACCGCCAGCAGCATCAAAGCCGCTCATCTTAGTAAACTCAGCCAAGATAGTGCCGTTATTAACCGTCATGCTTGAAACAGACTGCAATGCGTGGGTGGTATCCAGAGGCTCAGACTTCCAGATACACTCCATCGTAGCTGCCGAGAATGCAGTGAGGCAGCCATCGTCTGTAGCCACAACAATCATGCCGTTAACATACAGAGGACGTGCAAAATACGAGACAGATGAACCAATCTGCGCCTCAGCAATAAGCTTACCGGTAGCAGCATCGACTGCCTTAAGTGTTGAACCACTCACGTAATAGATAGTGTCTTTAACAATTACCTGGTCAGAAATGAATCTAGGAGCATTCTGTGTGCCCTCAGTAACACTCCAGCGCAGAACCGCCGAATTGATAGGCGTACTCTGATTGGTGATAGAGCCATTGCCACTGCCAAAACCACTCCACGAAGCCTCGTAGTTAGGATGCTCAGCAAACGGATTAATTACCAGCTCGTTTTGAGGAGTTGGAATAGCGCTATCCTGACCACCATAGATCCAGGTAATAGTTGTGTTTTTTTATCCAGAGTGACATTATTGGCCATCTTGTCTGAAAGCTGGCCATTAACAAAGAACTGCCACCACTTATAGGCGCCATCTACCTGTGCTGTTGCAAGCGTAAGGCTCTGTGTAGGAGACGTGATGGAAGACAGATATCCGCCTGCAGCATCGTAGGTAAGACCGTTACTCCTCAGGTACTGATACGTTACCTGATCAGCAGTTGAGCCCTTACGGACCTCAATGGTCTGAGTTGGAGCCCAATGCTGAGGCTTGCCGTCTTTATCAAGTCCTACAACAGAAACCGTGACAGAAACAAGCTGACTTGGGTCAGGATTTTGCTCTGGAGCTTGCTCGCCCTTCTCGCCCGCCACCGTAAAAGTAGCAGAGACTTCCTGATTAGACAGAGCCTGGAACTGCTCGTTATCTGGATATAGGCTTGCATAGCGAGCATAACGTGCACTTGAGAGAAGCGCGGAGACCGTTACAGACGTGTTGTACTCAGGAGCCTGTGTCAGGACAAGATTCTCGTTCTGAATGACATTTGGTTTAGACGATTTATACGTACGTGCCTGATCAGCAGGACCCATAGGGTCATATGTAGAGAACTCAGAAGGAACAATACCACTTGCTGTCTGATCAGTATTATTGACGTTGTAAGACCAGGTCAAAGTGCCGTCAGCAGCACGATAGAACTTCTTTGGCGTTGCAAGAGACTCAGAAACTGCATTCTGCTTGTCTTGCTGTCCTGAAGGGGTAGAAAGAGCATCCCAGAAACGAGCCTTAGACTCATTCATCAAAGCAAGTTCTTTATCAATATCTGCTTGGTTAAGAGGGCTTACGGTAACGGTAAGTGTCTTGGAAACGGTTACTTCTGGATTTTCTTTATCGGTAACGGTCAACGTAATGTCTACCTGCTGTGCAGGCGCACCTGGAAGAGGCTGATACACCGTTGCTCTATAACCATTAAAGGAAATTGCAGAGTTAGATGACGTATAGGTGAACTGATAGCGCTGACCGTCTAAACCAAAGTTCTTTGGGATAGGCATCTGCAGATCATCAGCAACTGCATTGGAGTCAATTGCGCGGTTAGTATAGACATCCTTGATGTTTGCAACTGTGAATCGCCTGTTAATACGCCTGGACAGGCTGTTCTGAGCGTCGGTGACAGCAGAAGGATCTCCGGGAACCGTAATGGTAAAGGAGCGCTGATAGCCTGTCTGAGGAGCATCTGAGGCGCTCAGAGAAACTGTTGCCGTAAGGGTTACCTGCTTATCGCGGATGCCACGAGTAACCACTGCTTTATAGGCGGAAGTTCCATAGCCATCAATGCGAACAGCAGACGTATCAGAGCTTGTCCAGGTAACCTTAGTCCAAGAAAGGCTACTGCCATCTGCAGAGGCCACCTTATGAGGAAGAGTGAAGTTTGAGGTTACAGAAGATTCGTTTTGTCCTGCAGCAAAGCTTGGAGCAAGATTCTGAGACACAGCGCTCAGCTGTTCCTGAGATTTTGCTTCGTCCCAAGGAATCAAAACTATGCAAGTGTACTGAACAGTCTTTCCATCTTTAGAAAGCTCAAAGGTTACTTTTGCCTGGCGTAGTACAAGGGTGCTTCTTGAGTTAGTAAAACCAGCAACATCCATCCAGAAGTATTCGATAGAACCGTTAGAGGCAAAATCTGTGGAAATACCTACATGAGCATAGGAAGCCGTTGAAGACATCTGAACGTCCACGACACGGACATTTACCTCTCCAGCACCAATTCTGCGCAGTTCTTCTGCAAGCATGGTGTTGAGGTTTGTGTCTACACCAAAGCGAGGTTTTGGCTTATAGAAGGAATTAGTGAGTGCCTCTACTGCCTGCTCAAGCGTCTTGTGAGGATAAGCTGTTTCGTCAGTGGCAGCTGAGGAACCTACAGTTTTCTCTTCAGAGGTGGTGTTTACCTCGGAGGAAGTCTCGTGGGTAGTAAGAGCCGTCTCTGTTACAGATGTTGTTGCAGAATCAACCGTCAACTCCCCCGCTGTCTCAGCAAGAGCGGGTGCTGGCAATAATGCAATTACCAATAGTATGGAGAAAAGGCTGTTAAGTGCCTTTTTAATCATGCTATTAATTCCTTCCAACTTGTGGTGCGTGCACCTTCTTTGCCAGAACAAGCACCACAATTCCAAGTACAACTAAAGGTAGGCTGAGCAACTGACCCATGGTTATAAATCCTCCAAAGAGATATCCAAGTTGCTCATCGGGAACACGAACAAACTCCACTGCAAATCTAAAAATGCCGTATAGCATCAAAAACGTTCCAATGAACGTTCCTTGTGGACGAGGTGGGTACTTCCGGGAAAGGATGTACAGAATAGCAAACATCAAAAGGCCCTCGAGAAGAGCTTCGTAGAGCTGAGAAGGATGACGATATACACCGCCACCTGTCTCAAACATAACGCCCCAAGGAAGATCTGTTGGCTTTCCCCAAAGCTCACCGTTAATGAAGTTTGCACACCGACCAAAGAAGAGACCCCAAGGCGCACCAATAACGCCCAGGTCACAAATGGTTGGAATAGAAAGATTTGATGCTTTGCAGACAATAGAACCGCCAATAACAGCTCCTACGAGGCCTCCATGGAAGCTCATTCCGCCTTGACTTAAGGCAAAAGCATCAAGAGGATGCGCGAGGTAATATCCTGCTCCATAGAAAATAACATAGAACAGACGGGCGCCTACAATGACGCCAAACGAGATGCCTACCATCAAATTCAAAATGTCATCAAGGATAACGTTGAGTCTCCAGCGCTGGGCAGTTCTGTACATCATAACGCCAGCAAGCACAAAGCCTGCCAGATATGCCAAGCCGTACCACCTAATAGACAGCGGACCCAGAGAGTGCTACTGGGTTTAATGAATGATAAAAAACATCAAGCCACACAGTACATCCTACTTACATAAAGACTTACTTAGAAAGAACATGCGATGGAGTTGCACCACGCTGACCCTGGTAATGGCTACCAAGATTCTCAGAACCATAAGGGCGCTCAACAGGAGAGCTCATACGCTCAAAGGAGAGCTGACCAATTCTCATACCAGGGTGCAGGATAATTGGCAGATTTGCAACGTTAGAAAGCTCAAGCGTAAGCTCTCCGTCCCAACCGGGATCAACATAGCCTGCAGTTGAGTGAATCATCAAACCAAGACGACCAAGGGTTGATTTGCCCTCAAGTTTACCCAGGACATCATCGGGAATAACAATGCGCTCAAGTGTTGTACCAAGTGCAAACTGGCCTGGATGGAGTACAAAAACGTCACCCTCTGGAACATCAATTGACTCAGTAAGGCCCTCTTGAGCTACAAGCGGATCAATTGAGGTGTGGGTAGAATTGCGGAAAAATTCTAAAGTTTGAGCCAAGACATACATCAACTGATGCAGGCTGTACATTCTGCTCACACAGAGGCTCAATAACGATACGACCAGCAGCAATCTCGGCCTTAATGTCGCGATCAGAAAGAACCACAACGTCCACCTTTCTTACACCATACAAAGGTATGTTGAGAAACATACTTATCCGTTTATATAAAATATCACGCCCTACACAATAATGTGTGGGACGTGACATATAAATTTTGTAATTATGCAGGTCAATTGTGGTTCATCACAACTTCTCTGCATAAAAAACATGTTTGGGCCAATTGAATAAAGTACCCTAAACGGTCAAACGTTCAATTTACGCCGTTGAACGGCAATTTACAGCATTGCAGGCTGAACGCGCTTAACGCCTGGGACATGCTCAATCAAGATACGCTCAATGCCCTCAGACATATCATATGCAGACATTGGGCAACCAGCGCAAGAACCAGTCATCTCAAGCGTTACGGTGCCGTCATCGCTTACATCAATAAGCTCAACGTCTCCGCCATCGGTCTGAAGGCTCTGACGAATAACATCAAGGGTTGCATTCAAAAGGTCACGATTAATGGCCATGTTTTTCTCCTACTCAAATCTACTCAAAGCGCAGCAGCGCCCATGACTTACGACAAGGGTATCCTACCCAAAATTCCAAACTTATTTCTTACCTACCCAATTGGCGAGAAAAGATGTCCAACTGAAGCATCTTTGAGACGCGCAGGCAATGATGCACCCGACGCTGCCGCCGCAATCGCCGCAGCTACGCGAGAGGTAGCCTCTCTTGTCTGCTCCGTGCTCAGAAGCGTTGCGTCCACCATAAAACGCTTCACACCACAAGAAAGCATCTCGGCCATCTCTGGCACGCCGTCAAAGAGTTTGGGGCTCCAAATCTTGGAGCGACCATGTCTGTCAGTTCTTACGGGCATGTAATCGTTATCAATACCTCTAAGCGTATGCTCCTCAAGGCGCAGCTTACAGGCATCGCAATCGTGGATACACTTGCCCGTAGACATCAAAATACAGTGCTCAGTGGTCATGGTGCGAATACGGCCGCTAACCATATAGCCCACAGGAATCGAGGTGTTTCTCGCCATGTGGCAAATCTCTTGAAGGGTAAGCTCAGAGTTGAGCCAGATGCCTTCTGCGCCCATGTCGGCAAGTGCCTGTAAGGCGTAATCGTTGTGCACTGGAATGCACTCGCGCACCTCAGGGATGGCTCCGCGCTCAACGGCCAGCGCCAGCTCAGAGATGTTACCTACTGCAACCGACTTACCTGCTGCAACGTAGGGATCCAAGCGATTATGGTCAATCTCGCGACATACCTCATCAAGCCATGGGGTCACCTTGGCGAGAAGATCCTCTGGCCACGAAGTCTCTGCGAGCGCATCGGTAGTTACGTACAGACGATCTGCTCCCGCCTTGAGCGCAACACGTGCCTGCTCTGGAGACTCAACTAAAACACACACCTCTGCCTGCAACGCATTTATTTTTGCAGCCGCCTCATCAAAGGCAAAAAGCTTCTCTTTGTCTTGGGCTTCTCGCTCCTTTTGATAGGCAAGACGAGAAAGCAGAGCAATCTTATGCTCACGGTCCTGATACTCTTCCAGAAGCGCGGCCTCGAGCTGCTCACATGCCGCGGCGCGGACCTTGTGGACAGCACTAAAGCTCATGCCGCACGCATCGTCCATCTGGACGTCAAAGCTTACGGCCTCAAACGGCGAGGTTCCCATACGTCCAACGTGCTCAATAAGCTCGTCAGAAGTTACTGCCTTAGTGCGAGCCTCCTCCACCACAAAACCTTCAGCGGATGCGCTTGCAACGCTATCTGCCGTTGTAAGCACCACGGTGAAGGGCTGGCCAATGCGTGCAATAATAGCCACGTCAACAGCTCGTTTGCGAGGATATTCTAGTGAAGAGATCTGCTCAGCAGCTACGCGCGCCGCTTCAGAGCGAATAATGCGTACCGTAGATCCGGTCTGCATAACGCGAGAAGTGCGAACGGTAACTGTCTGACCAGGCTCAACATCCACAGGACAAAGAGCGGTCAAGAACTTGTCAGGCTCATCTAGAGGTCTAATCTCAAGCAAGTCATTCTTGCCAATAGGCGCGTGTGCAATAAGGTCAACATCTGCCTGTTTGTAACGACGCAGCTTAACACGGCCACCATTAAGACCACTTTTGCGCTCAAGAGCGTCCTCAAGCGGACGTCCTCCGGTAACCTCTCCAACAATCTCACCACGGTTATTGGAGCGCTCATAACTCATCATCTCGTTACCAGCGGTACCATGCAGGTAGGCGTTGGTTAGACCACGGTTAAATGAGCGTTTAAGCAAGCGGTGGCGACGAGCCACATCGGCCTGGTTATCCACGCCCTTCTCGGCAGCGTCAATAGCCTGGCGATACGAAGACACTACTGAGTACACGTACTCAGGTGCCTTCATACGGCCCTCAATCTTAAGCGAGCCCACGCCCGCCTCAATCATGTCAGGTACGTCATCGATAGTGCAGTAATCCTTAGGACAGAGTAGCCTGTCTATGCCGCCCATCGACACAACTTCATGTTTAGAGTTAAGCAGCTCATAGGGTAAACGACAGGGGCTGCGCGCAAGCTCCGCGGTTAGCAGAGCGGTCTCCACGCATAGATGACATGTGGCAGATGCCCGAATAGCAGAAACACAGGGCTCCGTGACCAAAAACATTCCAGCTCAACGCCAAGCTTAGAGATAGCAGAAATCTCTTCTTTAGTAAGCTCTCTGGACAGGGTAATGCGACCTACGCCAAGCTTTTTACAGGCTGCAACACCACGTGTATCGTGGATATTTGCCTGCGTTGATACGTGACATTCAATCTCTGGCCAGGTCTTTCTTACCTGAGCCATAAGGCCCCAGTCCTGGATGATAAAGGCATCTGCGCCAAGAATCCACGCACGACGAATCAGGGCGCAAAACGCGCTGCATCTCGTCCCATTTAACAACAACGTTCACGGTGACATACACACGAGCACCAGCTAGATGAGCCTGTCTACACGCACGCGCAAACGACTCGTCATCAAAGTTGTCCGCACCACGACGAGCATTGAAGCTGTTGCCTAAGCCGCAGTAAATTGCGTCAGCTCCACCAGCAAGAGCTGCGGTAAATGGCGCTGGACCTCCCGCTGGGGCAAGAAGTTCCATCTGCGTTGCACGAGGCAGCGGCGAAGACGAAAGCTCCTTATCAGAAGCCTCCTCAGTCCACTTTGGCTCGTTCATGCGATTTAGCTCGTGAGCAGTGGATTCACGCTCACGACGATTACGTTCGTTCATACTACCTAACTTATCTTCAGCGCTTGCTACTTCTTACATGCAGAAAGTGCTGGATGAATCTTATCTTTATCGGAGAGAATAACCTTTGCAGGATCCAAGGTCTTCTCGCCAAGAAATGCTGGCCACTTAATGCTAAGCTCTGGATCGTTCCACATGATGCCGCCCTCATCGCCTGGATGATAGATGTCATCACACTTGTAGCAAAAACTCAGCGGTCTCTGAGAGGACCAAAAAGCCGTGGGCAAAGCCGCGAGGAACAAAGAACTGCCTGCGGTTCTCAGCGGACAGGATAACTCCCTCCCACTGGCCCCAGGTTGGACTTCCCTCTCGAAGATCAACAGCAACGTCAAAGACAGTGCCAGAGATCACGCGCACAAGCTTTGCCTGTGGATGCTCAATCTGGAAATGAAGACCACGGAGCACACCTTGAACGGATGAGGACTGATTGTCCTGAACAAACGAGGCATCAATACCACCTGCAACAAAGTTCTCTTCACGATAGGTCTCCATAAAGCCACCACGAGCGTCTCCGTATAGCTTTACGTCAACTACCTTTACGCCCTCAATCGAGGTGTCATAAAACGTGAAATTACCTGACTGAATAGGGTTTTTAAGCTCTTTTGGAAACTCCATAGCATGCACCTTTCAATTTCTTTAGGTAATCTACTATATACGAGTCAAGTTTAATTCGGCTTTTGAGCTATGATATTCATGCAGTTAACGTGTAAATTTGTAATTCAAAGGATGCTCGTGAGAATTCTTGCAGTCGTTCCCGCTTATAACGAAGAAGCCTGCATTGCTTCAACTATTACAGAGCTGCGCCAGGTAGCCCCGCAGATTGATTACATCATAATCAACGACGGCTCATCTGACCACACGCTAGATATCTGTAAAGAACGCGGATTTAACTACCTCAATCTTCCTGTTAATGGCGGCCTTTCTGCTGGCTTCAGAGCTGGAATGCGTTATGCCAAAGAACATGGCTACGATGCTGTCGTGCAGTTTGACTCGGATGGTCAGCACAGGCCTGAGTACATTCCATTGATGGCTCAAGCTATGGTAAATGAAGGAGCAAACATTGTTATTGCTTCTCGTTTTGTTACCAAGGCTCGCGGAAACTCTCCTCGAGAGATTGGGTCCAAGCTCATTTCCTGGCTTATTAAAACAAGCACTGGTCAGACCATTACTGACCCTACCTCGGGCATGCGTATGTATGATCGTGGCCTTATTGAGGCCTATGCGCGCTCGTTTGATTTCTCCCCTGAGCCAGACACCATCTCTTTGCTGATGCGCCGCGGTGCAAAGGTTGTCGAGATTGAAACTGAGATGCGCGAGCGTCAAGGTGGTGAGTCATATTTGAGCTTCTACAACTCAATCCTTTATATGGCTCGCACATGCCTCTCGCTTCTGCTTTTCCAGTGGTTTAGATAAGGTGACACCATGACTATAGTTCTTAGAATCCTACTGCTTATTGGCGCCCTGTTTGCCATGGGTGTTGTCATCAATAGCGTCCGCAAATCAAAGATTCGCATCTCTGACTCAGTCTACTGGGTTATTTCTGCGGGCATTTTAATTTTGTTTGCCCTGATTCCTCAGTTTGCTTATTTCTTTGCTGGGCTTTTTGGCTTTATGAGTCCCGCAAACTTTGTCATGCTGCTTGTTATTGTGCTGATGCTTATCAGGATTTTCCATCAGTCCTGTGCAATTTCTAAGCTTACTTTTAAGGTTGAACAGCTTTCAAGCGAACTTGCTCTGCGCGATAAAAACATACGTGACGAGAAAAACCTTGATTTTGTAACTGAGTTAAACCAGCGTACTCGCGTATAAAAGCTACGTCATCCCACGCATATTCAAATAACGCAAAAAGTCCGCCTATGCAGCGGACTTTTTCTTTTGATCTTTAAATCCCAAGAAGCAGAAGATACCAAATACAAGTGCCAGAATTGCCAGTGAACTATCGTAGAGAATGCAGGCGCCCATAATGCCAAAGTTTCCTACAAACCAGCTTCCAGTGAGTGCAGCAAAGCCCGCGCCTGCAGCGTAGCTCACAAACACCGCAACCTGCTTACGCATGGTTACTACCGCGTAGTACAAGATAACCGTTAAAGCATTAAGCAAGCCACCAAAGAGCAGCATCAAAAGCTCCAGCTTATACGGTTCAAAATCAAGGCCGTAGAGAAGACCCAGAACTGGAGCTCCTAGCGGCCATGCGAGGGCCATAGAAAGCGCTGTTGCCAGGGCAACTACGGCAAAAGCCTTTAAGAATCAATCCAACAAACTGCTTATCTTGCTGGTTATTCCAATACTCAGCCATCTGCGTTAGTAGCGGCTTAAAGACAAAGTTGCTTAAAAGATTGATGACCATAGCGGGCATAGCAAGAGCGGTAAAGAAGGTAAGAAGTTCCTGATTACTCAGACCGCCCAACGCATAACGAGGTGCACCAACAACGTACGTCAGCAAAAATGAACCAGCAAACAACGGAGCGGTAGTAACCAGCAGTTTTGCAATTTGCTTACCGTCAAACGTAGGCTTCAGAGATGCCATCTTCTTAGTAGGAGGAATAACAAGTGCAACCATAACCACTAACGATGCAACAAATGAAACAGCTGCGCCAATAAGCAGGTTCTTTGTAAGAAGTACACCCACCGCAAAACCAACAACGGTTGTAAGTACACGGTAAAAGAACGCTCTACCCGCAATATCTAAGCGGCCATGTTGTTGGAACATGCCGTGAAATACATCTTCTACAACGTCAAATAAGCGTAGCGACGCAATAAGAGCATACAGCACTCCCTCGTAACTCAACCCCTGAGACTGCAAGGTAAAAATAGCAATTCCCGCAATCATCAAAACGGTTGTGACGATTCGTGCAGCAAGATACACGCCAAACGAGAATACTTCTTCTGTATCGGTTACCTGGTATGTTCTAATCTCAAAGTGGCCAATGACCATAAGCTGCTGAGCCACAGCATAGGCAAGCGAAAAAACACCACCAGCAGCAGCTCCCATGGTACGTGTGACCACCATCAACATAAGTACCGTTGAAGCTGCATTCATTAAGGAACCGAGGGTATTCCAGAAGTAGTTTTTTCTAAGCTGCTCGGCAGAGGTATCAATAGTCATAATTAGCTTTTCTGGCCAAAGTCTTCAAATGCCTGGCGGCTTCCCTTGGTAACATCCACATCTTTCCACTTGCCAAAATCTAGTGCTCCAGGATGATGATTCTTTCTATCCTTTTCTGGAGGAAGCTGCATGTAATTACCATATCCTCTGGTTAAGAGCTTGTCGTATTCCTTAGGAAGCGTAGTAGTAATGTCCTCAAAAGGAACACGAACCATAGGAAATACATCCTCTTTATCCATAGACCAGTTCTCTGGATCAGGTTCAACAAAACTTGCGTAATGATTGGTTTTCTCGTCCTCTGCAGTACGAGCTGCCTCATCCCACTTACGCTGAATCAGCGCGGATGAAACCCTAAAGAGCTTCAAGGTATGGTGAATGACAAAGCATCCCGCAAGAGCAACTTTCTTCTTCCAGCCAGTCAGCGGTACGCGTGGAGTTGGAGTAACCAGAAGAAAGTTCAGACGACCCCAGAACCATGTCTGACGCTTAATCTTGGCAAGCTTCTTAGGATCTGCAGGAATCTTATCAAAGGGAAAAAAATGCCAATAGAAATAGCGTACGTAAAGGGGCAGGTCATAAACTCATCAGGAACACACACTGTTCCCTTTAAAGAAAGGTTTGTATTTACTGCAGGAAAGTAATTGTTCGTCCTGCCGTTTTGAATGCAAAAATCTGGTCGAAGAAGCGCAGGTGCTTTCTTCAAAAAAATCTCATAATCCTCGCGGAACATCGAGATATCTACATCATCATCCCAAGGAATAAAGCCTTTATGTCTCACAGCGCCTATAGCTGTTCCGCCGTACGCCTGATACGAAATGCCAAGCTCCGTGCAGACGCGGTCAAGCTCATCCATCAAAAGCGTAGAAAGAATCTGGATCTTTCTTAGCTCATCGGGGTTCTCGTATGTCTTATATCCGTCAGACTCCACAAAGGCTCCCATTCGCCATCGTCCGATAACATTCTTATAATACTAGACATCGGAGCTAATCGATTGGATGTAGCAATGTATACACCTCAGGATCACACGTTTGCTGTCTGCGCTTATGGCGAGAGTCCCTATCTAGAAGAATGCATTCTCTCGCTCAAGGAGCAAACACTGTCTACGAATATTCTTTTGGCTACTTCAACACCAAATGAACTCATTCAGTCTCTTTGCGAGAAGTACAACATTCCTATGCACGTCAATCCTGGTCCAGGAGGTATTGCCGGCGACTGGAACTTTGCCGTCAGCGTTTGTACAACTCCTTTGGTAACCATTGCACACCAGGATGACCTCTATAAGCCTTCCTATGCAGAGCATATGCTTGACCGCGTCAACAGTTCTTCTCGCCCGCTGATTTATTTCACCAATTACGGCGAGCTGCGTGACGGCGAGGAGGTTCTTGAGAATCGCCTGCTTAAGGTAAAGCGTCGTCTCTTATATTCGCTCTCAAAGCCAGAAAATGCAGGCAAGTCATGGGCCAAGCGCCGTTCACTTGAACTAGGTTGTGCCATTTGCTGCCCAAGCACCACATTGATCCTTCCCAATCTTGACGTCCCTGTATTCAAGGCTGGATTTGGTTCTAACCTGGACTGGGAAGCCTGGGAAGCTATTAGTAAACGTGAAGGTGATTTCTTATACGACACCCGTGTACTGATGCTCCATCGCATTCACGAAGACTCTGAAACCAGCCACCTTATTCACGACAATCGTCGTGAAAAGGAAGACCTTGAGATGCTCAAAAAGTTCTGGCCAACTCCCGTTGCTAAGCTTATCAACCTGGCTTATAAGAGCGGTCAGAAGAGTAACGGCTAACTCCATCTGTTCTCTACACAAAAAGACCCGCAGCTCAACAGCTACGGGTCTTTTTTAGTTTGTTTAAATAAAGCTAACCTACTCTTTTCTAAAGAGTTCATTCCAGTCTGGAGTTGCAGAAAGAACCGTTCCTACAATAATGACAATGCAGCAAATTACAACCAATGGAGATGGAATTGCTTCAGGCATAATTGCTGGCAGGATAATACCTGCAAGAGCTGCAAAAATTACCGACCATGCAGAGTAAGAAATGTTCAGCGCCATACCGCGAGAAGCGCCAATGGCGTCAATTGCCTTGTAGTAGAAGAGATACGAAGCAGTACCTGCAAGAGCAGCAATAAAGACAACACCATTTGCAGGAGTTAGCGCAACCTGTGCGGCAAAATCAACGGAACCAGCCAATGGCAAGATGAGAAGACCGTATGCAAATGCAGAGGTGGTTTCCCTAATCTGAAGAGCAGTCTCATTATCAACAGCATCGTCTTGCATACCCCAAGCCAAAATAACCGCCTCAGAGCCCCAGCCAAAGACACAAGCAGCAACGCCCAAAATACCCACAAGAACGTTTCCGTTACCCTCGCCCGCTGCTGTTGAGAGACCAATAACCATGACGCCAACAAGAGCAACGATAAGGGCAATAACCTGCTTTAAGTTCATCTTTTCTTTGAGCAAAAGCCATGCTAAAACTGAACCAACTGCAGGATAAAAAGCTGAAATTGCAGCGGTGTAACCAGGTCCAATGGTGTTAATAGCAGCTAGGTAGCCACTCATACCAATTGGTCCACCCAGAAGTGCGCCAAGCATGACTACACGGCCACTCTTTGTTTTTGCTGCCTCAAGGGTGTCTTTAAGTCTGCCTTTCTGAGCCATCATGACTAAAAGAACTGCAGCGGCAAAGAAATCGTGCATGAATGCACTGGCAAATGAGGCCTGAGCTGAATCAACATAAGGACTCATACCAAGAGCAACGCCAAGAATAACGGTATCAACCGCCCAAAGAATACCGCTTAAAAGACCATAATACATAGTTTCTCCTTTTGCCCTTAGTTCTGAGCGTCTTCGTACCAAGAAAGAACACGATCAATATTGTTTGCAGCATAGCGATAGTAAATGAAGAACCACTCGCCTACGTTCTCGCCCTCTGCTTCCTTAACCAGAGACCAGAGATACCAGCACCAACCGGCAAAGACTACATAGCTCCAGAAGTGTCTGCGCTGCTCAAAAGTAGCCTCTTTTCCAAAGTAGTAATCAATAGCAGCATTAGCCTCATCGTCAGTAAGCTCACAGCAAACTGCAAAGGTACCAAAGTCATTAGCCTCATCTGACATTCCCGCATATTCCCAGTCAATAAGGCTGTAGGTGTCTGACTCATCAATCAAGAAATTCAGATAGAAGAAATCATTGTGAGAAATAACAACTGGATACTGATCAGCGTCAGCATACTTCTTCAAACGCAGGACCTTCTCGCGAAGCTCATAATAACCAGGAATCTCAATAGGACCCTCCTCTAGCAGGAGCTTCTCATAATTAAGTCCCTCGTTAACAAAGTCAAAAGAACGATCAAGTGAGGCGCCGCTGTGATGCAGTTTGTGTCCCATCTCCATTGCACGTTTAAGCTGCTCAGGATTATGAGGATCAAGGTTCTGAGCGTTCTTTACAAACTTAGAAATCTTCCAGCCCTCTTTTTGATCCTCGTAAATAAAGGTGTTATCAAGACCCAGCTCACGAGCAAGACGAAGACCAGCCTCTTCAGCAGCGCGATCAACAAGCTTCTCGGTACCAACGCCTGGATGCCTGTAGACATACTCCTGAGCGTCTTCACCATGGCCCACAATAAAGTGAGCAGACAGATTGGTAAGACCCTGCTTTAGAGGATAGAAGCCGTGAATGTCCTTCTTCTGGCAGTGGAGTACAGAAACAATATTGTCAAAAAAATCTCTGAATCTATATTCTCAATGAAGGCTGGGTCAAACTGACGCAGCTCATCAAGGGAGTCAAACTCATAAATAACGCCGTCAGGATATTTTCTGATGGTCATAGAAAGCTCTTTGATGTGACGGACGTAAATCTCTTCCCAGAGCATATCAACAGTCTCTGGCTTGTCATAAACCTCTTCAAGAATATCTACAAATTTCTTAGAGAATTGTCTATCAAAGAAGACGTGGCCGAGCATAATCCAAGAGTTAGAGCCGCCAATTTCTACGCCGGTAATACGTCCACCGCGGCCCTCTTTAAGGCACCACTCGTCAGTTTCTCCTGCCACATAGGTTGCTGAATAGTAGGCCTCAAAAACATAATGCTCAAAAGGATTCTGAGTAAAGTAATCATCGGAAGAGCAAATATAGGTGTTATCCAGCTGCTCTTTGACATACCAGAGTGTAGAGTTATTGTTTCTCGTTGCGTAATCTGGATTTACAACAATCTTGACACCATACTTTGCAGTCAGATAGAAGAAATACTCCTTTTTTATAGCCAACAACTACGGTGATATCGGTAATACCAGCCTCCATAAGCTGATGGATCTGGCGCTCAATGAGAACTTCTCCGCGAACCTTCAAGACACCCTTTGGCTTCTCATAAGAGATTGGTGCAAAGCGAGAAGACAGACCGGCTGCCATAATAATGGCATTCTTGACCTCGTAAGGCTTCAGAGCTTCGAGACCCTTTGGAGTAATGAGACTATCGTCAATAAGACCCTGGTCCTCCAGTGTTTTAACTGCTGAGTTAACAGATCCAAGAGAAAGGTCTGTATGTTCTGCAAGCTGCCTTTGATTGAGCTTCTCATTAGACTGAGCAATAGTTTTAAGTACAGAAAAAACGTTCTTTGTCAGTGCCACGGTTCCTCCAAATGAAGACCAATTAACTGCATGAATAAACTTTTGAACCAATTTACTCTAGCAATAATACTCCTTTGTTCAAATTTGTACAAGTGTAAACATATTTTGAACATAATAACTTTAGAGGATTGCCAAAGACTGCCAATCTAACAAAAAACGGCAAGAGATGCCGTTTTGCCTTTTATGTATTGCTTTACAAGCGAGAAGAGCCTAGTAGGGACCAAAATCCAAACGCGCTGGATAGTGGTTTTTACGCTTCTCAATTGGAGGCATCTGCATGTAATCGCCGTAAAGCATCCTAAGGAATTTATCATTTTGATTAGGGAACGCTACTTGAATTCCGTCAAAATCAAGCTTATCAACAGGAAAAACTTCATCAACTGGATAGGTATTTACAAACCTATCAGTATCGTGAAGATAGGCAATTCTTTTTGTCTTAACATGAGCAAAGCGGTTACGGGCTTCCTGCTCACGCTCATACATTTTCTGAGTAGAAAGATGTAGCAGTTTGCAAACTCCTCTACCCATAGTAACTGCTGCTTTTAAGAGCTTTCCTTTGATGCCGTCGGCCAAAATAACAGGACGAGGAACGTCAACTAAAATGCGCATATGTGACCAGAACCACGCATCAAATGCCTGCTTCTGGTATTCTTTCTCGTCATCTGAAACGTTATCAAAGCAGTAGACATCCAGGAAAAATACCAAGATCAAGCGGAAGTGGAGCAAGTGCTTCTTCGCAGAACTGCGTACCCTTGAGCATAATGCGAGTGGTTGGAAATGGATAGTTGATGTCCCTCTCAGTATTCATAATTGAATACTTTTCTGACCACTCTTTGTCATAAATATCCAGAAGCTTGTTGAAGTCTTCTGCAGGAAGGCAGACATCGATATCATCATCCCAAGGAATAAATCCCTTGTGACGAAGAGCGCCAATGGCAGTGCCTCCAAAGCCAAAATAACGGATGTTATTGGCCTCGCAGGTATCAACGAAGTCCTTTAAAATCATCAGCTCAACCTGTTGAAGATGTTTGAGCGTCTCTGTATCGTATGTGCGCATTATCGACCTTCGTACATTTTCTTGTAATAGTCCTGGTAGTCTCCAGAAACTACGTCTTTAACCCACTTGCGGTTCTCCAGATACCAGTTAATAGTGGTAACAATTCCCTCTTCAAATGGAGTCTCTGGATACCAGCCAAGCTCTTCTTTAATCTTATCTGGCGCAATACCATAACGGCGGTCATGACCTTTTTCGATCAGTAACGTAAGAAATCAAATCCTCAGTAATCTGAGTATCACCGGTGATTCTTGCAACTTCACTAATGATGCGCTTAACAATGTAGAGGTTATTGCGCTCGTTGTGACCGCCAACGTTATAAACCTCGCCCAGCTTGCCGCCCTCAAGAACCATAGCAATTGCCTTGCAGTGGTCATCAACGTACAGCCAGTCACGAACATTCAGTCCGTCACCATAAACTGGAAGTGCCTTGTGCTCCAAGCAATTCTCAATCATCAGAGGAATGAGCTTCTCGGGGAACTGATAAGGACCATAGTTGTTGGAGCAACGAGTGATTACCGCAGGAAATCCGTACGTATCATGCCAGGCCTTTACAAACATATCAGCAGAAGCCTTAGATGCAGAGTAGGGGCTGTGTGGACTCAAAGGTGTGGTCTCGCGGAAAAATGCCTCTGGGTCATCAAGTGGCAGTGAGCCATAGACCTCATCAGTAGAAACCTGCAGATACTTATGGTCTCCGTAAGAACCCTGACCATCATTCCAGAAAGATTCTGCAACGCTCAGAAGCGCAACAGTACCCATGACATTGGTATCGGCGAAGGCACCTGGATCTTCAATGGAGCGATCTACGTGGCTCTCTGCAGCAAAGTTGATAACATAATCGGGATGATGAGTCTCAAACAGCTGCGTCAGAGCCTCTTTATCCCTAATGTCTACGTGAGCAAAGGTGTAGCGAGGGTCTTGATCATATTCCGAAAGATTCTCAAGGTTGCCAGCATAGGTCAGGGCGTCCACGTTCAAAATATGAATGTCCTGATTTCTTCTAAGCATGTAGTGGATGAAGTTTGAACCAATAAATCCAGCTCCACCAGTTACTAAATAGGTCTTCACACTAACCTCTTTCTACCTTCGAAAGATATGTCGCAAGAGCCTCTTGCCAAGGCCTCATACAATTTCCAATGGTACTCTCAAGATGTCCATTTACCAAAGAGGAATACGCGGGGCGAGAAGCGCTTTCTGGGTGCATCTCTTTCCACTGAGCAGAAGTTACCCTGGTAACCTTACAGTCAAGATTACTACCAGCCATAATAGCCTCTGCAAAATCAGCCCACGAGCACGTCCCCTCATTAGTAGCGTGGTAGATGCCATAGTTCTCAGTGGCCGCAATACACAAAATTGCGTGAGCCAGATCATTTGCGCTGGTAGGATTACCCACCTGATCATCAACAACGCTAATCTCTGAATACTTTGCACCAAGGGTTCGCATAGTTGCTACGAAGTTCTTACCAACATAGCCATAAAGCCATGCGGTTCTAATCACAAACGTCTGAGGATTTGCGGCCAGCGCAAGTCCTTCTCCCGCTAATTTTGAACGACCGTAAGCAGAAACAGGATAAGGAGCATCTTGTTCTGTGCGTGGAGAGCTTTCTTTACCGCTAAATACATAGTCCGTGGACACTTGAACGAGCTTTGTCTGCGTAGCACTACAAGCGCGCGCAAGATTCATAGGGCCAAGTGCATTTACCGCAAACGCCATCTCAAAATTGCTTTCACAGCCGTCTACATTTGTTGCAGCAGCACAGTTAATAACAACATCATAGCGTTCATGCTGGTCAAACCACGTGCTTACTGCCTCTGAACTGGTAATATCAAGTTCATCAGCATCGGTATAATCAACATCTGGTTCAACAAAAACCTCTGGAATTGGACCAATCTCAGAGACACCGGATTCAAAAAGACGTTTGAGCTCGTTGCCTAACTGGCCATGCGCACCGGTAATAAGAACGTGCATACTACTCTCCCTTTCCAGAAGGAAGGATACGTCCTTCTGCAACGCTCTTAAGGTGCTCGCCATACGTAGATTTACCGTAGCGTTCTGCACATTCAATGAGTTTTGAGCTGTCGATCCAGCCATTCTCAAAAGCAATCTCTTCTGGAACGCTTACCGGCAGACCCTGTGCAGTCTCAACGGTACGGACAAAGGTTGATGCCTCAAAGAGAGACTCCATAGTTCCCGTATCAAGCCATGCAAAACCGCGGCCAAGTGTGACAACGTCAAGCGTGCCATCCTCAAGATACAGACGGTTAAGATCAGTAATCTCGTACTCACCACGAGCACTTGGCTGAACTTGCTTTACCAGCTCAGTAACACGCTGATCATAGAAATAGAGACCAGTTACGGCATAGTTAGACTTTGGATGGGTTGGCTTTTCTTCAATTGAAATGGCGTTGTAATTCTTGTCAAACTCAACAACACCAAAAACGCTCTGGATCATCCACGTGGTAACCAAAAAAACGGTAGCTCGACCAGCAGTCTGTGCCTGTTGGGCAGCTTTTTCTGACAAGTCCTGAAAGACCGTTTCCAAAAGAAGATGTTATCTCCAAGAATCAGGGCTGCAGCATCATCACCAATAAACTCTTTACCAATAACAAATGCCTGAGCCAATCCATCAGGAGAGGGTTGTTCGGCATAGCTGATAGAGATGCCAAAATCAGATCCGTCACCCAAAAGCTTTTCAAAATTTGGAAGGTCACGAGGAGTAGAGATAACAAGAATGTCTCTAATTCCCGCCAGCATAAGCGTAGACAGAGGATAGTAAATCATTGGCTTGTCATAGACAGGCAGGAGCTGTTTAGACGTAACGGTTGTCAGCGGATAGAGCCTCGTGCCGCTACCTCCTGCAAGAATGATGCCTTTCACAATCTACTCCTCATCAATCGGGTTTCTCGCGCAATGGTACTTAGAATAACGCTCATCTGAAACTTACCAAAGTCCTACTCAACGGCCGTAATTCTATATAGTCTATAAGGTCCTTCTTGAAGAACAATCTCAAATCCAGGATCTTCATCGGTGATCTGTAGGCCTGAGAAGAAATAGCTTTGATTTCCTAGCAAAGCTGGATTTTCCAAGTCGAGCAACAGGACATATCTTGCTCCAGTTTCTCGGACCGCCTGCTGAACCTCTGGATTAGTAGCTACCTCGTTAAGCTTTGTACGAATAATCGCACTTTGTGGCAACTCTTCTTCTTCAACTTTCTCTCGATAGAAAAATATTCATGCCATAAAGTGAGTTGAGAATCAACGAACCATCGTATGGATTATTGACCACCAAATCATCGCCAACAATCTGCAGAGCTCTTCTTACAAACTCGTCCTCACTTGTCTTATACGTTGTCCACTCACGAGGCTCAAAAACCTCATTAAGCCAAATGATTCCCCAGCGAAGCTCACTGCGTTCTCTTCTGGGCAGGCTTGCTAAATCCCAAGGACTTAGGAGTGCACAACCCCACAACACAGCAATAATGCACATGAGAATGCCGGAGTTTTTAATAAACATGCAGGGCTTACAAGATGATTGATCTCCATTTGCAGAAATGGTGCAAGCAGAATTCTCTGAGTTGTTTTTCTCGCCTTTATTGCCTTCTTTAACTGTCTTAATTCCGTGTTTAATCAGATCAAACAAAAGCGTAATGGCGGTTTCCATGCCAACAATTACAACAGGCACTGCAGCGATTGTCACCATTGCAGCAGTTCTCTCTGGATCGGTATACCAAAATCCCGAGAAGAACCTCTTAATAGGAAGAATCTCAGAAAGACTTGCCACATAAATGACAGCCGTCATGAGAAACGCCAGAATAAGCCAACGATAATTCTTGTTCAAAATGCAGCTGACAAATCCAATCCAGAACGCAACCGCAAAGAGAATTTGTGGCATGTTCATGAGCAAGCCAAAGTTCAATACGGTTTGAGCTGCTGCAAGCGGTTTGACATAAATCTCCCACACAAAATTGACCGTAGGAGCCAAGAAGCTTGTATTAAGCAGGAAAACCCAAATGCCAACCGCAAGGCCCGCTGTTACAACTTCCATAACCGCTAAAAGCGCAATACCTTTTGTTTTTGAAAGCATGAATTTGTCTTGAAGGAAGTTGGTAAGTCGTGGCAAAAAACTGCAAAGCACATAAGGTAAAACACAGATAGCCCAGAAGAAATCTGCGCTTGGATGCATCATAGCAAGGGCGAGAATACCCATCACACACAAAAGCACGAGCCTTGGATTTACAAACGAAGCCGACTTTAGCTGTTCAGCAGCAGAATCATTTTTGTCCGGAACAGCACCATTGAGCATCAAGATGAAAAGTACAACAGCGCTAGGAACAGCGCAGAATCCCATTACGTTTGGAAATACTGCATGAACAGTAACCATTCGAAGAGGAAATGCCAGCTGTGCAAAAACTACAAATGAGGTTAGAACACTGGCAACGAGGTTTTTCTTTCCTATTGTTTGAAGCAGTGCGCAAATACCCACTGGATATATAACTGCCACAGAGACAAACCACACAACGTTTTCTGTCAGTGCTTCATTAAGACCGGTTATGGCCGTAGCAACAGCAGCTACCGAGTGAAGAGCATTTGGATAGAAGCCTTCATCAAAGAAGGGAGTCTGAAGCTCTGGCCTTGCTCCTGTATAAAAGGCAGCATGCAGCATGGAATAAATACCCGACTGAACACTTCTTGTAATGTATGCAAGGTGCGCATAGTTATCAGCGGACTGCAAGAACCACGAGGGGTTTCTAATTGCCTTGTGGAAAATAACAAAGAATATTGCAGTAGAGATAACAGCAGTTACTAAGAGAAAGACTCCGTTTAGAGAGTCCTTCTCACCAAGGTTTGCATGAGATTGATTTTCCTGGGTGGGTCTGATTTTCTGCATAAGATACGCAAGTCCAGCAGCAATCAGAATAAAAAGACCAACGCCTCCCAAAAGCGGCGTTACCCCTCTTAGACCCAGAGGGTAGATGGCAATTCCAGAAAAGCCAATGAGGCAGACCGAAACAAGCGGAGCTACCACAAGGGATGTCATTCGTTTAGTACCAATAGCGCGAGAAAAAAGATATCCCGGTACATAACAAAGAACCAGTACAACTACTACGGCTAGAGCAAACTGTCTCCACATGTGTCAGTTTCCTTATTTGGTGGCCATTACCGACTAGATGAGCTTAGCCCAACGCTTCTTGCCTGCCTGGAGAAGAGCTCCCTCAAGAACTGCTGGCTCAATCTTATAGGTCTTTGTTGGATGAGGCTGCTGGTTAATCTTGATACCACCGCCATCAATCAGACGACGAGCCTCACCGTTACTTGAGGCAATCTCTACTTCAACCAAAATCTTTGGCAGGTAGATAAGGCCATCCTCATCAGCCTCAAGAGAGATGGCAAATTCCTTGATGTCGTCAGGGACCTCATTGTTCTTGAACTGAGCATCAAAGGCCGCCTGTGCTTTAAGGCCTTCTCCCTCACCGTGATAAAGATCAACGATATTTCTACCAAGAGCACGCTTAAGCTGGTAAGGATCAGCAGTGCCGTCCTCAAAGCTCCTGTCAATAGCATCAAGCTCATCAATAGAGAGCGTTGAGCAAAGACGGTAGTACATAGGAATAATCTCATCGGTGATAGACATAACCTTACCAAACATATCATTTGGCTCATCAGTCAGACCAATGTAATTACCGTAAGACTTGCTCATCTTCTTGGTGCCATCAGTACCCACAAGCAGAGGCATAGTCAGAGCAATCTGAGGGTCCATATCCATATCGCGCATAAGGTCACGGCCAGCAAGCAAGTTGAAAATCTGGTCGTTTCCGCCCATCTCTACGTCTGCTTTGATAACAACAGAGTCATATGCCTGAAGAACTGGGTAAATGAACTCATGGAGCGCAATGGGCTGCTGATTACGGTAGCGATTAGAGAAGTCTTCTCGCTCAAGAATGCGAGCAATGGTGAACTTGCTCATAAGACCAAGCATGGTTTCAAGGTTCATAGGCTTAATCCAGTCACCGTTATGAACAACGGTAGTTCTCTCTGGATCTAAAATCTTCATCGCCTGGTTAACATAGGTCTCTGCATTGGCATCTACCTGCTCTGCCGTCAGTGGAGGACGGGTAGAGTCACGCCCAGAGGGGTCACCAATCAGTGCAGTGCCGCTACCAATAATCAAAGTAACGTTATGACCAAGGTCCTGAAACTGGCGCATCTTACGCAGTGGAACTGCATGGCCAAGATGTAAATCTGGGCTTGTTGGATCAACGCCAAGCTTGATGTTAAGAGGGGTGCCCTTCTTGAGTTTTTCTTTAAGACCGTCCAAGGGAACAATCTGCATAGTTCCTGACGTAATAACGCGGAGTTGTTCTTCTACTGGAAGCACTCTGTATCCTCTCAACGCAAGCCTGCTAGAACGTATTGTTACTCTGATGCGTATGCATGCACCTTACTCGAATATGTTATCTATCAGAATACAACAGAGTTGTAACTCTTTATTCACTGAAACATAAATATCAGACTATAATAGTGAGAGCTATGACAAGGAGGCTCAATGGGTATTCGAACCCGTCGTGCACGTAAACACGCAAAAACACATGCCGTAGGTTTTGGCATTGCTGGATTCTTTGGCTTTATGGCTCTTCTCGCGCTTGCACTTGCTCTTTCGTTGGGTGCAGCCGTCTCATCATGGCTTGAGGATCTTCCGGATTACAACTCTGCTGACGCTTACCTGGTAGCGGAGCCAACCCGCGTCTATGACGCAAAGGGCAACGACATTGCTGATTTCTATCTGCAGCAGCGTCGTTCTGTCACGTTGGATCAAATTTCTCCCTACGTTATTCAGGGCACTATTGATACTGAGGACAAGCGTTTTTATTCTCATAGCGGTATTGACCCTTGGGGTATTTTCCGCGCTTCAGTTGGTTCTCTGTTTGGTGGCGGTGAAGGTGCTTCTACTATTACGCAGCAGCTTGTTCGTAACACCGTTCTATCTAACGAGCAGTTTGAGCGTTCTTTGAAGCGTAAGGTCCGCGAGGCTTACATCTCTATTCAGATGGAGAAGAAGTTTACTAAAGACCAGATTCTTAACATGTATCTCAACACCATTTACTACGGTAATGGTGCTTATGGCATTGAAGCTGCAAGTATTATTTACTTCAATAAGCATGCAAGTGAGCTTACTCTTGCTGAAGCTGCAACTCTTGCAGGTCTTCCAAACGCTCCCTCTGCCTATGACCCAACCGTCAATCCAGAGGCAGCACGAGAAAGGCGCAACGTTGTTCTTGAGCGTATGCTTCGCGCAGGCGATATTACACAGGAGCAATACGATGAGGCTGTTGCTGAGGACTTAGTACTTAATCCTGGTACTTTGACCGATAACATTGGCCAGTTCCCTTACTGGACTGACTACATTCGTAGTCTGCTTCAGGAAGACTTTGATAGCGATACTATCCTTCAAGGTGGATTGCGCGTTTACACCACGCTTGATCCTGACCTCCAGAAAGACGCTGATGAGGCAGCTACAAGGCGTATTGCTGAGCTTGGCAATCCTCGTCTGGGTGCCGCTTTGGTTTCTATTGATCCTCAGACTGGCTACATTAAAGCAATGGTTGGTGGACAGGATTACTCAAAGAGCCAGTACAACATCGCAACCAGCAGTAACCGTCAGATGGGCTCCAGCTTTAAGATGTATACGCTGGTAGCGGCCCTTTCTGAGGGCATGAATCCAGAGATTGTTCTTAACGGCAACTCCCCTATGCAGATTACTCCTACCTGGCTGGTTAGAAATGCAGGTAACTACAGCTATGGAGCAATTACCTTACGTCAGGGTACGGTTTACTCTTCCAACACGGTATATGCACAGGTTGCAGAAGCTATTGGTATCGATAAGATCCTTCAAACGTGCTATGCCATGGGCATTCGTACACAGCTACAGCCTTACCTGTCCACAACTTTGGGCTCTCAAGGTGTTACTCCAATTGAGCAGTGCACGGCGTTTGCAACGCTGGCCGCAGGTGGTGTACGCCGTGACGCTGTAGCAATTACGCGTATCGAAGACCGTAACGGCAACATTATCTACGAGCACAAGGACAATCCAGTTCAGGCAATTAGTCCTGCTGTTGCCGCTGCTGCTACAAACGTTCTGAGCGGCGTTCTTACCTCTGGTACTGGCCGTTATGCATACAACCTAAAGACTTTCAACCAGCCAGTTGCTGGTAAGACTGGTACTTCCGATAACTCCGAGGACCTTTGGTTCTGCGCTTACACTCCACAGCTTGCAACAGTTGCTTGGTGTGGATATCCAGATAGCCGTGACCCTGTTATTATTGGCGGCGGAGAGTCCTCCACCTTTGTTACTGCTCAGTATGTTTGGGCGTACTACATGAATGCAGCCTTGTCTGGTGTTCCTCGCAGCGAGTTCCCAAAAACTACCGAAACTATCTCTTACAAGCCTGATAGCTTCTGGAAGTTTGTTGGCGGCTCCGCTAAAGACAAAGAGGAAGAAAAAGACGAGGAAGAGGAAGAGGAAGACGAGGAAGAGGAAGAGGGCAACACCACTACTCCTACCACTCCTACCACTCCTACTACACCAGCTACCCCTGGAACAGGCACAGGAACTGGTACGGGAACAGGTACGGGAACAGGTACTGGCACCGGTACGGGAACTGGAACCGGAACTCCTTAAAGTTTTCCTACACGTCACAAAAAAGGGAGCTGGCTTAAACCAGCTCCCTTTTATTTTTGTGGCTACTTTTGCTGTGCTGCTTGACGGGTTTCTCGTCAAATGGTTTGAATTTATAGAATGCTGTCTACGTTTCCCAGCTGAGTAATGATACGCACGATATCTGCGGCGTTGTCTGTTTTATCTACAATCATCAAAACAGTATCATCACCAGCAACGGTGCCCACCACGTGATCAAGCTCAACATCATCCAAGGCAAAGGCAACAGCCGAAGCAGTTCCTGGATGACAGCGAATCACAATGAGGTTTTCTGCCGCAGTGGCACCAATCACAAACTCGGAAAGCATCTTCTGCAGATGCATGTCTTCGGAAAGCACATAAGCGCCCTCAGGAAGCTTTTGTAAGTCCATTTCTGCAGTGTCTCGAGAAACGGTTGCTTGAGTACATGCAAATCCGCGATCTTTGAGCATATCAACAAGGTCTCGCTGTGTGCGAATTGACTCACTACGAACAAGCTCGCGAATTACGTCTTGTCGAGCATTTCTATGCTTCACGACGCCCTCTTTCCCCAATCCAATTCACCAATTTTGAAAACAAATGATAGTGAATAAAAGAATATACTTTATCAACCCATTTATGCCAGCAAAACCGCTGAACGGTGTAAATAACCCGCTCGTCGGTCAGAATATTGCTTTCACCGTTTTTTAAAAGTTTTTATGCACTTCTCGCCGTATGATGCATCATGAGTGAAACTATTTATTTAGGCTTGGAGGCCACCATGCCCTTGAATGATTCACCTGATAGAAGACAAGGATCCTATGGAGATTCTGCGATGCGTCGTCGCCCTCCACAAAACAGTCGTCCATCTCGCGATGGCAGTCTTTCTGATAGACAGTCTCGACGTCGCAAAAGAAACATGCTTGGATCGCAGGCTGTCCTCTTTAAAAAACAGTCTTTTATACGACGCATTGATTCTCGTACACGCACTATTATTGTCATTGGACTAGCTGTTGTAGCTGCTCTTTTGATGGTATTTATTGTTTCTAGTTGCGTTCGTGGCTGTGCAAAAGAAACAACACCAGAGGTAGAAGTAAATGCTGTTGATTCTCGTGTTGCAGTAGGAACTTCTGAGGAACTAACCAAAGCACTTGCGGCAAAGCTTGATCAAAATAAGAATCTTGCTTGGATTGCAGAACACGCAGATAGATACAATGATAAGAGCCTCATTGAACTTGCACTAGCCCATCCTGAGGCAATTGATTTTGTTGCAAACTATCCCGATTCTGACGGAAAAGCCAAGACCTACGACGAAAAAATCACTAAGGGAAAGGCGCCACAGCTCTATACCTGGGACTCCAGGTGGGGAGGCGTGGCTTACGCAGGGTCAGTCATAGCAACAAAGGGTTCCGGTCCAACCGCACTCTCCATGGCTTACATGGGACTAACAGGAAAAACCAACTGGACTCCTGCAGATATTGCAGGTGCTGTCGAAGCTGCTAAGGCAACGGACACAGATTCTAGTATGAACAGATCATTCCTCGAGAAAAACCTGGGTGACCTTGGCCTTGTTGCTGAAAGCTATAGTATTTCAGCCGACAATATCACTACGCTTCTTGACGCTGAAACCTACCTGCTTGTTGAGGTAAAAGGCAATACACTCAGCTCCGACACAGCTCATTGGGTGCTCGTAACCAGCAAGAATGATGATGGTACCGTAAATATCTACGATCCACTGTCTCCTGAGGTGAGTGCTCGTCCTTGGTCTGCAGAGACTCTTGCAGGAGCTGCAAATGCGTTGTATACCGTCACGGCAAAAGCAGCTGAGTAGTCTACTGTGTTTTAGATACACAACCTTTCGCATGACTAAGCCCCGCATCTGCGGGGCTTTTTTGGTAGCAAGATGAATATGAATACTATGCCTCTAGGGTGCATACACAAAAATCCGGCATCCACAAACGTGAATGCCGGACAGGAAGGTTAGTATGTGTCCTGGCTTAGACAGGTACGAGCTTACTATGAAAGCACTTTATTTGCTGCTTCACCAAGCTCAGCGATGCGCGCCTCAGCCTCTTCACGAGTTTTACCGTTAGCAAAGAGGTAAGCCTTGACCTTTGGCTCGGTACCAGATGGACGGAAGATGACCTTGTTATCGCCCTCAAGCCTATACTCAATAACGTTAGAAGCTGGCAGCGTCTGAGGAACTTCTTTCTGAAGACCCGAGACGCGAGGCATTTCTGCGCATTCAGCATAATCAGTTACACCAACAACCTTGTAGTTGCCAATCATATCCAGTGGGTTCTTACGGAGTCCGCTCATAATCTCAGCCATCTTTGCAGCACCCTCAGCACCTGGGTATGCCGCGTTAACAACACCATTGAGGTAGTAGCCATAGCGCTGATACAGGGCATCCATTGCCTCGTAAAGGTCCATGTTGCGAGCGGCGTACCAAGAAGCCATTTCAACGCAGAGCATAGTTGCAACAATAGCGTCCTTATCGCGAGCGTGGGTACCAACAAGGTAGCCATAGGACTCCTCAAAGCCCATGAGGAAGCGATTCTCCTCGCCGGCATCCTTGAGCTGGTCAATTTGGTCACCAATGTACTTGAAGCCCGTGAGAACACGGCGCATCTCAAAGCCGCGAGCACGTGCCAAGACGTCGGGCATAGCAGAAGATACGATGGTGGAAACAGCTACCTTATCCTGGGGTTTCTCGCCACGCTCTTCAGCCATGGTAAGAAGCCAGTCCATAAGCAGGACACCCATCTCGTTGCCGGAAAGCAGCACGTAATCGCCGTTGTGTGGGATTGCGGTACCCATACGGTCGGCATCTGGGTCAGTTGCAACCAGGAGGTTTGGTTTGACCTTGTCGGCAAGCTTCAAGCCCAACTCAAGTGCTTCACGGAACTCAGGATTTGGATAGGAGCATGTGGGGAAGTTTCCATCTGGCTCTGCCTGCTCTGGAACAACGTCAACGTCATTGACACCAATCTCTTTAAGAATACGGGTGACGCACTCCATTCCCGTGCCGTTAAGCGGCGTGTACACAACCTTGTAGCCGTCGGCAGCCTTAAATCCTGGAATAGAAACGCGCTTGATAGCCTCAATAAAGTTGTCCAGGACCTCTTCTGGAGTCCAAACAATCAGGCCCTTCTCGAGACCTTCTTCAAAGTCCATAGGCTTGACGTCAAAGGGGTTAACGCGAGCAATATTTGCGGAAATCTCGTCAGCTGCCTCATCGGTAATCTGTCCGCCGTTATCGTTGTACACCTTGTAGCCGTTGTAAGGCGCAGGGTTGTGACTTGCGGTAAGCACGATACCTGCGGAAGTCTTGAGGTAGCGGACGGCAAATGAGAGTGTTGGAACGGGCTCAATACGTGGGTAGACATATACACGGATGCCGTTGGCAGCCAAAACGCCGGCAGCAACCTTCTGGAAGTCCTCACCTCTAAGGCGAGAATCCCTTGCAAGTGCCACAGTAGGATTTTGATAGTGAGCATTGAGATAATCCGCAAGTCCCTGAGTTGCCTGGGCAACAACATAGACGTTCATGCGGTTAGTACCAACGCCAATGGTGCCACGAAGACCAGCGGTTCCAAAAGCAAGTGAACGATAAAATGCGTCGTACAGCTTATCCTCAGCTTCTGGTTGAGCAAGCTCTGCGAGCTCTTCTACCAGGTATTCTTCGGTGACGTTTGCACGCCAGGACTCAAATGTTTCCATAACTTTTTGCATCCATAATGACTCCCAAACCTCAAATTGCTCTACACGTCTCTTTGTAATCGATTCTACGCATATTTTAAGCGATAAATAACAGTTGATTTGGGACATTATGTATGAACTTACCCGCTCTTCGGTAAGCGGGAGATGACTTAGACGAAGAGCCGCTGCTTGTGGCCGCGCGGCACACGGATTCTTATCCGAGAGCGACCCACGGGTTCTTGATGTATTTTTTTCTCCCCAACCATTTGGCGAGAAAAAAACATGGGAAAATGTTACGTCAGTATGTATTCAATTCCTACGGGCGAAAGGTGTCCCGATGTCTCAAGAACTTGAGTTCTTTGCAACATGTCCAAAGGGCTTTGAGAAGCTTCTTGCGCAGGAGCTCGATGGCCTGCGCATCAAAAAGGTGCGCCCTCTTGGCGGACAGGTTGCGTTTTACGGCTCACTTGCCGATGCTTACCGCGTCTGTTTATGGTCTCGCCTCACGTCTCGCGTCATTTTGGTGCTTGATCGCGTTGGCGCTGCAACTTCAGACGCTCTCTACGAAGACCTCTCCCACATTGCTTGGGAAGACCATATTGGTCCGCATGCCACCATTGCAGTCAGCGCTCACGGCACAAATGACCAGCTCAGAAACACCAACTTTATTGCTGTCAGAACAAAAGACGCTATTGTAGATAGGCTTGCAGCAAAGCGCGGAAGCCGTCCTATGGTCAATACGCTTGCGCCTGACGTGACTATTGTCGTGCGCGTATCACGTAACCGCGCCACGGTTGGCATTGACCTTGCTGGTGAGGCGCTCTTTAAGCGCAGTCTGACTGGCGGTCGAGGACCGGCACGTGAGTTTGCGCCGCTCAGGCTAGACTACGCCGCTGCTCTTCTGTACCTGCAGGCGCAAACTGCTGCGAGTGCACCGCTCTTCTCGCCAGATGCGCCGCTGCCGGCGCTGCTTTTCCCGGGAGCAGGCGCGCTTGCACAGGAGGCAGCGGGCATGGCGCTGGACGTGGCGCCGGGCATTCTGCGCGCTCGCTGGGGTATGACGGGTTGGGCTGGCCACGACAACGATGTCTGGCAGGATTTGCTTGCCGAGGCCGACGAACGTGCCGAGAAGGGCCAAGAGCGCCAGGTGACTCTCTATGCAGCGGACCCTCGCCCAAAGGCTAAGGAGGCTGTGCTCTATACGCTTCGTGCGGGCGGTCTCAAGGCGGACGTGCAGTTTTTGCCAGCGTCTGAGCTGCTCAAACATGCAGAACACTTCACAGGTGTTGTTGCCGATCTTTCGTGGACCAAAGAAGAACCTACACTTCAGGGCTCTGCTTACTCCACGCTTGGACTTTTTGCGGGACAGGCAAGCACGCTTCTTACCAGCGATACAAATACTGATACGGTACTCAGAGCAACTCCATCGCAGACACTTTCTGTCTACGTGGGCAACTCCATTGCCACCATGCGCTGCTACCCTGCCGCAATCGCAGAAGAAGTCGAAGCCGGTGCGTCTGATGCACCAGCAAGCAACTCCGAGTCAACCTCGGTTCCTGCAGGTCCCACTGTCATGGTTAATAACCAGCCCGTAAGCGTGCTGGTTCCTGCATCCGATCAGTTTGCTGCGCGCCTTGCTAAGGTGGCCAAGCAGCGCGCTAAGTGGGCTCGTAAAAACGATGTCTCATGCTACCGTGTATACGACGCTGACCTGCCCGATTATGCCGTCAGCATTGACATCTACAAGGGCGCCACAAAGCCAACTACTTGGTTGCAAATCTCTGAGTACGCTGCATCAAAAGAGATTGATCCAGACCTTGCAAAACGCCGCCTCCTAGACGTCCTAGCTTTGGCTCCTCGCATTCTAGGGGTACCCAGCTCAAACGTAAATCTACGAACAAGAACGCGTGCAAAGGGTGGCTCTCAGTACTCTGACGAGGGCAGCGCAGCAGACAACTCAAGAAAAGAAATGCTGCTCATCGATGAGGGCGGTCTACTCTTTGAGGTCAACTTTGCTTCAAGGCTTGACTGTGGCATCTTCCTAGATCACCGCGATACGCGCGCAGAGATTCGCGAGCTCATGAAGAGTGCAGGGGCCGCTAAGAGCTTCCTCAACCTCTTTGCCTACACAGGTACCGCTACCTGCTACGCAGCAGACGGTGGTGCACTCCACTCCACAACCGTTGACCTTTCCAAACCTTCGCTCGAGTGGGCCAAGCGCAACATGAAGCGTAACGGCTTTGACGGCGAGGAACATGAGTTTGTCCAGGCAGACGTTCTGTCTTGGATTACCGAGACACGACACACCAAAAACCGCTGGAACGTTATCTTCTGCGATGTTCCTACCTTCTCCAACTCATCGCGCATGAAGCAAAAGTTCATTTGATGTCCAGAGAGACCACGCGGAGCTCATTATTGGCATTTCTCGCCTTCTAACTCGCGGTGGTGTTGCCATCTTCTCGTGCAACCTGCGTACGTTCAAACCAGATGTTGAGAAAATCCAGCGAGCTGGCGTCATTATCGAAGACATCACAAGTGAAACTATTCCGGAGGACTTCTCAAGAAATAAGAAGATTCATCATGCATATAAAATCTCGAGAAAACCGCGGGAAAAATGAGTAAATTTTTTTCCGCTTGCAGGCAAAAATAAGTACGTTTGTACATTCGTCTAGTTATAACCAGGTATATGGACTAACATATGATGACGAACTGAACCGATCATCTGTTGAGAGGATTGATAGATGAATACAAGTAAAGCTGCATTTCATGCGCTTTTCTCTAAGGACAAAGCCAAGAAATCAACTGGCATTCCTCTAAGTGCTGGCATGGTGCTGGTTACCCTTGGCATCGTCTACGGTGACATCGGAACCTCGCCAATGTACACCATGAAGGCAATTATTGCTGGTAATGGTGGTCTTTTAACCATGGATACCGATGTTGTTTTGGGTGCTCTGTCCCTCATTATCTGGACGCTGACACTCATTACAACCGTTAAATACGTCATGGTTGCAATGAAGGCAGACAACCACAATGAGGGCGGAATCTTTGCGCTCTACAGTTTGGTTAAAAAGTGCGCCAAATGGCTGATTATTCCTGCCATGATTGGTGGCGCAGCTCTTCTTGCTGACGGTATTTTGACCCCAGCTGTTACGGTAACCACCGCTATTGAGGGTTTACGTACTATTCCTGCAGCTCATGCTATTATTGGTGATAATCAGCACATTGTTGTCATGATTACCATTGCCATTCTCTGTACGCTCTTTGCTCTGCAAAAGGCAGGTACCTCTACCATTGGTAAGGCCTTTGGCCCTGTCATGACGCTTTGGTTCTTGTTCTTGGGTGCTATGGGTGTTATGAACATGCTAGCTGATATCAGCATTGTTCGAGCACTTAACCCAGTCCGCGGCATTCTGTTCCTCTTTGATGGCAAGCTCAATGCAGCTGGTCTCATGGTTTTAGGTAGCGTCTTCCTTTGTACCACTGGTGCAGAGGCACTTTATTCTGACATGGGTCACGTTGGCAAGAGCAACATTTACGTAAGCTGGCCTTTTGTTAAGGTCTGCTTGATTCTGAACTACCTTGGACAGGGTGCATGGATCATCACTAACCACAATGACACCGTGCTAAACGCTATCAAAGACCTCAATCCTTTCTTTGAAATGCTTCCTGGTCAGCTTAGACCATTTGCCGTTATTCTCTCTGCGCTTGCTGCAATTATTGCCTCTCAGGCACTGATTACTGGCTCTTATTCCATTGTCTCTGAGGCAATTAAGCTTGACCTTATGCCCCATATCAAGATCAACTACCCCCTCCACAACAAAGGGCCAGATTTACATTCCACTTGTAAACAACATCATGTGGGTTGGCTGCATTGGCGTTGTACTTCTCTTCCAGAGCTCTGAGCACATGGAAGCAGCGTACGGTCTTGCAATTACCGTTACCATGCTGATGACCTCAATCTTGCTCTACACCTACCTGGCTGTTATCAGAAAGCGGCTATGGGCTGCCATTCCATTCATTCTTTTCTTTGGTGCTATCGAGGCTATGTTCTTCTTCTCAAGCCTTACCAAGTTCTTCCACGGCGGCTACTTTACCGTTCTTATGGCTACCGCAATTTTTGTTGTTATGTTTGTCTGGCGTCGTGGTACTGCAGTTGAGAGAACTCAGAGCGTTTACCTGCCTGTCGATAAATACATTGACCAGCTCCGTAGCCTCAGCCACGATACAGACTATGCAACTCTTGCAGATAACCTGGTCTTCCTGACTAATGACTCTTCATTTGACAAGCTAGACCGAGATATTCTCTATTCCATCTTGGATAAGCGCCCTAAGCGCGCAAAGGCTTACTACTTCATCAACATTTCGCTGACAGACGATCCAAATACCCGTGAGTTTATCATCAACGACTTTGGTACAGACTTCCTGTTCAAGATCACCCTGCGTCTTGGCTTTAGGGTAAACCAGCGTATTAACACCTATCTGTATCAGATTGTTGGAGAACTGATTAAGAACAATCAGCTTGCTCCACAGAATCACAAGTATTCCATCTACAAGGAACACTCCGAGATTGGTGACTTTAGGTTCTGCCTCCTGCGCAAGGTTTTAGCTCCAGAAACCGATATTAACGGTTTTGATGCTCGCTGCCTTGAGCTCAAGTACTTCATTCGTCGCGTTTGCGGCTCCCCTGCTCGCTGGTATGGTCTTGAGAACTCTAACATTGTCTTTGAGTACGTTCCTCTGTTCTCCAAGGTTAAGCGTGAGCAGAAGCTCACTCGTATCATGCTTGATGACGTAGCTCAGACGGGTTCTATGCCACTTGTCGAGGCTCCTATGAAAGAGCGCATTGCCGAGATTGAGGAAGATGAGGACATCTTCGCAGAGGCTCTGCACAAGGAGCGCGTTGAGAATGCAGCTACTGTTGCAGACTATGTTGGTGGTGACACCGCAAGCTTCCGTCCTCTCAAGCTGGATGAAGAAGAAGTTGACGACGATGTTTGAGGAGCACGCTCCACACCATGAGCACTAAGCTCTCCTGTACGTGTAGCTTTTACTAACACGCACTATAAAAGCCGGCAGATATATCTCTGCCGGCTTTTTCTTTAACATCATATTGCGAGAAACCTCTAAAGCACTACTCTCCAAGTGCCCACGTTAAGAATCGCGAGAAACCCGCCTCATCGTTAGTGAGTGTGATATAGGTTGCTGCCTCAAAAATCCTCACGACGAGCGTTGGCAACTGCCGTACCCTTTCCCGCCGCAGAAAGCATGGCAACATCATTGAGCGAGTCACCAAAAGCTGCGACGTTCTCTGTAGAGAGGCCAAGATAGTTGCAGAGCCACTGAAGCGCTGCACCCTTAGAAGTTCCTTCAACCAGGATTTCCATTCCCATACTCATGGAAGCTGTGCCACTGAGTCCCTTTACCGAAGCTACAGCATCTGCTACAAGTGTCTGGTACTTCTCGCCTTCCGCAACAGACCAGTAGGAACCAAGACGCTCAATGGTAGTAACGCCTTCAATAAACTCCTCAACACTTTGATCAAAAGGTGTGCGAGAACGCTGCATAAATGCTGCGTGATCTGCAGGAATACCAAGCTGTGTAATCAAATTGTGTCTTGAGCGCTCCTGATAGACACCACCATCCGCAAAAATATCAAACGTAACTGGATACTCTTTAAGTTTTTGATACAACTCAAGAGCCTGCTCTTTTGTCACTGTGGACTCGTGAAGAATAGTCTGAGTAGAAAGATCTCTAATAACAGCACCGTCGCAAGAAACCACATATTTAGAAGCAGGATGATTCACAACCTCTTTTGGAAGCACGTTAAAAGCACGCCCAGAACATGGAACAAAAGGAATGCCTAGCTCAGCCAGACGATCCAACATTGCCATGTTTTTGGAATCAAGAGATTTATCGGTATGCAAAAATGTCTCATCCATATCGGAAAAGACAATATCTACTTTCAGATTTGATGCATCTTGAGTAAGCCAAGACTGCTTCTGAGCAATGAGTTCTTCAGTTGAAAGCTCTGACAAAACACTACCTCTTTATGGACGATACATAAACGTGAAGACCTCTTCACGCTGCATATTTACTTGTACACCAAGCTTTTCTGAGACGGCATCAAGACGCTCTTTAAGGCTCAAGAAAGACTCAGTGTCCTTCAGCTCAACAAGCATGGTCATGGTAAAAATACCAGATAAAATTGTCTGAGCAATATCAAGGATATTTGCGTTTGACTCAGCCAACGTAGAAGAAATTGCCGCAACAATTCCAGGAGCGTCGCTGCCCAAAACAGTGACAACAGCGCGATTAGCGGATGTTTCTGGAGTCATAGTTTCCCATCTCTTGAACGGATGGCTTAATTGTACGCTATGCTTTTCCAATTTCTACGCCATAACGTGAACTAAAAACCTTCTGAATCTCGTCAACGGTACAATTAAGTGCTGTGATAAGCTCATAAAGACCGCGATTGCTGGCCATCTTAAAGATTCTCTCGTGAGAAACAGGTGGTTTCTTGTTGAGCGAACGCGCCTTATCAATACGAGCTCTAAATGTTTTAGCAATACTAATGGAGTCTTTACAAGAACCTTCTCTAATAGCATGTCTAAAATGAGATTCTTCGAGCGACGCATTATGAATATGGAACGTAATGAGTTCAATTTGAGGATACATATCAACAAGATTTGTTGCCTCATCACGCGTCATAAGATTGCGGAGTCTAAATTCTTGATCAAGAGGAAATACAATCTGAACAGGATGTTTTTGCCCAATAGGAGACAAAACATAGGCCGGAGTAGGCTCCGAAACTACATTTTCAACAAGACATACGCCCTGACCTGGGTGAACGCAAAACTCGCCAACAGCCCGCATAACACCACTCCTCTCGGATAACAATAGTATACCATGAGAAGCATATTTTAAGCCAATGACCTGCAACTTTATAACTTGTCGCAGGTCATTCAATAACATAACAATATTTTATATAAGGAATCTAATCAATCATTGTGATGGACTCAATGACTGGTTGCTCTGAAGCAGGGATGGTCCCATTTGAATCGGTTGAGGGTTACGCCTTTACAAATTGCATCAACAACATCCATACCACTAGTAACCGTGCCAAATGCTGCATAGTTGCCATTTAAAGACGTGTTGTCAGCCTGCATAATAAAGAACTGCGAGCTTGCAGAGTTTGGATCTTGAGCACGAGCCATGGAAATAGTTCCGCGTGTATGCAAGATGTTATTCTCGACCCCATTGCGCGTAAACTCGCCCTTAATCTTATTCTCAGAGCCTCCTGAGCCATTACCCTTAGGGTCACCACCCTGGATCATAAAGCCGTCAATAATACGGTGGAACGTAAGGCCGTTATAGAAGCCAGACTCAGCAAGATGAGCAAAGTTTGAGACCGTAATTGGAGCAACATTTGCGTTCAATGTAGCCTCAATTGTGCCGTAGTCCTTTACCACAATACGGACGTGATGGACACCCTTTGCATAGGGGTCATCCGCTGCTACAGAATCAATGTAGCCCTTGTTTTGTGAGCTCTGAGACTGCGTTTGTTGCGTCTGCTGTGATTGCTGTGATTGCAAACTTGCTTGTGACTGAGACTTATCAGCACCTCTCATAAGAGAGAAGCATATTGCTCCCACCGCAAGCAAAACAATAACAATAACACCATACAGTCGGCGATTTTTTGTCTGGAACACGCTAAGCCCTCCCCTTTAAGCAGACGCACACAAGACAATCCAAGACACCAAGTTGGCAATTGCATTGCCTGTTCTCTCGGCAAGAACGTGACCCTTATCCCAAACAAGCGTGTAATCAACACTGTTCACGCCCGAGAAATGCTTTAGAGATAGGCCTAAATTAAACGAGGTGCAAATGGAAGTATCTGTGTTTTGAGCGCCCTCATTAATGCGCCAATAAGGAGCAACCGATGCTGTCTGATAGCCCTTGTAAGATGCGCTGGTAAAGTACAGCGGATTGAACATATCAACACGAGTTGGAATGTCATTCTCAAGCGTATCCGCCTTATTTAAGTCAGAGGACCAGTCATTAGCATAGCTAGACTTCCACTCACCCAGCTTCATGTAGGTATCAAGATTCTTTTTAATAAGATTTGAAATCTGCTCATCAAAGTGGAGAGTACTCTGCTCTCCAACGCCAAAGAGCTGATTTGCGCGCGTACTTCTATCTGGGGCATCAAAGGCTCCAACAGAAAGCGCAGCACCTCTTAAAACGCGCGAGAAGTCCCTGAGATTCTCAATATCAACGCTCTGACGACGAAGGTTATACACAATCCAGATGGACTCTGAATTCAGAGAACCAAAGTAGTGCTCAGCTGTGTCGTAGATGATGGACTGAACTTGCTGAGTAGCTGGAGTTGCATTATCCGTTCCACGAACCGTAGCCAAGTTTGGATCGCCTGGGAATGTAGGCTCTTCCAGACGCTGAGGTGTAGATGTGTAAGGGAATGCGTTGTCCTTAATGAAGTTGTTTGCAGATGTCTCAAGCTCGCTGACGAGAAGATCTGCGTATGTTCCCGCGGTATAGACGCCAGAGTTAGTCTGATCAAGAACGACCTTACTATCGTTGGTGTCGAGGAAATCCATTCCATTTACAAACTCAGCGTAAGCGCCGGCTAAATGCTGAGAAAGAGGCTGAGTCCATACGCCCTCAGCACGAGAATCTACAGCATCTGCATACTGACCAGCGGACCATTCGTACGCTGCATCTGCAAGGTCATACGAAGTCGCAGGACACCATGAAGCGCTGCCGTAAATAGAGTCTGAAAGCTGCTCGCCCTTCTCGCTATGTGTGGCAGCGCCAACAGCCTTAAGGTATGGCGTGTACAGTGGAGAATCTCCCGAGGTTCCCAGTACCGCGCTAAGGCCTCCGCCAGCGGCAAAACCAAATACAAAAATCTTTGATGTGTTACAAGGAAGCAGCTCATTGTTGTAGCGCAGGTATCTAACAGCAGCCTTAAATCTACTGCTGGCCAAGGAGATCCGCCTGCATAGAGCTCGTCAGAACCTGTAGTTGAGTCATAGCCTGCACTTCTACCACGGAAGCCTGCGTAGACATAGACAAAGCCGGCCTCAAGATACGGTGCTAAACCCTCGTACGCATATGTTGTAGGGGCACTTTGAGGGAATAAGGTTGCCGTATTAATTGGCATAACAATTGGTGCGGTACGAGCGGTGAAGTTACCAACAACGGTCTTCTCGTTCATCTCGCACACATAGGTAGAACCCTTTTTCTCTCCCGAGAAATACTTACCAGGAACAAAGACAGAGAGGGTGTTTACTGACTTGCTTGCGGGCTTAGTGCAGTACTGAATGCCCAGCTGATAGTAGCAGTCATTATCCTCATCATAACTCCACTGAGTCATATCCAGCTTAAGCGACTTAAACTCTTCAAGGTCTACGTTAGCTGCAGGCTGATCTTGAGTCTCAGTTGTCCTTGGCTGTGGTGTACATGCTGCAAGTGTTCCTGCAGCGCCCAAGGCTGAAAGTGACAAGAATTCTTTTCTCGTAAAGGCCATAATTTCCCCTCGAATAGTTTATTCAGTGGAGGCAGCAACGACCGCTGACCTAGTTCAAGCTAGTCATCTATTGTACCAATTTGCAAACGTGTATGCTTAAGAGCAAGCGTTTAGAGAAACGAGTTAGCATGCCAAAAGTTGTCAACTTCTTTGACCTCATTCATCTCAATGAAAGGCTCGAACAACAGGGACTTTTAAGCAAAAATCCACCTGCGTGACACATGTGGTAAGCAAACTCTCTGGATAGAACTGCTTTCTGACGAGAAAAAAACGATGGTCAGACCCTTGAAAAAAACACAGGAGCAAATCAAGGCGTTTTTTTGCCATAAAAAGGAATGACCGTTGAATTTGACCTCACTGGCGGAAAAAAATTTCTGGATTGTATAAATTGCCCGCTTGACGGAGCGCTTCAGTCTGTTATAGTAAATAAGCTTTTCGAAGCACCAATGGCTGGGTAGCTCAGTTGGTAGAGCAGGGGACTGAAAATCCCCGTGTCAGGGGTTCGATTCCCTTCCCCGCCACCACGACTTGAATCGGCCCAGAGATTACTCTCTGGGTCGTTTTCTTTATCTTTTTATATGACAAAAACTATTTTTGAAAGCAAAAATAAAAATGTGCACCTCTTATAAGATACACATCTCTATTTCTTTTTAAATTGATTTAGCGATATTTACTAAGCGCATCAATCATTTCAAACGTTTCTATACCTAAGGCATCTGCAAATGCAAAGATTTCACCAAGCTTAACTCCACGTTCGCCTGATTCAACCTTTGAAACAAATGCTTGATCGCCAGCAAGACGCTCAGCGACTGCCTCTTGGGTAAGACGCTGTTTTGTCCTCAAATCACGAAGACACTGACCTACTAATCTGTTAGATATCTGCTCCATAGCTGCAGCGTAAAACTATCAATACAAATATGCCAAAAATCGCATATTTTTAAAAGAAAAAAATCTCCCCGCCTAGAACTCGCGGGGAGAATGAAGTTGTTTTAATAGCAGAGTAGAATGAGCCTCTATAAACTTAGAAGCCACCACCTCCGCCACCTCCGCCGAAGCCACCACCGCCTCCGCCGGAGAAGCCACCACCAAAGCCGCCGCCAGAACTTGAGCTAGAAGATGCAAGTGTAGCCGTAGATACAGAATGCGCGGCGGTAACGCTCTTAGTCACGCTATCAATAGCATTAGTGCGCATACCATTTCCGTAGTAATACCAGCTATACACAGGCATAAACTGAGGGTCTTTGAGCATCTCTGGCATTGCAACCTTCAGCTGTTCAATAACCTTATCTGCGACTCCCAGTGCAACAGCCATTACTAGTAGCCTATTCCATAGAATAACGTCAGTTGGAATTGCCTCATGAAGGTTAGTAAACTCCGTCAGCCATTTTCTAAGAGCGCGCGTTTTTGCGAGCGTTTCAATACCTTCTCTGTTCATCAGGTCAAACTTAGCAATGGCTGTAAGTGCAACAAGAATTGCAATAACAAGGAAGAACAGGTTTATAAGCAAATTACCAAAAGAAACATCTGCCATAATGCCCATAAAGAAAGACAGTCCACCAACAATAATGTCAAGAACAATAAGCAGAGCAAGAACTCCCTTACCATGGAAAGGAATCTTATTTGTTCCAAATTTGGCAGCGTAGCTTAGCTTAATGGGGCTTTCCCAAGATTCATATGCTTTAACAAAATCTTCCGCATTCGACGATGCATATTTACCTATCTGTTTCATGGTAACCGTAGTATTAGGTGCTCCGGAACCACCAGCCTTATCAAAAATTAACTTCATTGCCGAGCTGTCAATTTTGTTAGACAAAGAACTGCCAGGATAAAATGGTGCCTGTCCTTCATTAAGATCTTGCACCTTCGTCAGACAATAATCAGACTTCTCCATACCAAAGAAGTTTGTAGTAACAGATTTATTTAGGCTGATGTATTTAGCATCAGAGAGATGCATAAGTGTAGCTGTTAAAGCATCTCCCTTGATTTCCTCGCCGTTGTACAGCATAGAAATAACTGCAGGATGATCATTAGAAGGAACATCTCTGTAATAGAGGTCATTAAATTGAGGAGTCATAACCTTTTTATACTTGCTTCTTAGGAAGACAACAGCAATTACTGTGCCGGCGGCAAGTACCAATGGTGCATACAGAGTAATTGCGACTTGCGTCTTAGCAGCCTCACGTTTTTGATTTGCTTGATCTGCCCAAGTTTGCTCCTCGGACAGAATGCTGCTCATTTTATTCTGCTGAATTGGAGTAAGTCCTGGAACCCAAGATGTTGGGAATGTGATGCGCGCTTCAGCAAACTCATCTGTTCCAACACCTGGAACCTGATAAACAACACCGTCTTTTGTAATTTCAAGGCTTGCGTCCAAAGGACCATGTCCCCAAGCACGTACGGTGTCACCTGCAACGACTGACTGACCTGAAGGAACTGGCAGATGAATTGTGGCTGTCACATTTCGAGATTCTGAATCCCAGCCGTCAGAAACAAACTTCCAATATAGCTCTGCAGTATCTGTCCAGCTTGTAACAACGTTAGTAATATCATATTCAATGGTTATCCGCGCTGATTCATCATCATGTGCTGAATAGATCTTCAAATTCAACATATCATTGGATTTAGTTGGAACATAGTATTCGTCTGAATTAGCGCCGGTTTCAGTAGAGCCTTTACTATAAATCTGACGGGTGCCTGTTGAATCTTGAACGGTAACTGAAGTGATGGTAATTTCCACATTCTGTCCGTTATATTTATTGCTTCCTACTGGAAGGTTCCAATAGACACCATTAAAACTGCCCTTAAAATAGAAGGTTCGTGTTTCAACAACATGCATTGTTCCGTCTTTTTGAACGGTAGCATCGATATTTACTCTATCAATAGACAAATCTCTAGCTAATGCTGCTGTTGGAGCAATAAGGAATGCAGCAACAAGCAACATTACGCAAAATGCAATCTTTACAAACTGGCTCTTTTTAGCAGAGCAAAGAGAAGCTTTATACATGGAAACTCCTTTATGTCACTTTCGCAACTCTATCTAAAAGGATACCACGTACAGATTACTCTACTGGTGAGTATGAGTTATCCAGTTCAAACAGCGCAGGTGGTAGGCCTTTATCCCATTCTTCTCCCACCTCTTTCGAAACTAAATATTCTTCAGTTTCAATAAACGGAAGATTTGCAATTCTTTTACTTCTTGATGCTTCTAGATTGCATACAAGGGAGCTGGGTCCGCTGAAGTCGAGAAGGCACCCGTAACAAATTCTCATGTCCTGAAATAACTTTTCTCCGCATCTGGGGCAGATTTTGACGGAGTAGTTTTCTATAGCCATAGCGACTCCTTCTTTCAACATTGCTTTCCTCGGTACTTATTTCTTGAATTAGCACTTTCTGGCCCACTTCAAACCATGGGAAATCATCAACTGATGGTCTTTCAAATGTGCAATAGGCACCTGCGCAGCTATGAATTTGTTTAGGCTGTACTTGTCTCCGAATCTTTAAAAATTTCTCCGTGATCGTCTGCAAATGCGATATCAATCGGATACGTCATTCCAAAAAGTATGAACTGAAGAACACCTTAGAAGTAAGACTGGAGGAGCTGTTATCTCAGTACCTAAAAAGCCCAACGAGCTTTTCGAAGCCCCCTTGTAACAATTCAAAAATCTGCTCAGAATTAGGGACTTCTTCTATCGACACTTGTACGTTCATTTTCAAATCACAACTCCCGACTTATAAGGACTAACAACAATTGAGGTTGTATGGGTAAGACATAGAGGAGACTCTAGTGACACTAAAGGGAGGCGTAAGGTATGTGGCCAAGGTTTGTACTTTAGAGTTACTTGATATTTAGGAAAAAAACAGAGACCATATTCCCAATCCCTCCCTTTCCCTCTCCAATGAGACAACAATGTCGCAATTGTTATCGCAATTAAGAGCAGTTCTTATTCTTTGAGCTAGGTTTTCTGGAGCATCTTCATTTGCAGAATGACTAGAGGAAACTCCATGAGCAATAATTTGATCCGCCGCAACACGATCAAACTTTGAGCACATATCTGCAAACTTAAATAGATTGATTGCAATTAAAGCTACTACCAATACAACTGGAAGTACCAATGCAGTCTCAACAAACATCTGTCCTTTCTGGCAACAAAAAAATTTCATTGTTCTCATGTGCCACCAAACACTTTCTTAACATCAATTTCTAAAGGAATCTCAATATCAAGAACAGGAATGGTCAATTTCGCGATTATTATTTTGTCAGGTAAATACTGGAGAGAAAACGCACCAAGTGAACGAGCTAAAGCAATCGGATCTGATGTATTGGGTATTTTCTGAACTAGCTCACGAATCGTTGATTCTTTCTCGAAGCCAGCTTGTTTCAAAAATTCTTTCTGTATTAACAAGAACAGGCTTCATTTGTCTTAAATCGCTTGGCTCTAATCCGGCATCAACAACTATTTGTTTTAAGGCCCTCTGTAATTTGGAACCAACACTTCCGCCTGTTATTCCATCAATGTCATCAAGAAATTCTGATAGCTTAGAAGACCAAGAAGTTACGCCATCCCCATATGAGATTAAAAGAGATCCCCACAAACTCATTACTTTATCTATAGCCTGTCCGATAAACCCTCCCCTCCTTTCAACCTGGTCAAAAAAGCTTGAAAGAACGTTATCTGTGGATGAGCTATCTGGGGCAAGTACTGCACCAGATATTGCATATCCTTCTGGGAGAAAAACCGACTGCTCAAGCGTTCCCAAACTTCCTTGGAATTCTGGAGATGAGCCTCCTCTTCTCACAAATGAAATACAACCCCAAGCACCTGGTGGACATAATCTGGGTCTAGCAACCTTCAGAGCATCAAGTGCTTTTTGAAATAAACCTGTTGATTTATCTGCAGCTTCAGACAACTTCTTTTGTAAATCTTTTATTTGTTGTCGCGATGATTCATAAACTTCGGACTCTTCAACTACGATCTTCCAGTAATACTCAAACCCGTTATCAATATTTGTTGAGGCAGATGCCACCCTTCCCACATCACCACTTGTAAAATGACAATGTTGACACTCACGAACCGCTCCAGAGTCTAAATCTTGTAACGACGCAAATCCCGCGTTTTCTCCAGTTGCACCTGGACAGGACCTATGGGCATGAATGGTTTTCTCGCCGTTTTCATAAGTACAAGGCCAAATAGGTTTTAGATACAGATCTGTTTTCTTTGTCTCCTCTAAGTTATGTGGCAATCGAGGAAAATTCATTTCAACCTCACCATCAGCTGTTTCTTTATAAAACCCTTTAGAAAGTTCCTGGTGTGCAAAGTTATAAAAAGCTTTTCGTATGGCTGAATCACGCAATTCTTCTGCGTTACTTCCATTGACGATTTCCTGATCATATCGAGCTCTGTAATATGTCCTTGCTCGCTTTAAAGCGATACCGAACGTCCAAGAGGTTGGTGACGGGATAGTTGGATTGATATCCCCAGAAAGGCCAGCAAGATGCTCCGCTCTCTCACGCATAGAATACGGGCCTCCACCACAGTCTGCCTCCCACGCCCTCCGTTTAGATGACTCTGCTCTACTCTGTAACTCTTCAATTCTTCTTGCTATTTCCTGCAATAGCTCGCTTTGCTCTTTTAATTCATCTGACGAGACATCACTATTTAAGTGTCCAAAATTAGATTGCGATTGAGCAGGAAATAAAAGTGCTGATCCTATAAAGTTTCCAGTATCAGTAGAGTTCTTTTGTATACAAGAGCTCGCTGCCATTGCCGCAAAAAAACTGGAAGCATTTTTCTCAGTTGTTTCTAAACCTTCACAAGCTGAAGTAGCAAATTTTTTTACGAGCTTCAAGTGTCTTAAAACCCGCATCACACAATTTGGAGCCTGCTGATGCTAAACCTGGAACACACGAAGCCACCAATCCAGCACCAACACACAACAAACCCGACAATCCAAGACTTAAGATGCTTGCATCAATTACCTGCGCAATAGTTGTATATTTAGCTACGACATTTTCTCCTGCCATAGAAGCAGCATCTGCTATTGACTGAGTTTTGTATGCCCTCGATGAGACCCATGCAACTGATACCAGCGCAAATACAAGAGCTAAACATACCAAAAGAGCACTTGCAAAAGCGATTGACGTAATACCGCCTGTATCGTTTATAAACATGGAAAGTCCAAGCCTTATTTTCTTATGCTTATACTTTCCAAAAAGCAATCCAATCTGCATAAGAACCCTCAATCCAATCTGGATACGTGCCAGCAGATAAACTAGATCTCAAAACAATTCCTTGATCATCCGTCTGCCCTGCAAGGAATAAACACTAACCTATTGGCGGCATTGCTGCCACATGACCCGTAATTTCAATCAAGACATCTTTTTCTTTTTATCAATAGAGATATTCCAGTCCTCATCTCCATCCTTATGGAATAGAGGTATCTCCGGTATAGCCTTAAGTCTGCGTTTGATATAGGACTCTATCAACTCAGTATCAGAAGACGTTGTTGCTACTCTTAATCCTTCTGCACAGGCTCCATCCATAACTGTCTTTGTATAGAGAATGCAAATAGGCTCTACAAGCAATGCAATAATCATCAGAATAACTGGAAATAAAAGTGCTGCTTCTACTGACGCTTGACCAGCATTCTGTTTAGAATGAGAGAACATCTTTGGCTAAATCTAAAAGAGAGTCATGCATAGTATGTGAAGCAGCTTGAGTAGCCAGTTGAACAACTGCTCCATTTTGCACAAAGTGATATATCACACCAAGAGACGTAATGACAATCAAGCACGAAAATAAAACTAAGGCATATTCAAGCGTTGCTTGTCCTTGTGTATTCTTAACACCTAGTTTGATTCTTCTAATAGATTCTTTACATCTTGAGTAGAGATATGACATGTTGAGACCCTCCTTATCTCTCCCTGATCAGAAATAGTCACAAGCTCCGACCAATTTCCACCATTAACCAAACAGCTCCATACATTGCCAGCTAGATCTATATATCCGGAATAAACAAGTACACAATCAGCTCTTTGTTGATAGCTCTCTAAAACACTTTGTGCTTCATCTTGAATGGTTTCTTTACTATCTCTTTGTACGGAATTCTGCTCAAATAAATCTTTTGCAGTTTCATATGAGATTGGCTGTTCATCAGATCTTTTTTCTACCCTAAATTTCTGAGTTTGTGCGTAATCTGAGTTTGTATTTGATGAATCAGTCTGTTTTCTTGGTAAGAAAAGAAACGCAGAAACTAGCAAACATACAGTGGCAATAATAAACACAGAATAAGCAGCAGTGCTTTTCTTACTCATAGAGAATTAATTCCAGATGTAATTGCTTCCCAAAGTTCAGAAACTTTACCCTTAAAAGCAATAATTGCGACAATTGCAATAACTACAAGTACACCGACCAAAATTGCATACTCTGTAGTTCCCTGTCCGGATTCATCCTCTTTTAAGTCTCGAAGATACCTAAAAAAATTGATATAAATACATCATCGTCTTTCCTTTCTCCTAAGAAGAAAATGCAGGCCCAAGCAAAGGACCTAAAATTGCAAGTAACATTGCTGGAACAATTAGCGTTCCCAGAGGGATGAGCATTTTAATTGGAATTTTTTTCGATTTCCGTTTCCAGTAAAGAACGTTGCTCATCTCGAAGAACTGAAGCCTGTCTATCTAATATTTCTGCAAGAGGAGTTCCAAAAAGTAAGCGCCTCATTTACAACAGTCGCAAAGCTTTTTAAGTGAAGGAACTTCCACTCTGGCAGCCATCTGATTGAGAGCTTCTTCACGAGTAGTAGCACCAAGCTTCCAAGTCATATGAGCATTTGAAAGCTCTTTTGATAGCTCGCCGGATTCTCGTAAAACAATACAAATCTAGTGCCGAATCAAAAGATAGCCCTGACGACAGTCCAAGAATCAAAAATATCAATCATTTCTGGCATCTCACGTAGACATGATTTTCTTGTAAACTCTAACTTCGCTCGACGACTCACTCTCCTGTGACCTTTTACACCTCTCATAATTTGCTGACAATAACGCTGAAAATCAAAATGATTCAAATTTACGGGCATAACCAAGACGAAAATTGCTATGCATAACGCAAACGCTAAAGAACAAGTTAGATCTATCACTTCATTACTCCTTTCATAATGCTTCGAATAATCAAAAGAGCAATACAATCCATGACCATTGCAATCACTGTGCATATAACGCCTGATGGCGTAAATAAACCCTTTTGAAAGTCTGGTGATAAAAGCGACAAGACAATTAACAGAACGACCGGAAGAAGACATACAATTCGAGCAGATAGTCTAACTTGAGCAGTCTTTGTTGCTATAAGTCTTTGATTCTTCTCTTGTAATTCAACTAACTCGGCAGTTTTTTGTAACAGACTCTTAAGTGGAGAGCCCGTTCTGTGTGAAATTACTAAAGCGCTAGCCAACAAATTAACACCCGGAGCATCCAGTCTCTCTGCCAAGTCTTCAATAGCTTCTTCAATAGGAAAACCGCACTTAATCTGCATGTCTGCAATACAAAAATTTTCTGATACAACACCTTCTGTATGTTTACTGACATATTCAATAGATTGTGAAAGTGTGAGACCTGATCCAAGAGCAACAGCTATAGTTCTAAAAATCGAAGGCATCATATGGGCAATTTCTAAAGCAGTCTGATGCTTAGCGTGTTCATAGAGAAAATAAGGACCTAGAAATAACAAGAGAAGACCGCAAAACAGACCAATTACAGACTCAAATAAAATGCCAAACAGAATGGATGCAGCTATATCACTAATAAAAACAGTACGAAGGCATCACTGACTAAGGTGATTCCATATTTGCAAAGAAAGCGGTTACGTAGCTGTATTGATACATAAGAAAAAGGCTCCCATTTGAGCAGGTACTGCACAAAAATACTATTGCGTGCAAATTGAGAAAGGTAACCCACATAACCTGTTATTCGTGCACTTATTTGAGAGGCAGTTTTTTCTTCACCGTTACATATAAAAAAATAAATAATTACTCCAAAAACACCTCCTGTGATTGTGGAAGTAATGACATCCATGAAGTAACCTCCTTTTTATTGAGTAATCCATCTTTTATGGCGCGATTGATAAAAGAAGGGATTTTTACAAAAAGCCAACTTCTTTTCTGCACGTCAAACGACACCACCTCTTGTACTTCGATTGATCCTGACGAAGACAAAGAAATTTCTGAAACGTTGGTTACATATCGCTTTCCATCGGGAAATCTCTGAGACATAACTATCAAATCAAGTGCAGTTGCTATCTGCTGTTCTATAATTTCTGCAGGTAAGTCCATGCCAAAACGAGCCATCAACACCAGACGTAATATTGCCTCTTGAGCAGTTCCGGCATGCAGCGTAGTCAGAGAACCATCGTGACCTGTATTCATAGCCTGCAACATATCAATGCACTCTTCGCCTCTTACCTCTCCTACTACAATGCGGTCTGGCCTCATTCGAAGCGCATTTCTCACCAATGATCTAATGGTTATTTCTCCTGTTCCTTCTATCGAAGCAGGACGAGCCTCTAGCCTGACAACGTTTGGATGTGAATCAAACTTAAGCTCCGCTGAGTCTTCAATAGTGACAATTCTTTCTGACTTTGAAATTTCACATGAAAGTGCATTTAAAAGCGTAGTCTTGCCAGATCCCGTTCCTCCAACAACCGCGATTCCTTGTCTGCATTTCACAGCCCAAGACAAAAATCTTGCAAGCCATTGAGGCAGTGATTTCATTTCCACCAGTCGGTCCAAAGAAGTAATTTTTCCGGTAAATCTTCGAATAGTTACTGAGGTGCCGTTCACTGCAACAGGACTTGCAACTGCATTGACACGGTCCCCATTCTCAAGACGAGCATCGACAATAGGGCTCACCCTATCCAGTCTTCTTCCTAATGGAGACAAAATGCGATCCATAACAATCAAAATCTGCTCTTCTGAATCAAAGACCGTTTTTGATTCAAAAGAGCTCACCGTTTTTCTCGTAAAACAGATTATTACAGCCGTTAATCATGATTTCAGTAACATCTTTATCATTCAGTAGTGGCTGAATTGGACCAAGACCACACACCTCATTAATTACCTGCTCAATTATTTCTTCATAGGCAACTGAACTAAAAAGCTCATCCTTCTCTTCATTAACAATTGCTTCACAAGTAACCCTTAGTTCATCTCTTACACGATCGATATCGCTACCTGTAATAAGAGAAGAAACCGTAGAAAGCCCTAATCGAGAAACAAGTTTTTCTTTTTAACTTCTTTCTAGCCTTCAGAAATAGTTCTTTTTGAAGTTGTGAGTCATTTTCTTCTTGCGCCTCAATTTGTTTAGCAACGCGTTCAAAGACAAGCATTAACTCACTTCCTTCTTCCTGTTAAACAAACTAAATGGCTTTTTCTCAGGAGTTGATTGCAGGGCAATTTGAGCCTCGCGCAGTTGTGGAAGAATACCCAACTCGTTAAGGAAATGCGCAAGTACAAAAAGAAACCGACTGTGCAAATGAAGTTTCCTCTTGTAACAGCACAGAAAGCTTTCCTTGCTGAATAAGCTCTTGAAACCCTGGTCCACCTTCAAAAATCCTAAACATCTTTGCAGCTTCAAGACCAACCTCTGCTTTTTCCAACAGAAAAGTCCTGCTTAACCCTTGGATTTGCTTTTGTTTTCAAGTCGGATAATGCGAGTTCTTGCCACTCCAAGGCGCACTGCAAGTCCACTTACTTTTGCTAAAGAGTTAATACACGTAAGAGGGTTCTCTGAAACAATAACCAGCCTATCTGCGCATTGTGCTGCCTGAGCATAACAATCTGTTGATGCCGTCGTAGTGTCTACGAGCACCAAATCAACCAAACCAGAAACAGCTTGAAGAAAATGACTCACGCAAGGAAAGAGAAGCTCTGCCATTTCAGGTTTTACACAAGGACCAAAAAGATACAAATTTTTATGGATACAAGTTGCCTTTTCTAGAAGGCTCTCTTTTTCTGAAGGTACATCAGCAACAAAATCAGAGAAGTCTTTTGGCTGCCTAATTCCAAGCTTTTCAAAAGTATTTCCATAAGACAGATCAAAATCAACTAATGCAACTTTTAAACCCCAAGAAGAAGCAATCAGAGCCATTGAAGAAACAAGTGTGGTCTTTCCCACTCCTCCTCTTCCTGAAGTGAACGTCAGAATCGGAGCTTTAAAGTCTTATCAAGAGGAATAAGGGATTGTAGATAGGTATTTAGCTCTTGGATACTGGCAGCATAATCTGAAGCTTCTGGTAAAGGCTGAGAAAGCCTGTCAGCCCCATATGATTGATATCCTCTTCCAACCTTTACCAGATCCCCCAATTCCATAGGGTCAATAACTAAATCAACTCCTGCTTTAGCTGCTCTAGAACGAAGTGATCCAGAAGCTCCAGACCTTACTAGCACTACACAGCGAGCATTTCCGTCTTTAACAATCGCAGCTGCAAGATTTATATCCGAAACATCGGAACCGGTATTACCAATCAAGACTGAATAATCTTGAGGAGTTGAACGAGCAACAATTGATCTAAGAGATGCTGCCGAATCTGCAAACTCACACCTATTACTAATACCTAAGTATGTAAGAATGGCTCCAATCTCAACGCGTGAGTCAAGTCCTACGTACGAGATCCACTTTTCTAACATCATGCTTCACCTCCTGGATTAGTAGACAAATCTGCTTGTGACGCACTGTTGCTATTTTGGTCGGTTGTTGAAGAAGCAGGGTTCTCTGGCTGCACATCTTCACTTGCAGATGATGGGCTTGATTGATTTGTCGTGTCAGATAAATCTTTTGGGTTTTCTTCTTCAACGTAAGAATTGTTGTGTAGTAAGTCCTGAGCATTAATCTTTGACCCCGGAAGAGTAAAGCGGAGCGTTCCTCGAGCATATGCAGAAAGCACAGCAGGAATCTGTTCAGGAGTTAATCCAAGCGTTACAGAAGAAGAGGTGTAAAGAGTACCCTCGGTATCGTCTGACAATACCGAAATATCCGAGGCAATACAGGTAATAAGAGAATCGGTGACCTCATACGCTGCAAGCTTTGTACCAGCGCTGAGCCTCTCAGCTAATCCGTACTTCTCGCCATGAGAAATAGTGAGACCAACAAGATTTTCTGGAATAGAAATCTGAGAGGCAACTGATCGCAGATGAAGAGAAACAACAGGCATACCAACTCCAATAACAGATGAAACCGTTCGACCCATAACACTTTCTGGATTAGTAATTGCACCCTCAGGAATCAGATCAGAAATCCAGCTTTTTACCTGGGTATTAGAAGATGAGAGAGTTTCTCCTGGCTCTATTTGTTTTGTGGCCACCAAAATTGAAGTAAGCTCTCCGCCGTATTTTTGTATTGCTTCTGCTCGTGATTTCTCTGCATCAGCACGGACGCTTTGTACATATGTAAAAGAAACAAAAACTAGCTAGAAGTGCACTCAACACAGAAATCAAAAATTCTTGTTTTTCTTAGTCACTGCTTTCTCCTCCCTCCATTTGCGATATATCGATTGTGCGCTCGGGTTGAGAGGGATAGCAAAAAAACAAAAGATTTACCTGCACAAATATGTCAGATAGCTGACGCAAATCTGACACAAAGTAATGTATCCACAGGCTGCAGCGACGCAATGAAAAATAGGTAATTTAAATTTTTATCTTATTTGATATATAAAAATTTTTAGAACGTCACAACTGATACATTTTTAGAGGGATTGTAGTGAATGATTTTCTGAGTAATCACCCTGACTCGCAAACGGAGGTTGACCCTCCCAATTAGCTGGGCGGACCAACCCTCGTTAGTCTTAATATAGCATATTTGCTGGTAGTTTAGAGAAAAACACCCTAGACAAGCCAGGGTGCTTAGAGGATTTACGCTGTTAAAGGTTAAAGCACAACATCGGGGTCAAGCGATTGCTGACTTTCTCGCATTTCTTTTGCAAGAGATAAATAAGCCTTTAGCTGAGGTTCTGTAATCTGCCCCTCATGAAGGGCATCTTGAACGCTACATCCTGGCTCGTGAGTATGGGTGCAATCCCTAAATTTACACGTCTGAGCAGCTTCAGAGATGTGTGGGAATATCTTCTGCAATCCCTCTCATGACCCACAATAGGCAGACTTCTAAGTCCTGGTTCGTCCACAATAACGCCAGCGTCAGGAAGCGATACCATACGGCGAGCAACCGTTGTATGACGGCCAGCCTTATCGGACTCGCGAACTTCTCCCGTTTCAAGTGCTTCGTGTCCCAGAAGCGCATTAAGAAGCGTAGATTTACCTGCACCAGATTCGCCAAGCACAATAGCAACAGATCCATAAGGGACAAGGCTGCGAACAGCATCGATTCCCCATGCAGCTCCAAGATCTTGGGCGGTCTGCGCAAGGTCTGCAAGTGCATCGGTTTTCTCGCCTTCAAGCTTTGAAGCTGTGGCAACAATCTTTACCGTAGAGCCAAGAGCTGCGGTAATAGAAGAAATCTCCTGAGCTAAGAGCTTTGGACCCGCAATATCTGACTTAGTAAGCACCACGGCACAGGCTGCACCACAATCTTTAGAAATGACCGCCGAGCGCGCAATGCGATCAACCGAGACAGCTTCTCCATCTAAGGCCTGCACAACAAGCACAAGATCAACGTTTGCAGCCAAAGTCTGCTTTTGACCGCGAGCGCCACCCTTCCAGCGAGCAATATCGGTCTCTCGCGGCAGAATGGCCTCGATAATGCCCATATCGTGCGAGTCCGGAATACGTGCGCACACCCAGTCACCAACGGCCACCGTGGAGTTCTGGCCCTTGGTCACACGTGCCGCAAATTCGGCTCGAAAACACGCCCTGCTCTGACACAACCGCAGGAAATCCCCTATCCAGACGGACCACGCAGGCCATGGTCATGGTCTGGCGAGAAACCCCTTGAGCTTCAAGCTCAGATACGACGTCTGTATAAGCTTGCGTCTGATCCGACGATGGAGTCAGCTGCTCAAACGCCGGAACGTCCAGCAATGAAGAAAGGGCCGGCAGAGACCCTTGAGTCCTGCCGGCTCCTAGTTTTTTGGAACTTTTTGTACGCTTAGCGGACAAGAGTACTCCTCTACCTTATGCCTTGTTCTTTTGAACAGAACGCATAACAGCCTTATAAAGCTCCATCAGAGGAATGATAGATGCGGCCAAAAGCATTGCAGTTGCATACTCTTCAAAGCCAATCTCCGCAAAACCAAATGCCTGAGAAAGTGGTGTCTCAATTACCACAAAGGTGAGAATCAAAGACATAACAAAAGAACCCCACAGCCAAATGTTTTGGCTGGTTAGCTAAAAGATAGAACCACGCAAAGAACGCATGTTAAAGGAGTGGAACATCTCAACCATAGAAAGCGTCAAGAATGCCATGGTCATACCCTCAACGCCAGCCTCTGGATTAGCAATGACCTGAGCAATATTAAAGGTACCGTACTCGTAATAGTGACCAATAAAGTAGCTGAGCAAAGTCAGAAGAGCAATGATAGAGCCTTGAACAAGACAGTCAAAGCCAACGCCACCAGCAAAGATACCGTCTTTAGGATTTCGAGGCTTGCGCTTCATAATGCCTGGCTCAGCCTTCTCAGTTGCCATAGCAAGTGCTGGCAGGGAGTCAGTAATCAGGTTGATCCACAGAAGATGAGTAGGCTGAAGGATGGGTGAAGCCGACTAGAGACGCGATAAAGACGGAGATAACCTCAGCAAGGTTAGAACTCAAGAGGAACTGAATGCACTTGCGAATGTTGTCGTAGATGCGTCTTCCCTCTTCGCAGGCGCTAATAATGGTGGCAAAGTTATCGTCAGCCAAAACCATATCTGCAACGCCTTTGGTAACGTCAGTACCGGTGATACCCATACCAACGCCAATATCAGCGCGCTTAATAGAAGGAGCGTCGTTAACGCCGTCGCCCGTCATGGCTGTAACCATGCCCTTCTTACGCCAAGTATCAACAATACGAACCTTGTGCTCAGGCTGAACACGCGCGTAAACACCAAGTGTCTCAATGCGGTGCTCAAACTCTTCATCAGAGATCTTATCAAGCTGTGCACCTGTAATTGCCTGAGAGCGATCGGTAATAATACCCAGCTCAATTGCAATAGCAACAGCGGTATCAATGTGATCGCCCGTAATCATAACGGTACGCATACCAGCACTATGAGCCTCAGCAACTGCACTCTTAACCTCTGGACGAACAGGGTCAATCATGCCCGAAAGGCCAACAAAGACCATGTCGCGCTCAAGGTTGGCTGGATCATAGCTCTCTGGAGCTTCTGTTCCCCAGTCACGACGAGCAGATGCCATAACGCGGAGTGCCTGATCAGCCATGGATTTGTTCTGAGCCAAAATCTCAGAGCGAGCCTCATCGGTGAGGTCAATAATGCCATCGCTTGTCATAATCTTAGTACAACGAGCAAGCACCTCATCAGGCGCGCCCTTGGTATGCTGAACAACCTTGCCGGAGCGGGTACGCACCACAACAGACATCATCTTACGAGAAGAATCAAAGGGTGCCTCGCCAATACGAGGGCGAGAAGAAGCAAGATCGCTTGTGGTGTATCCAAGTTTTGCAGCATCTGCAACAAGAGCGGCCTCGGTTGGCTCACCCTTTGCCACCTGCTCAATATCATCCCAAGTAGCATCAGAGCACAGTGCCATGGTGCGCACGTGTGCGTCAAGATTTTCTGTCTCATGACGGACAACGGTCATCTTATTCTGAGTCAAAGTACCAGTCTTATCAGAACAGATAACCTGAGTACAACCAAGAGTTTCAACTGCAGTAAGACGGCGGACAATTGCGTGACGCTCGCTCATTCTAGTAACACCCATAGAAAGAACGATAGTAACAACAGCAACAAGACCCTCAGGAATTGCAGCTACTGCAAGAGATACGGCAACCATAAAGGTGCTCAATATAAGGTCAAAGTTGCCGAGCATCTCAGCTCCATGCTTGATGAAACCTGTTGCAAAAACAAGCAGTGAGATGACAACAACAAGGATGGTGAGTGTGTGTGAAAGCTTATCAAGCGCAATCTGAAGTGGAGTCTGTCCCTCTTCTGCCTGAGAAATTGCATCTGCGATCTTGCCCATCTCGGTGTCCATGCCTGTTGCAACAATAACTGCACGACCGCGTCCATAGACCACAATAGATCCGGAGTAGCACATATTCTTTCGGTCACCTAAAGGAATGTCATCGGTGTCTTCAGCAAGACTGAGGGTCTCCGCGTGTTTCTCGACAGGAACTGATTCACCTGTGAGCGCCGACTCCTCTACCTTCATGGAGGCGCTTTCAAGAATGCGACAATCAGCTGGGACGGAGTCACCTGCCTCAAGCAGGATGATATCGCCCACCACAAGCTCGGTTGAGGCAACGGTCTCAAGACGACCGTTTCTCATAACCTTACTCTGAGCTGCACTCATCTCTTGCAGAGCAGCAAGAGCCTCTTCAGCTTTGCCCTCCTGGACAACACCAAGAACGGAATTGATGACAACGACAAATAGAATAATGACAACGTCCGCAATTCCACCTTCACCGGTATAAATTCCTTCAGCAGCGGAAATAGCAGCAGCAACAAGAAGCATGATGACCATAGGGTCAGCCATCTGTGCAAAAAACCTTTTAATGATTGATTCTTTTGGTGCCTCTTTAAGCTTATTAAGACCGTGGGTCTCAAGACGAGAAGCTACCTCTACATCTGACAATCCAGCTTCAGCATCAGTTTTTTGCGCACTGATAACATCAGACGCACTTGAAAGATACTCTTTCAAAGTTCCTCCTGGGTTTCAACCTGACAGATTGATGCCCAATCATAATTCCCCAGGAGAGGGGCAAGGGCTCACCAAGGTTGCCGTGTCAGGACCTTATAACGTTCTATCATTTTACCGTATTCTTTCTTTTTTCAAACCTCATAAATATTTCTTAAACTCCTGTTATGTGGCAAATAATTGTTATCCAAGGGGTACAATAAGCGCAGAACATAACAACATAAAGCCAAACGTTAGTTTTGGCAAGGAGGCAGTTATGAAAATCCTGTTTTATGGTGCTCAAAGTTACGACAAGGATTCCTTTAACCTTGAGCTTCCAAAGTACCCTGACATCTCAATTGATTACATTGAGTCCAACCTCACTCCTATGACTGCAGGCTTTGCAAAGGGGTATGACGCTGTCTGCGCTTTTGTAAACGCTGATGCCTCAATTTTGACTCTTGAGATTCTTGCCGGCTTTGACGTTAAGCTTCTACTTATGCGCTGCGCTGGCTTTGACGCCGTTGACGTTAACGCCGCTAAAGAGCTTGGCATTACCGTAACGCGCGTACCTGCTTACTCCCCTGAAGCAATCGCAGAGCACGCAATGGGTCTTGCGCTTGCAGCTAACCGTCGAATTCATCGTGGCTACATCAGAATTCGCGAGAATAACTTCTCACTTGCTGGTCTTGTTGGTGACACCCTTCATGGAAAAACTGCAGGTATTGTAGGCACTGGTCGTATTGGCGCTGCACTCTGCCGCATTTGTAAAGGCTTTGGTATGCACGTTCTTGGTGCAGACCTCTATCCAAACATGAGCCTTGTCAATGACGAGCACGTTGTTGATGAGTATGTCAGCTACGATGAGCTTTGGGAGCGTTCAGACTTCATTTCACTTCATGCTTTCCTGAATGATGAGAGCTATCACATGATTAACGATAAGACCATCGGAAAAATGAAAGATGGCGTTATTCTCGTTAATACTGGTCGCGGTGGACTTATTGATACCAATGCTCTTATTCGCGGCATTCTTTCTGGCAAAATTGGTGCTTGTGGCCTTGACGTTTATGAAGAGGAAAATCCAAACGTCTATAAGGACCGCGGCGCTGAGGTCTTTGATTCGGTTACCTCCACGCTTTGCTCTTTCCCTAACGTTGTCATGACAAGTCACCAGGCATTCTTTACTCATGAGGCACTTTCTCAGATTGCTCAGGTTACGCTAGATAACGCAACTGCTTTTGCTGAGGGTACTGACTACGTTGATAAAAGTGTGGTTTGCTAAGTACCAGAGAAACAAATGCTCTGAAAACGGTTACTATTGATAACCGAATGTGATTTTAATCCTACGAAAAGGAGAGATATGGCTCGCAAAAAGACCAAGATTGTATGTACTATGGGTCCTGCTACAGAAAGTGATGAGGTCCTTCGTGAGCTCATCTTGGCCGGTATGAACGTTGCTCGTTTTAACTTCTCACACGGCAGCCATGAGTATCACCGCACTATGATTGGTCGCGTCCGTTCCATCTCTGATGAGCTTGGTATTCCAATTGCAATCATGCTTGATACCAAGGGCCCTGAGGTCCGTACTGGTCTTCTTGAGGATGGCAAAAAGGTTACCCTCAACACTGGTGATTCCGTCATTGTTACTACTGATGATGATGTTATTGGCACTGCAAAGCGTTTCTCGCTTGATTATAAGAACCTTCCAAATGAGGTCCAGAAAGGTTCCATCATCCTTATTGATGACGGTCTTATTGGTCTTGAAGTTGATCACGTTGAGGGTTCTGACATGTACTGCAAGATCGTCAACGGCGGTGAGCTTGGAGAGAAGAAGGGCGTAAACGTTCCTAACGTTAACATTGGCCTTCCTTCCGTTACTGAGCAGGATCGCGCTGACATTATGTTTGGCTGCGAGCTCGGCATTGACGCAATTGCTGCGTCATTTATTCGTGACGGCGCTGCCGTTGAGGAGATTCGTAACATCTGCCGTGAAATGGGAACTCCTAACGTACAGATCTTCCCTAAGATTGAGTCTGCTCTTGGCGTCAAGAACTTCGATGAAATTCTTGCTGCTTCTAACGGCATTATGGTTGCCCGTGGTGACCTTGGTGTTGAGGTTCCTGCAGCTGAGGTTCCTCACATTCAGAAAACTGTCATCAAGAAGTGCAACGACGCTTACAAGCCCTGTTATTACCGCAACTCAGATGCTTGACTCCATGATTCGCAACCCTCGCCCAACCCGCGCAGAGGTTACCGACGTGGCTAACGCAATTTATGACGGTACCGACTGCGTCATGCTTTCCGGCGAGTCTGCAGCTGGCAAGTATCCAATCGAGGCAGTTAAGACTATGGCTTCCATCTGCAAAGAGACCGAGAAGTATCTCCCGGTCAAGGATGTCTATCATCAGCGTGAGGGCCTCAAGAATGTCAATGGTGCAACTGGTTTTGCTGCTGTTGATATGGCTATTCGTGTTGATGCAAAGTGCATCATTTGCCCTACACACTCTGGCCGTACCGCTCGCCTTGTTTCCACCTTCCGTCCAAAGCGTCCTCTGTATGCTATGTCTCCATCTGATGAGGCTGTACGTCGTACCTGCTTCTACTGGGGCGTCTATGCATTCAAGACAACTGAGCAGGGATCTCTGTCTAATACCATGTACAACGCTCTGAACATTGCTAAAGAAGTTGGCGTTGTTGAGACTGGTGACATTGTTGTCCTAACCGCAGGCGATCCTCAGACCAGCCCACGTCTTGGTGACTACACCACTTCTACTAACGTTGCTATGATTTGCCAGGTTCAGTAAATCGTATTTCAGCTGTAACGTTCAACGCACCCAAGCAATTACTTGGGTGCGTTTTTGAGCAATATTTCTCAGAGCCTGATGATTACCTACGCAATTTTTCCAGCCGACGGTTTTCTCGCGCATGTTAACAAAATCAGCGTAGATGCCGCCCTCTTTCATGAGAGATTCATGGGTTCCCCGCTGAACAATACGACCCTTATCCAGGACAAGTATCTGATTAGCATTGCGCACTGTTTTTAAGCGATGGGCAATCATGATGACAGTCTTAGACTTTGTGAGCTCGGCGATTGCGCGCTGGAGTTCAAGCTCGTTTTCTGGATCAACATTAGCTGTAGCCTCATCAAGCACCACGATTGGCGCATCTTTTTAAGATAGCGCGCGCAATAGAAAGACGTTGGCGCTCGCCACCAGAAAGCATTGAGCCGCCTTCTCCTAAGCGTGTTTCATATCCGTCAGGCAACGCCTGGATAAACTCTTCACAGCAGGCGCGCTTAGCTGCGTCAACTACTTGCTCATGAGTTGCACTTGGATTGCCAAATTTGATGTTGTTTTCAATGGTGTCATCAAAAAGGAATACTCCCTGAAATACGGTGGAGAAATTTTGGAGCAGGGCGTCAACTTTATAGTCGCGCACATCGCGTCCACCAAGTGTCACTTGACCTGCATTTACATCCCAAAAACGCTCAATAAGGCGGACAAGCGTTGTTTTGCCAGATCCACTTGGCCCCACGATGGCACAAGAGGTGCCTGCAGGAATAGAAAGGCTGACATCTTCAAGAATTTGCCTGTCATCGTAGCCAAACGAAACATGAGAAAGTTCAATGTCGCAAGATGTCGCCTTCTCAAGACCCTCTCCCTCCTCCATTGCGGGGGTGGCGAGAATAGCGTTTGTTTGCTCCATTGCAATTTCAAGATTGCGCAGAATAGTTGAGAAACGACCAGCAGATTCTAGACGACTAAACAGCATAAATGACATCACTACTACGGTTAAACAAGCAGCTGTATCAAGTGTTCCAGAGAGCCATAAACCAACTGATACCAGGCACATGATAATACTGGTAGCCTTGGAGATGACCATTTGCAAAACTGAGAAATGAAGCGCCTTAAGCTCGAGGTTAAGCGCTTGAACACGACAATCGTCAACTGCCTTGGCATATTTTCCTTCAGCATCATCAATAAGAGAAAACGCCCTTACTACACTGATGCCGCGGACATATTCAAGAACAGAGCTGATTAAGGTGGTATTAGCAGCTACATACTTATCTGATACATTGCGCACGTAGGCCTGGAGCAGCTCCATAGTAATGCAGAAAAGAACAAATGTAGCCGCAGTTATAAGTCCTAGTTGCCAACAAAACACAAACAAGAACGCAACAATAATTGCGGTTAAAGCTAATCCTCCAACAACCATCATATACAGTAGGCCACCAAGACTTTGCATTACATCAAGTTGATTGGTCATAACAGCTGTTACTTCTCCCAGGCTATTCTCGTTAAAATAACCCATAGGAAGGCGGCGCAGTGTATCTCCAATTTCCGCGCGCTTGGTACCAGCCATACTAAAATTAGCATCACAGAAATTCTCACTCTTAAAATGAGCGCAAATGAACGCTCCTATAATGCTCAGAAGCATAACTCCCAGCGCAGAAAATATCGTCTGAGTTGAGAGTGTATCCGTAGTAAGAGCAGTAAAAACAATCCAAAGCGCCGTTATTTGTACGCCTTCAAAGAGGCAGCCAAGAATGGTAAAGAAAAGGCCTTTATAGAGTTTCTGGCGATAAGAACTTCCAAACTGAAAGTACATTTTTAAGACAGATAACATTGCTACTCCCCTCCTTAAGCCTCATCAAGTGCGCCGATATGAGCGCGATACATGGTTGCATAAAGCGGACATGTCTCCATAAGCTGCTCGTGAGTACCCTCAGCTTCAATGGATCCATCATTAACGACAACAATTTTGTCGGCATTTTGTACAGTAGAAAGGCGATGCGCGATAACCACCAGCGTTTTACCAGCTACCAGCTTTGCAACTGCAGATTCAACCTCTGCTTCTGATTCTGGATCTGCGTAGGCTGTTGCTTCATCGAGCATGATAATAGGTGCATTTTTGAGCATAGCTCGAGCAATTGCCACGCGCTGACGCTCGCCACCAGAAAGGTGACCTCCCGAGCCTCCTACAACCGTTTGATAACCATGAGGAAGCGATTGGATAAAGTTGTGGCATCCAGAACCTTTTGCACAAGCAATGACCTCTTCATCAGTAGCGTCTTTTTTGCCCATCCTAATGTTTTCCATAATGGTTTCATCAAAAAGGTAACTATCTTGATCAACGTAAGCTACAAGGTCTGCGAGTTGAGTTGGAGTGCAGGAACGAATATCTTGTCCTCCAATAGAAACAAACCCTCCATTGGATCCCAGAAACCTGCGATAAGCCGTGCAACAGTAGACTTACCTGATCCACTTGGTCCAACAAGTGCCGTAACTTGTCCTGGCTCAATATCTAAAGTAATCCCATGGATTACTTCATTGCTTCCGTACGAGAAACGAACATCACTCAGTTTAATTTCAGTGCCCTCAAGCGTACAAGGGACCTCGGCTCTAACCTGATCTGGGTAGTTCAATACCTCAGAGATTTCTTTGACAACAGAACCTACCTGTGCAAGGGAATCCATAAAGCTCATCGCTTCAAAGAGCGGCTGAAAAATACCTAAAGAAAGCACGGCACACATAACAAACGTAGAAGGAGAAAGAGTTCCCTGAAGCACAAACAAGCATCCAAGGGGTAATACCGTTACTAACGTTGCAGGAGCAATTGACAGCATGGCATCCTGCCAGATTTGGCAGTGACTCATCCAATCAATAAAAGCATGGGCGGAAGCATAAACAGCCTTTGAGAACTTCTCGTAAGAACTTGCGGACTGTCCAAAAGCCTTAATTACCTCAATTCCTGACACATACTCAACTGAGGCATTATTCATCTCTTTACCAGTTACGATAGTATTCTGATACCAATACTCATAGTCTTTCATCATGCCTGACAAACAGGCAAGTCCCACAATAATAGTGAGTAGAGCAGCAAGAGCAAGTCGCCAGTCTAAAACAATGAGGTACACAAAAACCGCAAAAGCAGCTGTAAGGTTTGAAGTTAATTCAGGAACTGCATGAGCAAGTGTGGTTTCAATACTATCGATCTTCTCGACTAACAAGCGTTTGAGAGAGCCGGAAGGAGTATCAAGCACATATCCCATGGGGATAGTTGTCAGCTTCTTTGCCACTCGGGTGCGCATGTTTGCAATTGTCGCAAACGTTGCATTATGAGAAACGATAGTTGAAAAATGGTGAAAAACTATTTTTACTAAATAACTAAGACCCGCTATAAGTCCCCAATACAGGTAAAACGACCATTCTTGAATTCCATTAAAGATACCAACCACCATGTTGCCTGCGGCAACGTAGGGAACCATTCCCCCCAAAACGCCAATAATGGCAAGGATGACAGAGAGCGCGTACATACCTTTTCTGTCTGACCACTCGAGCAACACTGCAACAGGATTTACTTCAGATTGCTGAGGGGTGCTTTCTGTATTTTGCTTTTCCGCACCAGTTTGACCGCATTTATTTTGTTGTTTTGTTGCTCCCATACTGCCTCCTGTCACAAACTTATTACGTGTATCTGTAAATCAGGCTGGCTCTGACAGAAAACTTAACTGCCAAAAGTTAGTCATAGATAACTACTTATTAGTTTCAAACTGCTGAACTACTAAAAACAAGATTATTTTTCTAAATAATCGGTAAATGGTAATCATGCAATTTGCAACAAATGCTTGTAACTAGTCTCATTAAAATTCTTATGAAAGCTTAATCTAGTCTCAATAATTGGTTAATCTTTATAAGAGACCATGTATCACGAAGACGAGAGGCGTCTTAAACATCTCGAAAGGAAGATGATCATGGAAAAAGCTAGAAAAAGGTTGAGGTAATTCGCGAGAAGTGCGGCGTGAGCTATGAGGATGCAAAGGCAGCACTTGACGCTTGTGATGATAATGTTCTTGATGCAATCATTTGGCTTGAGAGGCAGGGTAAGTCCTCTAAACAGTCTGCAAACTATACCACCGAGACTGATGCGCAGTCAGAGGTCTCTCCAGAAATGGAAGCCGCTCAAATTGCCTATCAGGAATCAAGCAAAAAATCTGATTTCTCAGAGAACATGTCTTCTCTCTGGGAGAAGTGCAAAGAGCTGTTCAATAAAGGTGTGGAAACAAAATTCATTGTTACTCGTCGCGGTGAGCAGTTCATGGCCATGCCAGTAATTATTCCAATTGTTGGCCTGTTCCTCTGGGGCGCTACGTTCTGGCTACTTATCATTGGTCTGTTCTTTGAAATGCGCTATCACATCCAGGGAGCTTATCCTATTGTTGTTGATGTAAATGAGGCAATGGATAAGGCTGCAGATGCAGCAGGGTTCCATCAAAAAAAGATGTGACCAAGAAAGATTAGTATCCAAAAAGGTCCCTAACCTACAGTAAAAACCCTTCGAAACTTAGGTATAAAAATGATTAAGGTTCTTGTCGTTGAGGACGAAGAAAAAATTTGCACGCTTTGTAGAACTCGAACTTAAACATGAGGGCTATGAAGTAGACAAAGCTCTTGACGGAAGAACCGGAGCTGAAAAAGCACTGTCAAATGACTACGACCTTATCTTGCTTGATGTACTTCTCCCCCAGCTGAACGGTCTAGAAGTACTCAGAAGGATTCGTCGCGAGAAAAAAATACGCCTACCATCATACTTACTGCTCGTGATTCGGTTATGGATAAAGTAGCTGGTCTCGATGCGGGTGCAGATGACTACCTCACCAAACCTTTTTGCGATAGAGGAACTTCTCGCCCGCATTCGAGTAGCACTCAAACACCACGAGGCAGATAACACAAACTCTCAAGTAGTTCCACAAGCAGCGGCTGCTAACACTTTTACGCTTAAAGGTGTCTCGCTTGATGTTGATCGTAGAGAAGTCTGTGTCAAGAACGATTCAATCGAACTTACTACTAAGGAATTTGAAGTACTTCGTATACTCATGGAACACGCTGGCGTTGTTATGAGTCGTGAGCGTATTGCATCTGAAGCCCTAGGATATGAGTTTGCTGGAGAAACAAACAACGTAGATGTTCATATTGCTCATCTACGTGCAAAAATTGATGATCGTTACAACATCAAGCTAATTACTACCGTTCGTGGAGTCGGATATGTCATCAGAGAAGCATAACCAGTCCGCCATACAAGAGCATAAAAAGCCTTTCTTTACTCCCTCTGATTCGTCGACAGCTGGAGTAATTACCTGGGGATTTTGGTGGCGTAAGCTGATGAATTACGTCGGCTTTAATCTCTTTTTACTGGTAAATATTGCTCTGATTTTTATTTATATGTATAACCAGCATGTTCCGCAAGGTACTTTTTACCTAGGATTTTTCCCTACTGAGTCTCACTCTATTTCTCTTACTGGATTCACTTTCTTACACGGACTCTCAAGCCTAAAAATACATTGTTCATGGCCCTACTTTTGGCGCAAAAATATTTGATTTAGGCGTAGAGTTAGCACGCTTCTGGCCCATGTATATTGCAATTCTTATCTGGGAAATCATTGATCTGTTGTCATTCTTCGGTGATATGCGCCGTGTCAGAAGAGCTCTTCAGCCCCTCAATACACTTGCACTTAAAGCCGACCAACTGGTAAATATTGATGTTCTTTCTACCGAAGCTACAACAAATGACGTCCTGGTCAAAAGCGAGAAAATAAGGAGTCTTGAACAGGCAATTGAAGAAGCCAATATCAACGCGCCAAAGATTCAAACGGGTGACCAAGACCTGGCAAGTATTGAGATTGCCTTGAATAAACTGCTTCAACGCATGCAAGAAGCAAAATTACAACAGATGCGCTTTGTTAATGATGCCAGCCACGAGCTTCGCACTCCTATAGCTGTTATCCAAGGTTATACTGACATGCTGGATCGCTGGGGTAAGACAGATGAAGCGGTACTTGACGAGTCCATTTCTGCCCTCAAATCTGAGAGCGAGCACATGCATGATCTTGTTGAGCAGCTCCTCTTCTTAGCACGCGGAGATGCAGGAAGAAACACCCTCACAAAGACTCAGCTTAACCTAGCAGCGCTCACTTCCGAGGTCTGGGAAGAGTCAGAGATGATTGATCCAGATCATCACTATGTGCTGAAATTTGATCAAGGTGTATTGAAGGATGACCGCTATCAGGTGCTTGCTGATACTGCCATGATTAAACAGTCTATCCGTATCATCGTGCAAAATGCTGCTCGATATTCTGCTGCTCAGACCACCATTTCTTTTAATGTCGCGTATGATGAGGAAACTGTTCAAGTTTCAATCGAAGATGAAGGTATGGGCATATCCGAGACAGCAGCCGCTCATATTTTTGAGAGATTCTGGAGAGCCGACAACGCTCGTATTGAAAGCAACGAGGGTTCTGGACTTGGCTTATCCATTGCTAAATGGATTGTCGATAACCATGACGGCTCTATTGAGGTACTTTCACGCGAAGGTGTAGGCACACGTTTTACCATTGTTTTGCCGCACACTGCCTAGAATAATACATACAAAAAATTACATACTTTATGGCTATAAAACTAGACGTTGAACAATTTGAACGCTTATTCATTACACAACGCTTAGGAATATATTTGCTACCGCTCACATAAACGTTGATTAAAAGTTTCATGTTATCTGTAGTATTTAAACTGGACTTTGCATTTTTTGCAAAGTAAATAATTATCCGGTTTTTGAAAAGGAGTTCCTATGAAAACCTCAATGACTCGTCGTGGCTTTGTTTCTGGTGCGTGTGTAGCTGCAGCTGGGCTTGGTCTTGCTGGCTGTGATTCGGGAACTACCAAGAAAGAAGAGGGAGAGGGTACAAAGCAGGTTGGCGGAAGCATGACCATGTATACTCCAAACTCCGAAACTCTTGTAAATACTGTAATTCCAGCATTTGAGGAGGCAACTGGTATTAAGGTTGACCTCATTCAGGCTGGTACTGGTGAGCTCTTCAAGAAACTCCAGTCTGAGGCTTCAAAGCCAATTGCTGACGTCGTCTGGGGCGGTGCTTACAATATTTACCTTTCAAATGAAGATCTCTTTGAAAAATACACTTCTGCCGAGAATGACAACGTAATTGAGCAGTATCGCAATACCAATGGTTTCTGCACTTATTACTGCCTTGATGGCTCTGTTCTTCTTCTGAATAAGGACCTTACCAAGGGCATGAACATCACTGGATATGCAGATCTTCTCCGCGATGACCTAAAAGACAAGATCATCTCTGCAGACCCTTCTAACTCCTCTTCTGCATTTGCACAGCTCACCAACATGCTTATTGACATGGGCGGCTATGAGTCTGATCAGGCTTGGGATTATGTTAAGCAGGTATTTACCCTCGTAAACGGAAAGATTGCAACTGGTTCTTCCAACGTTTACAAGACTGTCGCTGACGGCGAGAACGCCGTTGGCCTCTCTTATGAGGATCCATGCGTCCGCCTTCTTATTGATGGTGCAAATGTTGACGTTGTTTACCCAACCGAAGGAACAGTCTTCCTACCTGCAAACACGGGCATCATTAAGGGTGCCAACAACATGGAGCAAGCAAAGGCTTGGATTGACTTTATCGTCTCTCAGCCGGCTCAGAACATCATTGCTCACGAGACAACCGCTCGTCCAGTTCGTACTGATGTTGAGATGAACCCTAACATGAAGCCAATCGATAAGATCAACATCAAAGAAGAGGATATGAAGTACGTCGCTAGCCACAAGGACGAAATCATTTCTCGCTATACCAAGATTTTTACTGATATTCAGAACAACAAGTAAGTACTGTTTGTATTAGTTTATGGCGAGAAAATCTTAGAGCTCTAAGGTTTTCTCGCCTTGCATGTAAACACTGTTTGAGCAAGGCGGTTCTAATGAGCGAAATTCGTATTGAGCATGCCCGCAAAGTCTACAACGGAAAAACTGTTGTAATTGATGACCTCAATCTCACTATTGAAAATGGTGAGTTATTCACACTCCTTGGCCCTTCTGGCTGCGGCAAGACCACTCTTCTGCGCATGATTGCTGGATTTAACTCTATTGAAGGAGGAGATTTCTTCTTTGAGAAACCCGTATTAACGACATGGAACCTAGCAAGCGTAATATTGGTATGGTTTTCCAAAACTATGCAATTTTTCCCTCATCTTACAGTTAGGGATAATGTTGCTTTTGGTCTTAAACAACGCAAGGTTGCTAAAGAAGAACTCGAGACCAGAACAGATGAGTATCTTAAGCTGATGCAGATTGATCAATTTGCAGATCGTAAACCTGATCAGCTTTCTGGTGGTCAGCAACAGCGCGTCGCTCTTGCTAGAGCACTTGTTATTAATCCAGACGTACTTCTAATGGATGAACCTCTTTCAAATCTAGATGCAAAGCTTCGCGTTGATATGCGTCAGGCTATCCGTGATATTCAGCGTCGTATTGGTATTACAACGGTATATGTTACTCATGACCAGGAAGAAGCAATGACAATTTCTGACCACATTGCCGTTATGAACCTGGGTGAGATTCAACAAGTGGGTTCTCCAAAGGAGCTTTATCACAAACCACACAATGAGTTTGTTGCAAACTTTATTGGTAAAACTAATCTCATTGATGCAAAGATAATTAAAGAAAACAATAAGACTTTCCTCCAGATTGGCGAGTATAAGCTTGAACTTCAGGAATATGACCATGTAGAACCACAGGACGTTCGTGTTTCTATTAGGCCTGAGGAATTCATTAAAGACGAGTCAGGTGTTATAGAAGCAACTGTTGATGATAGTGTTTACCTTGGCTCAAGCGTTAATTATCTGCTGAACACAAACTTTGCTGAACGCATTGAGGTAACTGAAGAGTCCACATTTGAGGAAAAATCTAAAACCTGGCGACGTTATTCATCTGACTGTTAACACATCAAAGATTAACATCTTCACCGCAGACGGTACTCAAAACCTTTTAGAGCAGGTGAAGTAGTATGGCGGGTGTAGCAATAGAAAAAACCGCAAAGGCAAAAGGCTCTTCTTCACTTAATTGGAATATGTGGACCACAATTACCATGGTAGTCTTTGTGGTTTACCTTACCTTTTTGGTTTACCCTATCTTGACAGTTTTGAGTAAAGCAGTATTCGTAGATGGTTCATTTACTTTGAGCTCATTTACCGAGTTTTTTACCAACGAATACTACAGTCAAACACTTATGAACAGTGTTGTAGTTTCCAGTCTTGGTACACTTTTATCACTTCTTCTTGGCTCTGTTATGGGCTACCTCTTTGCCATGTTTGACTTTAGAGGTAAGCCTCTTCTTCAAATCTTAATTGTTGTCGCTTCTATGTCCCCACCTTTTGTCGGTGCATATTCTTGGATCCTTCTTCTTGGTAGAAGCGGTGTTATTACAACATTTTTCGTAAATGTCTTACATCTTCCACAAATCAACATTTACGGAATTCCAGGAATTGTTCTAGTTTTTACGCTTCAGCTTTTTCCCATTAGTATTCATGTATGTCTCTGGGTGCTCTTAAAAAGTTGACAGCTCTGTTCTTGAAGCAGCCGCGTCAATGGGCTGCACGGGTGTAAAACGTTTCTTTAGCGTTCTTTTGCCCCTAATGACACCAACCATTATTGCTTCTGCACTTTTTGGTATTCATGAAATCATTTGCAGACTTTGGTACACCAATGCTTATTGGTGAAGGCTATAGAACCTTCCCTGTTACCATCTATCAAGAATTTATTTCCGAAGTTGGTGGCAATGATACCTTTGCGGCAGCTCTTTGCAATTATCGCAATTGTTATTGCTATGCTGCTCTTCTTTATTCAGCAAGCAATCGCAAATAAGTTCAGCTTTACCATGAACTCACTGCATCCAATTGAACCAGCACCTGTTCATGGCTGGAAAAAAATTCCACTACTGGGTTTTTGTTTATTTCATTATCGCTATGGCAATTTTGCCTCAAGGCTATCTTGTTTACACTTCATTCCTCAAGACAAGCGGCATGATTTTTGTTCCAGGATATTCCTTCAACAGCTATATTCAGGTCTTTACACGACCGGGCTTCACCACAGCTATTTTCAATACTCTGCGCATTCCTCTGATTGCACTTGTTATTGTTTTGCTTATTGGTGTTACCCTCGCTTATGTTGCAGTTAGACATCGCAATGTCCTGACTAAGCTCACGGATACCTTAGGCATGATGCCTTATATCATTCCTGGCACTGTTTTGGGTATTGCCTTTATTACCGCATTTAATTCTGGTATTGGTGGAAGTGGATTTTTGGCGATCACTGGAACGGTGACTATCATGGCAGTTTCATTCGCTATGCGAAGACTTCCCTTTACTGTTAGATCTTCAGAAGCAATTTTGCGCCAAATTCCTATCACCATTGAAGAGGCAGCCGAAAGTCTAGGTTCATCAAGGTTCAATACCTTCCTAAAAATAACTGTCCCAATGATGGCTTCAGGAATTGTTTCAGGAGCAATCCTTACCTGGATTACTATGATTACCGAGCTTTCTACTTCGATTCTGCTTTACACCGTCAAGACTAAAACAATGACCGTTGCAATCTATACCGAGGTCCTTCGTGGAAACTACGGTATTGCAGCCGCACTTTCTACTATCTTGATTCTATTCACTGTTCTTTCTCTGATTCTGTTCATGAAAGTCTCAGGAAGTAAAGACATCACCATGTCATAGTGAACTTATCAAAACATCTGGCATGTAAAAGGTCCTTCTCGTCTGGCGAGAAGGACCTTTTTCTGTAACTGAAATATGAAAGAAGCCTGACTTTTAAGCGCCGAGCTTGCTCTGATGCAGTTCAACAAACCTCTGTAGTTTCTGAACAATCTCTATCGTGAGCATGTCCTTTTCAACCTGCCAAGACCAATTGCCTTCAGCTTTACCAGGAATGTTCATACGGGCATCATCAGAAAGGCCCAAAACATCCTGAAGCGGCAGAATAACTACAGTATTAGAAGTTCCAACTACCTGCTCCATAAGATGATCAAAAATCTGGTGCGATTCATCAGTTGCTTGGCCGCATGTAAAACGAGCTTCTACAAAACCCATAAGCGTTTGCGTATCATGGGTACCGCTGTACACAATAGACTCCTGAGCTGGTGTAAAGAAATATCTACAGTCTCCATCAGCAAACTGGACAACACTCATACCAGGAAACCTGTCTGAGAAAGCAATGCTCGGACCGCAGGAGTAACCGCTCCTAAATCCTCTGCAATAAAAGGAAGTGGGCCAAGCTGTTTATAAGCAACATCAAACAGTTCTAGGCCGGGACCAAACTTGAATGAGCCCTCAGCAGCAGTCTTTCCTTGCTCAATAGCATAGTAAGACGTAAAGCCAATAAAATGGTCCAGCCTGGTATAGTCATACAGATAGAAAGACCTGCGGAATCGCTCAATCCACCAACGGTATCCCTCGTCTTTATGAGCCTGCCAATTATACGTTGGATTACCCCACAACTGACCATCTTGAGAAAACGCGTCAGCAGGAGCGCCGGCCTGAATCTCTGTATGACCAGTAGCATCAAGGGCAAAAAGTTCTGGATGTGCCCAAACATCAGCGGAATCCTCTGAAACAAACATGGGCATGTCACCAATAATCTGAACACCCTTTACACAGGCTTCTTCTAGCGTCTGAGCCCAAATAACATCAAAGGCAAACTGATGCTTTCTGTGAAGTTCAATTGCCTGAATAAGCTCAGGACGCTTAAGGAGTTCTTGTGACCAGCTGCGATATTGCTCAGGCCACTCCTGCCATACTCCCTCACCCGACAGGTCTTTAATAGCACAAAATGCTGCATATGAATCAAGCCAATACGAGTTTCTCACCAGAAATGCCTGGTACTCAGCAGATCGCTTGCCTTGAGGGTCATTGCACTCAGAAATGACTCTCTCCATTGCAGTTTGGTCAAGCAGATTGATGTTTCCTGCAAAAGCGGAAATACCCGCGTAAGGAGAACCGTATTCATCGGTTGGACTGACAGGCAAAATCTGCCAATACTTCTGGCCAGATTTTGGCGAGAAAATCGATGAACTCGGAGGTTGCATTTCCAATGACACCGGGCTTCTGACCTGATTTGATCATAACATCCTCATGAGCAGGCAAAGAGGTGATATGAGCAAGAATACCCATGCCGGGCTCAAGAGGCTTTTTGTAACCTATTAGCTGGCTGAACGTTTAAAAACGGTACAGCCAAGCTGCCACAAAAAAAGACCTCCGCCTTACCATCTTTAACTGGAACGGCTTGGCCGCTAATAACGTCAATAACCTGCATATATTGAGGTACAGAAACATATACTGTTTTAGCATCTGAGCGACTCTTGTTTACTAGGACACAAATGCCAGAGGCATCTTCACCCAGAAGTTGTGCCTGAGTATCTTTCTGAAGAGGATTGCGCCAAAATGCTAAAACATCATCAGAACCTCCTTCTGGAACAAATGGTTCAAACGAGCCATCTACCAGTAGTGGGAGGGTCTTTCTTAACGCAATAGCATTACGATACATGTACAAGTAGTCCAAGTCAGCACGAGGACTAATACCAGGCTATGGCATAGTTGCGCGATTTGTCGGATCAACAAATCCCTCAACACCCATTTCATCGCCGTAATAAATAGACGGAACACCCGGAAGCGTCATCTGAAGCACAGCTGTCTGCCACATACGAGCCTTAGAAAGACCTCGCTGATCAGCAGAAAGTTTATACGTTACCTGCTCTTGAGCAGAAAGAACATCAGGAGCAGGAGCTCCTGCAACTACGTTAATCAAACGCTCTTTATCGTGTGTTCCAAATACATTCAGGCACGCATAAAACGCCTCGTGAGGATAGTTTTCCCAAAGCTCATCAAGAGCTGAAACAGTTGCCTCGGCACCAACTTCATTCATCAAAAATGAAAGAATAGATTTACGCAGAGGATAATTCATAGGACCGTCAAGCTCTGAGCCCTCAAGATACTGTCTAAGTTTTCCATACGCACGCTTATTACTTGCGTCTTCCCAGACCTCTCCAATAATGACTGCATCACTGCGTTCGGCAAGCGCTGCTGCACGAATCTTCTGAATGAATGAGTCAGAAATCTCGTCAGCAACGTCTAAGCGCCAACCGCGAGCTCCACGACGAAGCCACGTTCTAATAACGCCATTCTCGCCGCAAATAAACTCCTGATAATCAGGGTTATCAGAGACAATCGTCGGAAGAGCATCGACACCCCACCAGCTCTCGTACGTTCCATCCTCATGGAACGTAAACCACTTATCATAAGCTGAGCCTGCCTGCTGAACTGCTCCTGGTTTAGGATAGTTAGAAAATTTATTAAAGTATTTTGAATCAGCACCGCAATGGTTGAAAACGCCATCTAAAATAATAGAAATGCCATGTTCAGAAGCTTTTGCACAGAGGCGTTCAAAATCCTCTATCGTACCCAGAACGGGATCAACTTCAAGATAATCCGCAATATCGTAGCGATGATTACTGGAAGCAGCATAGATTGATTCAAATAAAGCGCAGTTATTCCCAGGTTTTCCAAGTAGGAAATCTTCTCTTCAATACCAGCCAAAGAACCGCCGTAGAAATCCCACTCAGTTACGTGGCCGTTAGCATCTCGCTGATACTCAGGAGTCTTCTCCCAGTCTTCAACCAGCTGGCGAGAAACCCCATTTCTTGGAACAGCAAGTGCTTGCTTGAGTACTGTTCGTGCCAGTTTGCATCTCGTGCAAACCTGTCGGGAAAAAAATCTGGTAGACAACTCCACCCTTGTACCAGCTAGGATCTTCTACACCCGCAAAGCTGCCACGAGACTCATAGCAGGTAATCTGAAATGATGGGGGCTCTCCATAAGCAAAGCCGCCAACACCTGTGCATCTATTTTCTTGAGCACCATATGACCAAACTGCTCCGTCAGAAGCCTGAAGCTCAAAACGATACCAAATAAGGCCAGTAGCAGCTGGTTTAACAGTTGCCTCAAAGCACTGTGCAAAACCGGGTACACCAGCTGGCAACGCGTCAGCAAAATCACTCTTTTGCATCACCACGCGTTTCTCGCCAGACAGAGCTTGGGCCTCTGGAGACGATTCAGGGCCATACTCTTGCCAGAGACGAAGCGTTACTGATTGAACATCATCGTCCCAAGCAAATATTCTGATTGTTGCTGAAGTACCTAGTTCTACCGCGCCTTTTGGATCTCTACAAACAATGTTTGAGGTGTTGTGAAAAGCCTGCATTCTTACCAATCTCGACGACGAACGTACCTGATAATCTCAGGGTGTAGTAAATGATACACATCAAGGTATTCGTTTGCAGCGTTGTGCCAACTAAAGTCTTCGGCCATTGCTTGTTTTACAAGATTTGCCCACGTTTGTTTATCGTTCTTATACACATCGGCAGCATACAGAATAATATCTGCCATTTCATCTGCGTTTTGATTGGCAAAACTAAAGCCGGTTCCTTCTCCCGTAAACTGGTTGTACGGTTTTACAGAATCTGCCAGACCGCCCGTCTCACGGACAACAGGAAGCGTACCGTAGCGCATAGAAATCATCTGAGAAAGGCCGCAAGGCTCAAACTCTGAGGGCATCAAGAACATATCTGCACCTGCGTACATACGGTGAGAAAGCGCAATATCAAACTCAATACGTGCTGCCATACGGTTGCCATAGTGCTCATCAAAGTAACGCATAGCGTCTTCTTGTTCGGCATCGCCCGTTCCCAGAACAGCAACTTCAATACCAGCACAAATAAGGCGGTCCATGGCATAGCGAATCAGGCCCAGACCCTTCTGGTTGGTCAAGCGCGTAACCATTACCGCAAGTGGTGTGTCGGGATCTACCTCAAGGCCCAGCTCCTCTTGCAGCTGACGCTTACACTCAGCTTTACCCTCCATATGACGTGCCGAGAAGTTCTGTGGAATGTGAGGATCGCTTGCAGGTGACCACGCACCAATATCAATGCCGTTCAAAATACCACGCAGAACACTTTGACGTCGACGGAAGATATCCTCCATTCCCTCTCCGAAATGCTCTGTCTGAAGCTCACGGGCATACGTTGGGCTCACGGTGAGCAGATAATCAGAGTAGCAAAGCGCACCCTTCATAAAGTTAATAGAGCTTGCGTCACACCTCAACTGGTCAGCCGCAGCTGGAATGTCAGCTAGACCAAGTACGTCACTAAGCATCTTGTCAGTAAACTGTCCCTGGAACATAACGTTATGGATGGAGAAGACTGTCTTAACGTTCTGAATCTCAGGAACACCCTGATACTGCTCACGCAGAAATACGGGTGCCAGTGCCGTTTGCCAGTCATTGCAGTGCAGAACGTCGCAGGAGAGCTCTGGGACGTGTGCAATAAGCTCACAGAGAGCCTTGGAGAAGAACGCATAGCGCTCGCCGTCATCAAAGAATCCGTAAAGACCATCGCGAGCAAAATATGACTCGTTATCTACAAAGTAAAAATCAACACCCTCATGAACCAGATGCCACAGCCCACAATACTCAAAGCGCCACGAAAGAGGCACCTGGAGCTCATAGACCTTCTTCATCTTTTGTTTCCACTCGGGCTTAATGGAGCTGTAGAGTGGCGAGATAACCGCCACTCTAGCTCCTACTTTTTTAAGTGCTTGTGGCAATGAGCCCGAAACATCTCCAAGGCCACCCGTCTTGGAAAAAGGCGCTACCTCTGAAGTTGCATAGACAACGCGAAGTTTGCGACGCTTGGAGACTTGGGACATTGTTACGCCACCCTCTTATTGTTTTTACGCTGAATAAGAATCTCTTCACTGGTGCCACGAAGCTCAGTACCTGCAGGAATAATGTTAGAACGGTCTACAATAGCGTGCTCGACTACAGAACCTTCCTTAACAATGCAGCCCTCCATCACAATGGAATCGCGTACTACTGCGCCGCGCTCAATGATGACATTTCGGCCAAGAATAGATCCAGTGACGGAACCACGGATGCGGCAACCTGCAGAAATAGTAGAGTTACTTACCTTTGAGCCAATCTCAAACTTTGCAGGAGCAGTATCGTGCGCCTTTGTCTTAATGGAGCGCTCTGGAGTAAAGAGCTCATTTGATGGCATGGGGTTCAAAAGCTCCATGTTTGCACGATAGTAAGCATTCTTTGAAAAGATGGATGCTACGTGACCCTCAAAATGATAGGTACGGACATCAACACGATTGTAATCTGCGTGAAGCGCCTCAAAGAGATCAAGGTAATCCGTGGCGCTATACCAATCAAGCATATTAATTAGCAGTTCACGCTTGATGATGAAGCAATCAAGCGAAGCAGTCTCTCCGCGCTGAACGCCGTTATGTGTCTTAACTACGCGACCACCCTCAAGCTCAACACCAACAACATCTCTATCGTTATAACGAGTGGTATACGTCATCATGGTGATGTCTGCACCAGACTCTAAGTGCTGATCAAGTAATTCATTAAGATCAGAATTGAATACAAAGTTTGAAGTTGAAAGAATGACATAGTCAGCTTTTGTGCGCTCAAGGTAAGGCCTGTTAGAAATCAAATCTCTCAGCAGGAAACGAGCTCCAGCATGAGAAGTACCAAAGGCAGAGCCAGGCAGAATAAACAAACCACCACTTTTGCGGTCTAAGTTCCAATCTTTACCGGATCCAAGGTGATCAATAAGCGAACGATAGTTAAAAGGCATAACTACGCCAACGGTACTAATACCGGAGTTAACCATATTCGAAAGAGGAAAGTCTACCAGGCGATATCTACCCAAGAAAGGCATAGATGCAATAGGGCGAACATCGCTCGCAATTTCCATGTTAGTAGACGCATAATTGCAGGTAATAAGACCAATTACTCTATTCATTATTGCTCACCTCTTTCGATTACTACATCATTTCCAACAACAGCAATCTCCTTGTTCAAATCAGAGCTGCCAATATGGACGTTCTTCTCAACCACAGCGTTCTCGCCAAGAATTGCGCGAATAACCACAGCGCCGGGCTTAACCTCTGCGCCAGGTAAAAAGCACGGAATCAACTACGCGAGCACCCTCGCCAACAATAACATCAGTAGACAAAATCGAATGGCGAGCATAACCAAAAACCTGGCAGCCATTGCCTACCAGACAGTCATCAACCTCACCGAAAGGTCCAATATAGGCTGGTGGACGAGTAGACGCGTTAGACAAAATGGGGAAATTGTCTGTAAAGATATCAAACTTGGGCTCAGCACCAAGTAGATCCATGCTGGTCTCGTGATAACTGGCAACGGTACCTACATCACGCCAGAAACCCTCAAAGCGATAGGCAAAAAGACGTTTGTCGTCGTCAAGCAACGTCGGAATAATATCGCCGCCAAAAGCTCATGAGAAGATTCAGGATTCTTTGCGTCCTCACGCAAGGTCTCAAGAAGCAGGTCTGTACTAAAGATATAGATTCCCATGGACGCCAGGTTGGACTCTGGCTCTTTGGGTTTCTCGGAAAACTTGGTGATCCTATCCTCATCATCAATGGACATGATGCCGAAGCGAGAAGCCTCTTCCCAAGGAACAGGCATGACGGCAATCGTAAGGTCTGCGTTGTTCTTCTTATGGCAGGCGAGCATCTCGCCGTAGTCCATACGGTAAAGCTGATCGCCAGAGAGAATTAGTACGTAATCAGGGTTATTCTGCTCAATGTAACCAATATTCTGGGTGACGGCATCTGCGGTTCCCGCATACCATGCACCACCAGACTGTGTTGCGAAGGGAGGCAGAATTGAAATTCCTCCGCCACGCTCATCAAGGTCCCAAGCACTACCTGATCCTACGTAAGAGTGCAGCAAATAAGGACGGTACTGTGTCAAAACACCTACCGTAGAAATTCCTGAATTTGCGCAGTTGGATAATGCAAAGTCAATAATGCGGAACTTGCCACCAAATGAGACGGCAGGTTTAGCTACTTTTGAGGTCAAAGCACCTAAGCGGCTTCCCTGTCCTCCTGCAAGTAGCATTGCAAGACATTCCTTTTTGCTCATATCCAAATCTCCTCTCTCCCCAACAGAGGTCTCTATTTTCAACGTCCTACGACGATTGAACTAAACGCAGTTTCCTATACGTGCCAAATATCTTCCATGTACTCCCTGATGGTTCTGTCAGCAGAGAAGAAGCCAGAGTTTGCTGTGTTATGAAGAGCACGAGCATTCCAGCTACGACGATCAGCATAGGTCTCAGTAAGCTCTTCCCATGCTTTTACGTATGCCTCAAAGTCAATAAGAACCAGGTCAGGATCGTTATTGATGAGCAAATAATCACGGATGGACTCGAAGTTGCCGGACAAGCGTGCCAAAGAACCATCGGTAAGCATATTGACAATGCGCGACAGTGTTGGATTCTGATTGAGTAGGTTCTGCGCAAAGTAGGTGCCAGAAGCATATACCTGCTGAACTTCATCTGCGCGAAGACCAAAGATTTTGATGTTCTCAAGTCCAGCAAGCTCAGAAATCTCAATGTTAGAACCGTCATATGTTCCCAGTGTCAAAAGCAGCATTCATCATAAGCTTCATGTTTGAAGTACCAGAAGCCTCGGCACCTGCAACGGAAATCTGCTCAGAAATATCAGATGCTGCATAGATGAGCTGTGCATTGGAAACAGCAAAGTTTGGAATAAAGACAACCTTCAGGCGGCCCTCAATACGTTCGTCATTATTAACAACGTCTGCAACAGAATGAATAAGGCGAATAACTTCCTTTGCAAAGGTGTAGCTTTGAGCTGCCTTACCAGAGAAGATAAAAGGTTGTAGGAGCTGGTTTATAACCTGGATCATCAAGCATGCGGTTATAGAGATACAAAAATCTTAAAGACGTTAAGCAATTGACGCTTATATGCATGGAAGCGCTTTACCTGCGTATCAAAGATGGTGCTGGTGTCCATCTCAATACCGGTGGTCTTCTTAACATATGCAGCAAGACGCTCTTTCTCTTCCTGCTTTGCGACATCCATCTTATCCAAGAAATTAGCATCATCTTCAAATGCAGAAAGTTTCTTGAGTTCATCAGCATCGTCAAGCCAACCAGTACCAATTGCCTCAGAAATAAGCTTTTGCGTACGAGGTGTTTGCCTGAGCCAAGAAAACGACGGTGACAAATACCATTAGTTTTATTGTTAAAGATTTCTGGACGGAGCCTATAGAAGTCCTTCAAAACACTCTGCTTCAGAATGTTTGTATGCAGGTCAGAGACACCGTTAACCGAATGGCTAAACAAAATAGAAAGGTTAGCCATACGGACAGTGTTATCCCAAAAGTACAGCTGTTGAGGCGAGAAGATCGGTGTTGCCGTTAGACTCAGCCAGCAGCTGCTCCTTATAGCGACAATCAACCTCGTCAATAAACATATACAAGCGAGGAAGCAGCTCACGGAAGGTGTTAATAGGCCACTTCTCAAGAGCCTCAGGCATAACGGTGTGGTTGGTGTAGGAAATTGCGTTTCTCGCGATATCAAATGCCTCGTTAAAGTCAACGCCATGGTCATCGACAAGAAGGCGCATAAGCTCTGGTCCGCACATTGCAGGGTGCGTATCGTTAGTGTGGATACAGACGTGATCTGCAAAGTGGTCCCAATCCTCACCGTACTTATTCTTGTAAGCACGAAGAATGGACTGAAGACCAGCAGAAACAAACAGATACTCCTGCTTTAAGCGAAGAATGCGTCCATGTTCACCGGAGTCATTTGGATACAGAATGGTTGAAATTGCTTCAACGTCAGAGCGGAACTTATTAGCACGTGCATAATCGCCGGCGTTAAAAGCATCAAGATCGAAGTCTTCCTCTGCTGGCTCTGCAGACCAAAGACGCAGTTTATTTACGGTTTTTGCACCATAACCAACAATAGGCACATCATATGGAACAGCTCTTACTACCTGACCGCCCTCTTGCGAGAACCAGAAGTTGCCATTCTCGTCCTCATGCCTTACAACTGTGCCACCAAAGCGCACCAGTACGCTGGAATCGTCTTTTCTGACTTCCCATGGATATCCATTTGCCAGCCAGTTGTCGGTACGCTCTACCTGGCGTCCATCTTTAATCTCCTGGCGGAAGAGACCATAACGGTATCTCATACCGTTACCAAAACCAGCCATTCCCTCGTGTGCCATAGAATCAAGGAAGCACGCGGCAAGTCTTCCCAGACCACCGTTGCCAAGGCCGGGATCTACTTTTGAGCGGCAAGCTCTTGAAGAGATGTTCCCATCTCTTTAAGACCTTCTGCAACAACATCGGTGATACCGAGATTGAGCAGGTAATTCTCAAGCAGTGGTCCTAGAAGGAACTCAAGGGAGAAGTAATAGACCTGCTTGTCAGCGTGAATATAGGAGGTTGACTGAATTTCTCGCGCCTTTTCTGCAATGAGGTGGGCAAGAACGTTATAGCGCTCCTGATCAGTGCATTCTCCATAGTATTTACCAAGAATCTTGATGAACTTATCGCGATACTGCTCTTCAAAGTCTTGTTTATCGGTAAAAATGTTTTGTCCGTTATTTACGGCCATGCTTCCCCCTCTTTGGAAGTTCTTTCTCAAACGCTAAAACAATGCCACCAAGCGGAGGAACAGACAGTTCTACCGAATAATCTCTTCCATTCCATGCCACTGGTTTTGTGGAAAGTTTCTTAGTATTCACAATACCCGAACCGCCAAACTCTTTTGCGTCGGAATTGAATACTTCTTTCCACACGCCTGCAGAAGGCATGCCTAAACGGAAGTTCTGATGAGTTGCAACATCAAAATTGATGAGAATAACCAGGTCCTCGGAAGACTTTCTTCCGTGACGAACAAACGAGATGATTGATTGCTCATTATTGTCTGCATCAATCCAATCAAATCCACGGTTGTCATAGGCGTACTGCCAAAGTCCTGGATGCTTCTTATAGAAATGATTGAGAGCCTTAATAAATGCCTGCTGGTGAGCATGAGTTGGATACTCCTCAGTCAGGTAATATTCAATGCCCTCGTAGTAGCGCCACTCAATAAACTGCGCAATCTCGTTGCCCATAAAGTTGAGTTTAGCGCCCGGATGAGTCATCTGATGAAGTGCCAAAGCCCTCATGCCAGCAAACTGTCTCCACCAATCCCCTGGCATGCGCTGAATAAGACTGCACTTACCATGAACAACCTCATCATGGCTGAATGGCAGCACAAAGTTCTCGTTGAACTGGTACATGCTAGAGAAGGTCAGAAGACGATGGTTACCCGGTCTATACGGGAAGTCTGTCTGACAATAGTGCAGCGTATCATTCATCCAACCCATGTCCCACTTGAGGTTAAAGCCAAGTCCTCCAACCTCTGGAGGATAGGTAACCAGCGGCCATGCTGTGGACTCTTCTGCAATCATAAGAACGTCAGGATGCTCTTTCTGAGCAGTCTCATTACAAAAGACGCAGAAAAGCACTTGCATCCAAATCTTCTTCAGTTCCCTTATGGTTAAAACGCTTCTGAGAAGGATCGTCGATACCAAAATTCATATACAACATGCTACTGACGCCATCGACACGAATGCCGTCAGCGTGATACTCATTCAGCCACATGAGTAGGTTGGAAACAAGGAAGCTTCTAACTTCACCACGAGTAAGATTAAACTTAAGAGTTCCCCAGTTAGGATGCTCTTTTTCTTCAAAGAGCCTAGTGCCATCAAACTCTGCAAGGCCATGAGCATCTTTGCAGAAGCCTCCTGGGACCCAGTCCAAAATAACACCTATGCCAGCCTGGTGGCAGCAGTCAATAAAGTGTTTGAACTGGGCAGGATTGCCATACCTTGAGGTGGGAGCAAAATAACCCGTTACCTGATAACCCCAAGATCCATCAAAAGGGTGCTCCATAACGGGGAGAAGTTCGATGTGGGTGTAGCCCATCTCTTTAACGTAAGCTACCAGCTCTTCTGACAGTTCATCATAGGTGTAGAAAGCATCTACGTTGGTATCAAAGTAGTCTTTAGGTTCTTCAGCCTGCTCTACAGCTTCTGCATCAGCAGAATCTTCCTCTTGGGCAGTCGGGTCAGTATGCTGCTTCCAACTTCCAAGATGAACTTCAAAGATGTTAAGAGGACTATGCAGGAACTTAAGCGATGCACGCCTTTTCATCCATGCATCGTCTTCCCAAACATACACGTCTGGATCAAACGTAATAGATGCCGTATGTGGCCTGACCTCTGCGTAGGTACCATAGGGGTCAGCCTTAAAAATCTTCTGTCCAGAAGCGGATACAATCAGGAATTTATACAATACTTCCGAGGTGATTCCTGGAATAAAGCCTTCCCAGATTCCGCCGTATTTTGAACGAGAAAGAACGTTGACGGTATCATCCCAATTATTAAAATCTCCAACAACAGAGACAGAGGCTGCATTGGGGCCCAAACCGCAAAAATGATAGCCTTCAACTCCATCTTCTTGAACCGCAGGGTGTGCACCTAATTTCTTGTGGCTCTGGAACCATTTTCCTTGCGCAAACAAATAGGCATCCTGGTCACTTACTGCTAACGATGCATTTAACTCTGCCATGCTCACCCCCGCGCTTATCTATGAAATCTACGCATTTTATAGATTTGTTATCCATAAATACTCGTAGCTGATAGTTACTAAGATAAACCATTACAAGGTAAAACACGGTGACAAACAGTCAATATGACTTTTCACCGATAAAAAAACGACCGTACGCGTTATTTTTTTGTTAGTGAGTACTTTTGTTAATAATAGTGAATAAAAAAATTGCATCTAAAAGAAATGGCAGCTTATTCAAATAAACTGCCATTTGATACATAAACTTTTATATAACCGGGAAGCGACTTAAAGAAAGCAATCTCCGAGAAGCTTCTTGCAACTACATCTGCGTGGTACAGCCGTCTCAGCTGAAGGAGCATGTGCAGAAATTACATCAAGAGCTGCTGTCTCTTGGTCCTTCTCGCCAGAAGCAACTGCCCTACCATATGCGTCGGTATCCAGAATTGCCTGACGGAAGCGATCAGTTGTAAATCCATAAGGAGCGCGACCCCACTCGTTGGTCTTCTGAGCTCGCTCAACAATGATGTCCAGGTCAGCATCAACTGATTCTGGAGTAATGTCCAGATTGGCCAAGGTGGTTGGGAGACCAAGCTTTATGTTGAGTGCTACCTGCTCCTCAAGAGCCTTAAGGTTGCCGTCAAAGGCATACAGTACGCAGGTACCAAAAAGAAACAACCTCACCATGAAGGTGCTTCTCACCGCGCTCTCCCAGAGCAGTAAAGGCATTGTAGAAGGCATGAGCGGTTGAGGAATTGAAGTAATACGCACCACGCTCAGCACCAATGTTGGTAGTCATGTTAGACACAACACCAGCGGTAATGATGATGTTAAGAACAACGTTTTCAAATGCTTCAGAAACAATACCGGCGCGTTTATCTGCCAATGCCTGCTCTGCATTATCAAACAGAGGCTCAATACAGGCGCCTGCGGCAAGGGCTCGTCCCATAAGAGGACTGTGGAGCAGCTCAACTTCTCTGGAAGAAAGCTCAACCTCAGGACCCTTGGAGAAGGCATCGCCAATTCCTGCCCAGAAGTACTCATCAGGGCTCTCTGCAATAATCTGCGTATCAATAAAGGTATGAACAGGAAGCTCAGCAGGAATGAAGTATGTATCTGCAGAACCGTCCTCTTTATAGAAAACAGCAATTCTTGTTACAGGAGCGCAGTTAGAAGCAAGTGTAGGAAAAGTAAAGTATGGCTTGTCCAAAAGAGTTGCAATCTCTTTACCCTCATCAATTGCGCGACCACCACCAACAAGGAAGAGCATGTCAGCTGCAATAACCTCAGGCATTGCTGCAATTCTCTTGGCATTTGCATGCGTAGAGTTGGTGCCGTAAGAAATCCAGGAGGAGATAGATACCTCAGAGCCCGCAAGGTGCTGCTTCAAGCTTTGGACGTGCTTTTCTCCATTGCAGTTGGCCCACCAACTACTACGGCATTTGTACCAAAACGCTTAACAATGCGCAGTACTGCATCGTATGCATCAACACCAATGGTGTATGAAGGTAGATATTCCGTGAACGTTCCGCGAGATTCCATCTTTTCCATAGTGTCCTCCAAAACTATCTCAGAAAAGCAAGAATATAACTTTAACTGAAATAATTACGTTTTTGTATGCATAAATCCTTGAAGTAGCGTTTCTTCTGCTTCTTTATAAGCTGACGAGAAAAACGCTATATCAAGCATCTGATACTGAGGTGCAGAAACGCTATTCTGGCAATTCTCCTCAGCAATGCGCTGAATAACCTGAAGTGTTTTATAGACATCTGAATGCGTAAAGCCATACTGTGGATACGCTGCAGCAACAGCGTAAAGCGCATCAGATTCTTCTGGCAGGCAATTCATTTTGAGAGAGTGTCCGTATACATCAAAGTCCGCTTGCTTACGAATACGCGCGTCTTCTCCTGTTGGGATGTGATGGGCGCGCAAAAACGCTCGCGTATGTGTGTTATACACATGATCACAAACTAAGTGACACCAGATACCTACAATAAACTCCCTGAGCTGGTGCTGATCAACCAGAGCCCTCTGAGCTTCTGTACAGTAGGTTTTATTTGGCTGGATAAAGTCAGTCTGTAGCAGATACTCGGCTGGGTTAAGACCGCCCATAAAGTTTCGCTGGTATCGCCTGTAACTTGGAATAGGCAACGTTCCTGGATAGGACTGGTGCGTACGACCATACCTTACCTTGTGAGAATAATCTGGAACCATAAAGCCAATGTGCACGTCAGGAGCAACGTTTCCAAGCAGAAATGCATCAGGGTAGTGAATATCCACACCCAAGCAACCGGCTCCTTTTTCAAGGAGCCGGTCTGCATGTGCGATATGTATGTTCCAACTTGGCACTACAACAACCTGCTTATCCGCGGATTTCTCCGCCGGAAGAACGAAGAACCTTCTCCACAAGCTTTGTATGGGTCTTCTCGACCTCTTCTGAAGTAAGCGTTCTGTCGTCTGCACGATACGTGAGCGAGAAGGCCATGGACTTCTTGCCCTCACCAACACGCAAGGCATCACGATACACGTCAAAAAGTCTGATGTCGCAGAGGAGCTTGCCACCAGCAGACTTCAAGCGCTGAATCAGCTGCTCTGCAGTGACGCTCTCATCAACAACAATTGCCAGGTCAATAGAGATGCCTGGGTAGGTTGGTGGCTCAACAATAGGAAGATCTTTCTGAGATAGGCGCAAAAGCGACGCAATAGAAATCTCAAAGGAGATGACCGGAACCTCGATATCAAAAGTTCTGGAGCGACAAAGGATGAATGTTTCCAACCCAACCGATTGTCTCGCTACCTGCAAGAATCTCGGCAGCGCGACCAGGCTGAAGCCAACCGTACTGCTCTGGCTCTGCCACGCGGAAACGGACCTTAGGGATACGAAGTGCCTCAAGCAGACCCTCAACAACGCCCTTAGCGTCAAAGAAATCGTATGCAGGGTACTTGGCGTTCCATGCATCATCTGCTGGACGTCCAACTAACACGCCACAGACATAGCTGGGCTCATCTGGCTGGCTCTTGTCCTTGTGGCCAAAGAGCACGCGACCTAGCTCGTACATAGCAATGTTGGAAACACCGTGAGCAAGGTTATATGCAACGGAGCGCAGAAGACCTGGGACAATAGAGCGACGCATCTCAGACTGATCAGCAACAAGTGGACTGATAACCTTTACCGGAACGCCTCTTCCCTCTTCGCTCATGCCAAGCTTAGAAAGGTCATCTGGACTTGCAAACAAATACGACTTTTGTCTCATTTTAAACCAAGTGCGCGCAGCGTACGTCCAATCTTTCTAATCTGACGCTGCTCTGGAGTCAGACCACCAGCATGGTTTCTTGCAGCTGGAAGTGTTGCTTCAATTTCACCTTCACCCCACAGGCGAACAATCTCCTCGATGAGGTCAACCTCACGTGTAAGGTCTGGACGATTAGTTGGTGCAACAACGCTCAACTCACCGTTATCTGCAGGGAGTAATCTTGCAACCAAGGCGAGTAAGGCGAGAAACCATAAACTCTTCTGGAATTTGAGCACCTGCAAGGGCGCAGACGCGCTCTGGGCGAAGCGTAATAGTTACTACCTCTTTTACCTTTGGATATACATCAACAATACCAGGGCAAACCTCAGCACCACAGCATTCCTCAAAGAGTGCTGCTGCAATATCTGCAACAGATGCACAGCCGTTTGGATCCACAAGACGCTCGTAGCGAATAGAAGCCTCACTCATCAAATCAAGGTTTCTACTGGTACGGCTAATGTGACCGTTATCAAAGACAGCAGATTCCAGCAGAACATCGACGGTATTCTCGGTAATTTCAGAATCCAAACCACCCATAACACCAGCAAGTGCAATAGGAGTCTTACCGTTATCTGTGATGACCGTCATATCAGACGTGAGCTCGCGGTCTTCTCCGTCAAGCGTCACAATGTGCTCACCATCTTCTGCAGCACGAACCACAATGTGGTACTTGCCATCTTCCTTGGTAAGTTTTCCGAGGTCAAAAGCATGCAGAGGCTGGCCGGTCAGGTACATCACGTAGTTAGTAACATCAACAACGTTGTTGATTGAGCGGCCACCACAAGCCGTAACGCGACGAGCAAGCCACTCAGGGCTTGGGCCAATCTTGACGTTACGAACCACGCGAGCGGTGTACCTTGAGCAGAGCTCAGGATCAGCAATAGTAACATCTACCTGCTCAGATGCATCTGCACCAGACTCAGACGTGACACTTGGAAGCTCAATGTGGGTATCAGTGTCATACATTGCAGAAACCTCAACAGCCATACCAGTCATAGAAAGGCAGTCAGGGCGGTTAGGGGTAATCTCGCAATCAAGAACTACATCAGATATGCCCAGGTAATCGGTAAGAGGCATGCCAATTGGAGCGTCCTTTGGAAGAATCATAATGCCGCTCTGGTCATCGCCAAGACCCAGCTCGCGAGAAGAGCAGTTCATGCCGCAAGACTCAACGCCACGCAGCTTGGACTTTTTAATCTTAAAGTCTCCAGGAAGTACCGCACCGATCATTGCGGTAACAATGTGGTCTCCCTGATTAAAGTTCTGAGCACCACAAACAATCTGTAGAGGAACAGGATTTCCGTCCTTATCCACATTGTTTTTGCCCACGTCAACTAGGGTAACGTACATGTGGTCAGAATCAGGATGTGGCTCTTTGCTTACAACCTGAGCAGTAACAACATGGTCAAGATTTGCGCCAACACGCTCTACCGCTTCAACCTCAGTACCGGTGCGCACAAACTCGCGCTCAAGGTCTTTTGGGTCCTGAGGAAGATCAACGAGCGTCTTCAGCCATTCATAAGATACACGCATGTGATTGCCTTTCTAATAAGACGCCGATGATTAGAACTGACGCAGAACTCTCTGGTCACCAGAGATGAGCATACGCAGGTCAGGAAGGTCATAACGGAGCGCTGCAACACGCTCAACACCAATGCCAAAAGCAAAGCCTGTGTACTTCTCGGAATCAATACCGCAGTATTTGAAGACATTAGGGTCAACCATGCCGCAACCAAGAATCTCAAGCCAGCCCGTGTTCTTGCAGAAACGGCAACCCTCACCGTGGCACACGCCACAAGAAACGTCTACCTCGCAGCTTGGCTCGGTGAATGGGAAGAAGTGAGGACGATAGCGGGTAGCGCGGTCCTTACCAAAAATCTCACGAGTAAAGTGATCAAGGGTACCTTTGAGGTCGCCAAAGGTGATTCCCTCATCAACAACAAGGCCTTCCATCTGCGTAAATTGAGGCAGGTGGTTGGCATCTGCGGTGTCAGGACGGAATACCGTGCCAGGGCAAATCATGTAAATAGGAGGCTCTTTTGTCTCCATAGTATGCACTTGAACACCAGAGGTCTGTGTACGAAGAAGAACGTCGGACTCGCCCAGTACATGCGACTCTTTTCCTTCTGGTGCATTATCCACTACGTAGAACGTATCCTTACCAGAACGGCTTGGATGGTCCTCTGGAGCATTCAGAGCTGTGAAGTTGTAGTAGGTGGTCTCAACATAAGGACCTGTCTCAATGGTGTAGCCCATGCTGATAAAGATGTCTTCCATCTCCTCACGTACCTGCTCAATGAGGTGCTGAGTACCAGGGCTCAGACGACGACCTGGAAGGGTAATATCAGTTGCCTCAGCATTAAGCTGGGCTTCAAGGGCTTCTCGCTTTAAGGCAAGCTGACGCTCGCGAATAGCGGTCTCAACGTTAGCACGAACGGTGTTGGCAAGCTGACCCATTTGAGGGGCGCTGATCTGCGGGAACCTGACCCATCATACGCATAATTGCCGTAAGAGATCCCTTTTTACCCATTGATGCAACGCGTACCTTCTCAAGCGCTTCAAGGTTTGTTGCCTTAGCAATTCCCTCAAGTACCTGCTCACGAATTGCCGAGAGTTCCTCAGACATTCCCATGTAATTACCCTTTCAATAGAAAACCGTCCCTGAGCATATGCCCAAGGACGGAAAATTTCCGCGGTACCACCTCGGTTGATTGCGCAGTTTTCTCTCTGTGCAATCCACTTAAAAGCCTAGTCTCGTTAGGCGGACGACTTCCCTACTGAGCAGTGACTGCCGTTCTAGTTGTAGCTCGGGAGTGAACTCTACCAGCGCTGTGCAGGTGTTTCTCAACCACGAACACCCTCTCTGTTCACAACGTGCTCCGGCAAACCTCTCCGTCAACGCACTTTGTTCAGAGTATCACACTGTACGAGTTTTGAGCAGCAGCACAACCTTTTTTACCAGAAAGATAAACAAAAGCGTAACAACCGCGAGAAGAACGATGGTTCCTCCAGGTTTAAGGCCAAGCTCATAGGAGATAACAAGTCCACCAAGTGAGGTTAGCATGCCCACGGTACTTGCATACAGACAACATTGCTTCCAACTGCGGGAAATCTGCAGAGAGCAGGCAACAGGAACCACCATCATGGATGAAACAATAAGTGAGCCAACCGTTCTTGCTGCTACGGCAACCACCAAAGCTACTGCGATAACAAAGCCAAAGTTAATAAGACTTACGGGCACACCAACACAACGGGCATGACGCTCATCAAAAGACATCAAGAAAAGTTCTTTTCTAAGAAAGAAGCAGAATGCGACTGCAAGCACACTGATGGCCACAATCATCTGAACTTCTTGCTCACTTACCGTCAGAATAGAGCCAAACATAAAGCTATTGAAGCTTGATGAGTTGGGAACAAAACCTGACAAAACGCCTGCTAGACCAATACCTGCTGCCATAACAATAGCAACTGCAAGCTCTGACTGATCTTTAAAGTGGCGACGCACTCCTCAACGCAAAGAGCACCACCCAAGCAAGCTGCAATAGCTCCAGCAACAGGATTAATACCCGCAATCATGCCTCCTGCAACACCTGCAAGAGAGGTATGAGAAAGCGCATCACCAATCATAGAGAGACGCTTCAGTACAACCGTTACGCCTACCAGCGGAATAATTGCTCCTAGAAGAATTCCTACAAGAATTCCACGCTGCATGAATACGTATTCAAACATTTATGCCCTCCTCTCGTACGAGTCTTGGGCATCTTGAACAACGTCTGACGCAGGACCAAGTGACTCATTCAGCGCAAAATCATCCAATTTTCCACGGTTATGATCGTGGACGTGGTGTGAATCAAGATCGCAATGAGCACCATGAACTGCGCAGTGATTATGACCGTGACCTCTACCAGCAATTTCTATAGCTTTGTGGTCGGCAACCTCAATGACTCGACAAGCCAGGGCATCAAGAGCTGCAAGATCATGGGTAACAATGAGTACCGCAAGATCTCGAGCTGCATGAGCTTCTCGCACTAAGTTATAGAAGTGATTGCGGCTCTCTTTATCAAGACCAGTAGTAGGCTCGTCCAGGATAAGTAGCGATGGGTTTCCAACCAGCGCACAAGCAAGGCGAACTCTCTGGAGCTGTCCTCCAGAGAGTTCCCTGATAATACGAGTGGAAAAGTCAGTCATACCCACAAGGTCAAGCGCCTCAAGCGTACGGTCACGTCGTTCTTGAACACTCATCTTTATCTTTTTGCGCGAGCATACTGACTTGCATCCACAAGCTCAATGACGCTTGCAGGAAAGCGATTAACCGATTCAGAAGGAAGCTGAGGGACATAGCCTACGCGCTCCCAATCTTTAAACCGAGTCGAAGGCGTTCCAAAAAGAAGTGACTTACCACTTGTAGGTTCAAGCTCTCCTACCACAATGCGTGATAATGTTGATTTACCTGCGCCGTTATCACCAATAAGCGCGCAAATCTCACCTTGATGAACGTCTAAATTTACATCGCTTAAGAGCGCGTCTTCTTGTAAGAAAAAAACTCACGTCTTGAAGCGAAACGGCTAACTTGCTTTCCTGCAACACGTCCTCCAAACATCCAGCCTAAGCTGGCAATACACTATGCGAGAGCACCCTCAAGAGCCTTGAGGTTGTCACGCATAACAGACAGGTAATCCTCGCCTGCCTTAAGCTCCTCGTCAGTAAGACCCTCAAGTGGGTTGAGCTCTTCAACACGAGCTCCTGTTGCTTCAGCAATTGCCTGAGCAACCTTAGGGCTTACCAATTCCTCAGTAAAAATAACCTTTACATTATGCTCTTTTACAAACTCAGTAATCTCTTTCATTTCCTGAGCATTAGGCTCAGCATCTGCTTCAACACCCTCGATTGGCATCTGAGTAAGACCGTATGCCTCACATAGATATCCAAATGCCTGGTGAGAAACAACAATGGTCTTGTTAGGAAGATAATCCAGACCCTTGTGGAACTCACTATCAAGCGTATCAAAGTCTGCGTTTGCCTTATCGAGATTGGCGGCATACTCTGTCTTGTGCTCAGAGTCCTTCTCGGAAAGAGCATCGCAAATATTCTTCATCTGAATCTTTGCATTCAGAGGGCTCAGCCAAACGTGAGGGTCGGTTCCACCATGGTCGTGATCGTGGTCATGATCATGGTCATCTTTCTTCTCCTCATGATCATGGTCGTGATCATCCTCTTCTTCAAGCTCAAGAAGCTTGACATCCTTGCTAGTCTCGACTGCTACAAGCTTTGTACCTGATCCAAGACCATCAAGAACATCCTTAACCCAGTGCTCCATACCAGCGCCGTTATAAATCAAGAAATCGGCTTCCTGAATAGTCTTCATATCCTTGCTGGATGGCTCCCAATCATGTGGCTCAGTGCCTGCTGGAACGAGGCATGTTACCTCAGCATAATCACCAGCAATACGCTTTGCAAAGTCATACATAGGATAAAAACTTGCAACAATATTGAGCTTCTTCTGATCTTTGTTATCAGAAGCTCCTTCTTGCTTTTGAGCTTCTGGCTTGCAACCCGCAAGAATGACACTCACACCAAAAGCAGAAGCTGCAAGTGCGCTACGACGAGAAACGGTTGGATTCAAATTCATGTTACATCTCCCAAAACTATAAAAACCAATACGGTGTAGTGCCAAATTCTTCAAACAAAATCGTGCAATTGTCCTCACTACCAAGCATAAAAACATGGAGAGAAACCCATGTTTCTCCTCACTTCTTTGTCTTTCTACTCACTTCTCATCATCTGAACATGCATTCATGCTTCCCCTTTAGCACGAAAGCGGGCTGTCTTCCGACAGTCCGCTTTCTAAAAGTTAGCCTTAGTATACATATTCCAATTCAAGTCAACGATAAATTTTTTATCTTTTCCGTAAACGGAATTGGAATAAACAAGCTAACTGTTTTATCTCTTGCTAACCTACTGATCTTTCTCCGCATACGGAGTAATAATCAGATTTCCACTATTATACTCACCCAAATAAACCTCTGAAGCAGACTTATAACCTTGATGCTCAAGTTCTCTTTCAAGCCAATTCTCTTCCAGGTCCAGCGTCTCAAGAATGTTTGTCTGAACTTGTCCGTCAGTAATAAGCGGGAACCTAACGTTCTCTTCTCCATTTTTAACAATAATCAACTGTCCATTTTGCTCAAGAATGGCACGCTTAACGTCTGAGATATAATTCACTCCTGCCTGGCGAAGCTTCAGCGACACATCGTAGGCAGTGAGACCCATAGACCTACAGTTGTCTACAAGCAGCTTGCCCTTATCAATAACAATAACAGGACGTCCATCAATCAACTGCTTGACCAGCATATTGTTTGTTCTCAACCATTTGAGAACCATAACAATAATGAGCCAAATAAGCAGGACAAGGGTGAACTGCAAAATGGTAATTGAACTGTTGTAGATCATGCCGCCAACAATGCCGCCAAGTACAAAGTTTTGAACCTGGTCAATTGCTGCAGTTGGTGCTAGGTTTCCTTTTCCGCTGACGTTAATTGCCAGAACAAGCGAGAAAAGACCGATGCACAATTTAATGGCAACTTCTAAATAAAAGTTCATCGATCTACTCCTCTACATGCTTAATGTCATTACCAATGAGATTGATCTGTTCAATGACATAGTCATTCTCGGTATTTTTCAAAACGTGATAATACTTACCGTCAACCTCAAGATACGAGGGATTTCCCTGGCTATCAAAGGCAACGTACACGTGGTCAAAATCAACCTCAAGACGTCGAGCGAAGCTTTCTTGTGAGGAAACAATTGACTCATAGTGCTTACTTGCCTGATTAACCTCTAGCACACGATCAAGCTGTAGAAGTCCAAGAAAGATTAATGAAAACAGCGCAATAAGCACCAGCTCACGATACTTGGAGCTCTTTCTATCTCGCATATAATGAATGAGCGAGAAAATCATCAAAAGAGCAACAAGACCAAAAAGCACAAGCTGAGTCCAGTCAAATGCTGTTGCATGGTGAATTAAATAGTTATGGGAATAGAACTCCATAGGCTTCCTTTTAGTTTGCATTACTCAAGATTTGCTACTTAAGCCTTGTAAACGCTCTTTCCTCCAAGGAACGTCTCTTCAAGCTGAAGATCTTTTGTAACAACAATAAAGTCTGCATCGTATCCTGGGCGGATAAAGCCACAAACATCATCAATACCACAGGAACGAGCTGGAGTTTCTGAAGCCATACGGACAGCATCTTCAGCAGAAACAATACCCCAGTCATAGACGTTCTTTACACCCTCAAAAAGACGAAGAATTGAACCGGCAAGACTGTGGGACTCATCCATCAGACGAGCTGTTCCTCCCTCAACAATAACAGGGAAATCACCGAGCTTGTACTCCCCGTTAGGCATACCGCCAGCACGCATGCAGTCAGTAATGAGAACGGTGTGATCAGAACCCTTTGCACTTACCAGGGCACGTGCTGCAATAGGATTAAGGTGATGCCCGTCACAAATAGCCTCTGCATAAGTGCCATGGGTAGTCATAGCAGCACCAACCATACCTGGCTCACGGTGGTGTAGGCCACTCATGCCGTTATACGTGTGAACAAAGATATCTGCACCAGCGTTTACGCAGGCAAGAGCTTCCTCATACGTTGCATCGGAGTGACCAAGTGCAACATGAACACCGCGGTCTGCCATCTCTGCACAGAACTCTGGAGCACCCTCACGCTCTGGGGCAATAGCAATTTTTGCAATCCAACCGTCAGCGCGCTCCTGCCACTCATCAAAGACATCTACATCTGGATCAAGGAAATACGCAGGATTCTGGGCACCCTTGTGCTTCTCGGTAAAGAATGGTCCCTCAAGGAAGATTCCCTGAATACGAGCAGCATCAATACCGTTTGCCGCAATTCCCTCTGCTGCATCAGCAACAGACTCACAGGCATCTCCGGTTTGCTCAACACTTGCGGTCAGTGTTGTTGGAAGCCAAGAAGTTACACCATTAGAGAGTAGACCTTGCGCAATCTCAATAACGCCATCAGGATCACAATCCATGATGTCATGGTCGAGAAAACCATGAATATGCGTATCAACAAGACCTGGGGCTACCCAAGAGCCAGTGTGGTCAATAATCTCGCACTCAGGCTTTTCTTTGGTGAAGTGACCAAAGACGCCATCTTCGACGAGTAAATATCCTGGACCAGCAGTTGCTCCTGGTAAAAAGAATTTATCTGCTTTAACTGCAAATGTACCCATACTAACCTCAATCATTTTCAAAAGGACGTGCCGTAGGGCACGTCCTTATCAAGTAATTCCTACAGTGAGTGAATTGTAACACCCTTAACCACTCGGTTAACCTGACCGGTTGGAGAAGGGGTGTCCGGTTTATTATTAACACGGACTGAATTCAAAAGCGCCACAACCTGTGCAACCATGACAAAAGGTAGCGCCAAATAAGGTGCTGGGAGAGGCTCAGAAAGCACAGGGAGAGCAAAGGTTCTTCCCGCAAAGTTTGTTTTGCCTTCTTGCTCAATACCAATAGTCAGTGCAGCAATCTGATCTCCCTTAATCTCGTCAAGAATATCTAGATCATATTGACGGGTGTAAGGGTTGTTAGAAACAAAATCAAACACTAGAGTATGCTCGTCAACAAAAGACTTTGGTCCGTGACGATATCCCATTGAAGAGTCCCATGATGTTGCATTAATACCAGCAGCAAGCTCCAAAATCTTAAGCTGAGCCTCATGAGCAAGACCCACAAAAGGACCAGAGCCCAAATAGGTAATGCGGTTGAAATCGCTCTTAAGCCACTCAGCAATCTCTTCCTCGCGCTCAATTACTTGTCTTCCCAGCTCAGCGGCATCAGTAATCCATGCCTTTTTCTGCTGATCATCAGCGCTATCAAATACCAGCGTTGCTAAAAGCTCCATGCAGCTATAGGAACCAGTCATAGCAAAGCCCTGATCATTAGCACCGGGAATCAGAAGCAGCAGCGTATCATCTTTACCTGCAGACTCAACGGCAAGCTTTCCTTCAGGAGCGCACGTAATATTGATGAGCAAAAGATTTTTAACAATCTGACGAGCAATAGTTACTGCAGCTAGACTTTCTGGGCTGTTACCAGAGCGTGCAAAAGATACCAATACCGTAGGATCGTCTGGATCAAGGCTGCCATAAGGATCAGAAACAATATCAGTAGTAGCAACTGCTGCAAACTCAAAAGCGCTCTTCTCGCCATAAGCACGAAGGTAAGGGGCAATGGTATCTCCTACGTATGCCGAGGTACCTGCACCCGTAAAGACCACGCGCGTGCGACGATCATCGCCAAGATTGCGAGCGCGCTCTACAAACTCTTTGATTGCAGAAAGGTTTTCTTGATAAATCCCAAAGGTAGATACCCAAAGGTCAGGCTGCTGCTTAATCTCTGCAGTTGTAATGTCTGCACCCATGACTTTCAGTTCCTCTTGGCTCATCTTAAACATAGATATCCCTTCTTACAGTTATTTAACTGCGTGTATGTACAATCTTGTATCTAAACTGATCCGCACGAGCCACGCTTAGGGTGAACTCAACAATGATATTTCTGTCATTGTACGAAGTGCGTGTGAGACTCAAAACAGGCGAGCCTTCAGAAATTTGCAATAAAGTGGCGTCATCCGAACGAGCAATTGAAGCCTGAATTCCTCTTCTGCTACGCCAATCTTTACGTTGTAGTCTTCTTCAAAAATTTGGTACAGAGATTTTTGCTCAACATCCTGAGCAGTGAGCGAGAAAAAACTGTGCAGCTGGAAGATAGGTTACCTCCAGCATCATAGGCACATTATCAGCGCTTCTTAAGCGCTTGATACGAAAGAGTTTTTCGCCAAGAATAACGTGCATATGCTGGGCTAAAAACTTATTAGCCTCAATAGTTTCAAACTCAAGAATAGTAGTTTTTGGGACGCGACCTAGCTGACGCTGTTGGTCAGTAAAGCTATAGCCTCCCATAAGGTCTGTTGCACGTTCAGAGACGTCTGCAACAAAGGTACCGCGGCCACGCTGACGATAAATGAGCCCCATGTGCTCAAGCTCTTGCAGGGCAAGTCTTACCGTGGTGCGAGAAAGACCATAGGAATCGGAGAGCTCACGCTCGGAAGGAAGTGGATCGTCTGGATCCATCTCGTTCTCAATACGGTAGCGCAACATATTTGCAAGCTGCTCGTAGAGTGGTTGTCTTCCCATGAAGGACGTCATCAAACTCTCCTATAAAAAGACGGGTGCCCACTAAGTGGACACCCGTCACACTTACTTAACCCCAAATATATGGGAGAACGCCAAAGCCAGAACCAAGAAGTGCAATTACCAAAAGTAGGCAGATGCACATGATTGGAGTCCAGTTACGCTTTGCCATGAGATAGTACAGGCAGAGGGTAAGAGCCAGTGGAATAAGCTTTGGACAAACGCCGTCAAGGATCTTCTGGATGTCAATGGAGACAGGAGAAGTAACTTCCTCGCCAACAGTTACCAGGTTAACGCCATTACCAACTGGAGCGATAGCAGTGGTGCCATCCTTACCGTCAGCAGTCTTGCCGCCGATGAACTTAACGGACTCAGGATCCTTCTTGTAGTCAGCATAGGAGCCCTCAGCAAAGAGTGCCTTGTCATACTGACCAGAAGCAAGCTGCTCATCAGAAAGAGTTACCTGAGAAAGAACAACACTGTGTGTCTCACCGTTAGGAATGTTTGCGCCAGCACCGAGCTTAGTTCCGCCGTAGCAGACAACCAGGCAGCCAACAACAAAGACACCGAGGATAGAAGCAGCACGAGTGAACTCTTTTGCGTTCTCGGTAAGCAGAGTAATTGCGTCAGTACCCATCTTGTAGGAAAGGTTCATCAGCCAATAACGTACAGCAAACTGTGCGATGTTGAAGATGATAAGGAACAAGAATGGTGCAAAGACATTGCCGGAAATTGCCATGTTAGAGGTAATACCAGCAGTAATTGGAACAAGGGTGAACCAGAACAGTGCGTCACCAATGCCGCCCAGAGGACCCATTGCAGAAACGCGGACTGCACGAATGGTTGGGATATCCAGCTTGTTCTGCTCGAGGGAGAGAACAATACCCATAACAAAAGTGACCAAGAATGGATGGGTATTGTAGAACTCAAGGTTGTGACTCATGGAAGCAGCAAGGTCATCCTTGTTGTCGCCGTGAATCTTCTCAAGACCAGGAAGGATACCGTAGAGCCAACCAGCTGCCTGCATTCTCTCGTAGTTGAAGGAAGCCTGCAGGAACAGGGAGCGCCATACCATCTTGTTGAGCGTCTTCTGATCAAGTGGCTCAGCAGGAGTGGTGTTCTGATATGTATCAGGAATATTAAATGCCATCTTCGAAGTCACCTCCAGCAACAACAGCAGGAGCAGCATTCTTTACCTTGGTCTGAAGCTGGTAATCCCAGAATGCGATACCAAAGCCAATGAGAGCAAGAAGCAGAAGTGCTGGACCAGAGAGCTCAGGAATGCTGATAAATACGATTGCAGCTGCAAAGCCCATGAGGAAGAAGCCCCAAAGCTCGCGAGAAACCATAACCTTCAGCAGGATTGCAAAGCCGACGAAGCGCATCATGCCACCAGCGACGGACAGTGCATTCATGAGCCACTTTGGAATTGCAGAAGTGATCTGTGTGCCAAATGCAGCGCCACCCAGGAAGAACAGGGTAACAATGACACCAAAGAAGAGACCAAGAGCAGCCATTGCACCATAGTTGATACGAGCAATTCCCTTTAGGATCAGCCTTCTCGGCGTATGCATCAGCAGTTGCCATTACGGGGGACATAATGGTAAAGATGATGGTTACTGCATACTGACCAAGCAGGGAGAATGGGATTGCTGCAGCTACAGCAGCCATTGGCTCAAGCTTAGTGGTGATTGCAAACACTGCAGACATAATGCCGCCAATAACAGCATTAGGTGGCTGTGCACCACCAACAGGCATGTTACCGATGGTCATAAGCTGATAAGTACCACCAACAATCAGACCAGTCTGAACGTCACCAAGAATCAAACCAACCAAAAAACCAGTTACGATTGGCTGGTAAAGAGACTCGAGGAAACTAAACTGATCGATGCCAGCGATAAACGCAACGATGAAGATTAATAACACCTGAATAGGGCTAACATCCATCTTAACTCCTCCTTTCAAACACACCATACCTGCCGATGACGATGAACGGCAGACTATTCAAATACTTTTGCCAACCTGACAGAGTTGTTGCACCTTTGCAACTTGTTATATTCCCTACCAGGAAGTTGCGCGCAAAACTTACTCGAATAGCTTTGAGATATCCTCGACCGGGGTCGTAGGAACACGTCTAATCTCTAGAGTCACCCCCAATTCCTGAAGCTCACGGAAGGCAGCGACGTCCTTATCGTCTACCGCCACGCTTGTGGCGACCTGTCGCTTTCCCTCAGCCATGTGCATATTGCCGATGTTCACCTTTTTAATTGGAACACCGCCCTTGACCAGAGTGAGGACATCCTCTGGATTCTCGGCAACTAAGAAAATGTGCTGGCTTGCAGAAGCCTTGTGAATAACCTCAATGGTCTTCTGGAGCGTAAAGTACCTGGTTGCAACACCACTTGGTGCTGCCATGTCCATAAGACCTTGACGCATCTTATTGCCTGCAACCTCATCATTAGCAACAAGGATGAGGTTAGTTCCAAGGGTGCCATTCCACTGAGTGGCAACCTGACCATGAATCAAACGATTATCGATTCGAGCAAGCTTGATATCTGGTTCTCCCATAACAAGTTCTCCTCTCTTTGCCTGTACATACGTACGCTTTATCTGCAAATTTATCGCACTACTCACATCTTGCGTTGCGCGTTTTGCTACACAACTTTATTTACTGCTAGGAACGTAAACCAACGCCCAACGATCAAGTGTAATAACAACATTTGGAGCAAATTCAACATCAACTGTTTCTTTTTTGACAGCTTTTACTACGCCATACATTCCGTTATTTGTTTTAACTTTTTGACCTGGATGTAGGTTCTTTAAAAACTCCGAGGTAGGACCAGCCTTTTTTGCGGAAGCTCTCCAGACAAAGAATGAATATCCAAGGGCAATAATTACCAAGAACGCGAGAAGAACAATGGATGAAGCCAGGATGTTCTCTGCTAAATTTGCCATGTATGACTCCTTAACTCAGAAAGAGTTTAAATACCATCGTCTCCGAAGATGTCATCTTCTTCTGCCTCTACCTCAAGCTCAAGACGCTTGTGGACAACTCCTTGGCTACCAGCAACAACAGCGGTGTCAACCAGCTCTTCAAGTGAGGTATCAGCCATGCGACTACCAAGAGTTTCAAGAAGCATAGGAAGGTTTGTTCCTGTGACCACTTCTACGTTGGAGTAATTCTGAGCAATAATCATTGCCTGGTTAAATGGAGTTCCACCAAGAAGATCACAAAAGACCAATACACCATCGGTGGTATCAAGAAGGTCAGAAATAGTTGATGACAGGGTTTCTGGATACGTTGCTGCACCAGCCTCAATGAATGGAACGGGAACAAACGCTTCTTGCTCGCCCGCAATCATTTTGAGTGCATCTGCAAGACCATTTGCAAAAGTTCCGTGACCAGTGAGAACGCAACCTACCATGTCAAAGCTCCCTTCCAAGAGCAAGGAAATATGTCTAGAATCTACCTTTTTGCTGCTTTGAGAACTTTTTTAAATGTTCGTTCTAAGTGGTAGATACCAGATAACAACCTAACATAAGTATAGTCTAGTAAGGTAGCACAAATGTGTACGTTAACAACTGACAGATTTAACGGTACTATTTGACCGTAAACGGTAAAGAGGTTGATATTTCCGCAGGTAAATATGTGAATAATTTGTGATGAAACACTCTTAATTACCGTAATTTTTCTTCTTTTTCAACTGTTCTTAAAACGTTTGTTTATACGTAATAAACGTACTAAATAACCCTAAAATCCAGCTAGAATACGGTGAAAAACATAAAATTGGTATTATGAATTTATGTACTGGTATCTATTTTTTTGAAACAACTAAAGAAGGGTTTTTGGATGCCTCTTTGGTTAAAATAGAGTTAGCACATTTTATTGGTAGAGACACAATCTGATAGGGTTTTCTCGTCCTTCTGCCCTGTGCTTTTTATTGCATTGTCTTTTGACGAGGTGATTTTTGTGATTGTAACCGTGACGCTTAATGCTTCTATCGACAAGGCCTACTATCTTGATTCTGCTGTTGTAGATGGAACGGTACACAGAGTTTCGGTTGTAGACAACAGTGCCGGCGGTAAAGGCCTTAACGCATCGCGCGCAATCACAACGCTCAAGTATCCGATATGTGCTACAGGATTTGTGGGCGGCAACAATGGTCGCTATCTTGTTGAACTTGCCCAAAAAGACGGCATTGCTACCGATTTTATTTATACTGAGCAAGAAACTCGTTCGTGCATCAATATCCTAGATCCTCGTGGTCAATCTACTGAGTTTTTAGAGCCTGGACAGCCTATTTCGCCCGAGGAACTTCTTGCCTTCAAAGCAAAACTTGTACAACTTACAAGTAGTGCTGAGGTTGTCACGTTTAACGGTAGTATTCCAAAAGGTGTTTCTGCTGAGGACTACAAAGAGCTTATAAAGGACACTATGTCTGCTGGAGTTCCTTGTATTTTGGATGCATCAGGGTCGCTCCTCACCACGTGTGTTGAGGCTCTTCCAACCATGATTAAGCCAAACACTGATGAAATCGGACAACTGCTAGGAAGAGAAGTAATCACAGAAGAAGAGATTATTGCTGCTGCGCAAGAGCTTCATAATCGAGGTATCAAGATTGTCGTTATTTCTCTTGGAGCTCAAGGTGCGCTCATGGTTTCTGATGAAGGAATCTTTAGAGCAATGCCTCCAAAAATTGAAGTTATCAACCCTGTTGGTGCGGGAGACACCCTCGTAGGTTCTTTTGCGGTTGCACTTGCACAAGGTAAGACAACATCTGAATGTCTCACCTTTGCCCTGTCATGTGCTACAGCAAGCTGTCTAGCTGCTGGTACAGGTCGCTTTGATCAAGGAGTGGCAGAAGAAATCCACAGAAACGTTGCTCTTGAAAAAATTGTTTACTAGAACACTGAGTAATAGTTTGATCAAAGGCTGTAGTAAGAACTGATGCAAGACGGGTTTCTCGCCAAAGATTACAAAGAGAAAAACTATTTCAAAATAGCTGCATAACAGAGTTAGAGAAACGTTACAATTTTTTTAGTCAATCAAAGCCCTTTGGGGCGAAAAGGAGCACTAGATGTTCGTTACTACTAAGCAAATGCTTCTTGACGCACAGGCTGGCCATTACGCCGTTGGTGCCTTTAACGTTGAGAACCTCGAGTTTGTTATGGCTGTTGTGAAGGCAGCAGAAGAGCGCCGCTCCCCTGTTATTCTCCAGACCACACCCGGTACCGTTAAGTACGCAAACCTTGATTACTTTGCAGCTTTAGTTCGTTGTGCTGCTGAAGAGGCAACTGTTCCTGTAGCGCTTCACCTTGACCACGGTGACGGCTTTGACCGTTGCATCCAGGCAGCTCGCGCAGGTTATACTTCCGTCATGATTGACGGTTCTCACGTTCCTTTTGAGGACAATATTGCTCTGACCGCGTCCGTCACCAAATTTGCTGGTCCTATTAATCTCCCTGTTGAGGCTGAGCTTGGAAAAGTTGGCGGCAAAGAGGATGACGGCCCAGCTGTTGAGGGCGAGAACCCCTACACTGATCCAGATCAGGCTGAAGAGTTTGTTGCCCGCACTAACTGCACTTCTCTGGCAGTTGGCGTTGGTACCGCTCACGGTGTCTACCACGGAACACCTCATATCGAGCAGGACGTTCTGAAGGCAATTCGTCAGCGCATCGACATTCCTCTGGTCCTTCATGGCACCTCTGGCGTGCCAGATGACCAGGTAGCAGAAGCAATCCAGAACGGCGTTTGCAAGGTCAACTATGCAACTGAGCTCCGCCAGGTCTTTATGGCTGGCTTCATGAACTACATGTCCGAAAATCCTAGCAACTTTGATCCAAAGAAACCTTCCGTTCCTGGTATGGAAGCAATCACTCAGATTGTTGCAAGCCACATGGATAACCTGGGTTCTTCCCACAAGGCTTAAGCCAGCGCAGATTCTGCATACGTTGCAGATATAACTAAGGCGAGAAGATCGATTGGTCTTCTCGCCATTTTATTAAAAGCAAAGTCCTGTTTGAACCGAGTGTTTTAACAAATCTTGCAGATCCAGTCTGCTTCTGGAGCCTCAATCTCACCAGACTGAATGCTGGTCAGCGTATTGCGGAGCTTGGTCATAACAGGACCAACAGCCTCCATACCAGCGCCAAAGACAATTTCCTTCTGACCATCAACAACCTTGCCCACAGGAGAAATGACAGCCGCTGTGCCGCACATACCACACTCGACAAACTGGTCAATCTCATCAAAACGGACAGGGCGCTCAACAACCTTCATACCCAGCATATCCTGAGCAACAGTTACCAGCGAACGGCGGGTAATGGAAGGAAGGATAGAATCAGTGTAAGACTGTGGAATGACCAGGATTCCCTCTTTGTCAACAAAGAGGAAGTTTTGCACCGCTAGACTCCTCGACATAGGTGCGGGTACCAGAATCAAGATACATGCTGTCTGCAAAGCCCTGCTCATGTGCCCAAGTGGTTGGGTACAGTGACATTGCATAGTTCAAGCCAGCCTTGATATTGCCAGTTCCATGAGGAGCTGCACGGTCAAACGGAGAAATAGTCAGCGCAACAGGAGCAACGCCGTTGGAATAGTAAGAGCCAACAGGAGTAACCATGATGCGGAACTCATAGGTATCGGAAGGCTTAACACCAACAGTGTTGCCAGTACCAATCATGAAAGGACGAACATACAGCGTAGCTCCAGTGCCAAATGGTGGAACCCATGCTGCGTTTGCAGAAACAACTTCTTTAACGGCAGCGATAAATCGATCCTCGGGGAACGGTGGCATAACAAGGCGAGCTGCGGAGTCTGCCATACGTTGAGCGTTGAGGTTAGGACGGAAGCAGACAATATCACCTGAGACTGTAGTGTATGCCTTCAGGCCCTCAAAAACTTCCTGACAATAATGGAAGATATTTGCGCATTCAGACAGCGTAATGCTGTGGTCGGCGGTAAGACCGCCCTCGTCCCAAGCACCATCTTTGTAGTGAGCTACGTAGCTGTAGTCACACTGTGTGTATGCAAAGCCAATAGATGACCAGTCAATGTCTTTCTTCTCCACTGAGTTTGACATAGCTTTCCTTTCTCCGTGGGTTACAAAAAGCGTGCTCCATGATATACGAGTACTTTTTTACCCCTCTGCCACACTAAATAATTTGTAACCTAATAGTTATTTTGCGGTATAACGTAGATGTGTCGAGAGGAACAACTATGGATATCAAACTTAAACGAACCTACGATACACCAGAGACCGACGATGGATATCGAGTGTTGGTAGACCGTCTTTGGCCACGAGGCATCAAAAAAGAAAATCTCCACGCTGATGAATGGGCAAAGTCAATTGCCCCTTCAACGGAATGCAGAAAAGCATTTAATCATGATCCAGAGCGCTTTGAGAACTTTGTCTCAGCATATACAGCTGAATTAGATAGCAATCCCGATGCAGCAACCTTTGTGACGCAGCTTAAACAGCTTGCCCCCACTACGGTAACACTGCTTTTCTCGGATAAAGATACGGTCTACAACAATGCAGTGATACTCAAAAAGTGGCTTCAGGCAAAACTGGGCTAAGGGATTTATTTAGTTTTACTTACATCTCTTGCGAGAAAAACTTCTGGTAGAAAGCAAGCTCTTCAGGCGTATCTATGCTTGATGAGAACGTAATGTTTGGCGCCTCATCACAAGTCTCACTCCCCGCTTTAGCAAGCAAATTATCTTGCTCGAGCAAGCGTTTCAGCTGATGCGCTGCTCCTGCACCACCGTCAAAAAACTCAACGTCACCCAAGACGGAACTAATCTGCTTTTTAATAAAGGGATAGTGTGTACAACCAAGAACCACAGCATCTACCTGACCAGCATAAGCTCCAAGAAGCTCAGTCAACCTTTTATGCATTTGCTCAGAATCAGCCTGTCCAGACTCAATAAGCTCAACAAGACCTTCTCCTGGAATAGAGATGACCTTTGCAGAAGGATGGAGTCGAGCCTCCAAGTCGTGATACTTCTGCAGAGAAAGCGTTGCCTGCGTAGCCAAAACAACTACGGTGCCCCCAGGATATGCGGTTACAGCAGGCTTTAAAGCAGGTTCAACGCCAACAATAGACAGGCTGGGATACGTTGCCCTCAGCTCTTCTGCGGCAGCGGCAGTTGCAGTATTGCAGGCTATAACCAGTGCCTTTGCGCCCTCATCAACAAACTGGTGTGCAATAGCAAAAGAGCGCTTAGTAATCTGTTCTTTTGGTCTGGTGCCGTAGGGGGCAAAAGCAGAATCACCAAAATAACGAAACGTCTCATGAGGCAGTTGAACAACAAGGTGTTTAAGCACGCTCATGCCACCAACGCCCGAGTCAAACACGCCTATGAAATTATGAGGAGCTGAACACGCTTCCATAACAAAACCTTTCATGCTGAATGTAGAGTATTTTATACCTTTATCATTCAAAGGTTGATTTAGGGCTTACTTGGGTAGAATGCAAACGATATGGTTTTTACGATTGGAGTCTCATGAGCAATGAAGGTAAAAAGGTAAAGGTCCACTATGTTGGCACCCTTGATGACGGAACAAAGTTTGATTCTTCCCGTGATCGCAATGAGCCACTGGCATTTACGTGCATGGCTGGCCAGATGATCCCTGGATTTGATGAGGCTGTTAAAGACATGACCGTTGGTCAGATTGTTGACGTCCACATTCCAGCAGCTGAGGGCTTATGGCGAGCGCCACGAGGGAAGCAGTACAACCTGTCCCTGTAGCACAGCTTCCTGGATCTGAGACTCTTGTAGCTGGTCAGCAGGTTACGCTAGGCACCCCTGAGGGATACCCAGTTATGGCAACCGTTGTCTCTAACGACGGCACTACTGTTGTCTTTGACACCAACCACCCCATGGCTGGCAAAGACCTTAACTTTAACATCGAGCTTCTCGAGGTTGAAGAGTAGCCCACTTCCCCGTTATCGGGCGAGAAGGATGTAGCTGTTTTATCGGCTGCATCCTTCTCTCGTTTTAAAAGCAACGACAACATTTCTGTGATAGAAAAGAGCTTGGCTGCATGCAACCAAGCTCTTTTGCGTAGCAAGTTATCAATAGCTCCAACTTAGCTGAGAACAACGCCTCCAAGCCAGCCCCACCTTGGAGTACTCAAAGCACCAAGCTGGGAAATCCAAGAGCTCAGGCTCTGGCTCATAACAACACCAGACAGGCAGTGCCTGACAATACCGCCACCAAGATAGATACCGACGTGGCCATAAATCAAAGCTGCTGCAGAACCACCAAGGGTTGGAACAGCAATGATCATGCCTGGTTCAATAGCGCTCTGATCGGTAGAGTAGCACCAGGAGTAGTACATATCACATGCGTTGCCGTAGAAGGTACCAACGCCTGCGTTAGAGAAGACGTTAGAAACCCAGGCAGCACAAAAGCCCGCACCCGTAGATCCGGTGTAGCCAGCAGCGTAAACAACTGCAGCAGCAGAGCCAGAACCAGCAGAAGAGGTTCCTCCGCCGCCACCGCCATAATAGCTACTGCCACCACCGCTGTCGCTTGACGAAGCAGCACGCTGAGCGGCAACACGCTCTGCCTCCTGCTGAGCAGCAAGAAGCTCAGAGTCACGCTGAGCAATGAGCTCTTTGACGTTGTCATCAAGATTTGCAACAACGTTTGCAGCGTCCGCCTGACGAGCAGAAATGTCATTGAGCTGAGACTCCTGAGAAGCACGAAGGCTCTCAAGCTCAGCCTTCTTTTTCTCAAGCTCGGTCTTCTCGTTCTGAAGAGCAGCCTTATCTGCCTCAAGAGCAGCCTTCAAGTTCTTAACTTCCTCAATCATCTTCTGATCGGACTCAGAAATCTTATCGAGGTAGTAGATATTAGAAGTAAGCTCCTCAAAGCTTGCGGAGGAGAGGATCATCTCTAGAGCGCCTGCTGGACCGGCCTTATAATTGCTGGACATACGAGCGCCAAGAGCTTTTCTCTTCTCAGCAATCTGAGTCTCTTTTTCTGCAATCTCTTTCTGCTTAGCATCAATCTGATTTTGTTTATCGTTGATCTGATCAGAGATGCTACCAATCTGAGCGTTTGTATCATTCAGACTTGCCTGCATGCTAGAGACCTCATTTGAAATCTCATCAAGCAGCTTCTGAGCAGCATCGTAATCACTACGAGCAGCGTCAATCTGAGCCTGGGTTACACCAAGAGCAGGACGAGCATTAATCAGGGAAGCTGTGACGGCAGCAGCGGCAATTCCCGCGCCGGCAAAAATCTTAAAGGCGTCGCGACGGCTGAATAGAGCAGCATTCTGCTCCTCAACGGAAGCGGTATGTTGTTTCTTCAAACTCATTAGGGTCTCCTTGGACGTTTAGTAGTGCGGTGTGACCTTTGAGAGACTATTCTACCCGAGATACACCCGTATATTCAAAAAGATACGTAATCGACAAACTCCCCGAAACGAATTTTGGGGAGTTTGCATAAGAAATGTAAGGTAAAAGGTAGGATTTAGCGGTTTTCAATATGTGCAACATTTTTTATTGATATGGTAATCCTACCGTCAGACTCGTGAGAAAATTCTAGGTAACCTGGACGATCCGTTAGGTTTGAGGGAAATGAAATCTCAATTCCTGTATCGGTGCGAATCTTATGATTCTTTGCAATTCTGTTGGCAACACCACGCTTAACAGGAACTTCTTCGGGGAGCTCTCTACTTGCCACCTGAGCCTCGTACTTTTTCTGAATCTCAGGACGCTCCTCAAAGATGCGCTTACCAACCTTGATAGGGTCAACTACCTCTTCTACCTCTGCTGCTTCTGCAACAGCAGCCTTAGCGCGAGACACCTCAACGGCAGGCTCAAGACCATACTCTTCTGCCAAGTCTTGAACAATAATAGTTACCTCACCAATAACCTCATGGCTGGAAGCCTCTGACGTGCACTCAAGGAAGAGTTCTGGGATGATGAACTTTCCCTCTCCTGCCACAGAGCGATCATGATCGTGGAAATCAATAGCACCAGTATCCAGGTCGATGACTGCATATGAATCAACCTTTTGCGTAGGAGATGGCAGCGTTGCATCTTGGCGCAAAATCTCATTTGCAGAACCGTTTACATCATGAATAAAGGCCTGCTTGCGTGGAAGAAGCACAATGGCAAAAAGATGTCTTCCCTCGCCCTCAAATGCCTCAGCCTGAGCGTCCTCATCGTCTGCAGCAGCACTGGCAAGCGCCTGGCCGGCATCGGTATCAAGGTAGTCTGCTACAAGAAGATCGCACTGCTCAACGTCATCTGCACGACGAAGCTCTTCCCAGAACCACTGAGCAATCTGATGAGAAAACTCTACAAACTCAACGTCTCCGTGGGCATACTCCTGAAGACCTCCAGCAAAGTTACTGGTAGGAGCAAACTCTCCGTGCCTGGACTCTGGATTTGCCGTAATTTTACGCAGTCTACGCTGTACGTATGACTTTGTCTGACGATCCTCTAAATCCAAGGTAGATTGAGAGAAGTATTTAGTTCCCGTCTCAAAATCAAAGACGTGAAGAATTGCCTTAGTAACTCTAAGCATGTAAAACCTCGTTTATTGCAGATGTTTTGCTGGCGAGAAATCCTAGTGCTTGACGCACATCAGAGGATCGCCAATCTTAACCAGTGGACGACCACCAATCAGTGTTCCGGACTCACCAATAAGATCAATGCGCTCATACTGATCTGCATTAACAACGGTAACAACTACAACGTTCTCATATCCTGCTTCTTCAATAGCAGCAGCATCAAATGAAATCAGTGGAGTACCGGCCTTAACCTCATCGTTGGCATGAACGTAACGGGTAAAACCCTTACCGTTCATCTCGATGGTACCAACACCAATGTGAATCAAAATCTCAATACCAGTATCAGTGGTAAGGCCAATTGAGTGATTGGTTACGTTAGTTGCGGTAACGCGAGCATTGCAAGGAGCATAAACGCAATCAAGACCAACGGGCAAAATGCCATAGCCCTGGCCAAAGAGGCCGCTTGAGATTACCTCATCGTGAACCTCTTGTACGCTTACCAGGACACCAGAAACTGGTGCATAGATAGTGTCTTCCCCTGGTAGCAAACGTAGCCTTCTGAGGCTGCTCTGTTCCGTTAGAAGGAACAAACACATTTTTAACCTTTGACCAAAGACCCATGATGCCTCCTTGAGTATGTGCTCTGCACAGATACCATCTGACATAACATTTCCATTTTACCTAAGCGAGAAGGACGAATGCCCCACAGAGGAACATCCGTCCTTCTTCCACGAATTTACAACACGAAAGTGCAATTTACTGCATCCTCTTTGCACCCCTAAAGATGATTGAACGTGCAGCAAAATAGGTAACCAGGAAGTATCCACCATACAAAGCAGCTACGACTGCAACTACTCCACCAATGCTGCTAGCTACATCAAAGTTGCCAATTGACTTAATAACAGAGACCATAATTGACATTGCGCATGTTGCGTGCGCAGCTGCCATAAGCAGTGGGAACAGGAAGTACACGCCAATCTGAACAAAGAGCGCACGACTTGCAAGGCCCTTCTCGGCACCAAGCTCTGCAAGAACTTGATAGGCGCGAGCGTTATCCGATGCCTCGGAGAGTTGCTGAAGTGCCAGGATAGCTGCACAAGCAATGAAGAGTACCAGGCCAATGTACAGTGCTAAATATGTCACGATACCAGAGAGTCCAGCAGTACCTTGAATATATTGAGAGGCAGTAACAACAAGTATTACAGAATATGGGTCGGAATCACCTCCAGTTACGGCGCCATCGCCTAAGTACTGCTTAATTTGACCCTGGAACTGTGTTTCAGTAGCATCACCTGGAGTTTGGTAGTTGCCTAAGATATACGAGTTGGTCAAAACAACGCTTGAAGGGAAACTTTGATCAGCAACAACCATAATTCCAAGTGCAGGCATAAGATGAGGGCCACCTTGCGTCTGAGCAATATCCAATGTTCCACCAACAGCATGGAGCTTATGACCTTGAATGGTAAGTTCAGGATTATTTGCAAGAGAATCCTGCCAGTATTTTGTGAGATTAGTATCAAGCGTCCAAACCATATAACCGTCAGTACCAAAGTCAACAGGCTCAAGACCAGACGCAACACGCAGCTTGTTGTACTGAGAGGCTCGCATCAGAGTCACATTGCTCTGCGCAGGATCTCCCTGACCGCTATAGCCGGTAAAGTAATCATCAAAGCGCTTGCCTGTTACAGCATCAATAGAGCTATACGTAAAACTTGGTGTTGTTGGATCATCTTGAGCGTAGTACGTATCAACCTGAAAGCGTTTTTGATAGTCTTGTCCCACTCTGGATCAAGTTTCTGCACTACAGAAAGGTAATCATATGAGTCCGCTGGACCAGGGGTATAACTGCGCTCTGAGCCTGGATTGATTGCTACAGAAACATCGTACGTTTTGATTTTAGAAAAGCTAGAGTTCATAGAGTCAACAAGCGAGAAACCCGTACCAAGTCCACAGACTGCCACAAAGAGCATAGCGCAGACTAAAGAGATGGAAACCCAAGCAGTATTAACACGAGCGTTAAACTGACGCAAGATAAACGAATGAAGACCCTTGTAGTAGAAGCCTTTCTGAGACTGCATAAACCTGAGCAAGAAACCAGAGATTGAGAAGAAAAAGAGTGCTGTGCCCACAGATACCAAAGCAGTAGCCATGGCAAACTCTTCATCTATCTGTTTAAAACCATTGTGCTGAAGCAAGATATAGGAATAAGCAATGATTCCAAGAGAGGCCAAGAAGAGCAGTACTGAGACGGTAAGGTTTCTTACCTTGACGGTCTGAGTTACTTTGTCTGCGTTGAGAAGGTCAATGAGCTTGTAACGAGATACGGTGGTGACGTTAAAAATCAGCGCAACCACAAACATAACCACGAAGTAAATAACCGTTTGAATCAACGCAGTTTGTGAGAAGACAAATTTGAACGAATCAAGAGTCGTATTGAACATGTGGGCCGTTGTAAACATCATAAATTGAGAGATAAGATACCTGCAACAAGTCCAACTACCAGGGCGAGAAAACCAACAAGCAGTGTCTCAATACTCATAATCTTAGAGACATTTCTCTTGGTCATGCCCAGTATCTGGTACATGCCAAATTCTTTTTTCCTACGACGAATCAGAAATTGATTAGCATAGACAACAAGAAATCCCATGATTATGGCAAGAAAAACACTTACTCCAGAAATGGTATTACTTAAGAGTTGAACAATGTTTCTCTGGTCTTCAGAAAGATCCAACACCATAGATTGCTGAGTAATTGAATTGAAGGAATAAAACAGCGCAACGCCTACTGCCAATGTCAGAAAGTAAATACTGAAATCGCGCAGTGATTTCTTGACGTTACCAAGCGCGATTTTACTGTACATCAGCACCCTCTCCTCCCAGGAATGACACAACATCCATGATCTGATCAAAGAACTGCTTACGGGGCTTCTCGCCACGAACTATCTCATTAAAAATACGACCATCTTTAATGAAAATAACGCGATGAGCGTAAGAAGCTGCATATGAATCGTGAGTGACCATGGCAATAGTTGCGCCATTACGGTTGAGGTTCTCAAGACTCTCCAGAAGTGTACGAGCATTCTTTGAGTCAAGCGCTCCAGTTGGCTCGTCCGCTAAGACCAACGAAGGATTGGTAACAATTGCTCGAGCAGCAGCAACGCGCTGACGCTGACCGCCAGACATCTCGTAAGGGAACTTATCAAGTACCTCAGTAATCTGAAGCAGCTTGGCAACGTTTTCTACGCGCTCCAAAACTTCCTGAGCACGAACATGACCAATGGTTAGTGAGAGCGCGATATTCTCGCGAGCAGTAAGGCTATCAAGCAAGTTGGCGTCCTGGAAAAATAAAGCCCAAGCGGTCACGCCTAAAGGCAGAAAGTTCTGCGCCGCGCAGGCTGGAAAGCTCCTGGTCATCAATAAAGATGTGGCCCGCAGATGCCTGGTCAATGGTAGAGATACAGTTCAAAAGCGTCGTTTTGCCAGAACCAGAAGGACCCATGATAGCGATAAACTCACCGCGAGCTACAGAAAGATTAATGCCGTCTAGTGCCTTAGTGATATTTCCACGAGTTCCATAGTACTTCTCGAGGTTTTGACAAACCAAAACAGTGTGAGGCTTAAGTGCTGAAGATTGTCCAGCCACAACAGTTGGCTGAGTTGGAGCTGTTTGAGTAGCTGCCATGTTGCGTCCTTTCATTGGGAGCGAGTAAATCTTGAGATATATACTCCCTCACTACCGTTCACGTTGCCATCGATTGACCTTACGGAAACCTTACGCTTTTCTCACTTTGATGTGTCAAAATATCACTATCAAGCATACGGGAGGGGCATGCTATGCAGTTAGTAATTAAAAGATTTGGGCAGCTTACCGCTAAAGAGTTATATCAAATTCTTTCTCTAAGAGCAGAAACGTTTATTGTTGATCAGCAGATTATGTACAACGATCTTGATAACGTTGATCAAGTTTCTACCCATGTCTTTTATCAAGATACTAACTCGGTAGCTGCATATTTACGTATCATTGATGCGGGACAGTCATACAACTCCCCTCTTATTGGCCGCGTATGCGTCAGCAACAAAGGTGCTGGTATTGGCTCAAAGCTGCTGCACGATACCCTTGATTACCTGGCACAAGAAAGTAGTGCTTCCAAGGTGTTAGTTGAGTCGCAACTCAAAGCTCAGCCCTTCTATGAGCGCGCTGGCTTTACGCAGGCATCTTCTAAGGTGCTTGATCACTTTGGCGTCCTCCACCATGTGCTCTCCTTTGACCTTGATGCATATCGTCAGACGAGAAACACAATCAGCGTTGATGATGTTCACGTTTCAATTAGACCACTTAACACAACTGATTTGCGCACACTGCAGAAGCTTAGCGTAGAGACATTTGTAGATACCTTTATTGACTCAAATACAGCAGATGATTTAGCAAGTTGCATGGACTCGCTCTACAACACAGAAAGCTTGCCCGTGAGCTTGTTGCTAAACACTCATATTTCTATTTTGTTGAGGTAGAAGGTCAAGTAGCTGGCTACCTGAAGCTCAATACGCGTTATGAGCAAACCGAGGGTCAGCGCGATGACTCACTTGAAATTGAACGCCTGTATATCCTTCCGCGTTTCAAAGGCCTACACCTTGGATCAAAGCTCATGAAATTTGCCCTTGATTTAGCAAAAGAAAAGGGTAAGAAGCGCGTGTGGCTGGGTGTCTGGGAACACAATGAGCCTGCTAAGGCATTTTATTCACATTGGGGATTCAAGCGTTTTAGTCAGCATACCTTCCCAGTAGGAAGCGATCCTCAAACAGATGAATTGTGGGAGCTTCTAATTGAGAACTAACACAATTGCTGCTAAAAGCTACAGTTTCATTTTAAATCCGTAAAAGACTGGTTGAACGTAATAGAAAAAGGTTGAACCTTTACCAATTGTACTGCTCACAGCCAGCTTAAGGCCCATCTTATTACAGAGTTCATAGCAGAGATAGAGACCCATGCCGGTAGATTTTGCGTACTTACGTCCATTTTGGCCGGTAAATCCCTTATCAAAAATTCGAGAAAGATCCTCTTCAGGAATACCAATGCCATTATCTTTAATGAAGAGAGTAGTTGAAGTAGTTCCCTCACGTGGCTCTGAGACAGAGGCAGAAATCCAAACGTTCTTCTCGCCAGGTGAAAGCTCTGGATTTGAATACTTTGCAGCGTTAATGAGGAGCTGTCGCAAAATAAATTCAAGCCATTTTGGGTCAGCCTTGACCACGTGGGCCAAGTCATCAAAATGTGGAGAAACACCAGCGTCAATGAAGACACGTGCATTGTTTTTAAGAGCATCTTTTACGATAGACTGCAAGTTGACGTCTCTGATAGAAAAATCTCGATCTACAGATGCGCTGCGTGCATAAAAGAGCGCCTGCTCTACCAGAGTTTCAATCTTGGTAAGTTGCGTTTGCACGTCATCCATAGGTAGCGATGGATTATTCTGAGCAACCAAAATGAGCTGCAGCAATAGGAGTTTTAATCTCATGCACCCACATCTCAATGTACTCACGATATTCCTTTGATCGCATATGCTCATCAGCAAGCTGGTCCATCATAGACTTGGACATGCTTGAAAGCGCGTTCTTAAAAAGCTGCTCCTCCAGCGTTGAAGGCGTATCCAACATGGTAGGAACCAGATAGCTCTCTTTATCCGTTGCCGCTAAATTCTCAGCAAGCTGCTGGTAGAACCAACGACGATGAAAATAATCGGCTAGAAGTGCCGCTGTTCCTACCACCCACAAAACCAGGATACAGTAGGCAATAGCAAACGCGTTAAGTCCAACACCCTTAAGCATAAAGCCAATTAACGTGCTGCTAGCTATAAGCGCAATAAAGAAAATAGTTCGATTTTTTAGATACTTAAAAAACGTCATGACAGCCTACTCAATAACGTAGCCAAGTCCACGGCGTGTCATCACAAAGTCCTCAACGCCAATACTTGCAAGAGTATTTCTGAGGTGGCTAATGTTGACCGTCAACGTATTGTCATCAACAAACTCATCCGACTGCCACAGCTCTTCTTGAATACGCTGGCGAGAAACAACCGTTCCCGCATTTTGCATCAAAAGTGAAAGTATCCTAAGCTCGTTTTTGGTCAGCTCAACGCTCTTCTGATTTGCAGAAACTTTGCAGGAAGAAGAATCAAGTGTCACACCTGCATGTGAAAGCTTTGTTCCTGTTGTGACATCACTATTTGCGCGCCTCAAAACCGAAGTAATATGCATAAGCAAAATCTGGGTGTTATAGGGCTTGGCGATAAAATCGTCCGCTCCTAACGAGAGCACCATAAGCTCATCAAGATCCGTGTTTCTGCTGGTAACTACAATGATAGGAACGTTGGAGAGCTGTCGTACTTCTCGACAAATCTGTTGACCATCAATACCAGGGAGGTTAAGGTCCAACAACACCAAGTCTGGATGCGCAGCAACAATCTGTTGAGGTGCGGACTCAAAAGACGTGAGCGCCTGAGCCTCAAAGCCGTTTCTTTGCAGCAGGAGCACCAACTCTTGCTGAATCTGATGGTCATCTTCTACTACCAGGATTTTTGTCATATGTGCTCACCTCCCGTTGTGCTACGCAAGTCCCACAAAGCGCTGGGCGTTTTCCCACAGTATGGTATACGTCTTCTCTTTGGGGATATCAAGTCGCTGCCAACGAAGCTCCGCCAAGCGCTCAACGGTATGCACCACCATCGCTGGCGTGCACTCCCCTCCACGTAAAGGCTCTGGGGCCATATAGGGGAAATCAGTCTCTGAGAGCAGTTTCGTCTCTGGGCATGAAATCATTGCAGCTCGGATATCATCTGAGCGCTTAAATGTTGCTGCACCACCAAAGGCAACAAAGCAACCAAGGTCTGCAAAAGGCTTCATGACCTCAGGACCATCGGTATAACAGTGCAGGTCACAGCCTGCCTTAGGCACACCCTAGACGGTTCAAAATTTCAAGCGCTAAATCATGAGCGTGCGTATTATCAGCACCATCACGTAAGTGAAGCTCAACGCGTTGATTATGCTCGTGTGCAATGGAGAGCTGGCGTTCAAATGCTTGGCGCTGGACCTCTTCTGGGACCTCACAGTACGGTCCAAAATCAAGGCCAATTTCTCCCACACCAACGCAAAGAGGGTGCTTAAGCAGCTCAAACAAGCGCTGTTCAGCCTCTTGGTTATAGTCTGGTGCACTATAGGGATGCGCACCAACCACAAAATACGTGTGCTCAAACAAATGCTCTGCTGGTAAATCGCAGGGTACACAGAGATCTGCCTCAGCCAGCTTTGCATAAGCAGCGCGAGCCTGGTTCAAAGTATCCTCAAACCATGCAATAAAAGCGCTGGTATCTGCCCACTTACGAGGAAACTCCGTAGCAATATCTACGGGAACAATAAGCATGCGAACGCCCGCTGCTGCTGCTCGTGCAAGAGACTCTGCAGCGCTGTGCTCGTGGAGGCTGCCCAAATGACCATGGGTATCGACAACAGGCGCCAAAACACGCGGCGCTGGGCGAGGCGTACCGTAAATATCATGGAATAGCTGACCGTCAGAAAACGAAAGTGCATCCACTTCTTCTGCTGGTAGATGATGCTTTTTCTTACTCACTCAAAGGCTCCAAAGCAGCCGCAAGACAAATAAAATCTTGGCTGGTCAAAACTTCTGCACGCGCCGTAGGCGCAATTCCTGTGGCGAGAAACGCCTGGTCTAGCTTGTCTTTATCAAAACCAGAGGCGCTCATTGAATTACGAATGGTCTTTCTGCGCTGTGCAAAGGCAGCATCAATGACGCTCATGGTATGTAAGAGTTCTTCTTCAGAAAGAAGCTTGGAGGTCACCGGGTTTCTCGCCTGGGTGCGATCAAGACGAACCACAGCAGAGTTGACGCGTGGAGGAGGCATAAAGTTGCCAGGGCCCACTTCAAATCTACCGGTAACCTGGGCAAACAAAGACAGCTTTTGCGGTATAGGCACCATATGCCTTGGTAGAAGGCTTGGCAGCAATTCTGTCGGCTACCCTCAGCCTGCACCATGACTACCGCTCGCTCAAGCGAAGAAAGCTCCTGGAAGAACTTGAGAATCAGCGTAGCTGCCACCTGATACGGCAGATTGGATACAAACTTTGTTGGCATCGGGGCAACCGGGATCGCGCTTTGAGCAACGGCAGGAAGTGCACTGTAGGCATCGGCGAGCTTCTGTGGAGTGATTGCCAGAGCGTCTCCCATAACCAGCGCAAACGAGTCTGGATGAGGCTCTTTGCAGGTTACCGCCAAGACTTGCTCAAGCTCAGAGTCTGCTTCAAGCGAGCAAACCGCACGGGCGCGGTCGAGCAAGGCCACCGTAAGGGTACCCAAACCGGGCCCAACCTCAACAACCACGTCAGTAGGCTGAACCTCTGCAAGCTGGACGATTTTCTCGATAACGTGATCTTGCACCAAGAAGTTTTGGCCCAGCCTGTATTTGGTGGCAAGGCCAAAACGTTCCAGCGTTTCTTTAGTGGCGCGCTGATTAGCAAGCCACGATGTCTGATGCGATGCGTGCTCCGACACGATTACTTGCTTGCAAGACGTGGGAACAGAGCGTCTCCCTTAGAGACAGCCAGGCCGCCCTGAAGCTTGCCCCATACGCACTCGCTACGGGTATCGGTAGAGGTAATCTCTGCCTCGTCAAGGCTCATACGACGAAGAACCTCAGCAGATGTGGTAGGCATGAATGGCATAAAGAGATGTGCACAAATGCGGATAGACTCAAGCAGCGTATAGATAATCTCTGCAAGCTCAGTTGCACGCTCTGGGTCTTTTGCCACCGTCCAAGGAGCAGCATCCTCAATGTAGTGGTTAGCTGCGTGGACAAGCTCCATGATGATGTTCTTAGCGCCCACGTAGTCCATCTTCTCCATGCAAGCAGCGTAGCGGTCATAGATGCCCTCAGCCAGCTTGCGCAGAGGATGGTCTGCAGCAACAGAAGAACCATCAAAAGTTGGAGTGACGCCCTCAAAGTACTTATCGCTCATATTAAGGGCGCGAGAAACCAAGTTACCCCAGCTATTTGCCAGGTCAGCGTTATAGACCTGCTCCATGCGCTCGAAGGAAATGCCAGAGTCCTCACCAGGAGTGACGTCGGTCATGAAGTAGTAGCGGTAGCCCTCAACACCCAGCAGGTCCAAAACGTCCTTAGGTGCAATGGCGTTTCCGCGAGATTTGCTCATCTTCTCAACAACACCGGTCTCAGAGTTACGGACGTTCAAGAAGCCGTGAGCAAAGATGTGCTCAGGAACAGCCTCGCCAAGGGCCATAAGCATTGCAGGCCAAATGACGCAGTGGAAACGGATGATGTCCTTGCCGACAACATGCATCTGAGCTGGCCAGAAGCGCTTTCATGGCAGCAGCCTCTGGACTGTCATCACCGTAGCCAACAGCGGTGTAGTAGTTGAGAAGAGCGTCAAACCAGACGTAGGTTACGTGAGACTCATCAAAAGGAACCGGAACTCCCCAGTCAAAGCTGGTACGGGATACAGAAATATCCTGGAGGCCAGACTCAACAAAGCTTCGAACCTCGTTTGCACGGAAATCTGGCTCAATGAAATCTGGGTGCTTAGCATAGAGCTCAAGCAGTTTATCCTGGAATGCAGAGAGCTTGAAGAACCAAGACTCCTCAGAGACACGCTCAAGCTCACGATGGCAATCTGGGCAGAGGTGTGCGCCCTTGCAACCAGCCTCTTCATCTGCCTTCTCTACCTGAGTCTCGGTGAAGAAGGTCTCCTCGTGGATGCAATACCAACCATCGTAAGATCCCTTGTAAATGAAGCCTGCCTCACGCATGCGCTCCCACAGATACTGGACTGCTTTTACGTGGCGCTCATCGGTAGTACGGATGAAGTCGTCATATGAGATATTCAGCTCTTCATAGAGTCCCTTGAAGAAAGGAACCTGCGAGTCACACCATGCCTGTGGAGACAAACCGTGATCAGCTGCAGCAAGAGCGACCTTCTCGCCATGCTCGTCCATACCGGTGAGGAAAAATACATCGTAACCAGCAGCACGTCTAAAGCGAGCCTGGATGTCGCAAAGCAGGGTGCAGTACGCAGTTCCCAGGTGTGGCTTTGCGTTGACGTAATAAATTGGGGTGGTAATAAAGTATGACGGCTTGGCCTCGGGCATAATGACTCCCTTTGTGTAAGTTGCAATAACTTATCCAGTATAGAGCAAATGCTGGGAGTTCTTTGTGTTGGTATGGTGATTATGCCTCGTGAGCAAGAATTGCCTGGTATGCCTCGTCACGCGCAATACCAAACTTCTGAGCAAGCTCCTTGGCCAGGGCTGATTTTCTCGTACCAGCAGCAAGACCAGCCTCTATTGCATCTTCAAGCGAGAGCTGAGACTCTCCTTCTGCCTGCGATGATGCAGAGGCAAGCTCTTCTTCTGTAGGAGCTGCAATGACCAGAACACACTCGCCTTTAAGGTTCTCTTTTGCAGCAAGTTTCTCAACAAGGCAAGGAGCCACGTCGCGCACTACTTCTTCGTGCAGCTTAGTAAGCTCTCTGACAAGAGCCACCTGCCTAGTTGGAAACACCTCGGCTATGGCCTCAACCGTTGCAAGTACCCTAAACGGAGACTCATACAGCACAATAGTGCCAGGAATTTGCGCAAGTTGCTGCAAGCGCTGAACAATCTGCCCGTGTTTTCTGGGCAAGAATCCTTCAAAGAAGAAATGATCACTTGCCAGACCCGATGCAACAAGCGCGCAGGTCACCGCAGAAGGTCCCGGAATAACCTCCGTAGCAAGGCCTTCTGAAAGCGCTGCATCAACCAAATGCTGACCTGGGTCAGAGATGCCTGGCATGCCGGCATCTGACACAAACGCAACACGCTGACCCGCGCGAAGCCTCTCTAGCGTTGGCTCAATTTGCGACTCAATAATATTTTGATCACAGCGCTGCAGTGGCACATGAATGTTAAATGCCGAGAGGAGCTTTGAGGTCACGCGCGTGTCCTCACATAAAATGACATCTGCTGCTGCAAGCGTTTCTTTAACGCGCGGTGACGCGTCCGAAAGGTTACCAATAGGCGTGCCCACAATAGACAGTTTACCTGCTAAAAGAGTAGATTCTGTCATTACTCGAGCATTCCCTCTCAAACGTTGCAAGCGCAACGCGTGCGTCCCATGCAGCTAAAAAATGCGGAGGTCTTCCAGGTCTGGAAGAACCATGCAGGACACGTATTGTACACTTTGAGCTGGCCGGAAGTGTAAATGCGCTCAAGTGCAATTCTTCCTTCTGCCGTCATAGCGCCGTCAATACTTGGCAGTGACGCAGACCACTTGCCCACCATGACCGGCAGACCACCTGAGGCAGAGGTCCTCAAATACGCTTCGTTTTTATCAATAAGCTGCTGTACACCCCTAGGACCCGAGCAATCAATTCCCTCGCAGGGTTTATCAAGGTGTGCATCAAGCCAAACGTTTTGATAGGCCTGCTGGCTCATAAAACGCCTAAATCCCTGAGGCCAGCCACCATCTGGAAGAATGACCACAGGCTCTTCTCCTGCCACAGATCTAATAGCCTCATAAGCACGACGATAATAGTTTCTAAGAGAATGACCAGGAATACCATCTGTGAGCTTAAAGCCCTTGCGCATACGAGGCTTTACCTCATCAGCTACCTCAATGCCATAAAAACCACTGCGGTGAGCATAATGAAGAGCAAGTTTATGCAGAATAGAAAGAGATTTCTCCCCAGAAATTCTGGTACGTGGAGCACCACCTGGCTGATTATTCAAGCCATCGGGTAATCCAGGATTGACCGCCAGTACAAAAATAACGTGCAAGCCAAGCTCTTCCGCCCATTCAAGAGCTCTATCAAGCTCAGTGATACAGCTCACATATGGTGTACCAGCAGCTTCTTCATCAAAAACATACCAAGGCACAGAGATTCTTACCGCATTAAAACCACGAGCAGCAATACTGACAAAGTCAGAGCTCTGGATAAATGAAGAACGATGCACTTTAACAAGATTGTGGTAGTCCTCAACGCCCAGCGCTTTAATGAGCTGAGCCTCATCAACGCAGCCCGTGCGTGCAAACGGCTCAGGAGTTACCCACGGTTCAAGCGTAAGCCAACCGGTTAAATTGACACCCCGCAATGCTCCGTGAGCCATGAAATTCCACCTCGATAAAAGATAAAACCTCTACATACGTAGAGTATACCCATCGAGGTTATGTTGCTCACACGAGCTTTAAAAAACAACAGGTTACTTCATATTTTTTGAATAAATGGCGCAATTGTTAGGTGTCTCATCAACCTCAACAGAAGAGACGGGCAAACCTTCTGCCTCAAGTTGCTCAAAGAGATACTTTGCCAGATTTTCTGCGGTTGTTCTAAACGGCAAAATAGTGAGCGAGAAACCCTCTTCTTTAAGACAGGCCAACGTCTTTTCAGAAAGTGAACCTTCTTCAATCAAAAACGTATGGTCAAGAGAATCACACAGTGCACGAACTTTGCGTTTAAAGACACCAAAGTCCATAACCATGTCCTTTTCTGTGCCAGACTCACCAAGCTCTGCAGCAGAAATACAAGCGGTTACGTGCCAACGATGGCCATGCAGGTTCTCACACTTGCCGTAGTAGTTTGTAAGAAAATGCGCTGAGTCAAAGGCATATTCAGTCTTGAGTGTATGCATTACGCATTATCCTTTGAACCGCGGCCGCGATCATCGCGTCCCGCTCTTCTATGCCTACGACGCGGAGCATTCTGTGGCTGAGTATCTCTAGATGCAGTGGTAGGAGCACCGTGAGAACCAGAAGTATTCTGTGGAGCGCTCTGTGGGGCGTTATGGGTCTTCATGCCCGCCCTATCACCTGGACGACGGGTCCTTTTTGCACGAACCGAAGCCTGTGCTTCATCAGCTTTCTGTGACGTCTGAGGAGCATCTGTCCTTCTAAAAGCGCTTACCCTGTGGCTGCTTCTGCGCAGAAGCTGAATCCTGCTCATTTTTCTGAGGAACCTGAGTATTTGCAGCACCTTCATCCGTTGCGTGATGACGGCGACGGGTACGACGCAGCGTATCTGTTGAAGCATCAAAAGTACTAGAACCAGGGTTAACCTGAGCGTTCTTTGAAGTTCTTACACGACGGGTGCGAGAAGAATTTTTGAGTACCCTGCTCTTCTCGGGCATTTCTTGCACCAGAATTCTTGGCGTTTTTCCTGCCTATTTGCAGAGCTCTGCTCAGAGCGCTCACGCTTACGCTTTGGAGCCTCAGTCACAAAGAGGTCAGGGTTAATCTCTGGTTCTTCATCAACAATCAAACCATTTGCCCTATCAAGTTCTGCCAGAGCCATCTGAACCTCAACAGATTCAAGGCGCTCAAGTGCAGCGCGAGAAACGCTGTCTGGTCTGCAAGAACAGCCAAGGTCTTCCGACTTCTGCTGAGCCGCAGGAGATGCGTCCATGTCAGCAAGAGGAATACGTACCACCTTGCCACTCTCAAGACGAAGCGCAATCTCCTCTTTTGGCGTGTTATACTCAACAATTTTTGCCATGCCTAGAGGAGTTTCAATGACAGCATTGCGCTTTGGAGCACGGTTCTTAAAAATCGCGATAGGCTTCAAACTCATAGCGCAAGCAGCACATTAAGCGGCCGCAAGCACCAGAAATCTTAGTGGAGTTCAAAGGCAAATCCTGCTCTTTTGCCATGCGAATAGAAACTGGCTCAAAAGAGACCAAACCTTCTACAGCAGAGCTCTTGTCCACAGTGACCATAGCCGCCAATGACCGCTGCTTCTTCCCTGACACCAATCTGACGCATATCAATGCGCTCGTGAAGCTCATGAGAAAGTTCACGGACAAGCTGTCTAAAGTCCACACGGTCATCAGCCGAGAAGTAACATACGACCTTCTCGCCATCAAAAAGATACTCGACGCCAATAGGCTTCATCTCAAGTTCTTCTTGAACAGCAAACTTCCTAAACACAGGAAGCGCAGCCTCGCCCTTAGCGGCAAGTTCTTCTGCGCGAGAAAGGTCCTCGTCAGTTGCTACACGAACAACGTCTTTGAGCTCGGCTTTATTTGTCTTGTACTCAAACTCCTCCTGAGAAATCTCACGAGGATCAGCTACAGCCAGACCAATCTCTAGACCTCGCTCGGTCTGACAAATGACGTGATCACCCTCAAGAACGCCAGACTCCTTTGGATCAAACCAAAGGTCGCGCGCGGCGTATTCAAATTTCACCGGGACAACGGTGGGCATGTAAGTGCCTCCTTGATATGCAGCAGCATAACCTCAAGGGTTAGCTGGGGAGAAACAGAGCGGTCCAGGTTGTATTGAGCCTCTTGCACCGCGGCAAGTGCTTCAAGAACACCCTGGGTATAAGTTTGAGATGCCACACGGTCAATAATGCCTGCTGCATCCGTATTTACTATTTCTTCATCAACTGCTTCACAACACAACAGTACGTCGCGAAGAAGCGATTCCAGAATTGCCAACATTTCTATGATACCCGAACGCTCGCGCGCTGTGAGTTCTCGCTTATTTGCTGCCTCTACCTGCTTTAATGCAGCGCTCGTAAGAAAGTCCTCACTTTGAGCGAGGGCCTCTTCTTGGGCTCGCCTTACATCCCCTAGAGGGATTTTTGCAGCTTCTATCAGCTCTTTTGCAGACGTAAGCACATCCCATGAATCATTTCTGAGCAGATTACCAAAAACATCAATGAGCTGTCTGCGGATATTTTTGCGTGTAGAAGACTGCAAAAAAATCCACAGCTCTACTAGGGGTTCCTGTTGCTGCAAGCGCAATACGAGCTTCTTGTTCTGTGGCGGAAATCTCTCGCATAATAGCTGCTTTAGCTGCCTCATCAGTGAGCGTCCTAAACGCAACTACCTGACAGCGAGAAACAATAGTGGGAAGCACCGAAGAAGAAGAACGCGCAGACAAAATAAAGATGGTATCTGCAGGTGGCTCCTCAATGGTTTTGAGCAGTGCATTTGCAGAGTTATCTCTGAGCAAATCAGCACGGTCAATCACGTAAATCTTATGAGTTGAACGCATAGGCGCCAGACTAACATCAGCAATAAGCTGACGAATCTGCTCAATAAGATAACCGTTTGCAGAGGCTGGAGTAAGCACGTGCACGTCAGGGTGAGTACCGCGAGAAATACGAATGCAGTCGTCACAGGCGGCATCGCCACCTTGAGCACACAAAACGCACTGCGCCAAAGCTCTAGCTGCTAGACCTTTACCAGAACCAGGAGCTCCTACAAATAGATAGGCATGACCAAGCTTATGCTCATGCAACGCTCGTGCAAGCAAGTTTTGAACCTGAGGTTGATCCTGAAGACGCGTGAGCGCCTGAGGAAGTGGATAGGTGTTCTGAGCAGCAGGTATACTCTCTTGAGTCATAAACGCATCACTCACCAAGCTCACAAATACTGGGGATAAGATCAGCTAACACCTGGCGAGTACGTGCACGCACCTCATCAATGCTTCCATCTGCATCGATAGCTTTTACGCGCTCTGGCTCATTTTGCAGAAGTTGCTTATAACCAGCAAAAACACGTTTCTGGAAGGCAACACCTTCTGCTTCTAGTCTATCGGCGTCATTTTGAGTAGCGCGCGCATGAGCAACTGTTGGCTCGAGCATAAAAAACAAGAGTTCTATCAGGAGAAACCCCACAGCTTCCCAAGCGATTTGCACGGTGCACGAGATCTGTATCAAGACCGCGGCCAGCTGCTTGATAGGCAAAAGTAGAATCGTAGAAACGATCGCACAGAACAATCTTGCCCGCAGCTAGAGCTGGTCGAATAACCTCTCCTACCAGCTGAGCGCGACTTGCTTCATAGAGCAACAGCTCACACTCATCGCACATCATGCCATTTTCTGGATTGAGTACCACGCCTCTAATCTGCTCAGAAATAGCAGTGCCGCCGGGCTCACGAACAAAAAAACCACATCAAAAGCCAAGTGCTTCAAGGTCTTCTCGCAGAAGAGAAGCTTGTGTTGACTTACCACAGCCATCAACGCCTTCAAGCGTGATGAACAGGCCTTGTGATGTACGTAAGTCTTTATTCATGCTTCCTCCCTCTTAACTATCTCACGATACAGTCAGATTGTGTTTCTCGCCATGAATATTCTAAAGGTTTTGCGCATTTCCACATGAAGAGTGCTCAAAAAAATGGGTAAAAATACGTATGGAGCGGGCGTTGGAGAGGGACGCTCGTTCTTCCGAAAACGGTGCACCTCTCGATGCACCGTCATACGTTTACTTTTTGCTGCCTTGGTGGATTTGGTGCTCTTAGTACTCTTACGAGCGCCTCTACGCGAGGCAGTTTTCTTTTTCTTTACCAGGGCAATCATAATTTGGACAGAGCTTCCAAGGACCCCTCTGAGTAGTAACAACCACCATAGGAGCGCCGCAATCTGGACAGACTTCATCTGTCTTCTCGAGCTTTCCACGAGCAGGCAGAGGATAGCTGGTCTCGCACTCCTCGTAGTTGGTGCAGCGAATAAAGCGCTTACCCGTACGCTCTGACTTGTGGGCCACCAGGTCCCCGTGCTTGCCATTGGCCTTACAGGTTGGACACTCACCCACAATAAGATCTGGCTCTGCGTTTGTAGGACAAGCAGGATTAATGCAAGTCTCATACGCACGCTGTCTAAACGGCTGAACCTTTACGCGAGGAGCACCGCACTCTGGGCAGACACCGGCCTCTCCCTCAAGCGGCTCAACGCGTCCCTGAGGCAGTGGATAGGTAACATCGCAGTCTGGCCAACCCATGCAGCCAACAAAGCTTCCACGAGTCTTCAGAGAGCTCTTAGCAACCAAGTCTTTGCCGCACTTAGGGCAGGTTCCCACCTTTGCGTCAGCAGTAACTGCATCAGCAATGGCCTCAGACAGGTCTTCTTTGTGGTCAATAAGCGTATCAATCATGCCTGCAAGCAGGGCTCTTGAGTGTGTAACAACGCCATCACGCGTATCTTTACCCTCGGCAACGCTTGTCATATCGGACTCAAGTTCTGCTGTCATATCAGGCGAGGTAATGTGTGGCGCAAACTGCGAGAGCGCATCAACAATTGCCATACCAAGCTGACTTGGCTCAACAGGATCATTCTTGAGGTATTTACGCTGGTAAAGCGTATCAATAATGGAGGCACGCGTAGACTTTGTGCCCAGACCGCGCTTCTCCATCTCTTGAATAAGCTTGCCCTGGCTATAGCGAGCAGGTGGCTCTGTCTGCTTAGCGTCAAGCGACAAAGACTGAATGGAGACAATCTCTCCCTCGCCGACATCAGGAATCTGGTCATCCTTCTTAAGGCCAAAAGGATAAATCTCTCTAAAGCCTGGCTCAGCCAGTACGGTTCCATTTGCAACAAAGGGCTGACCAGCAACATCAAGTGTGATCTTAGTACCGCTCATGGTAGCTGGACCCATAAGGGTTGCGAGGAACCTTCGAGCAATCAAGTTATAGAGCTTCCAAGCTGCAGGCTGCAAAGCATCTGGATTTGCTGCTGCTGTTGGATAAATTGGTGGGTGGTCAGTAGACTCCTGCTTGCCACGAGTAGCGTGAAGCTTTGGCTGACCCAAAAGTTTTTGCAGGTAGGAGCATACTGAGGAACTGCAGACAGCGTACGGACACAGTCCTTCAAGTCAAGAGAACTTGGGTAGACCGTGTTATCAACACGCGGGTATGAAATCAAGCCGTCCATGTATAGAGACTCTGCCAAACGCATAGTTCTAGCTGGCGAGATACCCTCTGCAGCTGCAGCTGCCTGCAGCGACGTAGTGTTGAATGGAGCTGGTGGCTGCTGCTTTCTGCTGCGAGATTCAATCTCGACAACCGTTGCCTGCGTTTGATCTTTAACAACGGCGTAAGCTGCATCTGCTTCAGCTTGATCCCAGAACCTTGCGGTCTGGTGAACCATCTTAAAGGTTGCATCCGCATCATCTTCTGGAGCAGCAACGCCAGAAATAACCCAATAATCTTCTGGCTTAAATGCCAAGCGCTCACGCTCGCGCTCAACAACAAGTGCCAGCGTAGGAGTCTGAACACGACCAGCAGAGCGCGTATTGCCCAGACCGCCAAAGCGTGCAGTTGTCAGGTAACGGGTCAGTACCGCACCCCAAATGAGGTCGATATACTGCCTGGACTCACCTGCTGCAGCCAAGTTGTAATCAAGGTCCACCAGGTTATTGAAGGCGGTCTCAATCTCTGTCTTAGTAAAGGCAGAGTAGCGTGCACGAATACTGCCAGGTTAGGATTAACCGAGAGGACCTGTGCCAGCGCATCAGAACCAATAAGCTCTCCCTCGCGGTCAAAGTCTGTGCCGATAATGACAGACTCTGCCTTCTTAGCAAGGTTCTTGAGAGCTCGAATAATTTCTTTTTCTGCAGGCTGTTTATCTACAGGAGCCCAAATCAAATAGGGCAAGCTGGGGATTTTCCAGCCCTTAAGGTCAACGCCATCTGCCATAAAAGGCTTGCGCTTAACCTTATAAGGAGGACGCTCAAGGCCATCTGGAACATCTGCAGGAAGGTGCTCCCCTTCTGCAGTTTCTCCATACCAGCCCTCTTCCTTGTCAAACTTGAGAGCCAAAGGAAAATCCGGCTGCAGAATATGACCGCGAAGACCAATAGCAACATGGTCTTCTCCGCCACGTCTAAATCGATAAACAGGAGTGTTGTATACCTTGTCTGCCTCAGGTTTACCCGATTCAGACAAAAGGCGAGCAATCTGCTGCGCTGCGTCGTTTTTCTCGGTAACAACTAGAATCAAAGAACAACACTCTCCAAAGTAAAAGCGGAATTACTAGATTTTGTCCAGCTCATGCTGCTCATAGTCCTCGCGGCTCCACTTAAGAGCAGCTTTGCCATCGCGGGCAATAATGACGTAACGAGCAACTGCCAGAGCAACTTCGTACAGCAGGATAAGAGCTGCAAACATCAAAATCATGGTGACAGGCGATGCGTCAGGAGTGACAACTGCAGAGAGAATCATCAGTCCAACGTAAACATAACGCCACTGCTCACGCATATCCTTGTAAGGAACAAGGTGAAGAATAGCCAGGTAGAAGATAACCAGTGGAAGCTGGAACGCAACGCCAAAGCCAATCTCAAACATCATAATAATGTTGAGGTAATCGCTTGCCTCATTAATAGTTCCTGCAAACTCCTGCGACTGGCCAATCATCCAACCAATTGCAGTGTTCAAAATGATGAAGTAGCAGAACAACATGCCCAAGAAGAACAAGGTAATCATGGCTGCCACGGTAGGAACAACCCACTTGCGCTCTTTAGCGTTAAGTGCAGGCAAGAAGAAAGCCATAATCTCCCAGATGATAATAGGTGTGCAGATAATCACCGAGAAAAAGAAAGCTACCTTAAACCTGATACTAAAGCCGCCAAGGACCGAGATAACCGTAAAGCTTACCGTCGGTTAAAAAAACTCCCTGATAGGGTCAATCAAGATCTCAATCAATGCAGGTGTTGCAAAAATAAATAATGATCGCAGTAACAAAAAGCGAAACCACCACAATGGTCACGCGGCGACGGAGTTCTCCCAGGTGATCAAAAAAAGTGGCATACGAGCTGGAGTAATAGGCATTACACGCGAAAGCTGGACTTATGCGTCCTGGCTTTCTCCCTCCTCTCCAGCAACTTCTTCTTTCTTGTCTTCTGCTATGGAGCGAGAAGAACGTGCAGATCCAAGGTTATAGAGGTCTTTTGCAGATGGAGCGGCAGCAGGAGTTTCTTCTGCGGCCTGAGGTGCCACGTGCTCAGTTACCTCTGTGGAATCATCGGAGAAAGCAACAGAAGACGTAGCTTGTGGTGCAGTTGCAGGAACCTCTTCTGCAGAAGCGGCCTCTGGCTGCTCAGCCTCCTGGGTCTGCTCAGCTTGCTTACTCTGCTCAGCAGCCTCAGCGGCAGCCTTCTCAGCTGCCTCACGCTCTTCCTTGAGGCGAGCACGACGCTCAGCAAAGGTCTCCTGATGGTCAGCATCCTCGCGGTCAGCATCAGATGCAGCATTTTTGAGCTGCTCGGAGCGCTTGGGCTTCTCGTGAAGTGCATCCGCGGCAGGGTCAAGTAAGTCTGCACGGACAACTTTATTAAAAGCCTTCTTGCGCGTTCTGGAACTGTCTAAGAGCACGGCCAAGCGTGCGACCCATACCAGGTAATTTATCAGGACCAAATACTAAAAATGCAAAGAGCAAAATTAGTACGAGCTCTGTTTCTCCAATGCCAAACACAAGCAATACCTTTCTGGAACAAACATAAACAAGCTCTTTGAACCGTTTCTCAAAGAGCTTGCAAGTTACCAAACCTACTTGCGAACGTTAAGGTCTTTATCGACCCCAAGAAGCGAAAAAGACACGCTCCACGTTTTTTTCTGAGGATTTGCAACAACAAGCACAGAACCACTCTCTTGTGCTCGATGTGCGGCACCCACTAAAACGCCAATGCCCGTCGAATCAATATAAGCTACCTCAGCAAAATCAGCTTCAACTTCTTTTGCTCCATCGGCGAGCGCGGTATCCAAAGCATCGCGAAGCTCAGAGGCGTTTGATACGTCTACCTCGCCCTCAATGCGAATAATGGCCTTTTCATCTGTAATTTCAGAGCTTATCTCTAGTGCCATAACTCCTCCTTACTTAGTGTTATTTGAAGAGGTAGAGGTGTTTCCGTTTAATGCATCAAGAACTTTCTGTGCATTATCCCTCACACCGGCGCTATTATCGGAATCTTTCTCAATTGCCTTCTGCAGTGCCTCTTTTGCAAGATCTACTTGATCAGTAACACGATACATCATTCCCAAATTAAGCCAACCGTTAGCATAGTCTGGAGAGCGATCTGTTACTGCCTTAAGCGCCTCAACGGCACCCGTTTGGTCTCCTGCATAGAACTGCGCAATTGCCCTATCAACACGAACCTCATCAGAATCATTTGAAGCAAGATACGTATCGTACTCGGCAATTGCCTTGTTGATCAGCTGTAAAGACTGCTTCTGAACAGAATCATCTTGAGAAGAACTCTTAAGCGCCATTCCCCAACCTAAATACGTACGAGCCAAATCAAGATGTGCTGGTAGATTATCTGGATTGGACTGAATAGCAGACTCTTTTTCTTCTGCCTGTTTCTGATAGACCTGGTTAATAGCCTCAGGAGAATTCTGATGAGCCTGATTCTGCTTTTGAGAGTTAGAGAAAATGCTGGCCAGGGAAGGTAACATCATAGAAATAGCAATAAAGAGCGAGAATACTCCAATAGCAATCTTCATGCCTGTAGAAGGACCTGGTTTTTTAGGAGCCTCATCGGGCTTGCGGTCCTTTGCCTTCTTTTTTGCGGTCTGGTTTGCCATAGCAACCAGCTCTTTTTCTGCCTTCTGTTCTGGTGTAAGTTCTGGCTTTGACGTATTAGTTGGCATTCAACATCCAATCGCTTTTTCTAAACATAGTTAATCAAGATACGGCAGAATGGGCTTACTTTCAAAGTAAATACCAAAGTTACACAAGCTATCCCCAGACGCTCTGACCACGATCAACTTTTGCTAGTCGAGCACTTACCTGTTTAACAGCAACAATAAACACATCAAGCGCTGTGTCAAGCTCTTCCAGCGTTGGGTAACTTGGAGCAATTCTGATATTAGTATCAAAAGGATCTTTACCAGCTGGCCATGTAGCTCCTGCAGGTGTCATGGTAACGCCCAGTTCATTAGCGCGAGAAACAATTGCGCGTGCAGAGCCAACAGGACCATCAAACGAGACAAAGTAGCCGCCCTTAGGATGAGACCAGGTTGCAACGCCTAAATCTCCCAGACCCTCCTGCAATTTGCGTTCAACCAGTTCAAAACGTGGTCGAAGCAGCTCGGCATGCTTTTGCATATGGGCTTCAATACCTTGAACATCTTTGAGGAAACGCACATGTGCCAGCTGAGAGATCTTCTCGGGAGAAACACGAGCAACCTTAAAAAGCGCTCTGAATCTCTTTAATGTCTGCAGAGCTTGCGGCAACCCATGCCATGCCTGAGCTTGGGAAGGTTACCTTTGCCGTTGAGGCAAAAGCAATAACCAGGTTCTTTTGAACATCGTCTGCAGCAACCTCTGCAAGTGCATCAAAGATATTGAGGAGTTGAGGAGCCTCAGATTCTGGAACAAAGGCGTGAATTGCGTAGGCGTTATCCCAGAAGATTCTAAAGTCAGGGGCTGCAGGTTTGAGGTTTGCAAACGCGCGGACAACCTCATCTGAATAGGTGATACCGGTAGGGTTTGCAAAACGTGGTACGCACCAAATTCCCTTAACAGAGCTGTCGTTCTCAACAAGCTCCTTGACCACGTCCATATTTGGACCATCTTCAGTCATAGGTACGGCAACGTTTTCAAATCCGTAATGCTGTGTAATAGCAAAATGGCGGTCATAACCTGGAGCAGGACACAGGAACTTGAGCGTAGTACCCTGAGCCTTTGCAGCCACCATCTGCTCTGCCCAAGAAGGCTGACCAGCAAGACCGTGAGTTACGGCATGAGAAATGATGTCGTGCATAAGGTTAAGGCTTGAAGAGCCGTTTACAATGACCTGATCAGCAGGTACGCCTGTGAGCTCTGCAGCGAAGGCTCGTGCAGAAGGAAGACCCCAAGGGTCTCCATAGTTGTCTGCAAAAGAGCCGCTGTCAGTCAGATCAGAAGCAGAGTTCAGCTCGTCAAGCATAGGCTTAGACAGCGCCGTCTGTGCAGGGCTTGGCTTTCCGCGAGCCATATCAAGTTTGAGGTTTTTCTCGCCAAGTGCACGAGCTTCTTGTCCAATAAGCTCAAGAGCCTGGTTAAGCTCAGCGTCGCTCATCTTCTGATAAGCGTTTTGCTCAGAGGTTGACTTTGGCTGGAACAGCTCGCGAGAAACTAGCTCAAACATGACACTCCCCTTTTCGGTCTCTGCGTGATACAAAGTATAGGTGATTTAAAAATCAACGCGACAAGGAGAATCATGGCAAATTCCGCACAGCCTGGCATTCGCTCGGAGGCATATGGCGAGCTCCAGCACCTTGTTGATAATCTTTATAAGCGCAAACCTTCGGGCACAGTCACTAAGGTTGACGTGCTGATTCAAGCTGAAGTAGACGATCTTGAAGAAGATTTGCAAGAAGTTATTGAGTTGATTCCCTCTGGCACATATGTCCGTGCTCGCCTCTGCGATCAGATTAACTCAATTGTTACGGCGCACGGTTGGGGTTTTACCTACGGTACCGTCGAATAACCATAGTTAATCGGTTAGTACGTCTCATTAAGTTTTTACTCGCTGTCTTTTTCGCATGCTGTTCTTGCGATGCTTATAGAACTCTGCGATGTGTACAAAAAGTAGACCCAAGATTGCAGAAGCAAACGAAGCAGCGAGAACAGCTACTTTAGCTGCAAGAATCTCCTCTGCATCGGGGAATGCAAGATTAGAGATAAGAATTGACATGGTAAAGCCAAGGCCGCCCATAAGACCTACGGCAGTAATCTGAATCCAATCAACTTTTGCAGGAAGCTTGCAAATCTTACATTTGACCAGCAACAACGTTACAAAAATAATTCCTAGTGGCTTACCAAGAACGGCACCAAAGAAAACGCCATGTGCAATAGAGCTGCTCAATAGAGCAACGAAATCTGCTCCCACCAACGTAATCTGCGCGTTTACAAACGCAAAAATAGGCAGAACAACAAAGTTTACAAAGACGGAAATATAGTGCTCAACACGCTGAAGCGGTGGAGTTACGTGGTGCATGACCTGCTCAATAGAGTTAGCACCATGTGTAAAGTCATGCTGACCCAAAACGTGATGCTCATCGTCGTAGTGATCGTCAAGCTCACGAGCGCGTCTTGAAAGCCAGCTTCCCAGCTTGCTCAAGCGAACATCAGAGTGAGATGGCAAGAAGAAGGCAAGAAGAACGCCTGCAAGGGTTGCATGAATTCCCGAGTGGTACATGCAGACCCAGAGAACCAAACCAACAAGCAAATAAGGACCAGAAGAATAAATCTTCAGGCGATTCATTCCCCACAAAATAACAAGAATACCAAGAGAAGCTGCTAACCAGGCAATATTTGGCGTGTGACCATAGAAAAGCGCAATGACCACAATAGCCAGGATATCGTCGGCAATAGCAAGTGTCTGGAAGAACACCTTAGTCTGCGGACTAATTCTGTTTCCTAAGAGCGACATAACGCCAAGCGCAAAGGCAATATCGGTTGCAATTGGTGTTGCCCATCCATGAGGGGCAGTGCTTGCGTTAAGCGCCAGATAAATAAGAGCAGGAACTGCAACGCCACCAACAGCCGCAAGCATAGGAAGCATTGCCTGTCTTGGCTTTCTAAGCTGGCCAACAGTTACTTCATACTTGAGCTCAATACCTACCAGCAAGAAGAAGATTGCCATAAGGAAATCATTCACAAAGGTTTCTAGAGCCATATGTGCATGAATCATTCCAAGCGAGAAACTCATTGCACTTCAAGAATTTCTCGAACCACCTCATGAGCAGGTGAGTTGGCAACTACAAGCGCAATAAGAGCTGCAAGTACCATGACTGCTGCCGCAATAGTGCTGTTAGAGGTGATTTTCTTTAGAGAAGAGCGCTGACTAATTCTTCTTACAACTGCGGGCTCTCTATAAATACTAGACATTATCTGCCGTTCTCTCTTTATCTAAATGGTATTGACCGTTAGCTATGAAAGTTTTTCTCGATGTATATGCCTAGTGTACCGTCTACCTACCGTTGAGGGCAACTTGTCATATCTCAAGAAAACGGGGTATATCTCTATGTAAAATGTGGGTAATAGAAAGTCAACGTTTAGCTACTTGTAGCACGTATATATTTGGAGCGGATAATGGACACTAAACGAATTGCCATCATCACAGACTCAGGAACTAATGTCCCACCTGATTTTGTTGCTGAACACAATATTCGTATCACCCCACTTCGCATTAACTATTCTGACGGCTCTTCCTACGAGTCTGGTATTACCATCACGCCAGCTGAGCTTGTTGCTCGCTTTGAAGAAGAAGTTCCTAAGACATCACTTCCTTCTCCTGAGGGCATTAAAGCTGCCTTTGATGATGCAAAAGCAGCGGGGTACGAGGGTGCTGTTTACGTTGCTATCTCCTCTGGACTTTCTGCTACCTGCGATACTGCTCGCATGATTGCGGAGTCCATTACAGACTTCCCTATTTATGTTGTTGATACCAAAAACATTGGCATTGCTTCTGGCCTTATTGTTATTGAGGCTCAACACCTTATTGAGCAGGGCCTTTCTCTTGAGGAGATTGGCGCCAAACTTGATCAGGCTTCTCTGAACACACGCGTATACTTCTCCGTTCCAAGCCTTGAGTATCTACGTAAGGGTGGCCGCATTTCTGAGGCAATTTATCGCATTGGTTCCATGTTAAACATCAAACCTGTTCTTACCTGCGATGAGAACGGCAAATACACCATTGCCAAGAAGACTCGCGGTTGGCAGAAGTCTCTTGCAGGACAGATTGCTCTAGGAGCAGCCTTTGCTCAGCAATTTGACCGCGTCCATGTGGGAATTTGCTGCTCTGCGCCAAATATCATTTACTCCGAAATGGAAGCCATGATTAAAGAAGCAATCCCTAATGTCACCGACTTTAGGTATGTCGAGGCTGGCTCGGACCTTCTTGTCCATACGGGACCAGGCCTTGTTGGTTATGCCGTATTTGGCTACTAAAAAGTTAATCGCCCTCATGCAACTAAGAACAGCCGCCCACTCAGGCGGCTGTTTTTCTGTAGAGAGCACGTAGGGCGAGAAGAGCTTCTCGTCCAAGCATGTGCGTTACAGCAATGGCTGATCCGCGAAGAAACCTTGGTCGTCAAGAAGATTGGAGCCGTCAGCAGCTTCAGTTGCCAGCTGATCGCAGCGCTCGTTAAGCGGATGGCCTGCGTGGCCTTTGACCCACTTAAAACTTACCTCATGGTCTTCCATGGCGGAAAGCAAACGCTTCCAAAGGTCTACGTTTTTGACAGGCTCTTTAGAAGCCGTTTTCCAGCCTTTTCTAATCCACCCCGAGACCCATTTTTGATTAAACGCATCAACTACGTACTTTGAATCGGAATAGAGCTCAACCTGGCAGGGACGCTTAAGCGCTTCAAGTGCAACAATGACGCCAAGGAGCTCCATACGGTTATTTGTAGTGGATTTATAACCCTGGCTGAACTCTTTTGTATGCTGCTGGCCGGAGGGATCGGTATATAGAAGCACGGCCCCGTAGCCACCAGGACCAGGGTTTCCTCGAGACGCACCGTCTGTATAGACTGTGACGTGCATATATGAGGTTGCAGCCTCCATACCAAATCTCCTCTAGAACGCGCCTCTTACGTGTTTACTTTGCCTCAGCCCAATTGGAGCCATAGCTGACATCAGCAATCAGAGGGACACGCAGGGTAACAACGTCTTCCATGGTCTCTTTTACCAACGCAGAGACTGTCTCAATCTCTGACTCTGGAACTTCCAAGTCAAGTTCGTCGTGAATCTGAAGAATCAGCTTTGACGCAAGACCCTCATCACGCAGGCGTTTCTCGACATTAATCATTGCAATTTTGATAATGTCTGCAGCACTTCCCTGCATAGGGTGATTCATAGCAGTACGCTCGCCAAAGGCAATGAGCTGGCGATTTGACTGATTGAACTCTCTAATGTGGCGCTTACGACCGTACATGGTAATCGCATAACCACACTCAGAGTAGTACGGACGGAATCGTCAAGGTATGCACGGACTCCAGGATATGCGTCAAAATAGCGGTCAATCATCTCTTGCGCTTCCTTGCGGGAAATCTTCAGAGACGTTGCCAGACCAAAGGCCTGCTGACCATAGACAATGCCAAAGTTAACTGCCTTAGCACGGCTACGAAGTGCTGGCGTGACCTCTTCAACAGGCACGCCAAAGACGCGTGCGGCAGTTGCGGCGTGGAAGTCGGCACCAGAGTTAAAATGCTGCTACCAGGTGCTCGTCAGCTGAAAGATGTGCCAGCAAGCGCAGCTCAATCTGGGAGTAGTCGCAGGCGAGAAACACACTGCCCTCGGGAACGGTAAAGGCAGTGCGGACACGATGTCCCAGTTCAGAGCGGGTAGGAATGTTCTGCAGGTTTGGATCAGAGCTGGAAAGTCTACCTGTTGCAGCAACAGTCTGGTTGAACGTGGTGTGGATGCGCTTATCGCCACGAATAAGTGCAGGAAGCGCATCGAGATAGGTTGATTTAATCTTGGCGCGCTCACGATACTCAAGAACGTCAGCAACAATCTGATACTCCTGCGCCAGCTCTCCTAGAACTTTTGCGTTGGTGGAGTAGAAACCAGTGCGCGTCTTTTTGAGACCATAGGTTGGAAGCTTAAGCACGTCAAACAAGATATGCGAAAGCTGGCTTGGAGAATCCAAGTTGAAGTCCTCGCCTGCGGTCTGGTGAATGCTCGCCACGCGCTGCGCAATATCTTCCGCTAGCTGGGCAGACTGCTCTGCAAGCTTTTTGGGGGTCAACGTAAAGACCACGACGCTCCATTGCGGCTAGGACTGGTAGAAGCTGCATTTCAAGCGCAGCAAACAGCTCATATGAGCCATCATCTTCAAGCTTTTTAGTGAGCACAGGAACAAGGGCTTTAGCAGCTACTGCTCTTAATGCTGCTGCAGGAATATCGTCTGTAGGCTCAGGAAGCTCAGAGCCAAAGTACAGCTCAACCAAGCCATTAATATCAAAACTTGAACGATCAGACTGAAGAAGATACGCGGCAACACCTGTATCAAAGAGACGATCAGAATCAATGGTTTCAATATCCATCTTCTGTGGCTCAGACGAATCAACAGGACTTACTTCGTGCAGCAACGCCTTAACATCGTCTGCAGCTACACGGGCTTCTCGCAAAATACGCAAGAGTGCTGCGGTGGCGTTTTCTCCTTCAAACTTGAGAAGTGCTTTTTCTGTAGACACCCAAAGCGTGCGAGAAAGACTAAAGAGCGCACCAGCATCGGCAGCAGAATCCTCTGCAACGCCGATCCATTCCTGGTTCTCAAGTGCAGCGGTCAGAGCAGCAGATGCGTCTCCTGCCTGCAGAAACTCAGAAGGAATAGAAAGTGCAGGTGTAGCGGAAGCAGTTTGCACACCTGCACTAGCGGCAGACCCACCAGCCATGCGGGCAAGTCTTGAGGTCATTCCCGTAAAGCCCAAGGCCGAGAAGGCCTTGACCACGTCATTTGGATCAAACGTTGGGAACTGAGCATCGTCTAGGTTGATATCAAGCGGTGCATCAGTGCGAATGGTAGCAACCTTACGGGAGAGCAGCGCATCATCAATATGCGCGCGAAGGTTTTCTCCCACCTTACCCTTGACCTCGTCAGCATGGGCAATAACCTCATCAAGCGAGCCGTACTCCATAATCAGAGCAGCAGCTTTCTTGGGGCCAATTCCAGGAACGCCAGGAATGTTGTCAGAAGAGTCTCCCTTGAGGCCATAGAAATCTGGAACAAGCTCTGGCGTAATACCTGCATAGAGATCTGCCACGGTCTCTGGCGTCATGATTGAAACATCAGAGACACCCTTGCGCGTAGAAACAATCTTGATATGCTCAGTGGAAAGCTGGTACATATCACGATCTCCTGTGAAGAGTAGCATCTGGTATCCCTCAGCTTCACCACGGCGAGCAAGGGTGCCCAAGATATCATCTCCCTCCCAACCTTCAAGCTGGCAAACGGGAACGTCCAGCGTTTTGAGCAGCTCTTTGACTACAGGGAACTGCGCGTGTAAAGCTGGATCCATAGGAGGACGCTGAGCCTTGTACTGAGGCAACATATCAATGCGAACCTGGGGTTTACCCTTATCAAAGGCGCAAATCACGCCGTCAGGCGAGAAGGACTCAACAAGTTTGATAAACATGTTGAAGAAGCCAAACAGCGCTCCAGTTGGCGTTCCATCTGGCGCAGCCATCGGCTGACGGATTGCGTGAAACGCTCGATGCATGAGCGAATTTCCGTCAATAACAGCAATAGTTCTACGTGGCTTACCTGCAACTTCTTCAGGTGACTCAGCATTTTTTTGATTTGTAGTATCAACTGGCATAGTAGTATCAGACATACCTGCTCCTCTTAGTTTGTGTGCTTCTATTGTACTAAGTCTTTAAGGCCTACGAGACAGGAGCACTTAGAAACAAAGCCCACATCTCACACAAAGAGACGTATCAGCCAAAGCTTTTTCATTTGTAAGCGTTCTGTTTCTGTTTGTATCCTGTATATCCCTGCTGTGTCATTCGTGCGAAAATACAAGCGATATAATGTGCATTGCATGCGAGAAAACAGGCTATCTGCCAGCATTTACCCACAAGGAGGGGCTGTGGCTCACGATAAAGTTTCTCAGGAATTTGGCTCACTTCTCTTTACCGATGCAGACATGCAAGAACGTCTGCCAAGACCAACGTACAAGAAACTTCGTAGTGTTATCCAGGACGGCAAGCCTCTTGACCTTGATATTGCAAACGAGGTTGCGCATGCCATGAAAGAGTGGGCGCTTGAGAAAGGTGCTACTCATTTCACTCACTGGTTCCAGCCTCTCACAGGTATTACTTCCGAGAAGCACGACAGCTTTATGACTCCTCAGGGAAACGGCACTATTTTGATGTCCTTCTCGGGAAAAGAGCTGGTACAGGGCGAGCCTGATGCATCAAGCTTCCCTTCTGGTGGACTTCGCGCCACGTTTGAGGCTCGCGGTTACACCGTATGGGACCCCGCAAGTCCAACCTTCATCAAAGATGAGGTTCTTTGCATTCCAACTGCATTTATTTCATATACCGGAGAAGCTCTGGATAAGCGTACTCCCCTGCTTCGCTCTCAGGTTGCCCTTGAAAAAGCAGGCAAAACGCGTGCTTTTCACTCTTTGGACAAGAGCCTTCTCGCGTTGTCACAAACATTGGTCCAGAGCAGGAATACTTCCTTATCAAAGAGGAAGATTTTGAGCAGCGTCCTGACCTTATTCTGTGTGGTCGTACCCTCTTTGGTTGCGAGCCAAGCAAGGGTCAGGAGCTTGACGAGCACTACTTTGGCGCCATTCGTCCAACCGTCAATGACTTTATGAAAGAGCTTGATGATGAGCTCTGGAAGCTGGGTATTCCTGCAAAGACTAAGCATAACGAGGTAGCACCTTGCCAGCACGAGCTTGCACCCGTCTTTGAGCAGGGAACTTCTCGCTATTGATAACAACCTTCTGACCATGGAGAAGCTCAAGCTTCTTGCAACTCACCATGGCCTTGCCTGCCTTGAGCACGAGAAACCCTTTGAGTATGTCAACGGTTCTGGTAAGCACGATAACTGGTCGCTCTCTGCAGACAATGAGAACTTGCTTGAGCCTGGCGATAAGCCTGGTGAGAATCTTCGTTTCCTGGTCTTCCTTGCTGCCTTGTAGCCGCTGTTGACTCACATGCAGACCTTCTCCGCATGTCTGTTGCATCCGCTGGAAACGATCACCGTCTTGGTGCAAATGAAGCACCACCTGCAATTGTTTCCGTCTTCTTAGGTGCTGCACTTTCCGTAATCGTTGATGACCTCATCACAGGTTCCGACGTCCACGGCGCAAAACGCACTCGCATGGATTTGGGTGTTCCAACTCTTCCTGCTGTCCTCAGAGATAACACGGATAGAAACCGTACCAGCCCCTTTGCCTTCACCGGCAATAAATTTGAGTTCCGTATGTGCGGCAGCCAGCAGAACCTCTCTGATCCTAATGTCATTTTGAATACCATTGTTGCCGAGCAGTGTGACCGCTTTGCAAATGACCTTGAAAACGTTTCTGAGGAAAACTTCACCAAAGAAGCTTTGGACTGGGTTATTAACACCTTTAAAACTCATGAGCGCATTCTCTTTGAAGGCAACGGCTATTCAGGCGATTGGGAGAAACTTGCTGAGGAGCGCGGCCTTCCAAACCTTCGCACCACTCCTGAGGCACTCCCTGCAATGGTTGCTCCAGAAAACATTGAACTCTTTGAGCGTTATGGCGTTCTCTCTCAGGCAGAAGCACAGGCTCGCTACATTGCAAAGGCTGAGCAGTACACCAAGGTTCTCAACATTGAGGCTCGTACCATGATGTATATGACTCGTCACATGTACCTGCCTGCCCTCTTTACCTACTCAAGTGATGTTGCCTCTTCAGTTGCTGCTAAACAAGCTATTGGCATTAAGAGTGCAGCTGAAACAGAAATTGTCCAGAAGCTTACCGCAGGTATTGATGAGATTTACGCAGCTACCAATAGCCTGGACGAGATTAACACCACAGCTCACCAGATGAAAGATCACCCTCAAGAGCAGTGCGAATACTACTGCAATGAGGTTCTTCCTGCTATGGCTCGCCTACGTAGTGCTGTTGACTCCATGGAGCTCATCTGCGGTCACGACTGGTGGCCAGTCCCTAGCTACAACAAGATGCTTTTCTACGTCTAGTTTGGCGAGAAGATCAATCTTCTCGCTAGGACATATAAAACAAAAACGGCTCAAATTACCTGGGCCGTTTTTATGTGTGCACCTTTAAATACAGAGCAGAAATCAGCTATTGATACGCTTACTATATGCAGCATGAATCTCTTCAAGTTTGATTGGATTGCCTTCTTCATCTGTTGGAATAGGTGCTATCTGCATGGACTCACTTACTCCCGTCAAATGCAGACGACTTGCGTACCAAGGATTGGGTGTACCTTCAATAACTGGTGAGAAAAACGAGTCCATCTCTCCCATTCGAACAGAAGCATCTCTACTCGTAATAAATTCCTGCCATAAATACGCTGAATACGTATGTTTTGACCCCTGACATACAAAAGATCTAACTGTAGAGAAATAGGAAACTCCTGGTAGAACAACTGAAAGGTTGTCAAAGTCATCTTTTGTAATTGCTCTATACGCGGCACTTAAAGGACAGACGCAAGCCCTATACTTACCAAATCCTGTATCTCTAATAGCTTCATAGGTACTCTCAGACAATGCGTCAACATTCTCGAGAAGACTTTGGATAATTTGAGAGCCTTTATTCAGCCCATACTGACCTAAAAAGAGCGATTCAAGTTTCTTGCCGGTGTACGTTAAAGATGGATCTGGAATAACGTATCTTCCGCGCAAACCATCATTGAGCAGATCAGTCCACTCACGAGGGCGCTCAATTTTCTTCTCTTTAAGTCGTTCTTGATTTACCAGAAGTACCAGAGGGTCTGCAGCGTAGGCATACCAGTTACCTGCTGCGTCAAAAAACTCAGGACACATATACTGATCAGTTGACGAAACCTTAAAAGGCTGACAATACACTGAACTAGCAAGATTCTGCGTCAAAACTTCACTTGTTAAGAAAATAATATCTGGCTGCTCAAATCCGTGATCAGTTTCCGCCTCTACAACAGATGAGTCAGATGTTGCAACCTCATCTGAAACATACGCTGCCTGAAGATACCGCTGAATCTCTTCTTCAGTTGCCTCCGTCACCTTTACTGGAATAGAGAACAAACTTGAATACGTTTCTATAAGAGGCCTTACTGCATATCTAGAAGTACACAACAGATTGAAGCCACCTTCTCGCTGGGCTAACTGGATAAGCGCACGAGCATAGCCAGGAACCTTTGAGTTAGGGCGTGGTGGAAGGAGTTCGTTTTGAACGTAAGAAATTCCGGGGGTCAAAAAATTGACCACCGAAGCAATCACGGGTACCGTAATCGCTGAACCAACCAAAAGCAAAAAAGAAGTCCGTGTCACAGAGGTAGCGGTTGGTGAAACGCTTTTCTCGTCAGGGTCTTTTGATCCAAAAGTTTTATGCATCTTCTGGCGCAGACAATCCGGGATAAACTTCACGCAACCTCCTTACCTGATACACAATTCAACTGGTCAAACAGATTTTATCCAAAAAATGCTTTTAGTCCAATCACGATAAGCACTACGCCACCAACCATCTCGGCGCGGTCACCCAAAAAGCGAACCAAGTTTTTGCCTATAAACAATGCAATTGTGCAGAGCAGTGCGGTAATAATGCCAAAGAAAAGAGGCATACGCATGAGACGAGAAACCCTATGGTCATCAAAGGCAAAAGTATTAGAGATGGTGACAGAGAATGCATCAGTTGCAAGTGCCACACCAAGCAGTAAAATTTCCAGTAGACCCATGTGTGAGTTCCTAGGTATCATTAAATCTTGTAACACAAAGATGAAATTTTAACGCCTATGAGCGTTTTTCAGCTACTCTTATACTGAAAAACTACAAGGAGTGTTATGCCTGCTTTAATAACCCACTATCTGTTTGGCGCAGAAGTGGTTCATGATTTACCGCAAGAACTTGTTGCAACTGATGCAGAGGTCAATGCATTCCTGCTTGGAAACCAGGGTCCTGATCCCTTCCTAGCACGTCATCTTGCCTGGCCAAACCACTCGCTTGCCTGCAATAGACTACATCGTCGTATGCATGCGGGTCATATTGTTGACGCGTTTCTTTCTATTCGCGATGGTGTTTCTCGCCTACCGCAGAGCGACATGCCCGCTGGTCGTGCGTTTGCACTTGGCCTCTTAGCGCACTACGCGCTAGATAGAATTGTCCATCCGTTTGTGTATTCCCAGCAAGATGCGCTGATTGAGGCGGAACCATCTCTCAAGAATGCCTACAGAGAACTCCATCCTATTATCGAGACAGATTTAGACTCATACCTTCTCTGGCACTTGCGCCATACTACCGTTGAAACGTTTCCCCCAGCTGAGGTGCTTGAAGCAATTGAATCAACCAAGCACGTTGGTGGCGCGCTCTTCTCGCAAGTAGCGCTTCAGGTATTTGACCTTAATGTTGGCGTTGGTGAGTACGAGAAGGCCCTTCAGGATTACGCTCGCATCTACCACACTGTAGAGCGTACTGATCCTAAGTACACCACCAAGCTTCCTGACGTTTTGTATAAGACCGAGAAGTTCATGCGTCCTTCAAACAATTCATATGTTGCGGCGATGGCCCATCGTATTGTTAAAACCGAGGACTTCCCTACGGCAAACCTCAAGCGTCTACCTTGGAAAGAGCCTTACACAGGAGAGATCAAGACTGAAAGCATTCTTGATCTTATAGATGAAGCTCGTGAGTTCTACAAAGAGCTTGTTCAGGCAACTATCTTAGGTCAGCGAATTACCCTAGAAGAGCTGGTTGATGGCATCAATTATATGGGCAAGCCTGTTGTAGAAATGGTTGATGACGAGGACTAACTCGCGGCAAAATACAAATGCGTTGAGCATTCAAACGCGTAAGCAAAAGGCGACTACCTTGGTAGCCGCCTTCTTACTAACGCTAATCTACAAACTGATGCATACTGTAAAAACGCATGCTGTAGAAATCAATCTTACAGAAGTGCTTCTTCCCACACAGGCTCTTTAAATCCAAGAAGAATGATATTGCCTGCAACAACCAAGGGGCGCTTAACCAGCATGCCTGTGGTGGCAAGCAAATTATAGGCATCACTATCGCTCATACCTGCATCAAGCTGCTCCTTGATGTTATTATCGCGATATACCATGCCTGAAGTATTGAAGAATTTCCTGATAGAAAGACCGCTCAACTTATGCCATTCAGCAAGCTCTTCTGCAGTTGGATTTTCTTCTTTAATATCACGCAAAGTATAAGAAACACCATGTTCATCGAGCCATTTGAGAGCTCTCTTACAGGTAGTGCAGCGAGAATAACAAAGAACCAAAATGTTTTTATCTACCATGACTGTTTTCTCTTGGATAGATTATCGATTGCATAAACGCAAACTATTTTGAGTAGAAAGCAATCCTAAAATCAATATTCCTAGGATATGCCATAGAGCGCACCAACAAATAAATCATTAACGTTTGATGCCACATTCAGGATGATTGCTAAAATCAAAAACATCATTCCAAGAGAAACATACTTGTTTTTTATTAGTTTCATTTGGTCATCTCCTTTTTACTGATAGTAACAAGGTAGTATAAATCACTACTTTGTTACTGAACATGCACATTTATGCAGGCGCCTGTCCTGTTTCAAGAATTTGCTGAAGCGCAGCCTCATCAAGCACAGGAATATCCAAGCTTTCAGCCTTTTGTAAGCTTAGATCCCGCAGCCTCTCCTGCTACTACAAAAGCTTGTCTTTTTAGACACAGAGCCGGAAACCTTTGCTCCCATGGCTTTAAGCTGGGCGCCAGCCTCATCACGTGTAAAGTGCTCAAGAGTTCCCGTTAAAACAAAGGTAAGTCCAGCAAGCGTCTGAGGAAGCTCGTTTTCTGGCTTCTCTTCCTCGAGCATTACGCCTGCCTGACGAAGACGCTCAATAACGGCAACATTTTCTGGTATCGAGAAGAACTCGTGTACAGACTCTGCAATCTTGGGGCCAATACCTGGGATTTCAGCGATTTTCTCGACAGGGGCTACAGCAAGCGCCTGGATAGAGCCAAACTCCTGGGCAAGAAGCTCTGCAACGTTAGCGCCAACATGCCTCATGCCAATACCAAAGAGCACGCGACCAAGACCTCTTGTCTTTGATTCCTCAACCTGTGCCATAACTTTCTTAGCAATAGTATGACCCACGGGAATGCTATCGCCAGAAAGGTGATCTGCGGTATCAGTATCGTACACACGGCCCGTAGGCATGCTGGACAGCGTTTCTTCAGTAAGCTTATCGTAGAAGTCGGCTACATCAGAGAGAACACCCTCTTCAACCATGCGGTTAATAAGCTCGTCACCAAGGCCGTCTATGTCCATGGCCTTACGGCTACCCCAGTGAATCAGACGCTCAACTGCCTGAGCGGGGCAATCAATAGAGACGCAGCGGAAGGCCACCTCTCCCTCTTCCTGAATAACAGGGCTACCACAGCTTGGGCAGACACGAGGCATCTGGAACTCAACAGCATCTGCAGGTCGAAGACTCAAAACTGGTCCTACAACCTCTGGAATAACGTCTCCTGCTTTGTGGACAATGATGGTATCGCCCTCGCGCACGTTTTTACGACGAATTTCGTCAAGGTTATGAAGGGTTGCACGGGCAATGGTAGAACCCGCAACAGTAACAGGATCAAACTCAGCAACAGGTGTGAGTACGCCCGTACGACCTACCTGAATACGAATTTCTCGCAAAATGGTCTGTTTTTCCTCTGGTGGGAACTTAAATGCAATAGCCCAACGAGGAGCGCGAGAAGTAAATCCTAGAGCTTCTTGACTGGCAAATGAGTCAACCTTTACAACCACGCCATCAATGTCGTAGTTAAGATCTCCTCGCTGCTCAAGCGCTTGCGCACAGAAATCGTGTACTTCTTGGGCGCTCAGGCAACGACGAGCATGAGGGTTAACATTAAAACCGCAGTTACGAAGCCAGTTTAGGAATTCCCACTGACTATGGACATCAAGAGGGCCTTCATCGGCTACTGCGTAGATAAAGGTCTCAAGGTCTCGGTGTGCAGTAATCTTTGGATCCTTCTGACGTAAAGATCCAGCAGCTGCATTTCTTGGATTAGCAAAAGGCTGTTTACCAGCAGCATCTGCGTCCTCATTCAAACGAATGAAGGAATGCTTGGGCATATAGACCTCACCGCGTACCTCAATGCTCTGGTTAAGACCTCTATTTTCAACCTGCTCAAGACCAGCACGCGCTAGCTCTCGGGGAACATCAGAGATAGTCAAAACGTTTGCCGTAACGTTTTCTCCCGTGCTGCCGTCACCTCGCGTAGCAGCGCGTACAAACTGACCATCACGATACGTGAGCGCAACACCCAGGCCATCAATCTTAAGCTCACAGGTATATGCCACGGGATTAGTGGCTGAAGCACCAAGAGCTTCATCTGTTCTGGAAAGCCATGCATCCAGCTCTTCTAGGTTCATGGCGTCGTCCATAGAATACATACGAGCGGCGTGTTGGACAGGCTCAAACTGCTCAGAGACATAGCCGCCGACGCGCTGGGTATAGCTATCCTCAGTAACAAGCTCTGGATATGCTGCCTCAAGCTGCTGAAGCTCAATGAGTAGGCGGTCAAATTCAGCATCGGTAAGCTCTGGATTATCAAGGGCATAGTAGGCATATGCCGCATGGTTCAGGATTCTATTAAGCTCCGCTGCACGAGCGGGCATCTTTTGGCGAAAGTGCTGCCATTACTACTCCAACATAAAAACGTAGGTGCAAGAAATCTTGCACCTACCAGGTATTTATTTGCGGCCTCTTAAGGTTCTACCAAGGGCCTTAAGGGCTTCTCGCCTTGCGCTACCATATGGTGCAAGAGGGTCAATAATCTTGCGCAGAGGGCTTGCATCAGAAAGTGCACGCTCGTGGAACTCCGTGACATCCGCATCATTTCTTGCTCCTGGCACCATGTCCTGAATAATGACCTCGTAGAACGGAGTATTGCGGGCATACTTCCAGAAATAGGAAGCCATATCACAGCTGGCGTTCTGCCAAGGCTTAATAGCACCGGCAAAGTGAACAACTTTAGGTGCGCGACGTGCTGCCTGATAGTCATCAAAAACGCTGTTTGGTGCCAGTGGATAGAGTTTCTCAGCACGACCAAAGATGTTATGGGTCACATTCCAATCTGCTGGAAGATAGACTACTCGACCCTGACATTCGCTGTTCAGAATATCTTGATCGTTGTAGATGAAGATTGGGTTGGAGGCAATACGTAACCACTCTGAGACGCTGTGATAGTGACGAAGCTCTGCGGTATTAAAGACCATAACTCCTGCCTGGAAGTAGGCGTAAGGATTCTTAAGATTGAGCACGTCAAGGCTATACTTCATGCGGTCTCCGCCACGAATGTTAAGGTTTGCCAGATAGTCAATATCAAGCGTTGCCGCAATCAGGTTGTCACCCATCTTCACATCAAAAAGTTCAGCAACATTACCATTAACTACAAGATCGGAGTCAAGATAGACAACCTTATCGTATGCAGAAAGAATGTCCTGAGCCAAGAAACGGAAATACGTTTCAACACTAATGTGAGCGTTATTAGTATCTAGCTTATAGTCCTTAACCATGCGCCATACGTTATAGAACGTAATACGAGCATTCTTATAACGCGAGAAGTGCTGTTTAACCAGATCTTGTTTAGAACCACCAATATTGGTATTGAGAACTACCACGTCGTAATAACGGCTTGGATCTGCGTTTTCAAGCATAGAACCAATAGCGCAGGTAAGAATTGGAGCATAGTTGTTATCTGCTGCAAAAACAACAGGAACAACGTCTTGACGAGCAATCTCGGTCTTCTCCTCAAACAGAGGAGTGAACTTCTGGCGAGGCTCTGGATTAGTAAAGTGGATGCACTGAAGCTCTTTTACCTTCCAGTCTTTACCTTCGGTGCGTAGCATGTGCATACGCCAAATGTTAAAGAGGCGTTCAGTTAGGTGACCAGGGGTTCTGAGCGCTTCCTTGCTGTAGGTAGACATATCAGTGCGCGCAGTCCACTCATCAACAAGCGGGAACACCCATGCAGCATAGCGGTCAAAAATCTCTTTGCGCATGATATACATATTGCAGAAGCACTGATGGTGACCATTAAGGAAATCGTGAACATCTTCAGCATACTCTGGATGGCGCTCAACAATGAGAGCTGCCATAGTGTCCATATCCTTAGGATGAAGCAGAGGTGCAGCATAATACTGTTCAAGAGGTGTATTGGCGCTTCCTGGGAATTTACGGATATCCTTTACGCCTGTAGTAATAAGGTCATAGCCTTCAATACAGTGGGCAACACTCTGATCATCAAGTCCATACTTCTTAATAGCATCTTCATCGATGAAATCATCCATGACCTCGCCAAAGACATTCTCGGGATAAACCGTATCAGTAAAGTTGAAGTAACGGCGATAATGTCCAAAGCCCACATAGCGAGCATCAGTAATATTCTTCCATGCCCAATACTGTGTAGTCATCTCACAGTACATGGCGTTTTTCTCGGTGATGTTATCGCCCTCGTCATCATGAAGCATGTAGTTGAAGCGATTTGTCTTCTGACCTGGTCCTACCTGCATAGGCTGAAGGTAGTTACTCTGAGGAACATCTACGTCTTTATGGGATGTAATAAGAATACGAATAGGCTGTTGCTCATACATCTTTACCATGTGAACTCTTCTCAGATACTCAATATGCTCATCTGCAATTCGCTTCATAGCAACTGCGCGATCAAAGGCTCTTCCTTCATCTTGATTCATCAGATCCACATACTTCTTTGCATAGTTTCTGAAGCGATAGACATCACTGTCTTCTGAAAGCTCAACACCAGTAGCAATGGCCTCATATGCGCCATCTCGAACAAAGCGATACAGCTCCCGAACAGCAACAGCAGGCCCAAACAGAATTGCAAAAGGCTCAAGGCCAAGTTCTTGATCTTCAGGAGCAAGACGAGACTTCCAGTCTCCAATCAAAAGCTCCATCAACTTGTGCTTCATGCCTTCAAAAGCCCTCAAATAGGCAACATTGTCTGTCTTGCCGATATAAAGTTCTGTCTGATCAATATTGTCTAAGAACTGATAGCAGAACTGTCCAAATTGATCCATAGAAATGCGAGAAGCACCAGTTACGCCAATGCCATAGTGATACAAAAGACCTCTGCAGGACTCAAAGCCGTCGGCAGTCTGAGCCTTATCTGACAGCACAAATACCTCATAGGCATCTTCTGCTCTTACCAGGCGCTCCGAAGTCATCTCTGCGAAGGCTGAACGGAAAAGCTCTCCACGATATAAGCGCTGCGTAGTACGCCAATCAAGCTTCTGTCCATAGCCTTCATCGTAAATGGTTCGAAGAACTTCCTCACCTTGAGTAAAGTGAGATTGCTGGTTTATGAAGCTGCCAAATCCTTCTGCCTCAGCTTCACTTACACCATTTTCTGGAATAACAGTAATACCCAGGTGGAGAATATCAACAGGATTCTTCTCAATATGAGCAACGACCTGCTCTAAGAAATCAGCGGTAACCTCATCATCGCCATCTAAGCAGAATACCCACTCACCTGTTGTGTGCGCTGCACCCGTTTTACGTGCCAGATGGAGGCCTTGATTGGTTGGATGAGTGACAACCTTAAACCTAGAGTCATCCCCTACTGCTTCTACGATTTTCTCTGGAGTGGCGTCTGTTGAGGCATCATCAACAACAATTGCCTCAAAGTCAACAAAAGTCTGGTTTTGAACGCTTTTAAGACAACGACCAATGTACGATTCAATGTTGTATGCAGGAATTACAAAGGAAACCTTAGGCATACCAACTCCTTATAGATGAGCAACTAAAACTACCTTCTATCTTATCTAAAATATGCCCTTCTTGGGCGTGCAATACCTTAGCTACTCAACACTCTTAAGACTCTCAACCATGTCAATATTTTTAAGCTTTGGTCGCATGGCTACATACACTAAAAGCGAGAAAACAAGCGTGAGTCCAAAGGCAAACCAATAACTTGGTGCATGAATAGCACGGCCAAACATAACAAGGTCAATCTCGGCTGTTTGAACAACAAATCCTTCAAGATAGGTGCCAAGAACAAGTCCAAAGAGTGCTCCAAACACGGCGAGAAGCGCAATCTCTCTAAAGACATATGCATCAACCTCATGTCGCGTGAAACCAAGCACCTTTAAGCTGGCAATCTCACGAATGCGTTCTTCAATATTGATATTTGTGAGGTTATACAAAACGATAAATGCAAGCAGTGCTGCGGCAACAATAAGAATAGCCACAACGCGATTTACTACTGCAAGAGATTCTCTATACGTACGAATAGCTTCATTGACATCATCAACAGTTGCAACACCTACCTGGTCAATAAGCTTTTCTCCAAAAGTATCTCTCGTTGTTTGATCTTCTGGAAGCGTTGTATACCAACCATCCGTTGCCTGTTCGCGGTTGCCTAAAGATTCCCAGGCATCTGGTCCAACAAAAAGATAGGATCCAACGTAATTCTCGCTAATTCCAGTGATTGTAAGCGTACTTGGTACGCCAGATGGATTTCCAATCCTATCCTGCGCGTAAACCTGAATGGTATCGCCTACACCTACACCAAGACGCTTAGCCAATTTCTCGGAAATCACTACGGAATCACGAGTGAACTCAATTGATTGGCCAGAAAGACGATTACGAAGTGTAAACGTCAAGGTCAACTCTTGAGGAGTATCACTGGTCAGAATGGTTGTCCTAGTGAGCGATCCTGCCTTTTGTGTATCAGATTCTAGGAGAACATTTTCTCTAGACAGACGATGGGTATTTGTGGCCCCAATTTCATCAAGCTCAGACTTAATCTGATCAGCCTCTTGCTCCGTAACATCAGAGCTCATTCCCACAATGTAGTCATAATGAGAAATAGCTGGCCATTGGCTATCAATAATGTCACTGATTGAATCCCTGAGGCCAAACGCTACTAAAAGGAGGGCTGTATAGCCAGCAATTCCTACCAATGTCATAAACAGGCGGCGTTTATAGCGCACAAGATTTCTGATAGTAACTTTCCACGAGAAAGACAATCTGCTCCAAAGAGGCGTAATACGCTCAAGAAAAATCTTTGAGCCAGCTTTTGGAGCTTTTGGCAGCATGAGGCTAGATGGCTCTTCTTTCAATGAGGATAAAACGGCGGCCATTGTAGAGAGCAGCGTGATACCTATGCCAGAAAGTCCCGAGAGAAGCGCGCTCTCAAGCTGAATAGGATACGGTGCTCCCCCATTTGGAATGGTATAGATTGATCCGTATGCAGAGATAATAACTCCAGGTAAAATCTGGCTTAAGATGCCTATGCCTATAACAGCTCCTAAGAGTGACGCAAGAACTGCATACAAAAGATATTTAGTGGCAATCTGGGCTGTTGAGTAGCCAAGGGCCTTATGTACGCCAATAAGCGTTCTTTCCTCAGAGACCATACGAGTCATGCTGGTAAGCGATACCAGTGCTGCAACTAAGAAGAACATCAGGGGAAATACATTAGCAATGTCGTTAATACGCTCTGAGTCGGCTTGGTAGCTGCAACGCCAATTTCTTTTGTACGATCAAGTACGTATATATCAGGTTCTTTGAGCTCGTCTACTTTTTGTTGAGCTTTGTCGATTTTTGCCTGTCCATCAGCAAGCTGCCTCTCTACCTCAGCTCGCTGATCCTCAAGACTCTGCCATCCTTCACGAGTCTGAGCCTCTGCATTTTGCAGTGCCGTTTGCCCGGACCTCAACTGACTGAGTGATGCTGCTAGCTTATTTTGAGCTGCAGCTAACTCTGCTGCCGTAGCATTTCTTGCGGCTGCCAGATCTTGGCGTGCTTGCTCAACTTGAACCTCTGCTGCATGCAGCTGAGTTGTACGCTGATCGAGCTCTGTTCGGGCCGCTGCTAAGGCCTGCTGCTGGCTAGCTAATTCTGCCTCTGCATCCGCAATCTGTGCCTGTGTGGCGAGAAGAGCATCCACTTGCGTAGTTGGTAGACCTAAGGCGCTCAACTGTTGCTGTGCCTCTTCAAGCGTAGCTACCGTAATACCTTTAGTGCGGCAAGACCTGCAAGAAATGCATCGCGACCTGCTTCAAACGCACTCTTTTGCTGCATAAATGTTGCTTGTCCTGCATTGAAGGAAGCGAGACCAGCTTGATACTGCGCTTCTCCTGCACTTAACTCAGCTGTTCCCTGGGCAATCTGGGCTTCCGATGCCAAAATCTGAGCCTCTGCCTGGGCAAACTGTTGATCGGCATTGGCACTCGCACTTACTACCTGCTGATAGCCGGCATCATAGCGCTCTTGACCAGAAACGAGTTTTTGTTGTTGTGTAGAAATTTGAGCTTCAGCGTCTTCAAGTTTTTTCTGAGCGTCGCCTAGCTTGTCTGATGCTTCTTTCCTTGCTTGCTCCAGGTTTTGACGAGCTTCATCAACTTGCGCCTGAGCGTCAACCTTAAGCTCTTGTAAGCGAAGAGCTGCAAGCGATGGATTCATTTGCTTGATACGCTCTGTAACCTCCTCCACAGCGCTCTGGTAGGCCGTAGAGCCACTTTTATAGTTTGTTGCGTTCTGAATTGTCACATAGGCTTCGGTATAGGGATCATCTTCAGCAAAGGCATCTTCAGTTACAAAAACAAACTGTTGAATAATGCCATTTCCCAAAGAGGTTGTTCCAAAATTACTTACATACGGATACGTTGGCACATTCACAAATCCAACAACGGTATACAATCCACCACGTAAGTGAACGCCGTTAGAAGTCTCTGGAAGCTCAATCTGATGACCAAGACTTATGTCTGCACGCTTCTTTTGATCAGCGCTCATAACACACTCGTAGGGGTCCCTCAGGAAGCCTTCCCTCAACTACTACTGGCTGATTAAGCTCACCTGGTCTAAACGTACTGACACGCGCAGCCGTTTGTGAAGACGTCAGTGTAGCCATAACATCCACTGTGCGAGAAGGCATAACTGTTTCAACACCCTCGACAGATGCAAGAGCTTGCACGTCCTTCTCGCTCAGTCCAAGCGTTGAGATGACACGAATATCATAGAGGTGCTGGGACGCGTAAAACGTATGAGCAGCTTCTTGCATATCGGGGCTAGCCATTTTAAGTCCCGCAAAGAAACCGCAGCCTAAAGCAACGATTCCTGTAATTGCAAGAAACCTGGCGAGAGACCCTTTGATGGTCCGAGTAATCTCGGTAAAGAGTGCGCGCGGCATAACTACCACTCAACAGTAAGCGCGTCAGCTGGGTGTGGATTAACTTCTACCGATTGAGCCTGACCTTCTTTAACATGGATAACCCTATCGGCAATTTGAGTGAATGCAAAATTGTGTGTGACAATAGCCACAGTCTTATGTTGCTCTTTGCACATATCCTGCAAGAGCTTAAGAATTTGCTTTCCTGTTTTATAATCCAGCGCACCCGTTGGCTCATCGCAGAGCAAAAGGCGTGGGTTTTTTGCCAGAGCACGCGCAATAGAAACGCGCTGTTGTTCTCCACCAGAAAGTTGAGCTGGGAAGTTATCTATACGGTGCTCGAGACCAACAGCACGAAGCGCATCTTCTGGCTGCATAGGGTCAAGACAAATCTGAGATGCAAGCTCAACGTTTTCTTTTGCAGTGAGATTAGAAACTAGATTGTAAAACTGGAAAACAAAGCCAATATCATGACGGCGATAGAGCGTTCTTTCTTTTTCTGAAAGGCCGCCAATTTCTTTTCCGTCTAAATAAATAGACCCGGAGGTACAGGTATCCATACCTCCGAGCATATTCAAGACAGTTGTTTTACCGGCTCCTGATGGGCCAACAATGACGCAAAGCTCTCCCTCTTCTATGGAGAAGTTCATATCATGGACGGCGTGTACCTTGATAGAACCCATGGTATACGTCTTTGTTACCTCTTTGAATTCAACAAAAGACATACGGTTCTCCTGTGAGAAAAGATAATCCTCCTGAACAAGAAGAGAGTACGTAAGAAATTACTCCTGTGGAGCTTCTGGTGTCTCTGGAGCTGCTGATGCCTCTGAGGCCTCTGCTGCAACGGCTGGCGCAGCCTCTGCAGTGACAGGAACTACCGGAGCAACGCCTGCACCCTCAGTTGTAAGAGGCATTGGAGCAACAACAACCTCTTCTTCCTCAAGATCAGCCTGACGCTGGTCAAACTCTTTCTTAGCACGAACCCAAATAAGTAGTGCAAGAAGAGCTGCAAGTAGGAGGAAGGCAACAATCATGATGTTAAGAATAAGGGTGGTGAAATTCACAGCCTGGCTGGTAGAAATCATCAGAGAAAGTGTAGTAAGTGCGGAAGTTGTACCAACTACAGAAAGGATGGAAAGACCCCATCTCAGGCGAGGACGGAAGTTCCTCAGAAGACCTGAAACCGCAGCAAACAGGTAGCTCAGGAAAATGATATAGGTAACACGTGCGAGCATCAAAGAGATTGGATTTGTCTGACGAGTTGCAAAGTTAAATGCGGTGTGGAAATAGCTGAGATACTGAACTGGTGCGACAAAATCAATGACAATAAAAATGAGTGCCGCAATTGCTGGAATAGCAATTTTTGCTTTGGGGTTCATCAGACCTCCTTGGTTTTATTACACGACTCTCCTATTCTATCGCATAAACCTATGACCAGTGAGGTAAGTCGTCAAAGTCTTTTATGTGGCTTTGAGCTTCTCTTTCTCTTTCTGCCAGGGCTTCTCTCAAGCCCTTTAATGCATCGAAAGGCATAAATATCTTTGCCCTATTTGCCCGAGACATACGAGGATGCCCGTAATGCATCTGAGATGCAAACATATCTTCTTTTGTCTTGTGATTCTCTGGCGAGAAACCCTGTTTAGGCTTCATTGGTTTCTTCTCCACTACGGTGTCCTCCAATCTGAGCATTTCTTTGTCTGGCTGTAGCTTCTGGAAGCAAGTCCATAGCTTTGAGCAATGAGTTCTTTCCAAACTTTTTCTTTATTGCATTGATAGTATCTTGGCGCTGGCGCTCTCTTTCTAAAACGGTATTGTCCTGGAAAAGCGACGTCTGAATACCTGAGTCCGTTTCTTCTTGAGTATTTCCGAAGGTAAGGCCAACACGATGTACACTTTCTGAAGGTATTACTCGCTCGTCAAAGAAAGACAAAACCTCTGCCATAAGCTCATCTCTAGAGTTGGTAGGATACGTGAGCTTTTTTTAGTGCCACTACTGGAAGGAATATGTCTTCTCCAGCTCCTATAGTCCCCTGTCTGCCTTAGTTCTTCCATCTGACCTTCTGTTGCAGAATAGCCAATATAGATACCAATAGAAGAACAGACCAGCTTCTGAGTAACCAGCTCTAAGGACAGTGCTTCTACCATTTCTTTTAAAAGATAAGACGAGCACCTTCTGTATCTCTGTTGTGATCAAAAAACCTGTGCCGTTGAAACGGAATGACTTTTGAGATTTATAGGCCTTGATGTCTGCAATGGTTGTTGGCTCAATACCCCAAGCGTGATCAATAAGAATTTCTGCATCAACACCAAATTCTTTATACAAAGGCTCTGTAGGAGCCATAGCAAGTTGTCCCATGGTATGGATATTCATAGCCTCAAGACGCTTTTGAATACCTGCACCAATATGCCAAAAATCAGTCAAAGGTTTATGGTTCCAAAGTTTAAGTTTGTACGACTCTTCATCAAGCTCACCAAAGAAATTTGGGCTGTGTTTTGCCGTAATATCAAGCGCAATTTTTGCCAGATACAAATTTGGGCCCAAACCACAAGTAGCAGGGATACCAGTAGTTTTTGCTACGTCTGCACGGATCCTCTCGCCTAGCTCTCTAGCTGTACATCCGTAAAGCGATAAGTACGGTGTAACGTCAATAAATGCCTCGTCGATGGAATAGACGTGGATATCTTCTGGCGCAATGTATTTGAGATACACCGAATAAACGTCTGCAGAGCGCTCTACATACAAAGCCATGCGAGGAGGAGCCACCTCATAGGTAAGGTTTTTGGGAATCTCAAAAACGCGACAACGCCCAGGAACACCCAACGCACGAAGCGCAGGTGAAACAGCTAAACAGATTGTCTTTTCTGTCCTGGTAAGATCTGCCACAACAAGCTTAGCCTTCATAGGATCAAGGCCTCGCTCAACACATTCAACTGATGCGTAGAAACTCTTTAAATCAATAACCAGGTACTGTTTTTGAGAAGGTGCCATGGCTTAAATAAGCACAATACCTTGAGAAACTTTTTCTGCCACGTCATTACCTACAAGATAACGGACAATCTCTAGGCCAAACTTAAGAGCGGTTCCTGCACCCTGACTGGTAATGAAAGAGCCATCAACACAAACCGCATCTTGCAAAAGATTAGCGCCATTCTCTGAGAGAAAGTGCTGAAAGCCTGGGTTGGAAGTGGCCTTCTTACCCGCAAGCAATCCGCGCTTAGCGTAAATTGAAGGAGCTGCACAAATTGCAGCAAGCGCACGACCATCTACTGCAAACGCATCAACTGCCTGCATAAGTGGCTCACAAGCCTCAAGATTGGTGGTTCCGGGAAGACCTCCAGGAAGCACTAACATGCTGTAATCATCAAATGAGACCTGACTGAGCAGCCTGTCTGTTAAAAAGGTAACCTGATGAGAAGAAGTCACACTCAAAGAATCAGAGATAGACACTTTGTCACAAGGAATACCTGCACGATACAGGACGTCAACAACGCTCAGTCCCTCAATCTCTTCACAACCATCAGCAAAAAAGACAGCAACACGCTTGTCAGTACATGGTGTAAACATCTGACTCCCTTCTCGACTAAAACTAGTACAAGTGTACGCCTTTTTACACAAAAAAGACACTCAAGCTTGCGCTTGAGTGTCCAAAATTTTACCCAGTAAAACTGCTGTGAATCTAGCATACCAACAAGCTGGCGAGAAGAACTACTCCTCGTTAATGCCGTCGTTAATAGCCTGAGCAATTGCCTCCTGATCGTCAGAGCTACGAAGCAGTGCCTTAAACTCATCCCTCATCAGAAGAACAGCAGTCTTGGAAAGAAGCTTAATGTGGGTGGTGCCAGCCTCTCCGTCTGGGACAAGCAGAGCAATAGCAACATCAACGGGCTTCTCGTCAAAGGAAGGCCACTCAAGAGGGGTGCTGTTCTTGAAGACAAAAACAGCTGCATCCTTGATAGCCGCATCTTTTTGCGTGAGGAACTGCAAAGCCGTCAGTCATGCCGGTCTCGCCCATCTCCTCGCGAGCTAGGGAAAGCGTTGTAAACAGCGTCTGCATTATCAGTTACGCCAGCCTCCTGAGCCTTATCGGCAATGAAACGCAGGACATCATTACGGCTCGCTGCGTTCTGATTAACAAAAACGTTGTCTGCTTTAACAAAACCGCTCATGAATCTTCCTTCCATATGTTTGAACTTTGTAGCTCAGTAACTTCGTATGTAGTAATAATACCCGCATTTATAAAAAATTTACCTTGAGAAACTCTAGTTTAGAGCCATGGTAAGAATCTTTTGGACGTCTGCGGTCTTAAGTTGCATGAAGTTGCCTGCGTGATGTCCACCACGTGCATCAATAGTGCCCTCAGCCATCTGAAGAATATCCTCTTCTGAAGGGTCTACTCCAAGCTCAGCAAGAGAAGTGGGCATACCAATTGCATGACACCATTGATTCCAAGCTTCAATTCCTGCAAGACCGGTAGCTGTTGCGTTGTGGAAGTTGTTTTGAACTCCAAAAACATTGACGGCAAACTGTGCAAAGCGCTCTGGATCTTGACTCATAACGTATTTTGCCCAGCTTGCCCAAATAGCCGTGAGACCAGCACCGTGAGCTACGTCGTACTTTGCACTGAGCTCATGTTCAATTGCGTGAGAAGCAAAATCACTCACGCGACCAGTTCCGGTAAGTCCACAGTGAGAAAGCGATGATGCCCAAAGTAAGTCGGCGCGTGCTGCGTAGTTTTCTGGTTCTTTAATGGCCACTAACACTGCTTCTTTTACAGTTCGCAAAAGGCCTTCAGCTAGCTCGTCAGTAAGCGCCACATCCCTCACGAGCGTAAAATAGCGCTCCATGGTGTGCATCATGATATCTGCGCCCGTTGATGCTGTCTGATACGCACTTACAGAGTAAGTGAGCTCTGGATTCATGATGGCAAAGCAAGGACGACCGCTCTGATGATGATAAGAACGCTTAAGCACACGTCCATCGGCCAGCGTAATGTTCATGACAGAAGAATCCGAGGTCTCAGAGCCAGTTCCTGCAATGGTAGAAACAACACCTACGGGAGTTGCTTGTGAAACACTAACCTTATGCAAATAGAGGTCTTCAAGAGAAACATCATTGGCTAAGCCGTATGCAACTGCCTTAGCAGAGTCCATGACAGAGCCTCCACCAACGGCCAAAATGAAGTCAACGCCTTCACGTTTGCCCAGCTCTACAGCTTCTTCTGCAAGCTCAAGACGAGGGTTAGGAACAACTCCACCACAATCAACATAAGCAATTCCAGCATCGCTTAAAAGCTGGTGAATCTGATCAAGCAAACCGCTTTTTACCACGTGATTGCCGCCAAAATGCACCAGCACCCTTGCTGCCTCCGTGAGCAGAGATAATCTCTGCCACACGGAGCTGAGTATCTTTTCCAAAAACAACCTGAGTAGGTACAACGTACTCAAAATTAACCATGACTAAAGCCCTTTCTTACCTACTCGAGCAACATCTTAAGCGCGAGGCTCTTCTCCCCACCAGAACGTTGCAACAGTTCCAGGACCAGTATGAACACCGATTGTTGCACCGATGGTAAAGATATTGATATCTCCAACTTGAGGGAATTTCTCCTGAATGAGCTCTTTAATGCCCTCAGCATCAGCTTCACACTCAGAGTTAGAAATAAAGACTTTGTTTGCGTAAGCACTTCCCTGCTCTGCAGTCTGGGTCATAACCTCGACAACGCGAGCGCCAGCTTTCTTCTTGCCACGCGCCTTCTCTTTAACTGCCAGAGTTCCATTAGGTTCAAACGACATGATTGGGCAGATATTAAGCATGCCACCGAGCAGACCAGCTGTCTTGGAGATACGTCCACCACGAACAAAGAAGGTCAAATCTGTTGAGAAGAACCATCCATACACACGGTGACGAGCCTCTTTAGCCCAAGCAACTGCCTCTTCAAAAGACAAGCCCTCATCACGCCTATCAGCAAGACCATCAACAAGTAGACCATATCCAGAAGAGGCCTGGAGAGAGTCTACAACAGCAACTTTTCTACCTGGGAACTCTTGCTCAATCTCTTCTTTTGCCTGGCACGCAGACTCATAGGTTCCAGAAACACCAGAACTGAGAGTAACGTGGAGAACATCTTTGCCCTCCTCAAGGAATGGACGCCAGAAATCCATGTATTCGCCAATGGAAACCTGAGAGGTGCGGCAATCTTCACCTGCAAGCATTCTTTTATAGAGCGTTGCAGGAGGGTTAGTGCGACCAAAGTCATCCTTGCACTGCTCGTCACCAAGCTCATAGTTGAAATATACGTACTTCACGTCTCTAGACTGAAGGTACTTCTCGCTTACATCGGCCGTAGAACAACAGGTCAGAACGTAGTTAGACATAAAAGTCTCCTTGAAATATCTTCTAGCACAAAAACCATCGTACATTCTTATTTTTCTTGCAGAAGTGAGTATACTTCTTATCCTGTTTTTATGCTGCTTTTCGTATGATTCAAATGCAAAATCACGTATACTTGCACCCGTTTGAATTCCCAAAATTATTGTTTGTAGCTTTGCTTTTTTAGTCTCGACGAAACGGATAGCACGTGTCTTCATCAGGTCTTTCTGCAACAACTATGTCTAGATCTTCTTTTGACGCTTCTTCTCCCCTTGTATGGAAGTTTGCCCTTCTTATCTGTGCTCTTATTTGGGGAGGCTCCTTTGTAGTTATCAAAGATGCAATTAGTTACATCTCGGCAGCTTGGCTTATGACCTTACGTTTTGTCTTTGCTGTAGGTATTGTTGCCATCATTTTTAGAAAGAACCTCGCCGAGCACCTGGATGCTACGCATATCAAATACGGAGTGCTTTTTAGGCATCTTAAACGGTCTTGGATATCTTTTTCCAAAAATGGTGCCCTTGCTTATACCACTGCAGGTAAAGCTGCTTTTATTGCATCAATTTATTGCGCGATGATTCCGTTTGTAAACTGGCTTATCGCAAAGAAAAAACCTCATTCAACCAGTATTTTTGCCGCATTTATGTGCGTTGCAGGCGTTGGTCTTATTTCACTGGGTGCTGATTTCTCATTCTCATTTGGTCTGGGAGAGCAGATGACCTTGCTCTCTGCAGTCATTTTTGCCTTTGACTTTGTCCTTATTGCCGAGCTTGCTCACAAATACGACATCATCACGCTTACGGTGGTACAGCTTGGTGTGAGCGCTCTTCCCTGCCTTGCTTACGCGCTTTGCTTTGAAACGATTCCCACCTTTTGCGGTATTGCCCACAAATGCTTGGGTTGCCCTCGCCTACATCACTCTCATCGCGACCGCGCTCACCGGTGTTTTGCAGAACCGCGCACAGAAATCAGTTGCTCCTGTTCAGGCTTCACTAATTATTTCTCTGGACAGTATTTTTGCTGCGATTTTTGGCGTTATCTTCCTTGCCGAAGTGATCACACCAACCATCTTCCTGGGCTTCATTGTCATCTTTATTGCAATCTTTATCAGTGAACTTGGCGAGAAACCCACAGATTCTGAAGCCTTTTCTGAAAAATAGAAATTCACTATCATGTCAACCTCAATAAAAAAGCCCGCATAAGCGGGCTTTTTTTGTGAATCTTTGACAAATCTTATATTCCACGCGTACTAAGAATAGGTCCATCAGTCCAAAGGGTAATCTCACCAGAAGCAAGCGTCTTTGGAACGTCTATCAGACGCTGATTAGAAGAACCTCTAAACCGCAGGGTAATATCGTGGAGGCTCTGAACCCATGGACCGTCTACCAGAACATCAATACAAGACAGAATGCGATCAGTATACTCTGTGTGCCACTTTCCCTCGGTCAACTGATCCCAGGTGTGGCCTGAATACATCCAAATGCTCTTTTGTGGATAGGTAGCTCTGACCTTCTCGACAAATTCAACAAGACCTTCTTGGTTTTCTGGCTCAAAGGGCTCTCCACCAAGAATGGACAGGCCATTGATGTAAACAGGGGCCAGAGATTCAATAATTTCTTGCTCAACTTCTGGAGTAAACTCTCCACCACTCTTGAAGTCCCACGCCTCGTAGTTAAAGCAGCCTTCACAGCGTAGACGACAGCCCGAGACAAACAGGGTTGTTCTAATGCCAACACCGTTTGCGATATCTGAAAACTTAATGTTTGAGTAGTTCATACATAACCTTTGATGGGGTAACATCCGTATACCTTGGATGTTACCTGATATAGATAATAAAACGAGCAGAGGAGCGTAAAGCTCTTCTGCTCGTTTACAAATGACCAGTTAAACTTACAGGTGAAGGACGCGATCCATAATCTCCTGAGTACGGCCCTGGTTCCAGAACTGAGTACCAATGTAGCCGCAGGTACGACGAGCAACATTCATCTTGGTCTGATCACGGTTGCCGCAGTGTGGGCACTCCCAGACCAGTTTGCCGTCTTCCTCAACAATCTGAATCTCACCGTCGAATCCACACTCCTGGCAGAAGTCAGACTTAGTGTTAAGCTCAGCGTACATGATGTGGTCGTAGATAAACTGCATGACACTAAGAACTGCCTCGATGTTATCCTGCATGTTAGGAACCTCAACGTAGGAGATTGCTCCACCAGGGGAAAGACGCTGGAACTCAGACTCAAACTGAAGCTTCTGGAATGCGTCAATCTCTTCTGCGACGTGGACGTGGTAGCTGTTGGTGATGTAGCCCTTATCGGTGATGCCAGGGATAACACCAAAGCGGCGCTGAAGTGCCTTAGCAAACTTGTAGGTAGTGGACTCAAGAGGAGTTCCGTAGAGGGAATAATCGATATCCTCTGCTTCCTTCCACTCAGTGCACTTATCGTTCATGTGCTGCATGACCTGGATTGCAAATGGAGTTGCTTCCTTGTCAGTATGGCTGTGGCCAGTCATAGCCTTAACGCACTCGTACAGACCTGCATAACCAAGAGAAATGGTGGAGTATCCGCCGTAGAGAAGTGGATCGATAACCTCACCCTTGTCTAGACGAGCAAGTGCGCCGTACTGCCAAAGGATAGGAGCAGCATCGGACAGAGTGCCCTTCAGTCGATCGTGACGAGCACGAAGTGCGCGGTGGCAAAGCTCAAGACGCTCATCAAAGATCTTCCAGAACTTGTCCATATCGCGACCAGCGGAAAGAGCAACGTCAGGAAGGTTGATAGTTACAACACCCTGGTTGAAGCGGCCGTAATACTTAGGCTTGTTTGGCTCATAGTTCTTTGCACGAGCAACGTTATTAAAACCATTACCAGAACGGTCTGGAGTCAGGAAGGAACGGCAGCCCATGCAGGTGAAGGTATCGCCCTCGCCTTCCTTCTCGCCCTTAGAAAGCTTGTACTCCTTCATCTTCTTCTCAGAGATGTAGTCAGGGACAAGACGGCGAGCGGTACACTTAGCCGCCATCTGAGTGAGGTAGTAGTACTTGGAATCCTCGTAAACGTTGTCCTCTTCAAGAACGTAGATGAGCTTAGGGAATGCAGGAGTAATCCAGACACCCTCCTCGTTCTTTACGCCCTGGTAACGCTGACGGAGCATCTCCTCAATGATGAGTGCAAGATCCTGCTTCTCCTGCTCATTCTTTGCCTCATTGAGGTACATGAAGACGGTAATGAAAGGAGCCTGACCGTTGGTGGTCATCAAAGTGACAACCTGGTACTGAATGGTCTGAACACCACGGGAAACCTCATCACGAAGGCGCTTCTCAACCATATCGTTGAGCTGCTCAGCAGAAAGCTCAACACCGACGGAGTTCATCTCCTCCATGACGGTCTTACGGATCTTCTTACGAGAAACATCAACAAAGGAGCAAGGTGAGCTAGGGAGATGGACTGACCACCGTACTGGCAGGATGCTACCTGAGCAATAATCTGGGTTGCGATGTTGCATGCTGTAGAGAAGCTGTGTGGACGCTCAATCAGAGTACCGGAGATAACAGTGCCGTTCTGCAGCATGTCATCAAGGTTGATGAGGTCACAGTTGTGCATGTGCTGTGCAAAGTAATCGGAGTCGTGGAAGTGAATGAGGCCCTCGTTGTGAGCAGCAACAATATCCTCTGGAAGGAGCTCACGCTGAACGAGGTCCTTAGAAACCTCACCAGCCATATAGTCACGCTGAACAGAAACAACAGTAGGGTTCTTGTTGGAGTTCTCCTGCTTGACTTCCTCGTTATTGCACTCAATCAGAGACAGAATCTTGTCATCGGTGGTGTTCTTGTGACGCTTCTGGTTCTGAATGTAACGGTAAATGATGTACTTACGAGCAACTTCAAAGCGGTCAAGAGCCATGAGCTGATCCTCGACGAGGTCCTGAACCTCCTCGACGGTAACAGTGTGTCCAGCCTTCTCGCACTCATCGGTAACGTTGAGGGAAGCAAACTGAATCTCACGCTCAGTCAGGCGCTGATCCTCAGGGACCTCTGCGTTAGCCTTGGCAATTGCGTTAACAATCTTCTCAACCTCGAAGGTAACCTCTGAGCCGTTGCGCTTGATAATCTTCATGTGCAAACTCCTTGAACAAACGTTGGTGAAAGCAACGCTTTCATGCGTGTTTAATTGGATTCTCACTGCGGTTCCTAAGCTTTTGCCTAAGCGAAGTGGTTGAAAACCCGCTTGTGTGATGGCATTTACTATGCCACAACTTATAGTGTTTGGAAGCGAGAACTATAACAATATCTTGTGAAAATTAGTCAAGAATACAAAATTGAGCATTGACACTATTTACTAATCGATATCTCTGCAGGTAGAAAAATAGCTAGAAATTCTGCTAATTACAAAATTTATTAATGGTCAAAAAAATAATCACCTTTTTAGCCAGTGGGCATTGGTCCTCTTTCACAAATGCGCCACAATTCACCTTTCAGCGCTCACTTTTGTTGAACGTTTGGGCATCAAAAAAGCCGACACGTTCTGTCGGCTTTACTCCTAATCGAGTGGAGGCTGCGGACGCCAGGTCGCGTCCTTATAGATAAGACGCGCGTCCTTCCAGCCTTTAATAAGGCGAGAAAGACCAGACGAGAAATGCGCTCTATCTACCAAAATCAAGCGGATAATCTCTTTTGCAAAGGTCAGTGCGGTGCCAACGCCAAAGAGCACGCGGTTGTAATCACCATGAACCTGGAAGTAACGGGCAATGTATCCACGGTTACGTGTGATGTAATAACGTGTCATATCAGAGGTTGAATTGAGTTGACGTACAGAACCAATGCTCTGACCAGGAACTTCTCGACATCTTGAAAGAACAAAGTCTGGAATCAGAATAGGCTGAGTTACCTTGCATAGCCAAATAGCCATACAACGCATCGTCCCAGTAGATAAAGAAGCGTGCGTCAGGCAGACCAATCTTCTGCACTACTGAACGCTTAAAACAAGCGCCCTCAAAGCACATAACATTGCACTCGCGATAAGGCACACCGTCAAAGCCAGCCTTTACCAGCGGATTGTAGATGCCCAAGGCGGTGCTAAAGCGATACTGCCAGAAGAAAGGACCACCGTCAAAGTCATAGCGCTGACCTTGAATAACCTCAGCCTTGTCTGACCATGCGTCAAGCTTATCAAGACCATCAGGCAGCACCGCAACGTCATCGTCCATAACCCAGAACCACTCAGCGCCCAGCTCGTAGCCTACGCGCACACCCTCAGAGAAACCGCCGGAGCCTCCAGTATTTTGCTCCATAGGTACGTAGCACACGCGATTAGTCCCACCGTGAGTATCAGGATCGTCAGTGGTTTCTCCCCACATGGTTTTGACCTTCTCCGAAAACTCCGACACAAGCGAGGCTGTCTCAGAGGAGTTCTCGTTGTCCACAACAATAATGCGCCATGGAGCCTGCGTGAGCTGCGTAATGGAATTAAGCAGGTTGGAAAGCAGTTCTTGGCGTTTAAAGGTAACTATGACAAGGGCAGTGCGCTTCATATTTCCTCAAAATGTGACTTCGTGAGTGGGTTGATGCCTATATAGTATAAAGCAGCAATCAAAAGGAGTTTAGATGAGTCACGCTCAAAACCACCAACCTTTGGTTTCTCTTGTTGTACCCATATACAACGTTGCAGACTATCTGGAGCAGTGCCTGGCAAGTATTCAGTCACAGAGTTACACAAACCTGGAGATTATTTGCTTAAACGATGGCTCAACTGACACATCTTTAGCTCTTTTGGAAGCGCATGCTGCTCGCGATGGACGCATGGTCATCATAGACAAAGAAAACGAAGGCTATGGAGCTACCTGTAATCGTGGCATTATTGCAGCTCACGGTAGGTGGGTTGGTATTGTTGAGCCTGACGACTATCTTGAGCCAACCATGGTTCAAGAGCTGGTAGATCTTATTGAAGCTCACGGCGGAGAAAACAAAGTAGATATTGCCCGCTCTGCCTATTGGCGCGTGTTTGGTAACCAGAAAAATGGCCGTGCGGGAGCAAAGTCGCAGTTTAGAGCTGCTACCGACGCTGCCGAGTACAGAGTTCCCTGCGCCTATAAGGGCCGCGTCAAACCCAAGCAGCTGCCTTGTTCAATTGATCAGGTAGCACAGCTTCTGCTGCACCATCCTGCCATTTGGACAGCGCTCTATCGCAAGGGTTTCTTAGATGACAACAACATCGTCTTCAAAGAAGTTCCTGGTGCTGGCTGGGTTGACAACCCCTTCCTCATCGCCTCACATTGCTGCGGCGCACGTCTGGTGTACACAGACTCCGCCCTCTATAACTATCGCGAGAATGGCTATGCAGAGGCAACAACTTTTGCCCAGCGTCAGCCTAACGTTCCACTTGAGCGTTGGAATGACATGATGGACATTGTTGAGGCACACAGCATCACCTCAAGTGTGGTGTTAGATGCGCTCACCCTGCGCGGTATCAACTACGCCTTGCTTACAACAAACGCACTACGTGGCGAGAAGAACATGATGCGGCAGGTGCGCTTGATACAGAAGTGCGCGATCTTCTCGCTAAGAGCTTTGAGCGTATGGACGCAAAACGTGTCTTTGGCAATCCGGGTATCTTGCGCACAGGAAAAGCGCTCTTTGCACAGGTTTGTGGCATTGAGCTGCCAAAAGAAGATACGTTTGCCCGCTATGCATACCTAGCTAAAGAGGGATTCTTCCGCCTCAAAAACGACGGCATTGCTCAAACTTTTAAATCACTGAAAGATAGACATTAAAAGCTTGCACTAAGACCAAGCAGTTAGAAGCTGCTTGATTACGTAAGCGGGATACGCATAAAACGTGCGTACATTACCGCTCTACGAGCATAGGCGTAGCGTGCCTGAGTTGTTGGAGACAAAATTGCACCAAGCAGTGTATGGGCAATAAGTCTGGGAGCTGTTGCTTCGGTAACAATGAGGTGAGCCACAAGATTAGAAAGAATCTTAATGATGATGCTTTCTTTTTCTTTATCACTGAGCTGGGATTCTCCATAAAATACTGGATACATGCTCTTGAGCAGCTTACTGATTAAATAACGACTAATCAGCTTTTGAACCTTTTTTGAGCCTGCGAAGCCAAGATGCTTTGCAAGAGCCATAAGTGCCTGACGCTCTTCAGCAAGCTTATCCATAGAAACAGAAATGCTCTCTTTTTCCTCTTCAACAGTAGGAATATCAACAAAAATTGCTTCAGGAGCATAGACTACCTTTTTAGCAATCTCAAAGCAGTAGCCAACAAAGCCACACTCACCATCAGTTTCTGGCTCATGCTTAATGTCCGTAAGAATGCGTGTGGAGCACAGCTTTCCGCTCATAGAAGTCAGATAAGGAAGCTGAGACTCTTCAAATACCTGCAGCAAACTATCGGCTTTAGTACCAAAAGGCTTCTTGCTTTCACTGGTTGCATCAGCTGTTTTCATATGAGCAACAACAATATCAGCGGCGTTAGTTGAGCCAACAGGACCATGGGCGGTAGCAGCTGCATACAATTCCTGCAGAAGGTGGGAATTGAACATATACGATGGCTCTGTAGTAAGTGTATAGGCGCCACGAGCACGGCCCTGCGCAATCTCAAGCGCAACAAAACGGCTGATTCCTGGCTGAGACAAAACATCAAGACGAGGCTCTTGATTTGCAAGGTTATCCAACATTCTTGCAATCTGAGGATCGGAGCTGTAGTCAACAATAATAAGCTCCCAGTGCTTATACGTTTGCTCCTGGAATTGCCTAATTGCTGTTCTAATGGCTTCAGCGTTATTGTCTGCAGCCATAAGTACCGAAATCATATGTGGATTGTATGACCGCTCGTGCATTCCACATCCCCCAAACTGGTCCCATTTTAGATACCAGTCTACCTATAAAAAACGGAATACAAAAGACAGTTTTATGCAATCAAAATCTCTCCACATAAACCTATTACCTGGTGTTATGTAGACAAATGTAGTTTTGTACTCACATATGTGAAACAAAAATAGAAGTTATACAAGAATACCAACAAGCTTTCCGAGCGCAGTCGTATCAATTGCTGGTCCATTGGAACCCTCGACAACAGGAGCGTCTACGTGCTCCAAGTTGGAAATGCCAATAGGCTGTACAATTTCTGCAAGCTCAAGAAGCTGATTTGGCTTCATGTCAGTGACCATAGACGACAGCAAATCTGATGCATTACTTACCAGTGAGCGAGCTCCCGAGCCAGAAAGCGCCGAAATCTTCTCCCAAACATCATCGGTAGCAATAATGACATGTGAAATTTTGATATTTGTTGCAGACACAAGGGCTGTTACACAAGCACTTTGACCAGAGTCTTTGTAAATGTCAGTAAGTGTTTTTGCTCCTCCGTCTACCTGTGCGTATACATCGGTTGGAATAGAAACCAAAGAGCCGGTACCCTGTGTGCGATTAATAACCAATAACTGCACGGATTGAAGCGTTGATTCTCCCGCTTTAAGAGAATTTGTGCTAATAACAGCATACGTTACAAAATCATCTTCAGACTGTGTAGTTCCGTCTGGATTATCTGAGATGCTCTGACTTTTGACGGCTCTATTGAGCGAGTGGTCTCCCAAGTGAGACTCAAGCTGCACGCGGTCCCAAATAGTTACCACAACAATACCTACAAGAACAGCAACAATGACAACAACAGCAAGGCCAATCACGTTGGTATATGGATTGTCACGCGGAACATCACTGCGCTCGAATCTTTCTCTTTTCCTAAACATAGCAGCTCCTTGCCTCGCCAGAAATCAGTTCTGCAAGAGCTCTAAAAAGACGCTCTCTTCTATGATGCTATTTCATTGCACACGAAACCACCGCGCACAATACAAGTGGTAGAAAAGTCTTCGTGAACGGCGCGAGAAAAACAACCGATCAAAGCCATCTGCAGGAACTCAGCGGGCTCAATAAACCGAAAGTTCTACCAGAGCTGCAGAATACCGTCTGCATAGCGAACATCTACAAACGTGAGACCTTGTGCGGGCGCACAACTACCTGCTGCGATTCTATTTTTAGCAGCAAGAACCTCATCAATCCACTCAACAGGTCTGTGACCTCGACCAATCTCAACCAGCGTACCTACAATCGTACGAACCATATTGTGCAGGAAGGCATTACCCGTAATATCAACTGCAATGAACTTCTCGCCAGCCTCTTCAATTTCTTCAACAGAAAGACGCTCAACAAAACGATGCGTTGGCTTTCCTTCAGCCGAAAGTGCCTTGCAGAAGCTCTTGAAATCATGCTCGCCCACCAGCGCCTGCGCCGCCTTGTCCATAAGATCTGCATCCAAGTAGCCGTTGTACCACCATGCGTGATTCCAGCCCAAAAATAGGACGAGCACTACCTGCACAAATGCGGTAGCGATACGAGCGCGCCTGGGCATCAAAGCGTGCCGAGAAACCCTGTGGGGCGCGTAAGAGTTGTCGGATAGAGATGTCATCGTCGGTCAGAGCGGTAAGCGATCGGACGAGTTTCTCGCCAGACAGCGCCAGCTCATCGCCATACACGGGCAGACTCACGTACTGAGCCTGAGCGTGCACGCCGGCGTCGGTTCTACCCGCGCAGGTGAGATCAACCTCTCTGCGCAAAACGGTCTCGAGCGCACGGCGAAGGTCTCCCGCCACAGTGCGCTGGGTGGGCTGCTCGGCAAAGCCAGAGAAACCTGCGCCACGATACCCCAGCTTGATCGCAAGTGTAGCTTCAGGCTCAGGTGACGTCTCAGTAGATGCCTTGCTGACCACCGAAGCTGCAAGCGATTCCTCGCAAACATCAACGTTGCAGCTTGTTGCATTGTTTGGTGACGTTACTGAGTTCATGGAGCTCCCTGAAAGGCTATCTGTTCGTTATGTCTGATTGTATCGTAGGCTTAGAGCAGGTGTGCTGAACATGATTGCAAGCCATAGAGACGCTACAGCACCACAAGCCCCGCGCAGAGCACTATCCATACCAGAAGCAACAACCAATCAACTACCTGCATCTTTGCTGAGATTCGCGTGCGTTTTGACGCCCCCAGACAGCGGTCGGTCATAGTCTGCGCCATCTCGTCTGCGCGACGAAACAAACATACCGTCAGTGGCACCAGCAGCGTAAACCATTTCTGGATGCGCTCAAGTGTTGTTCCAGATTCAAAATTAAATCCGCGGGCCCTTTGAGCGGCTCTGATTCTATCAAGCTCTTCAAGCGTCAAAGGAATTGCACGCAAAGCAATTGAAAGCACAATGCTAAGGCCATCAACATCAACACGAAATATTCTGAGCGGCAGCAGCAATACTGAAAAACCATCTGCGAGCTGCGTTGGCGTAGTTGACGATGCCACTGCTAAAACCAGTGCCAGCGCAAGCACAACGCGAGCAATGGCCACGGTACTTCTATAGAAGCCCGCCACAGAAAGACCAACGGAACCCGAAAAAACAATATCTGGATGACCAAAAAACACCAGCGTATTAGCTATAAATGAAAGAAGAAGAATAAGCGCCGCTGGTTTTGCAACGCGTAAAAATTCAGATAAACTCACGCGAGCGTTAAACAAAAGTCCCATACAAATCAGTGCGAACACCATAAAAGAAAGTGATCGCTGTACATAAAAAAGGGCGACGATTCCCACAAGCGTAGCAACAATCTTTGTCTGTGCTGTTAGTGAGTCTAGCGAGATATGTTTGAGCAGAACACAGGAGCGCTTAGACATAGCAAGCCTCCAAGAGTTCATGCAACACACGTACAAACAGCGGACAATCAAGCTGTGAAGCCTTGTAAATCTCTGGATTTGTCTGTGCTTCCTGAACGCTCACGTTTGCAACAACACAGCCCTTCTCGACAAACACTACCCTATCAGCAAACGGAAGCCATTCGCTCACGTCATGCGTGATAGCAAGTACCGCCTTGCCTTCATTTGCCAGCTCACGAGCAAGATGCAACACCTGCATTCTAGCCGCACCATCAAGTCCAGAAGTTGCCTCGTCAAACACAAGGGCATACGTCGCGCAGGCAATTGTTCCTGCAAGAGCCGCTCGACGAGCCTGACCACCAGAAAGCGTCAGTGGAGACGAGCTCAATACCTGCTCATCCACACCAACCCTTGCAGCAGCATACGCAACAAGTGCCTTGGTATCATCTGGCGAGAAGCCCTTGTTGGTTGGACCAAAAGCGATATCTTCTGCAACAGTTTGAGCAAAGAGCTGGTCCTGAGGGCGCTGAAAACACATGCCGACATCTCCAGGACTTACCAGTCGTGCATCGATTAATGCATGGCCGGCATCGGCTTCTATAAGGCCAGCAGCTATTCTGGCACAAGTAGTTTTTCCAGAACCAGATGCGCCGACCAAGACAACAAGCTCTCCCGTGGAAGAAAGTGTTACCTCGTGCAGGACTGGCTTGTCAAAGGCATGAGACACCTCATGCACTGCAAGCTCATGCGCTTCTCCTAACGCTTGAAGACCGTCAAAATTGCTTGCACGCACTACCTCGAGAGCTCGCGTGTAGACAAGGGTATCTAGGGCGTCAAAGGCGAGGTTATTCTGCACAAGAAACGCAACAAACTCTGATGCATTAAGAGGCGCGTCAAAACTATAGCCAGCCTGTGCAGCAAGATGTGCTGTTGCAGTAAGGACATCATCAAAACCAGCATAGGTCAATGCGCCTCTATCTAACAAAAACTCTGTGGGAGTTCCCGCCCAAACAAGACAGCCTTTCTCCAGAACGAGCACCTGATCTGCACCAGGAAGTGACTCAAACGAATGAGAAATCTCAAGCACACCCATGCCGTTTGCCACAAGTCCGTTAACCAGCTCAGAGAGACGATTTCTGAATCGCGTGTCAAGCTGCGCAAAAGCTTCGTCAAGTACCAGGTAACGAGGACATAGCGATAGCGCAGCTGCAATCGCAACAAGTTGCTGCTGTCCGCCAGAAAGAGCTTGTGTGGGCATATCAATCAAATCGAGAATTCCACAAAGCTCAAGCGTTTGAGTAACGCGAGAAATAATGTCTTCTCGAGACAACCCCAGATTAGCAGGGCCAAAAGCAACCTCATCAAAGACAGTAGCGCACACAAGTTGGGAAGCTGGATCTTGACGCACCATGCCAACAACAGAAGAAATCTGAGTAGAGGGCACCTCTGTGGTGGCGGTTCCCTCTACTAAAAATTTCTCCCGATGTGGGAAAGAGCGATGCATTGCAAAGATTTGCAAGTGTGGATTTGCCTGAACCGTTATGACCCAACACAACCGTTCTTGTGCCTGGTTTTAACAAGAATGAGACGTTATTCAGGGTTAGAGCTATTTCTGGCTGAGAAAGGCTCTCAGGAGCTTCTGCAGTGTTTTCAGAAGATGAGTCAGTCATAGATTGTGTAACAGTTGAAGTACTGTATGAAAATGAAACGTTTTTGAACTCAATCATGACAATCCTCCTTCATTTGAAAAAGAGGTCCCAGCAAAAAGCCAGGACCTCTTCAGATTCACTTTGACAGAAGTTACTCTGCAGCCTCTTCGGTCTGCTCGGTCTCCTCTACTGGAGCCTCAGTCTCTTCTGCTGGAGCCTCGGTCTCCTCTTCCTTTACAGGAGCTGGAGCAACCTTGGTTGCCTTAGCCTTCTTGTTAGAAGCCTTTGGCTGAACTGGCTCGGTAACAAGCTCAAGGATAACAACCTCAGAAGCATCACCCTTACGAGGGCCAAGCTTCATGATACGGGTATAACCACCGTTGCGGTCAGCCCACATACCCTGAGCAGCCTTGTCGAATACCTCACGAACAAGCTCTGCGTTACCAACCTTGGCCATAGCAAGACGACGAGCGTGAAGGTCGCCGCGCTTTGCCCAAGTGATGACCTTGTCGACCTCGCCGCGAACTGCCTTAGCGCGGACGTCAAGAGTCTTAATACGATCGTTAGTGAAAAGGGCTTGGATCAGGCTCTTCTTGATGGCCTTGGTGTGGCTAGCATCAGTACCAAGCTTCATGCCCCTCTTCTTATTGTGCCTCATAATTTACATTCTCCTATGCGTGACAAGGCGCGACTAAGCCTTAAGGGACAGGCCCATGCTCTCGAGCTTTTCCTTGACTTCTTCAATAGACTTAACACCAAAGTTTCTGATGTTGAGAAGATCGTTCTCAGAGAAATCAACGAGCTGACGGACAGAGTGAATTCCTGCACGCTTGAGGCAGTTATAAGAACGGACGGAAAGGTCCAAATCCTCAACTTGCTTCTCAAGCTCAGAATCGTCCTCGACGTCTGCCTTAGCAAAAATCGAAGCCTCTTCCTGAGTCTCGTCAAAATCAGTAAGTCCCATGAATGCGCTCATGTGCTGGTTAATGATGTTTGCAGCCTCAACGACAGCCTCGCGAGGAGTAATTGCACCATTGGTCTCAACCTCAAGCACCAGACGATCATAGTCGGTGTGACGGCCAACACGGCAAGGCTCAACAGCCTTAGCGCAGCGACGAACAGGCGAGAAAATAGAGTCAACGTGAACAAATCCAATAGGATCACTCTCGCGCTCATTGTCCTCACCGGAAACATAACCGCGACCATTGCCAAGGCGAAGTCTCATAGAAAGATGAGCTCCCTCAGCAAGAGTGCAAATGTGCTGAGCTGGGTTAACCAGCTCGTAGCCCATAGGAACATCAAGATCAGCACCAGTGACTGTGCAAGGACCATCAACAGAGATGGAAGCCTCAGCCTCATCAGAGTTGTTGGTGTTACGGAAAACTAGGCCCTTAACGTTCAGAACGATATCAGTAACATCCTCATAGACGCCTTCAACCGTTGTGAACTCATGCTGAACGCCATCAATCTGGATGGCCTCAACCGCAGCTCCCTCAAGAGAGGAAAAGCAGTACGCGGCGGAGGGAGTTGCCAAGCGTGTCACCATATCCACGCTCAAGCGGGCTCTACGCTCACGCGAGCGACGTTTGCGCCGATTTCATCTACCGACACGTTTGGTCGGATAAATTCGGACATTGCTACCTCCAAAACGGGTCGGGCTTACTTGGAGTAGAGCTCGACAATCAGCTGTGCGTCAATCTCAAGGTCGATCTGATCGCGGGTTGGAAGCTGAAGAACAGTGCCCTGCAGCTTCTCAATGTCAACCTCAAGCCATGCAGGAACTGCCATGTGCTCGGAGGAAATGAGAGCTTCCTTGATGGGGAGAAGATCCTTTGCCTTGGAAGCAACAGCGATAACATCGCCGCTCTTTACGCGATAAGAAGGAATGTCAACGCGCTTACCATTAATGGTAATGTGACCGTGACGTACAGTCTGACGTGCCTCTTTACGAGTACGAGCAAAGCCAAGACGGAAGATGACATTGTCAAGACGAGTCTCAAGAATGCTCATCAGATTGTCACCGGTAATGCCTGGGTTCTTCTTAGCCATCTCATAATAGCCGTGGAACTGGTTCTCAAGGACGCCGTAAATGAACTTAGCCTTCTGCTTCTCACGGAGCTGCATACCGTACTCGCTCTCCTGGCGACGACGGCGACGTGGCTCACGGTTAGAAGTCTTATTGATCCCCATCACAACGGGATCGATGCCAAGCTGACGACATCTTTTTAAGGACCGGGGTCCTATCAATTGCCATTTGCTTGTCCTTTCGTGCTAGTTGCGACGGCGCTTTTTAGGACGGCAGCCGTTGTGTGCAATAGGTGTCTTATCCTGAATACCCGAAACCTCAAGGCCTGCAGCCTGAAGGGAACGGATTGCGGTCTCGCGACCAGAGCCTGGGCCCTTAACAAAAACAGTAACCTTGTGGAGACCATGCTCCATTGCTGCCTTTGCGGCTGCCTCTGCTGCAAGCTGTGCAGCAAAAGGAGTGGACTTACGAGAGCCCTTGAAGCCGACGGTACCACCAGACTGCCAGGAAATTACGTTACCCTGGGGATCGGAAATAGAGACAATCGTGTTATTGAATGTGCTCTTAATGTGGGCCTGACCCACTGCAATGTTTTTACGCTCGGAGCGGCGGACGCGTGTAGTGCGAGCGTTCTTTTCTGTGCCATTAGCTACTCCTCGCCTACTTCTTCTTGCCGCCCACCTGACGCTTCTTACCCTTGCGAGTACGAGCGTTAGTGTGGGTACGCTGACCGTTGACAGGGAGGCCCTTGCGGTGACGGAGGCCACGATAGCAGCCAATCTCCATCAGGCGGGCAACATTTTGACGCACCTCGCGGCGAAGATCGCCCTCGGTGGTGTAGTTAGCGTCAATGAAGTCACGAATTTTAGTAACTTCTTCCTCTGTGAGGTCTTTGACGCGAGTATTTACATCGATACCAGTCTCGTTGCAAATCTTGGTTGCACGAGTCTGACCAATGCCGTAAAGATAGGTGAGTCCGACCTCAACACGCTTATCGCGTGGCAGGTCGACGCCGTTAATACGGGCCAACTTGGTGCTCCTTCCTTAGCCCTGACGCTGTTTGTGGCGCGGGTTCTCGCAAATCACGTAAACCTTACCGTGGCGACGGATGACTTTGCACTTGTCGCACATCTTCTTTACCGAAGGACGTACCTTCATGTGTCTTCCTTTCGGTTCTGCTGATACGAACTATATACTCGCCCAGCCGCTGGCGTGAATTACCGACTGTACTTACGTACATATGCCCTTGCAACGTGCGCAAAGACACGGATAGCCCAACGTGTTTACGTCAGGCTTTGCAGTACTTACTTATAGCGGTAAGTAATGCGTCCCCTGGTAAGATCGTAAGGAGAAATCTCTACTACAACCTTATCACCAGGGAGAATTCGAATGTAGTTCATTCGAATTTTGCCTGAGATAGTACAGAGGATAGTCTTGCCGTTCTCTAACTCAACGTTAAACATAGCGTTTGGCAGGGGCTCTAGCACCTTGCCTTCAAGCTCAATCGCGTCTTGTTTAGCCAACTTTCATCCTCTCGACATATCGACAGCGGTTATCAATAATACATAAAAATATCCCTCTCGTCTATAACGCATTTTTTAAACACAAAAGAAAAACGAGAGGGACACTATCGTTACTTACTCAATGCCGCCTTGCATCTCACACCAAGGACCGACCTCATCTTCAGATACTATAACAGGACCATCAGCTGTGATAGCAACGGTGTTCTCGTAATGAGCTGAAGGCAGACCATCATCGGTGACAGCAGTCCAGCCATTTTCAAGAACAGTACAATCGTAGGTACCCATAGCTATCATTGGCTCAATTGCAATAACCATGCCCTCGCGAAGGACAATGCCATTGCCGGCACGGCCATAATTTCTAACCTCAGGGTCTTCGTGCAGCGCACGACCAACTCCATGACCAACAAAATCACGGATGACACCATAGCCGTTATCCTCAGCAAGCTTCTGAACTGCATGTCCAACGTCACCCAAACGAGCACCAGGAACAGCAGCTGCAATAGCAGCCTTCAAGCAATCACGAGTAATCTCACAAAGTGCCTGGGTTTCTCGTCAACTGTTCCGCAGTAGAACGTCCAAGCGTTATCTCCTGCCCAACCGTTAACGGTAGCACCTGTATCAATGGTGAGAATATCGCCATCTTGCAAAATGACATTTGCCGATGGAATGCCATGAACAATCTGCTCATTTACAGAAGCGCAAACTGAGCCAGGGAATCCGCCGTATCCTTTGAAGGTTGGCGTACCACCATGCAGTCTAATAAATGCTTCAACTGCACGGTCAATCTCGAGCGTAGAAACACCAGGTCTAATCATGGATCCAGCACGGCGAAGGGCTGCCTTTGAAAGGGCGCCCGACACCTTCATTGCTTCGATTTGTTCAGGTGTTTTAATGATAATCATAGTGCGAGGAGTGTCTTTACGTCGGCGAATACCTCGTCAACAGGACGATCTCCGTTGACCTCCTTCAGAATTCCATGTCCCTTGTAGTACTCAATCAAAGGTGAAGTCTGATTCTGGTAAACATCAAGACGCTTACGAATAGTCTCTGGCTTATCGTCATCTCGCTGATACATCTCACCAGAGCAATTTGGGCAAGACTCGGTGCCTGCAGGAGCAGTGTAACCACAATCCTTGCACGTACGACGAGCAGAAAGACGCTCAACAATTACCTCTGGCTCAACAGCAACAAGAAGAGCAGCATCAAGCTTAAGACCCATGTTCTGAAGCTCAGAATCAAGAGTTACTGCCTGAGCAGTGTTGCGTGGGAAACCATCAAGAATAAAACCAGTCTTTGCATCATCTGCAGAAAGGCGCTCTTTAACCAGGTCAATAACAAGCTGATCTGGAACGAGCTGACCAGCATCCATGTACTCTTTAGCTTTAACGCCAAGTTCAGACTGAGATTTAACAGCAGCACGAAGAAGGTCTCCGGTTGAAATATGAGCGAGTCCATACTCTGCAACGAGCTTCTGAGCTTGTGTACCCTTGCCAGCGCCTGGTGCGCCGAGAAGAACAATGTTCATGCTTCGCCTTCCTTTCAAATAATAAAAGGGGCCTGTTTCCAGGCCCCTTTATGTTTCGTAATAAGAACTACTTAAAGAAGCCCTCATAGTTGTGCATCTTAAGGTGGGACTCAATGGAAGAGAGTGTATCCATTGCAACACCGACCATAATGAGGACGGAGGTTCCACCAAACGCCTGTATCAACGAATCGCCTGTGAACCAGAAAATGATGGTTGGGACGATTGCAAGAACTGCCATAAAGATAGCACCGGGGAGGGTGACTCTGTCAATAACAGTCTTGATATATGTTGATGTAGCAGTACCTGGTCGAACACCAGGAATAAACCACCCTGCTTCTTAAGCTGGTCTGCTGTCTCCTCTGGATTGAACACCATTGAGGTGTAGAAGTACGCAAAGAAAACAATGAGCATAACTGAGAGAACCCAGTTAACCCAACCAGAAGAAAGTGAAGTGGCCATATTCTGGATCCATTCAACTCCTGGGAAGAACACAGCAACCTGAGCAGGAAGATACAGGATTGCAGATGCAAAGATGATTGGTACAACGCCGGCAGTGTTTACCTTAATTGGAAGGTAGGTTGACTGACCACCCATCATACGACGACCAACAACGCGCTTGGCATAGTTGATAGGAATACGGCGCTGACCACGCTCAATGTAAACAATGAGCGGAATAATAGCGAGCATAACCACAACAGTAACAACAGTAAGAACAATGTTTCCACGAGTAGTTACTGAAGAAATGAGTGCTGTAGGAAGTCCAGCCATGATGTTTGCAAAGATAATCAAACTCATTCCGTTGCCAACACCCTGCTGTGTAATGACCTCACCAAGCCACATGATAATGATGGCACCAACTAGCATGGTAAAGACTACCAGGAAGTTTTCAAGTGCCTCAGGCACGCCCTCCATAGATGCAAAAGATACACCATAGCTCTTAAACAAGAACAGGTAACCAACTGCATTGAGCAGAGCTAAGCCAACCGTAAGATAACGCGTGTACTGCGTAATCTTACGCTGGCCGCTCTCACCATCTTTAGCAAGCTCGCCAAGAGATGGAATAACGGACTGCATCATCTGGAAGATGATCTGAGCCGTAATGTAAGGCATGATGCCCAGACTGAAAACAGACATGCGAGAAAGAGCGCCACCCGAAAATAGGTTAAGCACGGCCATTGCGCCATTCTTAGCAAGACCATTCTGATAAACAGAAAGCATCTCCTGGAATGGAGCACCGGGCACAGGAAGATAGGCACCAAAACGATACAGAAGAAGAATCAGTACCGTGAGGAGAATCTTTCCCCTTAGTTCCGGAACACGAAATGCGTTGGCGATTCCTTTACTCACTACTCGGCCTCAACCTTTCCACCGGCCGCCTCGATCTTAGCCTTTGCGGAGGCGGAAACCTTGTCGACCTTAACAGTGAGCTTCTTAGAAAGCTCGCCATCACCCAGAACCTTGACTGGGATGAAATTGTACTTAATAACTCCCTTAGCAACCAGAGACTCTGCGTCTACAGTCTCGCCGTCTGCAAAGAGTGCATTCAGACGAGCAACATTGACTGGAGCGTACTCAACACGGTTGTGGTTAGTGAAACCAGGAAGCTTAGGAAGACGCATAGCCAGTGGCTGCTGTCCACCCTCGAAGCCAGCGCCCTTACCGCCACCAGAGCGGGAGAGCTGACCATTCATACCGCGGCCGGCAAAAGTACCATTGCCTGAAGAATTACCGCGACCTACGCGCTTACGATTTTTGCGCGAACCCGCTGCGGGGCGAAGATCATTGAGCTGCATTATTACTACCTCTAGTTCTCTTCAACCTCGACAAGGTGCTTAACCTTGAAGATCATTCCACGAATGCTTGGGTTGTCAGGCTGCTCGACGGTATCGCCGATCTTGTGGAGGCCGAGGGCCTTCACCGTAGCAGTCTGGTCCTTCTTGACGCCTGCGACAGCGCCACGGACAAGCTTGATGCTAAGGTTCTTAGCCATCGTTAGTTCTCCTTTCCGACGAACATTTCGCCGACGGTCAGGCCACGACGCTCAGCTGCGTCTTCTGGGCTAGAAAGCTCCTTCAGACCCTCAGCTGCTGCCTTAATCATGTTCAGAGCGTTATCAGTACCAAGGGACTTAGAAAGTACGTTGGTAATACCTGCAAGCTCGAACAGAGGACGAATAGGACCGCCAGCAATAACACCAGTACCCTCGAATGCAGGCTTAATAAGAACAGTGCCTGCACCATAGTGACCAGTGACTGCGTGTGGTACGGAACCAGTCTCGGTCAGTGGGACCTTGAACATGTTCCTCTTTGCGTCCTCGACGCCCTTCTGAATTGCCAGAGGTACCTCAGCGGAACGACCCTGGCCAATACCAACGTTACCCTTACCGTCGCCAACGACTACCAGAGCAACGAGTGACATACGGCGGCCACCCTTAACGGTCTTGGAAACGCGGTGAATATAAACGACGCGCTCCTGAAGATCCGTATCCTGCTGGCGCTTACGATCACGTGCCATTGAATCCTCCTAGAACTTCAGGCCCGCGTTGCGGGCGCCATCTGCCAAAGCCTTGACGCGGCCGTGATAGAGACGGCCACCACGGTCAAAAAGTGACCTCAGTGACGTTCTTCTCGGCAGCGCGCTTACCGATAAGCTCACCTACGAACTCAGCTGCCTCCTTGTTGGAGCCAACCTTGCCAGTAGAACGGAACTCTGGGTCAAGCGTAGAGGCAGAGCAGAGAGTTCTTCCAGAAGCGTCGTCAATAAGCTGTGCATAAATATGTGCGTTTGTACGGTGAACTGCAAGACGCGGACGCTCAGGTGTACCAAAGACCTTGGCGCGTACGCGGCGCTTGCGGCGTTCAAGACCCGCCTTTTTCGCCTGCTGCTTGTTCATTCCTTCTCCTTAGAGACATGCCATCACCTAACGGGGTGATGGTCTTTTAGCCTAAAAGTAGGGTTGCTTTACTTAGCAGCCTTACCGAGCTTCCTGCGGATGTGCTCACCTTCGTAGTGAATGCCCTTGCCCTTGTAAGGCTCTGGTGGACGCTTCATACGAATCTCAGCTGCAACCTGTCCGACCTGCTCCTTAGAAATACCCTTAACGGAAATGTGAGTGTTGTCAGGTACCTCAAAGGTGATGCCCTCAGGTGCAACATAAAGAACTGGGTGAGAATAACCAAGGGAAAGGTCAAGATCCTTGCCCTTAAGTGCTGCACGGTAGCCAACGCCAGTGAGCTCAAGCTTCTTCTCAAAGCCCTCAGAAACGCCAACAACCATGTTGTGGATAAGGGTGCGGACAAGACCCTGCTGTGCATTGGACTCAGCGGACTCATCAACGCGAGTAACGAGAAGCTCCTCGCCCTCCTGAGCAATGGAAACAAGCTCAGAGAAAGTACGAGTCAGCTCGCCCTTAGAACCCTTAACGGTAACGGTGGTGTTATCAACTGTCACAGTGACTCCAGCAGGAATCTGGACAGGCTTCTTACCAATACGAGACACGGCTGTCTCCTTTCATTCCTGTCAGATTTACCAAACGTAAGCGATGACCTCGCCGCCAACGCCGTTCTTACGAGCGTCGCGGTCGCACATCATGCCCTTAGAAGTGGAAACCACTGCGGTACCAAGACCACCAAGAACGCGTGGAAGCTTCTCAGCGGTAGAGTAAATGCGCAGACCAGGCTTGGAAATACGACGAATGCCGCGGATGGTCTTAGCGCGCTTCTTGCCATACTTAAGGGTGATGTGAAGAGTCTTCTGAGGCTTAGTATCCTCAACGGTGTAACCCTCGACATAGCCCTCTTCGGTGATGACGCGAGCAATCTCAACGAGCACCTTGCTCGATGGCATGGATACGGAATCCTTGCCGGCTGAGTTTGCGTTACGAATACGCGTCAGCATGTCTGAAATGGGATCGGTAATTTTCATTTGATCCTTCTCCTTCGTTAATGATGAAACTGCGTGTCTGGTTCATCTACACCCGTGGCGCAGATGCCTTGACGCCAGAGCCCTGAGTCCTACCAGCTTGCCTTGCGGACACCAGGAAGCTCGCCCTTGCTCGCTAGCTCACGGAAGCACACACGGCACAGACCAAACTTGCGGTAAACGGAGTGGGGACGTCCACAACGCTGGCAACGGTTCTGTGTACGCGTAGAGTACTTCGGCTCACGCGAGGCTTTGACGATCATCGAAGTCTTAGCCACAAATCCTCCTTCAAAATGCAACTTGGCGAACGCCAAGATGACTTCAAACAATAGAGCTGGTGACGTTTGTCACCCTGGCACAGGGTGCCTACAGGTAGGCGCTTAACTTAAGCGCACGTAAAAGTTAGTCCTGCTTGAATGGGAAGTGGAAGGCGTCGAGAAGTGCCTTGCCCTCCTCGTTGGTGTTAGCAGTGGTGACAATGGTGATGTCCATACCGCGGGTGTGGTCCATCTTGTCAAAGTCAATCTCTGGGAAGATGAGCTGCTCGGTTACGCCCATGGAGAAGTTACCACGGCCATCGAAGCTCTTAGCAGAGATACCACGGAAGTCGCGAATACGAGGAATGCAACTGCAATCAGACGATCCAGGAACTCCCACATACGATCGCCACGAAGGGTAACTTTAGCGCCAATTGGCATACCCTGGCGAAGCTTAAAGGTTGCGATAGACTTGCGAGCGTGTGTAACAAGTGGCTGCTGACCAGTGATGGTACGGAGGTCATTTACAGCGCCATCAATTGCCTTAGCGTCTGTAGCTGCCTCGCCAACACCCATGTTGACAACAATCTTCTCGAACTTAGGAATCTGGTTAACGTTGGTATAACCAAATTTCTCCTTCAGAGCATCACGCACAGATGCGTAGTAAAGCTCTTTAAGGCGAGGTGTGTACTTCTCGTCTGCCATGGTTTCTCCTTAACTCTTGGGGTTTTAAGTGCGGGGATCGCCTCGCACCTCCTAGTTTGGCGAACTAGGAGCCATCTGCGTCCTCGAGACATACGTGTCCCATAGAAAGACGCAATGAACAATATTAGACCTTATTGAGCAAAAATGGGGCGAGAATTTCAAGCTAGCTGATATTTTTTCGTGTCATCACACGACTTCCACACGACACGGTGCTTCTCGCCAAAAAGAAAACCCCGCTATCTGATGATAACGGGGTTTGAAGTAGCTCTGAGATGTTTCTTACAAAGCGAGAAACACGGGTAACTTAGAGCTCAGCGCCTGACTTCTTGGAGACGCGGACCTTAGTGCCGTCCTCCTTGATCAGGTAGCCAACACGGGTTGGCTTGTCGGTCTTAGGGTCGATAAGAGCAACATTGGAAGCGTCGATTGCTGCCTCTGCCTCAACGATGCCACCCTGCTGGTTAGCTGCGTTTGGCTTGACATGGCGCTTTGCAATTGCAACGCCCTCAACGACAACCTTGTTCTTCTCTGGATATACGCGAAGTACCTCGCCGCGCTTACCCTTGTCCTTACCAGTGAGGACCTCGACCTTGTCGCCCTTCTTGATCTTCATCTTAGGCATGTCGTTCCTCCTTAAAGGGTCTCAGGTGCAAGTGAGACAATCTTCATGTACTTGTGGTCGCGCAGCTCGCGAGCGACTGGTCCAAAGATACGAGTACCCTTGGGCTCACCCTCTTTGTTAACAAGAACGCATGCGTTCTGGTCAAAGCGGATGTAGCTACCGTCCTTGCGACGGGTGTCCTTAGCGGTACGAACGATGACGCAGCGAACAATGTCGCCCTTCTTCACCGAACCACCTGGAGTAGCCTCCTGGACAGCGCCAATGATGACGTCGGCAAGGCCGGCGTAACGACGCTTGGAGCCACCAAGGACCTTGACGCACTTTACGCGCCTTGCGCCGCTGTTGTCAGCGACGTTGAGAATGGTCTCCATCTGAATCATGTGACGTTCCTCCGGAACCTAATTTCTCAGAGGTGCGCGTATTTGCGCACATGAGAAATAATGATAGATACAAAACTAGGTTGAGCTATAAGCTGTTTCCTAGGTGCTAATTACTTAGCGCGCTCAACGATCTCTGCGAGACGCCAACGCTTGGTCTTGGAAAGAGGACGAGTCTCCATGACGCGGACGGTGTCGCCCAGACCAGCCTCGTTGTTCTCATCGTGAACGTGAAGCTTCTTGCCGATGGTCATCATCTTGCCATACTTAGGGTGGTGCTTACGGTACGTAATCTCTACCGTAATCGTCTTGTCGCCAGAGATGGAGACGACGAGTCCGGTACGAACCTTACGCGCATTTCTGCTTTCGGTCTCTGCCATAACTTATCTCCTGCGATCTAGTTCTGCTCTGCGGATGCTTCAGCAGCAATTTGACGGGTGCGCATCTCGGTCTGAACGCGAGCGATATCGCGCTTAACAGCCTTGACACGAGCGGTGTTGTCCAGCTGGCTGGTTGCCATCTGGAAACGAAGATTAAAGAGCTCTGCGCGGCCTTCCTCGAGTTTCTTAGCGAGGTCTGCATCGCTCATAGCCTTGATTTCGGTGTACTTCATTAGTTCTCACCGTCCTGATCGGCCTTGGAGACAATCTTGGTCTTGATTGGAAGCTTGTGCTGAGCAAGACGAAGAGCCTCACGAGCAACTTCCTCTGGTACGCCATCAATCTCAAACATGATGCGGCCAGGCTTAACAACTGCTACCCACTCTTCTGGGTTACCCTTACCGGAACCCATACGAGTCTCTGCAGGCTTCTTAGTGATTGGCTTATCTGGGAAGATAGTAATCCAAACCTTACCGCCACGCTTCATCTCACGGGTGAGAGCAATACGAGCAGCCTCAATCTGGCGGTTAGTAATCCAGTGAGCCTCCTCTGCACGGATACCCCAGGAACCAAAATGCAGCTGGGTATTACCCTTTGCCTGGCCCTTCATGGAACCGCGCTGTACCTTACGGTGCAATACACGCTTTGGAGCAAGCATTAACGGCCCCTCCTCTCATTGCGAGCACGACGAGGACGAGCGGAGCCCTCAAGAGCTGGATTAGGCGTTGGCTGTCCAGGCATCTTCTCGCCGAAGTAAATCCAAACCTTGATACCAACAGCACCCATGGTAGTACGGCCTGTTGCAGTACCATAGCCGATTGCAGCACGAAGGGTGTGCAGAGGCACGCGACCCTCACGGTACCACTCACGACGTCCCATCTCAGCGCCGTTCAGACGACCAGAGCACTGGATACGAATACCCTTAGCGCCAGCCTTACGAGCGGACTGAACAGCCTTACGCATAGCGCGACGGAAAGCGACACGCTGCTCGAGCTGCTCTGCGATGGACTGAGCAACGAGGTTTGCGTCAAGCTCAGGACGCTTAACCTCAACAACATCAACGTTGACCTGACCCTTGCCGACCTTAGCAACACGCTCAAGATCTGCACGGAGGCCGTCAATCTCTGCACCCTTCTTGCCAATGACAATACCAGGACGTGCGGAGAAAATAGTTACCTTGACCTTATCGCCAGCGCGCTCGATGTCAATGCGAGCAACAGCTGCCTTCTCAAGGCGCTTCTCAAGATACTTGCGGATAGCAAGATCGTTGCCGAGCTGCTCGGCGTAGTCCTTATCGGCGTACCAACGAGAACGCCAGCTCTCGGTTACACCAAGACGGAAGCCTGTAGGCTGTACTTTCTGACCCATTCCTACGCCTCCTTTCGAGGTGCAACAACAACGGTAATGTGGCTCATACGCTTGTTAATGCGGGAAGCTGAACCCTTTGCACGAGGACGAATACGCTTAAGCGTTGGGCCTTCGTCGACAAAAGCGGTCTTGACTACCAGGTTGTTAGCGCGGAGTCCATTGTTGTTCTCGGCGTTAGCAACTGCAGAGCGCAGAACCTTAGCAACATCAGTAGCGGCAGCGCGAGTCGAGAACTGAAGAACCTCAAGGGCCTTCTCGACAGACTTACCGCGGACAAGCGCGACAACTGCGCGAGCCTTACGAGGAGCAACGCGAACATACTTAGCTGTTGCGCGAACCTCAATAGAATCGGTGTTCTTAGCCATTTACTACACTCCCCCCTATTTGGCCTTGTGACCGCGGAAGGTACGGGATGGGGAGAACTCGCCCAACTTGTGACCAACCATGGACTCGGTGACGTACACAGGTACATGCTTACGACCATCGTGAACAGCGATGGTGTGACCGACCATCTCAGGGAAGATGGTTGAGGAACGTGACCAAGTCTTGATAACGTCCTTCTTGCCAGCCTCGTTCATTGCAGTGACACGCGCAAGGAGGCGAGTCTCCTCAAAGGGGCCTTTTTTGAGACTTCTGCTCATTTATCTACTCCTACTCGTGTCTTACTTGGACTTACGACGGCGAATGATCAGGCGGTTAGAAGCCTTCTTCGGGTCGCGGGTCTTATAACCCTTGGTTGGCTTACCCCATGGGGTGACGGAAGGACGACCAGAAGTATGGTTCTTACCTTCACCACCACCGTGTGGGTGGTCAACAGGGTTCATGACAGTACCACGGACGGTAGGACGGACGCCTGCCCAGCGGGAACGACCAGCCTTACCAACAACAATGTTGGAGTGCTCAGCGTTGCCAACCTCACCGATAGTTGCACGGCAGGTCAGAAGAACACGACGGAGCTCGGAGGAAGGCATACGCAGAACTGCGTAGCCGTTGTCCTTACCCATGAGCTGAACGGAAGTACCAGCAGCACGTGCCATTGCAGCACCCTTGCCAGGCTGGAACTCAACTGCATGAACAAGAGTACCTACTGGAATCTGCTCAAGAGTGGTGCAGTTACCAGGCTTGATGTCGACGTCCTTGGTACCGGACAGAACAGTGTCACCGACGCTCAGACCCTCTGGGCAAAGGATGTATGCCTTTGCGCCGTCTGCATAGTGCAGAAGAGCAATACGAGCGGAACGGTTAGGATCGTACTCAACAGTAGCGACTTTAGCTGGGATGTCATCCTTACGACGCTTGAAGTCGATACGACGGTACTGGCGCTTGTGGCCACCACCCTGGTGACGGGTAGTAATGCGGCCATTGTTGTTGCGGCCAGCCTTCTTTGGCAGAGGCTCGAGAAGGGACTTCTCGGGCTTATCAGTTGTAATCTCAGCAAAGTCTGAGATTGTCTGGAGCGCCTGCCTGCGCTTGTTGGCTTTAGATGCCTAACTGCCATAAACAGTATCCCTTTCTTCTCCGTTGGCTAGCTCGCTTAAGGGAAAGTCGAGCTAACACCGGATTACCACGGTACCGCGCGTATCTACTATGCGCGGCATACGAACCCGTACCTCAAAAGAGGCACGGGAGAAAAACCTTACTCAGCAGACTTATTACCGAAGATCTCGATAGTCTCACCAGCAGCGAGGGTAACAATAGCCTTCTTCCACTGGCGGGTCTTGCCTGGCTGCTGATAACGTACACGCTTGTTCTTTGGCTTAACAGAAAGTGTATTTACCTTGGTGACGTGTACAGAGAAGAGCTTCTCTACAGCAGCAGCAATCTCTTCTTTACCTGCGTTACGAGCAACCTCGAAGGTGTACTTGCCCTGCTCCATCAGATCGAAAGCACGCTCTGAAACAATAGGACGAATGATGACCTCATAAGGAGAGTTCATTATGCGAGCACCTCCCCAAGCTGCTTAGCGACATCAGCGGACATAACAAGTGCGCCGTTGTCGATCAGGAAACGAGTAGTAACCTCAGAAACGCCGAAGACCGAAACCTTAGGAAGGTTGCGGAAAGAGAGGTAGGTGTTGACGTCATCATCTGGGACAATGACAGTAACGCGCTTACCCTCAATACCGAGGTTCTGAAGTGCGGCCTTTGCCTGCTTGGTGGAAGGCTGAGCAAACTCAAGAGAGTCAACGAGGACAAGCTCGGAGTCTGCAACCTTGCCGGAGAGGACGGACCTCATAGCAAGCTTAACCATCTTGTTGTTAATACGACGTGCGTGGGAACGAGGGGTAGTCCAAAAATGACACCACCACCAGTCCACTGACCAGCACGAATAGAACCCTGGCGAGCACGACCAGTACCCTTCTGACGGTAAGGCTTAACGCCACCGCCGGATACCTCGTGACGGTTCTTTGTAGAATGTGTACCCTGACGTGCGGATGCGTCCTGGCAGACTACAACCTGGTGCACAACAGGGATGTTTGGCTCAATGCCAAAGACGTCAGAGGAGAGCTCGGCGTCGCCGACCTTCTTTCCCTCTACGTTCTTAATCTCATACTTGGACATGTTGTCTCCTTGTTAGCCTAAGTGTTTGCCTAAAGGCCCTTAGGCCATGCGGACCTGGACGAGGGCATTCTTGCCGCCAGGAACAGCACCCTTGATAAGCATGAGGTTCTGCTCAGCATCAACGCGGACAAGCTTAAGGTTCTTGACCGTAACGCGATCTGCGCCCATGTGACCATACATGTGAAGGCCCTTACGAACGCGTGCAGGGTATGCGCACTGACCAATGGAACCTGGACGACGCTGGTTACGAGAACCGTGAGTCATTGGACCGCGAGAGAAGTTCCAGCGCTTAATAGTACCCTGGAAACCCTTACCCTTAGAAGTGCCTGTTACGTCAACAGCGGTGACCTCAGAGAAATCAGCAACTGTGACAACATCGCCGGTCTTGTGCTCAGAAGCATCCTCAACGCGGACCTCGCGGAGGTAACGCATTGGCTCGACGCCCTGTGCCTTAAAGTGACCAGCCATTGGCTTGTTGACATGCTTCTCAGAGATGTCGCCAAAGCCAATCTGTACGGCATTGTAGCCGTCCGTCTCAACAGTCTTTACCTGTGAAACGGTGCAGGGGCCAGCAAGAACGACGGTAACTGGAACGACGTTGTCGTTCTCGTCCCATACCTGGGTCATGCCCAGCTTGCGGCCGAGGATGGTATTAACCATGCTCTTTCCTAACCTTCGGTGGTCATGGGACCTTGAGAGCACATCGGGTACTCTTCCCCAGCGGACCACGTCCTGTACATACTGCCTTTAGACATAATTGTCCTGTTTGAGCAGCCCGTCTACTTTACACTCATTTTTAACAAGAAACAAGACCAAAATTGCTAAAAGACGAACGCTTTGTGAAGAGCGTTTATTACCTTCTAGCTGCGAGATCTTTCTTCTCGTCTGTTTTACGAGGTCAAACCGCTGACCCGGGCGTATCCATTGGTGAGAAACCCAAGGAATTTTGAAAAGTTTTCTCAAAAAAATTTTTGTGAAAAACAATCCACGATAATAACTTTTTCAAAATCAGGCTGCTGAAATTACCTTGCCAAAAGTTTCTTGAATAACGCTTGGCAACCCTCTGTGACGTCCTCATACGTCAGATCAAAATTGCCCGAGTACCATGGATCCGCAATATCGCGAGGCTTTTCTGTCCAATCAAGGAGCAGCGAAACCTTTCCAAGCGGATCATTCTTAAGCATACGCATCATGTTGCGCAGGTTATTGTGGTCCATTCCAATGAGGTAATCAAAGTTCTCATAATCTGCGCGCGTCATCTGCCTCGCACGATGATTGCCGCAATGAATTCCCTCTTGCTGAAGCTTGCGTCGCGTACGAGGGTCAACAGGGTTACCAATCTCTTCAGTGGAGGTTGCTGCTGAGTCGATGACAAACGAATCTGCCAGACCGTTTTTCTCGACAAGGTCCTGCATGACGTACTGTGCCATCGTTGACCTGCAGATATTTCCGTGACACACAAAGAGGATCTTTGTCATGCGGGAGTAATTTGGGCGAGCATTTTCCGAGCAGCCGGTGTTTAGCTGGCAACTTGCATTCTGCTGACCACTTACGTTCTGCGAGCTTTGGTTCATCTCTTCTCCTGTGCGCTGTAAAAGTATTCGCTTCCCTATTCTACGGGTTTCTCGCCATATGTACCCGTAAACACTCCACCTTCTCACGTCGAAGAATCTATTGCTTGCATGATCCAAAACCGATGCAATTATGTGCCTGAGCTGGTTTTTGTAGATTTTTGGAGCTCGATTAATCCAAAAGCACACTAATTATGTGTCGAGAAACCCGATTTTGATCCAAAACCCACCTAATTATGTGCCTTTCGGCACATAATTACCCCTCTTTTGGATTCAGTGAACACATAATTACCTAGGTTTTGGATCAATCGACACTGAAAAATCTATGACGCGGGTCGACATGGGTCCGCGCGGACTTACGTAGTCCTTCGCACGTGGTCCTTCGTACGTGATTCTCCGCACATGGTTCAACGCCATCCACGCAAAAACCCTCCCACGCGAAGATGCGCAGGAGGGTTTGCATGTTGGATTAAGCCGTATGCTTAGAGCTTGATCTCGATATCGACACCAGCTGGAAGGTCGAGACGCATAAGCGAATCAACAGTAGAAGAGCTTGGGTCGAGAATATCGATGAGACGCTTGTGAGTACGCATCTCAAACTGATCACGGGAATCCTTATCCTTGTGTGGGGAGCGGATAACCGTATAAAGGTTACGCTCGGTTGGCAGAGGGATAGGACCGGAAACACGCGCACCTGTCTTCTGTGCGGTGTCAACAATCAGCTTAGCGGACTGATCAATGACCTCGTGATCATAGCCCTTGAGGCGAATCCTGATCTTCTGGCTTGACACTTTGGGTACCTCCATAAATGAGCTAGAGCTCGTGGTCGTTTACTAGGATGCGGAGCCGCCGTTTTTAGCGACAATCTCTTCACGTACGGCGTTAGGAACAGGCTCGTAGCAATCGAACTGCATAGTGTAGCTTGCACGGCCCTGGGTCTGGGAACGAAGGTCGGTTGCATAACCGAACATCTCACCAAGAGGCACCTTAGCGCGGATGACCTTGGCGTCCATACGATCGTCCATACCCTCAATCTTGCCACGACGGGAAGAAAGGTTACCCATAACGTCGCCCATGTACTGCTCAGGTGTCTCAACCTCAACAGACTCAACTGGCTCGAGAAGGACAGGGTTGGACTTCTTGAGAGCATCCTTAATTGCCATAGAACCTGCAATCTTGAATGCTGCCTCAGAAGAGTCGACCTCGTGGTAAGAACCGTCAACAAGGGTGACCTTGATGTCGACTACTGGGTAACCAGCAATGACACCGTTCTCAAGAGCCTCACGGATGCCCTTATCGATTGATGGGATGTACTCCTTAGGAATAACACCACCGACAATAGCGTTGACAAACTCGTAGCCCTTACCCTCTTCCTGTGGCTCAAGGTCGATGACTGCGTGGCCATACTGACCCTTACCACCGGACTGACGGACAAACTTGCCCTCAGCGTGGCTTACTGCCTTACCAGCAGTCTCGCGGTAAGCAACCTGTGGCTTACCAACGTTGCAGTCAACCTTAAACTCACGACGGAGACGGTCAACAATAATCTCAAGGTGAAGCTCGCCCATACCAGCAATGATGGTCTGGCCAGTCTCGTGATCAGTGTGAACCTGGAAGGTTGGGTCCTCTTCAGCCAGCTTAGCAAGGCCGATGGACATCTTCTCCTGCTCAGCCTTGGTCTTAGGCTCAACAGCAACGTCGATAACAGGATCTGCGAAGCTGATGGACTCAAGGATGATTGGATTCTTCTCGTCACAAAGGGTGTCACCAGTAGTGGTGTTCTTCAGGCCAACGCATGCAACGATGTCACCTGCGGAGCACTCTTCACGGTCAACACGATCGTTTGCGTTCATCTCAAGGATGCGGCCAAAGCGCTCGCGTCCATCCTTGACGGAGTTATAAACGTAAGAACCTGCCTCTGCCTGACCAGAATAGACACGAATGTAGGTAAGCTTACCAACATAAGGGTCGGTCATAATCTTGAATGCAAGAGCGGAGAAAGGCTCCTTAGTGTCTGCGTGACGAACTGCCTCTTCACCCTTAGGAGTGGTTCCGTCAATCTCTGGAACGTCCAGTGGGCTTGGAAGGAAGTCGATGACTGCGTCGAGAAGCTCCTGGATACCCTTGTTCTTGTAAGCAGAGCCAACAAAGACAGGGTTAATCTTGCCAGCAAGAACGCCAGCACGAAGAGCACCCTTAAGGGTCTCAACATCAACCTCTTCGCCCTCGAGAACAGCCATCATGAGCTCCTCAGAGAAGTCAGATGCTGCCTCAAGAAGCTCTTCACGCTTCTCAGCTGCAATCTCTGCAAACTCTGCAGGAATCTCATCAAGAGGCTCAGGGTAAATCATGCCCTTAGCGTCCTCTTTGAAGTCCCATGCAGTGTTGGAAACAAGGTCAACCAGGCCCCAGAAGTTGGACTCAGCGCCCATTGGGACCTGAGCTGCAATTGCGTTTGCGCCAAGGCGGTCACGCATGGTCTGGATTGCACGGAAGAAGTCTGCGCCTACACGGTCAAACTTGTTAATGAATGCAATACGAGGTACGCCGTACTTGGTTGCCTGACGCCAAACGGTCTCGGACTGTGGCTGAACGCCTGCAACTGCGTCGAAGACTGCAACTGCGCCGTCCAGAACACGAAGAGAACGCTCAACCTCAGCGGTAAAGTCAACGTGGCCTGGGGTGTCGATGATCTGGATGACATGGTCTTTCCAGAAGCAAGTGGTAGCTGCGGAAGTAATGGTTACGCCGCGCTCCTGCTCCTGAACCATCCAGTCCATGGTTGCTGCACCGTCGTGGACCTCACCAATCTTGTGGGTCTTACCGGTGTAGTAAAGAATACGCTCCGTAGTGGTGGTCTTACCAGCATCGATGTGGGCCATGATGCCGATGTTGCGGAGGTCTTTAAGATTGTACTTAGTCTTAGCCATTTGTTTGCTACTCCTGAATTCCGACTAGAAGCGGTAGTGGGAGAAGGCGCGGTTGGCCTCAGCCATCTTGTACAGGTCCTCGCGGCGCTTGACGGATGCACCTACGCCGTTAGTTGCGTCGATGATCTCGTTTGCAAGACGCTCTGCCATGGTCTTCTCTTTACGGCTACGGCTGAAAGTGACCATCCAGCGGATAGCAAGAGTGGTTGCACGGCGGGAGTTGACCTCCATTGGTACCTGATAGGTAGCGCCACCAACACGCTTAGGCTTAACCTCGAGTGTTGGGCGAATGTTATCCATGGCCTTCTTGAAGACAGTGAGGGCGTCCTCGCCAGTCTTCTCTGCAACGATATCAAATGCACCGTAGACAATGCGCTCTGCGGTTGCCTTCTTACCGTCGAGAAGGACCTTGTTAATAAGCTGGGTTACCAGACGATTGTTGTAGACGGCGTCAGGCATAACCTCACGACGTACTGCTGCTGCGCGACGCGGCATATTAATCTCCTAAGAACTAGTTCGAGTAGTGGACGTGATTACTTAGCACGCTTAGTGCCGTAACGGGAACGGCTCTGAGCACGATTCTGTACTGCTGCGCAGTCGAATGCACCGCGAACAACCTTGTAACGAACACCAGGAAGGTCACGGACACGGCCGCCACGAACCAGAACAATGGAGTGCTCCTGGAGGTTGTGGCCCTCACCAGGAATGTAAGCGGTTACCTCAATGCCGTTAACAAGACGAACACGAGCAACCTTACGGAGTGCTGAGTTAGGCTTCTTTGGCGTAGTGGTGAAAACGCGGGTGCAAACACCACGCTTCTGTGGGTTGTGCTGAAGAGCGGCGTTCTTAGACTTTGATTTGACGCTCACGCGGCCCTTACGTACGAGCTGGTTAATAGTAGGCAAGATCTTCTCCTTCTTATACCTATCTACCTGCAGTTTTACATATTCGAAAGGCGACACAGCACTGTCCCCTTGGAATTACGCAGGGAAGTACTTTACGCTGATGAAAGCCACATGTCAACATACCACCGTACCGGGCGTATCTATACTTCACAGAAACCACACGAGTAGCAAATATTAGTTCTAGATAAAGGAGTCTTTGTTTTCAAAAACTATACATTTGGCGAGAAATACCTTGATTAAGGACGACTCTAAGCTCAAGAGACCAACTTCAAAACAGCAATTACTTCTTCGCCGTCTTTCTCGCCCGTCTCAACAAATCCGTATGAGCGATAGAGATCTTGCGCGACCTTATTTTTTGGTTCATAGGAAAGCCAACAAAACTCTGCTTTTCCGCAGGGAAAAGTACGTATAAACTCCAACGCAAGCATGAGCGCTTCTTTGCCGTATCCCCTTCCTTGGAATTTTGCGTCAATCATCAAACGTCGAAGATCGTAATTATTTTGAGCTATTGCTGGAGCTTTGTCCCAGCTGCTATCTGTGCCAAAACCAATCATCAAAAACCCTATTGGTAAATCATTCTTGTATATACCAAAAGGAAAAATCTGTCCACTTTCTGCCTTGGCTATATAGGCTTCAATAAGACTTATATCATTTCCAGCAACAAAACTTTGCTGGTCCTCGGACACCTTGAGCTTAAGAATGTCCCACACGTTTCTTCCGTTTATGTGCTGAAGACTTACCATAAGGTATCAATCAAAAGTTCATTGCTTGTTGAAAATCAAGGCACCAAAAACTTCTAATGTTCTAGTGCTGATGAGCAGCGTGAGCAAGACCGACGCTAATAAGCGTAATGACGTGATCATCTGCAAGAGAATAAATGACGCGACGACCATCTCTTTTTGCAGTTACCAGACCGCGATCTCGTAAAAGGCGAAGCTGGTGAGATGTAGCAGACTGGGAAACAGAAAGAAGTTCCTGCAGTTCAGTTACGCTTTTCTCGCCCAAAAGAAGAGCTCCCAAAATCTGGAAACGTGTAAAGTCAGAAAGCGCATCATAAATTTGAGTGGCATCGTAGACGATATCGTCATTAGTGAGAAACTCGTGCAGTTTTTCTTCAGTAACGCACTCGCAGATAGCGTGTGTGTGCTCGCACTCGTGAGAATGATCAGCCATGATACTTCCTACTCTTTACAACACAAAGCTCCGCTTACACGGGCTTCTATCTAAATATGGTTTGTAATGCTCTTTAGTATATACCGACTCCGCGTCGTGGAAGCCTATAAAAAGAGGACTCCAGCTAACGGCTGAAGTCCTCTTGTGTATCGGAGGTAGCCTCCGAAAGGTTTGATGTATCAGACGAGAGTACTACTCGTCATCCCCTGCCTCAGCATCCATACGGACTACCTGGTTGAGAAGGTCATCCAGAGAACCAAGGTCCTCGTTGATTACGTCAGGGTCAACCTCATCAGAAGATGCACCAATGAGTGTCTCGGTGTAATCAGAGTGAGTAGATGGAGCTGCAGAGCCCAGCATCAGGCCGCCATCGCCTTCTGGCGAGAAGACCATGTTAAGCAGCTGAGAAAGATCCTCAGAGTCTGCCTCATCCTCTTCTGGCTCAAGGATGTAGAGGAGGTTACGAGCCTCAAGGCCATCGCGGAGCTCCTCGATTGCCTTTGCACCAATACCATCGATGCGAAGCAGGTCTTCCTCGGTCTTACCAATCAGATCGCCTACGGTCTCAATGCCAACCTCGCTGAACTTGTTGGTCCAACGCTGTGACACGCCAAGATCGTCGAAGAGATACAGCTTTGCATCCTCGCTTGAAAGCGTACGGCCATTCTTGGAGTAAACGCCACCGTTGTAATCCTCGTTGACCCAGTCAAGCTGCTTAGGAAGCTGCTCCTCGATGTCCTTAAGCTCTGCTGGTGCCCAGTCTGGAAGAGACTTAGCAAGAGAAGAGGTTGGGCCATCAATCCTGGTGCCGTGGTACGTGAGCTCAACATCGCTGTATGCGGACAGACCTGTACCTGCAGGAATCTGCTTACCAACAATAACGTTGGACTTGAGGTCAAGCAGGTGGTCGACATCGCCCTCAATAGCAGCAGAAGTAAGAACGCCTGCAGTACGAATGAAGGATGCGCTGGAAAGCCAAGAATCAATAGAGCTTGCAACCTTCAGAGTACCAAGGATTGCGGGCTCTGCCTCTGGTGGAGTACCACCAGCGAGGGCAATGTTCTGGACAGTCTCTGCGAATACGTAGCGGTCCACATACTGGCCAAGCAGGTACGAAGAGTCACCTGGGTTGGTAACCTGAACACGGCGAAGCATCTGACGTGCGATAACCTCGATGTGCTTATCGTTGAGTTCTACACCCTGGGAGGTATAGACGTCCTTAACGGACTCAACGAAGGTATGCATGGTGGACTCAATGTCAGTAAGTCGACGGAGCATACGGAAGTTGACGAAGCCGCGGGTAATCTGATCACCAGCACGGACAACAACGCCATCCTCAATGCCAGGCATGAAGCGGACGGATGCAGGTACACGCCACTCCTCGATAATGCGGGAAGCATCGTCTGCGTCAACAATACGTAGCAGGTACTCGGTGGTCTCTGGGGTAATGTGAAGAACACCAGAAACAGGAGCCAGGTCAGCCTCGCGGCCAAGAATCTTCTCGTTGACGTTGCCGACGACGTCGAACATACGAGCAACGGTAGGAAGACCCTGCGTAATATCGTCTGCGCCTGCAACACCACCGGAGTGAATGGTACGCATGGTCAGCTGAGTACCAGGCTCACCAATGGACTGAGCTGCGATAATACCAACTGCAGTACCAATGTTGACAGGACGACGAGTGGAAAGATCCCAACCGTAGCACTTCTGGCAGACACCGTACTTAGACTTACAAGTTAGAAGCGCGCGGAGCTGAACCTTAGCAAGGCCGTGCTCAACAAGACGCTCAAGATCCTGCTTAGACTCAACATAGCCACCAGCTGGGATAAGAACCTCGCCAGTGTTTGGATCACAGACATCCTCAAGGGTGCAGCGGCCAATCAGGTCAGTATCAACAGAAGTCTGACCAGGCTTAATCAGAGGATAGGTAACTGCCTCATCAGTGCCGCAGTCCTCCTCGCGGACAATGACGTCCTGTGCAACGTCAACAAGTCGACGAGTCAGGTAACCAGAGTCGGAAGTGTGGGACGCGGTATCTACCAGGCCCTTACGAGCGCCGTAGGTAGAAATGAAGTACTCAAGAGGCTCAAGACCCTCGCGGAAGTTTGCCTTAATTGGAAGGTCGATGGTTTCACCGGACATATCCGCCATCAGGCCTCGCATACCAGCAAGCTGGCGAAGCTGCGTCTTAGAACCACGAGCTCCAGAGTCAGCCATCATGTAAATTGGGTTATCCTCTGCAAAGCCTGCAAGCATCTCAGAGCCGAGAAGATCGGTGCACTCGGTCCATGCGTTAACAACCTCAACGTGACGCTCTCGTTCGGAGAGGAAGCCGTCCTCGTAGTACTCGTTGATCTGGTCAACGCGGTCCTGTGCTTCCTGAAGAAGCTGTGGCTTGTGCTCAGGAATAACTGCATCCCAAACAGAAACGGTCAGACCAGCAAGAGTTGCGTAGTGGAAACCGGTCTTCTTAATGTTGTCCAGAATTGGCTCAACATCAGCCATTGGGTAACGGTCGCAGCAATCATTGACCAGAATGCCAATGTCGGACTTGACCATCTTGTAATTGATGTATGGGTAATCCTCTGGGAGGCACTGGCGGTTGAAGATAATGCGACCAACGGTGGTCTCAAAACGCTTGGTTCCGTCAGTAACGTCCAGGTCCTCATATTGACCGCGACCAGTCATAACGCGGAAGATAGCGCGATCGCTACCAGCAACGTTAGCATCCTTAGAGCTTACACGGACAACAACTTTTGCCTGAAGATCAAGGTCACGGTTGGCCTCAATTGCCAAAAGAGCATCCTCAAAGCTTGCAAAGGTAAGCGTCTTAGCGTCTTCACCGGTCTTCTCGGAAGTGAGGTAGTAGACACCAAAGACCATATCCTGAGAAGGAACAGTCAGAACCTTACCAGAAGCAGGGCTTCTGAGGTTGTTGCTGGAGAGCATCAGAATGCGAGCTTCTGTCTGTGCCTGGGTAGAAAGTGGCACGTGAACAGACATCTGATCGCCGTCGAAGTCTGCATTGAATGGTGCGCAGACCAGTGGGTGCAGGTGGATTGCCTTACCCTCAACAAGGACTGGCTCAAATGCCTGAATAGACAGACGGTGAAGGGTAGGTGCGCGGTTGAGAAGAACGAGGCGATCCTGAATGACCTCATCAAGAACGTCCCAGACAACTGGGGTACCACGGTCAATAGCGCGTTTTGCGCCCTTAATGTTTTCAACCTTGCGGAGCTCAACCAAACGACGCATGACAAATGGCTTAAAGAGCTCAAGTGCCATAGCGGATGGAAGGCCGCACTGGTGCAGCTTCAGGTGTGGGTCAACAACAATGACGGAACGGCCAGAGTAGTCAACGCGCTTACCCAGAAGGTTCTGACGGAAGCGGCCCTGCTTACCCTTAAGAGCCTCAGCAAGAGACTTCAGAGGACGTCCACCACGACCAGTGACAGGACGACCGCGGCGACCGTTATCAAACAGAGCGTCAACGGACTCCTGAAGCATGCGCTTCTCGTTGTTAACAATGATGGAAGGCGCGTCAAGGTCAAGCAGGCGCTTAAGACGATTGTTACGGTTGATAACACGACGATACAAATCGTTTAAGTCGGAAGCTGCAAAACGGCCACCATCAAGCTGAACCATAGGACGAAGATCAGGTGGAATAACTGGTACAACGTCAAGAATCATGTTAGCTGGATTGTTGCCACCCTTAAGGAAGGCATCAACAATCTCAAGGCGTTTAATGGCCTTCTCGCGCTTCTGCTTCTGAGCATCCTCATTGGCGATAATAGCGCGGAGCTCCTTGGCCTCTTTCTCAAGGTCAATGTTAGAGAGAAGGTCGCGGATAGCCTCTGCGCCCATGCCACCCTTGAAGTAGATGCCATAGTAGCGCTTAAGCTCGGAGAACAGACCCTCATCGGAGATGAGCTCTCTAGTCTCTAGCTGCATGAACTTCTCGAAAGCCTCACGACGAAGCGTCTTCTCTTCCTCGTACTCTTCCTCAAGATCAGCGACGCCTGCGCGAATCTCGTCCTCAGACAGAGGCTCAAAATCGCCAAACTCGTCGTCCTGTGGCTGGCCCTGCTCACGAAGGCGTGCGATCTGATCGTCACGCTCTGCATCAAGCTCTTCAAGGTCTGCTGCAAGCTCCTCACGAAGATCGTCTACGTCTGCCTCACGTGCCTCAGTATCAACACTGGTAATTACGTAAGATGCAAAATAGAGGACTTTCTCGAGGTCCTTGCTCTTGATATCAAGAAGACGTGCCAGAGGGAAGCTGGTTGGGCTCTTGAAGTACCAAATGTGGCTTACAGGAGCAGCAAGCTCGATGTGGCCCATGCGGTCACGACGAACCTTTGCGGTGGTTACTTCAACACCGCAGCGCTCGCAGGTAATGCCCTTGAAGCGAATGCCTTTGTACTTACCGCAGGCGCACTCCCAGTCCCTTACAGGTCCAAAGATCTTCTCGCAGAAAAGGCCGTCCTTTTCTGGCTTAAGGGTACGGTAGTTGATGGTCTCAGGCTTCTTTACCTCGCCAAAGGACCAACCGCGAATATCATCAGCAGACGCTAGAGAAATTTTAATAGCGTCAAATTCAGTGGAATCAAAGTCTGCCACAGTCGCTACTCCTTATCGGTGGTCGCGTCGCCTACAAGTGCGGATGCACCCTCAGCGTCTTGGGACAGGTCGGAAGCGGTTACCTCAGTAAAGCCAAGGTCGTTGAGGATCTCAACAGCGTTCTTCTCCTCAGGATCTGTGACCTTTGCGGTATTTGCACGCTTACGATAGGAGATTGGCTCAATGTCAAGTGCCAGGGAGCGAATCTCTTTGACCAGAACCTTGAAGGACTCAGGAATTCCTGCAGTAGGAATGTTCTCGCCCTTAACAATGGACTCGTAGGTCTTAACACGGCCGTTGGTATCGTCAGACTTAACGGTGAGAATCTCCTGGAGGACGTTAGCAGCACCGTATGCATACAGTGCCCAAACCTCCATCTCACCAAAGCGCTGACCGCCGAACTGTGCCTTACCACCCAGAGGCTGCTGGGTAACAAGAGAGTAAGGACCAGTTGAACGTGCATGGATCTTATCGTCAACCATGTGGCCGAGCTTCAAGATGTAAGAAACACCAACGGTAATTGGGCTCTTAAAGGCCTCACCGGTACGACCATCGTAGAGAGTAGTCTTGCCACGCTCGTTGAGCTGTGGAACAAACTCTTCACGCATGTCCTCGCCATACTCCTTGAGAGCCTTGTTGATCATGTTGATGTTGGTACGACGCATAATCTCTGCAACAGACTCATCAGTAGCACCGTCGAAGAGTGGTGTCGCAACAGGGATTGGGCCTTCGACGTAACGCTTGGAATCTGCGTCATCGTCATCCCAACCGTGTGCAGCGCCCCAGCCAAGGTGGCACTCAAGCAGCTGACCAACGTTCATACGGGAAGGAACGCCCAGTGGGTCGAGAATAACGTCTACTGGGGTACCGTCTGCCATGTAAGGCATGTCCTCAACAGGAAGAACCTTACAAATGACACCCTTGTTGCCGTGACGACCAGCAATCTTATCGCCCTGCTGAATCTTTCTGCGCTGAGCAACAAAGACGCGGACCAGGTCATTTACTCCTGGAGGCAGGTCGTCTCCAGCCTCACGGCTGAAGCGAACAACGTCAACAACGCGGCCGTAGGAGCCGTGTGGCATCTTAAGGGACGTATCGCGAACGTCGTGTGCCTTAGCACCGAAGATTGCGCGAAGCAGGCGCTCTTCTGCGGTCAGAGCAGTCTCACCCTTAGGAGTGACCTTACCAACCAAAATATCGCCAGGGCCAACCTCTGCACCAATGCGGATGATACCGTCATCGTCGAGATTTGCGAGCATGTCCTCACCAAGGTTTGGAATCTCGCGGGTAATCTCCTCAGCACCAAGCTTGGTATCACGAGCATCAATCTCGTGACGGGAAATATTAACGGAGGTCAGAAGGTCTTCCTGAACAACGCGCTCAGAGACGATGATACCGTCCTCGTAGTTGTAGCCTTCCCATGGCATGTAAGCAACGGTAAGGTTTGCACCAAGCGCCAACTCAGAGTGGTCAACAGATGGACCATCTGCGATTGGCTGGCCTTTCTCAACCTGCTGTCCAACCGTAACAATTGGACGGTGGTTGATGCAGGTAGACTGGTTGGAGCGCTCGTACTTAGGAAGATCATAGCGCTGAGAACCATGCTCATCGGAATAAATAACAACGTGAGCTGCGTCTACCTCGGTTACCTCGCCTGCAAACTCTGCGCAAATAAGCTCACCAGAGTCCAGAGCTGCGCGGCCCTCCATACCAGTTCCAACAAATGGAGCGTGGGACTGAATCAGGGGCACTGCCTGACGCTGCATGTTTGCACCCATGAGGGTACGCTTTGCATCGTCGTGCTCAAGGAATGGAATGAGGTTAGCTGCGACGGAGAGGAGCTGACGTGGAGAAACGTCCATGTAGTCAACGTCCTCAACAGGAACCTGTGCAGGTGCACCGAAGGAACCGTCGAAGTCGCGGGTACGTGCAATAACGCGGTCTGCATCAACAATCTTGCCGTCTGCGTCAACCTCAACAAACTTCTTAGACTTAGAGTCAATTGGGGTGTTAGCAGGAGCAATAATGTGATTCTCCTCCTCGTCTGCAGTCATCCAGACAATGTCGTCAGAGACAACACCGTCTGTAACCTTACGATAAGGAGCTCGATGAAGCCGTACTCGTTTACGTGTGCGTACAGTGCCAAGGAGCCGATAAGACCAATGTTTGGTCCCTCAGGAGTCTCGATTGGGCACATACGGGAGTAGTGCGAGTTGTGAACGTCGCGGACTGCGGTAGGAACGTTAGTACGACGGCTGGAGCCGGACTTGTGTCCTGCAAGACCGCCAGGTCCCAGAGCAGAAAGACGACGCTTGTGAGTCAAACCAGCAAGTGGGTTTGCCTGGTCCATGAACTGCGAAAGCTGAGAAGAACCGAAGAACTCCTTGATTGCAGCAACAATTGGACGGATGTTGATCAGAGACTGTGGAGTGATATCGTCTGCGTCCTGAGATGCCATGCGCTCACGGACAACACGCTCCATACGGCTCATACCAATGCGGAACTGGTTTTGGACCAGCTCACCAACGGTACGAACGCGGCGGTTGCCAAAGTGATCAATGTCATCAAGGTGCTTAGACTCGTCACCTGCTTGAACAGCAAGCAGGTACTGAAGAGCAGCAACAATGTCCTCGTGAGTGAGAACACGTTTATCTGCATCAATCTCTTCAGAGAGCTTCTTGTTGATCTTATAACGGCCAACGCGAGCAAGGTCATAGCGCTGCTCGTTGAAGAAGAGACCGTCAAGCAAAGAACGGGCGGAGTCAACGGTTGGTGGCTCGCCTGGGCGCTGACGACGATAAATCTCAATAAGAGCATCCTCACGTGTGGTTGCAACGTCACGCTCAAGCGTGTTGCGAACAACATCGGAATCACCGAGGAGTGAGAGAATCTCGTCATCGGAGACAGCAATGCCAAGTGCACGGAGGAAAAACAGTAGCGCTCTGGCGACGCTTGCGATCAATAGAAACGACCAGGTGGCCGCGCTTATCAACCTCAAACTCAAGCCATGCACCACGCGCAGGAATGAACTGAGCCTTGTGGACCAAGACACCGTTGTCCATCTCTGACGAGAAGTACACGCCAGGTGAACGAACAAGCTGAGAGACCACAACACGCTCAGAACCGTTGATGATGAAGGTACCACGCTCGGTCATCAGTGGAAATCACCCATGAAGACGAGCTGCTCCTTCATCTCACCGGTCTCTTTGTTGACAAAACGGACGTCAACAAAAAGAGGTGCTTGATATGAAATGTCTTTTGCACGACACTCTGCCATTGAACTGGCAGGGTCGCCGAACTGATGGTCACCAAAGGTGACCTGCATGGTTCCAGCGCTGTTCTCGATTGGTGAGAACTCAGCGAAGGACTCTGCAAGGCCCTCTCCCATAAAGCGCTCAAATGATTCCTTCTGTACAGAAATCAGATTTGGCAGCTCCATAGCTGCGGGAATCTTACTGAACGTCCTGCGTCCAGTATGCGCCTGAGGCGTGGTGAGGGGAAGTCTTTTTAGCGGTAGACACCAGGTTGTCCTCCTTCAAAAGGGTGGAAGGTGGCAATTGTCGCAACCTAGTAATTTAGTCAAGATTTTAATGCGCGTCAACAGAAAAACACTTGATTTCTTGAGACATTTTGATTATATTATCGCGATTATGTTTTTTAACTGCGTAAACGTTATGTTGCAGGTAAATACCAAAATATCTCGCCTTTTGTATATATGAAGATTTTATGAAGACATCTTTAGATTCAAAAAAATCATCTTCGGTAAACGGTGCTCCTCTGTTGCGTTGTTCCGCACAACGCTCCAAGCACACGAGCTTCTCGCCAGGCGCGGGTGCGAGCGCACGGGTTTCTCGCCTGGCAAACAAAAAGAGGCCAGACCGAAGTCTGACCTCTCCAGTAAGTAATATAAGAAGGACTTACTTAAGGGTGACGGTTGCGCCAGCCTCCTCGAGCTGAGCCTTAGCAGCCTCAGCGTCCTCCTTCTTAGCGCCCTCGAGGACAGCCTTAGGAGCACCCTCGACGACCTCCTTTGCCTCCTTGAGGCCAAGGTTGGTAAGAGCACGGACAACCTTGATAACACCGATCTTGTTGTCGCCGAAGCCCTCGAGAACAACGTCAAAGTTGGTCTTCTCCTCTGCCTCCTCAGCAGCGCCAGCAGCTGCAGGAGCAGCAGCGACAGCTACAGGAGCAGCAGCAGAAACGCCGAAGACGTCCTCAAGCTCGTGAACGAGCTCAGAAAGCTCGAGTGCAGGCATCTCTTTAAGGGCCTCAATGATCTCTTCTTTAGTGACAGCCATGTCAATTCTCCTTTTTGAATGATGTAGCCTTTGCTACATCTGGGCAAAAGCCCGGCTTGTATGTGCGCGCTTGAGTGCGTTTACACTCTTACGCGGTTTGCGCCAATGCGCGGGTACAACAAAACGTTGCTTATGCAGCGTTTTTCTGATCTGCGACTGCAGAAAGAGCGGTTGCGAGTCCACGTGCAGGACCAGCGCAAACCTGTGCAATACCAGTAAGTGGGCTTGCAACAACGAAGACAAGCTTGGCGATGAGCTCCTCGCGAGAAGGAAGATCTGCGTAAGCCTTTGCCTCGTCAGCAGTAAGTGCCTGACCATCAGCGATACCACCAATGAACTCAACTTTCTTGAGCTTCTTGGCCTGATCCTTGATGATCTTAGCGGCCTCGACAGGATCATTCTCATAGAAAACGTATGCGCAGGTACCGGCGAGCATCTCGTCAATCTCTGGCATACCAGCGTTCTTAAGAGCAATCTTGACGATGTTGTTCTTATAGACCTTCATGTGAGCGCCTGCTGCGGTAAGTGCGCGGCGAAGCTCCTGAGTCTCCTTTACGGAGAGACCACGATAGTCGATAACAAACAGGCCCTTGGAGTTGTCGAGAGAAGCGGAAACCTTCTCGAGCAAATCAAGTTTAGACTGAGCTGGCATGTAGTACACCTCCTTTATCATGTCTCAGGCACGAGCGCCAACAGGTGCGGCCCTCACATGAAAAGACCCCACTTTGGCAACCAAAGCGGGGTCTGGATGTACTAATCTCAAGACCACCTCGGCAGGCGGGAATTCCCATTAAGCCTTGGATTCAAGGCGCCGGCTGTCTTTGGCAGCGAACGTGCAACTACAAGACGTCTGTCTTGCGTTGGATATTGTGCAGCAAAAAACTATCCAAGTCAAGGTTGCGTGTACAATTTCTTTCTCTTCACAAAAATTTGACGAGAAAGACGGCTGTGTTGAGGCCACAACTCAAACGCGGCACAATTGCACCTTAGTCGCAGACCACCTATGCCGACCACACGCTTCAAACCGCATACACGCTTCAAGAAAAATCCGGTACCTGCAAGCAGATACCGGATTAAACGTGCTAGGTACTTCTAAGCGTTTAGCTTAGTCCTCCATGAGGTTACGAACCTTGGTTGGATCAACCTTGATGCCAGGGCCCATAGTAGAGGAAATAGCAACGGTCTTGACGTACTTACCCTTAGCGCTGGATGGCTTGACGCGAATAATCTCAGAGAGAAGTGCGCCATAGTTCTCAACAAGCTGCTGGACCTCAAAAGAAGCCTTACCGATTGCAACGTGGCAGATACCAAAACGGTCTGCACGATACTCAACACGACCAGCCTTGAGCTCGTTAACCATCTTTGCAACATCCATGGTAACGGTGCCAAGCTTAGGGTTAGGCATGAGGCCACGAGGACCAAGAACGCGACCAAGACGACCAACCTTACCCATCATCTGAGGGGTTGCGATAGCTGCATCAAAGTCAAGCATGCCCTTCTCGACCTCTGCGATGAGCTCGTCGCCACCGACGATATCAGCGCCAGCTGCCTCAGCCTCGCGGGCCTTCTCGCCCTCTGCGAAGACTGCAACGCGAACGGTCTTACCAGTGCCGTGAGGCAGAGAAATGGAACCGCGGACGTTCTGGTCAGCCTTACGAGTATCGACACCAAGGCGAATTGCTACCTCAATGGTCTCGTCAAACTTAGCAGTTGCAAGCTCCTTAGACAGGATTACTGCCTCTTTTTGGGCTGTAGAGGTTTGCACCGTCTACCTTGGCAACTGCATTCTTGTAGTTCTTTCCGTGCTTAGGCATTATGTACCTCCTGTGGTTAGCGGGCGTCTGCCCTCCCACTCCTGCATCTTCCGTCCGCAGCTGCTCCCTCTTGGCGAGAAACCCAACTACGTGCACTAACGTCGGATGCTCTGACAAAAACAACCGTCAGCCACACAAAATGGCTGACGGGAGTAAACACTACTCGGCGATGGTTACACCCATGGAACGAGCGGTACCAGCGACGATCTTCTTTGCAGCCTCAATGTCGTTTGCGTTGAGGTCAGGCATCTTGATCTCAGCAATCTTGGTGAGCTGCTCCTGAGAGAGCTGGCCAACCTTATCGCGCTGAGGAACACCGGAACCACCCTTGAGGTGAAGCTCCTTCTTGATGAGCTGAGCTGCTGGAGGAGTCTTGGTTACGAAGTCAAAGGAACGATCCTCGTAAACAGAAATCTCGACTGGGATGATATCGCCAGCCTTGTCCTGAGTTGCAGCGTTGAATGCCTGGCAGAACTGCATAATGTTGACCTGTGCAGCACCCAGAGCTGGTCCTACTGGAGGAGCTGGGTTTGCCTGGCCTGCAGGAATCTGCAGCTTAATAAAGTTAACAACCTTCTTTGCGGGCATGTTAAGCCTCCTGTTTGAATTCTTGTGAGTCTATTCTCGCGCACTCCCGAGAAGCAATCCACAAGGGACGAGAAGTGCAGGGATAAGCCGTTAGTTACTAGTCTATCAGGGAAATCTGATCCATGGTGAGCTCAACCGGAGTCTCGCGACCAAAGATAGTGAGCATAACCTTAATCTTGCCGGACTCTGCGTTGACCTCAGAAACAGTGCCATCAAAGTCAGCGAGAGGACCAGAAAGAACGTGAATTGCCTGACCGACCTCAATATTGGTTGCTGTACGCTTAGGTACAGGGCTACCCGTCTTCATGCCGCCACGACGCATAATCTTATCGAACTCATCGCGACGTAGAGGAACTGGCTTGCCGTCAATGCCAACAAAACCAGTTACGCCTGGAGTGTTGCGAACAACAGCCCAGGTATTATCATCTAACTCCATGCGAACAAGAACATAACCTGGGAAAACCTTAGACTCTTTGGTCTCGCGCTTACCACCGTCTTTGACCTCAGTGACTTCCTCGGTAGGAATCTGAATATCAACAACAGCACGCTCAAGGCCATAGGTCTCAATACGGTGCTCAAGGTCTGTCTTTACCTTGTTCTCATAACCTGAATAAGTGTGAACTACATACCAGCGCTTAGCCATTGATTATCCCCTCAGTCCAGTAAAGGCGACGAGACCAGCAACAATGCCAGTATCAACCAGCCAAGTTACCAAGCCAAAGAAAATGATTGTTGCAATTACGGCTACAGAGAAGCCAGCAAGCTCTGAGCTTGAAGGCCACACAACGCGGTGCATTTCTGTACGAACGCCTGCAAAGTAAGCACCCAGGCGGCCAAAGAAGCCAGGGTTAGCGTTACGCTGAATGGACTTCTCCTGCTTCTTGCCTCGGCCTTAGCAGCCTTAGCAGAAGCCTCAGGAGTAGCTTCAGCCTGAAGAGCCTCACGCTGGGCGCGCTCTTCAGCGCGAGCTTTACGTACGCTCCTCTTATTACGCTCCTTATTTGCCATCCCACGCTCCCTTGGATGTTATATACCTACATACAAACCGGCCTACCCTTATGGGAAGGCCGGTGAAGTTATCTGGCAGGCCAGGAAGGACTCGAACCCTCAACAAACGGTTTTGGAGACCGCCGCTCTACCATTGGAGCTACTGGCCTAGAACGAACCCACCAAGCCTAGCGGGTCTCGCGATGTACCGTGTGCTTGTGGCACCATGGGCAGTACTTCTTCAACTCCATACGATCTGGGTTGTTGGACTTATTCTTGTCCGTAGTGTAATTACGACGCTTGCACTCAGTGCAGGCGAGAGTAACGAGTGTACGCATTGATCCTCCTGAACACGGTCACGAGATGTATTCTCGAAATGTGACGCGGTTGCTTAGGTTAGCACCCATCACCCAGAGATGTCAATACTTTTCTCTAATTACTCTAGGCGTTCACATAAAAATTTTCTGGACAAAAAACCCGGCGTGCAAAGAGCACGCCGGGCACATTAGCAACTTTAAAAGAAGTTACTCGATGACGGTGGAAACACGGCCATCGCCGACGGTGTGGCCACCCTCGCGGATAGCGAACTTCAGACCCTGCTCAAGAGCGATTGGGTGAATGAGCTCGCAGCCAACGGTGATGTGGTCACCAGGCATAGCCATCTCTACCTTGCCACCGTTTGCATCGGTGAGCTCGTAGATATCGCCGGTTACGTCAGTTGTACGGAAGTAGAACTGTGGACGGTAACCAGAGAAGAATGGGGTATGACGGCCGCCCTCTTCCTTGGTAAGAACGTAAACCTCACCGGTGAACTTCTTGTGTGGAGTAACTGAACCAGGCTTGCAGAGAACCTGACCGCGCTCGATATCCTCACGCTTAACGCCACGAAGAAGAATACCAACGTTGTCGCCAGCCTCGCAGAAGTCCATGGTCTTACGGAACATCTCAATGCCAGTAGCAACAGACTGCTGAGTAGGCTTAATACCAACAATCTCGACTGGCTCGTTGAGCTTGAGCTCACCACGCTCAACACGGCCGGTAGCAACGGTACCACGACCAGAAATGGTCATGACGTCCTCGATTGCCATCAGGAATGGCTTCTCGTTGTCACGAGCAGGTGTTGGGATGTAAGAATCAACGGTGTGCATGAGCTCGCGGACGGACTCCATCCACTTCTCTTCGCCGTTAAGAGCACCGAGAGCGGAACCACGAACGATTGGAAGATCGTCACCTGGGAAGTCGTACTCGGAGAGAAGGTCACGGGTCTCCATCTCAACGAGGTCGATGAGCTCGTCGTCATCAACCATGTCGCACTTGTTCAGGAAGACGATGATGTAAGGAACGCCAACCTGACGTGCAAGAAGGATGTGCTCACGAGTCTGAGCCATAGGACCGTCGGTAGCAGCAATAACGAGGATTGCGCCGTCCATCTGAGCTGCACCAGAAATCATGTTCTTGATGTAGTCTGCGTGGCCAGGGCAGTCGACGTGAGCGTAATGGCGCTCCCAAGTCTCGTACTCAACGTGAGCAACGGAAATGGTAATACCACGCTGACGCTCCTCTGGAGCCTTATCGATGTTCTCGAAGGCGGTGAAGTCTGCCTTGCAGCCCCTCGGTCTCAGAGAGAACCTTGGTGATAGCTGCGGTAAGGGTAGTCTTACCGTGGTCGACGTGACCAATGGTACCGATGTTTACGTGTGGCTTTGTGCGGTCAAACTTTTCCTTGGCCATTGCCAATCCTCCTTCTGGAACTAACCCTCGGGCTAGACCGTGGTGAAAAAACGTCTGTTTATACTCAACGGCGTAAATGTCTAGGACACGTACGCCGTAAAGAGTCTGGTACCGGCGACTGGATTCGAACCAGTGACGTCACGGGTATGAGCCGTGTGCTCTAACCAGCTGAGCTACGCCGGCATAAATGCCGCTTGAAACATGGAGCCCGCGACCGGATTTGAACCGGTGACCTCTTCGTTACCAACGAAGTGCTCTACCTACTGAGCTACACGGGCGTGGTGGGGATACTTGGACTCGAACCAAGGAACCCAGAGGGAGCGGATTTACAGTCCGCCGCAGTTGCCGCTGTGCCATATCCCCAAATGCCGTTTTCAAGCACTCTTGAAGTAATTAGTACGCTGTATCTTGCAGTTTAACGTACGCAGAAAGTCTAGTTGAACTTCTGTATTACCTCGTAAGCGGGAAAATATTACGATTGAATAAAAATCTTGTCAACGTAATCCACCCACCCGGGCGTATCTTATCAAATTTTTTCCACAATTCAAAGTGATTTTATCGACAAATTTCTTGGCAAATTTTTGTAAGTACACACGACCGTCTGCAGTGGCTGTTTGAACCTGCTTGCGATAATTCGTTTCCGTTGATTCTGTTTCTATATTCGTACGGACATTCACTTGCAAAGTTCCGTGAGAAAAAAATTGGCATGAAAAAAGCCAGGCAATGCCTGGCTAAAAATTCAAGTGGTGCCGCCACCAGGCTTCGAACCCGGGACCTACTGATTACAAGTCAGTTGCTCTACCAGCTGAGCTATAGCGGCATCAAGTGCAGAGGATATTCTATAGACTTTTCTGGCTTTGGTCTAGTCTCAATTTTTCGAGAAATTTTTTTCTCCACAAACTGCCTGATGCGGCGTTTAGGAGTGCTTCCATTCTGTAGGAGCTAGCTTGGTGCAAATGCGCTGTCCACATGATCAAAAACCCAGGTAATTATGTGCGAGAATAACGTACGAAGGATCACGTAAGTCCTCGCGGACCCATGTCGACCTGCATCATAGATTTTTTTCAGTGTCGATTGATCCAAAACCCGGGTAATTATGTGCCCACCTGATCCAAAAGCGTGGTAATTATGTGCCGAAAGGCACATAATTAGGTGGGTTTTGGATCAAAATCGGGTTTCTCGACACATAATTAGTGTGCTTTTGGATTAATCGAGCTCCAAAAATCTACAAACGCATGTTTAGCGCCGTTTCACACACATAATTGCATCAGTTTTTGGATTAGATATAAGCCTTAGCGAAAACAACTCGCTGCTCAGTGGTTGAGAAGACAGTGCTGCTGCACGGCACACCTGCCGAGAAACCCAGCCCGACAGCAACGCAGCCCGCTGACCTGGTCACCTATTTGCCCAGCAGCTTCCAGAGTTTCTCGCGCTGTTCTGGAGAAATGCGGTCTTCAAGCGTCATGCGCGTGCTGACCTGATCGCGATGCATCTCTTCGACAATGTTATCTGCCTGGGAAATCTCGTGGACCAGCGCTGCACTAGCAATGCGCGTAACCTCGCCGGGGCCAAAGCCGGCCGTAGCGCGAATGTCCCTATCCGACGTGACCAGAAATACCTTGCGACCAACTTCTCGCGCATCCGTGACTAGGCGCTCAATGACGCTGTCTGCGGACTCCCCTGTCTCGGAGAAGACCAGCTGCACGCCAGCGTGACTGCGTTCCGGACGGTCGTCGCTCACGTTTCCCTTGCCGTCAAACACAATAACGGCCTCGTAAGTGCTCTGCGCAAACGTAGCAACGTCAGAAATGAGCGCAAGTCGGGCGCGATAAAAGGGATCGGTGTTGAGGTGATAGGCTCTCTCAGCAGCGGTTTCTTGTGCAGAAGAGCCGCGTTCATCCAGCAGCGCCTCATAGCGAGGGGTTGCCAGCATGACGTTATAGCCATCAACCACAAGCAGCGATTTTTTCTGAGCCATACCTTACGCTTCCTGAGCTTACGCTTCCTGGGTCCTGCGGAGCCACTCGTAGCACATGACCGTTGTTGCCTGAGCAACGTTCAGGGACTCTACCTGGCCAAACTGAGGAAGTTTGCACGTAAAATCGCACTTCTCGAGCATAAGGCGAGAAATTCCTGAGCCTTCAGAGCCCATGACAAGTGCAAGGCGGCCTCCCATAGGAGCCTCCCACACGGACTGAGTAGCGTGCTCGGTAGAGCCACATGTCCAAAAACCTGCGGTTTTAAGCTCTTCAAGAGCGCGCGGCAGGTTTGAAACCTGAGCAATTGGCAGGTGAAGCACAGCTCCGGCGGAAGTCTTGTATGCTCCAACGCCAACTCGGGCGGCGCGAGCGTTTGCAATAACAACGCCGACTGCGCCAACTACCTCGGCACTTCTTACAATTGCACCAAAGTTTCCCTCGTCAGTGACGTGATCCAAGACCACAACCAGAGCGTTTTCTGAACCAGCGCGCTGGATGATTTCAGAGAGGTCAGCGTAAGCAAAAGGCTGCGTACGGACAATAACACCCTGGTGAGCGCCATGGCTTGAAAGCGAGTCAAGCACGGGCTTTGCAACACGCTCGACAGGAATACCCTCCTGCTCAAGCTGACGCGCAAGAGCCTCAATCTCTTGGTCTTTCTGCCCGCTTGCAGCTTGTACCAGTGCATTCTTCAAAGGAATACCAACGGTCAGCGCCTCTGCTACTGCGCGACGACCTTCGATAAGATCAGTTGCAGGCTTCTTGTTGCTGGGACGTCCGGCGCCAGCGCCTTGTTGACCACGGGTGCCCTGAGTTGCGCGACCGCCCTGTGCAGAGCGACCACCTTTTGAGCCCTGACCATTCTTGGCGCCGAAATAACCGCCCCAGTCGGCAGCCTTCTTGGAGCCGCGACCTGCAGTTCCGCCGCGACCAGCAGCTCCCCCGCGACCTGCAGCCCCACCGCGGCCAGCGCCGCCGCGTCCGGCAGCGCCCTCGGAACGAGTGTTTTTAGAGGTAGAACGCTGATTTCTTGCCATAGTTAATCTGCCTTACGCTTTAGTCGAGCGCCAGCGGCGGTATCTTCAATCAAAAGTCCAAGCTCGGCAATGCCGTCTCTAATTTGATCAGCAACTGCCCAGTTCTTCTGGGAACGAGCCTCCTGACGAGCAGCAAGCAAAGCCTCTGCAGCCTCGTCGGCTGACGCGCCCTCATAACCTGCTACCTGGGATGCAAGCGTCACAAGCTCCTCTGGTAAATCAGAGGTAGACGCCGCCTGAGTCAAATCAATTCCCAAAGCTCCCGTGAGCTCGCACAACATATCTGCTGCACGGAGAACAGGACTTGCGCCAACGTTCTGACCAACCTCTGCAAGATACGTATTTGCAGCAGTTACCAGAGCAAAGATAGCAGCGAGTGCTCCTGCGGTATTAAAATCATCATCCATCTGAGCGTCAAACTCGCTCTGAGCTGTATTGATTGCCTCAGCAAGCGTGCTATCAGCGTCGGAAAGTTCGTGCTGAGCAGAAGACTGCTTGAAAGCCCAGCGGAGATTTGCAACGCAGGTCTTCATGCGCTCAAGCGTACCAACGGTACCCTCAAGGCGCTCAAAAGAGAAATCAAGTGGTGCACGATAGTGCGTCTGAAGCATCAAAAGTCTTACTGCATCTGCAGGGTACTTGTCCAAAACTTCCTTGAGTGTGTAGAAGTTGCCCAAAGACTTGGACATCTTCTCACCATCAACGCGAAGCATTCCGGTGTGCATCCAATAATTAGCGAGAGGAGCGTGCCAGGCACAAGATGCCTGCGCAGTCTCATTCTCGTGGTGAGGGAATACCAGGTCAGAACCACCACCGTGAATGTCAATTGGAGTGCCCAGGTAGCGATGAATCATGGCGCAACACTCACTGTGCCAACCTGGACGACCTTCTCCCCAAGGGCTTGGCCAGCTAGGCTCACCAGGCTTTGCAGCTTTCCAGAGTGCAAAGTCAAATGGATCGCGTTTCTCGTCATTAACCTCAACACGCTCACCTGCGCGAAGCTGATCAAGATCGCGACCAGAAAGCACGCCATAGCCGTGGTCAGAACGGACCGAGAAGTACACGTCGCCCGAAGGCACCGCGTAAGCATAGCCCTGTTCAATCAAAGATTGAATCATCTGTAGCATGGCTTCAATCTCGTGCGTTGCGCGAGGGCGAATATCCGGATCCAGAATGTTGAAGCGGTGCATCTGCTCGATAAACGCCTGAGAAAACTCTTCAGAAACCTCTTGAGCAGTCCTTCCCTGCTCAATGGCACGCTGAATAATCTTGTCGTCAACGTCAGTCAGGTTCTGAGCAAAGGTGACCTCATAACCCTTGTGCATCAGATAACGGCGAATAACGTCAAACGAGAGGAAGGTACGGGCGTTTCCGATGTGAATCTGATCGTAAACCGTAGGACCGCACACGTACATGCGGATTTTGCCCTCGTCGATTGGCTTGAACTCTTCTTTTTTATGCGTCTGAGTGTTATAGACAAGCATGCATACTCCTCGCAACCATTGTGTATTGGTGTAAGTATAAACGGTTCAACAAAAATGGCTATTTATCGCCATGTATAAAGCTCAAATTAACATCGTCCCAGCAGTACAACTGCCCAGGCAGCAATGCCTTCTTGAGTGCCCACAAAGCCAAGGCCTTCGGTGGTGGTTGCTTTTATACCAACTTTATCTGGCGAAACACCCATGACCTCTGCCATGCGGTTTCTCATAGCATCGCGATGAGGGAGCAACTTAGGTGCCTGAGCTGCAACAGTGCAATCACAATCCAGAAGTTCAAAGCCCTCATTACGAACAAGCTGCATAACATGGGACAGAAGCACCATAGAATCAGCACCCTCATAAGCAGGGTCTGTATCAGGAAAAAGCTGGCCAATGTCGCCTGCGCGCATGGCTCCTAGCAAGGCGTCCATAAGCGCATGAGTCAAAACATCGGCATCGGAGTGGCCGAGAAGACCTTTGGTGTGCTCAATTTTGATACCACCTAAGATAAGATCTCTACCCTCTACCAGACGATGAACATCGTATCCGTGGCCAATTTTAAGCTCTGGCATACTCACTCTACAACCCCACTTCCGGTTGCGCCTTCTACCAGGCGACGGCTGAGCGTAGCCTCAACAATTGCAAGGTCAGACGGGTACGTGACCTTCACGTTTTCTCGTTGCGACTCAACGCACAGCACGGTAAGACCAAGTCGCTCGACTAACGACGAGTCATCGGTTCCCTGATAACCCTCTTGTCGAGCCACCTCATGAGCTTCAAGAAGCGTACGCGTCTTAAACACCTGAGGGGTCTGAGCAGCCCAAAAAGTTGAGCGGTCAGGCGTATCTACAATGGTTGAACCGTCCACGCGCTTTAGCGTATCAGTTGCACGGTGAGCCAAAATTGCTCCCGCGATCTTAGGAGACTTACGAACCGTGCCAATGACCTGCTCAATGGTCTCTACCTCAATGAGTGGGCGCACCGCGTCATGAACAGAAACAAACTCATATCCAGCGGGCACTACCTGGAGTGCGTTGTAAACCGATTCCTGTCTCGTTGCACCAGACGTTGCAAAATGAACGGGCTTATGGAGCACAAGCTTACCCACGACACTCTCTTGAACTGCAGCGCGTTTCTCGTCAGAGCAAGCAATCACAAGGTGAGCCACGCTTGGTGCATGATCAAACGCAAGGATTGACCAGCTCATCAACGGAAGACCGCAAACAGAAATAAACTGCTTACCGTCAGGATATCCAAAGCGCTCGCCAATGCCGCCAGCCACAATGACGGCAACGGTATCGGCTTTTGCTCCATGAGTTGTGAGGCGAGAAGGACGTGGCTTTGACACGACCTTTGCGCAGGTGCTGCTTGCAGCCATTATTCTGACTTACCCCACATTCTGCGGAGACTATTAGCAAGTGCACCGGGGTTCTCGACACCCAGAGATTTGAGGCTAGACGTATCGTTTTCTGCAACGTGAAGCAGCTGCTGCAAGTTGTCGTAGGCGTCAACAATTCTAGCCGCAATCTCATCGTTGACCACATGAACGCGGGAAAGCGTGCGCAGGCCCAGAGGCTCCATGGATGCATCTTCTCCGCGACCATCGGAGTAGCCAAGAATCTGGCCAACGCTTTCTGCGGAGCGGAGCTCAGTGTTTGCTGTCTCGTGGAAGCGGCGGCGAATGGCGCGCGCTTCTTCAGCAGAAGAATCTACAGCGTAATCGCGAATCATCAGGTTATAAGCCTCGTCGATACCGCCCAAATATTCCTCGCGCTGCATAGCAGTGGTTTTTCCCTCGCTACCTAGCTCCAAAAGACAAGAATCAAGCTGGTCAGCGGCACTCAAAAGAACCTCAAATAGGTAAAAAAATGCCTGCTACATCGCCCAGAGTGACGTAGTTATCAAGCTCAAGAGCGGTTAGGGCGTAAAAGTGCACGATCAAGCTGCTGGCGTGTATTTTGCATAGCAACCGAAAGCTGGTTGACGGTAGACATAATGGCTGGTACTGACTTCAGCGGAATAACGTGACCATCAACGTAGACCGTAATCAACGAACGACGAGAAGACACTGCAATCACAATAGACTTGGTGAGCAAACTCATGCGAGCAGCAGTTCGGTGTCGAGTGCCTGTTTCTGCAGTTGGAAGCGTTGCATCAGGATTGAGGTGGAAGTTGGCACGCAGAATTCTGGTGAGGTCTTTGTCAACCACCACAGCGCCATCCATCTTGCAGAGCTCAAACAATCGATTTGCTGTGAAAGAAACATCAAGTTTGAAACCATCTCCGCCCGCAGCAAGAACGTTTTCTGTATCTCCCACGCAATGAGGGCGCCCAAGCGGCCGGCGATAATCATGTCCAGTGCAACGCGGAGCGCTGTGCCAGGGGCAGTCATCTTCAGAGCGGTGGCAATACGGTCCTCGTTTTCTGTTGCGCTTGGATCAAGTTGCGTTGGCTCCATGGCTCTCCCTCAATTACTTGCAGCTTACAGGCTGTGTTTTGCGATCTGGTACGTTTACGGCTTCAATTTGTTTCAACATTTCAAGTATACGGTTTTGTTGCCGGCGCGTGTAGTGACGGTTTGAAGAAGACGGGTTTCTCGCCAAGAGAACTGTGCGTTTAGCTGCGATACAAAAAGACCCGAGGCAGAACCTCGGGTCAGAGCTAACTTACTCGGCAGAAGACATCAGGTCGGACGAGCCGCCTGCGCTACCCTGTGGCAGCGAGGATGGTCCCATACTGACATCCATCTGGTCAAGCTGCGCCATAGTCTCTTTCTTGCGAGGCTCAGGGATAACACCCGTGGTCTTGGTGAACACAAGCTTCTTGCCCTCAGCGTCAACATCAACAGCAACAATATCACCTGCGGTCCACTGACCAGAGAGAAGCTCCTCAGACAATGGGTCTTCGATCATCGACTGAATGGTGCGGCGTAGCGGACGAGCACCGTAGACAGGGTCGGTTCCGTCTTTGGCAATCAGGTCCTTTGCGGCTTCGGTGAGCTCAATGGACATGCCGTTGGCAATCAGGCGATCACGCAGCTCAAGAACCATGAGGTCAACAATGCCACGAAGCTGCTCGGTAGAGAGCGACTTGAAGACAACAATCTCGTCCACGCGGTTCAAGAACTCTGGGCGGAATCCACGCTTGAGCTCGGACATAACACGGCTGGTAATCTCTTTGTCGGAGAGTCCCTTAGAGCCTTCTGACGAGAAGCCCATAGTATTGGTGCGGGCAATCTCGCGAGCACCAATGTTGGATGTCATGATGACAACCGTATTGGAGAAGTCCACGTGGCGACCTTGGCCGTCAGTCAAGCGACCCTCGTCCAGAATCTGTAGCAAGATGTTGAAGACGTCTGGATGAGCCTTCTCAATCTCGTCAAAGAGCAGAACAGAGTATGGACGCCTACGAACAGCCTTAGTGAGCTCTCCGCCCTCATCGTAACCCACGTATCCTGGAGGTGCGCCAACCAGCTTAGCTACGGTGTGACGCTCCATGTACTCGGACATATCGTAAGATAGCAGGGCGTCTTCGGAGCCAAACAAGAACTCTGCCAGGGCTTTTGCAAGCTCAGTCTTACCTACACCGGAAGGGCCTAGGAAGATAAAGGAGCCGCCAGGGCGCTTAGGGTCTTTGAGAGGACTACGGCTTCTGCGGATTGCCTTTGCAACCTTAACAACAGCCTCGTCCTGACCAACAACACGCTGGTGAAGGATGTCTTCTGTACGAAGCAGCCTTGAAGCCCTCAGTCTCGGTGAGGTTAGAGACAGGAACGCCGGTGATGCCAGAGACAACCTTTGCAATGTCGTCCTCGTCAACGGTAACAATGTTCTTGTCCAGCTGCTCGCGCCACTCAGTTTCTAGGTGATCCCTCTCTGCTACCAAGGATTTCTCCTGGTCGCGCAGACGAGCTGCCTGCTCAAACTCCTGAGCGCTTGCTGCCTCAGACTTCTGGGTACGAACGCGGAGAAGATCTGCATCTACCTGGGCAATCTCTGGTGGAAGGCTCATCTTGTGGATGCGAGCGCGGGCGCCAGCCTCATCAAGAACGTCGATTGCCTTGTCTGGCAGGAAGCGGTCCTGGATGTAGCGACTTGAAAGCGCAACGGCAGCCTTGATGGCAGCCTCGGTGTAGTGGACGTGGTGGTGCTTCTCGTAGCGATCCTGAAGACCGTGGATGATAGAAATGGTGTCATCGTTGTTTGGCTCGCCGATGTTGACAGGCTGGAAACGCCTCTCAAATGCAGCGTCCTTCTCGACATGTTTACGATACTCTTCTGCCGTAGTTGCACCAATGACCTGGATTTCTCCACGAGACAGCGGTGGCTTAAGGATGGACGCGGCGTCGATGGAGCCCTCTGCGGAACCTGCGCCAATGACGGTGTGAATCTCATCAATGAAGAGGATGTCATTCTTGGATTTCTCCAGCTCAGCAACAACCTTCTTCATGCGGTCCTCAAACTCACCGCGATACTTAGAACCTGCTACCAGACTTGCTAGGTCAAGCGTCCAGACCTGCTTTCCGCGCAGGATGTCAGGAACGTTGCCAGAAGCAATGAGCTGAGCCAAGCCCTCAACAATGGCAGTCTTACCAACGCCGGGATCGCCCAGGATAAGTGGGTTGTTCTTCTGGCGGCGGGCAAGAACCTGCATGACACGCTCAATCTCGCGGTCACGGCCAATGACAGGGTCAAGCTTTATCTGCAGCAAGCTTAGTAAGGTTGCGGCCAAACTGCTCCAACATGGAAGCGTCGTCGTTTGCGTTAGGACGCATCTGACCAGCACCAACAGGCATGCCAAAGATGCCACCCTCAATGCGAGGCTCTGCCATACGAGGACCAGCTGGTGCATCTTCTGGAGTCTGAGCAACCAGCTCATCAACGGCGTTTCTTACGGCATCGCCCGAGACACCCATAGTACGCAGGGCATCCATAGCGCGACCATTACCTTCGGACACAATGCCCAAGAGCAGGTGTTCTGTTGCAATATAGCTTTGACCGTGGGTCATGGTTTCTCTGTATGCATCCTCAAGCACGCGTTTTGCGCGAGGAGTAAACGGAATATGGCCGCCAGGAATAGGGTCTCCTGCGCCCGTGGTAAGCTCTTTTACAGTTGCTAAGGCCTCATCATACGAGACCTCCAGCTTAGCCAAAGCCTGAGCAGCAATGCCCTCCCCCTCTTTGATGAGAGCAAGTAGCAGGTGCTCGGTACCAACATACATCTGGCCAAGACCGCGAGCCTCATCCTGAGCCAAGCTCATGACTTTACGCGCTCTGTCAGTGAATTTATCAAACATGTGCTGAAACCTCTCAAAACTCTCTTGATTTGGATAGGTATGTACCCAAAAGGTTAAACCCACAATCACAAGAAACCGGTACCCGTAAAAGTGCAGGTACCGGTTTTAATTGATGTGACTATCGTGTGAACACGAAGGATTTTAAGACAGGCGTGTCGCAAGCTTTCAAGTCTTATTGTGGGTATGTCGCGGGCGTTGAATCCGCAGTGCGCTCAAACTCTTAGCGCTTCTCAGGCTTGAGCTGTGGGAAGAGAAGGACGTCGCGGATTGAAGGCTGATCGCAGAAAAGCATCATCATGCGGTCGATGCCATAGCCAATGCCGCCCGCTGGTGGCATGCCGTACTCAAGTGCACGGATGAAGTCGTAATCGTACTCCATGGCCTCCTCGTCACCCTGACGCTTAGCCTCCATCTGGGCAGCAAAGCGCTCCTCCTGGTCAACGGGGTCGTTGAGCTCGGAATATGCGTTTGCGTACTCTGCGCCGCAGATAATGAGCTCAAAGCGGTCGGTCAGACGAGGATCGTCTGCTTTACGCTTGGTGAGCGGAGAAACCTCTGCAGGATAATCGCAGACAAAGGTTGGGTTTACGATGCTCTTCTCGCCAAGCTCGTCGTAGATCTCAAACAACAGCTTGCCGGCCTGCCACTCTGGGTTCCACTCAATCTCATAGCGGTCCAGGACTGCACGGAGTTTCTCGACAGGGGTGTCAATGGAGAGCTCCTCGCCGGTGACCTCGGACGCAATCTCTGCCAGGGACGCGACGCGCCAGTTGCCGGAGAGGTCAACCTCGGTGCCCTGGTAGGTGATGACCTCGTGGCCCTCCTCGCAGCCGCAAGCCTTGCGGGCAATCTCCTGGAAGAGATTCTGGGACAGCTCGCGCATGCCGGCCAGGTCAGAGTAGGCGGCGTATGCCTCCATAGAGGTGAACTCTGGGTTGTGCGTGAGGTCGGTGCCCTCATTTCTGAACTGACGACCAAGCTCGTAGACGCGCTCAAGACCGCCAACAAGCAGGCGCTTCAGTGGAAGCTCGGTTGCAATGCGCAGGTAGTTCTCGGTGTTCAGCGCGTTGTAGTGCGTGATGAACGGCTTGCGTTTGCGCCGCCAAGAATCTCCTGGAGAACAGGGGTCTCAACCTCCATGTAGCCGTCCGCCTCCATGAACTGGCGGATGATGGAGATGATCTGAGAACGCTTGCGGAATACGTCGCGGACCTCGGGGTTCATGATGAGGTCAACGTAGCGTTGGCGATAACGGACCTCACGGTCGGTGAGGCCGTGGAACTTCTCAGGCAGAGGACGCAGCGACTTAGAGAGAACCTCCAGCGAGGTAACTGCCAGGGAAAGCTGGCCGCGGCGCGTACGCATGATAGCGCCGGTTGCGCCGATGATGTCGCCAAGGTCGAGAAGACCCAGGAGCTCCCAGTTCTTCTCGTCAAGGTTGTTGATGCGACAGAAAAGCTGAATCTGGCCGGTGTAGTCCTCTACCACGACAAACGCGATCTTGCCCTGGTTGCGGATGGCACGGACGCGGCCGGCCACGGAATAGACTTCCTCGCCAGTCTGGCCGTCTTCGAGGTCAGCATAGCGCTCCTCCAGCTCAGCGACGTGAGCGGTGACGGTGGACTTGATTGGGTATGGGTCAATGCCGGCGTCAAGCAGTGCCTGACGACGGACGCGGCGCTGAGCACGCTCGTCGTTGATGGAAGCCTCTGAGGTGACCTCGGTTGCGTCGACATTCTCGGCGGCGGTTGCGTCAGCGGCGGCCGAGCTACCAGCGATGTTGTTCTCTACTTCGGACATGTATCCTCCACGTAAAACGCCCCGCGCCAGACGGACACGGGGCGACCAAAATCTTTTGTGCCAGTCTAGCGAGTAATAGAGGTAATGGTGTACTTCTTCACCTTGCCGTTTGGCGTGGTGAACTCAACCTCGTCGCCCTTCTTATGACCAATAAGAGCCTCGCCAGCTGGGGACTCGTTAGAGATCTTGTGCTCAAGGGAGTTAGTCTCAGTAGTACCAACAATTACATATTTAGTTGTCTTGCCTTTTGCATCAGCAAGCTCGACGGTTGTGCCGATTGCAACGGTGACGTTGCGCTTGCTGCCGCCCTCGACAACCTTTGCGACAGAGAGAATCTGGCGAATCTCGTTGATGCGGGACTCGTTATGAGACTGCTCTTCTTTTGCAGCGTCATACTCGGAGTTCTCAGAAAGGTCGCCAAAACCACGGGCCTCTTTGATGCGCTCAACAATCTCGTCGTGTTTCTCGCCCTCACGATAAGCCAGCTCATCGACAAGCTTCTGACGGCCTTCTGGGGTAAGTACAATCTCTTTAGTAGTGTCCATCGTGTTCTTTCTGTTGATGGGTCAGTCAGTCTATACGTGTGAGATGGGGTTACTCAGCCTTTTTGGACTCTTCGTCCTCAACGAGCTCAGCCTCTGGCTCCTTGGCTTCTTCCTTGGTCTCAGACTCCATGCCCTCACGAACGCTCTTGACGGTCTCGCCGACAGCCTTGCCGAGCTTTGGAAGGTTCTTAGGTCCAAAGAGAACCATGACGATAACAACAATAATCAGAAGCTCAGGAATACCAAGTCCTAAAATCATATAAACCCCCAGAAAATCTTTTCCTGTAAAAGCGTTCAGAAAAAACGCCGTATCGGCTAGTATAACCGAGGGAAACCTTACTAACAAGGAATTAACATGGTCTTACATGATTTTTTTGGACATTTTTTTATCTGGTCAACCGTAGCGGGTCTTGCCGTTATTGGCATTTACCAGCTATTTCTGTTAATTCTGCGCGCTCGAGGCGTTTTTTTGTGACGCGTACAAAATTTGGCCTCACGATGATTTTTGACTCCGAGGACGCCGACGGTACGCCCATTAGGCTGCTCAACGTTAATGGCACCTTCCAGTCTGTGAGCTACATTGCGCCTGAGCTGCGTTTTGAGCTCTGCGTCCACTATCACCGCATGATGGCGAAGATCATCCAGCAGGTGTCTGCTCGGGGTCACGTTGTAGTCATGGGCGGCGGAGGTTTCTCGCTGCCAAAACACCTGGCTACGCACATGAGCGGTGGCGTAATTGACGCGATTGAGATTGATCCGAAGATAGTCTCGCTTGCGCACGAGCATTTCTTTTTGGACGAGGCTCTAGCTGCAGCTTCAAGCGAGCTGCGAGTCATCGAAGATGATGCGTGGAAGGTGTTGCAAGACGCAGAAGCCGGCAGTATTGACGTGCTGGTAAACGAGGTTTTTGCTGGTCGGAAGTCGCTTGGACCTCTGGGAACTCCAGCCGGTGCACAAGTGGTTAAAGAAAAACTTGCAGATGGCGGGGTGTATCTGGCCGATGTTCGCTGTCCGCTTGAGGGACGCGGTTCTGCGCTACTTCCCCAGGTGGCAAACGTCTTTTCGCAGGAGTTTGCGCACGTCGCGTATGTGCCCGAGTGGCCCGATACTCCCAAAACACCAGGTAACAACCTTTTAATTGCAACTGATGCGGATATCACACTTCCCGAAGGCGCTGTTGTAGTGAAATAACGTCGCTTTGAGGGCTGACCACTATCCAATTGACCGAGCAACATCCAATCACCCGAGAAAATTGCATATTCCACCTTGTTTATACGGAGTTTTGTATCAACAATTTGACTCACCAAAATTAGACCCCTCTTTTGGGTAAAAAATCCGTTTAGTTGGAAGTCAAATCGCAATCACGGAAATTCCTGACTTGCATTTGCGCAGGTAGCAAAAAGTGTCCAGATTTTTGCTATTTTTTTATCCGTAACAAAACCGCAGTTAAATGGCTTGCATAAAAATCAACCGCTGCTGCATATTCCAACTAAACGCATTTTTTACCACTTGCATGACAAGCGCTCAGCAAAACCGCAGTTGGCATTAATTCTGTCTTACATTTCTCCGTTAAAACGATTCTTTCAAAAGAATTTGAAAACACGACCTTGGGATTTGAAAACATCACCTTGTCAGTTTAACCAAATTTATATATGCACAGGTAAACATATATGTTTAGTAAGAAAAATCTTTTCAAAAAAAGAAGGAGATTTCTTCTAATTCTCGTAAATTCATAACAGAATATGGGTATTGTTATCGCAGATAGAAAACATATTCTATCTGCGCCAAATACGGCAATTATTAAAGCTGATGCGCTAAGGAGGCATCATGAAGACGGGTTTTGAACTACTTAATGATCCATTTTTGAACAAGGGAACTGCTTTTACGCAGGAGGAACGTCAGAAATATGGCCTGGTAGGCCTTCTTCCTCCAAACATTCAGACCATCGAGGAGCAAGCTGAACAGGCATACGTACTTTTCCAGCAGTATCCTGACCTCGAGACAAAGCGTCACTATCTCATGAGGCTTTTCTCCGAGAACCGCACGCTGTTCTATAACCTGTTCTCCAAGCACGTTGAAGAGTTCATGCCTATCGTCTACGATCCAACTATTGCTCCGGATATTGAACAGTATTCTCAGCGCTATGTCGATCCACAGTATGCATGTTTCCTATCAGTTGATCGTCCTGAGGACCTTGAGACCTCGCTGAAGAACGCAGCCGCAGGTAGAGACATCGACCTGATTGTCGTCACCGACGCAGAAGCAATCCTGGGTATTGGCGACTGGGGCACCAACGGCGTCGAAATTTCCGTCGGTAAACTCATGGTTTACACCGCCGCAGCTGGTGCCGACCCTAATCGCATCATGCCTGTTGTTATTGACGCTGGCACCAATCGCCAGGAGCTGCTCGATGACCCGCTATACCTGGGCGAACGCCACAAGCGCGTTGATGAAGACCGCTATAACGCATTCATTGACAACTTTGTAACCACCGTCGAGAAGCTCTTCCCTAACCTCTACCTGCACTTCGAGGACTTCGGCCGCTCGCACGCTGCAGCAATCCTGGACCGCTACAAGAACACCTACCCTGTCTTCAACGACGACGTCGAGGGCACTGGTATTGTTACCCTTGCAGGCATCCTCGGCGCCCTCAATATTTCTGGCGAGAAACTCGTCGACCAGGTATATCTCTGCTTTGGTGCAGGAACTGCTGGTTGCGGCATCGCTGATCGTGTGCTGCAGGAATTTGTGGACCAGGGAATGGACCGTGAAGAGGCTCGAAAGCGCTTCTACCTGGTAGATCGTCAGGGCTTGCTCTTCGACGATATGGACAACCTCACTCCACAGCAGAAGCCATTTGCTCGCAAGCGTTCTGAGTTCGCAAACGCTGATGAGCTCACCAACCTCGCAGCTGTTGTAAAGGCGGTCCACCCAACAATCATGGTTGGCACTTCTACCGTTCATGGAGCGTTCACCGAAGAGATTATTCGCGAAATGGCAGCTCATTGCGAGCGCCCCATGGTCTTCCCTCTGTCCAACCCAACTAAACTTGCGGAGGCAACCGCCCAAGACCTGCTGACCTGGACAGACGGTCGCGCGCTTGTAGCCTGCGGCGTCCCATCCGATGACGTGGAGCTCAACGGCGTAACCTACCAGATTGGCCAGGCAAACAACGCTCTGATTTATCCAGGTCTTGGACTGGGAACCCTCGCCGCAAAGGCTCGCCTGCTCACAGACCAGATGATCTCCCTGGCAGCTCACTCGCTTGGTGGAATCGTCGACACCACAAAGCCTGGTGCGGCAATTCTTCCTCCAGTCTCCAAGATTACCGAGTTCTCCGAGCGTATTGCTGTTGGCGTTGCAGAGGAGGCAATTAGGCAGGGTCTGAACCGCGAGCCAATTGCCGATGCAAAAGAGGCAGTTGACGCCCTTAAGTGGTTCCCTGTCTACAAAGAGTTAGAGGCATAGCATGTCTGTCTTTTTGACATCGCTACAAAATGTATTGCCCATCATTTTGATCATTGTGCTGGGTTATGTACTGAGGAAGATTAACTGGCTCAACGAGACATTCGCTGGTCAAGCATCTAAGCTCATCATGAATGTGGCGCTTCCTTCCTCTATTTTTGTAGCGGTACTAAAAAACTTGTCTCTCAATCAGCTGCTCCAGCTTGGTCCCTCGGTGCTTATCGCAGCGATTAGCTTTACTTTGTCTTATGTCGTAGGATTTTTGGTTATCAACGTTTTCCGCGTCCAACCAGGTCGCCGAGGCTTGATGCTCAATACCTTTGCAAATGCCAACACCATCTTCATTGGTATGCCGCTTAATCTTGCGCTCTTTGGCGAGCATGCCGTACCGTACTTCTTGGTGTACTACATCATGAACACTATTTCTACCTGGGCAATTGGAATCTTCTTCATTTACGGTGATCCAATGCCAACAGAAAATGATGGCGAGAAAAACAACGCAGCTGAACACAAATTCAATATCAGCAAGTTGTTACCACCACCATTGCTTGGTTTCTTAGTAGCCCTCGTTTTTCTCGTGTTCAACATCCCTGTTCCAGCAGTTGTAAACACTGGTCTTACGTATTTAGGCAACCTAGTAACGCCACTTTCTCTGATTTATATTGGCATTATTTTGCAGGAAACGGGACTCTCGAGCATTCGAATTGACCGCGATACGGCAATTACGCTTATTGGTAAATTTGTTATTGCCCCGCTTATTATGGTTGGCGTAATCATGGCGTTTACCGGCGTGTTTGGTACACAGAACGTACTTGAAACTAGAACGTTTATCATCCAGGCCGCAGTTCCAGCGCTAACCGTTCTGCCAATTCTGGCAAACGAGGGTAAGGCTGACGTCAAATTTGCAACTAACGTTGTTGCAACTTCAACGGTGTCTTTTGCGATTGTCATTCCTATCGTAATGACCATCATTGGCTAATTCATGTTACCAACCAGCACTTTTTGACGACAACAAAGCCTCTTCTCAATGACGAGAAGAGGCTTTTTTCTTGTAAGTTTTGGTGCAGTGCCCTACCCTGGCGGCAAGTTAGTCCAGCAGCACACTGCCCTTGCAATACCCTAGTCCAGCAGCACGCCTTCAGCTGCAAGGGCGGAGCCGTCGAGGACGTTGCACTTTTGGATCTGGTGGACAAACCAAGTGCGGAATGCCTTTTGGTCAACGCCAACGCATACGGTTGCGTTGGGTTTCTCACCAAGATATCCGGCCAGGTCAACAACAGTGCAGCCGCTTGTCAGGGTGCCGTTGCACTCAACGTCTACAAACACGTCTTTGGTCTCAAACATCTGAGGCGCCAGCAGGTAGGCCACGGCCGTTGGGTCGTACATGCTGAAACCCTCCTCCTGGTAGTGAACGCGGTAGTTGAGCAGCAGCTTGACCAGCATGTCACCACTCTTGCCAGAGTTCTGAATAGTCTCGATGTCCTCGGGCATGACGCGGGCAGCGTCGCCCACCTCAAGGCCAACCATGGCAACATGAACGCCGGATGCGAAGACAATTTTTGCTGCCTCGGGGTCAACACCCACATTAAACTCGGACATGACGCCAAGGTTTCCACGGGTCAGAGCGCCGCCCATCATAACAATGCGCTCGATATGCTCTTTGACCTGTGGATATGCTTTCAGCAGCAGTGCGATGTTTGTCAGAGGACCAAGCGTCACCAGTGTGGTTTTCTCGCCAGCCGAAGCACCTTCCATGATGACGCGACGCTGCGCTTCAAGTGCAGTTTCTTCGAGCAGACAGTCCGGCTGAATGCCGTCAAATTCGTAACCCCTCATGCCCGAGGCGCCATGAACGTCGCTTGCATCCATCGGTTTTCTGAGCAGAGGCTCGGCAGCACCACGCGCAACAGGCACATGCTGATTCCAGAATTTGAGCAGCTTGAGAGCGTTATTGGTGACGTTCTCAATGCCAACATTTCCGCTAACGGTAGTAATAAGCTTGATATCCAGCGCCTTTGCGGCCAGGGCAAATCCCAGCGCAATGGCATCGTCAATGCCGGGATCCGTGTCAATGATGACTCGCGTCTTAGTTGAAAGCGTTGTCATAAGTCTCCTTTGTGCGTTTGAACTGCGTGTACGTTACGTTTGAACTGCGTATAGACTGCGTTTGGACTTGGCTGGAGCCATTTGAACTGCGTGTAGGCTGTAAATTATGGAGCAATAATCACTGCAATTTTAACCTAAAAACTCAACTACCTGCTGATACGTTGGAATTGATTGCTGAGCGCCAACCTTAGTGGTGGCAAGCGCCGCAGCCTTTGCGGCCACATCAAGCGCCTGCTTGATGTCGTGCCCCTCTAGCTGCCCCGATGCCTGAAACGCAGCAAGCGTACCCATAAACGTGTCGCCCGCACAGGTAGTATCCACGGTGTCCACGCGGTAACATTTCTGCTGGTACACGCCGTGTACGTCGGCAGCAATGGAACCCTTGGACCCCAGCGTCAACACCGCAGTTGCCACGCCACTTGCAAGCACCTTCTGCACTGCAGCCTCGGGATCTGCCAGCGGGCTGATCTTGCCCTCGCCAAACAAGTCTGCAAACTCAATCTCGTTCAGGCAAAGCACGTCCACGCTGGCGAGAAGACCGGTGCTCATGGTAGCCGATGGAGATGGGTTCACCATCGTATAGAGTCCCAGCTCATGTGCGTATCTGATGAGCTCAAACGTGGTCGACAACTCGCACTCGAACTGCGTCAAGAACACATCTCCTGGCTTTGCAATGCGATCGAGTACTGCTTTTACGTCGTCGGTTGTACGTGCGTGATTAGCTCCGTGGTCCAAAATGATACGGTTATCGCCGCCAACGCGCACGATCACAGCAACACCAGTGGAGACTCCAGACAGCTCATCTACCTGCTCTGCATTGACTCCGTAGCCAATAAGCGACTGCTTGAGATCTTGTCCGAACGAGTCAGCGCCAACCGCACCAATCATGTGAACGTCCGCGCCCATTCGAGCTGCAGCAACAGCCTGATTAGCGCCCTTTCCACCTGGGCTGGTAACAAGGTTTTTGCCACCAATAGTCTCACCCTGCTGGGGCATCTTGTCTGCCTCGATAGAGATATCCATGTTCAGGCTTCCAAATACAATCACTTTGCCCATGTGAGGTCCCTTCCTTGCAAAAGTGCAGCGCTCGACGTTGCCGGTCAACAGTTCGGTTCGGTACTCACCGCGATGTGCAATGCTCTTCTCAACGTTGCAGCCCGACGTTCTTCTCGACAGTATGTATTGAATAAATGTCCTGTTTATAGGGTATATAGTAATGACTTGACCAATCTCGTCAACCCAACTACTCTTAGAGTGCTTGAGTGGACGGACGTTCATTTTTTAAGTGACGTTGCTCTTGCAAAACACCTAATATTAAGGAGGTGCTTTATATGCCTGGTCGAAGTAGCGGCTTACGTATGACAGCCGACGATGATTCTGTTCATGTGCGTATGGGATATAAAGAAACCTCCCATAAAAAGTTTTAGATTTGATTTCAACTGAATTGAAACTAAAAGAGCTCTTATAGGCTTATACATTTACAGATTTACCTGCTCGTTTGCAATTGAATCGATTCTGTAGACATATAAATCTATGCCCCGTTTCAGACCATTCTGTTTCAAATCTCGCACATAACAGAACGCTTTCAGTTTGCGTCATACACCAACCAGTTAGTCATTCGTTCCCGCTAATCATCGGAGGTGCACATGGCAATCACGAAGCGCACAACCCAACCAAAGACAACTCAGACCACCTCGGGAGAGCTTGGGCAGTCCTTGACCTTTGCCGCAACTCACTCGGTGAAGAGTGTCTGTAGAAAATTTCACACCACTCCGGACGGCCTTGCCATTGACATTGCGCAGGCAAAATACGACCTCGATGGGCCAAACGTCATTACCAGCGCCGCCGAAGAGCCCTTTATCATCCGCTTGCTCAAGAGCTTTGCAAGCCCTTTCACCTTCATTTTGATTGCCCTCGCTGGCATTTCTTACGTCACTAACGTGGCGCTTGCCGCAGATGGCGAGAAGGACCCATCAACCGTCGTCATCATTACCGCAATGGTGCTTATCTCCGGCATCATTGACTTTATCCAGAGCTCAAAGGGAGCTTCAGCTGCAGCCGCACTCTCCAAAAATGGTAACCTCCACCACAAGAGTTATCCGCCGTCCTATCGACTTTGATGACACGGGCACTGAGCAGGGCTTAAACCAGAACTCCGACCAAGAGTTCAGCCAAGACCTAGACACCAACGCGGATGACTTCGCGGACTTCGAGGAAGACGCTGCCGAGGAAGACGCTGCTTATGAAGGCGCTGGCGATGAAGACGAAGCTCCTGAAGAGCCCAGCTTGCTTCTGCTCTAGGAGAAGAGATCCCCTTTGAGCAGGTAGTTGTTGGCGATATCATCCGCCTTGCCTCGGGAGACATGATTCCTGCAGACTGCCGCGTTCTGGACGCCAAGGATCTCTTTGTCAACGAGACCGCGCTCACCGGAGAATCAGAGTCCGTCGAGAAAACTGCTGGTGTAGTGCACGCTCGCCGTCGCGCGGATGGTACACGCTATCCCCTCTCGCTCTCTGAGTGCACAAACCTGCTGTTTGCCGGTACTACCGTTCAGTCGGGAAGTGCCACGGTAGTGGTAATTACAACAGGCAATAAAACCTACGTAGGCACTATGTCCGAGCTGCTTCAGCAGCCTTCTGGCGAGACCAGCTTTGACGAGGGTCTCAAATCCGTCTCTAAAGTGCTTGTCTCGTTCATGCTAATCATGTGCCCTATTGTGTTCTTCGCAAACGGTTTCCTTTAAGGGAGACTGGTTTGACGCGCTGCTCTTCAGCGTTTCCGTTGCCGTTGGCATTACCCCTCAGATGTTGCCTGTTATTGTAACCACCTGCCTTTCTCGCGGTGGAACACAGATGGCCAAGCAGGACGTTATTGTCAAGAATCCGGCGGCAATCCAGAACCTGGGCGCTATGGACATCCTGTGCACCGACAAGACCGGCACCATCACCGCAGACGAAGTTGTGCTTGAGCGCCACCTCAACATTCTGGGCGAAGAGGATCCTCGCGTGCTCCGCTATGCGTACCTGAACAGCTATTTCCAGACGGGCCTTCGAAACCTCATCGACAAGGCAATTATCAAGACTTCAAACGATGAGCTGCCCACTAACCTGCTGAGCATTGAGTACGAAAAAATCGACGAGGTCCCATTTGACTTTGAGCGTCGCCGCATGAGCGTTGTCGTGAGAAATACAAAAACTAACAAAACGCATATGATCACCAAGGGCGCCGTTGAAGAAGTCCTCAACGCATGCTCCTTTGTTGACCTGGACTCTGAAATCAAACCACTGACTCCCGCTCAGCGCAAGAACGTTATGGACCGCGTCTACCAGCTCAATCAGGAAGGCATGCGCGTAGTTGGCGTTGCTCAGAAAAGTGACCCTCGTGGCGTCGGCGAGTTTGGTGTAGACGATGAGCGCGACATGGTGCTCATTGGCTACCTGGCCTTTTTGGACCCACCAAAAGAAAGCGCTCGCGAGGCAATTGCCAAGCTCAACCAGAGAGGCGTGCAGGTCAAGGTACTTACCGGCGATAACGAAGGCGTTGCCGCTGCCGTCTGCAAAAAGGTGGGTATCCACGTTGACGAGCTCTTGCTTGGAAGCGACGTAGAGAACCTTAACGATGAGCAGCTCAAAGAGCGTGTCGAGAAGACCCAGCTCTTTGCAAAGCTTTCCCCTATGCAAAAGGCTCGTGTTGTCTCTGCACTCAGGTCCAACAACCACGTGGTCGGCTTCATGGGCGACGGCATCAACGACGCTGCTGCAATGCGCTCCTCCGACGTAGGAATCTCCGTTGACACCGCTGTTGACGTGGCAAAAGAGTCCGCTGACATCATTTTGCTGCAGAAGGATCTGCTAGTACTTGAGCACGGCGTTGAAGAGGGTCGCAGAACCTACGGCAACACCATCAAGTACATCAAGGCAACCGCAAGCTCCAATTTTGGTAACGTGCTATCCGTTTTGGTGGCCAGCTTCTTTCTGCCATTCTTACCAATGAGCGCACTTCAGCTGCTCCTCTTGGGTCTTGCATATACCGTTACCTGCATTGCGATTCCTTGGGACAACGTTGACGATTCATTCCTCTCAAGCCCTCGCTCTTGGGATGCTCATTCAATTACAAACTTTATGCTTTGGATTGGACCTGTCAGTTCAATCTTTGATGTGCTGACCTTTGCCCTCATGTTCTTTATAGTCTCTCCCGCACTTGCCGGAGGAACCTGGGCAGAACTTACCGCAGCCGGAAATACCGCAGCTCAGGCACTCTTTATTCTGTCTTTCCAAACAGGTTGGTTCATCGAATCCATGTGGACCCAGACCTTTGTTCTCCACGCGCTCAGAACCAATAAGATTCCGTTTATTCAGAGCATGCCATCGGCATCGCTGCTTGCTCTAACCACCGCGGGAATCATTGTGGTCAGCGCTCTTCCATATCTGCCGGTGTTCGCCCAGCCCTTGAGTCTTATTGCTCTGCCTTTATCATTCTTTGGATGGCTAACTGCACTCATGAGCGGGTATATGGTTCTTATCACCATAATTAAGAGCCTCTACGTTAAGCGATTTGGCTCGCTGCTTTAACCTTGCTCTAGGAAGGACCACGATGGACGTAAAAGAAGCTATGGACCAGCGCATATCTCTGCGCGCGTACGACCAAAAGCCTATTGAGCAAGAGAAACTCTCTCAGCTCCAGGAAGCCATTGACGTCGCAAATGCCCAGATGGCAGAGAAAGCGCCTGATCACCCCGCAATCCTTACCATCGAGGGTCCTCACCTTGAGGATGGCACTTCCGTTCACATGAAGAACAGGTCTATTGTCGGCCCTATTTACCACTACGTAGCAGGTTATTGTGAAGACGCAATTGCCCGTGAACTCATCGGTTACTATGGCGAGAAGATCGTTCTTCTCGCCACACAGCTGGGCATTGGCTCATGCTGGATTGCCGAGACCATGGACTGGAAGACCCTGGCTCGCGACGAGTATAACGGCCTTAAGCTGGGCATTATTATTTCTATCGGGTACGCTCCGGAGAAAATTCCGCTCAAGCAGGAGGGCATTCGTACCGCAATTCGCCTGCGCACCAAAAAGCCTGCGCAGATTATGACGGCAAACGGCGAGCCAACTGAGCCGGAGCAGATGCCCGAGTGGTTTTAACCGCGGCATTGATGCGGTTTTGGCATGTCCAACCGCCATCAACAAGCTGCCAGTTGTATTTGACCTAACAGATGGCGTGGTAAGCGCATCTATGCCTAACCAGCGCCACCTCATCCAAGACTATGACCTGGGTATCTCCAAGCTGCACTTTGAGCTTGCTGCTGATCTCAAGGGTACGTGGGAGCTTGGACAACCTGGTCGCTTTATCGTTTCTGAGTAGCGCACTCACAAACGACTCACTCCCCCGCGCCTCCTTCCTGAGCGACACTTTTCCGAGTAGCGCTTCCGGCTTAGCGCACCCATCGCGCCTCCCAGCTCAGCGCACCCAGCTCGGCGCCACACCTCTAACAAGAAAGGACCTCACATGGCCTGTTCCGCACAGCACGTTGCAAACAAAGTTCTCTCGTCCTACCAGTGGAGACTTGCAACCAAGAAGTTCGACCCAACCAAAAACGTCTCTGACGAGGACCTTGAGGTAATCCTTGAGGCTGGTCGTCTGGCACCAAGTTCCTACGGTTTGGAGCCTTGGCGCTTCCTGGTTGTTAATCTGCGAGAGGATCAGGCCTCTGAGCAGTCACTTCGCCTTAAAGAGAAACTTTACGAGCCATGCTATGGTGCTCGTGCATCTCTCGATGGTGCTCATTACCTGGTTATTCTGCTTGCTCGCAAGAACGTCAACGCAGAGTCTGCTTACGTCAAGCACATGATGCACGACATCAAGCAGCTTCCTGCAGACTTTGAACCAACCTACGCTGCAGCCTTCAAGAACTTCCAGGAGAACATGTTTGACCTGGTAGGCAACGAACGCGCAACCTTTGATTGGGCTTGCAAGCAGACCTACATTGCGCTTTCAAACATGCTCACTATGGCCGCTATGATTGGCGTTGATAGCTGCCCAATCGAAGGCTTCAACCGCAAGGCTGTCGATAAGATTTTGGAAGAAGAGGGTCTTCTCGACGGTGGACAGTACAACGACTTTGGCGTTTCCTGCATGCTTAGCCTGGGCTATCGCGATATGGATCCTGTCCAGAAGCGTCGCCAGCCAGCTGAGGATGTTATCGTCAGGTTGTAAAAGCTGTAAGTGTCATTACCTTTTAAACTGCCTCCTATTTCCCGACACCGAGGAAATGGGAGGCAGTTTGTTTAGCAGGCAATTCTTTGTTGAGTGAGAAAGTCTTTGCTATTTAGGAAGCTTATTGCTCGTGCGAAACACGGTTGCACATAGCTTGGTCGCATGCCATTTTGGCGCCAACTGGTCTTTTTTGGTGCAAAATGACTTTCTCTGATCCAAAAATGGCCCATTTCAGTGCGAAGTGGTAAAAAAATGCGTTTAGTTGGAATATGCAGGATTGATTAGTTTCTATGCAAGCGATTTACCAGCGCTTTTAGTTAAACAAATTTTTTTCATATGCATTCACATTATTTCTGAACTGCTTAAACGTAAATGCCAAAATGACAAAACTAAAAATTTATTTCCAACTAAACGGGTTTTTTACCCAAAATAGCACCCTCTAAATGACATATCAATTTCTTGATTAGTTTTTGTGCATATTAGGCAGTCTTTATACACGTTGAAGTGTTTTCGAGCGCCCTGTGCGCCCTGTGCTCCTCATACACCCCGTGCAACCAACGCGCTCCGGCGCGCCACACACGCCGCCGCGTAACAATGGCGCATATGGCACGCTTGCACGAGCAGCTCAACCTGCAGAAAACGGCTAATTACCTGCGGATAAACCTAAAGCCACGGCCAGAGTGGATGTACGGCAAGAATGCTTGGTCTTCTTCGCAGATGTTTCCTGCGACGTTATCGCGAGCATCAAGCTCCAAAAGGCCTCGAGCAATCGAAAGCTCCCCTTCATAGCGACCATATGCTTTACTGCTCACCAAAATGGTGCCAGTAGCAACAGTTTCCCAGGTAGAAGGCTTCGCGTCATACACTGGAGCGTCTTTCCAGAGTCTGGACTCCTGTGAACGGATAATGTACGAGCTGGAATCAGGTCGATCGGTCTGCAAGCGATCATACAGATACTCAAAATCAGGTTTTAACTCGGCTTTTAACTCGATACAATTCCGCTCAAGCTGACCAATGCGCTTCCACGTAGCCTCGGTAACATCTGGGTCGCCAATAAGGACCACGTCAGAGTCAGCGTCGTAAAGCGAAAGCATTGCCTGAATAAGCGCATCACCAGAAAGCCCACGATGTTCCTCGACAGTTGGCAGTCCCTCGTAGAGAGGGCCGCGGAAAATCTCGCCAGGAACAAACGAGAAAATCTGGAATCCAAGCGCCGAAAGGCGTGCGTTAATCTGTGCGACGCGCTCCAGCGAAAGGCCCGTGTAACTCTTGGGATAGTAATTGTGGCAGGCAGCAAAACGAGTGAAGTCGGCACCAGCCGCTTGCCATGCGGAAATGTCGTCCTTGGTAATGGTCGAAGCGTTAAAGACCACGTGGAACTTGCGAGAGAGCTCTACGGTCTCCGTCGCATCAAACCCAAAGTCAAGACGCACATACGTAATGCCCAGCTCCGCAAGCTCGTCAAACTTCTGAACGCCAAGTTTAGAAAGAGTAGCAGGAGAAACATCGGCAATGAGGTTGATCTCAGCCTTTTTGCACAGCTCTAAAAGTCGGCGAGCCTCAGTGCGATAATCAATCCCCTCTTCCTCGGGAATCTGTAAAGACGTAAAGGCGTAGTGGCATCCGGCTGCCTGTGCTTTTGCCACAACCTCAGCATTAGCCTCATATCCACTGGCAAAATACAGTGAAATTCCGGTGCGCATAAATCCTCCAAGCAATTGCAAAACGCTTTCTAAAAGACGGGTTTTCTCGCCAGTCGGGCGCCGGGCGAGAAGACCAACGGGCAGCCGGTCGGTCAGCCAGTCAGGTGCCAGTCGGGTGCCGGGCGAGAAAAAATCCCTCTTCCTAGGATACCTAAGAAGAGGGATAAACGTTTCTAGAACGTGCGGTTTTTACTCGCCGAAGACGTCGTTGATGCGATCCTCGTCAACGCCGAAGAACCAAGTAAGTGCGAAACCTGCAGCGTAAGCAAGAAGCATTGCAAGCAGGTAGAAGACCTGGTTACCAGGCTGGACAATTAGCAGACCAAAGAGGCCGGAAACGCCCTGGGAAACGGTACCAAGGTGGAAGAGGTAAGCAATTACGGAGCCAACACCGGAGCCAAGGCATGCGGTGATGAATGGCTTACCAAGAGGCAGAGTAACTGCGTACATAAGAGGCTCGCCGATGCCGAGCATACCAACTGGGATGGACTCGGTCAGGTACTTCTTGACGCGCTTGTTCTTAGTCTTGAAGAGGATTGCAAGACCAGCACCAACCTGGCCGCCACCTGCCATCATCAGCAGAGGAAGCAGGTAGTTGATGCCCTGAGTTGGGCCCTCTGGGTTGTTAAGCATAACGTGGATTGGAGTAAGTGCCTGGTGAAGACCAACGGAAACCAGTGGCAGGAAGGTAGAACCAAGCAGGTAAGCACCAAAGACGCCAAGCTTGTCATAGAAGAACTGAAGGACAAAGAAGATTGCCTGGGTGAGCCATGCGCCTGCAGGCTGAAGAATCAGGACAGAACCAATAACACCGAGAATAACGGTGCAAAGTGGAGTCAGGAAGGTGTCAAGAACGCTTGGCATAACCTTGTGCAGGTTCTTCTCCAAGAATGCGAAGAAGATTGCGCAGATGATTGCACCAATCATGCCGCCTGCTGCTGCGTTGAACAGGTCAGAGGAAGCGACGATAAATGCGCCCTCCTTGAAAGCAACAGTTGGAAGGCTGAATGGAAGGTGAACCAGACGAGTTGCAACGCCATCAACAGTCTTGGAAGCAAGAAGAGGCATACCAGCGTTAGCAATGGAAAGTGCACCAGCCATAGCACCAAGAACGCGAGAACCGCCAAACTCCTTGGCAGCATTCTCGCCAGCGAGAATTGGCAGGTAAGCGAAAAGTGCCCAACCCATGGTCCAGATAGCTGCGAACCACCACTCGTTAGCAAAAGCCTTACCAGTGGAGAAGTTGATAACGTTGATAATACCGTTGATCAGACCTGCAGAAATGATGCCAGGAAGCAGTGGAACAAAGATGTTAGCAATCTTCTTGAGGAAGCGCTGAACAGGCTTGTTCTCGTACTTAGCCTTCTGAGCTGCCTTGTTGTCCTTAGCTGCGGAGACAACGTCGTCCTCAGATGCGTCACCAGCAGCAACGCCGGTAAGCTTGGAGAACTCAACAATAACCTTGTTGACAACGCCAGGACCAAGAACAACCTCAAGGTACTCTGCATCCTCGACCAGACCCATGACACCGTCGATAGCCTTGATGGCCTCGGAGTCAACCTTTGCAGGATCTGCGGTCTTAATGCGGAGCCTGGTCATGCAGACCATGTTGCTCTGAACATTTTCTTTGCCACCGACGGCAGCAAGAATCTGTTCTGAAAGCTTGGTGTAATCCATACTTTCCTTCTTTCTCTCGTTGCGATGTTGCAACAAATACTTATCAAGAATACATAAAAAAATGAACTTATCGGTACAAGAATCCATACCTGTGGTTCATTGTTTCATGTTTTGACCTAATTTGAACGCCCTGTTACTGCAGGTAAACTGAGCGTTTTTTTCAAAAACTTACCGACCACTTGCGCCTCATACTAATACCACTGACCGATGTAACTGAAACAAAATGCTCACGCGTGTGTCATTTGTTACAACTGTAATTACTACAGTGCACCTCTGACATGACCATGAGCTGCCTCAAGCTTAGCTTTAGCCTCGTCAACAGGCATCTGAGTAAGCAGCATGACAATAGCAAGTTTTGCGTTACCGTCAGCCTGCTCAAGCGCCTGAGCTGCCTCTTCGCGAGTGCAACCAGTTGCTGCCATGGTAATGTTCTGCGCGCGAACTACCAGCTTCTTATTGGTCTGCTGCACGTCAACCATAAGATTCTGATATGCCTTGCCCACGCCAACCATAGAACCGGTCGAAATCATGTTCAGAATCATCTTCTGAGCGGTACCAGACTTAAGGCGCGTGGAACCTGTAAGAACCTCAGGACCGCAGGAAGGCTCAATAGCAAGCTCTGCCTCTTTACCTACTTCAGAACCCTTATTGCAGGCAATAGCAACAGTCTTGCAGCCCAAAGAGCGAGCATAGCGCAGGCCGCCAATAACGTAAGGTGTGCGACCACTAGCTGCAATTCCAATAGCAATGTCGTTCTTGTTCAGGCCAATCTTCTTGAACTCCTCTTCGCAAAGCTCAAGAGAATCTTCCGCGCCTTCAACTGCACGTACAAAGGCCTTCTCGCCACCGGCGATAAGACCAACAACCACGTCAGGAGAAACGCCAAAAGTAGGCGGACACTCAACCGCGTCCAAAACGCCCAGGCGGCCGGAGGTTCCAGCGCCAAAGTAGACAATCCTGCCGCCAGCTTCTAGCGAGGAAACTGCCCACTCAACTGCCTGTGCTACCTGGGGAAGAACCTCTTTGACGCCAGCTACCACGTTGAGGTCTTCTTGGTTCATAACGCTGACCAGCTCAAGCGGGGTCATCTGATCCATGTCCATGGTGTTGGGGTTTCTTGTCTCGGTGACAAGTTTTGTTAAATCAATCACGTTTCCACCTTCTGTGTTGTGATTTTTACGCAATAACGTCATTGGTTGTATCAGGCAGATCTTCGTCAGAAGAAAGCGTTGCAATGCGATCAGCTGACTCAAGCTTGCCAATATAGTTTGTCGAGAAACGCTTAACGCTCTTCTCGTAATTTCTATTTACATAGGCTGCAAAGAGTGCATCTACAACGTTGAGCTGGGCAATTCTTGAAGACATGGCGCCGCTTCTCATAATGTGCTCAGTCTCTGCAACGCCCAAAACGTAGTCGGAGCGGTGAATCAATTCCGAGTCAATACCACCGCGAGTAATGGAAACCACCTTGGCGCCGTTTGCCTTTGCAATCCACGCACACTCAATGGCTTCGCGCGTAAGGCCAGAGTAGCTGATGACAATTGCAAGATCTTCTCGCCCCATGTTTTTGGCATAAAGCATCTGAGAGTGGTAATCGTCGCTCAAGTTGCAGTTGATGTTGAGGCGCATGAGTTTGAGCTGCAGGTCTCTTGCAACCAGAAGCGAAGCTCCCATGCCAAAGAGGCAAATGGAATGAGCCTGCATCATAAGTGAAACTACTGAGTCAACAACCTGAGCGTCAAGCAATTGCCTGGTAAGCTCCAGTGAAGAAATGTTCTTTGCAGTCACCTTTTCGATGATCACATCAGTGGTGTCACCTGCGATAACGCCGCCGACAGCAATATCGTTGCTTTTGTTACTTACTGCCAGCTCGTAAATAAGCGCCTGCTGGAACTCTTTATAGCCACCGCAGCCAAGCTTTTTGCAAAGCCTGACAACCGTTGATGCAGATGTATACGTTTGAGCAGCTAGTTTATGGATTGACTGACCAACTGCCGCCTCTGGATCTGACAGAATATAGTCGACAATATCGCGTTCAGCTGAACTAGCATTCTTGCGATACTCTTCCAGACGTAGACGAACACCTCTCACGCAATCACCTCCGGCCGTCCAGTTGACTAAAACGTTTGACTATATTGTTTCACGATGCCATAAATTTCATCTGTAAAGTAGGCAGTGCCGTAAACGGTAGTGTTGCGTGCGCAAGTGCGAACTCATCCCACGTGCGTTGCATGCGCGACTGCTCATGTTTTCCCAGCGTAGTGTGGGGACAATTGTCGCAAAAACTAAGTCTTATGTTAGGTACGTTAATACCATTTCATAAAAATTTTTACTACCGATTAGACATTTGACCACGTAAAACCTGATTAAAATATTTCACCTTTTGCCTAAAAAATTCAAATTTAGATACCATTGACAGCTTTTTTGATACCACTCGCAGTACGTTAACGTACCCATTATTTCATCTTGAGCAAACTAGCTGCATTTTTGATGAAACGCACGTCATCATAAGCGCAAATTATCTCAGTCACTTGAGATAGCAAGTGTTTCACCTAAGGTAAAACCGAAGGAGACAATATGCGCACCAACGAAGATTTGCACCAGAATCAATCCGCTCACTCTGAGCATTCATCCAACGCAGGCTCCCCTGCTGGACAGACCAGAAGGCAATTTCTGAGCAGAAGTGCTCTTGGTCTAGCCGCTCTCGCAGGCCTTGGCCTTACTGCCTGCCAGACAAAAGGTGGCGCAACTGCTGCTAAGGGAACCGCAAAGAAGGTTGACTCTGTAGACGGAACCTTCCAGTACGAGAAGGTCTTCCCTGTTCTTAACGACAACGAGGCATTTGACGACTCTCTTGTTACCAACCAGCTCAACAGCTTTGTTTGCTTTGCTGGTCAGGGCACTGTCTATGTAAAGAGCTCCGAGCCTCAGAGCTTTGCGCTCTTTGTAAACGGTCACCAGGTTCCAACCGACAAGCTTGACGGCTCCTCCTGGAACCAGATTGACATCTCTGACGTAACCGTCAACGGCGATAACCGCCTGCAGGTCAGCACCGTTAAAGAGACTCAGGCAACCTTTGAGGTCAAGATTGGCTACCCAACGCTTATTGACGGCACCAAGGACTACGCTGACAACGACAACTTCAAGCTGATTGACCAGATCATCAACGCAGAGATTGCCAACGGCTTTACCTCTGCTCAGCTGGTTGTTACCAGGTACGGCAAGATTATCAAGAAGACCAACTACGGTAATGTCAATTCTTACAACAAGGACGGCTCTCGCATCAAAGATGGCAAGGCTGTTGACGACAATACCCTCTACGACCTAGCTTCTAACACAAAGATGTATGCCACTAACCTGGCAATTGAGAAGCTGGTCACCGACGGTCAACTGGACGTCTCCAAGAAGGTTCAGGAGTACATTCCAGACTTCAAGGACCAGGAAGGAGATAAGATCCTGGGCAAGAACGAGCTTACCGTTCGTGAAATTCTTGAGCACCAGGCTGGATTCCCACCAGATCCTCAGTACCACAACCGCAACTACAACCCAGAGAAGCCTGAAGATCCACAGCCAAACGCAAACCAGAAGCTGTACTCTCAGAATCGCGACGAGATTCTGCAGAAGATCATCGAGACTCCTCTGCAGTACGTCCCAGGTACCAAGACTGCCTATTCCGACGTAGACTACATGCTCCTTGGTTTTATCATCGAGAAGATCACCAATAAACGCCTTGACCAGTACGTTAAGGAAACTCTCTACGAGCCACTGGGACTCAAGAACGTCACGTTCAATCCTCTGGAGAATGGCTTCCAGGCTGATGGAATTGCAGCTACCGAGCTTAACGGTAACACTCGTGACGGCCTCATTACCTTTGACAACATGCGTACCGATACCATTCAGGGTACCGTCCATGACGAGAAGGCCTACTACGCAATGGGTGGTATCTCTGGTCACGCTGGTCTGTTTGCCAACGCATCCGACCTGGCTGTTCTTGTCCAGACCGTTATGAACCGTGGTGGCTACGGCAACACCATGCTCTTCAGCGAGGACGTTCACGACCAGTTCATCAAGCCAAAGGACACCAGCGTCACCTACGGCCTGGGCTGGAGGCGTAAGGGTCACATTGGCTACCAGTGGGCCTTCTCGCCAATTGCAAACGCTGCAACCGTTGGCCACACCGGCTGGACCGGCACGCTTACCGTCATTGACGTCTACAACAACACCAGCTTGGTGCTGCTCACCAACACCAAGAACTCGCCTGTCATTGACAACAAGGTCAATCCTAACGACTTTGTAGGCAACCACTTCCTGACCGGCGGCTATGGAGTTGTTTCTACGCTGGCATTTGATGGCCTTGACGACGCAAACGCCGAGGGCAACAACGCCAAGCTCATGGACATGGTCATTGCCAAGTACAAGCTCATTCAGGCCGAGGCAGATTATCAGACTGACCCCGATAAGGCTTCCCTGAAGGCATTGCTTAAGGTCTGCGACCAGAGGAAAGACTCCAAGGTTATCAAGGACTTCCAGGCAAGCGATCTGTACAAGACCATTTCGGAGTTTGTTGGTAAGTAAAGCTCGTGTAAACAAGCTGCGAAGCGGGAATAAACGCAGTACACGAACAAGGTACGATACACATCTTGTCTAGCAACGGCCCTCTCCTCCGTCTAGACACCAAAGCCCGGATGCTATTGCGCGGCATCCGGGCTCTTTTAGTGTGTACACGTGCGCGTACGCTGGGCTTTCGAGTGTGCGGGTTTCTCGGCAGGTGCGTCATGCGAGCTGCGGGCGCGCAGGTCGGACGTACCCTCCGAACGCGCACCTTACAGTGCAGCGAGAAAATCCTCTGCTTGCTGGGCGATTGCCTCATGAACCTCGGGCTCTGGCTCCCAAGTTCCCTCAGTCCAAGCGGTAACAGGGAAGCGAGAAACCATTGAACGGCTCAACCGGCTTGGTGCGAAGGGCCAGGAACTGCTGCTTAACCACGGCGAGCGATCCTGCAGTTTTGTTTCGGCCGCCAACGCCACTTGCAGTAACAACCTTGCCAGCAATGGCGGTCTCGGACTTCTTCTCGTAATCGGAAGTAAGCGGACGGCTCAACCAGTCCAGCATGTTCTTGACGGTGCCAGGAATGCTGTAGTTGTACTCCGGGGTAAAGAGCCACACTCCGTCGGCAGCCATAACCGCGTCCCTGACTTTTTGGACACCTTCAGGAGCTGGGAATTCTTCGTCCTGGTTAAGCAGAGGGACGTCCAAAACGTCAACAATCTTAATCTCTGCCTTGCCCTCGAGCGCCCTTGCCGCAACCTGACTCAGCGTTTTTGTTAAACGAGTTCTTTCGGCCAGAACCGATGATAAATACAATTTTTCTTCATAAGCAGACCTCTCCGTGAATGCTGTGTAAATAAAAATCATGCACGAGCAAACCTGCCCGTACATGATTTGTGTACCCAAATGTTAACTCTGTAGTCGTATTTAACAGAAGTCCGAGAAATTCGCACAGCTCTCAAGCACTTTTACCACCTGCTCAAGACCTGCGAGGTCTTCCTGGGTGAATCGAGCCACGCTCGGACTATCAATATCCAGCACGCCAACTACCTGGTTATCCTTGACGATAGGAACGACCACCTCAGAGTTTGATGCAGAATCGCATGCAATATGTCCCGGGAACTGATGCACGTCCTCTACCAGCTGACTTGTCTTTGTTTCCGCAGCCGTGCCACACACTCCCCGACCAAAAGGAATACGCACGCAAGCAACTTTGCCCTGAAACGGTCCCAGACGCAGCTCGGGAGTGCGCGGCTCGTGGGCGCTCGGGGCCGCACCCGGGGCTACGTCCGGCTCCGCCTCCGGGGCCGCGTCCGTCTCCACGCCCAAACCCGTGCCCAGCTCCGCACGCGTCACTGTCACAGGATCTACCAGGTAGAACCCCACCCAGTTGATTTCGTCAAGCGCGTCCCACAGAAGGGCGGCAGCGTTAGACAACACCGGCAGCCAGTGAGCGTCAACCTCGGCAAGCGAGACAATTTGTTTTGCAAGTAAACCGTAATCCGTCATGCTTACTTCTCTGGCAAAAATCTCAATCCAGCAGCCATCAGGATCTGCGATAAAGTAGAGACCCATCTTTGGGTTCTCTTTAACAATACAGCCCATCTCCTCGTGAAGCGCGTGGAATGCATCAAAAATCGTCAACGCGGAACGCAAGGTGAGTGTCTTTTCCGCCGTTATCGTATGGGTCTACCCAACCGCGGTTCCATGTGAGCTCCAGCTCAAAAGGAGACCAGTCGTTTACCAAAAACGTGTTGGTCCAAGAACCGTCCTCTGGTCCCTTAACACGGTCAACGCGAAATCCCAGAGCCTTCTTGTAGAACTCGACGGTTTTCTCGTTATCCAAAAACGTGGGTGCAGCGGTGAACAAATCGTGCCTGCATAAATCCTCCTTTGTTGTGCGCCTAACTCACGCCTACTTGAGCTCCTGCTCAAGCTGATCGACAAGCTCGCCAAAGTACTTGAGCGCAGCGTTAACGGGGTCTGGAGTGGCCATGTCAACGCCAGCGCCGCGGAGCAGCTCAATTGGAGTCTTGGAGCAACCGCCGGACAGATAGCCAATGTAGTCCTTGACCGCAGGCTCACCCTCAGAAAGGATGCGCTGGGACAGAGCAATAGCTGCCGAGAAACCAATGCAGTACTGGTAGACGTAGAAGTTGTAGTAGAAGTGAGGGATGCGCGACCACTCTAGCTTGATCTCTTCGTCCAGCTCAATGCCAGGTCCAAAGTACTCGGCGCAGAGCTTGCCATAGCGCTCGGAGAGAACCTCGGCGTTCAGAGCCACCCCGTCAGCGTTCATCTGGCTGATATCGCGCTCAAACTCGGCAAACATGCACTGGCGATAGATGGTGCCGCGGAAGCCCTCAAGGAAGTGGTTGAGGATGTACGCGTGACGGGCAGGATCGGTCTCGTGCTCAAGCAAGTAGTGCGAGAGCAGCGCCTCGTTGCAGGTGGATGCAACCTCTGCAACAAAGATGGAGTAATCGGAGTAGGTAATCTCCTGGTTGTGGGACGAGAAATACGTATGCAGGGAGTGGCCCATCTCGTGAATAAGGGTGTAGACGTCGTCGAGGCCGCCCTGGAAGTTGAGGAGCATAACGGGGTTCATACCCTTGCCACCTGCGGAATAAGCACCGGAGCGCTTACCTGGGGTTTCGTACACGTCAACCCAACGGCTCTCCAAGCCCTTCTTGACCAGGCCGACGTACTCCTCGCCCATAGGTGCCAGAGCCTTAACAATAAGGTCGCAAGCCTCCTCGTAGGTGAACTTCATGTCAACGTCGTCAACAAGAGGAGTGTAGACGTCCCAGAAGTGCAGCTCATCCAAGCCCATGACGCGCTTGCGCAGGTCAACATACTTGTAGAACGCTGGGAAATTCTGGTGAACAGCGTCAATCAGGTTGTTGTAAACCTCAACAGGAATCTCGTTCTCTGCAAGAGCTGCCTCAAGGGAGCTTGCATATTTTCTAGATGACGAGAAGAACTGCAGGTTCTTAACCTGGCTGGTCAGAATTGCAGCGGAGGTGTTACGGAACTCGCCAAAGCGGCTGTAAAGCTGCTTGAATGCAGACTCGCGCAGGACGCGGTCAGCATCCATCAGCAGAGGAACAAATGAACCGCTGGTCAGCTTATGAGTCTTGCCCTCGGAGTCAACGGCATCGTCAAAGGTAAGGTCCGCATCATCAAACATGGAGAAGATGTTGGTTGGCTGAACAGCAAGTTCTTCAGCGCGTGCCAAAAGAGCCTCTTCCTCAGCAGAAAGGGTGTGCTCACGCTGGTTCAAGATCTTGTTGAGCTTACGACGATAAAACTCAAGCGCTGGAACCTCTGCATAGAACTTCTCGACAGATTCTGCTGGAATGGCAAGAAGCTCTGCGGCAAACCAAGAAGTTGCCTCGCCGACCTGCGTATATGCGCTGGTAGCGTTTGCAACATATGCCTGATACTTGGCTACACGGGTATCCTCATCACTCTTGCGCTCGGCGTAGTTGATAATCTTGTAGAGCAGAAGGTTCATCTGGTCCTCAAGCTGCAAAAACTCCAGAAGAGCCTGAGGAGAGGTAGAAATCTTGCCCTTGAACGCAAGAAGCTTTGGGCAGTAAGCCTTGAGCTCCTCGAGCCCAGCCTCAAATGCCTCATCACTAGGGAACATTGAGGACAGGTCCCACTTATATTTGTTGTCAATTTCTTCGCGAGACTCGTATGCCATGAGCCTTCCTTTCTTGACCGGGTCAGTATGCTGTCCTGTTGTCAACAGTGGAGAAGTTACGTCCACAAAATGTGAGCGTTCAAACTTCACATGATCCTGAGTATACAGCACGACTATTTAACGCTACTTAGTGTCTCATATCAGCAAGATTTTATATAGCGAGGACAGGCTATGTACATCTGTACGTAACTTTGCAGGAGTATGGTACTCATGCGGCAAGCTAAGTGGGTAATACACTGGACAGTTAAAAGTTTGCCTCCTATTAAACTTGCTGAAAGTTGAGTCACAGATTGAAGTTAATATGCGCAGGTAGAAGACCGCATTAAGTAATTGTTGTTTTGACTCAAGTGAGTTCACTATTTGGGAGACGTCTATGTATGTACAAAACTTAACAGATTTAGCTGGCTGGTTCCTTGCAACAACTAATTCCTGGTCTGGGCATTTTGTTGAACTGCGCGATTTCTACGATTACAACGACAACAACGTAAGCTTATTTGATATACCGTTTGACATACCCCATTATCAAATTCCTGGAGTGCTTGAAGAATTTGCTTGTTTATTTAAGTCCGAAATACGCGAACAAGAGAATGCTTATAGCTATCAAAAAATTCTTGATAGCTATGGCATAGATATTACAGACGATGCTGAATTACTTTCTAGTATTAACGAGCTTGTTTTAAACGAAGAATGCATCTATGCAATCATCACCAAGTGCGTTACCGAAGATCCTAAAGGAGTTGGACTTCTCTATACTGCAGCGGAAAGTTCACTTCTTGATAGATGTCTATTCAAATTGGATCATATCAAGAAAATGTTTGGACCAAACTATGACTTTGGCCGTAGAAAAAAGAAAACTACTCCGAGCACAGAAGGAGATTACTGGGATTATATAAAAACAAATAAACTCCCAGAATGGATTTGGTGTCTGGTTGGAAACGTAATTGACGAACATCCTTTTGGAGAAGATCATACCGTTGTTCATGGGACGCGACATTTTTCTCCTGGAACAAAGGTTTATTGTCTTCCAGTTCAATGGGGCGATGGATATGAAAAAATCGCTGTACTAGGCAAACATAGAGGTTCACGAGGGCTCATTAGAATTGTAATGAGTAGAGAGTTGATTCATAACTTTAGGTGCCAAAAAGTTTTTTCACCATATGTTATTAAGCGCATGTATGTACGCAGTGATCATGGCATGAACTTTAAGGGTTGGGGGCAATCTGAAGAAGAGCATGAGACCATCTTGTCACTACTTCCATGGCTTAATACAACCCCTGAAGAAGAAAAACAAAGAACACTGCTACTTACTAGTTCGCAACTGTCATTCTTGATACATGTTGGCGATACGCCAAACCAGAAAATTCGTTTGAGGATTGAACGACACAGTCGCAGAGATGGCTGTTATGGTGCAGGGTGGTATGGATTCTATAAAATTGGCGAGAAACCAGAACAGTCTATTGGTCTCCTCGATTGGTATGGATACTGGCCAGATGATGTGTCCTACAAAGAATGTAGGTCAAACTACAAACCATCATGTGAACTATTAGGTGGATTTTTAGATGCCGGAATTCTTAACTGGGAGAATACCTATGAGTCTATTCCTACTAATGGTAGACCTCCATTTACGTGGGAATTTGAGGCGGTTTTAGAGCATGGCTTTCTATCGAATGCTGGACGTAATGCATACCCAAAGAACTTTCCATCAGTTATGAGACTTCTGACAGCATGGGGATTTCCAAAGATTTGGAATTCAACCAGTAATGCACCTGATGCGTTTCTTGATTTGATGCGAGAGCAGAAATAAATCTCAAGCCTCCCTCTCGTTACACCCTCGCAGCTCCACCCATACCGTTCACGGAAAATGTCAGCTTTGGTGAACAAACAGCAAATCCGTGTGCCCAGCAGGGATATAATCGCAGGTGAACAACAGAGGGAGAACTGCCATGAAGATGCACCTCATTGAGCCCAAGACTTGTACTCAAAGCACGCCTGCCGTGTTGCTAATTCATCCCATGCTCTCGTCTGCAGAGGGAATGAAAAACAGTTCTTGTGAATAACATAGGTGATGACCTGCACTATCTGGTCCCAGATCTTGCCGCTCACGGGGAAGAAGATGCAACGGAATATGTCTCAGCGTCCCAAGAAGCTGCGCAGATTCATGACTGGCTGCTGGAGCACGACATAACCCATCTCTCCCTGGGTTTTGGCGCCTCTCTAGGCGGCGTAGTTCTATCTGAGCTCCTCAAGTTCCCCGATCTAGCCTTTGACCACCTCTTCTTTGAAGGAACAAGCTTCTGGACAGGAGGATTTCTTGCCTCCGCGCTTGAGTTTGTGCTCAAGAAAGTGTTTCTTGCCAAGCACCGCAAAGCCATTGCAGACCCCGAGTTATCCGTGCAAAAGATGGAACAACTTTACGGAAAAGTTGCAGCTAAACCTATGTCAGAACACTTTATTGCGATGAGTGACCAAAGCATCCAGAACATCATTCACGACTGCAGCAACGTTGACCTGCCCGCTATTAGCTCCGACGTACAACGCCGCTGCATCTTCACGTATGGCGAGAAGGACTTTGACTTGAAACGCGCAAGGCAAGTTCTGCCTAAGGTGTATCCCGAGGCCACGTTAACTATCTGGCAAGGCTATGACCACTGCGAGCGTATGACCAGCGATTCAGTAGCGTATAGCCAGATGCTCAGAGAGCTTGTGGTTTAGAGATTATCATCTGAATTTTGTTCGATATCAAAATATACAAATAAGGAGAGAATTTATATGCTTGAGTCTGATAAACCAATTACTAGTGCTTGTGAAGATAAATTAAATATGAGCAAACCAGCAAATTCATTAGCCCGGATTCTTTCTGATGAAAAAGATTCAGATTCACTAGTAGTCGGCATTTATGGCGAATGGGGTTCAGGAAAATCCTCTTTTATTAATCTTTTAAAACAAGATTTGATTGAATTATCAAACAGTCATCCTGAATATAAACAGCCTGTTATGATTACCTTTGATCCATGGCTATGTACATCCGATAACGCCATGCTTCATCGGTTTTTTTGAAGAATTGGCCACTTTTTCTAGACAAAGAGACAAATCTGAAGGATATTGCTAAAAAAACATTATTAAATATGCAAAAATTGTCGCCCCATTAATACCTCTTCCTGGTCTTCCATATTCCGTAGAATGTGCTTCAGCAGCCCTTGAAGATTCGGAAATAACTACAGAAGATTTAAAAAAATAAAAATAGAAGAGTCCTTGAAAAACATATCAAAAGAAATTTTATATCTTCATTGATGACTTAGATAGATTACCAGATAATCAGATTCGTCTAATATTTCAATTAGTAAATCATTTAGCAGATTTTTTTCAAATATCACGTATGTCATCGCCTTCGACCATGATGTGGTGACTACCGCTTTAAACAAAATTCAATCAGGCAAAGGAACGGAATACCTGCAAAAAAATAATTCAACTTCCTTACAGTATTCCTAGACCTGGGCAAGAACTAGTTATTGAGATTCTTTTTAGAAAAGCTCTCTGTTTATATCGAAAAGGTTCCAGATAAGAATTTTTTTCACATTACAGGTTTTTTTAATATACAAAAATAGTTTTATTAGGACCTATATCCATACTCTTCGAGATGTAAAACTATTAATAAATACTTTTTCGATAAATATAATTAAGCTTTCTGATGAATTAGACTTAATAGATCTATTGGCTCTCTCTTCTTAAAAGCTTTCAATCAATCTCTATATAAATGGATATATGAAAATAAGAACACTTTATGTAAGTATGAATCAAATCAGCAAAGAGATGGGTATATTGAGAACTTGTCTAAGTCACTTCTTACCAGCGGGGTTTGCACAGAGCAAAACTTACAAAATACAATCGCGCTTTTTATCTGAGTTATTTCCTAAAGTTGCATATAAAGGAGCAGGTTCATCTAGCACTGAAGATAGGCGTCTTCGCCGTATTTCATGTGACGATAATTTTAACCAGTACTTCTCTGGAGATTTTCCTCTAACTTATGTACTACGTGATGATTTAAATAAAATTCTCAACGCAAATGACTCTTCCATTACACAGGAAATAATTAATGAAGCTATCGCTAATGGGCGACTCACAAATCTGCTTAATGAAATTAAATATAATCTCGATTTTTCTAATACAGAATCTTTAAAAAAATACTGTCAGAGCAACTAATTTATACTTTGGGAAAAAAGTAGTGAGTACATTAACAAATCATTTTTTTGGAATGCCCGCAGACACTCTTATGTCGTTTATTCTTTCTAATGTACTTAAAAAAATAGGAAAAAGATGATTCCGATCTGATAATAAAAAAATCTTTAAATTATGTTGATTTAGATAATATTTTTAAGCTTTGCCTATTGGTTAAATCATGAAGAATTAGTTCATGGTCGTCTTGCTTCAAATGAAAAAAATCTGAAGACAAACAATCTATAAACATAGCAACTCTTGTGGAAATAGAACAAATATATGCCAAGAAATTAGAGGGAATGATTTCAAACACCGATCTCCTATCCATTCATTTCGATTTACATTTACCGATGTATTTATGGAGTTGTTATAATTTTTGAGCGATATAAAGATTTTTGGATTAAGAAATTTAACGACGATGATTTAAATTACATTGTCTTCATTGACTCTATCTCTAATGAATTGACCTCTAGCTCATACAAAAAAATGGTCATGGGATCCTGCAGATTTTAATAAATTAATAAGTTACGAAAAAAATAAAAAAAGCCATATCTTAAAAACTAAAAAAATCAGAAAAGTTGAAAAAAATATTTCAACAGAATTAATTTGTAAGGCAATTACCTTCGTCGAAATGGAACCTAATGAAGAATCAAATTTGAATGATCAAATGGATTCCGAGTTCACAAGCGTTCAAGCAGAGAAAAAAATTATCAGAATGGATTATCTAAAAAGTTATATGATTATGAAGCAGAATTTGAACCTACAACCTTCGAGTCGTGGTCAGTAAGAACTTGCTCTCGTTAAGCGAATTACCAAGAAAAAAACTAGGGAATTAGTTCGTTACTCTAAACGAACTAAAATCATAACCACCCGCATAAAAAGCCTCCCATTTCTTATGTCCAAGAAATGGGAGGCAGTTCAATAGCAGACGGTTTTATGTTTCGCGCGCTTCCCGCGCTCAACAAGATAAAGCCGTAAAAGAAATGATCCACAATCAGTGGACCATTTCTGATATTGAAAATATGGTCTAGTCAGTTTTGTAGAGACTGAAACAGTAAACAATTTATTTACTGTTTCATAACCCAAGTTTTTCCGCAATTCTGACAAACTGCCACCGTTGTGAGAACGGTCTTAGATTTTCTATTTGGATGAATAATTCGCCAAATTAGCATTGGAATTGTTGCTCATATCCAAAGAAGTGGATGCAGCCACCAACCAATAAAAACCCAGTATAGAATGCCATGTCTATTCTTAGCTTTTTCTGTAGCTGAGGCAGAAATAATAATACGTGTTGAATGACAATTTGGACAGATAATACTTGGTTGAGCAGACATAGTCGGAGCAACCTTTTCTCCTACTCTATCAAACGAATCAGTAACCGGAAAACCCGTCTCTTCTTCAATAACAGATGTTTCAGGTACGTTTTGCTGAGCACTCTCTTCCATAGTTCTTCCTTTCAAATTACTAGGATGACTTTCAAAAACCTTCAATCTCAAATTTTATTAAAAAAGAATAGCGTCAAAATACAATTTAAATGGGTAGTACATTGGACAGTAAGAAAAAAATCTTTATTACTACTGCCTTATCACTTTTTAAGCAACAGCTCTAAACAAAAACGAATACAAAAACATCATCTCAAGCTACTCGCATCTATCGCCCTAAAACCTGATCGCGCACGTACGCAAGTAATCGTATAAGCACAACAATACAAAGCCCTGCTGCAAGCGCTGTTTCAACAGAGGCTATTCCATCGAGCCATTGAAGGGGTTGACCGAGTTCAGTCAAGTATGCCGACGTCTGTGTACGCGCAACGACACAAATTACAAAGGGAAACGTAAACGCAGCGTGACTAGGAAAGAATGGTTTAGTAAGGCACCTGATGCACCACACAAAAGAAACTACATAAATAATTGAAGCGATTGCAAGCATAACCAAAAGAAACGGTACAGACTTTGGCGAAATAGATTGAATATATCCCGCAATACAAAGACTTGTTGGAGCTGCATAAATGCAAGCGAGCGACTCAGCAGAATCAGGCACCGGCCCATATTTAACATACTTTATGCTTACAACTATCAAAAGCACCACAAGGCAGATAAATCCAAACCAAAATGCAACCGTTCCAACACTTGTTTCAAAGTTAAACGCTGGCGCTGTAACGCTGGCAACAACAATACCTACATACACAATGAACCAGCTGGCGTGCACATTCTCCCAATTAAATTTTGCAATATAGCGAGAAGTAAAGAGGGCTATGCACAGGATATGTAACGCAATTCCTGCGAACCAAAACAATTGTGCTACATCACCAATATCGGCCTTCATATACACTGAAATCAGCATAACCGCCATCGGATATGTTGCAGCAACTGAAAGCCCGATTGGATCAGAGAGTTCTCGTAATACAACTTTGGTCGACACCATAAATTTGAGGGTATAGAGAGCTAAAAGAGCAATAGAGAGTATGCCGCAGGCAAGATAAAGACCTTCGAAAGAAGTCTTAAAAAGATTTCCAAGTGCTGCAAAACCTAAAGCAACACCGCAAATAGCAACGGGAACTTTTTGGACATAGTTCATAAGGATTCTTCTATCTGTTTAGGAATCTTTTTTTACTGCTTTCAATAGTATATAGATAAGACCAAGCAGGAAACAAAGTTCCTGCTTGGTCTCTACGGTGCGTATGTTCAAATGGTACGTATGTTCAAATACGTCTATTTCTGAGGATACAGAACCTCAAGGATCTTCTCGGCAGAATCAAATGCGCGTGGTGAGTAATCGATGTACTCTGAGTATGGAATCTCAACGATGCTCTTGTTGGCAATAGCAGGGACGTTCTGCAGGGAGCTCTCGCCCAGAAGAGTGTCTTTAGCTACAGCGTCAGTTGCTTTATTACGCTCTGCGGTGACGTAAATAATGACGTCAGGATTGAACTTAATCAGATTCTCATACGTCAGGCCGTTTGCAGACTGGGTTGTAGCAGGAGTAGCTCCAAGCTGGTCGATGATAGTAAACTCAAGGCTCTTCTCGCTACCGCCAAAGAGACCAAACGTGCCGTCCTTGAGGTTAGCCATAACCAGAACGGTCTTCTTTGTTTCTTTCTCATGCGCTTTAACGCGCTCATTAATGGCATCAAGGCGCTTCTGAAGGTCGGCGGTATAGGTGTCGGCATTACTCTGAACATCAAAAATAGATCCAAGGTTCTTAATATCAGAGATAATTCCGGCAAGCGTTGGATCGCCCTGCTCAGATGATGCCAGCTGTGTATAGACAGAAATGCCAAGGTCAGCGTAGTCCTTTGGAGAAGTCTGGTCCTTTGAAGTAAAGAGACGTGAGCGTCCCACAATAAGGTTTGGATTAGCGGCAACAACAACCTCGCGCGAGAGGCTCTTCTTATCGCCCAGCTGCTTGATTTTCGCATACTCGTCAGCAATATCTGAAGGCATTGGCGCATCAGGCTTGATAGTACCAATAATCTTGGAGCCAAGGCCCAGACGCAGCAGAATCTCAGCGGCGGAATCTGTCAAGGTAACAACACTCTCAGGAGCCTTGTCAAACTTTGCCTCAAACTCATTGCCGTCACCATCATAGAGCTTGAATGATACTGGATAGCTCGTATTGGCTGATTTCTTTTCTTCTGTAGCAGGGGTAGATGGGCTAGACGGTGCATTGTTGCACGCAGTAAGACCCAGTCCAGCGGCAGTTGCAGCAAGCCCTGCCGCAATGCTCAAAAAATTCCTTCTCGTAAAGAGATTTGAACTTACACGAGGATCCATCGGATATCCTTTCATTCATCTGTTGATACTCAACAGGCGATTAATACACATAATCAATGCTGATACCGTTTCCAGCAGTTGATGGGCGGACCATGCCCTCAACGCCATACACATCAGCAAGCAGCTCAGGGGTCACAATATCCTCAGGTGTTCCCTCGGAAACAATAGTTCCCTCTTGTAAGAAATACAGGCGGTCGACATAATGAGCTGCCATCACAATGTCATGCAAAAACAGCCAGGCAACTGATACCAAGATTGCGAACAAGGCGCAAAATATCAATCTGGTACGTAATATCCAGGTGATTAGTAGGCTCATCAAGCACCAGAAACTCTGGTTCTTGAGCCAATGCACGAGCCAACATTACACGTTGTTTCTCGCCACCTGAAAGCGTGGCAAAAGAACGGTCTTCAAAGCGAGAAAGACCAACTTTCTGAAGGACGTCAGAAACGATTGACTCGTCGTGGTCGGTTTCTTTTGACAGCGCCGACTGATGAGGACTGCGTCCCAGCGACACAATCTCGCGAACGGTAAAGTCAAAGGACAGCGAGTTAAACTGGCTTACAACCGCAACCTTACGCGCAAAGTCACGTCGTGATATCTCAGTGGCGTCGCGCTCGTCCCACAAAATCTGGCCGTCATAGCGATGACCAAGGCCATAAATTGCTCGCAAAAGCGTTGACTTGCCTGATCCATTAGGGACCAAGGATGCCCACAAACTCGCCATCTGCCACGTTAAGCGAGACGTCCTTTACAATCGGCTTGTTGTGAATGGTGACCGAAACATTTTGCACTTCAAGGCGCATGCTACTCACCATCCCTAAAGCTGTAGTTACGTGCAACCATGATGTAGACAAAGAACGGCGCGCCTACAACAGCGGTCAGAATGCCAATAGGAACTTCGGCGTTGCCTAGGACGGTACGAGCACAGGCATCTGCCCACAGAATAAAAATGGCTCCCAGTATCAGCGCGGTTGGCACCAGTCTTCGGTGATCAGACCCAACAAACGAGCGCGCAATATGCGGAATGATAAGACCAACAAAACCGATGGTTCCCACTGATGAAACTAGCGTGCCAACCATGAGCGCAGAAATGGTCAAGTATGCCCATCTGCACAAATTGGTATTGAGGCCAAGCGTTGTTGCAGCCTCGTCTCCCATTAAAAGCACATTGAGGGAGCGGAACTGCGTTAAGAAAAACACACTGACGAGAAGTACTACAACAACGGAAACGCCAACATTTCCCCAGCTTGCTCGTGCCAAAGAGCCCATGGTCCAAAACTTCAGGTCCATCATGCCCTCGGCATTGGCGGCGATAGTGATGATGAAATTAGACAGCGCCGTGAACAGGGCATTCAAAATCATGCCCGAGAGAACAAGCTTTGACGACGTCATATGTCCGCCGGTAGACGCCAGCAACAAAACGCCGACAGTTGCTATTGTTGAACCAATAAACGAGAACAGCGGCACTGAAGAAATTCCCACAACGTGTATCGCGCCGGCTCCAAGCATGATGGCACAGGTGGCTCCGCACGAAGCTCCTGATGAAATGCCCAAAATATACGGTTCAGCCAAGGTGTTTTGAACCGATGCCTGCATGACAACGCCCGCAAGCGCAAGGCCAGCTCCAGCTACCACTCCTAAGATGATGCGGGGAAAGCGCAGCGACCAAACGACCTTCTCGACAGGTCCTCCTGCAGCTAGAGCCTCCGATAGCGGCATGCCAAAAAGATGATGTGTCAGCACGGCATATGCGTCTTGTAGGGACACACCAATGGCGCCCATCGTTGAAGTTATTACAATGCTCGCTGCCAGAATTGCAACGAGAACGCCCATGAAAAGACGGAACGGACCGGCTTTTCTTATCATACGTTACCCCTCAAAAGATACGCTGCGTTTTTGCGCACAACGCGCAACGTACAGTGCGCGTTACACAGAAGCAGCGGAATTTTTCGAAAGTTAACTATATCTTACATTTTGAGTTGTGAGAAGACTGAGAGTTGAGAAATGCTTAAATATCTACACCCCTCCGTGGGATGCTCTCCGCGAGGCGGCTACTACGAGACGACGCCGGCACCAACAGGCAATAACAAACGAGGAACTTCATGGATTTATCGGCTCTGCCAGACAGTACAATCACTATCGGAGAACGCTCCGAAGTTCCAGGTCTTCTTGTTGTTCTCCACGGCTCGCTGCTTATGCCCAAGATAGCTGCGCTTCTTGCTTCCGGGAAACTTGACGCGAACAAGCTCCCCCAATGCCTTGTCATTACCGCGCCGTCTAATCAAGATTGCTATTCCCCTTGGCCAGTGGCAAGCGTGCGAACAGAAGCTCCAAATTTTGGAGGGCTCGGAAAAGAATTTCTCTCAGACATCGTACTTCCTGCTGTCGAGAAATACGCTGCTCTAGCTACTCATACCGCTCAGGGGACATGTCCTCTTACACTTCTGGGCTATTCTTTATCAGGGTTATGCAGTCTTTTTGAAATGCAGACTACCTGCCACTTTGACCAGTATCTTCTGGCTAGCCCAAGTACGTGGTTTCCCGATTTTGTTGAAACTTTTGATACGAGCCATGTGCGTTCGGATATTCGCTGGTGCATCGCTAGCGGTGAAAACGAAGGTGAGCATCATCCTGAGCCCCTGCGCTCAGTGAGGCAGACAACAGATGCACTGGTTGAGAAGCTGGCGCCTGCTGCTCCGAAGTATCAACGTCTGCTGGATTCCTATGACCATCACAAGGGTCTTGAACTTAGATTGCAACGTTTGTTGAACTTTGGCTTTGATGCGTAGAGGGGTGTTTTCCTGCGCGGAAGCGGTTCTTGTACGTAAAGGCGATTCCTGTGCGTGGAGGCGATGTTGGCGTACTTGCCCAACGATCCGCTAAGATAGCCCACCCGAACAGCGTTAATTGCTAACAAAAAACCCGCCGAGGGCGGGTTTGAAATTCTTATGGTCGCGGGGGCAGGATTTGAACCTACGACCTTCGGGTTATGAGCCCGACGAGCTACCAGACTGCTCCACCCCGCAATATAAACGCTTGCGCGAACAAGTACTATACCTCGCAGCTCTCAGTGAGTCAAGCAAAATCGATGATTTTCTCGCCATGAGGATGTGACGCTTGCGTACAAGAGCCAAGAAAGTTGTACTGTCGCCAGCACAAGTGGGGTTAGACGGCTAAACTATTGATACTGTCTTTGGGGCGCTGTGCTTGCGCCAAACAGCTATCGAAGGACTTTTGAGGATGACATTACACGAGCTCCTGGCGCTCTTTACCAGCAAGAACATCGAGTACACTACCGCGCATCTTGACGCGGTGGATCAAAACGCACAGCTTACCGATGTTGCAAGCGATTCTCGTGAGGTCACCCCTGGCTCGCTGTTTGTCTGCAAGGGCGCGCACTTCTCGCCAGCGTATCTGACGAGCGCGGTGGAGGCTGGGGCCGTTGCGTACCTCTGCCAGCAGTCGCTCGCGGAGGAGCTGCAGGCAGTGGCGCCAAACGTAGCCGCTATTTGCGTGGATGACGTGCGCCTTGCCATGGCCTACGCGGCCGCGGGCGTTGCGGATCACCCCGACAAGAAGCTCACCACCATCGGCATTACGGGTACAAAAGGCAAGTCTACCTGCTCGTATATGCTGCGCTCCATTCTTGACGGCGACGAGCCGTACTCCAAGTGCGGCGTGATTGGCGGCATCGAGGTGTTTGACGGCAAGGACACTCAGCCGGCGCACAACACCACGCCCGAGGCGCCTGAGCTGTGGCGTCACCTCAAGCACGCCGCGGACACTGGCCTCCCCTACGTTGACATGGAGATTTCAGCCAGGGGCCTCAAGTACGACCGCACGGTTGGCCTCAATCTGAGCGTCGCGGTGTTCCTAAACATTGGAACCGATCACATTTCCCCTGTTGAACACCCTACTTTTGAAGATTACTTTGAAAGCAAGCTGAAGATTTTTGATCTTGCTCGCGTGGCCGTTATCAACAAGAACACCATGATGTTTGACCAGGTCATGGAGCGTGCGCAGAGGTGCGAGAAGGTCTTGACTTTCTCTACAACCGATTCCGACGCAACCGTTTGGGCGGACGAAATCACCCCTCACCAGGGCATGGTCACATTTACCGTGCATGCGCCAACCTGGACCGGCGCGGCTGCGCTGCCTATGTCCGGCCTCTTCAACGTGGAGAATGCTCTTGCGGCAATCACCGTTGCTGATTACCTGGGCATTCGCGAGAAGGACGCCGTGCTTCCGCTGATGAACGTTAAGGTGCCAGGCCGCATGGAGCTCTTAAGCTCGCCTGACAACAAGGTCACGGGCTTGGTCGACTACGCTCACAACAAGCTTTCCTACCAGAAGCTTTTCTCGTCAACTGCTAAGGAATTCCCTGGTTATGGCCGCTATGTGGTCATGGGAGCCGTCGGCGGCAAGGCGTACAACCGTCGCCAGGAGCTGCCGGAAGAGGCCGCCAAGTGGGCGGACCTGATGATTTACACCACCGAGGACTGCAACATGGAAGATCCTGCGGTGATTTGCGCACAGATGGCTGAGGCCACGCCCGAGGACGCCGCGCACAAGATTATCCTTGACCGCTACGACGCCATTTACGAGGCAGTTTCCGCAGCTTACGACGACCCTCGTCCGGCGTTGGTGTACCTGTTGGCCAAGGGCGACGAGCCGTTCAACATTATCGGCGGGAAGCACGTTCCGTGGATGACGGATGCTGCCGCGTTCAAGGCCGCTGTCCGAGCCAAGCTGGACGAGCGCGCCGGGCGTAGCGGCGACGGCGACCCGCGCGACGGCCGCAGGTAGCAGCGGCGACGCGGGCTGCAAGTAGCAGCGGCGACGCAGGTAGTGGGCGCGACGCGGGCGCGAGCGCGGGGTGGAAGCTCCACATAACATGCAGTTCAGACCGGTGTTCACGCAGGTGGACACCGGTTTTTGTACGGCGACAGCGTCGTGTGCGGACAAACTTACAGGTCGGACGCGCGAAGCGCCATTGCGAGTGCACGGGGTTTCTCGGCACACGGGCTTTTTCCCGCTTAGTGCACCATGCGAGCCTGAAAGTGCATCATGTCTGAGTAAATTTACTCAGACATGATGAGAAAAACCGGCAAAACCACTCAGACATGGTGCACTTTTTCCGGCAAATCGTTCAGACATGACGAGAAAAATCAGGCTCCGTGGAAGGGCAACTTTAGGTACGTTTCAAAGCCCGCCTAAAAAGTGCAAAGAATCTGTGTTTGAGATACAGATTCTTTAACAAAATCAGGCAAATCCACAGATTCATTTATGGTTTTAGGCAAAATCCACCGATTCTTTGCAGAAATCAGACGCGTGCCTGGGCGCGTGCCTGGGCGCGCGGTGGGCGCACGGTGGTCGCGCACCCTGTCTGGCGAGAAACCCGTCAACTAGCAGCGTTTCCGCACAAGAAACCCGGTATCCACACGAAATGGATACCGGGCGGAAGGCACGTACGGGACGCGACGTGTTACTCGTTGTCGCCAGCGGTTGCCTGAGTTGCGGAGATAGCCTGATCAGCATCGGAAGCGTCTGGCCAAGACCAGTCGGTGAATGCTGGGTGATCATAGCCCTTCTCGACAGCAAACTCGAAGGCCTCGGTGCGGAACTTCTCCCACTCGTCGATCTGATCCGCCCACTTCTCAGCATCAATCATGCGGAGAGCGTCAGCAGCAAGTGCCCAACGGTCCATGTTGTTCAGGCGCAGCATGTCGTAAGGAGTTGTGGTGGAACCCTGCTCCTCGTAGCCGTGAACATTGAAGTTGTCGTGATTTGGACGGTTCCAAATCAGGCGGCGGACAGAACCGGCGTAAGCGTGGAATGCAAAGAGAACTGGCTTGTCTGCGGAGAAGAGCTTGGTGAACTCCTCATCGGAGAGAGCCTCGTTGTTCTCGGAAGCGTTCTGGATCTTGAGCAGGTCAACAACGTTGACGAAGCGAGCCTTAATGCCCAGCTTGCCAAGCATGTCAAGAGCTGCCAGGAGCTCCTGAGTTGGGACGTCGCCGCAGGATGCGAGGACAATGTCCTCCTCGCCAGCCTCAGCGTTGGAAGCCCACTTCCACCCTTAGCACCAGTCTCAAGCTCCTCGCGAGCCTCGTCGAGCGTTACCCATGTTGGAGCAGGCTGCTTACCAGCAAAGATTGCGTTAATGCAGTTTGTGGAGGTGTAGCACTTCTCGCCAACTGCAAGCAGGAGGTTAGCATCTGCTGGGAAGTAAATGTTGGTGATGTGGTCGTTGTTGAAGCTCTTGTTGAGCATGATGTCAACAAAACCAGGATCCTGGTGAGAGAATCCGTTGTGGTCCTGGCGCCAAACGTGGCTGGAGAGGACCAGGTTGAGAGCGGAGATAGGCTTGCGCCATGGAATGTGGCGGACGGTAGCCTCAAGCCACTTAGCGTGCTGGTTGATCATGGAGTCAACGATGTGAACGAATGACTCGTAGCTGGACCAGATGCCGTGGCGGCCGGTCAGGGTATAGCCCTCAAGCAGGCCCTCGCACTGGTGCTCGGAAAGCTGCTCGATAACGTTACCAACTGGGGAGATGTGCTCGTCGTTCTCGAAGTCATCGTTGAAGCCGCCGAACCACTGCTTATCGGTTACCTGGAAGGAAGGCTGCAGACGGTTGGAAGCGGTCTCGTCAGGTCCGAAGATACGGAACTCGGAGCGGTTGCTGTTGATGAGCTCGGCGGTGTACTCGCCAAGGATGCGCGTAGCCTCAGTGGCACCAAAGCCATGGCCCTTCTCGGCAACTGGGATCTCGTACTTCTTTGCGTCAGGAAGGACGAGGTTGCGGCGGATTGCGCCACCGTTTGCGTTAGGGTTAGCGCCGAGGCGGAGGTCGCCCTTAGGCATGAAAGCGGTGACCTCTGGACGAATTGCGCCCTTCTCGGTGAAGAGGGTCTCTGGCTTGTAGGAGCTCATCCAGTCACGAAGGACCTGGAAGTGAGCCTCGGTGTCGCGAGCGGATGCCAGTGGAACCTGGTGTGCGCGCCAAGAGCCCTCGGTCTTCTTGCCGTCGATGTAAGGAGGGCACGTCCAACCCTTAGGGGTGCGGAAGATGATCATTGGGTAGTAAGGACGGGATGCGTCACCTGCGGCTGCGCGAGTCTTGATAGCGCAGATCTCGTTGAAGACAGCCTCGAGAAGAGCTGCGAAACGACGGTGGATGGATGCGTGGTCCTCGTCGTCGAAGCCTGCAACAAAGTTGTAAGGGTGGTAGCCCATGCCGCGGAAGAACTCGTCGCGCTCACCGTCGGAAATACGAGCCAGGATAGTTGGGTTAGCAATCTTGTAACCGTTGAGGTGCAGGATTGGGAGAACGATACCATCGGTCAGTGGGTCCATGAACTTGTTGGTCTGCCAAGAAGTTGCAAGTGGACCAGTCTCTGCCTCGCCGTCGCCAACAACAGCGACAGCCAGCAGGGATGGGTTATCCAGGACTGCGCCGTATGCGTGGGACAAGGTGTAGCCCAGCTCGCCGCCCTCGTGGATGGAGCCTGGAGTCTCAGGTGCGTAGTGGGAAGGAATTCCGCCTGGATAAGAGAAGCGGCGGAAGAACTTCGGAGGCCCTCTTCATCGTCGGTGATGAATGGGTAAGTCTCGCGATATGTGCCGTCGAGCAGGGACTGTGCGGTACCTGCAGGTCCACCGTGACCAGGGCCCATAAGGAAGATGGTGTTCTGGTTATGGTCGCGGATGAAACGGTTGACGTGGCCGAACAGGAAGTTCAGGCCTGGGGTGGTTCCCCAGTGGCCAACCAGGCGATGCTTAACGTCCTCGCGAGAGAAATCACCCTTCATAAGTGGGTTGCTACGAAGATAAATCTGACCAACAGACAGGTAATTAGCTGCGCGCCAATACCTATCGACGCCGGCAAGAGCCTCTTCAGATACAGGCTGATTCAGGGTCTGCCAAGGTGTTCCGTACACGGGCTGAGCCATGTGCTCCTCCTTTTCCTGGGCTGCTACCTGCGCGCTTACGCAGGTCAGGCAACCTCGTTGCTTCCATTACCTGAGCGAGTGTTTGTTCGCCGTCCATTGAAAGCGCGCATGTAGCCACGTTTTGTGTTGTGCACGCAAAGTACATGCGCATTTCTGCGCATGTACACCGCTTTTAGAGCGGACATTCCCGCCTTGCGGTGAGAGGTAGAGCGAACATAACATCACATACATAACAGTATGATGCTTCGGCTATGTTTCAAATACTACTCTAAGTGATAAACGTTTTACCACTGTGAGATTTCTTGAAATTTCTTTCACGGAAGACTTTTAAGATGTCTTTTGAGCACCAAAATGCGTACACAAGCAAAATTTTGCCCTAAAGGGTTAGCAGAACAATACCCAACAGTACCCACAATGCCATAATGCAACCAAAATGGTGCCCAAATGGTGCCCAAGTAAAGCGTATACGCACCAAAGTGGTAAAAAAATGCGTTTAGTTGAGATTTCATTTTTTTCTGCATACAACGTTTGCCCAGATAAAAGTTTTTGAAGCGGTAAAAAATCGTCTTAGTTGGAGATAAATTGGCTAATTTTAAGTTTTCATTTCCAACTAAACGGGTTTTTTACCTTTTTCGGCACATAATTTTGAGCTCAAAAGTTATGTATTCATAGAACTGTATTTTATAGCACATATATGCAGAAATCTGATTAGCGACCCAAAAGACGCACGCTATTCTTCTCAATCATGCGTGGCTCAAGGATTATCTGGATTGACGCGCTGTCATCCTGCGCTTCGATGCCGTTATTTTTGCCTGTCGCGGCTGATTGCGTCACAGCTTCTTGCGTCGTGGCTGCTTCCGTCACAGCTTCTTGCGTCGCAGCTGCTTCCGCCGCAGCTCTCTGCACAACATCCGCTCCATGCTCACCCAGACGACGAAACATGATCGAAAGCGCGGCGTCAGAAAGCTCATCAACATTTTGCTCAATCGAAGTCAGTGCCGGCTCAAACAGTGCGTCTGAAATGCTGTTATCGTACCCGACAACGGAATAATCGCGCGGAACATGCAGACCGCGCTCGTACAGATAGCGCAACAGCCCAAGCGCAATGTTGTCTGACGTCGCAACAACAGCCGTAGCGTTCACGCGAATCAGCTGCTGAGCTGCAAGATATGCATCAGGAATGTAATAATCGCTGGTCAGCACAAGCGACTGATCTAGCTCCAGGCCCTTCTCGCCAAGTGCGCGAACGTAGCCGTTGAGGCGCGCGCAGCCGGTGTTGGAGGCGGTGTTGACCATGCACGCGATCCGGCGGTGGCCGTGATCTAGCAGGTATTTTGTGGCCAGATAGCCGCCAAGCTCGTTGTTGAACGTGACTTTGTCGCAGTCGAGCGCGTCGATGGTTCGGTCCACCATGACGTACGGCACGGGCAGCTGCTCCAGGTCGGCGATGAGCTGCTTTGAGGCTTCTACCTCGTCGGACGTGATGATAAAAAAATGCCGTCGGCGCCGCGATTGACCAGCAAACGCACAAGGTCCGCATCGTTTGACGTGCTGTTATCCGAGTTAGTGATGAACAGCGCGTACCCACGCCGGCGACACTTCATCTCCAGCATTTTGGCAAACGACGAGAAAAACCGGCTCTCGATATTCGGTACAATCAGTCCCAGCGTCTGTGTGTGCTGCGTGACCAGGCTTCGTGCGATCTGGTTGGGAATGTAGTGCTTGCGACGGGCAACGTCGAGGATGCGGCGGCGGTTCTCGTCACTCACGCGCACCGGTCGGCCGTTCAGCACCAGCGAAACCGTGGCGGGCGACAGACCCACCTCGCGCGCAATCGTTTTTAGGGTGACTTTTTCTGCCACGTTACCTCGCAACTTGCCCCGTTTATCGTTGTTGCTTAAGTATAATAGTCGAGAAACCCTTGCGGCTGGTAGTCCGCCAAAAGCCAAGCCTTGTCTCCACACGACAACCGCATTCCGAGAGGACGCGCATGAACATCACACCACAGGAGATCGTCGAGACTCTTGCCATGGTCAGCGAGCAAAACCTTGACCTGCGTACCATTACGATGGGCATCTCGCTCAATAGCTGCGCAGACGAGGATCTTGACCGCATGTGCCAGAAGGTCTACGACCGCATCACGCGCCAGGCCGAGCACCTGGTGGCCGTGGCCGAGGACCTAGAGCGTGAGTACGGCATCCCTATTGCCAATAAGCGCGTCTCCGTCACGCCAATCGCGCAGATTGCAGCATGTACTTCGGCGCAAGACCTGACCCCGCTGGCCCACACGCTTGACCGCGCGGCCGAGACACTAGGTATCGACTTTTTGGGTGGCTTCTCGGCACTGGTCCACAAGGGCCTTGGCGACGCTGATCGCCGACTCATCGCATCCATCCCCGAGGCGCTGGCTACCACGTCGCGCGTCTGTTCCTCGGTAAACGTCGCGTCTACGCGCGCAGGCATCAACATGGACGCCGTGCTGCTCATGGCAGAAACCGTGCTCGAAGCCGCTCGTCGCACCACTGACATTCAGTGCTACGGTGCCGCTAAGCTGGTCGTTTTTGCCAACATGGTGGAGGACTCCCTTCATGGCCGGTGCGGTCCACGGCAGCGGAGAGGCAGACACCGTCATTAACGTGGGCGTTTCCGGTCCTGGCGTCATGGCTGCGGCCCTCGCCGAGCTCCCCGACTCCGCAAACCTCATGGACGTTGCCGAGAAGATCAAGCAGACGGCATTTAAGATTACCCGTGCAGGCGAGCTGATGAGCCGCGAGGCTTCAAGGCGCCTAGGTGTCGAGAAGGGCATCGTAGACCTGAGTCTTGCGCCTACCCCTGCAGCTGGCGATTCCGTCGCTAAGATTCTGGAGCTCATCGGTGTTGGCGAATGCGGTGGCCCCGGAACCACCTGCGCGCTTGCCCTGCTCAACGATGCTGTAAAGAAGGGTGGCGTCATGGCGTCGTCAAGCGTTGGCGGCCTGTCCGGCGCATTCATCCCGGTCTCCGAGGATGCGGGCATGATTCGTGCAGCTCAAGACGGTGCGCTTTCTCTCGAGAAACTCGAGGCAATGACCTCAGTATGCTCCGTTGGCTTGGACATGATTGCTATCCCTGGTGATTCCTCTGTGGAGACCATCGCGGGCATCATCGCAGATGAGATGGCTATTGGCGTCATCAATACCAAGACCACAGCGGTCCGCGTTATCCCAGCTATCGGCTACAACGAGGGAGACGTCCTGGAGTTTGGTGGTCTCTTTGGATCCGCGCCCATCATGCCGGTCAACCAGTTTGCGGGTACGGTGCTTGCACACCGCGGAGGACGCTTCCCCGCTCCGCTCAATTCACTCAAGAACTAACAAAAGAGCCTCCACGTCGGAGGCTCTTTTTAGTTGCAGGTTTTATGTGCTTGCGACTCAGCGCTCGCCGTGGTCGTGAGCGTGCTCGCCGTGGTCGTGAGCGTGCTCACCGTGCGCGTAGTACTCGCCGTGTCCGTGCGCGTGCTCGCCGTGCTCGTGCGCATGCTCGCCGTGCGCGTGCTCGCCGTGGCCGTGCGCGTGATGCTCGTGTCCCTCGTGGTCGTGCTCGTGGCCCTCATGCTCGCAATGTCCATGCTCGTGGTCGCAGTGCTCATGCACGCAATGACCGTGCTCGTGGTCGCAGTGCGAGTGATCGTGCTCGTCAGCCAAGTCCGACTGCTCATGCCAGAACGCCGGCACAAACACCTCACGAAGTCCATGACGCAGCAGGTCGCGGCCGATAAACACGCACCTGGACTCTTCCTGAGGTTCGTCACCCGTAATCGCCCATGCGCGCTCTACCAGGTCAAACTTGACCCACTGATTACCACAAGGCAGCGTACCCTTTGCGCGAGCAAGCTTTCCAAAAACGCCAGCTGACGCTGCATCCAGAAGCCAAATCAAATGTGATGGACTTGGAAGCTCAGCGTGAGTCAGCGCCATAGTCTCCAAGTCGGGACCTTCGTCCTCATCACCAGCTGCATCTTTAAGAACAGAACCGTCAAGCGCGCGAGTCAGAAGACCATTCCACCACTCATCAGGAATATCAGCATATGAAGACTCCGCGATAATCTCTGCCTGCGGATTCATCTCTGCTGCAAGCTGCTTAATGGGCTCAGCAGCATCCTCGCTACCTGGAGCAAGCTTGGAAATCACCACACTCGAAGCGGCGCTCAGTTGATTGTCAAAAATCTCTGGAAAATCGGTGCGCTGGTTCTGCCATGAAACAGCATCAACCACAGTAACCGGCGCCAGCAAACTAATGCGCTCCCAGGCTACCTGATTCACGTTATCAAGAATACTCTGCAGCTTAGCCACACCGGTTGGTTCAACAATTAAATACTCAGGGTCGATGGTGTTTGAAATGGTCAGCACCGACGTCGCAAAATCCTGCTTGCCCGAACAGCAGATACAATTCTCGGTAGACTCCCAAACCTTGAGGTCGGAGTCCTGCCTCAGACGGCGCGCATCAATGTCTGCCTGGCCATATTCGTTCTCATAGATAGCAAAATCACGCCCAGTCCGGCGCACGAGCTCCTGAATGAAGGTGGTTTTACCAGCTCCAAGAAAGCCTGATACAACAAGGATTTTTCATGAATACAACCGCTTCCTAAACTCCGTTGGCGCCCACCAGCGCAAAAAGCTGGCGAGAAAAACGAACTTCTCGCCAGCTCATACGTACTAAAAATCGCGACCTAGTTGATTACCTAATCGATAACAACAACTGGCTTGATGAGGTCGGATGGCTTATCACGCATGGTGAAGAGAGCCTCCTCGAGGTGATCCCAGCCGTGATAGAGGTGAGTAACCTCTGGGTGAAGATCAAGACGGCCAGAAGTGACCAGGCTGGAGAGCTTCTCCATGCGCAGACGGCCGCCAGGCATGAGGCCGCCACGGATGTCCTTGTGGCCCATACCAACGCCCCACTCGACGCGAGGAATGTTGACGTAGTCGCCGGAACCGAGGTAGTTGACGTTACCAATCTTTCCGCCAGGCTTGAGTGCCTTGACAGCGTCCTCGAAGGTCTCGCAACCGCCACCGTCGACGCAGACGCGGTCGACGCCCTTGCCGCCGGTGAGCTCCATGACCTGCTCCCAGATTGGGCCATCCTTGTAGGAGATGAAGTCGGTTGCGCCGTAGCCCTTAGCTGCCTCAACGCAAACTGGACGGGTACCAACAGCAATGATGCGAGAAGCACCGTGGAGTGCAGCACCAGCAACGGACATGAGGCCGACAGGGTCCAATGCCGATGACCAGGACAGTGTCGCCGAACTCAACGCCAGCGAGCTCAACTGCGTGGAAGCCGGTTGGAACCATGTCGGAAAGGATGCAGGCGTCTGCTGGATCCATGCCCTCTGGCATATGAGCAAGGTTGCCGTCTGCATCGTTTACGTGGAAGTACTCGGAGAAGACGCCGTCCTTGAAGTTGGAGAACTTCCAGCCAGCAAGCATGCCACCGGAGTGCATGGAGTAGCCGGCCTGAGCCTCAAGGGAGTTCCAGTCTGGAGTAATTGCAGGAACGAGGACGCGGTCGCCAGGCTTGAAGTCCTTGACGAGCTCGCCGACCTCGACAACCTCTGCGGAGCACTCATGACCAAGGATCATGTTGTGACGTTCGCCGATTGCACCCTCCCACAGAGTGTGAATGTCAGATGTACAAATTGCGACCGCAAGTGGCTTGCAGATTGCATCCATAGGACCACACTTTGGTGTCTCCTTCTCAATCCAGCCGGACTCGCCGATCTTGAGCATTGCATAACCCTTCATAAAACCCTCCTAAAATCTGTGTTTCTAGAGTTGAAACACTACCTACCTCGTGGAGGAGCACGCCTTTTGCGTGACACTGACGAGGCTAATAAACGCTTTTTGCGAAAGCTCGCATACGAGCGTGCGTGTTTGTTGCAGCCACAATTGGGTCCTCTCCACAACAAAACTGCGAACACTCGCGAAGTACATTTTCAAGTACTTTTTCGCGCAAAGCTAGAACGAAACCGTGAAAGGTTGAGCAGACTTTCATGAATTGTCGTTTTATAAATCATGCGTTATACAAATAACGGATATTTGTGCATCGTAGATAATGTGAACGATAACATACCGTTCAACAAACCACCCACCGAACAAAAACTAACGCTTATCGGCGAACGGTTACCGTTCACCGAATCAAAAGGGCAACTGTCCACTTTTCTGTTGTATGCGGTTGCTCCGTAGTGCTATGCAAAGGCACTTTGTTAGAGCAAGCCATCGCACAAACATGTGTTATCTGCACAGGAACAAAACGCAGTGGCAAAACCATATATACTCTAATGAAGCGTTATCTGGCGAGAAATGCCGCGAGTTCGGCACGCCATCAACTCCAAGACTAGAAAGGTAGCCTATTGGAGACATTTGAATTTGTGCTCATAGTTTTGACCTGTGTCGTAGCTTCCTCGGTTATAGACAAATTTGTCAACGTCTCCATCCCGGTTATCCAGGTGATTATCGGCCTGTTAGTTGCGCTCATTTTGCCCAGCGTCCAAGAGATTCACCTAGAGTCCGAACTCTTTATGCTGCTCTTCATTGCCCCACTCCTCTTCAACGAGACGAGAGAAACCAACATTCGTGCACTTCTCCTTAACCTGAACAGCATTTTGTCACTGGCAATTGCACTGGTAGTTGTTAGCGTGCTCTCGGTCGGTTACGCCCTTCATCTGATGGTCCCCTCAATCCCTCTGGCTGCGGCGTTTGCACTGGCCTCGGCGTTAGGACCAACTGATGCAGCCACGGTTACCGCACTCAAGTCCAACATCCACCTGACTCATCGTCAGCAGACGCTTCTCTCTGGAGAGTCTCTGATTAACGACGCATCTGGCGTTGTCGCGTTTCAGTTCTCTGTTGCAGCAGCTGTTACGGGAACGTTTTCCCTGATAGATGCGGCGGGATCTTTTACGGTGCTCTTTGTAGGCGGCGTGGCAATGGGCATTGTCATCGGCTTTGTCTTCTCTTCTATCAACACAATGCTTGGTAGGTTGGGTTACGTGGACACTGTCGCAAACGTCCTCTACGAAGTATTGACGCCGTTTCTTGTCTATCTTCTTGCTGAAACTTTCCACGTTTCTGGCGTACTTGCTGTTGTAGCAACAGGCTTGGTGATTGCGCTCCCTCGAAGGCAGAACAATGAAGCACTGTTTGCAAGGCAAAAATTAGTCTCAAATTCTACCTGGAAAGTCATTAGCTTCCTCATCAACGGTACCATCTTTGTCTTCCTGGGAATGCAGCTCCCCCTTTCCGTGCTTCCTGGCACCAACGGAGGCCTCAATATCCTGCAGATTCTAGGAATTATTATCGCAATTACCCTGTTCATGCACGCAGTTCGCTTTTGCGTGGCTCTACACGCTGGAAACTCACAAACTCCACAAAGGCGGCCATCTCTGTACCGGAAAAGACGACGTCAGCGACTCCGAAGACACGAATGACGAGAAAACTGACGAGCAGCCAAAACCCACGTGCACTCCAAAACCCATCTCCATCACGTCGACCGAGCTTATCAAGAACGTGCTGGTCACCACCATTGCGGGCGCAAAAGGTGCAGTAACGTTGTCGATTATCCTCACCTTGCCACTCATGACCCAGTCCGGAGCAGCATTTCCGCAAAGGGATCTGCTGATTACCATAGCCGCCGGCGTTATTCTCGCCACGCTGCTCTTGGCAGACAATCTGCTACCGGTGCTGTCAAAGTCTCCGGAAGCAGACTCTGACCTGCCCGAACGCCTCCACAAGGGAGAGATTGCCGTTTTGGAAGCAACGCTTGCAGAGCTCAGGAGTTTGCTGCAGTCGGAAAACGCCAATGCAAAGTATTTACCTGCACTTCGTTTGAATATTGCGCGCTACACCAATCGCCTATTTGCGTCTCACTTTACGGCGCCTAACTCAAGCAAGCTGATAAAAGAGTTGGTACTTCACGGAACCGAGGTTCAGCAGGAGTGCCTTGAGCAACTGCGCGAGCGCCACATCAAAACAAAAAATCCCATTCCGTGGGACCAAATTGTCGACGATATTACTTCAATCCGCAGGTCAGTAGGTTATTATGGACCCTTCGCAAACATTGCCTCAAAGACAAACCACCGCTCACGGATTGCCGTTGCCCTCCACGAGCTTAAACTAGCTGCTCAGCGCATCATCGATGGCGGTATCAGACACTAGAAGACGCAGATCAGTCCTACTACCAGGCTTGTTTGTATGCGCTTGAGATGGAATACGCTGAGCTCGACGACCTGGAGCGTATTGCTAACGGCGACGACGAGCAGATGGCTATTGTCGCGTCAAACCTGATGATTGACCATGAATCAGTAATTGAGTCTATTTGGAGTCGCATCAATATCAACAAGGAGCATGGTTCCAGCGATACTCAAGCCTCCTACCAGCTACCTTACAATCTGAGTTCACACAAGATATCGCCGCACTTTAGGCAGCAACTTGCGGATGCTCGAAAGTACGCCGACGACGTGGCAGAAAACGCGCTGCGTATTGAGCTGGACCAGATTTCGCTCCTGCAGTTTGAGGGCGTCATTGACCGCGAGGTTGCCGCTCACCTGCGCGAAAACGTCTACTACCTGCAAATGACGTTTAGTGAGTAGCATGAGCGCTATACCAGACACGCACCCCACCGCCAACACAGCTACACGCCCCACCAACCCCACGGCGAGAAAAAAACGATCATCTCCGGACTTTCTATTCACACACAGATGTCCTCTGTAGCTGGAGCGCCTGTTGTCTACCTCTTGGGAGACAGAGCCGACAACTCCCCCATTCAGGTACCTAAGGGTATCAGCCCTAGTGAAGATTGGCGTTGACCTGTGGGAAGAGAACTTCTCGCCCTGGTGCGCGCCGCGCGTTTTTTTGCCAAGGGACCCAACTTTGGCAACGGCGCTCAAAAAAACACTTGATACCCTCATCAACCAGGTTGTCCCCTGGGCGGAGTCGGAGCTCATCGAGCCACCGGCGTATAGGGTGCTTGTGGGATATTCGCTTGCAGGCCTATTCAGCCTCTGGGCTGGCGTGTCGCAGCAGGTCGCACGCGGCTACCAGCCCGACGACGCCCCTGTCGCAGCCCGGCGCGCCTCACGTCGACGCCCCCACCCCAACTTTCCAGCGCATCGGAGCTGTCTCGGGTTCGTTTTGGTTCCCAGGCCTTCTGGACTACGTTGACCAGCAGATCAGCGAAGGAGTCGTCGGCCTCACACACGCCTATCTTTCTCTGGGTGACCGAGAAACACGAACTCCCAATCCACAGATAATGCACGTGCGAGAAAAACGCAGAACTTCTCGCCAGCAAACTAGAGAACGCGGGAATAACCTCGACGTTTGAACTCAACCGCGGAAATCACTTCCAAAAACGTTGAAGGAAGAATGCAAAAAGCTCTGGACTGGCTGGTCAAATAATTTCTTTTTTTAACGTAAATTGATTATCGACTTATGTCCCATAACGCTTGACAAGCTAAATTTACCATTCACCGTTATTTTATCTTTCACGTTTTTTTGAATAGTGTTAAATTTTTAGTCTTAGACGATTAAGTAATACGTGTTCTAATGAGGCTTTATGTTTGATCCAAAAAGAAATTGGCAAGCAAATTGCAAAAATTAAAAAAATGCCGCAGAATCTCTGCCTAAAAAAAGCTGGTGACCTAGCATCGCAAGTAAAAGAGGGTTATGACGAGGAGATTAGTAATACCACACAGCAGAAAATAGACTCACCCAAAAAGCCTGAATCACCAGAGCCTCCTGACGCTAATGACACAAAGATAGTAGAGGATTCATCCAAGCATTCTGGTACGCCAGAACCTCCTGACAGCAGCTACGCAAAACAAGAAGAACCAGAATCAGATAAAACACTCGCCAGCAATGTTTCAAACAGCCAGAAAACCATCCAAGAACAGCCTACACAAGATCATCAAAAGAATTACTTTTTTGCCTTAATACTCTCTATGTTTTTTGGCATTTTTGGTATACCCCAATTTTATTTAAAGGGTTGGAAATCAGGCTTACTTAGACTGATTATCAACTTTACATTACTCATTTTTACGGCAAACTTCGGCCAAAGATGGCTTGTGACGTTGGTCTTTGTATATCCTATTCTTGAGTGCTATATGTACTTTATTTTTAACGATATAAATGCGCCAAAAAGACTTTTACGCGGAGAAATCAAACCTCATAAAAGATATACCAGCAAAGAAAAAATAGGCATGGCCTTAGTCGCACTTAGTACAGTATTTTATCTTAGTGCGGCATTCGCTCAGCCCGCTCCCATGCATACTTCTTCTCCAGAACCTACAAAACACGAGGTTACAACTCCTGCACCTGCTCCTGTAGTTCCTTCTGTTCCAAAAGAAGAGAAGGAACCTGCTGAGGTAACTATTAAATACATTAATGTTGGACAGGGAGACGCTATTCTCATAGCTTTGCCTGAGAAAACAATTCTCATAGATGCTGGACCAACTGGGTCTAGTTCTCAAGTTGAAAAAGAACTCAAAGAGCTCGGACGGAACAAAATTGATTACCTCATAGCAACACATCCAGATGAAGATCATATTGGTGGAATGGCTGATATCATTTCAAATAATGATATTGGGGTAATTTATGCTCCGAATAAAACAAACAATACTGCAACGTATAAGAATTTACTTGAGACTATCCAAAAGAAAAATTTAAAGATTACTCCTGCTGTAGCCGGTACAGTAATCGACCAAACCAAAGACTACAAAGTTGAAATTCTTTGGCCTTCTAAAGATGCAAATTTCTCTGATACAAATGATTACTCAGTGATTATCAAACTGACCTTTGGCAATAAAACATTTTTATTCACCGGTGATGCACCAATCAAGGCTATTGCTAGCAGTAATCCAGGCCACATTGATGTATTAAAAGTCTCCCATCATGGCTCAGACACAGGAACAAACGAGGAGCTTATCCATAAGCTATCTCCAACATATGCTGTAATTTCATATGCTGTTGATAATTCATATGGGCACCCGATGCAGTCAGTACTTGATGTCCTTCATCAACACTCTGTCGAAGTATGGGGTACTGGCGCAGATGGAACCATTACTATTACGTGTGATGGTAAAACAATTAAAGTATCTGGCGAGAAAAACGATTCAGTTGTCGCGCCAGCTCCTAAAGAAGAAGAAAAACCAAAGGAAACGACAACTTCTGAAGAATCGACAACCTCTACACAAACCACACCTTCAGAAACAACACAAACCCACGATAGATCTCAAGATACAGTTTATGTGACGCGTACAGGAAAAAAGTATCACCGCGAATCCTGTCCGTCTTTCAGGAGAAATACTGTACTCACAGAAATGACCCGCGGCGAAGCTGAAGCAAATGGCTACGAGCCGTGCAACCGATGCCATCCATAAGGAAGCCAGTATGAAAGCAATCATTGATCGATTTGAAGACAACAATCTTGCTGTGCTTGAACTAGATGACCAGCCAGGCAATATGCTGACCGTTTCTATCAACGAACTACCAAGCAATGCATGCCAGGGGTGACGTTCTTTACTACCAAGATGGTACTTGGATCCTCGATGAGGAAGAAACCGCCCAGCGTTACACCGATATCAACGAGCTGTTTAACTCCCTGCTTGCACATGATGATGCGGAAACTGAATAGCCCCAGATAAAAGCCTAAAATATGCGATTTTTAGAATATTTATAAAACTGCACGTCAACCTATAAATATTCGATTTTCGCATATTTTTGTAATACACCCATCTACCTGCATAAATAAAAAGACGCCTTGTCGAGAAAGACGTCTGTGTAAGACACTTTTATCCAAGAAAAAAATGTGATATATTACATATAACACTGGCGCGCATCCTCGCTCTGCAGAGAGGGCACGCCATTTACTTTATAGGGCCACAATAGCCGTGGCCATTCTCTTTTCATCTTCAGCTAGAAGTACTCGCATTGTCCAACCCTATCGAATCCAGCCACTTTTGCACTTCGCTAAAAGTATACGTGCCTTTTACCGCCAGTCCAGGCGTTACATGAGAAGCACCGCACTCCCTCTGGTACTCCTCAATCATGTTTCCAAATCCTCCGCCACCATGTGTGCAGAACGGAATGACCGTCTTACCGCTCAAATCCGTTGCTCTTAAGAACGAAAGCACCGGAGGAGCAAATGTTTTAAGCCAGTTGGGCGATCCTATAAAAACAGTATCAAAGTCATCGACATGTGCATAACTTGGCATAAGTGCAGGACAAACACCCTTTTCTATTTGCGCTCTAACCTCTTTTTACCGCCGTGTTATACGAGAAAGAATAGGGATCTTGAGGCTTAAGCTCCAGTAACTCACCATCGGTAATCAACGCAATATCCTCTGCAAGCCTTCTTGTGATGCCGGAATATGAATAGTACACAATCAAAGACTTCATGTAAGAATCTCCACTACCAGCCGAGAAGAACGTGCTGTTGCAGCATTACGTCAAATTATTTGCCACAAGTATAGTTGATAGGATTGCGCAGCCGACTGACTTCTCATAGCAGGCATGTGCTACAGTGAAGCAAAAGCACCCTCGCTATCACAATTTATGGGATGACCGGGGTACTTTTTTTGTTTGTGTGCGTATGTAAATCAAATCAATGCTAAATAAAAAGCCGCTCTAAGGCGGCTAATAACAACGGCCAGGAATTGCACCTGAGTCATCTCCAACAAGGGCACTGCTTACTATGCTACGCGTTGTTAATGTAATTCTACATTCCTGCAATATAATGTCAACAAAATAGACTATGACCAGTGCTTTCCATCTAGATCTAAATGAGAAAGCCAATCTTTATCGAACATCACCAATCAAAGTGTCACTACGCTAAAACCTAAAGATACCCACGCAAATCCACATCAAGTAGAATCGGGTGGGTATCTTTATTAACTATTATGTCTAATTTTAGCCAGAATTCCACTGCGCCAAAACAATTATAAAGAATGAGGGTTGACCCCCCTAATTAGCTAGGCAGGACCAACCCCATTAGTCACAATATACCACATTTCCCGCTAGTTTAAGTTTAGTTACCAGTCAGAATGTCACTGCGCCAAAACACTCTTAATTTCGAATTGTCGAGAATAACTATGTAATAGTCAGTGCTTAGTCAAACCAGATCTTTACAACGTCACCGTCTGCAGATGTAATATCCACAAGTGTGCCACTCTCGCCTGTCTTTGCAGCGTCCATAAGCGCATCAAGGTTGATGTTAGAAAGCTGTTCCTGAGTCTCCTGATTAAGATAGCTTCCGCTGACCTGAATTCCCGAATTCAAAACAAATTTTGCCAGACCCAGAGGCACGCACATATCTACAACGTCGCCGTCGTCGGAGACAATGTACACGTGCAGTCCATGTTTTGCAGAACCGTTGCCAAGGCGGACGCCCTTTTTCTTGCTACCGTCAGCCTCATCGTTCTTCTCGACTTTGACCATACTCTTACCAAAAAGCTTACCAAAGCTAAAACCTGAAGACTGAGTAGCAATACCCTGGTTGTCCTGCTCTACAGGCTCTTCTATGATCTCTGCGGGCTCGTCAGCTGCAACAGAAACAACCTCAACAGTGCTCTCTTGGGCAGCAACACTCTCCTGAGCGGAAGCGCTTGCGCCACTCAAAAGCTCGTCAACAGACACACCAAGAAAGCGTGCAAGATCTGGCAACAGCGAGATATCTGGATAGTTAATGTCGTTCTCCCATTTACTCACCGCCTGCGGGCTCACGTTCAGCTCTTTTGCCAGACGCTCCTGCGTTGCAGTTTTAGCCAAACGAAGACGTGCAATACGACGACCAAGGGTCTCAGATGAAGTAGTCATAGTTGCTCCTTTTCTCAACTCATTATTACTGAAATAGCTTGCGGGCCGCTGATTTCACTATGAGTCGTAACAATACGTTCAACAAGAACGCATCAGTTGAGTTAGGTATCGCAACGGTTTCTAACTACTCAACAGTAGGTTGAGTTAGCAGGTAAACTATGCTTTTTGACCAAAATTTACTTGCCCTATAATCACTCTCCCTCTACCATTTAAGCAAGTAACTTTTGATGTTTTAGAAAGGTCTGTCTATGACTGGCGAGAAGAACTGGGTGTTCTGGACCAGTGGTGCGCATATTGTTTCTGGTTTTGAGCAATGCGCTACAGACGGTTTTGTTGGCGTTGACGCAGATGGTGTCGTGTACCTCTTTGATAACAATCAAAATGTCTTTGCTTCGGCTCATGCTTCAGATATTGAGGGAACCGTCAGTAGCTGGAGAGTCACCTGGCTTACCATTGATGATAAAAGATATGTCCTAGAGTTTGTTCCTCTTGCAGATAAGATTGCTCCTCGCCTGATTTTTGGAGCTATAAGCAATGTCTTTATGCAGGAGCTCCATCACGGAGATCAGGAGAAGGTCCCACGAGAACTCCTCGAAGACTTCAAGATTGCATTCGAGAACGCCAAATACAGACGCTAACAAACTAATTTTTTGAATTATTCATATCCTTGCGAATAAGCTCTTTAATGTAGCTTGAACGGTTCTCTTTACCTTCCAAGAACTCTATTAAATCGCTATCACTTGGATATAGATTAAACATAATTGCCTTTACGTTATTCTTTCGATATTTAGCGCTGGCCCTTTTCTGTGCTTCACTAGTAGCCATAATGGATACCTTTCTTGCTAAAATAATATATTGTGTTTATAGTAATCCTGAATCTTAACAACGGTATTAAAACTTGTATCATCTTTAATTTTAAACTCAAAATAATCGTAAAATGAATTTTTTGATTACGCTTCTTTTAACTGAAAATATAACGGCAGTTCAAAACACACCTAAGTCGGATAATCTGTCAAAAAGACGTATACATGACGCTGAAAATACCTCAAACATGCAGATTATCGTCATTAGGTGTGTAAAATGCCCGCATCTGAGCAGATTATCTGACTTAGGTGTGTTCCGTAGATACAGAATTTATCGATAGTTAAATTTCTTATATAAGTCTATTCATGTATAAGCATATTAGATGACGTTTATGCATAGAGATGCATATCAGGCAGTGTGACCGCCTAGCTGCCTGGCTATCTTGATTAGAAACATGTCGATTCTTCGGCAGAACCTACCAAAGCTGCGCTATTTTGTGCGCCAGGCCTAAAAGCCGACGCTAACACGCTGCAGAATCATAATCACCCGCATATGAACAGCCTCCCCCATACAGGAGAGGCTGTTACTAATTCAAACGATTACAAAGGGTGCTGAGTCTGATAGACTATGCGCGCTTACGAAGACGAATACCAGAAGCTATTGCGCCTGCAGCAGCAATCATACTGACAGAAGACAGAACAACGGAAGCGTCAGAGGTATCTGGCAGCACTCCCTTCTTGTGCGACTTGTGCTTCTTCTGAGAGCTGCCTGTACCGTTGTTAGAGCTGCTTGTACCATTGTTAGAGCTGCTGTTAGATGGGTCGCTTGCAGTATCGGTCACGGTAAGAGTTCCAGAAACGTAGACGAACTCGTAGTCGTCAGCTGAGCCACCTGCAGGAGTCAGCTCGTGTGCACCAACGCTCAGGTCAGTTGCGCTGAGGGTAGGAGCGGTATAGCTGCGAGCGGTATCAGCAGTCTCACCGTCTACAAAACCGGTAACAGTAAGAGCAAGCTGAGGAGCAACGCCCTTCTGGACAGTCTCGCCAGCATAGGTCACAACAAGCTGAGCCTTATTGATTGTCCAAGTTGCATCCTTAGTGGCAGTGGTGCCGTCTTCCCAGGTGTAGTTCATAGGGTCAGCAAGATCAAGTTCAACTTCATACGTACCAGGATAAGTTGCTGAAACCTGGCCACTAACAACTACCTGTGGGTTAGCGGTGGCATCAAACCACGCTGATTATGACCGTTATAGGTGTAGTTAGTTGCGGTTGGAACAGCAACAGTGCCCTTCTGAACGCTCATCTTCATAGGAATGGTGAAGTCATACAGACCGCTGTTCTTGATGGTGATGCGCGTATAACCATTGCTTACAGCAGTTGGAGTACCAGAAATAGTTGCAGTACTTCTACGAGCAGCTGCATCATTCTCCATTGGACTAAGCGTAAGACCAGCAGGCAGATTGTCTACGGTAAAGGTGTCGTAACCCATAGTAGATGCAGCCCAAGGAATGGTGATTGGCTCGTTGTAGGCCTCGCCGACCTTTGCAGGAGTGATCTTGTTAGAAGGAAGCACTACGCCAGCGGTATTGTTGGAATTCTGGAACCTGGTATTCTCGATAGTCAAATCACCGCCATTGGTGGTAGTAAGATCAATCTGAACAACCGTGGAGTTCTTAACGGTTGAAGTTCCCCTGTTATCAAGGCCGTTGTAGAACGTAACGTTGTCAAAGGTTACGTTTGCACCAGCCTCAACAATAACATCGCCCTCAAACTTCATATTTGAGACGGTTCCATTAAAACCAGCTGGGAAAATAATGCGTGAACCCTTAGGATTCAGGCCAGCGTAAATCTGAACGCGCGTACCGTTACCCAGATACGCGCTCTGATAGGTACTAGTAATGTTGGTTACGGTAGTAGGAACAGTGAAGTCCTGAATAGAAGAAGCGCTACCGGCACCAATAGTCACCCTTGAACCAGAGAAAGACCATGTGGATGCAGCATCCATTGCAGTCTTATTGTTGCTGTAGATGTATTGCAAACTACTAGACCCATAGCCCGAAAGCCAGTCAGTAATCTCAAATGTTCCATCTGCGTAAGCCTTTGTTGCAAATGGCGAGAAAAACAAGCAAGCTGCAATCGCCATCACAACAACAAGCTGAGCACGGAGCCTACTTGGCACATGCTTAACATACATAGAACTTCCCCCAATCTAACTGCTTTACGTGAACTCCCAGTGAGCCATAGCAGTTTTGCCCATGTAACATTCGTATCTTATCAGATAAGTTAGCTAATGGTAACAAAAAGACCCAAGTTTTTAACCTTGGGTCAAATAAATGCTTTAACTAATTTACGTAGATACTTATTTGCGTAAGCACTTTTTAATTTCTTGCTTAAAAACAACGAATCGAGCAAGAAACGCAGCAGCTACAGGAATGACCAATAAGGGTGCTACCACAAAAATACCCGCGACAGCCACTCCCTGGGCCGTAACTCTTCTACCAGGTCTTGATAGTATGCTGTTTAAAATATCAGTCATAGTGAATACGAATGAGCCGTCAGTAAGCACATACGCAAGTATCAACTCAAACGCAAAAAGAACAACAAAGACAAGCGCCATGGTATTTCCAGTCTTTTTGCAAATAGCGAGTCTCTGGTCAAATGAAAGATCATCTGCTTCGGGAACTTTCTCAAACCATTTAACTGCGCGTTCTTCTGGCGTCACTATGCGCTCTCAATCTCATTAAGCTCTGCATCAACCAATGTTGCTCCAAGGGTGTACTTGAAGTGCGAAAGAGCAAACTGATGATTTTCGGGCGTCAGTGATGCAACTGCTGGCTCAACAACCTCAATGTGATAACCCAGGTTGTATGCGTCAACCGCAGTGTGAAGCACGCAAATATCGGTAAGAACACCAGTCAGGATAACCGTGTTAATGCCACGCTCCCTCAGACGAATATCAAGATCAGTTCCCGAGAAGGACGAGTAATGGCGCTTGTCCATCCAAAACACGTGACTATCGTCTTTGTGCTGCTGATAGAAATTATTCAGAGGGCCAAACAGGTCTCTACCACTTGTGCCAATAATATTGTGAGGTGGGAAAAGCTTAGTCTCTGGATGGAAGGTATCCCCCGGATCGTGAGCATCAATAGCAAAGAAAATATAATCGCCACGATCAAAAGCGCACTTTGTAGCCTCATAAATTGCATCTGAAATAGCCTGAGCTGGTTTGCCCGCTGTCAGCTTTCCATCATCTGCTACAAAAATCGTAGGTGTAGTCAATCGAAATCAAAGCCTTCTGCATGTTTGATCACGCTTCTTTCTAGAGCTCTACCAGAGCAGTCAGTAAAAGAATAGACGCCACCCATTGTACAGGTGACGTCTCTGTATTCCACGTTTAACACGTAAATGTTTTATGTGTATGTACTTGTCTCATTATCAAAGGCACACTTACTTCTTCTGAGAGATTATCAGGTCAACATTTTCTGTCTTAGTGTCTTCCATGCTCTTACCGCCTTTGATGTGGTAGTACTCAACAACTGCATTTACCTCAGTCTGATCAGCAAGAGGTTTTTTCTGATAAGAATCGTTAATAACAAATGCAAAGACCCTCTCGCCGCTCTCAAGATAGTTGGAATCGTTAGCCCATACGGAATTCTCAGAATTATCTAACTTAAAGGTGCAATTTACCCAGTTTTCAGATCTATTGATAATCTCAAAGACGTAGCCTTCAGAGTAACCATCTGGAGATTTAGCAATACCAACATACCTGACATAAAGATCGTCATTATCGATAAGAACCTTGTCCACCTCGGTCTTCAGCTTAAAGCGCATCTTGTATTCGCCTTTAGTAGAAGAGAAGTTATACGCAATAGTGCCCTTGTCTGCCATTGCGTCAAAAGGCTTGTACTTAAGGCTGGAATAATCACCAGATGTTTTGGTGATTTGCTTCAATACTGCCTTGGAACCGTCAGAACCCTCAATGGTCATCTGACCTGAGGAATCAACAGTTGCTGTATAGCTTCCAGCATTGCCAGCAAGGGTGATAGTGAGCTTTCCATTAGCATCGACAGACCAGGTAAAGGGCTTCTGAGCGCCAAAACGGATAAAATTGCCCGTGCCGTCATCAGCAAAGTCATAGCCATAAATTGACTTCATGGATTCTACTGCCGTTGGGTAAACACTCTCGGGGATATCTCCCTGGCTAGGATCACTAATAGACTTTGCTTCCCAAACGCCCACAAACGGAGCGCGTGCAGCCTTCTTCTCTTCTGCTTCCTTCTGAGCTGCAATCTCTTCAGGAGATGGTCCGCCAATGTTAGGAGTGCAAGCCGTAAACACAATGCTGGTAGAAAGCACAAGTGTAAGCACAAGCATAAAAAGTAGTCTACGCTGTTTCACGAAGGTCCCTCCAACACCAAAGCTCTCTAGATTGACAATGTCTTTTCTTGGCGACACTTTTTTTGACGAAGTTCATTCTGCTCAATCTAGGTATCGTCTGAGTGCATTACTTATTCTGCGAAATCGTCAAATCAAACTGCTCGGTCTTCTCGTCTTCAAGACTGCTTCCATCTGCAACATGGGAATACTTAAAAGTTCCCTGAGATTCAGAAAGCTTAGCCAGAGGTACATCTGCTTTGGAGCTATCAACTACAAACTCATAGAATCTCTCACCAGGCTCAAGAACATTAAGAGCTGTTCCGAACACAGTGGAATCCGAATTATCCAGCCTAAAGTCATATGAGGCCGTCTTATCGGACTTGTTGATTACCTCAAAAAAACATAACCTTCGGTTTGACCACTTGGTGTTGTGGCGATTCCAACATATCTAACGTACATGTCGTCATTATCAACAACAACCCTGTTGACCTCGGTAACTACCTTAAAATTCATATAAAAGTCATCATGGGAGGAATAATTTCCTCCAATAGTTCCCTTACCCGTAAGCGCATCAAATGGAGCATATTTAAGAGAAGAGTAATCACCTGAGGTTTTAGTTACTTGGGTAAGCACTGCCTTGGAACCGTCAGAGCCCTCAATGGTCATCTGACCTGAGGAATCAACGGTTGCTGTATAGCTTCCGGCGTTGCCAGCAAGGGTGATGGTAATCTTGCCATCGGCATCAGCGGTCCAGGTAAAGGGCTTCTGAGCACCAAAACGGATGAATAGTCCAGTGCCGTCATCGGAAAAGTCATAGCCGTAAATGGCCTGGAATGTGTCTCTTGCTGTTGGATAGACACTCTCGGGAATCTCGCCCTTCTTTGGATCACTAATAGACTTTGCTTCCCAAACGCCCACGAACGGAGCACGTGCAGCTTTCTTCTCTTCTGCTTCCTTCTGAGCTGCAATCTCTTCAGCCGAAGGCCCACCAATGTTAGGAGTGCAAGCTGTAAACATAACACCAGCAGAGAGCGCCAAGACAAGCGCAACAACTGGCAGTATTTTATGTTTTTTCATCAAATGTCCTTTCAGTGGTAGTGAGCACGCTGAAGATAAGCGTTCTTTTGCTACTCAGACTTAGGAGGGATATTTAGGTCAAGTTCTAATCTCTGCCTTTGCTGAGTAAGTACGCTAGTTGTTGGGTCAGTGTAAATAGTATCAACCGTAGCTTTTGGATTAGAAAGTACCACAAGAGATCCTGGTGTCTGCGAGACATTAGGAACAAACAAATAGAACTTCTCACCAGGTTGTAAGGAGGCTTGACCAAAGGCTTTCAGAGGACCATGTAGATCTCCAAGAGAGAACTCTCCGTAAAATGACTCAGGACACTTATTGATAATCTCAAATACGTAACCTTCTTGAGAGCTTCCCGGTACCTGAGCGATAGCATACAGATTCATATACAGCTTATCTGTATCGATAAGAACTTTATTGACCTCTCGAGTTATTTCAAAATTCTTAAACTTGAGATCGTTATACCTAATCATGGTTGGTACGGTACCTTTATTGGTAAGTTGATCAAATGGCTGATAGGTAGCACTTGCATAGTCTCCAGCAGTAGTTGAAATCTGCTTAAGCTCGGCGTCAGTCTCATCGTAGCCAGTGCCCTTGAGTCTTAACCTGCCAGTCTCAGCGTCAATCTCTCCCGTAAAAGAACCCGCAGTACCCTCAAGGGTAACTGTAATCTTTCCTTCTGCATCAACAGTCCAGGTGAAAGGCTTTATTATGCCAAAGCGAGTAAACAAGCCAGTTCCATCCTCAGCAAAGCTGAAAGCATAAATTGCATGGAACTGTTCTTTATAATCGTCGTAGGCTGCCCCCTCCCTCAGGTTTCCTAGTCCGGGTTCAAAGATGTCATAAGCTTCCCAAACACCTACGATCTGACCAGCAGACTTTTTGTTTCCTGCAGGACTGTTATCCCCAGATGAACAGGCGCTAAGCACTGCACTTACAGAAAGCACCAGTGCAAGCAGACATCCTAACAGCATTTGACGCTTTTTCATTAAACTTCCTTCCATACGTGCAGCGATATAAAACTAACTCTTAACTGTTACTTGCTCTGCCTAGAAGGCAAATCAAATGTCACGGTTTTCTCGTCATTATGAAGGGCGCCATTGCTAGAGTGGTCATACTCAAGAGTGCCTTTTACATCCGTGACTTCAGCGAGTGACTTATCTCTACGTTGGTTATTAAGAACATATTCATAGACTCTCTCACCTGGCTCTAAAACGTTAAATCCAAAAGCCCAATAGCCATCGGTTGGATCTTGAATGGTAAATTTATAGCCGGTTGTATAAGGAGTTCTATTAATAACCTCAAAGACATAGCCTTCAAAACCCTTGGGGGCTTTAAGGGAAGCAATGCCAATAAGCCTTACATAGAGCTCATCGGTATCAACAATGACCTGATCAAGCTCAGTGGTGATATCAAAGCGTAGTTTAGTTTCATGCGATGATTTGTTATTAGAAATATTGCCCGTTCCCGTTAATGGATTAAAAGGCTCATACCTAATATGAGAATAATCACCTGCGGTTGTGCTTGCATGAGTAAGAACAGCTTTTGAGCCGTCAGAGCCCTCAACGGTCATCTGACCTGAGGAATCAACGCTTGCTGTATAGCTTCCAGCATTACCTGCAAGGGTAATGGTAATATTGCCGTCAGCGTCAACAGTCCACGTAAATGGCTTTTGTGCACCGAAGCGAACAAACAAACCAGTACCATCGTCAGAAAAGTCATAACCATAAATTGCTAGGTAAACATCCCTAACATCCTTATACATATCTTCAGTGATTATGCCCTGTTTGTCATTGATTGACTTTGCTTCCCAAACACCTACATAAGGAGCAAGAGCAGCTTTCTTCTCTTCTGCTTCCTTCTGAGCAGCAATTTCTTCAGGTGATGGTAAGCCAAAGTTAAAATTACACGCAGTAAATACAACACCTGATGAAAGTGCAAGGACCAATGCACAAGTCAGTGCTAGTTGACGTCTTTTCATTAAGCATCCTTTCAGTGGGAGCAGTGCCAAATTAAAAAATTTAAGCCTCTACTATCCAATATGTTACAATAAATCTCTCAAATAGGATAATTATTTATATCCTGAATAGTTCTACCAGCTAAAAGGAGGACGCTTTATGTCACTTCCTACTCCACCAGAAGCACCACAAAAACCCGCTCAAAAACAAGAAACTCTAAGCAACGTTTATCTTTACGATAAAAACGATACTTCTCCTATTTCTCTTACCTATGATGTAATTGATTTTGGTAAACCTCAGGGAGCTGCTAGCCCTCTTGTTGGTTGGGCAACCGGTGCGTTTTTTGCTGTTGGCGGCCTCTGGAATTTCTTTAATTTAAATGGTGAGGGCACCATTTTTGCAGGAATTCTTTTGTGCGCCATTGGTGGCTTACTTATTGCAGCTGGTTTCTTTATGAATGGCTATAGCATTATTGCTAATGCAAATGGATTCAGGTCTGGAACAGCCAATAGCGGAGAAGTTACCGAGTGGCCTGTTGATCGTGGTTATTTTACTGTTAAGATCCGCGTTGGTGCTAACAAGACAGCTCGTATGGCTATGAACAGCGCAACTTTAACTATTACTAGGCCAGATAACCTCCCTCTTTCTGTTCAGCAAGTTACCTTCACAGGTTCTAACACTGCTGAACTTAAGCAGCGCTGTGAAGTACAGGCTGACCGCATCTGGAACTGGGCTGTTGCAAAGGGATATATTTTTTTAGAGTGTCTTAAATGCTCGTTTAACCGCGAGCCACAAATTGCTAGAAAAAGAACGCTCCTAGGAACTTCTGTTTCTAGGAGCGATTTATTACTAGTTAAATTTCTTATCACAGGTTACTACTGCAGTTTCTTACGCAGGCCAAGTGCAACAAGAGTAGTGCCGGCTGCTGCAACAATACCTGCTACAGAGCTTGCGTCACCAGTGTTAGGCAGAACGCTCTTCTTGCGCCTTGGTGCAGGAGTTTGGGTTGCATCAGAAGCAGGCGCAACTGGTGCAGGTGCTGGCTCTGGGTCAGGCTCTGGTGCTGGTTCAGGCTCTGGATTTGGTGCCCAAAGAGGAGCAAAAACGTAATAGTAAGTTGTAGTGTCATCACGAAGGTCGTCGGTAATGGACCACGCGGTAATATCAGTAAAATTCACGTGAACAAATCCATTAGCATCAACGGTGTAAGGCATCGACTGGTCCGCAGTTGCATTATCCCTTTGATCACTTAAAAGCATTTCTGACGAATAGCCTACCAATGTGTAACCTTCACGCTGAATATTTCCATCAAAAGTGAAGCTCTTATGGTCGTCTGAAATCGTTGCAGGAATATAGTGATTTCCATTGTATTGAGTGCCGTATGCAACGACAGTAAGATTGATCCTAGTGTTCCAACCAACTTCAGGATCATAAAAACGAACAATAGTTGTACCATTGTCGTCTGTTGAGGTGGTGCTGGCAGCAGCATTAGTTGTAGTAGTTGCTTCGGTTGACGTGGACGCTGTGGCTGCCTCAGTTGTTGCAGTCACTTCAGATGCCTCGGTCGTTGTGGTTGTTGTGGTTGCTTCTGTTACTTCAGTGCCTTCAGCAAGTACTCTCACAGAAAGTGCTGGCGAGAAGACCAATGCTCCTGCAAGAACACCAGAAAGAATAAGAAGCTTTGTGTTGTTGTGAAAATATTTAGACATAGGAATGCATTTCTACTAGGAGACGACTATTTACTACTGCATTTTCTTGCGGAGACCAAGCGCAACAAGAGTAGTGCCGGCTGCTGCAACAATACCTGCTACAGAAGTTGCATCACCTGTATTAGGCAGAACGCTCTTCTTGCGCCTTGGTACTGGCTGCTCAGATACGTCAGAAGCAGGAGCAACTGATGCAGGTGCTGGCTGTGGTTCTGGCTCAGGAGCTGGTTCTGGCTCTGGCTCAGGATTTGGTGCCCATAAGGTAGTTAGATGATAGCGAATCGTAATAGTGTTTGTATCAATATCGTCGGTAGCACTCCAGGCAACAATATCATCAAGATTCATATGAACATTGCCATTCTCATCGATAGTATATGGTTTCGACATATCTGGTGTTGCATTGTTTATTTCCTCTTGCGAAAAATAACCTGTTGAAAAACCTACCAGTGTGTATCCCTCACGCTGAACATTGCTGCTAAAAGAAACGCTCTTAAAATCATCTGAAATAGTTGGTGGAATATAATCTTTTCCGTTATAAGTGCCGCCATCTGTTGATACTGAAATATGGATTTCACGCATTATGCCATCGGCGCCCATATAAGATCCAACTGCCTCTGCGTCACTATCATCATCTGTAGTTGTAGCAACAGCAGTTGCTTCAGTTGTTGTAGTTGTCTCGGTTACTTCTGTACCCTCAGCGAGGGCAAAAGCTGAAAACAGTGGCGAGAAAACCAAAACTCCTGCCATAATACCCATAAGCGCAAACATCTTTGCGTTGTTATGCAAATACTTCTTCATTTCAAATTCCTTAACTCTTATAGGTAAAAAAACGATTGTTTTTTTAAACAAGATTCAACGGGTTTGAAAGTATATATGAAAAAGATAACTTTAGTGTTACACCAAAAATAACTTGCTCAAGATATACTTAAAATATCTACAATTTGCAGGTAAAACGATAGAATTCACGTAACAAAAATAATTATTTACATGACGTTAAAGCGCCTTGAATTCTCATTGCTAGTGCAACAACAAAAGACAAGGTAGTGACCCATGGGTCTACAATGGCGCTTACGACAACGTTCATTGAAAGGAATCCCATGGGTCACTATAGCCATCTTAGCATTGAAGAGCGCGAAGACATTATGGTCTGGTGGAAAAATCATGAAAGTATAAGCCAGATTGCTCGTAAGCTCGGACGAAACAAATCAAGTATTTCACGGGAGATTAAAAGAAACGGTTGGACAATCATTGGAGTGGCGCATCTTTGCTATAGAGCCTCGACTGCTCAGAGAAAAACCGATGTTCGACGCCAGGCTTGCAAGAAACGCACACTACTCGATGATCCAAACCTTCGTGCACGTATTGTCTTTCTTATCTGTAGTCGCCACTTCTCACCTGAGCAGATTGCAGGAAGACTGCACTTAGAACTTTTCTACGCTCCTGTCAGCTGTAGCACTATATATAGAGCTATACACTCAGGGAAACTAGACTGTGAACTTCCAGGTGTACAGTCTGTACGTAGAAGACTTAGACACCGAGGTAAACGACGGCATACAAAACACCTCATAGAGCGCAGAGGAAAAATACGGATAACTCATGAACTTGTCGAAAGACCAAAAGAGGTTGCAGATCGCCAACGCATTGGAGACTGGGAAGGAGATACCGTCATCGGTAAAGCTAAAGGTCCACGCCTGGTCACACAAGTTGACCGTATGAGCGGCTACCTTGTTGGTGGCAAAGCTGCATCAGGGTCTAGTGCCGATGTCAATGTAGCTATACAGCAAGCTTTGAGAGGTGAGGTAGTAAAAACCATAACGCTTGATCGTGGATCTGAGTTTGCCCGCGCAGCAGAGCTTCAAGAAGCTATTGGAGTAAGTATCTACTTCTGTCTTCCACATCATCCCTGGCAAAGAGGTACCAATGAAAATACTAACGGTCTCATCAGAGAGTATTTTCCAAAAGGTACAGACCTCTCATCGATTAGTGATAGAGAGATTGAGGCAGTATATAATGAACTTAACCTAAGGCCACGTAAGCGTCTGGGTTGGAAGTGCCCTTGGGAAGTCTACCATCACCAAACGTTGCACTTGCTTTGACAATTCAAGGCCTGAATAATGGTGTCTCCACGAGCATTCTGTGGAACAAAGCGAATCTCACGGCGCGGCTCAGCGTCGTCTGATTCCAGCTCTTCCTCAGACAATCTAGAAACATACACATCCAGGGTTCTCTCGCCAATTTGCTCTGCAAATTGCTCTCCCCACTCGATGATAGTTGGACCGTCGGACTCAAGCGCATCGTACAGACCCGTATCTTCAAGCTGATCAGGGTCGTTTAGGCGATACAGGTCAAAGTGGTAGAGAGGCATAAGCGTACCCTCATAAACCATCTCGATAGTAAAGGTTGGACTGGTCACATCGTCAGCAACACCCATACCTGCAGCAATACCCTTAGTGAGCTGGGTTTTTCCTGCTCCTAGATCTCCTGTGAGCACTAATACATCGCCTGCTTGCAGAAGTTTTCCTAGAGCTTGACCAAGAGCAATAGTCTGCTCGGTGGTGGTAGAAACATACGTGCCGGCCGCAGTTTTTTCTGGCAGGTTGCTTGCGGCAGCGTTATCAGCGCCAAGATTTGCGCTAGTAGAAAGGTTAGTCACACGAGCCTCCTCGAGGGTGTTCCTCAAGCCAATCAGCAAGAAGTCGCAGGTCGTCTTTGAGGAACTGCGCCCACTCCTTGCGGTAAATAGTTGATGCGGGATGCATGGTAGGTAGCACGCTAAAGGCGCCTATCTGGTAAAACTTGCCGCGCAGTTCCGTCACGCCCTTATCGGTATGCATGACAAACTGTGTTGCAAAATTACCCAAGCAAACAATAACGTCCGGTTTAATAGCACGAATCTGATTGCGAAGATACGGAGAGCATTCCTCCACCTCTGCTACCTTGGGATTTCTGTTTGAAGGCGGTCGGCATTTGACCACATTAGAGATAAAAACATCCTGGCGAGAAAGGCCAACTTCTTCTAACAGTGCATCAAGCTTCTTGCCAGACGTGCCAACGAAAGGCTGACCGCTTAGGTCCTCGTTTTTACCAGGAGCTTCTCCCACAATCATGACGCGAGCTGTAGGATTTGGGCCTCCAAACACAATGTTGGCACGTGTTTCCCACAGCGGACATTTCTTGCAATCAGCAATCTGCTTGCGAATCTCATCAAGCGTAACTGCCATTAGACGTATACCTTATCGAGACGCGCACCAAAGTTGCAAACTACCTCGTAATTGATGGTCTCGCGAAGGTCAGCCATCTCATCCGCAGTGATTTCTAGATCGCCGTCTTTGCCGATGAGGGTAACCACGTCACCATAGCGAATCTCGTGTGCAGGCTTATTAGCGTGTGTACCTGCGGTATCAACAGCAATCATAAACTGATCCATACAGATGTTGCCCACCTGACGAACACGATCTCCGCGCGTCAAAACATCCATCCGATTAGAAAGGCTGCGTGCAAGTCCATCGGCGTAACCAATAGGCACAGTGGCTACCTGGATGTTATTGCGAGGGACACGCCACGTCATGCCATAACCAACACCGTCCCCAACTGCTGGATAAACCACGCGCGTCACGCGACCGCGCACGCTCATAACAGGCTGCAGGTCAATACGGGGAATAGTGAGCTTGCTTGGATGAAGTCCGTACAGACCAATGCCCACGCGAACCATATCAAACTGGATATCTTTGTGCAGGATAGTGCCGGGCGTGTTATCAGCATGCACCAAGCCCAACTCATAGCCTGCGTTTGAGCGTCGTAACCGCTTCGATAAAGCGATTAACCTGCAGGTTAAAATCCCAGTTGTCAAGAGAATCGGCTGTAGCAAAATGCGTAAACGTTCCAGCACATTCAAGACCCCTGTGGAAATCAATAGAGCCACGAACCTCAAGTAGATCTTCTCGCCTGACGCCAATACGGGTCATACCGGTATCAATAACCAGGTGATAGCGGCCAACCTTGTTAGCTGCAGCAGAAGCCTCGCCATACGCAAGAGCAAAGTCCACCGTGTAGACGGAAGGCATGATATCAAAGCGGACGAGGTCTGGAATGGAAGTGACCGGCGGCTCAGAAAGCACCAGGATGGGGTTATCAATACCCGCACAACGCAGCTCCACACCCTCATCAACTGTTGCAACGGCAAACTGATCGGCACCCACAGACTGCATGGCCTTAGCGCACTGAACTGCTCCGTGACCATAGGCGTCGGCCTTGACCACACACATCATCTTAACGCCGCGGCTAAGTCCAGCCTTAAACGCCTTTACGTTGTGGCGGACGGCAGAAAGATCAATCTCAATCCAAGCCCATCTATCCTGGGGATATGCCGACATGTGAGTCACCTACTCCGTAGCTTCTTCAAAGTCCGCCATAGGAAATGCAATTTGCTCCTCAAGTGCATCGGAGGCAAGACCAATAACGTCACAGACGTCACCGGCCATAGCTCCACGTACACCGAACTTCTCGGCAGCTAGCTGACCTGCATATGCGTGAACCTCGCAGGCAAGCGAGCAGAACGTAGGCAGGTCATCAACTTGACCAGCAACCTGCGCCAGACGACCAGCAATAGTACCAGCAAGGACATCGCCAGAGCCAGCGGTTGCCAGTGTGACAGGACCAGGCTTTGGCAGCACAGCTTTCTGAACGCCCACGCAACCGGTAGCGGTGCCCTTAGCAACAATTACCAGCTCAGAGCCACCATCTGCCCAGACAATCTTGCGAGCAGACTCAAGCTGAGCTACCAGGCTTGCAGGAGGATTGTCTACCTGGTTGACCAGACGACCTAACTCTCGGCGATGTGGGGTCATGATAAGCGGAGCGGTACGACGCGTGAGCTCAGGGAAATCTGGGAGGTTGTTATTGGTGAGGCGAGCAATGCAATTGAGCGCGTCGGCATCAACAATAACGGGCAGCTCAGAGTCAAGCAGAGCGGAGGTAACCTTGACGGTTCCGCCAGAGACGCGCATACCTGGACCAACCAGCGTAACGGTACGCATGGCAGCAAGCTGCAGTACCAGTGGAGCTGCTTCCTCGGTAAACACGCCCTCGGCATCGCATGGGAGACCAATAACGGGAACTTCCGGCAACATCATCTGAACGCTACTGACAATGGCCTCAGGAACTGCCAGCGTAACGTAGCCAGCGCCCGCACGAGCAGCCGCTTTAGCAGCAAGAACAGCAGCTCCAGGGAAGCGGCTAGAGCCTCCAACCACCAGAACGGAACCACGAGAGTACTTATCGCAGTCGTTGAGCTGAGCGGGAACACAAGCAAGATAATCTTCCAGGTCAACACGCCATGCAACAGGATCTGCCTCAATAACCAGGCGCTCAGTCTGCTCAGCCAGAGGAGCTACAACAATGGAGCCGCAGACATCGCGACCTGCGTCAGCGATGAGGCCGGGCTTCAGCGCAATCATGGTAACCGTAACGTCAGCGACAACACATGCGCTTTCTACCTGGCCTTTCTGTGCAGAAAGGCCACTTGGAACGTCAACGGAAAGCACACGAGCACCAGACTGATTCAGGCACTCAATCCAAATATCAAACGGAGCACGAACCTTGCCGTGGAAGCCGGTGCCCAACATGCAATCAAGCACCACGTCAGCCGTTGCCAGCAGGTCAATAAGCTCCTGGCGAGAAGGACCAACGAGCACCGAGATTCCCGCGCGAACGACGCGCTGAGCCATCTGACGTGCAAGATCGCCGGAAATCTGATCGGGCTCAAGCGGAGTGACTACCTTAACGTTGCAGTTTCTAGAGCGCAGCGCTTCTGCTGCCACCCAGCCATCTCCACCGTTATTGCCAAGACCTACGAGGATGACAACATTAGAGATGTCTCCGCCCATACCAAGAGCCTCTTGAGCAGCAGCGTAACCTGCGCGGTGCATGAGTTCGGAAACGCTCACGCCCACACGTGTCAGCGCAATCTCTACGCGCTTGATGTCCTCAACATTTAGTACCGGCTGCATAACTTACTCCTCGGATTTAACAACATCATCAAAGGTTGTCTCAATTATAGGTTCTTGCACACGCTCAAGCTCATCCAACACAGAACGAGCTTCTTTGAACGAACGTGCCAGCTCCTGGGCAGCATCTTCCTTTTGATCTACCTTGGGTTTTACGGCGTTGGTTACAGCAACCGCATTGGCCACCGCAACATCTCTGGTATACGAGATAGAAAGTGCAATCTCTTGCACACCCTGCTCCGCCGCAATCTGTGCAGCCTTGCCCGCTAGACGAGCCTGTGGCCTGCCCAGCTGATCTCTCTCAACAGAAACATCCTGAAAACCAATACCAGATGAGAAACCCGTTCCTAAGGCTTTGAGCACGGCTTCTCTTGCCGCAAAGCGAGCAGCATAGTGCTCCGCAGGACGAGCAGTGCGCTCACAGTATGCACGCTCGGCATCGGTGAACATACGGCGAATAAAGTGAGGGCGTCTCTCAATTGCCTGCTGCATGCGAGCAATCTCAAGCATATCTACACCTATTCCTGCCAGTGCCATTGTATCCCCTGGATCTATCTGCGCTTAAGCGCTCAGCCTATACTCCTCAAGTGCATCGAGCACAATCTGATTTGCCTGCTGGCAAAGCTCATCAGTTGGAGCTTCTGCAAGAACACGTACCAGAGGCTCTGTTCCGGAAGCGCGGACCAACACGCGACCATTACCCTCAAGGAACTTCTCGGCAGCTGCAACTGCATCGTTAACCTTAGGAGACTGCATGGCAGCCTCTTTGTCGGTGACGCGGACGTTAACCAACTGCTGTGGATATAGTGTAACGGGACGAGTCAGCTCAGAGAGTTTCTCGCGCTCTGCTCGTAAGACCTCCATAATACGGAGGCTGGTCAGGATGCCGTCGCCGGTCTTAGCAAGATCACCAAAGATGATGTGACCACTTTGCTCGCCGCCCAGGCTGTACTCGTTCTCGTTCATGCAAGCGTAAACGTACTTATCGCCCACGCTGGTTTTCTCGTAAGAGAGGCCAGCGTCGTCAAATGCTTTGAACAGGCCAAAGTTGCTCATGACGGTAGTGACCACGGTCTGCTTTGCCAGGCGACCATACTTGTTAAGGTAGGTGCCACAGACGTAGAGGATCAGGTCTCCGTCAACCACGTGGCCGCGCTCGTCAACTGCCAGGCAGCGGTCAGCGTCGCCGTCGTAGGCAAAGCCCACGTCAAGGCCATTCTGGACTACAAAACGCTGCAGCTGGTCAATGTGGGTAGAACCGCAATCAACATTGATGTTGAGGCCGTTTGGAGCGTTGTTGATAACATGCGTCTCGGCGCCCAAGGCGTCAAAGACAGGGCGAGCAACACTAGAAGCTGCGCCGTTTGCGCAATCCAGGCCAATCTTCAGGCCCTGCAGACTAAAGCCGCAGCTAGCAATCAGACTTGAGATGTAGCGGTTGCGGCCCTGCATGTAATCAACCGTGCGGCCAATGCTGTCACCGGTTGCCAGAGGAACGTCAATCTCGCCGTCAATGTAGGCCTCTACCTGCTCAAGGACATCCTCATCCATCTTGTAGCCGTCTTTGTTAACCAGCTTGATGCCGTTATCGGTGAATGGGTTGTGAGAAGCGGTAATCATGACGCCGCAATCAAAAGCGCCATCTACAACCTCAAAGCTGACGCCAGGTGTAGGAATAACGTGTAGCATGTACGCGTCAGCGCCGGAAGCAACCAAGCCCGAGACAAGTGCAGACTCAAACATATAGCTTTGACCTGCGGGTATCCTTACCAATAATGATACGAGCCTTGCGAGCCTGCTTAGCTCCGTAATACCAGCCAATAAAGCGGCCAATTTTGTATGCGTGATCGACGTTCAAACCCTCATTTGCACGGCCTCTAAAGCCGTCGGTTCCAAAGTACTTCATAAGCGTCTCCTAAGCTGCGAATGTAATGTTGTCGGGTGGAGAGCAACGTGCGCGCGAAGCGCCAGCGAACTACTCGACAGGTGGGGCTTCTCGCCAGATGGCGAGAAGAACGTGCGGACTAAAACGGTTGCGCAAATATGCAAAATGCAACCATTTAAAAGTATACAAAAAAGAGACCTGCCGATATACGACAGGTCTCTCGTGAGGACTTTTTTTGGGTCCAGCGGCCTTAGCGCTTGGAGAACTGAGGACGCTTACGAGCCTTCTTCAGACCGTACTTCTTACGCTCGACCGCACGAGAATCGCGGGTGAGGTAGCCGGCCTTCTTAAGGTCATCACGATACTCGCCAGCCTCAAGAAGAGCGCGAGCGATGCCCAGGCGAAGTGCGCCGGACTGACCATTGATGCCGCCGCCATCGCAGTTTGCGAAGACGTCAAAGCGCTCAAGGGTATCGGTAATGCGGAGAGGTGCGGTTGCGTTGTCTACGAGCTGCTGGCGACCAAAGTACTGGGTTGCCTCGCGGCCATTAACGGTAACCTTACCAGTTCCAGGAACAAGACGAACACGAGCGACGGCCTCTTTACGACGGCCGGTGCCGGTGTAAACAGCGGTGTTATCTGCCATCGTTTAGCCCTCCAGCTCAATCTTGACGGGATTCTGTGCAGCATGTGGGTGCTCAGCGCCGGCGTAAACCTTAAGCTTCATACCCTGCTTGCGACCAAGAGTGGTCTTAGGAAGCATACCCTTGACTGCGTGCTCAACAACACGCTCTGGGTGCTTCTCCATCTCTTCCTTGAAGGAAGTGATCTTCAAGCCACCAAGGTAGCCGGAGTGACGCCAATACTCCTTGTGATCAGCCTTAACACCAGTAAGGACGATCTTGTCTGCATTGATGATGACAACAAAGTCACCAGTATCAGCGTTTGGGGTGTACTGTGGCTTTGTTCTTGCCACGAAGAATCATGGCAGCCTTTGTAGCCAGACGACCGAGCGTTGCGCCCTCAGCGTCGATGAGCACCCACTTGCGCTCGACTTCGCCAGTCTTGGCGAACTGAGTCGACTTCTTCACTTGACTCCTCCTACGAATTACGAGTTGATAACCCCTGGACGGGTCATCGATGCTTTTTCTTGTCAGAGATTACGGGGCTCTGTGGAAAAGCCTTAAAAGTATACTCCACTCTTTAGCAGTTGTACGCGGGAATTTTGAACGCTTCACGAATGCAACAATTCGTTCAAATTTGACGGGTTTCTCCACATTGCAAAGCCGTCCACAGCAGACGCCACGAGTGCGCCGCCGGGCCGCGGGTCCAGGGCGAGCCGCGAGTGCGCCGAGTTTCTCGCCAGAAAAGACCGCGGACAAACGCGTAACAACGCTGTCCGCGGTTACTTTTTTGCCGAAACTGAAGTATTATCAGCGTAGATAACCTGCGTCACTCTGACGGCATCGTTTAAGCGCCGTCATCCTAGCGATACCACAAACCGAGGAGCGACTATGCCCAGCATCTACACCGTCACGCTCAACCCCGCTCTGGACAAGACCGTCCAGGTGCCAAATTTTGCCGTTGACCAGGTGAATCGCATCACATGGCTCAGGCAGGACGCGGGTGGTAAGGGCATAAACGTCTCCAAGGTCATCGCTAAGCTGGGAGGAGAATCTACCGCCATCGCCGTTCTTGCAGGTCAAACCGGCAAGTGGATCGCCGATGTACTGAGCGAGAATAGCATCAAGGTTCAGGCGATTTCCGTTCCCGGTGAGACGCGCACCAACCTTAAGGTTGTTGATACCGAGGGCGGCACCAACACCGACATCAACGAGCCCGGTCCCGAGGTCACCGACACCATGCTTGACCAGGCACTTGCTGACGTGATTGCCAAGACTTCCGTCGGCGACATTAGGTTCTCTCCGGCAGCCTCCCCGTGGAGCTGCCTCTGATACGTATGGCCGCTGGACTCGTGCTCTGCGCCACGCCGGGTTGAAGGTATACCTGGACGCCGACGGCGCAGCGCTCTCGGCTGGCCTTGAGCAGAAGCCGTACTTCACCAAGCCAAACGACCACGAGCTCTCCGCCATGCTGGGCCGCGAGCTTACCGACGTGGACGCGATTGCCGCTGCCGCATCCGAGATTGTTGCTGGTGGCATCGACACGGTCTGCGTTTCCATGGGCGGCAACGGCGCCGTCTACGCCACGGCCGACGAGGTTTGGTATGCAGGTCCAGTAAAAGTCCAGGTAGGAAGCACTGTCGGTGCCGGTGACTCCGTTGTGGCGGCGTTTGCCTTTGCAGATGCACAGGGTCTCTCGACAGAAGACGCGCTGCGACTGGCCAGACTACGGGCGCCGCAAACGTCATGGAGAGCGGAACTCAGGCGGCAGAGCGCTCGGTTGTGGATTCGCTTATCGAGAACGTGCAGCTCACGCGTTTGCGCTAGCGTGCGGGATGCGGGCGTGGCCGCCGCGCGGGTGCGCGGGTACGCTGCGAGTGCGCGGGGCGCTGCGGGTGCACCGTGTTTCTCGCCAGGTGCGCCATAACAGCATACGCGCCTAAAAGTGCAAAGAATCTGTATTTTGGATACAGATTCTTTGACAAAATCAGGCAAATCCACAGTTTCTTTTACCCTTTTAGGCAAAATTTACAGAATCTTTGATGAAATCAGGCGCGCATAACGTCTCGTTCGCAAGTCGCGCGCATAACGTCTCGCTCGTAGCACTGTCACGCGAAAACGTGCGCGGTCTTTCCGCAGCTACTTAGCGACACCCTCAATTTTTCTGCGGTTACATTCGAGCTTCCAGCCAATCATCCAACCAACTGCAAGAATGTAATTCTCGATAGCGCCAACCAAATTTACCGACTCGTGGGCGCTCAAAAAATGAATGAAATGATTGGTTCCAATTCCGACACCACCCAGAATCAGCGCGAGCAAAATCGCACGTAGATAGACCCAATCATAGTAAAAAAACACGTAGTAACCAAAATGATGAGCACCGCGAGATTCCAAAAACCAATCTCTCGCTGCCAACCGGTCGAAATACCATAAGCGGCATTGCTTCCCATGTACTCGGGAGCGACAATTTGCAGAATCGCCGCTCCAGTCATCGCGACGATAACCAGAGCAAACATTACCTTCAAAAAAACTTATTCATGGGCGTCTTCAAAACAAACTCTTTCCGTATCAATTTTCGTTTCGTGTTCAGGGCATACGTTTGTAGATTTTGGAGCTCGATTAATCCAAAAGTCTACCAATTATGTGTCGAGAAGAACGATTTTTGATCCAAAAACCCACCTAATTAGTGCCTTTCGGCACATAATTAGGTGGGTTTTGGATCAGGTGGACACATAATTACCCGGGTTTTTGGATTAATCGACACTGAAAAATCTACGGGCAGGCCACGCGAGTGCCTGCCGCCCTCGTCCTACTCGATAAAAACTTTTTAATCTCTTTGAGGGCGATCAAGTGCAACGCGACGACCTGTCAGGTACAGCAACAGCAGGGGCTTCACCGGACTTCTCGTTAACCTTAACTTCAACTGGCTCGGGAGGCTCAAGCACCAGCACTCTTCCCTCTTCTTCCAGCTCAAAGAGTTGCTTACGCTGAGCCATATAACGCTCGGCACGAGAAGCCAATGCAGTTTCAAAGTATGGATACGCAGAGTACAGCTGAGAGCGGATGGCAAACTGCTCGTTGGTGTCAGTTTTTACAAAGTTCCTATCCTGCGTGACAATGACCAGCGCTTTCCTTGCTGGCTTGTGGTCTGGAATATCAACCGCACGCTCCGCTTTTCCGTCAGGCAGACCAAGCGCTGCGGCAAACGGAATTGAATCGGTTGTCCCGCCATCCAGATAACGATGACCATCCAGCTCAACTATGCGAGAAACCGTTGGCATTGCTGTAGATGCTCGAATCATCGGAATGTCTTCTGGAAACTTTTTTACGTGTAGATATGCCGATGTTCCAAAGGTAACGTCTGAGGCAACCACGTACATCTGCATGGGATTTTGATTAAATGCCTCGTTATCACAAGGGTCCAGGTGGTTCTGAATCTCGTCAAACATAAATTCAGCACCCGCAATATCACCAGTAGTAATCAGCGAGCGAAGCGAAAGGAAACGGGGGTCATCTCTAAAAGCCAGCATGATGCGCATGGCGCGGCCCATTTGCTTGGACCTGAAGCTTACGGCGTTGATGGCACCTGCAGAAACTCCCCACACGCTCTCAAAGTTAGTAACGCCCTTCTCGCGAAGCACATCAAGAATTCCAGCAGTAAAAATGCCTCGATAGCTGCCACCCTCTAGCACAAGCGCAGTCGAAGATGAGTGCGCGGGTGTCTGTTCGACGCCATCTATCTGCGAGAATTTCTGCTGCTGATCTTCCATAACAACCTCCGAACTTTGTTATTCAGAGTGTACCCATTTTCTGCCCAGCAGCCCGCCTGTTTTCCCACACAAAAAAAGCGCCTGGGTCAGGCGCTTTAGTAATGCGATATATGTGCTCTTATGTAGCAAAGCCACAGGCTGTTGCTTTACTTGCGAATCTTACGAGAAGCAGCAACAAGGCCAAGACCGCTTACAGCAAATACAGAAGCTGGAATTACAACATCTGCAACACCAGTTGGAGGAAGAACGGACTTCTTCTTTGGTGTTGACGCAGGAGTTGGATCTGGTGCTGGAGCTGGCTCTGGATCAGGGGTTGGGGCTGGAGTTGGATCTGGATCAGGTGTAGGAGTTGGAGTTGGATCAGGAACTGGGTCAGGAATGCGAACAAAGTAAACACTGATGACTTCGTCAAATCCATTGCTGGAACCCAGTGTCCCTTTACGGTAACAGTACCGTCGCCGTTATCAATGATGGTCTCGCCGTCAGCATTACCTACCATATATCCCTCTGGGATTGGGTTAGTGATATCAGGAAGGAAGTATGCATCTTCAGGAGCATATGGGTTAACCGTTGGGTCTGTGAGTTGCTCTCTGGTTGGTGCAGGAATAGGAGTTACGCCAGTAGTAGCAGTAGCACCAGTGGTGCTTGTAGGAGCAGGCGTTGTGCCCTCTGCCAGCGCAGATGCTGGAGCAAGTGCCAGCGCGGCTGCGAGAGCAGATGAAGCAATGCATACCTTTAAGTTCTTCATGTGACTTTTGCGCAAATTTTTATGCACCAGACGGATGACCAGATACACAAGAATTTTTAGCGTTTTTCTTTCTGATATGGATTATTTTTCATGGTCTATTTTGTAAATACTACCATATGAATATCAAACAAGTGTAATAGCGAGCAGACATATTCCGTAAACGCATAATTAATTTATAAGTTTTTCAAACTATTTTTTTCTAAAGTCTGGTAGCATTTCTGCAGGTAAACTATGACGCAACTATGAGTTGACAAATTTCCAACTCAACTTGGTGGTGTGCAATCAGGGGAATTTCTAAAGTAATAGTCATCACATGTGAATCACACCACATCACCAACAGAAAGGAACAACCATGTTACTGAGCGAGAAAATCATGAGCCTCAGAAAGCGTAATGGTTGGTCACAGGAAGAGCTGGCACAGCAGCTTGGCGTTTCAAGACAGTCAGTTTCTAAATGGGAGTCAATGGCTTCCATGCCCGATATTCAAAAAAATCATGACCATGAGCGAGCTTTTTGGTGTTTCCACAGACTACCTGCTCAAAGATGAGCTTGAAGAGCTTCCAACTACTGCTACCACCGCTGATTATGTAGCGCCAGCAGAGCAGAACAATTTTTCAGCCCCCACAGGCTCCAGTAACTCCGATGTTGCGAGCACTTCCACGAGTACTCCTGCCAACACCGACGCTTCTGACAGCAAAAACGTTCGACCACAGCTCAGTGTATCTCTTGAGACTGCTACCGAGTACCTGGATACAGTCGCACGCACTTCTCGCCCCATTGCGTTTGCAATTACCCTCTTTATTCTGGGCCCCGCGCTTCTTGTTTCACTTGCTACATACAGCGAAGATGCAATCTATTTGATCCAACACGCATTTCTCCAGATGCACTGAGCATCACGGGCGTTTGCATCATGGTGCTCTTTATTGCCGCCGGAGTTGGCCTGTTAATTCTCCAAGATATGAAGCTTGCAAAGTATAAGCAGTTCAAGGAGGCTTCTCTTGAGCTCCAATACGGTGTCGAGGCTGCCATTCGCAGGCGCGCTGAGTCCACAAGCTCACTACGATACATTCAGCAGGCTACGGGCGTCTGTCTTACCATTCTGAGCGCAATCCCCTTTCTAGTTGCTTCATACTTTGGAGCGGGCCTTACCTTTGCCCTTGGCTTCTTTGTGGCAGCAGTCCTAGTTTCACTTGGTGTTTACCTGCTCATTTACTCTGGCATTCTCAAAGACAGCTATAGAATTCTTCTCCAGGAAGGTGAGTTCTCCCATGACGAGAAGGACGGCAAACTGGGATATAAGAAAGCAGTATCGAAGTACAGACCAGTTTCAAAGGCATACTTTAGTGCAGTTTCTCTGGTGTATTTTGGCTATAGTTTTATAACCAAAGACTGGGGAAGATCTTGGATTATCTGGCCGCTCTCCGCATTTCTCTATCACGTTGTTGTAAGCATTTTAGCTGCTATGAAGAAGCAGTAAACGCTCACTTGGCCACGCTGGCAGAAGCAATGGCCAGACACATGCAAGTCTTAAACCAAGGGCTCGATCTTCTCGCAAGGTCGAGCTTTTTGTGTGATTGATTAGTGTGAGTTGAACAAGCCTGAAAAGTGCGCCATGTCTGGGTAAAAGCACTCAGACATGGCGAGAAAAACCGGCAAATAGCTCAGACATGGTGTACTTTTCCGGCAAATTGTTCAGACATGACGAGAAAAACAGGCTCCTTGGAGCAGTAATCAATCATGTCAAGAAAATCCTGGAATCAGTCGATTATTGCGATGTATGCGCTGATGAGTTTAGCGCATGAAACTATCTACTTGCTATCGCTGACTTCTTATAGAGATAAAGCGCTGCACAGATAGATGCAAGTAGCAAAAGCACAGCACCTGCACTAATAAATGGCGTAATTCCCATACCGTCTGTACTTGGGAGGACGCTGAGCACGTGGTTGTCCACATCAATCTGGAACCAGTGGCCATTTGCTGGATCAACTCCCTGATGATCGGCGCTAATTGCCCTACCATCTAAGGTGATATTACCTGAAATATCAACAACAAGTGTCAAGTCATTGCCAAGCTTTTGATGACCCGATGGAACCTTAGTCTCTCGGATGATATATGTTCCTGGCTTAAGGTTAGAGAATGTAGCTTTTCCATTACTGCCAGTTGCGGTAGCAGCTGCAACAACTGTTTCTCCATCTGCAGCAAAGACCGTAAATTCTGCCCCTGAAAGAGGTGTCTTTACGTTGCTATCATTACTTGCTGTTTTATAAATAATCAAATCGTAAGTTCTGAAAGTGTTAGTAATGGTAGTTACTCCATCAACACTACCAGTGAGATTGCCAGATCTATATGAGCTGTACACAATTGGTGCGCTGTATGACGTGTCATATCCTTGGATTGCACTAATCTCAGCAACTGACCAGGTAGCGTCTCCAGCAAGGTTTCCAGGAACAATAACGCTCTTTTTCCAGTTATTGCTCGCGTCCAGTGTGATTGGATCACCATAATCTTCTTCAGTTGGAGTTCCATTTACCGTCACAGTTTTTTTAACCTGTACGGTAACAACTTTATCCGCGTGATCAGCTGGTTCATCTCCAACCCATTTTTTCTCGATTGTAATCTTAGAGACAGGAACCTTCAGAGTAGGTCGTTCATAAGGCGAGTTTCCGTTTTCTTCTGAAACAACGGTTCCGTTAACAGTTTTTTGCTGGGTAAAATCAACGGACGCTGTTGTATTTGAATACACAGAATATGATCCGTCTGGATTCTCAACAACGTTTTGATCTTTTTCTTTTCCGTTAGCAGCATCGGCTACTGAATCCAGAGCTTTGCGTAGGAGTAACCGTGAAACTTACCGTATAGGTAACATCAGGCTCAAGCTGACCAACACTAGAAAGATCCCAATCAACTGTATCTCCCGTAATTGTTGCCTCTGGAGCGCCGGTCCACTCAGTAACTACTCCGTCTTTATCAGTCTTTGTATAGGTAAAAGTAGTTGGATTACCGTTGATATCTACAGGAGATACCATATCAGTAAGTCCGTCTTTGATAGAGACATTTGTGTAAAAAGTCTGCTTCTTAATATCGGCGACAATAGCTGCAAACGCTCTATTTAAAGCAGCTTTGTCTGTTGCAGAGTGATAGTAATTTCCTGCTGGTGCATCATAAGCATACTCAACAAGACCCTGCATGCGAGTAATATTGCCAAAAGCGCCTACTGCATACAATTTGTTTCCTTGATCAACAACTGCTCTTGCATCATCAGTGGCGGCATTATAAGAATTGCTAATATTAGTTTCTGATCCTGCTCCGTAATCATAGCCAGTTCCGAGGATATACTTAGAACTAGCAATGTATCTATAATTTGTTGATGTGCCATTATAAAACGTAGGGTTACCATCTGAAACAAAAATGACATACGTTGGATCGCTATCGGCACTTTGCGCAACTTCCAATGCAACTTTCATTGCATCTTCCCAGTTGGTGCCACCATATGGCATGCCATAACCTTGAGTAGTTGGCGTAACGATACTATTAATTCTGCTCTTAAAGCTAGACGGATCTGATGTCCAATTGCTTCCGCTAAAATTAACTTTATTTGCCGTGGAATCAAACGTAACTAAGGACATCTGGATTCGATTAGGATCATCAGTGCTATTGAGGCCCATCAACTCATCAGTCAAAGCATTTACAGCCTCTTGAGCAACTGCAAGACGGGACTGATTGTCAGACCTCAAGTTCATACTGTTTGACTTATCGAATACTACAACGATGTTAGCTCGAGTTCTTTCTACGCTAGATTCAGATTTGCCAGTTACCGTCAAAGAAAGTTTATAGGAGCCATCACCATTAGGTGTAAGTGTTTTTGTATGTGCAGGAGGTTCAACCGCTAAAGCAGGGGTTGAAAATACTACACAAAAATATCCAATAAAGGCTATGGCAAATATAGCTAAAGCCCTCAGAAAACTATTTCTTTTGACGCAAACTTACCATTGAATCTCCTATAAGCAAATGATCTATGTTTATAGCTAAGAACACTTACTTCAATGTAATACGCATAAACCTACGTAACGATTATAATAGATTTATAGCTATATACACACCATTTCTGTCCATCTAACACCTATATTCCACAATATTTTTCTTATTTGATATAAGCTATTCTAAAAAATTTTTATTTTTTTCTTTCTTGATAAAACCTTTGTACGTGTAACAACTAAGGCTGCAATGCTGACAATTATGCCCGCAAAAAAACAACACCTAAAAAGAGCGAAAAGTATTGGATTTTGTTTTATATCTACTGAAGAGTCAACAGAATGATCAACCAATTTATTTTGATCATCCCACTCAGAAGGGACTTCCGTACGCTCTGCATGTACTAAAAATCTGTGAGTATTAACGCCATAAGGAGTACAGGTTACAAGCGTTACCTGATCTTTTCCTGGCTCAATAGAAAGGCTATTCACCTGATTAGGTAGAACTACTTCTGTAGAAGTTACTCTATACGCACAATCCTCTCCAAGTACGCGAATAATAAACCAATCGCCTACTTGAAGTTCCTCAAGTCGATCAAATATCTGAGCAGTGGGAAGACCAGTATGACCAGCTAAAACAACGTGCGTTGACTCTCCGCCTATTGGTACAGAAGTATTTACTACATGACCAACGCCATGTTGCAACACGTCGTCAGTTGTAAAGTGGTAAATAGGAAGGTCAACTGCAATTTTGGGAATAACAAGCTCTCCCATAACACCATCATTTGCAACATTCAGTACTTCTTTATACTCAGAGACCCCTGGCATAGATGCTTTGCTGTCAAAGGGGTCAATAACCCGAGAAACGCCATCACGAAGACGCTGATTAAATTCTCTTGCTCGCTCCCTTTCTGCAGAAAGGTCAGTGCTTGTCATTGTAACTACGGCACTTTCTTGCGTAGCACTTACTTTATTTTGAGCAAGTTGGTTCAGCCAGCTGCTGACAAATGGATAGCTTATTAATACAACTCCAGCAATCAAAATAATGATTGACATAATGAGCCATGCACGTGCACGTTTCTTTTTTGCACGAGATTCATGTAAAGAATCAAGAGAAGCAGGAGAACCGTTTGATTCTCCTGCTTTCAGTACAGCCATCATGTGTTTTGGATTAGCCATAGTTAAAGAGTGGTGTCAGAACTTTTATGCACGTTGCTTTCTAGAGTACACAATAGCACCTACACCAGCAACAAGCAGAACAGTTCCAATAGCAGTAAACATAAAGGTTCCTGCGTCACCAGTTACTGGCAGGGCAATCTGCTTGTTGTCGACAACATTGGTATCATTAACCAGATAGTTATTCTCGACATCAGTTGTAGCTGGGTTATCAGCGGTAGCAGTATCGTCGCTCAAATCAAACTCAATATCAGCAACCTTGACGTATCCAGCAGGGACGCCAGTCTCTGAAATCTTGTAGTGGCCTGCTGCAAGACCAGAGAAGTACACATAGCCGTTTGAGTCAGAAGTAGAAGTGAGTACGGTGCCGTTATCAAGTGTAAGAGTAAAGGTAGCGCCTGGAAGTGGGTTGCCATCTGGATCAGTCTTCTTAAAGACGTAACCATAGGTCTTTACCGTTGTCTTGCTACTTGGCTTAGCAGTTCCGCCATCATAAGGATTAGGGTTAAAGGTAACGGTAGCGGTGTTGCCGGTTACATCGGTAGCGCTACGAGAGAATGCAGCAGAGGTAAGCTCTGCCTCATAAGTGATCTCAATTGACTCACCTGGATGAGCAAGAACATAGTCTTTAGAGAACTCAAAGGTGTAGCCAGTAGCGGATGCTGTCAAAGTATAGTCAACACCTGATGTAGCTACCTGACCATTAATCTTAATAGTATCAGTCTTAATTTTAAGACCTGCGGTAGGAGTATCGCCAATAATAAAAGTTGCGTTCTCAGAGTCTGCTGGATAGTTAGGAACAGCAGTATTGACCTTAAACGGAACGCTGTCACCAACACTATACTTATCAGTGGACTCCTTGTACTGAGAGCCGACAGTCTTCTTAATAGTTACTTCAGTCTTCTTAACAGCGATAGGAGCAACGGTACGAGGCTTGTATGTGCCGCTATCAACCTTAGGAGTTACGTCAACTACCATATTCTGGTAAACGTGAGTCTTGCCGCTTGTAGAAGTAACACGAACAAGATAATAGCCACTTCCAAGGGTCAGCTCAGCGGTACCATTGGCGCCAGCTGTTGCAGTAGTAGTAGCTGTACCTGCAGTAACTGCACTCGCAATTGCAGCTGCAGCATTTTGCATATCGGTGCCCTGAGTAAAGGTGTAACCATCAGTAGCAACAGCTGAAATCTCAGCGATTGTATCGTAAGCAGCTGGCAGATTGTTAGCCATCGTATACGTTAAGTTATTTGAGGCATCAATGTCTGCATCAGCGATTAGATACGCACTTACAACATCTCCAGGCTCCAGACTAGTAATAGTGACCTTGCTGTCAGCGACATCATTAGCGCTTGTTGGAGCAGCATAAGCCTGAACTGGAACCAATGAGTAAATTAGAAGAGCTGCTGTAAAAAGACAGCAAATCTTACTAAATACCCTTAGCTAGTGACTTCATTCTTTTTCCCTTCTGTGATCTAAACCTAAATAGAACACAATTCAAGACAATATTAGCTTATTTTTGTACAAAATTTTAGATATCAGTCTAGAACATAAAAACTACTTAATTTTTTCACTGTTCACTCTTAAAAATTTTTAGTTTTTAGAATTGTTGGATGTCCTTTCGCTTTTCTCGCCTGAAAAATGCAAAGAGTCTGTGTTTCTCACACAGACTCTTTAAGAAAACCAGGCAAATTTCACTGATTCTTTTATGTTTTTAGACAAAGTTCACTGATTCTTTGCTGAAATCAGGCACGTAAAGAGAGTTGCATGAAGCTAGGCGCGTAAAGCTACGTACAATCACACGTCCGTCTGGATTATGCGCGGCGAGATGCCTGGTACTTCTCAAATGCAGCCTTATATTTCTGCTCCTCTTTCTTGAAAATAGCATTGAAGACTAAGGTTGTAATCAGCAGAATGACCAGGTATAGTGCGGTAAATGACATCCACGACTGTGCCATATTAGGAACCCATCCACCAATGAGTGCCATCGCAACAAGCGTTGGGAACAGGCAAACGTTAAAGCCAAGGAACCTTTGAAGGTAACTGAGCTTGGTAATCAGCGGCTGATAATTGAACCAAATCTGCTGATAAACACCTGAGCACACACCCGCAGCAATCAGCGTGAGGAGCGTGATGTTATTCTGCCTGTCACCATAATTGATTGCCAACGCAATGATGCCATACACAAGCGAGATGCCGGTAAAGCATAGTGCTCCAGAAGAAATGCCCTTGAATGCAATTTGACCAGCTGTTTTATTGAGTCCCTCGTCAAATTCTTGCTGAGAATCTTGCTCGATTTCTTTCCAATTTTGCGATTCGTTGCGTTCCATGATGTTCCCTTCTCTGGGATAAAAGTGTTGTTAAAGTGCGGCTTATGCGTCGTTTGCTACCAGAAAATGTGACGCGCGAGAAAACCGATCAAGTCCTTACACGACTCCAATACGTCGCTTGATCTCAGAAGCGTACTTTCTTGAAGCAACAAGGGTTTTCTCGCCAAGTGACAGCAGTATGCGACCGGAACCTGCAGGCTTGATACCCGTCACATGATCCAAGTTGACCAGCTCCTGACGAGAAGTGCGCACAAATGCCGTGTTTTTGAGAGCGTCCTCGAGCTCAGTCAAGCGGCTGGAACTTTCCAGCACCTCCCCTGTTGCTAGGTGAATAAGCGCTACGTTACCATCTGTCTGAATCCACGCGACATCCGCGAGAAGAACAACGCGTCTATTAATGGTTCCGGGAACATATCCAGACATCTTTCCGTCAACCATCTGAAGCTGGCGGACAATTCCCGATACGCGCGGGTCATCTGGGCCACTCAAAATAGTCACCTCAATTTGCGCGCGACCTTTTTCTTCAACTACTCGAATTTCCATAGCACATCCAAACAACTGACTTACGTAACGCCTCGTTCTTTTCTTACTGTTATAGAGCTGTATCCTACTTGTTTTACCGCCTTAAGGCGTCTTTAGAGTAACGGTTACAGCTCGAATATAGGGTCTCGTAAAACTAAAATGCACTTTCTGACGGATGAAGTGCATTCTTTGCACTTCACATAGTATTGTTGCGCAGTTTATGCACAGACTTATACACGAAAGCTTGCATACAAAAAGCCGCCCTCAAAATGAGGGCGGCATGAGCTTACTCTGCGCTAAACCTGCAGGTTCTGTGCACCAAACGTGCGGGTGTCTACCGAACCGCAACTTAGTTTCTAGCTGCGTAGAACTTGAAAGTTCCTAATGCAACAAGAACTGCTGCGCCGCCTGCGATGGCAAACATAAGTGTGTTCTGCAATGCATTATCACCAGTGTTTGGTGTGCGGGACTTACGAGGCTTTGGAGCCACGGGATTTGTTGTGGTGTTGGTGTCTGTGTCAATGAGACCATCGCTGACGTGAGCGGTGTTTACCACCGTAACGTCCTTGGCGCCCTTGTTAACCTTAACCTGGAAGGTAACGGTAAGCGTGTCTCCAGAAGCAACGCTCTGTGTCCAGGTTACAGTACGAGTAGCAGGATTGTAAGTGCCACCGTTATCGGCAGAACCATCTACGTAAGTTGTGTGCTCTGGGATGACATCAGTGATGGTGACAGTACGAGTGGTGTTGGTAGTGTTGGTGTAGGTGACGGAATACGTAAGCACCTGACCAGCAGTTACCTTGTTGCCATCGATGGAGTTGCCCTGGTCATCAAGAACGTCCTTTTTTGGCTCTGGAAGGATAACCCAGACACCAATAAAGTGAGCGTTCTTGTGATCAATGACCTCGGAATCGTGATCGTAACCAATGAATACCCAAGTTCCGTCAGGAGTCTCTACGCGAGTTACTCCGCCAAGTGGCTGGTCAGGGGTAACGGTAGTGCCATTAGGAATTCTGGTTTGCTTGCCAGGAAGCAGGTCCAGAACCTCCTGTGGAAGCTCCTTATTGGGAGTACCGCTTACATACTCATGGGTCTTCTCGTACAGAAGCTCAGTGGTTACCTTATTGGAGTGAGCAACGTTTCCGTCAACCTCTTGAGTGAGCTCGTTATCAATGTTTGAACCGTCTGTCTCTACCTTGCTGTTGGTAACAGTCTTGTAGGTAATAACAAACTTCTTGCCGCCATTTGCCTTGGTGAGCAGGTGATCCTTGATGTTGACCGTAACCTTCTGGCCGTCAACAGCAACAGTGTAATCGGTGCCCTCAGTGAGGGTCTGGCCGTCAAAGCTTACGGTAAGGCTCTGGAAATCAAGGCGCTCGTCAAAGGTATCAACCATGCTCATCGACTTAATCTTGCCAATGGTGTCAATGCCCTGCCTTGGCAGCGTAAAGGTACCGGTATAGGTAATGGTTTCTCCAGCCTTAGCAGGAGCCTGCTCTGGGTCAACTGCCTTTACAGGAGCTGGAGTGATTGCCTCGGTGAAAACGCCAAAGAGGCTACCGCTGGTAGCCGCGCTGGTTGACTCAAACGTCATGGTGTTTGACTTGGACTTAACAGCAAAGCCGGCAAGATTCATCTCCTGGTCAGGACCAGAAGTAGCACGAACAGGATTCCACGTAATCTTATTACCACTTGTGGTCTCAGTAAGGATGTTCCTGTTATTCATGACAATGCTGTCAATAGCACTGTTTGCATCAATCAGTGAGAAGGTTTCATTTGCACCAGTAGTGCCAACAACGTCAATATCACTTGGCTGCATGACAAGCTTGAGGTTGCAAGGAGTGCCATCCGTGTACCTTAGCTCAACAGTTACGTTAGCGTTGATTGCATAAGCCCTAAAGATATCAGCAGTGTAGCTGGGGTGATTTACATCGATGTAGTCCATAATCTGGAAGGATTTGGAGCCCCAGTTCTCGTCAACCGTCAAGAAAGGCACATCGGTCTTGTTAGGGTTGTTGTAATCTGCATTTGCACTTTGGAGGGTAAGGCCCAGAGAGTTGATGGTGACATAGACGTCAACATCCTTGCCATCAACAGTACCAGCGTTAGAGAACTTCAACGAAAGCGGCTGGTTATACTGCTGAGGAGAGCCGTCCTTGGTAGGCTGCACAACAAAAGCTGTTGAGGGCAATCTGCCTGTATCTGAAGCAGGAATCTCTACACGCTTAACGCCAGTTCCCTGCGAGATAACAGTCATATTATCTCTGGTCAGCGTGAACTGATAGATGTTAATTTGGGTAAGATCACTATCGTCTTTTTGGCGATCAAGTGCCTGAGCTGTGTTAATAGACATAAACAGGCATGCCACAACCATGGTGAGAAAGACTGAGATTCTCTTAAGAAAACCTTTTTTCATGATGGCCCCTCAAAAAGATGTGCATATTACATCTACATTTTCTAACAAATTGATAGTCAAAACTTAAGAGAAATAGGTATTCACATAAAAAGTGAATTTGAATAATGATTTGTGCAGCTCAGATGGATAACATTGTTTTGAAAAATAGTTCAAATTTTTTTGCGTATTAGGCGTAACTTTAGCTCAAGAACTTAAATTTAGCTCACTTGCTTCAGCTTGTGTCTTTCGACTCGCCGCGTTAGGGGCGAGAAGGTCTACCAGCTTGGTGATTATCTGGCTCTTGAACTTTCTCTGTCTTGGAGCAAATCCATGCAATGGTATAGCCAACGCAGCCGATAAACAGGAAAGTTAGACCTAACATAAGCATTTTCTCGCCAACGCCAAAGTTGATTGCATATTGAATTTTGAGCGTCTGAGGAGGATCCTGCAGAGGAAGTCCAGCTTTAATAAACAGGTAGTATGCGCCCATGAGTGCACTCAAAATGCCCGAAATTAAAAAGCCCTGTGAAAGGTTCTTGATTACTTGAGCTGCTTTATTCATGTCGCATCATCTCCTTATGTGGCTATAGTAAAGCAAAACGACGAGAAGACCAAAAAGAGAGCCAGCGTACTGGCTCTCTTTTGACATACGCGTACTATGCAATTACAACACGCAGCGCGCCTATTGCTGCTTACTTTCCGCTTGCCATCTTAGCTGGGTACCACTTCTGGAACCACGCCGTAAACAGACCCATTCCAATAGGAACCAGATTATTCACAATAACCAAAATACCGCCCACACCATTTTGAACTGCAAACCAGCTCCAAATGGCCGTTAACACGTACATAGCACCCCAACATGCAGCCAAAATATAATTTGTCTTCATGAACAGCGGATTGTTGTAGGCATTATCTCCGCCGTAGCTATACTTAACATATGCAGCGCAGAGAGGTTCCTTAGTAAGGCATGATGCAAGCCACATAAGACCAAAAAGCTAGGTAACCCAAATTGACAATAAGATTCCGTCGCCATTTCCGCTCATAAAAACGCCTACAGACAATGCTCCGACCAGTGCAAATGAGATTCTGTCCCAGATGGTGAACTTGAAGTTTCTCATAATAAGCGGCATTAAAGCGGTAACAAGCAGCACAATCATGGCGCCAACCTGAGAATCAAACGATGTTGCAGTCCAGAAGGTAATCCAAGGGAGCAGCATTGTAATCATCTGAGGGTTTTTCTGCGCGTCACCAGCTTCTTTAGCCGGCGCATCCTGCGCAGCTTCAGTAGAACTACCAGGCGTAGGACCAAAGTACTTGTCCCAATCAATCATGAAGGAAAAAAATCGCCCTCAACGGTATACAGGTGCTTACCCAGCGCCTCTGGTCCACTAATCTCGCCCTTAGAAATGGACTGCCAGACCTCAAACGGAGTGTTGAGCTTTGTCGTGGTAGTGAGGCTACCGTCAGTAAAGACCCTGCTGCCGTCTTTGCCCAGCAGAATCTGGTAGCTACGCCCAAGATCGGTGTAGTTCATCTCAAGCACGCGATCTTTTTCCGTCGTAAGCCGTCTTATCATACAAGGCCGCCATCTGCGAGGTGAAGATATGGTCAAACGGCACCTGCTCAACGGGTTTCTCGCCAGCGTTTTTGCTATCCTGAGCGCTTGTATCGCGAGAAATTCCCCAGCTTGCATCCGCCATTTGCTCAAACATCTCTTTTGGATACAGCAAGACTTTGAGTTCGGCTTTTGTCTGGTCAGAAATGCCGCCCTGGGCGTATTCTGTGCCAGCCTTTTTGACAAGCGTCAGGTACTGGTCAGTGCGTGCAGAAAGCTCCTTTACGCGGAAGAGCTCGCCCTGACCGCAGAAAATACTCTCGTAGTTGCCTTGGCCAAGAATGTGGTCAAACATCTTGGTAACGCTATCGTAGTTGCCCTCTGAAGAATAGAATCCGCAGGTAGAGATAAGAACGTGCTTCTTGCCTGTCATGTCATAGCGAGATTCGTGGGCGCCGCTTCCATATCCCCTATTTGCGTCGCTCATAAAGGGCAGACTCATGGGGAGCTGACGATCAATCAGGTTCTTCAGCATTCCAGGTACGTTGAAGTAGTAGAGCGGAAAGCTCCAAATAACCAGGTCAGCCCAGAGCTGTTTCTGAATGACGTCTTCTTCGTCGTCCGACATAATGCACTGGCCAGGCGTGTTCTTCCAGCAGTGGAAGCAACCTTTGCATGGTTTGATGACCATAGTGGCAACGTTGAGCTGCTCAACAGTCACATCTTCATTGGCATACTGCTCGGAGACGCCCTCAACAAAGCTCTTAGCAAGACGTAGAGAGTTGCTAGCTTTGCCCTTGGGGCTGCCGTTAATGAGTAGAATGTTCATGTTGTTCCTCCAGCTCATGCATGCACTTCTCGCTCCACGCTTTAAGCATTTCCTCGTGCATCTTGCCGTACTCGATAGTAAATTGCCAGAACAATGCCTTTTCTGGGTCACCCATTTGAGCTGCGTAAGCGGCCACTGCGCCAGCTGCCAGCTCACTTCCACCAGGGAAACGATGAAGCATTATCTGCGATTTGTTTAAAGAATGCAAGGTTTTCCTCGTAGGAGCACTCGCCCCTAAAGAACGTCTGCATCAAAAGCGGAATGCGCTGCGCCGAAGGTTGCAAATCTTCTCTTAGCCACTTTTGAAGCTCCTCTTTACCAGCTTCAGTTATCGAGAAAACCTTTTTATCCGGCTTTCCTTTTTGAGCAACGAGCGTTGAGGTAACCCAGCCGTCCTTTTCTAGCGACTGCAGCTCTCTATAAATCTGGCTTGTCTGAGCAGTCCAGAAGTAATTAAGCGACTGTTGAAAGATGGTTTTAATCTCGTAGCCGGACATATCTCCATAATTCAAGAGACCAAGAATCCCCTGCTTAAGCAAATCTCTCATCTCCTTATATTCCACTTGTTGAATATCTTATAAAGATATTAGTTCCACTTGTGGAATATGTCAACGAGAAAAATCTAAAAACTTTTATCACTTTCTATCTGAAAAAGACTCTGCCATTTCTGACAGAGTCCCTAACGTGCCTTTATCATGTACTCTTTGTTGCTCCAGCGTTATCTATTACAGGGAAGAAGCGGTGTGCTCGCTGCGTTTTCGCGTGTGTCATCACGCTCGTCATATGCGTTGTAAGGAGCTTTAGGGTCGTGAACCTTAACTGGTTTGTTGACGTTACACACCTCATCGGTATGAGCAAAGACAAAGTTGATGTCATCTGCCCAGCCTGTATGCCCGGTGATAATTTTGGGATTAAGTCCGCGCTCGCGCAGAATACCCTCTAGCCTCGCAAGTGATTCAACAGCCAGTTTATTGTCTTCTGCAAGCTTATTGATAAAGCTATAACCGCCGTCTGCTCCCAGCCAGATGGTATCGGCAGAGAATAAATACTCGTCATCAATCAGGTACACCACATGACCCCACGTATGACCGGGGACAAGAATTGTTTCGATTTTTATGCCATCAACATCAAGCACTTCCCCATCATGCAGAAGTGTCTTTTTATTTGGAATGATCACCTTTGGCAGCTTGAACCAGCCGTTCATTACACGGCGACAAACTTCTCCTGTTAAATACCTATTTTCAACATCGCCAATATAAACCTGTGCATGGCCAAAAAGCTGATCACTGTCCGACTCAATTGCGCCAATATGATCGGTATCTAGGTGAGTGATTAGAATATGCTGAATATCCTTAGGGTCAATTCCCAGCCAGTCCATCTTTTCTTGCAGGCGATCATAGCTGTACCCTGCATCAATCATGATGGTAGTACTGCCTTTAGTGTAGAAGAAAATATTGGCGACATACTCACGTATGCACCTCACGTGCTCATCAATGGCACCTGTGTTAAGGGGCTTAAATATTTCTTTGCCGCGATACACCCACGACATCAGTACTTTTTGAAACTTTGAAGCGCTCTTTGACATTGCTTCGCCTCGATCCTATTTTCTATCCCCGGCGTCATTTGATTTGAAAAGCAATCCACTAGCTCGGCAAACTATACGTGCAGAAAATGATGTCTGAACTTGCCTTTTGATGTTTGTTAGATTTTGCTAACTAAATATTACCCCTCTACTGCCCGTAGCCTATGACTTTCCGCTAAACGAGTAAGAAACAAGCGCCAACGTAAAACTAAACCCTAAACAGCAAAAACCACACTCCAAATAACTTGGAGTGTGGTCCTTTTGCAATATGCAACACACGTTACATACAAATGAAAGTACTCATGAATCACGGGGTTTCTCGCCATTCATGAGTAACGAATGTATGGTGGAGGTGCGGAGAATCGAACTCCGGTCCAAAGCAAATCCTAGGCAGGTGTCTCCAAGCTCAGTTACTAATTACATCTCAAGTACCGCACACTTAGTAACAGGCGTTTGGTGCTCCAGTTGGATCAATCTTTTTGTAAGGCATACCAACTACGTCCTTACAAGCATCTCCCTAAAATGACGTCACCCTGAGAACAGGAGAAAATCCCAGTTAGACGCGCTGAACTAAATTAAGCAGCGAGAGCCATACGAGGCTCAAAAGTAAGAGTGTTGTCAATTCAATTTGACGTTACCCCTGTTTTACGTGGCGAGGAGACCACGGCTTGCTGCCCACCGCAAACTCACCTTGTCGAATCCAGTCACCCCCAATAATGAGAGAAACTGCCACCATGCAGTTTTCAATGTTCCTGAATTGCGCGCGCGTAACGTTGCTTGCAATTCAAAGTGTAGAGAGTATACCCCACGAACTGCCATTCTTTCAAAAAAGATATGACTATTTTGGACGGCTTACTTTGCGGCTTACTTTGCAGACTTACCGTGAGCTTCTAGAACTTGTTTCTCGCGATCAATAAACATGATGAGAATAACCACGAGAAGCGCCGCGGGTGACAACCAAATCATGTAAGTTCCAAGTAACGGAATAAACAGGTTGCCTACTACCGCACCAGCTACAAAGCAGAAAATAGTTCCAAAGTAGAGCAGCGATGTCTCAATGTGAGACGAATCGTGAGTGTGCATATACGCTGCAATTTCTTGCGTTCCGCCACGAAGATTGCCAATGCACATGGTGGTGGCAAACGCGTGACCATGCAGCTTTCTAAACGCCTGAACTTGAATACCGCATGCAAGTGACGTCAAGCTGTTTGCCAGCAGATTCATGTCTGTTGGCAGCAGAGAAACAACACTTAAGAGCACAATCTCAACGATAACCGCCAGCTGTCTCCAGTGCAGATGTTCTTCTCGCGCAATGGCTCGAATGGCGTATGAAAGCGCAATACCAACGGCGAATGCAAGAACTGGCAGCGCATACTTGAGGCAATGCTCAAACGAGCCGCTTGTCAAATTAATGCCAAAAAGTAGTAAGTTTCCCGTCTGAGCATTGGCAAAAACACCGCCACGTACCAGGTAGGAATAGGCATCCATCACTCCGCCCGAGAAGGCTAAGAATGCTGCAACTTCTACCGAATCTGACATTTGTAACGCGTGCTTCAAAACCACTCCAACCATATGATGCGCGTCAAAACACGAATCATGCAGGTGTATACGAAAAGCGATGCAGGTTAAATCCTACATCGCTTTTACGTTTTTGTTTGGGTGATTATCAAAAAGGTTACCAAAGAACAATCTAGTCTAGGCAACCTGTCTGACTAACTTTGTGGGGAGCTTACTCCTCGACGAGCTCGAACATCTCAGGACCAACGCCGCAAACTGGGCAAACATAGTCCTCAGGAAGCTCTGGAGTGTCAACCTCAACCTCATAGCCACAAACGGTGCAAACAAACTTGTAAGTAGTCTCTGCCATTTTTATTCCTCTCTCCAAGCGCTTACGCGCTTTTCCTTCTATTCGCGCAATTAACGCGGATGGCAACTAACCGTGGCCCTTATCCGCGGTTAAGTGCTCATGCAGATAGTAACAAATCTTGAGTGATTCTAAAGCATTATTCCGAAAAATAGGAATGATTCTCATAAAATTTGCACGAAATTTTTTGGCGAGAAAATCGGCGCACTCCTAGTAGCGACTGCGCTCCTTGAGAGACTACTTCCGCCAGCAAGCGCGCTCCTACTAGCGACTGCGCTCCTTGAGGGCTCGCTGAATCTCGCGATCAGAATCGCGTTTAGCTGCGGAGGCTCGCTTGTCGTAGAGCTTTTTACCCCTGCGAAAGCGCAATCAACAGCTTAACGCGGTTATGCTCGTCAAAGTAAATCTCAAGCGGAACCAGCGCCAAGCCTTTCTGGCGAAGTTTTCCGTCAAGATAGTCAATCTGTCTGCGGTGAAGCAGCAGCTTGCGCTTTCTATCTGGGTCAACGTTCCACACGCCGCCATTTGTGTATGGGTGCAGGTGCATGCCGTGAATCCACGCCTCACCGTCACGAATGAGGCAGAACGTATCGGTTAGCTGGCAGCCACGCTCGCGCAGGCTTTTTGACCTCGGTGCCAGTAAGCACCAGGCCACACTCAAAGGTCTCGCCAATCTCGTACTCATGGCGAGCGGAGCGATTGCGTGCAATCGACTTCTTACCCTGCTGTTTTCCCTGGGTCTCGGCCATGCTTACTTGCCTTCCCCGTCTGTGGTTTCTGCTGCATCGGGTTTCTCGCCAGGCGCGTCACCAGACACACGATTGCCACCAGCAGTGAAGCCCTCAGCGATTGCAGCATCGCGGACAAGCTGCAAAAGTGCAAGAGCAGCCTGCTCGCCCACAAGATCGCGAGCGCGAATGGTCATCTCAGTTGCGGTAGCTCTGTCTCCCATGGCGGCGCAGTCCTGTGCGCACATGAGCAGGCAAACCGCAATCTCAGCGTTGGCGCCTGTTGGCAGACCTTCAGCCTCGAGCAGGTCATTTGCTTCTTCATCCGTAAGACCATCAGGATCTTTGGGGGTACCTGCAGCTTGGTCAAGCGCAGCCTCAAGAGCACCATCCTTGACTTCAAAGCGGCGAGCAGCCCTCAGACAAGCTGCAGCCTGCTCAAGCCTGCCCTGCGCCTCAAACCATGCAGCAAAGTTCAAAAATGCCCTGGTCAGATGCCTTGCCTCGCTTGCACGCTCAAACACACCAAACGTCAGAGCCATCTGCTCGCGAATATCGCCTGCGATTTTAAACAGATCCGCCAAATCAAGTCTAAAACCGCAGTTCATAGGGTTCCAACGAATGGCAGTCTTCAGCGCGTTCATTGCGCTTTCATAATCTCCCGTGCGTACATAGGCCATAGCAAGGTCACCGTACAGACGGTCAAAAGGTTCAGCAACATCCTCAAGCTTACGAGGATCATTCTCCACGCGCCTATATGCCAGGCGATCAAAGAGCGTAGGGAACGCAAAATACTGCACTTCATCTGTGGTGTGACAGTTGCGATCAACATACTCTTCAGCGTCTTCAGCCAGACGAAGTAGTAGCTCAAGTGCTTCTTCGTTCTGGTCCTGCATCATCATGCCTTCAGCGCGCATCAGCTCATCTGAAAGTGCCGAAAGTGCCATCTTACTCACCTATCATTCAATAGCAAACATGCAATCATCCGTACGGATACTTCATAAACCCGCACGTAATCTACGTGCATATTATTCCACAAGTGCCAAATCAATCTGACCACGAGCCACATTTACGCCAGAAATCTTCACGCGTACACGTCCGCCAATGCGATACGTTTTACCTGTTGATTCCCCTATCAGCGCCAACGTCTCTTGGTCATACGCATACCATTCGTGGCCCAAATCCCTTACGGCGAGAAGACCGTCGGCGTAGGTGCCGTCCAACGTAATAAACAGACCAAAGCGCTCGCAACCGTCGATGGTACCCCACGTCTCTTCTCCCAGACGACTCTGATAGTACTCAGCCATCTTGATCTTTTGTGTGGTACGAGCTGCCGCATCAGACTTTCTCTCCTGGTCAGAGCACGTGCTACAAATATCCGGAAGTGCGACCAGCTCTGCACGTGAAGCCGTTTGACCACGAAGCAAGCGCTTCAACGTACGGTGAACTATCACGTCTGGATAGCGCCTAATTGGCGAGGTAAAGTGACAGTACGCATCTGCTCCCAGAGCAAAGTGACCCTGGTTAGTAGGCAGGTAGATTGCTCGCTTTTGGGCTCTGAGCAGCTGCGCATTTACCACGCGAGAATAACGCGTACCATGCACTGATTCAAGTGCTTCTTGCAGCGCCGTCTGGTCACCGACAGCAATGCGAGATGCCACGTCCGGTTCAAGGACGCCCATTGCAACAAGCGGAGTAACCGCAAGCTTAAGCGCCTCTGGAGAAGGCTGTTCATGTACGCGATATGCAGACTCTAGTCATGCTGACTTAGCATATGAGCAACGCTCTCATTAGCTGCAAGCATAGCTTCTTCAATAAGGCCTGTTGCTTGAGTGCGCTCGCGTACCGACACGCCAGCTGGCTTGTTATTCTCGTCAAGCACTACGCGCGTTTCCACACTCTCAAAATCTACTGAACCGCGTTTCTCACGAATATCTTCACGAAGCGAACGAATCTGATTGAGTACCTCAAGCATTTCTTTGATTGCTGTGATGTCGTTTGCAGAAACCGCAGCTTCAAGCGAAGTAGCATCTCCTTGCAGGTAACTATCTACCTGGTCATAGCTGAGTCTTGCTCTTGAGCAAATGACCGAGTTCATTGCTGTTGCGCCAAGAATCTTTCCAGAACTACTCAATTTCATCTTTACCGACATGGCCAGCCTATCTTCGGCTGGTCGCAGAGAGCATACGTCATTGCAGAGCTTTTCTGGCAACATGGGCAACACGCGGTCCACTAAATATGCCGAGCAGGTGCGCATGCGAGCTTCCAGGTCAATGGGAGAATCCCAGTTCACATAATGGGCCACGTCTGCAATATGAACCCACAGTTCAAAGCCACCGTCTTCAAGCCTTCGTGCGCCAACGGCGTCATCAAAGTCTTTTGCATCGGCGGGGTCTACAGTAATACACAGCTCTTCTCGCAAATCATGTCTTGAAACGTCTTCTGTAAGCGCTTTATCTGCGTCGACGGAAATCTTCTCTGCTTGCCTCAGCGCCTTAATGGAAAACTCTGTTGCCAGCCCAAATGAAGCAATAGCTGCTTCGACGTGCATATCCAGATCTTCGGCAGATCCCACGCGGCGTTCGATGGTAACTACAGCAGCACTTTTACGCGTTGGATACTCTGTAATGCGCGCAACTACTACGTCACCCTCAAAGACGTAATGGTGACCAACAGAAGGGTCTTCTGGAAGCACAAAGAAGTCTCGCTGAATACGACTATCCAGCGGGACTACTGCGCCAAGCGGACCTGCATCATGGTAAATGCCCAAGAATGTCTGGGTTGCACGAGCCACTACAAAACGCACGTTGGCAAGCGAAGCTTTTCCTTTTGCCGAGACAAGCGAGACTTGTACCTCGTCTCCGTGCATTGCCTCGTGAATACCGTGCTTTGCCAGCGCATACGTTCCCTCAGGGGTGCTTACCGTAGCAACTCCCGGGCGAGAAAGACTCAGCGTGCCCGTAAGCAATGCCGATGGTCGCTTAGAGACCTTTACACGCCCCTGACGGCGGTTTCCTTTATGTATGCGTTTTCTAGACAAATATCCTCCTGGTTGAAAAAGTCGATACTCTTTTTGGTATCGACTCTAAAGAATCATTCGATATGTACCCTAAATAAAGGTTCAATAGACGAAGTGCAAGCAAGGCGCATCCTACATGACTTCCCTACATTACTTGCGCACAAGAAGAGCCCCAATGCAGAGACTGCATTGGGGCTCCAAAAGGTAGATTACCTCTTAGAAGGTGCCGCGGATAACCTCGCTGCCTTCCTTCATGATAACTTCCATGTTATCTGGGGTAAGGTCGCGGATGTTAGCAGCAACGTCGCCCTTGACAACCAGGAGGTCAGCAAGCTTGCCAGCCTCGAGGGAGCCGAACTCATCCTCGTGGTGAACCATCTTAGCACCGTTAAGGGTAGCAGCCTTGATGGTCTCAAGAATGGTGACGCCAGCCTTCTCAACGAAGTCATACATCTCGTCGATGGTGACCCAGCCGTAAGGAGTTACGAAGCTGAAGGAGTCAGAACCGATGGTGAGAGTGACGCCGCGCTCGTTAGCGTTGCGGAGGTTCTCATATGTACGGTTGAGGCCCTTCTCGACAACAGTGTCGCCTGCGAATGCGTCGAGCTCTGGAGTCCACTCTGGTGGATAAGTTCCGTACCAAGTTGGCAGGAAGCCGATGGTAGGAGTGAAGAAGGTGCCCTGCTCGCACATAAGATCCATGGTCTTTGCATCAAGCTCGAAGCCGTGAATCATCTGCTCGCAGCCGCAACGAACGGAGTCATAAGCTGCGGAGAAGCTGTTGTAAGAGTGTGACCAAACAGGAATGCCAACCATTGCTGCCTCGTCGCAAACTGCCTTGATCTCCTCGTAGCAGTAGTGCTGATCGCGACCGGAGTCCCAGTGCCAAATTCCGCCACCGGTAGCCCAAATCTTGATTGCGTCTGGGTTCTCACGAAGACGACGACGAACTGCCTTACGAAGATCCCAAGGACCGTCTACCTGGTCGCCCCAAGGGTGACCATCTTTGGAGATCTCAAGTGGGAGCTGGTGGCAGTCACCGTGACCAGCAACGCGGCAGAATCCAAGACCAGTAGCGTAGATACGTGGGCCTTCCATGATACCCATGTTGACGAGGTCACGAATTGCGATACCATTGCGGCCAATCTCGCAGACGGTGGTAAGACCGTGGGAGAGAGCATCCCAGGACTGCTTGACAGCGCATGCCTGCTTCTGAGCAACGTTCTCGATAACCCAGTCGTTATCGTTGTCGGTCAGGTTGCCGGAGAAGTGCAGGTGAGTATCGATAAGACCTGGCATAATGGTGCGGCCCTGAATGTCACGGACCTCATAGCCCTCTGGAACCTCAGTACGAGGACCAGCATAAGCGATTTTCTTGTCGTCTACGAGAACAAGAGAATCCTCAACAGGAGCGGCACCAGTGCCGTCAACGAGCTTTCCGCCTACAAAAGCAATCTTACTCATTTCTTTCCCCCTCTAGTAAATGATAGAAACTATCTATCTACGCCCCCTTTTAGGGCGTAAAAACCAAACTAAAGAAACAAATAACGTGCTTAGTACAACTTACAGAAGAACTTTTAGGGCTTGTTCAGCTTAAGCAGCTGCCTTCTCAGTCTGACGACCAAAGATCACGAAGATAGCCATACCAATGGCAATCCAAGCACCAGTAATAATCCACTCAACTGGCTTCAGAGCTGCAGGGCTGAAAGGAACAACCATCAGGCCGATGATGATACTACCAGCGAGGATTGCAGCAAGAATACCAGCGATGCCACCGGTGGTCTTGTAAGGACGAGGCAGATCTGGCTCAGTCTGACGCAGGCGCAGGCAGGCAACGCCAGCCATGGTGCATGCGAAGATGAAGCCGAGAGAAGCAACGTTGGTCAGAGGAACAAGCATGTTACGGCCGAGGAATGGTCCAATAAGGGTCAGGCCAGCCATGAACAGGTTTGCAGTCAGAGGTGCACCAGACTTAGGGTCAATCTTTGCGAAGGACTCTGGGAGCATCTTCTTACGACCAAGAGCGAGCAGCAAACGAGTAGAAGCACCAAAGAAGGAGTTCATTGGGCCCAGAGGTCCAAGTGTTGCAATGATGAGCATTGCAATGTAGAAGAACAGGTTGATGCGCTCGAGAACTGCAAGTGCAGGAACGGAAGACTTAACAAACTCGTGCCAGTCAATCATGGTTCCGAATGCATAGATGCAGATGAGATAGAAGATACCAGATGCCATAAGTGCAAGTGCAGGGATGATACCAAACTTCTTCCAGTCAAGATCGGCAGAAGCCTCTTCTGCCTGCTGTGGAATGGTGTCAAAACCAGCGTAGAAGAATGGAGTCATAACAAGTACTGCAATGATGCCACCAAAGAAGCTGGTAGCCTTTGTGCCCTCGCCGCCAGCAACCTCAGTTGCCTGGGAGAAGACTGGGAGGCCGTTGCTTGGAGAACCAGTTGCAAAGGAGATAACCATTGCAAGGATCATACCAGTCAGCAGAGCCTTGGTAAGGAAGCTCGAAAGCTTAGCTGCTGCGCCAGCACCCTTGAAGTTAAGGAAGATGACCAGGACAGCAAAGCAGAGAGCGATGACTGTTGGCCACAGGTAAACATCTGCACCAAGAATGGTGTAGAGCTTAACGGACCTCAGCCAAGAAAGAATAGGGAATGCACCAAAGCGGTCGGTGAGAAGCGTGGAAATAGCAATTGCCTCCCAAGGGCACAGTGGAGCGTTACCCAGAAGGAGCATCCAGCCGGTAAAGAAGCCCAATGGGCGACCGAATGTCCTGTCGACGTACTCAATGATGCCACCAGAAATTGGAATAGCAGCAGTGAGCTCGCCAAAAAACACATCCAATTGGTACAAGGAAAAATTGCGCCAATTGCGAATGCGATCATCGCGGGGAATGGTCCTCCACCAAGAACCATCCAGTCGCCTACCAGGAGCACCCATCCGGTACCAATGATCGCACCAAATCCGATGGTAAAGAAGTTGAATAGACTCAACGACTTTTGCATCTCAGGTGCCTCGGCATTTTCTGCCATGTCCCACTCCTTCCCGTAATTACTCGGACGAAGAACTTGATGTGTCTATGGTTGCATCCGAAACAGTTCAAAAAAAGGAGTAGTGCACTCTGAGCGTAATTTAAACCCGTAAGCGTAGAAGCTATAACCGCGAGCGGTAGTTAAATCTTTTTCCGTCTTTACCAAAACCTTATAACAGTTATGCAATTTTCAAATAGTTAACGTACTCAGAAATACATCAATCTTTAACTCAAATACTTTAAAAACTCTTCCGTAGTGCGCGACATCTCGCCTTTTACGCGATGCGTAATAAAGACATTACGATGTACGGGAGTTTCAAGATGATGTACATCAATATCAAAATTTGTACCTTTTGTTGCTTCAAGTGGCAGCAAACTTACACCAAGACCCGACTCTACCATGGACATAATGGTGAATGAATCCGATGACGCAAACGTCATACGTGCGTTTTTGAGTTGCTTCTGAAGCAGAGGAGCTGTCTCAATATCAACAATAAAGGGCTCTTCAATAAGGCGCTTAACAGGAATTGTCTCAAGTCCCTTCTCGTAATGTCCCTTTTGAGAAACAACAATAACCTCATCGTGATCAAATAATGTTGAAGTAAATCCCTGATCAGTTGCGCGGGTCATAGTAAAACTAATATCCACCTTACCCTTGCTAATAAGACGCAGGGCTTCTCCGTACGTGCATTCGATAACTTCAACTTTGATATTAGGGTGATCATTCATGTAGTGCTTCAGATGACCTGGAAGCGTCCTGGATAGGAAGCTTGAAGGTGCAGCGATGATTAGATTGCCCATCTCAATGGCGCTGACGCGATTAACTTGATTGCTCAACTTGCTGTATGCCTGGCACACCTCTTCGGCCACAGGCAACAGCGTTTTTCCTTCTGGCGTAAGGCTGACATAACCACCGTGGCGGTTAAACAGGCGTACATCCCACTCTTTTTCTAGACTCGCCACCATGCGACTAATAGACGACTGAGTGCATCCCAGCTCTTCTGCCGCCACCGTAAAGCTACTGTGATACGCCGCGGAAGTAAAAGCCTGAAACTTATGCAGGTTGGTCTCCATACTTGCTTCCCCTATCCAAGTACGTGGCCTAACAATTCACCCTTAAAAATATCATTCTACCTGCAAATTGGTAAATACCGTTTAACGCAAAAAGACCCCGTGAACGGTATTCACGAGGTCTTACCTTGCAATCTTTAATGCAAAAAAACTTTCTCAATTGATACCTCAATTACACAATTGAGGTATCTGTTTACTTAGGCCTTAAGGTAACGACCCATAGCAATTGCAGAGCCAAAAAGACCCAACAGAAGGCCCAGAAGCAACAGAAGACCACTCATACCCCACATAACGGTTGCTGGAATAGCAAACGTCAAGAACGTCATGCTTTCTGCCATAACAGGAAGCAGCAAGTGCGCGCCAACAACCAAAACAATAATAGCGAGAAGTGCGCCAATTACGGCCTCAAGCACGCCTTCCATAAGGAATGGTCCACGGATAAAGCCGTTGGATGCGCCAACGAGTCGCATAATGGCAATCTCACGGCGGCGAGCGTTGATAGCCAGGCGAATGGTGTTGTTGATAAAGACGAATGCAACAAATACCAAAAGACCAACAAGGCCGATAGCACCCACACGAATATATGCAGTTACGCTAAACAGGCGCTCAACGGTCTCACGGCCATACTGAACATCACCAGAGGGATTGCTCTTATTGTCTGCAATTTTCGCAAACGAAGGTGAGGAAGCAATGCGCTGAGCAACTTCCTGAACATCCTTAGGGTCTTTCAGCTTAATAACAAGAGATGCAGGAATAGGATTCTGACCGTCAAGAGCTGCAACAGCATCAGATGCGTTACGATAACTCATAGTAGTGCGGTACTCCTCAAGAGCCTGCTCTTTACTCTTATAGGTTACTGACTCAACGGTATCCCAGCCCTGGACCTCGTTCTGAAATGCGGTTACTGCAGCCTGATCAGCATCATCAGAAAGAAATGCCTGGATAGTGACGCGGTTCTCGACACTTCCAACCATATTCTCTATAAGGGCTGAGCCAAGAATAAACAGTCCGATGATAAACAGGGACAAGAAGATAGTTACGATAGCGCCAAGAGCGGTAGACCAGTTCCTTCTAAAGTGGCTTCCGGCCTCACGCAGAGAATATCCAAAATTAGAGAGCCCCATAGTAGCCATAGCCTCCCTTCTCCTGGTCACGAACAATGTGACCAGCCTCAAGTGCAATAACGCGCTTGCGCATGGAGTCAACCATCTCACGATCGTGAGTTGCCATTACAACCGTAGTGCCCGCACGGTTAATGCGGTCGAGAGAAGCTTCATGATGCCCAAAGAAATTGCTGGGTCCAAGTTACCTGTTGGCTCATCGCAGATAAGCAGTGGTGGGCGGTTGACCATTGCACGTGCAACAGAAACACGCTGCTGCTCACCACCAGAAAGCTGATCTGGGTAAGCATTCATCTTCTGACCAAGGCCTACCAGACGCAAAACCTCTGGAACCTGAATATCAATAACAGGGCGAGGCTTACCGATGCACTCAAGTGCAAAAGAAACGTTCTCATACACAGTCTTGTCTGGAAGCAGCTTAAAGTCCTGGAAGACGGTGCCAATCTGGCGACGCAAATAAGGAACCTTGGAATTACGCATACGCGTAAGATCCTGACCAGCAACAATAACCTGACCATGGGTTGCCTTCTGCTCACGTGTAATAAGACGCAAGAGAGAAGACTTACCAGAACCAGAGTGTCCAACAACAAAGACAAACTCACCTGGATAGATGTCAGCGCTGACATTATCAAGTGCTGGACGGTTTGGCTGTGATGGGTACACCAGTGAAGCGTTCTTAAAAGAAATGGTTGGAGTACCAGTACGCTCTACCTTAGGTGCATCTTGAGCTAGATCTGCAAAAAACTTTGCGCGATCAAGAGGTGCGTGCTCAGGGTTATTTTGCTGCTCAGCGGTAACTACATGCACAGCTTCAGCGCCGGAAGCAAACGGATCAGATGCAGGTGTTGCAGGGTCAGCAGCCTGGGCCACTGGCACATCAGCAGAAAAAGTCCTGAGTGTCAACCTGGTCAAAAGCAGAATCCTGCTGCTGATCAAGCTGGGTAAGATCGTCTTGAGAAATTACCTCAAAGAGATCATCGGTCGAGGACCCCTGTTGCTCATCAGTGCGAAAATGATTAGCCACAGTTGCTCCTTTTCTTACTCCGAAGAGACAAATACGGAATTTATTTTACCAAAAGAGCAGGTATGTTACACGTCATGCAGGTCATCCACATAAAAACCGCCTCCCTTTTACAAGAGAGGCAGTTTATACCATTCGCGAGAAAAGCGTTACTTATGCAGTTTGCATCTTTGCACGCGTCTCATCAATGATGGCGCGGACCTTTGCTGCGTTTGCTGAGATCTCTTCTTTTGTACCCTTAGTGAGCAGGCTACCCATGCCACAGCAGTCAATGCCGCGCTCCAGCCACTCAGAGAGATTGTCCAGATTAATGCCACCGGAGGCCATTAATGGCATCCAAGGAGTTGGCGTCTTGAAAAGATTAACCAGCTCAGGTCCATACATATTAGAGATTGGGAAGCATTTAATAAAAGCAGCGCCCATCTCAAGACTATGGTTTGCCTCAGTCATTGTAGTGCAACCAGGTGCATAAGGAATCTGATACAGATTGCACATACGAGCAACCTCGTCAGAGCCGCAGTTAGCAACAATGAACTGAGCGCCAGCCATAATAGCAAGACGAGCAGTTGTTGGCTCCATAACAGTACCTGCACCAACAATCATCTTATCGCCAAGACGCTCTCTAATTGCAGCAATAACTTCGCCTGCATTTGGCAAAGTGTAGCTAATCTCCATTGCGTGAACGCCGCCTTCTGCAAGGCCCTCAGCAATTTCAATGCCACGCTCAACTGTTGGGACGCGAACAACTGCAAATGCACAGGTATCTACCAGTGCCTGAGAAACAGCAGCTTTTTGCATCTTCATATACAACATCTCCTTGAAAACGTCTCCCACACTACCCTCTTAAAAGGCGAGAAACTCGTTACTTTCGAAACTTAGTTATGGGCAATTCCGTAATGGTCAAGCATTGCATAGATCTTCTCGTCAACACCTTCTGCAACCTCGGTAACCGGAAAACGAGCAGGTCCAACAGGGTATCCAGCAAGCTCAAGAGAGCGTTTAAGTGTCTGAGGAGTGCTTCCAAGGTGCAGAATATCGCGAATTGGCTCAATCTCTGCCTGAAGACGAGTGGCCTCCTCGGTGTTTCCAGCCTCAAGAGCCTTCCAGAGGTCAACAACGACCTTAGTGATAAGGTTTGCAGTACCAGCGATAGTGCCTTGAGCACCAAGAGCATGAGCTTCAGAGATCTTTCCGTCAGAGCCCACAAGAACGTCAACATCATGGCCAACAGCGACATCCAGATAATCCTTGAGTTATCAATGTTGCCAGAGCTATCCTTGATACCCTTGATGTTCTTAATGGTTACGAGCTGCTCAACAGCCTCTTTAGAGATATTCTTGCCCGTTCCCTTAGGAATGTTGTACAGAAGGACGGGAATCTTAACGCTTGCTGCAACGGTTTTGAAGTACTCAACCAGCTGCTGGTCAGAAATTCCCAGGAAGTAAGGGTTGATGACAGAAAGTGCGTCTGCACCAATTGCCTCTGCCTCACGGCTCATATAGAGAGCTTCTTTTGTTGAGCAAGCACCAGTTCCTACGTAAACAGGGAGACGACCTGCGGTTTTCTCGATAATAAACTTGGAGAATTTAATCTTCTCGTGTGGATTGCAAACGTGGAATTCACCGTTTGATCCAAACGTGAAGATGCCGTTAGCACCCTCAGAGATAAGCTTCTCCAGCAGCTGCTCAGCTGCATCATAGTTGATGGATTGCTCGTCGTCGCGGTTAAACGGCGTGACCATAGGGACAATAACGCCCTTAAATGTTGACATACAAACTCCTCTGTACGTTTACGTCAGTGAATCTGGGGTTATTTGCCCTCGCGAATAGATGCGCCAAGAGCTCCACCGGGATGCCACTTAACGTACTGCTCTGGGTTAAGGCCACACTCGTTCTGGAGCAAGATAGAAAGGCACTGGAGCTCCATGATTTCAGCAAGAATTGAAGCACGTGGAGGCTTGTTCATGGAATCGCCCTCCTGCTCAACGCCAGCAATAAGAGCAACTTCGGCCTCGTTTGCCAGCCAGGAGTTGGGATTTCCGGTTAGCGCAATAATGTGAACGCCAACGTTTTTGAGGCAGGTTACCGTAGCCTTGAGCTCTCCTGTCTCGCCGGAGTTGGAAATAGCAATGACTACGTCACCAGGACGAGTCTGACCAGCAGATCCGTGGACACACTCGGTACCGTGAAGCTCGTAGGTTGGAGTTCCAGTTGACGAGAAAAGCGATGCAGCATAACCGGAGACGTGACCTGGCTTACCAATGCCGGTTACGTGTAGACGACCGCCCTTTGCCTCTGCATCCAAAATAAGCTTTTTAGCTGCAGAAAGTGCATCAAAATCGATGCTCTCTACATACTGATGTAGGGATGTTCCCACAATGGAGAGAAACTCCTGAACCTGCTCTTTTTCAGTTGCCATTACAACTCCTTGTCTGTCAGTGAGCCAAGCTCAAAGACACTTACTACACGATGAGCTAACGCGTCTCTTTGACCTTATGTTGAGCCATAAGCTGCTCAATCTGCTCCTGAATCTGATCAAGAGTGGAGGACATAAAAAGGACGGTTGATGTCTACAAATTCAAATCCCGAAGGATGACTTACCCAAGCACCTTCAAGAAGCAGGCGCAGAGCCTTGCCCTGTCGGATAAGTTTGTAGCTTTTAATCTTGGTATAAGGAACGACAAGTGCTTTTCTCTTGTCGGATTTTGCAAAGATACATACGTTTTTCTGTCCAAAATCAATAACGTGAATGCCGCTGGCAAAACGACTAAAGCGCTTTCCCATGGCTCGTGATGCAAACCACGTAATGGTGAGTCCTGCGATAACGCCAACAAGACCCAAAATATTGCCACTTACATTGGCGTAAACCCAAAAGAAAAATGTCAGAGCAAGAGCAGCAAACGTCAGGAGCAAGTACAGAATTCCCTGAACCATCAAACGAGCTCTATCTTCAAGAACTTCTAGAACTAACTGATCTTTGGGAAGCTCTGGAGCAGGCTGTTTGTCAACGCTGAGGCCAAACATATCGCCAAGCACTGACTCAGTAACACTTTTGTTGTTCTTCTCGTCTGCCATGTTTTTCCTTGTTGTGAAGCTTTTAAAAAGGGCGCCCGCGGGCTTTCCACGAGCGCCCTAAGAAACCGTAGAGCTGAGTAGGTACTACAGAAATCTAGGCTTAGGCAAGACCAAAGAGTGAGCCGATGCCGTAGATAATAGAACCAACGATGTTGTAGTCAACGTTAGGGAAGGATGCCTCTGCAATTCCCAGCTGAGCAAATGCAGGATAGAGAATCAGAGGACCAGCGGTCAGGAAGATACCAACCAGGAAGGAGCCAAGAAGAGCACCGCGCCATCCACCGTAAGCGTAACCACAAACGCCGCAAGTACCACCAGAGAAGAAGCAGATGCCTGCTGCAGGAATCATGATGGTTGGGCTGTGGAATGCAACCATAAGTGCCATTGCAACAAGGCCGCCAAGGAAGGAGCCAATGAAGCCGATGATGACAGCGTTTGGTGCAAATGGGAAGATTGCAGGACAGTCGACTGCAGGGCGTGCATCTGGAATGAGCTTCTCGGAGATGCCGACAAATGCAGCGGTGATCTCAGCGATGAACTGACGAACGCCGTAAACAAGAACGGACATACCAGCAGCAAACTGAAGACCAGCAAGGAATGGCCAAATCCACCACATATCGTTACCAAAGTAGCTGGTGAATGGCTTGTTGTTTGCAAGGGTATCGCCAAAGTGACCGGTGACAAGACATGCAATAGTAACAACGTAGAACAGAACAATCATGAAGAGAGCAACGGAGAAGACAAAGTCCTTGAAGAGCTTGAAGAACTCTGGGAGCTCCTTAGCTTCCTTCTCGCCGTCCTCCTCGTTCTTCTTAGCAAAGAGCTTTCCAACGTAACCGGAGAATGCATAACCGATGCAGTTGAAGTGGCCGATTGCGATGGAATCTCCACCAACAAGCTTGTTTACGAATGGCTGGCACAACGAAGGTAGTGCAGCACCGCAGAAGCCGAGGATGACACCACCAAGAACAATGGTGACCCACATTGGGAGACCAAGAGCAATGAAGACCAGTGCGAGTACGCAGGAGAAGTACAGGAAGTGCTGACCAGTCAAGAAGACGGACTTGAATGGGTAATCTTGGCGAACACAAGGTTCATGATGAAGCCAAGAACCATTACAAGAGCAACCTCAGTACCATAGGTATTCAGTGCAAGAGCGGTTGCGACCTCAACCTGGGTTACAACACCCTTAACAGCAAATGCACGACTAAACATGTCGCTGAAGATGTTGACCTGAGCGGACATAGCGCTAGAACCAATGTTGAAGATCATAAAGCCAATAATGGTCTTCACAGTACCAGAGAAGACGTCCACAGCGGACTTCTTCTGCAGCAAGAGACCGACAAGAGCAATAATGCCCATGATGACGGCTGTGTCTCTGAGCTGCATGAGAATTGCATTGAGCATGCGTAATCCCTTTCAGCAAATAAACCGACGAACCTACTCAGATAAGTTCTCTAAATCAAGTGACAAGTACCTCTTGTCAAAGGTTTGGCGAGAGCTTCTCGCCAAAGGCAACTCATGTTGCGTATGACGAGAAACTCCCGCCAAAAAGATACAAAGGGGAGCTTATGCGTTGTGCTCTGCGAGCCAAGCGGTGAGCTTTTCCTTCATCTCTGCCTTGTCGACAATGTTGGTAATACCAACTGCAGAAGGAACGCGATCGTCAGCGTTGAGCTCATCGGTGAGGTCAGACATGGTGATAACAAGATCGCCATTGAAACCAATCAGGGAATCCAGATTACCGTGCTCGGTCTCAATTGGAAGATCATTCTCTTTAATGACCTGGTCAATCTTGATCTTGAGCATCATGGAAGAACCCATACCTGCACGGCAGCAAACCAGTGCGTGGAACTTCTTATCAGCCATTACAACCTACCTTCCTTTGCGTGGACAAGATCCACAACGTCTTTTGGTGACTGTGCTTTTTCAAGCTGAGCAAAGAAATCAGGATCACTCAGCAATTCAACAAGAGACTGGAGAGCACTCAGATGACCGTCGCTATCCTTGGCGGCTAGAGGGAAAAGGAACTTAACGGGATCATTATCCTTGCTACCAAACTCAACAGGATCTTTGAGTACAACAATTCCTACTGCAGGCTCAAGTGCGCCTGACTCAGGGCGTGCGTGAGGAAGAGCAACGTGCTCAGTAATAACAATGTAAGGACCAAGCTCATTGACGCCCTTAATAATGTCGTCAACATAGCCCTCAGTTACTTTTTGTTATCAACGAGTGGTTGTGCGGACTTCCTGATTGCATCTTCCCAGTTAGAAGCCTCGACATTCAGCTGTACAAGGTCTTCAGTAAGGAGATCACTTAACACAGCACTACCTTGCCTTTCTCTAATGAGACAAATTGGCATAAAGCCGTCTCATGACAAGTCTTGATAACTTGATAATATGCCACGAAACGTTCTTAACTGCAATCAATTTTACAGAAACATGAATCAAAATTGTTCATAATTTTTCGTATTATCTTTTGTCCATGGAGACGCACAAATGTTCACGTTTTTTTATGAACGTAATTGAGGGTCTTCTCGATTATCCCATGTAAAAGTTTATATGTTAAATTTTTTTATAATCAAAAATCATTCATATATCTGGCTATTATTATTTTTCAAAGAATCTTGATTTCCCGCTTTCAATGTTATATTTTATTAATCAATGAACATTCATGTCAAAAATGTTGCTCATAAAGGAGGGCATTTATGAAAAGGAGTAAGGCTTACGTCGATTCACGTCGTGAGGCAATTACTGAGCTGCTAGAAAAAGAAGGACAGGCTAGTGTTATTGAGCTCGCTGAGCACTTTGATGTTTCTTCCCTGACCATTAGACGAGATCTAGATTTTCTTGAGAAGCGCGGCATCCTTACTCGCCAGTACGGCATTGCTACCCTTCTTAATCCTTACGGTCGTCCTTCTGGTTCAAGACAGATTCGTTCCAATAAGGCAATTGCTCGTGAAGCTGCTCGCTATGTTGAAGATGGCGATTGCATCTTTATTAATACCAGCTCCGTTGCTCTTGGCATGCTCGAGTGGATTGACGCTCACGACGTAACTGTTGTCACCAACAACGGAAAAAGCTCTGCTGCTTGAGGACATCCACGATCTTTCTATCATCCTAACCGGTGGCGATATTCGTCCTCCACGTGCTTCCATGACGGGTGAGACGGCTCTTGATTGCATCCAGCGCATTACCGCTGCTAAATGCTTCCTGGGTTGCACGGGTTTCTCGGGAGAATTTGGTTTGACCTCTGCAACTTCTCCTGAGCCAGCAATCAACGCTCAGATGCTCAAGCGCTCAAGAAAGCACTTTGTTGTCGCCGACTCTTCAAAGCTTGGCGTCACTTCTAACTTCCAGTTTGGCTCTGCAGAAGATATTGATCTCTTAATTACTGATACGGGAGCAACTGACGAGCAGATCAAAGAGCTCAAAGCAGCTGGCCTGAAGGATGTTGTTAGCGTCACCCCTTCTATTCTTCCTGCTAAATAGGATAGGTTAATCAACACAAAACATTCTGCATACCTCGTGCGTTTTATCAAAAAGGCGACCTCAAAGGGTCGCCTTTTTTCTGCCTGGAAAGAGCTATTTATTGCACAAACTTTTGCGCTCTGTCGATTAACTCTCCAACGCCTCGAACGATTTAAAGCCCTCGCCGATTGCCTCATGAACTTCTGAAATGAAGACAAGAGCATCGGGATCAATTTCTGAAACAACAGCCTTGAGCTGAACGAGCTCGGTACGACCTAAAACGCACATCAAAACAGGCTTATTTGCACCACTCCACAAACCACGTGCCTGCAGCTCAGTGCAACCACGGTTAAGGTTATACAGAATCTCATGCGCAATTGCATCGTGCTCGGACGAGATAATGTACACGCAGCGTTCAGATCTTGGACCGTCGATAACAAAATCAATCATTTTACCGGTAATAAAGATAGCAAGCATTGAATACAGGCCGTTTTCTAGCGAGAAGACCGGAATAGCGGCAATAATAATGAGGATATCAACGATAATAATTGAAGTGCCGGATGGAATAGAGAAACGCTTTGACACTGCCTGAGCAATAATGTCTGTTCCTCCGGTATTTCCACCTGCTCTAAAGACCAAGCCGAGACCAAAACCGCAGATAATACTACCCCATAGTGATGCAAGCATAAGATCGCTGGCGCCAAGGGCTGGCAAAAATGGCGCAAATAAGTCAACAAAGATACTGGAGATCAAGAAGCCTGCAACACTCTTAAGCAGGTATTTCTTATTGCCGCTTTTTGCAACAAATGCCATAAGAACAATATTCATAGCAATGGTTTGCATACCAATAGGTAAGTCAAAGCCAAAGGGCAGTGCAATAGCCCTAATAACAGTAGCAAAACCCGTAATGCCACCAGCGGCGATTCCATTTGGTACTTCAAATACATCAAGGCCAACTGCAAAAATCGCACAGCCAAGAACAATAAAGAACGAGTCTTTGAATGATGTTTGCCAAGTAGACTTCTGCACGCTAGTCCTTTCCGCCAACAACCCAGCGATGATACGCAACAATAAACTGATCAAGATTGCCGTCTGAAAGAACGGAATCTACATTTCCTATTTCTGCTCCGGTTCTTAAATCCTTAATAAGTTGATAAGGATAAAGAACATAGCTTCTAATCTGGTTACCAAATGAGATTTCTCTTCTTGGTCCACGTAGTTCATCAAGCTCTGCTTCACGCTTCTCTTTTTCAATTTCATAGAGACGACTGCGCAAAATGTTCATTGCTGCAGCTTATTCTGTAGCTGGCTGCGCTCGTTTTGGCACGTTACCACTGTTCCTGTTGGAATATGTGTGATACGAACTGCTGAATCAGTTGTGTTGACACCCTGACCACCTGGTCCTGATGCATGATATACATCAATGCGAAGGTCATTAGGATCAATATCAACTTCAATATCTTCTGGAAGAACAGGAAGTACTTCTACTCCCGCAAATGATGTCTGTCTGCGCTTTTTATCATCCGTAGGGGAAATTCGTACGAGTCGATGTACGCCCTGCTCGGCACGGAGCATACCGTAGGCGTTCTTTCCGCTAACGGTAAAGGTAGCACGGTCAAGACCAATGACCTCTGCGGCTGGAGCGTCGTTAATATCAACTTTCCAACCACGGCGATCACAGTACTTGAGATACATGCGAAAAAGCATCTCGCACCAGTCTTGAGACTCAAGACCTCCTTGACCAGGCTTGATAGTGACAATAGCATCGCCGTGGTCAAGCTCATCAGTAAACCAGCTGGAGAGCTCTAGCTCTGAAAGGTCCCTCTCAAGAGATGCAGCTAGTGCCTGAGATTCATCAAGCGATGCCTGGTCTTCAAGCTCTGTTCCAAGCTCAAAGGCAGCTTCGGCATCACCAAGCTTTTCTTTAGCTTTATCAATTCCCGCAACATCATCTCTGAGAGAAGATAGTTGTGTCATTACCTTTTGCGCAGTTTCAGCATCATTCCAAAAGTTGGGACGCGCGCTCTCTGCTTCAAGTTCTGAAATCTGCTGACGTTTCTCTGCGAGGTGAAGGTATCCCTCAACCTCAGCGAGTCGCTCCGCTAGTACTTGGAGCGAAAGAACTTCAGTATCGGCCATTCTTACCTATTTCGACCGTGGCAGTTCTTAAATTTTTTACCGCTTCCACATGGGCAAGGATCATTACGACCAATATTGACGTAAGGATTTGGATCGTCTGACTTGCGGTACGTAGCAACTGAAGATTGTCCTGCGCCAGTTCCTGAGGGCTCTTGCCAATAGCTGCAGCGTTCTTGAGCATGCTCTTGCCGTGCTGGGCAGCTCTCTGATCACCATCGGTCTCTTCTCCACCAGAATACTGAGCGTTCTGGAATGCATCGGCCTCTGCATTTTGACGTGGTCGATTTACCAGCTCAAGACGGAGAATAGTGCGAATAAAGTCCTCGTACATAGTATTAACAAGCAGGGTAAACGCCTCATAGGCCTCTGTCTTATACTCAACAAGTGGATCGCGCTGACCAAAACCACGAAGGCCAATACCAGTCTTCAGGTAATCCATCTCCTGGAGGTATGCCATCCAACGAGTATCAATGACGCGAAGCATTACCTGAGCAGCAAGCTCACGCATGACCTCGTCACCAAGCTTCTGGGTTTTCTCGTCAAATGCATTCTGAACAAATGCAGTGACATCCTCTTCTAGCTGCTCAAACTTAGTATCTTCGGAGAATTCTGGAAGGTCAGTCTTACCGGTGAGTTCAGAAAGCCACTTCTCCAGACCCTCAAGATCCCACTCATCAGCATCTCCGTAGCAGAACTCTTCACAAATACGCTGTGTTGTTGAAGCAGTAACCGTCTCGATGAGCTCCATAAGATCCTTGCCATCAAGAATCTTATTTCTCTCTGCGTAGATGACTTGGCGTTGCTTATTCATAACGTCGTCGTAATCAAGGACGTTCTTACGCATTGCAAAGTTGACTTCCTCAACCTTGCGCTGAGCGCCCTCGACAAGCTTGGTAACAATCTTTGCCTTAATGGGCATGTCATCTGGAAGCTCATAGCGCTGCATCATTGCTGCAACGCCATCCATGCGATCGCCGCCAAAACGACGCATCAAATCATCCTCAAGAGAGAGGTAGAACTGAGTCTGACCAGGATCTCCCTGACGACCAGAACGACCACGAAGCTGGTTGTCGATACGACGACTCTCGTGACGCTCGGTACCAATAACACAGAGACCACCCGCAGCGGTTACTGCCTCACGCTCAGCTGCACAAATTTCTTTAGCTTCCTTACGTGCGACTTCTTTCTGCTCCTGAGTTGCCTCAGTTGGATCAATTCCCTGGTTGCGAAGGATATCCTCGGCCATAACATCTGGGTTGCCGCCCAGAAGAATATCAGTACCACGGCCCGCCATGTTAGTTGCGATTGTAACTGCGCCTTCACGGCCTGCCTGAGCAATAATCTGAGCCTCGCGCTCGTGGAATTTAGCGTTCAGAACGTTGTGCTTAATGCCGCGCTTAGAAAGAATGCGAGAAATACGCTCGGAGTTGTCGATGGAAACGGTACCAACAAGTACTGGCTGACCATTCTGATGGCGCTCTTCAACATCTTTAACGACAGCCTCGAACTTAGCGTCAATAGTGCGGTAGACCAGGTCATCAAGGTCTTCACGCTTAACAGGACGGTTAGGTGGAATGACCTGAACTGGAACGTGGTACACCTCGCGGAACTCTGCGTCCTCAGTCATTGCAGTACCAGTCATACCAGAGAGCTTGTCATACATGAGGAAGTAGTTCTGGAGGGTAATTGTTGCCAGGGTCTGGTTCTCTTCACGTACCTGGACATTCTCTTTTGCTTCAATTGCCTGGTGAAGACCTTCAGAATAGCGACGGCCTTCCATAATACGACCAGTGAACTCATCAACAATTTTAACTTCACCATCAATAACAACGTACTGCTGGTCACGATGGAACATGTACTCAGCCTTCAGCGCCTGCTGAAGGTGATTAACCAGCTGGCCCGTCTCATCGTTGTAGATATCGTCAATGTTAAGAGCACGCTCGACCTTCTCGAGACCAATCTCTGTTGTTGCGATGGTGTGCTTTGCCTCGTCCATCTCGAAGTCAATCTCTGGGATTAGACCGCGAACTGCCTTAGCAAAATCCTTATAGGTACCAGCTGATTTAGTACCAGCACCAGAAATAATCAAAGGAGTACGGGCTTCATCGATAAGGATGGAGTCAACCTCGTCGACGATGGCGTAATGGTGTCCGCGTTGTACACGCATCTCTGGACGAGTGACCATGTTGTCACGCAGATAGTCAAAACCAAACTCTGAGTTTGTGCCATACGTAATATCAGCTTCATACGCAGGCTTTTTAAGGCTCAAGCGCATGCCGTTCTGCAGAAGACCAACGCTAATGCCCAAGAACTTGTAAATGGTTCCCATCCACTCACTGTCTCGTTTAGCTAGATAATCGTTAACGGTAACGATGTGAACACCTTCGCCACTGAGAGCGTTAAGGTAACCAGCGAGGGTTGAGACAAGCGTCTTACCTTCACCGGTCTTCATCTCTGCGATGGTTCCCTTATGAAGAGCAATACCGCCGATAAGCTGAACGTCAAAGTGACGCTGGCCAATTGTTCGCACTGATGCCTCGCGAACTGTTGCAAAAGCCTCTGGAAGAAGGTCATCTAGGCTTTCTCCCTCTGCATAGCGAGCCTTGAAGTCATCGGTCTGAGCCTTGAGCTCATCATCGCTCATGGCCTGCATTTTTGGCTCAAGCTCATTGATCTTCTCGACAATGCGCTGATATGCTTTGAGGTCCTTGTCAGCACCAAAGGACAGAATCTTTGAGAGGAAACTAGGCATAGCTTTTCCTTGACGTCAGGCGTCTATCTTCGGTTAATAGACACAGTATTTAACTTTTATATCATACCCCGTCTAACTGGTTGAATCACACTACATAGCTCCGTAAAATCCCATTTTCGTTATTTCTCCACCACTAGTTTCTATCGATTCTTTTCCCTTTTCTGCGCCTGCAATCATTCTCAGTTGCTTCGAAGGCATTTTTCTGCGTTTAACGACGTATTTCTCAACGTACAAGTCGTAATACTGTTGAGCATCTTGCGCGCGACCACACTTTCTTAGTGCCTGAATAAGTGCCATAAGCGTGTCTTCACGCATGTCGTCTACAAGATAGGCAAGCTCCGCAAAATGAACTGCATGTGTAGGGTGAGACATTCGTAAAGCAGCAGACGATGCAGCAACCATAGTCTCTATATATTGGTCTCTCAACGCAGTCCGAATGGGATCAGCAAATCTAAAGCACTCATCCTCTGGAAGATATAAATCTCCCTGATAGAGCTCTTCAGCCTGTTTTGCCAGATGCACGATATCCTCATCATTACTTGAAGAAGCCACACTTCTTGCCAAGCGCGTAAATACGTCAATATCAACTGTTACCTGCTGCGCATTAAGTCCAAGCGTCTTTTCTATCCTGGAAGCTTCCAGTGGTTCACCGTCCTTCCAAAGTGCCTGAACTTCTCGCCGAATCACTCGTGTTGCCTGATATAGACGTTCCTGCCAACGGCCATGTTCTGCCTCGGGCCAAATCTGTTGCGCAATCTGAGACCTGAAGCTAACGTGATTATGGGCTAAAGCCAAATACACAAGCAAAGCCTTTGCAGAGCGGTATGCAATTTTTCTGCTAGCAATTTCTGTCCCTTCAACTGACATACTAAATCTGCCAAGAAGAGCAATGTGGATTCCTTGGTGGGATTTTTTCTGCTGTGTTGTACCAAGTGTTTTTAACGTACCATCCTCAAAACCCGCAAGCTCTTTTCTTATCTTTGAAACATCAGCTTGTATGACCTTGTCTTTTCCCTCATTCGACTGCAAATACCTCAGCCAGTCTTCAGGTAACTCTTGAGTCAAACTTTCTTGCAGCGCAGATTCGTCAGATAAAAGTGCTCGTATAAGCCACATGGTGTTTTCGGGAACTCCGTACTCAACAGTATCAAGCCAGGTAGGAGCATGACCCTTGACGCTTACAAAAAGCGCTCTATACACCACTCTGCACACAGCTTTAAGCGAAGGGTGTGTAACTGCCTCAAGACTTTCTTCTGTAGGCTTTATTCCTAAGAAAAAGCCTGCTATGTCCTCAATAATTTTTCCTACCTGAGAAATATACAGCGAATTCCACTCTCTACTCAGAATGGTCGCCCTTCTCGCCTGTAGCTGTGCTTTTGGATATGCCCTACTCCTTAAGCTCAGAAGCGAGGGCAATCAAAAAGCGCAGGTACCTGAATCAGGCGATTCCCTTGTTGTTCTGACTGACTGATAAGCTGTTCAGTCTCGTACAAATTTCCAACTGAAGCACTCTTTTCAAAGAGATGCTGTGCACACTTTAATAACCCTGCGATGCCCTTCAGTGACCCAGCCTCACTTTCTTGGAGAAATGTAATGGCTCTTAAACTACGGGCGTCGAGATTTTTCTGGTGTACCCCAAGCAATACGTAAAGTAACTCAACGTCAATCGTTTGTACCGCTGACGTAATTGAATTTCCTTTTTCAAACTGTTGCTCAAGTAGAAGAAGCCGTAGCGCGTGCTTAAAATTTCCTTGAACTGCCAGGTCAATCGCTCGTTTGTGTAAAGCAATTTTCTTTTCTATCGATCCAATTTCAGGGTCTTCTTTCAAAAATCCCAGAGGTTTTTGCAAAAGCAGCTTCAATAACGTCATATACGCTGTTTGCTTGTGAAAAGCATTAAAGGACGTCAGATTTTCTAGCGTATATTCAATTTCTTTGGCGTTCATTGGGCTCTTCGTATAAGAAAGCGCATCAACCATCCTCTTTGCTGTTTTCTTACTTGAATTTTCCAGTGTACAATCAGAATTCGTGGCTGTAAGCGCGTTGTCTACGAGCTCAATATAGCCTGCATCTACAAATTCCACTGCATGGGACAATACAATTTCCCATGTTATCTCTTCGCGCACTAAAGAACTTAAAAATGCAGCTTTGGAAAATTCTTCTTTATCAATCAACAGTGCGATGGTTTTTAAGACAAGCTTTTCATGATTGCTCGCAAGCGTTACCAGCTCCTGTTTGTTAAAGTGCAACACATCAAATCTTGTGACATGCAGGCATGAGAAGTAGCGAGATGCGACATGAACTCCAAAGAAAGGTGCGTCTTGTTCAATTTTTGCAAGGTACTCAAGATCTATCTGACCACATACGCGATTCAAATCATCAAACGATCCTGATCCCAGCAGCATCATTCCAAAACGAAGCTTAAGTTCTTCGATTCCAAGAGAATCCCGCAGCATGTAAGAAGCAACGCACGCCAAGCTTGTTTGATACGTGATAGGAATCTCAGAATCACTTTTCTCCGAGTACATAAGAGGTAGCGAGTACACAAGCGTGGGAATACCACGAGTCAAGCGCATATTATTCATGATAGATTGCTCAGAGCTATCAATACCAGGCATAATAGCGAGAAGTTCATTCTTTCCAAGCACATATACATTAGGAACTTCATCAAGAAGCTGACGCGCTTCTGGTTGCAAAGAAAATGCAACCAGACATCCTGCCATGCGCAAACGCGCAATCGATTTAACTTGGCGAGCAACGTGATATTCATCAGATGGCGGAAAATCGTCAATAATGACAAGCCTTTTTAGCTCTTTACTTCTTCTTCCGTTGCAGATAGACGTGCTTTTCTTAGTCAAAATTTGTGTGGCGTCTTTAACTGACAAACTTGATAAATTAATCTCATAGACAGTCCAACCATCGCATACAGCATGATCAGCCAGCTCACGAAGAAACATCGTCTTTCCCATGCAGGGTTCGGCACAAAGCGCGAGAGGTCTTCTGGTTTTCTCCATTGTCCTAAGAAAATGCTTTGGTGGAACAATTCTGCAATAGTCGCCCACTATCTGGCGAGAAGACCCTCCCAATAATGGCTCGACTTCATGTCCCTCAGCTTTGTTAGTGCTCATAAAACTCTCCCAACTATTCAAATAAACCAAAGCGCATGTAGCGCTCTAACATTTCTTAACCTGAAATTTTGTGTGGAATAAATAATCAAGCTAAATTTGTAAGAATCAGAGAAGGTTTAGGTGAACGGTATGAGAAATATGGACAGATTCAGAACAAAAATAGTGACAAAATATACTCAGAAATGCACAAATGTTGAAAAATAGATAACAAAACTATTTAAAAAAATTATCTTCTGTGAACGGTATATTCTTAAGAAAAATTATGTATAACTCGTGATGGTTATGTAGAGATTTTACGTAATAAATGTGTAAATTTAGTAAATAAAATTATGCGATTTTCGAATATTGTTATTTTTTTCCAAAAAGGACCCCTAAAAGTGAGATCCTCTCGACATAAAAATGCCCCTTGTTGGTCAGCGACGTCCTGCTCTCCCACGGACTACTCCGCAGTACCATCGGCGCTCGGGGGCTTAACTTCTGGGTTCGGAATGGGACCAGGTGTGCCTCCCCTGCCATGGTCGCTGACCAACAAGGGGTATTCTTGTTTCACAAGGGTTTCTCACGTGCCCTGAGGGCCGCACAGTGTGACGTTAAATTCAAAGGCTTCAAAAATCACGCATCAGTTCAAAATATATTAAAGAAAAGAAGAGCTCGACCGATTAGTAATGCTCGACTGAATGCCTTACAGCACTTACATCTGCATCCTATCAACCCTCGTAGTCTACAAGGGGTCTTACCGAAAGGAAAACTCATCTTGGGATGGGCTTCCCGCTTAGATGCTTTCAGCGGTTATCCCGACCGGACTCAGCTACCGGGCAATGCTATTGGTTAACAACCCGTACACCGGAGGTCCGTCCACCCCGGTCCTCTCGTACTAGGGGCAGCCTCCCTCAATTTTTCCTACGCCCACAGAGGATAGGGACCGAACTGTCTCACGACGTTCTGAACCCAGCTCGCGTACCGCTTTAAATGGCGAACAGCCATACCCTTGGGACCTGCTCCAGCCCCAGGATGCGATGAGCCGACATCGAGGTGCCAAACCTTCCCGTCGATGTGGACTCTTGGGGAAGATCAGCCTGTTATCCCCGGAGTACCTTTTGTCCGTTGAGCGACGGCCATACCACTCTGTGCCGCCGGATCACTAGAACCTGGTTTCCCATCTGCTCGGCTTGTAGGCCTCGCAGTCAAGCCTGCTTATGCTCTTGCACTCAAAAGGATGGTTGCCGACCATCCTGAGCAGACCTTACGTGCGCCTCCGTTACATTTTAGGGAGGCGACCGCCCCAGTCAAACTACCCACCTGACACGGTCCTCACGCCGGATAACGGTCGCAAGTTAGGATGCCAGAACGTCGAGGGTGGTATTCCAAGGGTGACTCCCCAGAGACTGGCGTCCCTGGTTCAAAGTCTCCCACCTATCCTCTACACGACGAACCGGCAGCCAATGTCAAGCTGCAGTAAAGGTTCACGGGGTCTTTCCGTCCTTCTGCGGGTAAGTCGCATCTTCACGACTAGTGCAATTTCACCGGGTCTATGGTTGAGACAGCGTCCAAATCGTTACGCCTTTCGTGCAGGTCGGAACTTACCCGACAAGGAATTTCGCTACCTTAGGACCGTTATAGTTACGGCCGCCGTTTACCGGGGCTTAGATTCGCTGCTTCGCTAATGCTAACAACTCCTCGTGACCTTCCGGCACCGGGCAGGCGTCAGACCCTATACGTCGTCTTACGACTTCAGCAGAGTCCTGTGTTTTTGATAAACAGTCGCTTGGACCTATTTACTGTGACCGATCTTAGCTCGGGGAGTAAATCCCTTCACCGAAACCGGCACCCCTTCTCCCGAAGTTACGGGGCAATTTTGCCGAGTTCCTTAACCATAGTTCTCCCGATCGCCTTGGTATGCTCTACCCACCCACCTGTGTCGGTTTGCGGTACGGGCTCCTCAGAGCTCCCTAGAGGTTTTTCTTGGAAGTATGGGCTTACTAGCTTCACTCAATTGCTTCGTCCGACACCTCAGCCACATGAGAAGCGCATTTCACTACTTCTCAGCCTACGTGCCATCACGGGGACGTCCAGAACCCCGCCTAGCTACCCTGCTCCGTCACCCCATTGGTGATAACGCTCTTTTGGAGGGACAGGAATTTCTACCTGTTGTGCATCGACTACGCCTTCCGGCCTTGCCTTAGCTCCCGCCTAACCCTGGGAGGATTAGCCTTGCCCAGGAAACCTTGGGTTTACGGCGGACATGTTTTTTACATGTCTCTCGTTACTCATGCCAGCATTCTCACTTCTGGACAGTCCACAGTTGGTTATCCAACTGCTTCAACCCGTACAGAAAGCTCTCCTACCACCAGTACAAAGTACTGATCCGCCGCTTCGGTACAATGCTTAGCCCCGTATATTGTCGGCGCATGTCCACTCGACCAGTGAGCTATTACGCACTCTTTAAATGAATGGCTGCTTCTAAGCCAACATCCTGGTTGTCTGAGCAAACGCACATCCTTTGCCACTTAGCATTGATTTTGGGACCTTAGCGGGCGGTCTGGGCTGTTTCCCTTTCGAATACACAGCTTAGCCCACATATTCTGACTCCCGGATTCTAGACCAATGGTATTCGGAGTTTGATTAATCTTGGTAGGCGGTGAAGCCCCCGCAACTATTCAGTGCTCTACCCCCATTGGTAAACATCCGAGGCTAGCCCTAAAGCTATTTCGGAGAGAACGAGATATCTCCAGGTTTGATTGGCCTTTCACTCCTATCCACAAGTCATCCCCTCAGTTTTCAACCTAAGTGGGTTCGGCCCTCCACGGGGTCTTACCCCCGCTTCAGCCTGCTCATGGATAGCTCACCTGGCTTCGCGTCTACGGTATGCGACTCACTCGCCCTATTCAGACTCGCTTTCGCTGCGGCTCGCTTTTTAGCTTAACCTTGCCACATGCCGTAACTCGCTGGCTCATTCTACAAAAGGCACGCCGTCACAGACAAAAGTCTGCTCCGACTGCTTGTAGGCAAACGGTTTCAGGTACTATTTCACTCCCCGCTAGGGGTGCTTTTCACCTTTCCCTCACGGTACTGGTTCACTATCGGTCACAAGAGAGTATTTAGGATTGGAGGGTGGACCCCCCAGGTTCCCACCGGGTTTCACGTGTCCGGCAGTACTCAGGTGCCACTCGGGAGTCTTCGCAGATTCGCGTACGGGGCTTTTTACCCTGTCTCGCCAGCTTTTTCCAAGCTATTCTGCTTCCACGAAGTTTTGTAACTCCACAATGAATGGTCCTACAACCCCGCCAGCGCTTGCGCAACTGACGGTTTGTCCTATATCCCCGTTCGCTCGCCACTACTAGGGGAATCTCGTTTGATTTCTCTTCCTCGGGGTACTTAGATGTTTCAGTTCCCCCGGTTACCTCTATCCTGCCTATATATTCAGCAGGAAGTACCAAGAAATGACTCTTGGTGGGTTTACCCATTCGGAAATCCACGGGTCACAGGATATGTGCTCCTTACCGTGGCTTATCGCAGCTTATCACGTCCTTCATCGGCTTCTTGTGCCAAGGCATCCACCGTTTGCCCTTACCATCTTCTTTTCGATGGTTTGAACATACTTTTTGCACTTTGATAATTACTTATCAAATGCGATCAGATGCGATCTTCTTGAAGAAAATCGAATTTTTGTTTGTCACACTATGCAGCTCTCAAGGTACGCGAGGGCGAACCCTCGAGACCGAATACTGCGCACTTTCGTGCAACAAAAGACATCAACAGGGAAAGACGGGAACTACTCGTCAAAAAAAGTTAGTGTTATCTCTTCTAAAGAGGGTATCTCCCTAGAAAGGAGGTGATCCAGCCGCACCTTCCGGTACGGCTACCTTGTTACGACTTCACCCCCTTACCAACCACACCTTCGGCGTCTCCCTCCCTAAAAGGTTAGGGCCGACGACTTCGGGTGCAATCGACTCGGGTGGTGTGACGGGCGGTGTGTACAAGGCCCGGGAACGCATTCACCGCGGCGTGCTGATCCGCGATTACTAGCAACTCCGACTTCATGGAGGCGGGTTGCAGCCTCCAATCCGAACTGGGACCGGCTTTAGGGATTCGCTCACCCTCGCGGGTTGGCAGCCCATTGTGCCGGCCATTGTAGCACGTGTGTAGCCCAGGACATAAGGGGCATGATGACTTGACGTCGTCCCCACCTTCCTCCGGCTTGACGCCGGCGGTCTCGTATGGGTGCCCGGCCTAACCGCTGGCAACATACGACGAGGGTTGCGCTCGTTGCAGGACTTAACCTAACATCTCACGACACGAGCTGACGACAGCCATGCACCACCTGTTTAGGCTCCTTTCGGCCACGACGTTTCCGCCGCTTCACCTAAATGTCAAGCCCTGGTAAGGTTCTTCGCGTTGCTTCGAATTAAACCACATGCTCCGCTGCTTGTGCGGGCCCCCGTCAATTCCTTTGAGTTTTAGCCTTGCGGCCGTACTCCCCAGGCGGGACACTTAATGCGTTAGCTGCGGCACGGAAGAAATATTCCCCCACACCTAGTGTCCATCGTTTACGGCTAGGACTACCAGGGTATCTAATCCTGTTTGCTCCCCTAGCTTTCGCTCCTCAGCGTCAGTTATGGCCCAGAAGGCCGCCTTCGCCACTGGTGTTCTTCCTAATATCTGCGCATTCCACCGCTACACTAGGAATTCCACCTTCCCCTACCAAACTCAAGTCTGCCGGTATCGGGAGCGAACGGGGGTTGAGCCCCCGGATTTAACTCCCGACCTAACAGACCGCCTACGAGCGCTTTACGCCCAATGAATCCGGATAACGCTTGCCCCCTACGTATTACCGCGGCTGCTGGCACGTAGTTAGCCGGGGCTTCTTCTGCAGGTACCGTCACTTTCGCCTCGTCCCTGCTGAAAGCGGTTTACAACCCGAAGGCCTTCATCCCGCACGCGGCGTCGCTGCATCAGGCTTTCGCCCATTGTGCAAGATTCCCCACTGCTGCCTCCCGTAGGAGTCTGGGCCGTGTCTCAGTCCCAATCTGGCTGGTCGGTCTCTCAACCCAGCTACCCATCATTGCCTTGGTAGGCCGTTACCCCACCAACAAGCTAACAGGCCGCGGGCCCATCCCTCTCCGCCGGAGCTTTCTCGAGTCTTCCATGCGGAAGTCCCGAAGTATTCGGTATTATCCACGGTTTCCCGTGGCTATCCCAATGAGAGGGGCAGGTTGCCCACGTGTTACTCAGCCGTTCGCCACTTTATACACACCCGAAGGTGCTTTAATCGTTCGACTTGCATGTGTTAGGCGCGCCGCCAGCGTTCATCCTGAGCCAGGATCGAACTCTCCATTCAAAAATTTAACTGACTAAAAGTCAGTACAATTTAAAGTTGAGTTGAATCCACGTCTCTAAAATCCCGCTGATCTCGGATTCGCTGAAATTATGAATTGACTATTGAACAAAAATGTTCAAATTCGAATTTCGCTTGTCTGTCTTTGCTGATCTTTCGATCGCAGTATCCGGTTTTCAAGGTTCGCTGCGCTGCGATTTCACATTGCGTGGTGCGCGGCGCGGGGATTAACTATACGCACTTACGACTCGTTTGTGAACAAGAATTTGTATCTTCTTAATTCCTTCACAATTTCTACACAATTGAGTATTTACAGAGTGCGAGAAACCAATAGTATTGCTTTTAGTATCAATTGGCAATGCTTTAAACTGTGGATTTGACTCGAGTTGTCTTTAAATAAAAGAATTGGAAAAACTGAAAGTAATTACAAAAAAAGGACCCCACAAATGTGAGATCCTCTCGACATAAAAATGCCCCTTGTTGGTCAGCGACGTCCTGCTCTCCCACGGACTACTCCGCAGTACCATCGGCGCTCGGGGGCTTAACTTCTGGGTTCGGAATGGGACCAGGTGTGCCTCCCCTGCCATGGTCGCTGACCAACAAGGGGTATTCTTGTTTCACAAGGGTTTCTCACGTGCCCTGAGGGCCGCACAGTGTGACGTTAAATTCAAAGGCTTCAAAAATCACGCATCAGTTCAAAATATATTAAAGAAAAGAAGAGCTCGACCGATTAGTAATGCTCGACTGAATGCCTTACAGCACTTACATCTGCATCCTATCAACCTCGTAGTCTACAAGGGGTCTTACCGAAAGGAAAACTCATCTTGGGATGGGCTTCCCGCTTAGATGCTTTCAGCGGTTATCCCGACCGGACTCAGCTACCGGGCAATGCTATTGGTTAACAACCCGTACACCGGAGGTCCGTCCACCCCGGTCCTCTCGTACTAGGGGCAGCCTCCCTCAATTTTCCTACGCCCACAGAGGATAGGGACCGAACTGTCTCACGACGTTCTGAACCCAGCTCGCGTACCGCTTTAAATGGCGAACAGCCATACCCTTGGGACCTGCTCCAGCCCCAGGATGCGATGAGCCGACATCGAGGTGCCAAACCTTCCCGTCGATGTGGACTCTTGGGGAAGATCAGCCTGTTATCCCCGGAGTACCTTTTGTCCGTTGAGCGACGGCCATACCACTCTGTGCCGCCGGATCACTAGAACCTGGTTTCCCATCTGCTCGGCTTGTAGGCCTCGCAGTCAAGCCTGCTTATGCTCTTGCACTCAAAAGGATGGTTGCCGACCATCCTGAGCAGACCTTACGTGCGCCTCCGTTACATTTTAGGAGGCGACCGCCCCAGTCAAACTACCCACCTGACACGGTCCTCACGCCGGATAACGGTCGCAAGTTAGGATGCCAGAACGTCGAGGGTGGTATTCCAAGGGTGACTCCCCAGAGACTGGCGTCCCTGGTTCAAAGTCTCCCACCTATCCTCTACACGACGAACCGGCAGCCAATGTCAAGCTGCAGTAAAGGTTCACGGGGTCTTTCCGTCCTTCTGCGGGTAAGTCGCATCTTCACGACTAGTGCAATTTCACCGGGTCTATGGTTGAGACAGCGTCCAAATCGTTACGCCTTTCGTGCAGGTCGGAACTTACCCGACAAGGAATTTCGCTACCTTAGGACCGTTATAGTTACGGCCGCCGTTTACCGGGGCTTAGATTCGCTGCTTCGCTAATGCTAACAACTCCTCGTGACCTTCCGGCACCGGGCAGGCGTCAGACCCTATACGTCGTCTTACGACTTCAGCAGAGTCCTGTGTTTTTGATAAACAGTCGCTTGGACCTATTTACTGTGACCGATCTTAGCTCGGGGAGTAAATCCCTTCACCGAAACCGGCACCCCTTCTCCCGAAGTTACGGGGCAATTTTGCCGAGTTCTTAACCATAGTTCTCCCGATCGCCTTGGTATGCTCTACCCACCCACCTGTGTCGGTTTGCGGTACGGGCTCCTCAGAGCTCCCTAGAGGTTTTTCTTGGAAGTATGGGCTTACTAGCTTCACTCAATTGCTTCGTCCGACACCTCAGCCACATGAGAAGCGCATTTCACTACTTCTCAGCCTACGTGCCATCACGGGGACGTCCAGAACCCCGCCTAGCTACCCTGCTCCGTCACCCCATTGGTGATAACGCTCTTTTGGAGGGACAGGAATTTCTACCTGTTGTGCATCGACTACGCCTTCCGGCCTTGCCTTAGCTCCCGCCTAACCCTGGGAGGATTAGCCTTGCCCAGGAAACCTTGGGTTTACGGCGGACATGTTTTTTACATGTCTCTCGTTACTCATGCCAGCATTCTCACTTCTGGACAGTCCACAGTTGGTTATCCAACTGCTTCAACCCGTACAGAAAGCTCTCCTACCACCAGTACAAAAGTACTGATCCGCCGCTTCGGTACAATGCTTAGCCCCGTATATTGTCGGCGCATGTCCACTCGACCAGTGAGCTATTACGCACTCTTTAAATGAATGGCTGCTTCTAAGCCAACATCCTGGTTGTCTGAGCAAACGCACATCCTTTGCCACTTAGCATTGATTTTGGGACCTTAGCGGGCGGTCTGGGCTGTTTCCCTTTCGAATACACAGCTTAGCCCACATATTCTGACTCCCGGATTCTAGACCAATGGTATTCGGAGTTTGATTAATCTTGGTAGGCGGTGAAGCCCCCGCAACTATTCAGTGCTCTACCCCCATTGGTAAACATCCGAGGCTAGCCCTAAAGCTATTTCGGAGAGAACGAGATATCTCCAGGTTTGATTGGCCTTTCACTCCTATCCACAAGTCATCCCCTCAGTTTTCAACCTAAGTGGGTTCGGCCCTCCACGGGGTCTTACCCCCGCTTCAGCCTGCTCATGGATAGCTCACCTGGCTTCGCGTCTACGGTATGCGACTCACTCGCCCTATTCAGACTCGCTTTCGCTGCGGCTCGCTTTTTTAGCTTAACCTTGCCACATGCCGTAACTCGCTGGCTCATTCTACAAAAGGCACGCCGTCACAGACAAAAGTCTGCTCCGACTGCTTGTAGGCAAACGGTTTCAGGTACTATTTCACTCCCCGCTAGGGGTGCTTTTCACCTTTCCCTCACGGTACTGGTTCACTATCGGTCACAAGAGAGTATTTAGGATTGGAGGGTGGACCCCCCAGGTTCCCACCGGGTTTCACGTGTCCGGCAGTACTCAGGTGCCACTCGGGAGTCTTCGCAGATTCGCGTACGGGGCTTTTACCCTGTCTCGCCAGCTTTTCCAAGCTATTCTGCTTCCACGAAGTTTTGTAACTCCACAATGAATGGTCCTACAACCCCGCCAGCGCTTGCGCAACTGACGGTTTGTCCTATATCCCCGTTCGCTCGCCACTACTAGGGGAATCTCGTTTGATTTCTCTTCCTCGGGGTACTTAGATGTTTCAGTTCCCCCGGTTACCTCTATCCTGCCTATATATTCAGCAGGAAGTACCAAGAAATGACTCTTGGTGGGTTTACCCATTCGGAAATCCACGGGTCACAGGATATGTGCTCCTTACCGTGGCTTATCGCAGCTTATCACGTCCTTCATCGGCTTCTTGTGCCAAGGCATCCACCGTTTGCCCTTACCATCTTCTTTTCGATGGTTTGAACATACTTTTTGCACTTTGATAATTACTTATCAAATGCGATCAGATGCGATCTTCTTGAAGAAAATCGAATTTTTGTTTGTCACACTATGCAGCTCTCAAGGTACGCGAGGGCGAACCCTCGAGACCGAATACTGCGCACTTTCGTGCAACAAAGACATCAACGGGAAAGACGGGAACTACTCGTCAAAAAAGTTAGTGTTATCTCTTCTAAAGAGGGTATCTCCCTAGAAAGGAGGTGATCCAGCCGCACCTTCCGGTACGGCTACCTTGTTACGACTTCACCCCCCTTACCAACCACACCTTCGGCGTCTCCCTCCTAAAAGGTTAGGCCGACGACTTCGGGTGCAATCGACTCGGGTGGTGTGACGGGCGGTGTGTACAAGGCCCGGGAACGCATTCACCGCGGCGTGCTGATCCGCGATTACTAGCAACTCCGACTTCATGGAGGCGGGTTGCAGCCTCCAATCCGAACTGGGACCGGCTTTAGGGATTCGCTCACCCTCGCGGGTTGGCAGCCCATTGTGCCGGCCATTGTAGCACGTGTGTAGCCCAGGACATAAGGGGCATGATGACTTGACGTCGTCCCCACCTTCCTCCGGCTTGACGCCGGCGGTCTCGTATGGGTGCCCGGCCCAACCGCTGGCAACATACGACGAGGGTTGCGCTCGTTGCAGGACTTAACCTAACATCTCACGACACGAGCTGACGACAGCCATGCACCACCTGTTTAGGCTCCTTTCGGCCACGACGTTTCCGCCGCTTCACCCTAAAATGTCAAGCCCTGGTAAGGTTCTTCGCGTTGCTTCGAATTAAACCACATGCTCCGCTGCTTGTGCGGGCCCCCGTCAATTCCTTTGAGTTTTAGCCTTGCGGCCGTACTCCCCAGGCGGGACACTTAATGCGTTAGCTGCGGCACGGAAGAAATATTCCCCCACACCCTAGTGTCCATCGTTTACGGCTAGGACTACCAGGGTATCTAATCCTGTTTGCTCCCCTAGCTTTCGCCCTCAGCGTCAGTTATGGCCCAGAAGGCCGCCTTCGCCACTGGTGTTCTTCCCTAATATCTGCGCATTCCACCGCTACACCAGGGAATTCCACCTTCCCTACCAAACTCAAGTCTGCCGGTATCGGGAGCGAACGGGGGTTGAGCCCCCGGATTTAACTCCCGACCTAACAGACCGCCTACGAGCGCTTTACGCCCAATGAATCCGGATAACGCTTGCCCCCTACGTATTACCGCGGCTGCTGGCACGTAGTTAGCCGGGGCTTCTTCTGCAGGTACCGTCACTTTCGCCTCGTCCCTGCTGAAAGCGGTTTACAACCCGAAGGCCTTCATCCCGCACGCGGCGTCGCTGCATCAGGCTTTCGCCCATTGTGCAAGATTCCCCACTGCTGCCTCCCGTAGGAGTCTGGGCCGTGTCTCAGTCCCAATCTGGCTGGTCGGTCTCTCAACCCAGCTACCCATCATTGCCTTGGTAGGCCGTTACCCCACCAACAAGCTAACAGGCCGCGGGCCCATCCCTCTGCCGGAGCTTTCTCGAGTCTTCCATGCGGAAGTCCCGAAGTATTCGGTATTATCCACGGTTTCCCGTGGCTATCCCAATGAGAGGGGCAGGTTGCCCACGTGTTACTCAGCCGTTCGCCACTTTATACACACCCGAAGGTGCTTTAATCGTTCGACTTGCATGTGTTAGGCGCGCCGCCAGCGTTCATCCTGAGCCAGGATCGAACTCTCCATTCAAAAATTTAACTGACTAAAAGTCAGTACAATTTAAAGTTGAGTTGAATCCACGTCTCTAAAATCCCGCTGATCTCGGATTCGCTGAAATTATGAATTGACTATTGAACAAAAATGTTCAAATTCGAATTTCGCTTGTCTGTCTTTGCTGATCTTTCGATCGCAGTATCCGGTTTTCAAGGTTCGCTGCGCTGCGATTTCACATTGCGTGGTGCGCGGCGCGGGGATTAACTATACGCACTTACGACTCGTTTGTGAACAAGAATTTGTATCTTCTTAATTCCTTCACAATTTCTACACAATTGGGATATTGCGGTGACTTTATTCCCTATTTTAACATGTATTTTTGCAACAAGTTGCCTTGTATTTCTCGCTAAGTATTTATCTATATATAGTGTTGTATATATAGTTGCTAAAAGGTTGCTATGCTGCTGTAAAACTTAGACTTCGTCTTTAACAATCTGACAGGCTGCATCAAGGAGCTCGTCACGAAGCGTCTCGTTTGCAGCCTCAGAATACACGCGTACCAGGGCATCCATGCGAGAAGGACGGATAAGCACCCAGGAATCGTCTTTAAATTGCAGCTTTAGGCCATCGGCGTGGCTCACTGAGACAGGGACTTTACCAGCAACATTTTCTGGATTAAGACCTGGAAGAATATTCCTAAATGCCTGAGTAGCTGCAGCATCAAGACGCACTCCTCGCCTGCTGTAGCACATACGACCTAGCTCAACCTCGTCTTCAGCAACGAGCTGCGCAAGCGATTTATGGGTATATGCGAGCATTTCTACTACAAGCAGGGCCACAAGCAAGCCGTCTCGCTCTGGAAGGTGACTTGGAATACACATGCCACCATACTCCTCTGCAGCGAGAAGAACGTCTCCTTGTTCAATCTCCGAATACAAACGCGCAAAGCCAACAGGAACACTTGTAGACTCTAAGCCCAGGTGGGACGCCTGTCTCAGACACTGATGCAGAACAGGTTAACGTTGAAATGACACGTCCTGTTTGCTTACGATTTTGGACCAAATGGCGGGTAATGAGCGGAATCAGTTCATGAGGACTGAGGAGTCGTCCGGTCTCGTCCACTGCAGCAGCACGATCGCCGTCGCCATCTACCAGCAAAACCAAGCTGTGCGCGACGACTTACCACCGTAGAAGAACATTCATCTGCCCAGGGATCTGCCGGTTGAGGATGAATGCCACCAAAATCCCTAACAGGACCCTGATGCATCTGATGCACCACGCATCCCGCGGCAACAAGCACATCAGCAAGCAGGTCAGTTGCAGCGCCATACATTGGGTCGACTACCACGGGTATACGTGCCTTGCTAACGGCAGATACGTTAATTTGCGCGAGAAGAGCTTTTTATAGGGGTCAACAACGTTAGTGGTAGTAAAGGAACCACGCTCTTCCGTTGGTTCAAGTGGAGTTGCAGCCTCAACACGTTCAAGAAACTCGCGAGAAACAGGACCTCCATTAGCAGCACGAATAATCATGCCACAGTATTCACAAGAGAGTTCTGTTGCAGAAATAATAAGGCCACCAGCAACATTAGCGTGATGCGCACAGGCCCAACAAATTGCAGGTGTGGGGCAGAATACCTCGGAAACTCGCACGTCAAGGCCAAAGGCAGCAAGCGTTGCGGTCGCCTCAAGCGCAGACGAGTCTGCTTCAAAGCGCGTGTCAAAACCAACAAAGACGATACCGCCAGGTGTCTCTTCTGCCCAAACGGAACCAAGGGCCTCTGCAAGTCTAACTACATTATCCCTGGTAAAGCCTTTATCATAGCGAGCTTGCCAGCCATCGCTGCCAAAACGAAGTATGTCCGGTCTTTTATCCAATACGGTTGGCATAGCTGCCGAGCGCCTCTTTAAATGCTTCTGCGCAACCCTCATCAGAGAGCGCCATACGAGCATTGGTTGCCGCCCAAGCTGCAGGAGTACCGGTATCGCAACCCTCTTCAGCATCAATTACCAGCGCGTACATCTCTTCCTCAGCAAGCAGGCGCTCCATTGCGTCAGTCAGCTGAATCTCGTTACCAGCGCCAGGACCCTGCGTTGCCAGGAGCTCCATAATCTTTGGAGAAAGCAAGTAGCGACCAACAATAAACAGGTGAGAAGGAGCGTCTTCTGGACGGGGTTTCTCGACAAGACCAGTGACTTTCCAGACAGCGCCTTCACCCTCGCTATCATCTGAAGGAGAAGAGACACACTCACCCGCAATGATGCCGTAACGATCTACCTGGTCTGCAGGTACTGGAGCAACAGCAATAACGGAAGCTCCGTTGTGCTGCTTGGAAATATCTGCCATGCGAATGCACATCTGACGCTCTGGAACAAAGTAATC